>JBDSXJ010000037.1:0-165306 GCA_039926185.1 Bryobacteraceae bacterium | reverse complement strand
CACAGGTTGTTGAGAACAGGTGGGACAGGCTTCAGCCTGTCGGCTGAGAGCGCACCAAGGCCCTTTTCCCCGCACCCGACTTAGCGCGCCAAACGCTTCTGGTTCTCAATAAACACGTCGCAGGCTTCGCGGCGCAGGCTTTCTTTCACGACCGGGCCTGCGTCGGTGAAGTCCATGTAGGCACGGCTGGTGGCATCGAACTTGGGCCACTTTACCAGCTTCCCGCCGTTGGGATCTCCGGTCTTCGCGAAGTTAGTCCAGTATTCCTGCATCTGTGGCGCATATTGCCGATCCGAATCATCGTAATTGCGCATGCGCTGCCACACCGGTAGCGTGCCGAAGATGAACGGAATTTCCGAGGCATGCGGTGCGCCCAAGGCTTCCTGCCCGTGAACGGTGCGTGAGAACTGATACTCGTAACCGGTGTTGCCGGAAGCTGTGTGCCAGATCAATTCCTGAATCGAGCCGCAGCGGAAAGAGTTGTCGGTGGTGAACTGGAGCATCACGGTTCCGTTCTCGGGGTCCGGCTGGGGATCCGTTGCGCCGCTGACTCCGTAGGCCACCAGTGCGCGATCGGCCAACGGTCCGTAGCGTTGCGAGATTTGCTGGCGGACATCGCCTGGTGTGCGAGGCTGCATCTCTTGGGAGTTGTTACCGATCAGCAACGCCACTTTCTGCTGGCGGCCTTCGCTGTAAATTTTCGATGCTTGTTCCGGTAGCACCCAGCCGTCAACGCTGATTCCGATCGCGCCTTGCGCGCCTTTCGCCATCAAATCGGTATCAGACATCGCGCGCAGTTTTGCCAGCGCGTCGTCGCCGGTGAAGCCGAGCTTGGCGGCCAGATCGACGCCGCGTTTTTCCGAATCTGCCAGGGAGGGCTGCGTGCCGATCGGACCGCTCTGCGCGATCACGCGCGAAAACAAACCTTTGGTGAGGGGCGAGGCGATCAGCGCATTCACGTCGTTGGCACCTGCCGATTCGCCAAAGAGAGTGACGTTCGACGGGTTGCCACCGAACTTGCTGATGTTTTCCTTCACCCAACGCAACGCCAGGATCTGATCGGCCAAGCCGTAGTTTCCCGACGCGTGATGCGCGGACTCTTTGGTCAGGGCGGGATGTGCGAAGAAACCCAGGACGCCAAGGCGGTAGTTGATGTTGACCACCACCACGCCACGGCGAGCGAGCGTTTCGCCATTGAACAGCGCTTCCATTCCCGATCCGGCGGTGTTGCCTCCGCCGTGGACCCACACCATCACCGGCACCTGCGAGGTCATGGGCGACTTCGGCGTCCAGATGTTGAGCTGGAGACAGTCTTCGCTGTGCGGCAGTTGCTTGTTGTCGTTCTGATTGCACATGGGGCCGAACGCGGTGGCATCACGCACGCCGGACCAGGCTTTGACAAGCAGCGGTTCGCGCCATCGCAGGTTGCCGACGGGGGGCTGGGCGAAGGGGATGTTTTTGAAAGCGGCGACACCATCGGCAGTGAGACTGCCGCGAAGCTGGCCCGTGCTGATGGTGATGATGGGATCAGATCCGGTGGCCTTCGCTGCCTGGGCGGAACTGACTGGGACCAAGGCTTGGCCCACAGTCAGGAGGCAGGCTGCGAGGCCTGCGGTCTTGATGGAATACATCGGAGTTCCTTTCTTACTTGGTGGCTGCTTGTTGATATTCGGTCTCATCCGCGCGCCCCAACGTGGCGGTGGTGGGATCCAGAAATTGATTCAGCAGCATGCCGATAAACAGGAGTGCCGCAAAACCAGTGGCGAGTTCGAAGCCGTAAATCGGGCCGCCCATGGCGTCGCTGATGGCGCCAATCGCAAGCGGGGCCAATACTGCGGAAACACAGGTGTAGAAGAGAATCACGCCCGCCGCAGCACCGTGTTCGGATTTCGGAACGCAGCTAATGCCTTTGGAATTCACGGTGGGGTAAATCACGGACATGAAGAGTCCAGACAGGGGCAGCGCGTATACGGCCCATTGAACGCCACCGGCGATGCTGGTTACAAAACAGGCGAGAATCGCGCCGCTGCACAGCGTCAGCACGGTGCTCCAGGAGAACTTCGCGAGCATCCACGCACCCAGGAAACGGCCACCAGCACGGAGCAGAAAGAAGATCGAGATGCTGTAGGCGGCGACCCATTGGCCGGGGCCAGTGTAGCCTTCGAACAAGGTGGGCATCCACACGTAGATCGCGGATTCCACCGCGACATACAGAAATGCTCCCAACGAAAACATCAGCACGAAGGGGTTCTTGTTCACGGCCAGCACGGCATGCGCATTGGTTTCCGTTACAACAGCGGCGGGGCGCGGGTATTGCACGCGTAGCGCCGTGATGATCAGCAGTACGCACATGCTGCCGGCGATGACGTAGAGCCACGGCCAGGGAACATTTTGATGCAACAGTTGCGACAAAAGCGCGGGTCCGATGATGGAGCCGATGCCAAAGAATCCCTCGACGGTGTTCATGATCGAAGTGTGTTCGGCGGTGGAGGTCGAGATGTCGCCGATGAGTGCGAGCGCTCCGGTCTTGAAGATGCCAATTGCCGTGCCAGACACAGCCATCAGAACGCTGAAGAACAAGAACGAACTTCCCGCCAGGAACAGGTAAGACGACGCGGCGAACAGCGTCAGGCCAACGATGATGGTTGCCTTACGACCAAGGCTGTCGGCGAGGTGGCCGAGGAAAAATCCTGCCAGCGCGATGCCCGCCATGGTGGCGTATTGAAAGGAACCAGCCGCAGTCAGGCTAAGGCCGAACGTCTTGACGATCTCCGGAATGATGATGCCTACGGAGTCCGTGGTCATGGCGAACATCGCGAACATGACGTAAGTCAGGCCCTTAATCAGGCCCATGTTCATCGAAGTGCGCACAACGGCCGGGGTGCTCATAGACGGATCTCCTTACTTACGGGCGTGGATGGTGACGTCCAGCTGCTGCACTCCGCCCTCAGCCGAGTGAAAGATGGTTGCCGAGCTGGTTTGCAGGTCCGCTTCCAAGCGAGCCCACGCATCCGCTTTGCGCCATTCGATGTGGACGGTGTGGTCGGCGGTTTCGAGAAGGTGAAACTCTCCCTGGAAGGCGGGATGGGTGTTGCGGAAGCGCATCAACGCAAACAATGCCTGGACCACGGGGCGTGTTGCCTGCTGGTCGATTTCAGACTCGCTGTAGTAGTGGCGGTTGATGTCGCGACCCACGCTGGAACGGCGCAGCAGGTCGAGATCGTTGATGCCCGCCAGTAGCCCCACGTAGTAGACCTGCGGAATCCCGGGCGCGAAGAACTGCAGGGCGCGCGCGATCAGATACTCATTGTCGTTCTTGCCCAGTGCGTCGTAGTAGGTGCAGTTGACCTGATAAAGGTCCAAGTTGTTGGCGGCGGCGCCAGTCGCCTGACGGCTTTCGCCATTGCTGCGAGCGTGGATGGTTTCGACCAGATTGTCGATTTCTTCGGCGGCCAGCAAGCCCGGGAGAATCTGCTCCCCGCGGCGGTCGGGTCCCACGTCGATGACTCCGATGCCGTCGTGCGTGTCGAGAACCGTGACGCAATTGCGCGGGCTGATGCTCAGCCAATGCTTCAGGCGCGCGGCGGTTTTTGTGTACAGGGCGTGCAGCACCAGAGGCGGGAGTGCGAAGTCATAGACCCAATCCACGTGGCGCGCGATGCTGATCTGGTCCTGATGGTAGGCGTGGATCTCGACCAACACTTCGATCTCCAAGGCATGGGCCTGCGCTGTAAGTTCCGCGATGAAGTCGAAGGTTTCCGGAATCATGAAGCAACTGGTTCCGGGTTTCTTGATGGCGTATCCCGCAGCGTCCAAACGGATCGCGCGAATTCCGGCGGCCTGAAACTCTTGCAGGATTTTCGCGAGATAGCTGCGTCCCGCAGCGGAGTGCACATCGATGTCTAGCTGATCGGAGGTGAAGGTGGTCCACAGCATGCACTCGCTGCCGTCATCCAAGCGAGTCTTGGTAAAGGGCAGGCTGGGGCGGGGGCGATAAATCTGGAGCAGGTCACGTTCGGACGCGCCTTCTGGGAACACGCGCTGATAGGTGAGGAATAAGTCTGCGAACTTTGACGCTTTTCCGTGCTGCTTAAAATCCTGAAACTGAGGGGACCCGCTGGAGACATGGTTGACGATCAAATCCGCCATGATGTCGCGGCCTTCTGCGAGGGCGCGAACATCCTGCCAGGTGCCAAGCCGGGAATCGGGCTGGGTGTGATCGATCGGGTCAAAGCCGGCGTCGGCCCCGTCGATGGGCCAGTAGAAGGGAAGCAGATGTGCGCCGCCGAACAGATCGCGGAACGGTCCGTCGAGCTGCGCTTGCAGCGCTCGGAAGCCGCCACCGGAAAGGCGGTCGACGTAGGTGATGAGTTGGACTTGGTTTCTCATCGGGTGTGGATCACAGACTCACGGCTTCTTCCATGGTCCAGTCGGGAATCGCGCCGTGACGACTGGCCACCAGAGCTCCAACCCGATTGGCGAACGAAGCGATTTCCGCAGCAGGCCAATTCAGGCTTAGGCCGTGCATGAAGGCGGCCGCGAACGCGTCGCCCGCACCGACCGTGTCCACTACATTGACAGGATGTCCGACGGATTCGATAAATTCTCCATTGGCCAGAATGGCACAACCTCGCTCGCCCAGCGTGACGCCCACGGCCCGCCAGCCGTAGCGCTCGCTGCCTTGGCGGCAGAAGGCCTCGACGTCCAAGGGGAGGCCAGTGAATTCGTGCACGCGCTGCAGTTCGTCCTCGTTCAGTTTCACAACATCAGCGCGCTGCAGCAGTTCCAATACCAGGTCCGGTGAATCGGAATCCGGGCGAAGATTCAGGTCGTAGAATTTGATGACGTTGATGAGCGCCGCCAGTAGCCGATGCAAGACTTCCTTGCCCTGCGCCGTGGAGGCGAACAACGTCCCGAAGTAAAACCATCCCGAGGCGGTTTGCCGCAGAAGGTCAATTTCAGCGGCGGAAAGGTTCACCGCATCATACGCGGCGGGTCGTTTAATCGTGAACTGAATCTTCCCGCCAGGGCCGGTCTGGACGCATGCGGTTCCGGTGGGAAATCGGGAAGTGGTCTGCAGGAGCCGGGTGTCCAGACCGTGGGCGGCAATCATCGCCAGAGCTTGGTCGCCCAGTTCATCCGTGCCCACCGCGCTGATCAGCTTCACGTCGTGGCCCAGACGCCGCGCGTGAACACCGAAGTTCAGTGACGCGCCGCCGAGGCGTCGCGCGTGGTCGAACACATCCCAGAGGACTTCGCCGAGGACGATCACCTGTTGTGCCGGGGACGTAATTGGTAAAGACAGCTTTTCAGTTTCAGGTTGATCAGGTCGCACGCAGTCGTTAGTATCAGCGTTCACCGTACCCCTGTCAATCTCTTTTTGCGGCTCCCGCAGGACTCGCGTACAACTAGCTCAAAATTCAATAAGATGTCCCGAGCTGGCAGTTTAGGTTGCCGCAGTCTTTCGAGCATCGCGCCGATGGCGATCGCCCCCATCGCGGCGCAGGGCTGATGGATCGTGGTGAGCGGAACCGAAAGAAGACTGGCGTATTTGACGTCGTCGATTCCCACCATGCGCACCCCGTCCGGCACATTTACCCCTAGGTCGGTTAGCGTTTTCAAAACGTGGGCGGCAGTAAAGTCATTGGCGCAAACAAAGCCATCGGGACGCAAGGAATTGAGGATTTCCTGCAAGTGCGTGTGGTCGTCGGGATCAATGCGGCAGACCTGCGCTTCCAGGTCCAGGCTGGCGTCGGAAACCGCGTCGCGGTAGCCGGAAATGCGGGCGTCGACCGTGGGTGCCGAACCGGGGCGGCCGACGAAAACGAGGCGTCGGCAACCGCATCGGATCAGATGCTGGGTGATCGCATAACCCGCGCGTCGGTTGTCGATACCGACCAGATCGTATTTGCTTCGTTCCGGATACGAGACAAGGTCCCGATCCAGGAGAACCATCGGAATCCCGGCTTTGTCCAACACCTCAGAGACGCCGCGATTAATGGCATCTTTTTGGGCCGTGAGTTCCAATGGTGCGAAAAATACCCCGGAAACCTTCTTGGCGACCAATTGCCGGCAGGCCTGCGAGGCCTGTTGTTCGATGTTGGCTTCATCGCCCAACGAACTGCCCCACAGGAGCACATGGTGGCTCTCATGCTGAGTCTCGGCCATGCCGCGGCAGAGCGGCTCAAAGATTTCTGTCCGCCCCAGTTCGGGGATCAGCAGGCCAAAGGTATAACCCCGGGCCGCGGCATCCGCACGCACGTAACTGCCCGACCCCGCCCGTCTTTCGATGAGTCCCGCCAGTTGCATTTCACGAAGGGCACGGTTCACGGTGGGGCGCGACGCGGCGAAGGTTTTCACCATTGCCGATTCGCTGGGAAGCCGCTGTCCGGGTTCGTATTCGCCGGAAGCTATTGCGTCTATTAACGTCTGTCGAATGACTTCGTGTTTCGGCGCCGTCCCGTCTTTCACAATCTGATAATACAGGTTGATCCCGCCTATCGCAAAGCAAATTTTCTTGACAACTTCGTGAACCAAGGGGTATATTGCCAACTGCGACGTCAAACTGGGGAGTATAGCTCCGCATAATCTGTAAATACAGGTTTAGTATCGCGAAACTTTCAGTAAAACCATGAAAATCCAAACCACAGTGTTTGTCGTTGGAGTGATGCTGGCTGGGTTCCAGGCCAAGGCACAACTATCCGATGAGTTTGCACCGCCCCGCGCGAATTGCTGCTTGATCAATACCGCACGGGGGCTGGCCGACCAGCTTCAGGATTGGAATCAGCTGAGTCGCTACCACGCGGCCAACCAGCAGTTGAAGAAACAGCCGGTGCCGGCCAATCGCGTCGTGTTCATGGGCGATTCGATTACCGACTTTTGGAATCTCGAACAGTATTTCCCCGGCAAGCCGTATGTGAATCGTGGCATCGGTGGTCAGACCACGCCGCAGATGCTGGTTCGGATCTATCCCGATGTGATTGAGCTGAAGCCGACTGCGATGGTGGTACTGGCCGGTATCAATGACATTGCCCGCAACACCGGGCCGTCCACCCCAGAGATGATTCAGCAGAACATCATGGCGATGACGGAGCTTGCGCAACATCAGGGCATCAAAGTGATTTTGTGTTCAGTAATGCCGGTGAGTGATTATCCCTTTCTGCGCGCGCAGAACGCGCCTCCTGCCAATCCTGCTCCCCAGGGACCGGGCGGTGGCGGGCCTCCGCGCACCAAAATGACCGGGAGTCATCCCCCGGCGGACATTTTGAACCTCAACGCCTGGATGAAGGATTACGCCGCGAAGGTCAAGGCGACCTACGTGGATTATTTCGGTGCGGTGGTCGATGAACGTGGCTGGTTGAAAGACGCGTATTCGACGGATGGGCTGCATCCGAATGCCGAAGGCTACAAAGTTATGACGGTCGTGTTGAACGCCGCGATTCAGAAAGTATTGCCGTAGTTTGCAACAGAAAAACAAAAGGAGGATGTCCATGGAGACTCCTAGACCGATGAAGAAGTGGAACACCGTAGGGTGGATCGTGAAATATGCACTGCTGGCTATGATCAGCATGGTTGCAGCCTGGGGCCAAATTGACCGCGGCACCATTCAAGGTGTCGTCAGTGACCCGAGCGGTCTCGGTCTTCCCGACACGAAAGTCCAGTTGGTGGGTATCGGCACCAACAGCACCACGGAACTGTCCACAAACGGCGAAGGTTTGTACACCGCGCCAAACCTCCCGGCCGGCAACTACCGCCTGGTTTTTCAAAAGACCGGCTTTAGCACGCTGACGCGTGAACCGGTGGAAGTCCGCCCGCGCCAAAGCATTCGCGTCGACGTGACGCTGCAGGTGGGTTCGGTCTCAGAGTCGGTCACGGTGACTGACGAAGCTCCCCTGCTGGACACGTCCACTATGAACAATGCCGCAGGTTTCAAGCAGGACCTGATTCAAAGCCTGCCGGTCATCGTTGTGGGAACCAAGCGCGACGTCACGGCGTTCCTGAATAACCTGCCAGGGACATCGAACGCCAGCACGTTTACGCCTAGCGTCAACGGCGCCCCGACGGGAAAGACCGAGACCTTCGTAGATGGCGCTCCTGCCAGCCAACGCATCATGGTGGGTGGCTTCTCCGAAAACGGCCCGATGATGGAGCAGGTGGGTGAAGTGAGCGTCGTTTCCAATGCGTTCAACGCGGAGTACGGCGGCTTCGGCAACTGGTTTACGAACGTGACCATCCGCTCGGGCACGAATCAACTGCACGGCAGTGTCTTCGATCACTTGGGTAACGATAAATTGAACGCGCGGTCTTTCTTTCAGCCGCGCCGCACTCCGTACCGCCAAAACGAAGGTGGCTTCACGCTCGGCGGACCGCTGGTGATTCCGGGAGTCTACAACGGCAAAGATAAGACGTTCTTCTTCGGCAGCCTGGGTGTGTTCTACTCTCGCTATGGCGCGAGCGGGAACATTATCACGATTCCCACGCAGGAGTTTTTGCGAGGCGACTTCAGCGCGCTGAGAAATGCCGCGGGTCAGATTCCGATTTTCGACCCCACCACGGGTGTCCCGGACGGTAACGGAAGTGTCGTTCGTACGCAGTTTCTTGGCAACGTAATTCCGACGTCCCGTATTACGCAGATCGGTCGGACCGTCGCGCAATACATGCCTTCCCCGACGCTGCCCGGCATCGTCAATAATTTCAACAGCAAGGCTGCGGCGACCTGGCCCTTTTACAATACGTTCGTTCCCCTGCTCAAGATCGACCACAGCATCTCCTCCAAGCAGAAGATCTCGGGAAGCTACACGTATCAGAAGCGCCCTCGTGTTATCCAGTCGGGCGGCATGACAGATGCTCCCGCGTGGGGTGCCCCGCAGACGAATCCGCTGGATAACGTCTTCGATCAAATCGCGAACAGCTGGCGCGTTCGTCTCAATCACGACTATGTCGTGAGCCCGACGATCATCAACCATTTAACGCTGTCCCTGGATCGCTACTACAATCGCGGGCTCAACAAGACCAACGGTCAGGGCTGGGATCAGAAGCTTGGCATCACGGGCATTCCCGCCGACACAGGCGCGTTCCCGCAGATCAATTTCAGTGGCGGCGCGACTTCTCCGGCGCAGCTCAATCGCGGCTATGACGAAAATTGGCGCGACGTGCGCTACTCCGTCATTGAGAACCTGACCATGATTCACGGAAAGCACACCATCAAGGCGGGTTTTGAAATCGATCGGGATCGCATTAATCGGCGGTTCCTTGGCGGGGCTCAAGGCATCTTCTCGTTCACGAACTCGATGACCAGCCAACCCAACTCGACGAACTTCGGCACTTGGGGCAACTCTTACGCCAGCTTCCTGCTGGGAGCGGTGGGCACCTCGCTCGCCGACATTCAACCCACGTGGGGCGCACGTTTCATCCGCTACGGTGTGTTTGCTCAGGATGATTGGCAGGTCTCGCGTAAATTGTCGATTTCTTACGGACTGCGTTGGGACTACAATCCGCCCGCGTCCGAAGTCCAGAACAAGATCTCGAGCTTCCAGCCGTACCTGGCCAATCCCGCCGCTGGCGGTCGGCTTGGCGCGCTGGGCTTTATCGGCGACGGAGCCGGACGGATTGGTGGCAACTTCCAGGACGGCTGGAAAAAGGGGTTTGGTCCCCGACTGGGCATCACCTATTTGCTGGGTAACAAGACTGTGATTCGCGCCTCGACGGGAATCAACTACGCAGTATCTGGTAACAGCGCCGTTCCCCCGATCGCCGGCTTCTCCAACACGCCGTCGTTTAGCTCTGGCGATGGATACACGCCGCTCTACTACCTGGAATCGGGTACGTTCCCGCAGACATTCCAGCGTCCCCCCGCATTGGACCCGTCGTTCTTGAACGGTCTGGCGATTAGCTTCATCCCTCGCACAGGGACCAGGCTTCCGCAGACGGTGAACTATACCTTCGGCATCCAGCGCCAGATTGCGCGCAACACAACGATTGAGGCGAACTACATCGGCTCCAAATCAACGCACCAGGGTTTTGCGACCAACTATAACTACATGCCGCTCGACAATTTGAAGTACGGCAATCTCTTGCTGCAACCCATCACCTCGACGGCAGCGGCACAGGGCGGCTTCACTTCTCCGTTTGCGGCGTTTGCCGCTCAACGCGGTGCCAACACTGTTTACCAGTCCCTGCGTCCGTACCCGCAGTACACGAACGTGACGACCGGTGGCGGCGTATTCTTCGGTGGCGGCCAGGTCAGCGGTGTCGCCGACCCCGTGGGGCAGAACCTATACAACTCCCTCCAGGTGAAGGCGAACCATCGCTTCTCCAACGGGCTGTCTTTGTTCGGGTTCGCGACTTGGTCTAAGAGCTTCACTTTGATCCAGGATCAATACCCCGGTGTTCGTCTCTTCCAGCAGGACGTGCAGCCTGCATTCAGCTATAGCTTCAGCTGGGCTTACGACCTTCCGTTCGGAAAAGGCAAGATGCTGAATCCGGGCTCGCGGGTTGTGAACGCGATCGTCGCTGGATGGCACATCAACGGCTTCGTGAAGTACAGCTCGGGCGTGCCGCTGACTGTCGCGGGCGCAGCGGGAAATCTTGGCACTGTCGGCTACGGTCAACGGGGCAACGCGGTTACCGGCGTCTCTCCGTACCTGGTGACGAATCCGGCGGACTTTGATCCGGCAACCAGCCGTTACTTGAATTCCGCGGCGTTTACGACTTCGACCGGATTCAACTTCGGCAACCTTGCTCCTACGCTCAGCTGGGTGCGCGGTTTCTGGGATAAACAGGAAGCACTCACGATCGGCCGAACCTTCCGGTTCAATGAACGCTTCAGTTTCGAGACCAGCGCGGATTTCGCGAATCCGTTTAATCTCGTACGCTGGAGCAACCCGAACGCCAACCGCGTCTCGGCGGCTTTCGGTCAGGTTACGGCGACGGCGCCGGGCCGTACCTCGCAGATCAACGCGGCTCTGAAGTTCTAAAAGGACCGCTATGAAACAAACTGTTGTATTCCTGTGCCTGGCCTTATGCCAGGCACAGGCGCAAAATGCGGACCGTTGGGTGACCACCTGGGCGACCGCACAGCAGTTGATCGCTCCTGCTGGACCTCCGCGTCCCGCGAGGACGAGTGGACCGGAAGCATCGGGTTTACCTACCACCTTTGCGAATCAGACGGTCCGCATGGTGGCTCATGTCAGCCTGGGTGGAAAGCGTGTTCGCGTCGAACTCTCAAACATGTTGAACGCGCAGCCGCTCGAAATCGGCGCGGCGCATGTCGCGGTACACAAGGCTGGAGGCGAGATCGTTGATGGCACGGATCGAACACTGACTTTCGGCGGAAGCCCGACCTTCACGATTGCTTCTGGAGTTTTGGCGGTGAGTGATCCAGTGGATCTGGATGTGGCTCCGCTTTCGGACCTCGCGGTTTCGCTGTACCTGCCTCGTGATACGGGAACTCCGGCGAGCCACACGATTGGCCTGCATACCGGATACATTGCAGCGGGCAACGCTGTCGGCGCACGCAGTCTGCCGGAAGCCACGACCATGTTCGCGTATACGTGGCTAGCGGGCATCAATGTGGTCGCATCGCGCGATGCGCAGACAGTGGTCGCCTTCGGCGATTCGATTACTGACGGTTACGCGACGACGCGGGATGCGAATCAGGCTTGGCCCGCTCTGCTGGCGAAGCGCTTCGCGGGCAATAAAGCGACGCAGCAGATCGGTGTGGTGAATCAAGGAATTTCTGGAAATCAGGTTTTGCGCGACGGCGCAGGGCTGAGTGCGCTGGCGCGACTGGACCGCGACGTGCTCACTCGCCCTGGCGTGAAGTGGGTGGTCCTGCTGGAAGGGATCAACGACATCAACATCCGTGGCCGCGCTGAGGGACCGACGGCGCTGACGGCGGAGGAATTGATCTGGGGCTATCGCCAGATTCTGGCGCGTTGTCACGCGGCTGGCATCAAGGTGATCGGTGCCACCATCATGCCTGAAGAAGGCGTGCCTACCGCTTCCGAACGCGGGGAAAAGATCCGCGTGGCCGTGAATGCCTGGATTCGCGCCAAGGGGAACTTCGATGGCGTGGTGGATTTTGACGCAGCAGTGCGCGACGCGCAACATCCAGCTAAAATCAAAGCGGAGTTTGATCCGGGTGACCACATCCATCCGAACGACGCGGGCAATCAGGCTATGGCCAATGCCTTTGATTTAGGAGTCTTCAAGAAGTGAAAATCGTCGCACTGTTGCTGATGGCCGGCATGCTTTTCGCGCAGGGCCCACAGCCGGTGCGTTCTCCCGAGGTTCATCCGGACCGCACGGTGACCTTTCGATTGCGCGCTCCGCAAGCCACGCTGGTGGAACTCACTGGCGAAGTGGTGCGCGGCAAAGGTCCGCAAGCGATGACCAAAGGCACCGACGGTGTGTGGGGCCTGACCGTTGGGCCGCTGACTCCGGAAATCTGGATCTACAACTTTCGTGTTCAGGGCGTGGAACTGCCCGATCCTTCCAACATCAGCCTGATGCCGCGGGCGGCGGGAACCGCAGCTGTGTCGAGCCTGGTGGAGATTCCCGGTGACGGCTCCCTTTTCTACGACGCGCGTCCTGTTCCGCATGGTGACGTGCGCATGGTGTTGTATCCGTCGAAGACCATGGGTGTCGACCGCTATTTGTGGGTCTACACACCTCCTGGTTACGACAAGTCCAAGGACAAGTACCCTGTCTACTACCTGCTGCACGGCAACGGGGAAACGCAGAACGGGTGGGTGATGAATGGCCGGGCCAACATCATTCTGGACAACCTGATCGCCGACGGCAAAGCGCAACCGATGATCGTGGTGATGCCGCACGGGCATCCTGTGCAAAGCGCCTCGGTTGGTCCGTATCAAGAGGTTCCCCCGGTTGCTGAGCAAGGCCTGCGCAATTACAAACTGTTCAGCAAGGAACTGCTGGAAGAGATCCTGCCGACCATCGAGAAGACCTATCGTGTGTACGCCGACGCGGATCATCGTGCGCTGGGCGGGTTGTCGATGGGTGCGATGCAGAGCGTGTCGATCGGGCTGGCGCACCCGGAATTGTTCCGCTATGTTCTCGCCTATAGTGGCGGCTTCGGTTCGCTGGGTGTAGAATCCAGCAGTCAAAATGTAGAGGCACAGGCACCGTGGCAGGCAGTTCTTGCGAATCCTTCCGATGTGAAGAAGCTACGACTGTTGTTTTTGGGAAGCGGGCAGGACGAAGCCGGTTTGCTGGCTCCCGGCAAGAAACTGGCCAGCCTGCTCAAGGAAAAAGGTGTTCGCGTGGAATGGGCCGACTATCCGGGTGGACATGTGTTTAGCGTATGGCGCCATCACTTGAACGAAAGTGCGCCGCTGTTATTTCGAAAATAAGGAGTCGAACATGATGAGAGCATCTCTTTTAGTGGTCCTGATTGCCGCAGCGGGTACGGGATTCGGGCAAAGCCCCGCCTTGCGAGTGGGCGCGGCCAAGGTGGACGTAACACCCGAGACGCTGCCGCAGAACTATCTTGGAGTTCACGATCGCATCCATTCCCGGGCGATCGTGATTGACAACGGAACAACGTCCGCCGCTTTGATCACGGTGGATGCTGGTTCCCTGCCGGACAACATCTGGCAAGGGGTCACCAAGCAAGTCGAATCCGAGTTAGGCATTCCCACGAAGAACGTCATCATCACCGCGACGCACACGCATAGCGTCCCGGGTCAACAGGCTGCCGGTTACATCGCGAAAATTGTGGAATCTGTCCGTCAGGCGAAGCAACGGTTGACGCCGGCTCGTGTTGGCTATGGGACGGGGCTGTCCTACATCAACGTCAACCGCAATATCATCGATCCGAAGACGCGTCGTTGGTGGGAAGGCCCGAACTACGAAGGTCCGTCGGATAAAACGGTGGCGGTGGTCAAGTTTGAGAACATGAGCGGCGAGCCCATTGCCGTCTACTACAACTACGCGATGCACGCGGTAGCTGTGGGGCAACTCGACATGGTGAGCGGCGATGCGCCGGGTACCACGTCGAAGTACATCGAAGATTCCTACGATGACAAGGTCGTGGCGTTGTGGTCCACGGGCGCGGCAGGCGATCAGAATCCGATCTACTTCCAACAAACCTACGACCTGCGCGAGATCCGCATCAAGGACTATGCAAAACGCGGCGAGGACATCAGCAACTCAATGCCTCCGGGCGGCGTGGGCTTGAATCGCAATGATCCGCAAACCGCAAGGCTGATCGCCCAACAGAAGCAGATGATCCTTTCCATGGGTCAGTTCCTGGGCGAAGAAGTGATGCACGTGATGCGCGGTATGGATCGTATGCAGTCGGGACTCAAGATTGAGGGCAACTCAAAGACCGTGACCTGCCCCGGCCGCGACCGTCTGAATCAAGGTCGCGCCGGCTTTGCCGGAGAATACAAAGATGGCGCTCCCATCGACATCCGTCTCAGCCTGCTCAAATTGGGCGATATTATGATCGGTGGAGTGAATGCGGAAGTCTTCAACCCGATCGCACAGCGCCTCAAGAAGGAATCGCCGAATTCTCGGACCATGATGGCCACGCTAACGAATGGCGCTGCTCGTTCCGGCTACATTCCACACGACGCGGGTTTTGGAATGATGACGTTTGAGGTTCTGTCTTCGCGGCTGCAGCCGGGATGTGCGGAATCCGCGATCGTCAACGGCATTCTGGATATGATCGGGCAGTAACGGCTTGCCCGATCAGCGAGCGAAGTCAATTTTATAAATGTGGCCGGCTTTTAAGTCGAGCCTTTGACCAGGACGGGGGACCGGCAGTATGCGGCCCCCGTCTTGCCATTTCGAGATACGTACTGCGTTGGAGAAGTGCAGTTGTTGCGGTCCGTCTACCGTCGGTTTTAAGGTTGCCGAAGAGGGCAAGCCGCCGTTCCAGGCGATGTCAATTTCCAGTCCACCGCGCGCACGCAGTCCGCTCACTTGACCCTGCTTCCAGGCCTTGGGCAACGCGGGTAACAACTCAACTGCTCCCGCGTGGCTTTGCACCAGCATTTCGGCGATCGCCGCGGTTGCGCCGAAGTTGCCGTCGATTTGGAACGGCGGGTGGTTGTCGAATAAGTTCGGCAGCGTGGAGTTGCGAAGTAGTGCTTGCAGATTGGAATAGGCCTCTTCTCCGTCGGCGAGGCGCGTCCAGAAGGCGATGATCCAGGCTCGGCTCCAACCGGTGTGGCCACCACCGTTGGAGAGGCGACGTTCAATCGTTGTGCGGGCGGCGCGGTAGAGGTCCGGCGTTTGCTGGGTAATCTGGTTGCCGGGAAACAGCGCGAACAGATGCGAAATGTGGCGATGCCCGGGTTCGGTCTCGTCGAAATCCTCCGGCCATTCCTGAATCTGGCCGAAGCGTCCGATGCGCAGCGGCAACAACTTCGCGTTGGCGGCGGCGACCTTCGTGAGAAACTGCGTATCGCCACCCAGGATCTTGCCAGCCTCGAGCACGCGTCCGAACAAGGCGTGCAGGATTTCGGTGTCCATGGTGGGCCCCATCGCGAGGACGCCTTTTTCGCCCGACGGCAACTGATACTCATTTTCGGGTGACGTCGACGGGCCGGTGACTAAATGCCCTTTACCGTCTGGCACCAGGTAGTCGAGAAAGAATTGCGCCGCTTCTTTCATCACGGGGTAAGCGCGCTGCGCCAAGAACTTGCGGTCGCGGGTGAAGTCGTAATGCTCGGCCAGATGCAGTGAGAGCCAGGCCGCGCCCATCGGCCAGACGCCCCAGCGCGCGCCATCGATGGGAACCGCATCGCCCCAGAGATCGGTATTGTGATGCAGCACGAAGCCGCCGGCTCCGTAGTAAAACTTAGCTACGCGGCGACCGTCTTCACGAGCATTATCGATCAGGTCGAACAATGGTTCGTGCAGCTCAGAGAGGTTGGTGGTCTCCGCCAGCCAGTAGTTCATTTCCGTGTTGATGTTGATGGTGTACTTGCTGCCCCAGGAAGGCGTGAGGCTGTCATTCCACTTGCCTTGCAGATTCGCGGCCATGCTGCCGGGTCGACTGCTGGCGATCAGCAGATAGCGGCCGTAGTGGAAATAGAGCGCGAGAAGATCGTCGTCGGCGGAGCCACGCTGCATGCGGGCTAGGCGTTCATCGGTAGGCAAGGCGCGGGCCGTAGCGTCCACGGGAAGATCCAGATGCACGCGGCGAAAGAAGTGTTGATGGTCTGCAAGGTGCTCGCGGAGCAGGGCATCGTAGGCAGCCGACGCCGTCGCCAGGTCGCGCTTGCACGCTGCAGCGAGATTCTTCTCGCGGTAGTCGGTGGCGGCGACGATGGTCAGCGTCACGCTGTTCGCTCCCGACACATCCACATGGCCATCGGCGGTGGTGACTTGCCCTCCCGTTGCGACCGCGCTCATTTCGGCACGGAAGTGAACTCCTGTGGGCTGCTCTCCCGGAGCAGACTTCGGCAACGCTTGTCCGGTCAGGATCAAATGCCCACCGACAGCTTCCGAGGTTGCGTCCGCAGGACGGCTCATGGTTGCGCGAAAGGAAATGCTGCCCGGCCTGTCGGCACTGAGCCGCACGACGATGGCATGGCGCGGAGCCGAGGCGAATACCTCGCGCACGTAGTGGACGCCGCCTGCGGTAAAGCGCACCGTGGCCACGCCGCGATCCAGATCGAGTTCACGACGGTAGCTTCCCGCTTCCGCGTCGACCGCGGATTCCAGCCACAGGTCCCCCAGCGTTTGATACACGGGCAAGGCGCGCGGGATGCTGATCATCGTGCGGTCCGCCAGCTTTTGCGCTTCTGCTGGATGCCCTTCTTGCAGCAACCGCCGGATCTCTGGAATGGAGGTGGGCGCTTCCGGATTGCTGCGGTCGCGTTTCTCGCCGGACCAGACGGTGTCCTCGTTGAATTGGATGTGTTCCTTGCGCGGATCGCCAAACACCATCGCGGCTAGTCGCCCGTTCCCAACCGGGAGCGCCTCCACCCACCTGGCTGCGGGCTGTCGATACCAGAGTTTCCAATCGGTGTTCGTTTGCCCCAGACACAGGCCGGAGAACAGCGCGAACGCCGAAATGGATTTTTGTAGTTGCATCACTTCGGTAGAGGCAGTGTCGTGAGGTCCACTTTCCAGTAGGCCGCGATCGCGTTCAGCTCCGCTGGCGTCAGATAGGTGACCGCACCGTGCTTGGGGCGAACAAAATTGGTGCCCTTCATCACGCCTTCGTTGAAGTGGCCTAGGTTGCGGTACGTGGTGAAGTCGGTGGTCTCGCTGAAGCCCATGTTGTTGGGTCGCGCGCCGTAAACGTCATACATCAGGACGTAGGAATTGGTCCCCAGGCGCTTAAACACGTTCGGCGCTTCGGTAGAAACTGTTTCCGGGTCGATGCGCTGCGGGTCGAACTCGTAGCCGCCGTTGATACGGTTGGAGACGCCATGCTTCACCGTCGCCTTGGACGCGTAGTGAAGATGGAATTTGCCCCCCACCTGCACGATGTCGCCGTCGATGCCGGCGGCTTCTGAGAGATGCTCGGGCTTGGTGACTAGCTTGGTGAACGCATCGTCCGTGTAGGAGTAATACATGCTGGTCTGGCCGTTGAGACGAATCGTGAAGTACACCATCATCTTTTTGGCCGCTTCGTCGTAGATGGTCTGTGGTGCCCAGCTCGCGCCGATATCGCCCAGCTGAGGGAACGCTTTGTCCACACGGAAATCGGAATGCGTCCAATGGATGAGATCCCAGGACTTCATCAACACGATGGCTCGGTTGTTGCCCCAGCCGTAGGTTTCTTCGGGACGCTCCCACTGGGTTGTGCGGACGCCGACTCGCTGACCGTAGATGTGTAGATCGGTCATGGCCAGGTAGAAAGCGCCATCCGGTCCGCGAGCGATGTGCGGATCACGCACGCCTTTCTGCTCGGCGAGTTGCGTTCCATCGAGCACCGGTTGCCCGCCGTTGACGTCGGCGAAGGTGTAGCCGTCGCGGCTGACGGCAAAATAGCCGGAGTGCGTCTCGTCCTTGAAATAGACCATGACGTAGCCGCCAAAGTCTTTCTCCGCCAGGGGACGCGCGTCTTTCGGTTTCTGAATCGTAGGCGAGACCACAACCGGTTGGGCAAACGCCAAACTCGCCAGGAACAGGGCGCTCAGAATCGGCTTCATGGCTTGGCCTTCGGCTGGTTAAACGAGCGTTCCACCATGTCGTGTGCATCTGCCGAGAACGCGTGATCACGCCACAGCCAGCGCATCATTTCCGGCAGCACCGCTCGCAGCATGCTTTGTCCGTGGGACTGGATTCCGTAGGCATAGTTTAGGTCGTAGCCCTTGGATTCCAGCGCCTGCTGCATGCGAACGTTTTGCGCGAACCAGTCGCGGTTCACATCATAGGTGCCATCGGCACGCAGGCTGCGGTTGTCATTGCGACCATCGGTCAGGAATACACGCAGCGGCTTCTTTTCAGCCTTGCGAATGATGTCCGGATAGGCGTGGCCTCCGCGAATATTCACGAAGCTGCCCACATTGCTCAAGACTTTGCGGAACTGGTCAGGACGTTCCCAGGCCACGGTGAACGCGGCGATGGCTCCGGAACTGCTGCCGCCGATGCCGTGCCGTTCCGGGTCGCGCGAGATGTTGTAGTCCTTGTAGAGTGCCGGCATCAACTCGTCGACGATCACGCGTGCGTACTTGTCGTCCAGCGAGTTGTACTCAGTGGGACGGTTGGTGGTGCGGTCGCCCCACTCTTTCAGGTTGGGCTCGGGCTGCTCCGGCGTACGGCCCGGGTTGATGAAGACGCCGATCATCACAGGCAACTCGCGTCGGTAGATCAGATTGTCCATCACCACCTGCGCGCGGATGTCGCCATCCATGGCCCAAAATGCCTGGCCGTCGTTAAAGATCATGAGGCTCGCGGCCACCGATGGGTCGTACTGCGCGGGCACGTAGACCCAGTAGGTGTGCTGCGTTCCTGGATAGGCCTGGCTGGGCAAGGTGAACGGACCCTTGACCTCTCCCTTGGGGACCCCGTCCATCACTACTGAATCGGGAGAGAAGCGGTAGTAAATGTTCGGTTCCGGCGTGGACGGCGTTTGCGCCAGCGCCAACAGCGGGAAGGCGGCAAGAAGTGCGAGCTTAGCGGTTCGTTTTTGCATGATGTCCTCTGAAACAGTAGCTACTTTTTACGACGTTCGCGTTCCACGGTGGCTAGGAAACTTGCTTCCATGCGCGCGACCGCGTTTTTGTATCCAGCCGGATCGACGAAGCGTGCAGGATCGTAGGCGTCGCCCGGTGTGTACTTCCGGTGTAAGTTGATCTGCCCTGCGTGCGAGGCAAGAAAGACGTCCAGTTCCAGAGCCTTTTGCTCGCGGAATGTTTTGCGATAGGCCTCTTCCATGCCCGGGAATCCAGGCATATTGGTGACCGTCACGCCTGCGTTGATCGAACCCATGTTGACGATGCCGACGCGATACGCCTTGCCGCCTTCCTGGATGGTTGTGGTGAAGCTCATCGCACCTTTGGTGTGTCCGGGATGCAGATGCATGGTCAGTTCGGTGCCACCAAGCGTGATCTTCTCTCCCTCGGCCAGAATGCGATCAACCTTCGCCGGGTCAAACAGCGCTCCGGGGCTTTTGCCGAACAGGAAGTCCGCCGCGCCGCCGCTTTCGACCAACTCCGCATCGGCCTTCGACATGGCGATTTGCGCATGCGTGATCCGCTTCAGTTCCGCGAGGCCCGCAACGTGATCGAAGTGTCCATGCGTGGCCAGCAGCAGTTTCACGTCGGTGGGCTTGAAGCCCAGCGCTTCGATGCCTTGCACGATTTGCGGCACTGTTTCCTTCATGCCGCTGTTGATCAGGATGTGGCCCTGCGGCGTGGTGATCAGGTACGTAGCGAGGTCCCATGTACCTACCCAATAAATGTTTCCGAGGATGTGAAACGGAGGGAACGGTTTCACCCAGTCCGGATCGAAGGGTGCGGGTTGTTGCGCAGCCAAAGTCAGAACGGCGGCAGGCAGCAGCAGCCATCTCAAAAAGGACCGGTTGGATCGAAGCACTCGATTCTCCTTTGCAGTTTGATCTTACTCGATCGCGCGTTTGCCGGCGGCGATCACTTTGAGGATGGAGTCCGCGTCAAATACGCAGCCTCCCCATGATCCGCCGCTCACGTCCTGTAACGCGGCCCAAATGCGAGTTTCGGGCGGCATCGCCGGGTCCGGAGCCAGGTCATCGCGAACGGGGCGAGCCGCCAGCACGCGTGTGCCTTCTTCCGCGCTAAAGCTGCGGCCGGTCTCACCCACTAGGTTTACCGAGCCTTCCAACTTGTTGCGGTCGACGATGATTTCGACTATGTCTCCGTCGCGAAGCTTTCCAATGGGTCCGCCAGCCAACGCCTCGGGCGTGACATGACCAAGGCAGGCGCCCGTGGAGAGTCCACTGAAACGAGCGTCGGTCAAGATAGCGACGTGTTTGCCGAATGGGAGATAGCGCAAGGCTGAGGTCAGCTGCGCGGTCTCCTCCATGCCGGCGCCCATGGGGCCGCGGCAGGCGAGCACGAGTACATCGCCGGCCTGAATGCGCTTATCCTTGATCGCGGCGATGGCCGCTGGTTCGCTATGGAACACCTTCGCCGGTCCCACTTTGCGATACACTCCGTCGCTGCCGACCACGGAAGGATCGATCGATGTGCTCTTGACGACCGAGCCGCCCGGCGCAAGGTTTCCAGTAGGGAAGCAGACGGTGGAGGTGAGGCCCCGCTGTTTCGCTGAGTCTGGCGAGAGAATCACATCGTCGGGATCGACGCCGCTGCGTTCGCGCAGCAGTCTACGCAGGCTGGCGCGCCGTTCCGAATCCTGCCATGCATCGAGCTGCTGATCCATGGTCATTCCGCTTGCGGTACGCGCGCCCGTTTCGAGCAAGCCAGCGCGACGCAGATGCAGCAGGACTTCTGGCACACCGCCCGCGAGGAATACCTGAATGGTGGGGTGATTGCGCGGTCCGTTGGGCAGCGCGTCTACCAGACGCGGCACCTGACGATTGATGCGTTCCCAGTCTCTTGCCGTCGGGCGGGGCAAGCCCGCCGCATGTGCGATCGCGGGAACGTGCAGGATCAGGTTCGTCGAGCCGCCGAACGCCGCGTGGGCCACCATCGCGTTGTGGATCGAAGCCGACGATAGTAAGTCGCGCATCCGCATCCCCTGCCGCTGCATGGCCATCAACGCGCGCGCCGAGCGCCGCGCCATTTCGAGCCAAATTGCGTGGCCGGAAGGGGCGAGCGCTGCGTGGCCCAGTGAGAGTCCTAGCGCCTCGCCGACAACTTGCGAGCTTGCCGCCGTACCCATGAACTGGCAACCGCCGCCGGCTGACCCGCACGCGCGGCAGCCCAGGTCGGCTGCCTGTTCCAGCGTCACTTCGCCATGCGTGTAGCGCACTCCCAGCGTTTGAACTTTCCCTGCGTCCTCGCCTTCGTCCGGTGGCAGCGTGACGCCGCCCGGGACCAGGATGCACGATAGGTCTTGCGAAGCCGCCAGCGCCATCATCATTGCGGGCAGACCTTTGTCACAAGTCGCCACGCCCAGCACGCCGCTGCGCGTGGGCAGCGAACGAATCAAGCGCCGGAATACGATGGCTGCATCATTGCGATACGGCAGGCTGTCAAACATCGCCGTGGTGCCTTGCGAGCGTCCGTCGCAAGGATCGGTGCACGCGCCCGCGAACGGGATGCCGCCGTGCGCGTGAAACTCGCGCGAGGCTTCTTCCACCAGCAGTCCCACTTCCCAATGCCCGGTATGATAGCCGAGCGCGATGGGTGTGCCGTCGGCCGCGCGAACACCTCCGTGAGTGGAGAGCACCAGATACTCTTTGGCTCCCAACTCTTCGGCTTTCCAGCCCATGCCGGTGTTCTGCGTCCAGCCAAACAGGTGGCCGGAGGGCCATTCGCGCAGCAACTGCGGAGTGAGGGGCAGGGAACCCGTGGGGCCCGGGGCGCGCGCGGGTACGTCGTAGAGAGAAGAATCTGCGGAATCGAAAGGGTTCGTCATGAAACGTGTTTAGAAAGGGTCGGCGAGGAAGCCTCGCTCGCGGTATACAAAATGATCGAAGTCCGCGGGATGGCCGGCGCCGGTTAGATCCTGGCAGCAGACGCCTACGAAGGCTCCGGTGAAATTTGGACTTCCGGGCGCACAGGCTTCGTCGGAAAGGATGCTGGCGTCGAGTTGCGTGGGCAGCCGGGTCCATGCGCCATCGCCGATAGCATAGGCAAAAAACAGCCGCTCGAAATCGACCTCCACGCGCAGGCGCACCGCTTGGCCTGAGGGAATCGGGATGGACGCGCTAAACACGTCGGAGTGCAACTGGTCCGGCAGGCAGGACATGACGCGCAGGTGCTTACCCAATTGCTCATCGTGCGAGACGAACAAGTAGTGAAATTTGCTGCTGTTGTAGTAGCAAATGAGACCGGCCGCGTGCTGGTAACGAGTCGGTTCAAACTCCATCCGCGTTTCGGCGCTGAAGCAGTGCGCCTGCTGACGGCGCGCGACCAGCGACTGGCGAAAAAAACTGCCCACGGTTTCACGACCGTAGAGCCGCAGGAAGCCGGGGCGCTCGGTCAGGCTAAAGAGTTCTTCTGGCCACGGCGAACGGAGCCACTGAAAATCGAGCAGCAGTTGCGGACTGTCGAAGTTCACGCGCTCCGGCGACGGCGGAAAAGGATGTTCTGGTAATGCCGGTGCCGCCACTTCCACTTGAGGAATGCCAGTGCCATCGGCGGTACGAAGCCAGCCGTCGTCGGACCAGCGCATGTGCTGGATCGCGGTCTCACGCCCTAGCGTGCAGCGTCCACGATTGGGCAGTGGCCGCCCACACAAATGCAACATGTAGGTTTCGCCATCCTGCGTTTCCACCATGTCCGCGTGCCCCGCGCGTTGCAGTAGCGCGTCGGGCCGGTGGCGCGCGGTGAGTGCGTAGATGTCGGGATGCAGTTCGTACGGTCCCAAAAGTGATCGCGAACGAGCCATGGTGACCGCGTGGCCCCAGCCGGTTCCGCCCTCCGCCGTTAACAGGTGGTAATAGCCACCGCGCTGGTACACATGCGGCCCTTCCGTGAATCCAATCGCCGTGCCTTCGAAGATCATCGAGACATCGCCCACCAGTTTGCCCTCGCTGTGCGAGTATTCCTGCACTTCGATCCCCGCAAAGCGATTTTTCCCGGGACGCGAATCCCAGCGCATGTTGAGCACATATTTGCGTCCGTCCGCGTCGTGAAACAGCGAGGGGTCAAAGCCGCTGCTATTGAGGAAGATCGGTTCGGACCATTCGCCATCAATGGTCGGGCAGGTCACCAGGTAGTTATGTGTGTCGCGAGGGGAGGAGCCACCAGAGCCAGGCTGCGAGGTCCGCCCGTAGCGTTTCACATCCGTGTAGATCAGCCAGAACAATCCATCCGCGTAGGTGAGGCAGGGCGCCCACACGCCGCACGAATCGGGATCGCCCAGCATGTTCAACTGGCTGGCGCGGGTCAGCGGGCGCGAGAGTAAGCGCCAGTGAATCAGGTCGCGCGAGTGATGGATCTGGACACCGGGAAACCACTCAAAGGTGGAGGTGGCGACGTAGTAGTCGTCCCCGACGCGAACAATCGAAGGGTCCGGATTGAAGCCGGGAAGAATTGGGTTAAGAATACGGGCGGTCATGGATTAAATGTTAAGAAGCGTGCTGAGGGCTGAGGGTTTCTGGATCGCGCACCACCGTCCAAAGAACGACGGCGCCGATTAGGTCCAGGAACCCGAGGCAGACGAAAAATGGTGTGTAGCCGATGCTGGCCACCAATCCACCCATCAGCAGGGAGAAGCCCAGGAGTCCAGCATTTCCCAGTGTTCCGGCCATGCCGGCGGCAGTGGCGACTTCGTTCTTGCGGAACAAATCCGAAGACATGGTGATGACGGTCACGGAAAGCGTCTGGTGCGCGAAGCCACCCAGGCTGAGCAGCGCGATCGCTGCGTAGGGGCTTTCCACCATGCCGACAAAGCTCATGCTCACCATCATAAATGCTCCCAGCGTGAAGGCCGAGCGGCGCGCATTCACAATGCTGAGGCTGAAGTGCTTCTGCAGTTTCGCCGCGATCAGTCCGCCGAAGATGCAGCCGAAGTCGGCGGCCAGAAACGGGAGCCACGCGAAGAGCGCGATTTGTTTCAGGTCCATGCCACGTTCGTTGGTTAGATAGAGGGGGAGCCACAGGCTGAGGGTGCCCCAGGTTGGATCGGCCAGGAATCGCGGGATCGCGATTCCCCAGAAATTCCGTGTGCGAAAAATTTTCGCGAGCGAAGGTTTGGCGCCGTCGTCCTGCAGGTGCTTTTCCTGGCCGGAGGTTATGTAGTCCCGTTCCTCGGGCGACAGCCTGGGGTGGATGCTAGGGGCCCGGTAGAGCCATAGCCACGCCCCGGCCCAAACCAAACCCAGCGCTCCTGTGAAGAGGAACGCTGATTGCCAGTTGTAGGACAAGATTGCCCAGGCGACCAGAGGCGGGGCAAGCATGGAGCCGAAGGAAGCTCCGATGTTGTAAACGCCGCCAGCGAAACCGCGTTCTTTTGCGGGGAACCATTCCGAGGTTGCCTTCACGCCCGCCGGGTTGGCGGACCCTTCGGCGAATCCCAACAAGCCGCGCAGCCAGATCAGCGCCTGCCAACTGTTCGCCAGGGAATGCGCCATGTTCACAAAGGACCACGCGATGGCAAAGAGCGCAAAGCCGAATCGAAGTCCTAAGATGTCCAGCACGTAGCCGCAGAAGGGCTGCAGCATGACCGCGCCCTGAAACGCACCCACGATCCAGGAATACTCGCGCTCGCCAATGTGCAATTCCTGCAGCATGGTGGGCGCGGCGACCGACAGAGTGCTGCGCGTCAGGTAGTTAATGACCGACCCCAACATAATCAGGCTGATCATCCACCAGCGGAGTCCTTGGATGGGGCGGCTATTCGACATGATGGGTAAATGGAAGCGCTATCATAGCACGCCGCCTGCCTCGCGGTGGACGGTTTCGGTCCTCAATTTATGTGACTCAAATTGTTGCCGGACATTCCGTCAGAAATGATAGCGCTTGCATTTCTCGTCCGTATGGGCTACAACCTTACGAGGCGTTAAAACCTTGGGGCGGTAAAAATTTGCTCCAGGCTGACGGGATGGCCAATTCACCATCCGCGATCGTGCTTGGGCGAGGGGTGATTTATGATTTCAAAATTAGTCGTGTTTACTCTCATGGCCGGTGCTGCGTTCGCGCAGGCCGACCGCGGCACGCTCACGGGGACCATCTAAGATCCCCAGGGCGCTGTCATTGGCGGCGCAAAGCTCGCATTGCAGAACCAGCAAAATGGCGCGGTGTATGACACCGTCAGCACAGCCACGGGCAACTACTCGCTGGTACAAGTCTCGGCCGGGGCTTACTCCTTGACCGTGGAGTTTCCCGGTTTCAAGAAGTACGCACAGACTGGCATCACGGTCCAGGTCGCGCAATCGACCCGGTTGGACATCACGCTGGAAGTGGGCGCTACAAGTGAAACCGTTACCGTGACTGCGGAGACTACGTTGCTCAAGACGGAAAGCGCTGAACAGAGCTACAACATCGCCACGGCTCAGATGAACGCGCTGCCCTTGAACTTCAGCGCCCGTGGCCCCGGCAGCTTCCGCAACCCTCTCACCTTCGTGCAGTTGCTACCGGGTGGTAGCATCACCGGTCGGAATAACATTCGCGTGAACGGTATGCCGAATGCGACCTTCGCCATGCGGTTAGAAGGCCAGGACTCAAGTCGCACTTTGGACGCCGACGGTTCCGACATGGGGGCTCCTTCGGTGGAGGCGGTGCAGGAAATCTCAGTGCAAACCAGTAACTTTTCGGCTGAATACGGCCAAGTAGCTGGCGGCTTGTTCAACTTCACGACAAAATCCGGCAGTAACCAATTACACGGTTCGCTCTACGGGTATTTTTACAACGAAGGCTTGCACGCCGGCCGCCCGTTCACGGACAACGGCCAAGGGCAGCACATCCGGGCTAAGGACCGGCGCCAGGATTCCGGCGGCAGCATCGGTGGTCCCGTTTATATCCCCGGACTCTATGACGGGCGGAACCGCACCTTCTTCTTCTTCAATATCGAAAAGTACGTGAACCGCGGCAACATAAGCGGCAGCTTCACGACCATGCCGACGCCGGAACTACGTAGTGGCGATTTCAGCGCCATCCTGACAGGACGCCAACTCGCCCTGGACCCTTCCGGCCGCGGAATCTTTGAAAACACCATCTACGACCCCGCGACAACTTTCGTCGCAAACGGTGCGCGACTCCGCGATCCGTTCCCGGGTAACCGGATTCCGGTAGCCAGGTTTGACCGCGTGACAGCCCAAATCAACGGCTACCTCCCGCTTCCAACTCGTCCGGGGTTATTCAATAACTTCGCGCAGAGTGGCACCACAGTTCGCAAGAACGAAATTACCAGCGAGAAAATAGACCACACCCTAAGCGACAAGTCAAAGCTCAACTTCTACTTCCAATACCTTCGGACCAAGTTCGGCAACAACGGTGTGGACGGCCTTGGACCGCCCCTAACCTCGAAGCGTCTCGGTTCCTCGCGAATCCCCACCGTCCGCATCAATTGGGACTACACGATCACCCCGACCATGATCCTGCACTTGGGTGCGGGCGTCATCCGGGAGCACATTCCCGATAACGCCGTTCCTGGCGTTGTCGACTTTGACCAGGTTGCGGTGCTGGGCCTGACCGGCGCTGTGAGCCTCGGTTTCCCCCGCATTACCGGCCTTTCGCAGGGTAACTTCGGCGGCGTCGGTATCGGCATTGGGCAGACAAACGCCAACGACTACTTCGACATCAAACCCACGGGCGTTGCCAGCGTCACCTATATCCGAAACAACCACACCATTAAGGTGGGAGGTGAGTGGCGCATTGATGCTTTCATTAACAAGAACGGGTTCCAGTCTTACGGGGCCTACAACTTCAGCAATCAGCAGACATCGCTGCCCTCAACCCAGGGCCAGAACTTAGGTGGAGGCAGCATCGGCCACGGTTACGCTAGCTTCTTGCTGGGTGGGGCTTTGACCGGCACCATCGCGAACTACCAGGACCCGCACTACCGCAAGTCCGCCTGGGGAGCGTTCCTGCAGGATTCTTGGAAGGTTACGCGCAAATTGACCCTGGACTACGGTCTGCGCTGGGATTATCAGACGTCCATTCGAGAAGCATGGGACCGTACCAGCGGTTTTGATCCCACTATCCGGAACCCCTCGGCGGGCGGCCGCCTGGGTGCGTCGGTATACGAAGGTTATGGTCCGGGACGCTGCAATTGCCTGTTGGCCAAGACCTATCCACTTGCTCTCGGCCCGCGCGTCGGAGCTGCCTACCAAATCGACTCGAAAACGGTATTTCGCGCCGGCGTGGGTGTAAGCTACGGCCGCACCACGCAATTCAACTACACGGGAACCACGGTCGGCACGGGCTACAATACTCTCAACATCACGTCCACCTCATTTGGCGATCCGGCGTTGAACCTGCGGGACGGCTTGAAGTACGACCAGGCCCTGCTCTACGCGGCAGACCTCAATCCCGGCATCCGTCCCACACCCGGCCAGATCGACAGCCCGTCGGGTTGGATCGATCCCAACGGCGGCCGTCCGGCGCGCATCTTGCAATGGAGCTTCGGCTTGCAGCGCGAGATCACGCGTAACTTGGTTGTGGAAGCCAGTTACGTCGGCAATCGCGGCGTCTGGTTCCAGGCCAATGGCCTGATCAGCATCAATGCGATACAACCGGCAAACTTGGCCCGCTATGGCCTGAACATTGCCAATGCGGCCGACCGCTCCTTGCTGATCGCCCGTCTGGATTCCTCGCTCGCCGCACAGCGCGGCTTCAATGGCCAGGTCTACTCGGGGTATTCGACCGGCAACACCGTCGCGCAAAGCTTGCGCCCGTTCCCGCAGTTCGGCGGCCTCGGGTCTCGCTTCTCCCCGCTGGGCAACACCTGGTATGACTCGCTCCAAGCCAAGGTCACCCAGCGCTTCACACGCGGCCTCGATTTCTCGATGGCCTTCACGTGGCAGAAAGAGTTGACCCGCGGCTCCGATGATCAGGGTGGATTTGTCGCTTCCACCAACGACGTTTTCAACCGTGTGAACCAGAAGTACATCTCGCCCAATTCGCAACCGCTGGTTACGGTGCTAGCCGTAAACTACCAGACGCCCGCGGTCTCCCAAAACAGGTTCCTCCGTTTCGCCACTGGCGGCTGGACGCTCAGCGCGATTCTGCGCTACGCCTCCGGGACGCCGATCGGACTACCCGGTTCGCAGAATGCGCTGAACTCGCTTCTGTTCCAGGGTACGCGTATGAACCGCGTGGCGGGTCAGTCACCGTTCCTGAAGGATTTGAACTGCAATTGTTTCGATCCTTATAAGGATCTGGTCCTGAACCCGGCCGCTTGGAAAGACGCTGCCGCCGGGGAATGGGGCACATCCGCTGCCTTCTTCAACGACTATCGGCAGCAGCGCCGCCCAGACGAGCAATTAAGCCTGGGACGTAGCTTCCGCCTTCGGGAGGGCGTCAACCTGCAGTTCCGGGGTGAGTTCTTCAACGCCTTCAACCGGACGGTCCTTGCTGGTTCTGCTCCGTCGTCGGGAAACCCGACCGCCACTACGACTACCACCGCAGGCCTCGGCTTGTCCGGCGGATTCGGTTTCATAAACCCGCTCAACGCGGGCTCCCCGCGGAATGGCCAAGTGGTTATTCGGCTCGGCTTCTAAGCAACGTCCTTCGCGGCGCGCGCCAACGGTTTAGCTTTCCGTTGGTGCGCGACCCGTGGATTCTCTCACAACCAGTTCCGGGGTGATGATAATCTCCTGCGGCACTTTCACAGTCGGCTTCGGCGCGGTCAAGCTGGCAAAGATCTGACGACCAATCTGATCCCTGGGAATGTGCAACGTGGTCAATGCCGGATAGACGATCTCAGACAGCGTGATGTTGTCGAATCCTGTCACCGAGACCTGCCCAGGAACGTCCACTCCCATATCGCGCAATTGGCGAAGTACACCGGCGGCCATGAAGTCGTTGACGCAGAGGATTGCGGTCGGGCGAAAATTGGACGCCCATAGCTGCTGCACCGCTCTTCGTCCCCCGGCGTAGTCATCCGAATCGGCAACGGTGGTGTACTGCACTTCCGGGCCGTAGCGCTTCATCACTTCGATAAAGGTGGATTTGCGATCGCTGAGCGGTCCCAGCGTGGTGTGGTGACCCACGAACGCGATCCGCTTATGCCCGATACTCCGCAGATACTCGGATACCCGTTCGATGCCCTTCCGGTAATTGGACTTTATACTCGTGATGCCCCGCCGCGGCGATCCTACGTCGTACACCACCGCCCGGATCTTGCGTTCCTCGAGTTCGTCAAGGACAGCCGGGTCAATCTCGGAGACCACGAGCGCCAGCCCCGCGACGCGGCGGCCCAGCATCAGGCGAACACTGGAGTTCTGCCACTGCAGGTCATAGTTGGTGTTCGCCACCAGCACTTCGTAACCGTTTGCATGCGCCTCGTGTTCCAGCACGCGGAAGATGTCCAGAAAGAATGGATTCTCGAGGTTCGAAACGATGAGTCCTAGCGTTCTGCTCACCCCGCCAGCCAGCGCACGGGCGTGCACGTTGGGGTAGTATTTCAGCTCTTCAATCGCCTTCAGTACACGCGCACGTGTGCTGCTCTTGACCACGCCAAGGTTGTTGAGAACCCGGGATACGGTGGCGGGCGAGACTCGGGCGTGTTTTGCGACAGCTTCCAAACTCATGGATTTAGGTTAAGTAAAGCACACTCATGAACTGCTTAGATTGTGGAGAATTGATACACGGTCGTGGAGCGAAACGCGCTGCCGGGCCGCAAAACAGTGGACGGGAAGTCGGGTTTGTTGGGAGAGTCCGGGAAATATTGGGTCTCCAGGCAAAATGCGGAACGGCGCGTGTAGGTCAGGCCTTTGCCCTGAAAAGTCCCATCCAGGAAGTTCCCGGAGTAGAATTGCATGCCCGGCATCGTGGTTAGCACCTGCATCACACGGCCTGACTTGGGATCGGTCACCAGCGCCGCCGGTTCCAGGCCGGATCCGCTGCGGTTCAAAACCCAGTTGTGGTCATAGCCGCGTCCAAAGGTGAGTTGCTGGTCTTGCTGATCGATACGCTCACCAATGCTGGTTTCCTTCCGGAAATCGAACGGGGTTCCGGCAACACTTTTCAACTCGCCGGTCGGGATTAATTCCTGGTTGACGGGAGTGATGCGATCGGCATGGATACTGAGCCGATGGCTCAGAATATCTCCCTCGCCGGACAGATTGAAATAGCTGTGATGGGTCAGGTTCACCACCGTTTCCTTGTCGGTTGTGGCCGCATAGTCGATCTGAAGTTCGTTGTTATCAGTGAGCGTGTAAATGACGTTCACCAGCAGGTTTCCTGGATAACCCTCTTCGCCGTCCTTGCTGAAATAGCTAAGCTCCAGACGCTGCTTTGAGAGGGGCCTGGCCTGCCACAGACGCTTATCAAAGCCTCTCGGCCCTCCGTGCAACTGATTGCCGCCGTCATTTTTTGTCAGCTTGTATTCGCTGCCGTTCAGGGCAAACCGCGAGCCGCCAATGCGGTTGCCATAGCGTCCAATGATGGCTCCGAAGTAAGGTGCCGGCGTGAGGTAGCCCTGCAGATTGTCAAACCCTGCCACCACGTCGCCAAGAACTCCGGAACGGTCGGGAACTTTCAGGGAAACCACGATTCCGCCGTAGGTGATGATCCCGGCCTCTGCTCCCTTGGCATTCGCCAAGGTGTACAACTCCACGCTGGCGCCATCGGAGGTCTTGCCCCAGGCGACGGGCGCTTGGCCGAGGGGAGCCGCCGTTTCCTGCGGCGACGAACATCCAACAAGGAGCAGTGCTACGAGTGCAAGGGAAAGTCGAAGAGTCTTCCTGGTAAACCTGTTCATAATCTCTTTCGTCCGGGATGGAAACACCACACATAGGCCACGCCGATGACCATCAGCAATGCGCCCCACCAAATCCCGACCTCACGATCGGCCGTCGAAGTGGGAGACTGCACTGCCAGTAAACCGGATCCAGCGCCCAAGATCAGTATGCCGTAGATCAGCACCAGCCAGCCGATGAAGTACCAAACAGAGAGTGAGTTCTTTCCTGATCTCATGCCGGTTACCAGAAGACCACGTTGAGAATGACGAAGACGACCGAGATCACGATGGCCCAGAATGTCGGGCGTTGCAGCAAAGGAACCTGGGCATCATTGGGCAGCGTGATGTGGCCGTAAACCAGGCCGGTCAAGGATTGTTCAGGTAGTGGCGTGGTGGCCAGGCTGACCACCACTGTGACGCCGACGCACACCAGCCAAGACCACAAAGCCCGGTACATATTTTCCGCCATACTGGCCGCGTTCGGAGAGAGCGCGATGATGGACAATGCGCCAGGGTCCAATCTTCCCCAGATCCACATTCCGACGGACGCCAGAGTTCCCAGCAGAAGGCCCCAGAACCCACCGGCCGGGGTCGCCCGCTTCCACAGCATCCCTAGCAGCACGGTGCCGAACAGCGGTGCAACGAAGAAGCTGAACAGTGCCTGGACGTAGTCCATGATGCTCAGAAATTGCATGACCACGTAAGCGGTCCCGACGCTGGCGAGAACGCCCAGAATGGTGCACCATCGGCCGACGGTCATATAGTGGGCATCGCTGGCATGCGGGCGGAACAAGGCACGGTGGATGTCGTAGGTCCACACCGTGGAGAAGGCGGTTACATTGCCTGCCATGCCCGCCATGAAGCCCGCGATCAGCGCTGTAATCCCCAGTCCCAGCAGACCCGGGCCCAGGTAGCGCGCGAGCATCAGCGGCAGAGCCTCGTTGTAACTGTGTCCGTTCGACGCTACGGCGGCAGCTTCCCCTAAGAGTTTCTCCGGCAGCAATGCCAATCCCAACAGTCCCGGCAGGATGACAATCACAGGAACCAGCATTTTGAACCCAGCTCCGATAATGGGCGCGAGTTGGGCAGAACGCAGGTCCTTGGCGGTGAGCACCCGCTGGACTACCAGGAAGTCGGTGGTCCAGTAGCCAAACGAGATGACCCCTCCCAGACCCAATACGATCCCGGTCCAATGGATTCCCATCGGGTTGTCCTGGAAGGAGCCGAGCGTGCTCCACAGGTGAGTATAGTCGGTGCTGCCCATGTTGGTGGCGATGCGATCTTTGAGTCCGCTCCAGCCGCCGGTTTCGCGCAGACCCAGGATAGGAATCAGCAACACGCCCAGCCAGATCAGGACGAACTGCAAAACTTCGTTGAAAATGGCGGAACGCAAACCGCCCAGCGCCACATAGACGGCAACGGTCAGCGAAGAAACCCAGATGCTGATATGGATGTCCCACCCCAGCAGGATCTTCATCACCAGCGCCATCGAATAAAGGTTGACGCCGCTCATCAGCACGGTCATGAAGGCGAAGGTGATCGCGGAAAGTGTGCGCGTAGATTCACCAAAGCGCAGTTTCAGGTAGCCAGAGACCGAGTGAGTCTTGCTGATGTAGTAAAACGGCATCATCACCAAGCCCAGGAACAGCATGGCCGGGATGGCTCCGATCCAATACCAGTGGGTGGCCAGGATGCCGTATTGATAAGACGCCGCCGCCCATCCCATCAATTCGAGCGCACTGAGATTCGCGGCCAGGAATCCCAGGCCCGCGACCCAGGCGGTCATCTCGCGGCCGGCGAAAAAGAAGTCATCGCCGGTCTGTGTCTGCCCCTTGGTATAAAAGCCAATGGCCAGCACGGCGACGAAATAGATCGCGACAATCGCGATATCGACCCACGTCAGGTGGATGAGGCGGCCCGGGTCCGCCTGCATCAGAATGAATGCCAACATCAAGTCAGACTTTCGGCGGTCACGGAAGCTACCAGTTCATGAAGGAGCCATCCGGACGCCGATTCATCAACATGCCAGCGCGATAGGTATCGTAGTCGGCGATCTTGGTCAGCTTGCTGACATCGACCTCGACGCCCAAACCGGGCCGGTCATTGGGCCACAGCTTCCCGTCCTTGAAGTCGTATCCTTGCTTCAAATAGGGCCATGTCCGCGAACCGTTACCCAGCATCTCCATGAGCGCGACTATCGAAGTGGCCGCCAGGCACTGCACCAGCGCGGCTTCGGCAATCGGACCGGTGAAATGCGGAATCATGCCGATGTAGTGCGTCTCGGCGAGCGCGATGATCTTCATGAATTCGCTGATGCCGCCCGCGTTGGGTAGAGTCACGCGAGTGTAGTCGATCAATTCCTTCTCGATCAGCGAGTTGATGTCCCATTTGTAGCCGAACTGTTCGCCCACCGCGATGGGCACGCGGGTTCGCTGGCGGACGGTCTCGTAAGACAGCACGTTTTCGCTACGAATCAGGTCTTCGCAGAAATAGGGATGCATTGGCTCCAGCAGCGTGGCCAGATTGATCGCGTCGGGCAGGTCCAGTTCGGTGTGGAAGTCGATCGCCCAGCCGCCGTCGCCCGCGCCTTTGTGCAGCAGCGTGCAATCCTCGAACATTTTGCGGACCAACTTGAAGCGATCCACCTGCCGCTCGCGCGGATTGTCAGTGGCGTAGCGATAAGTGCGGAAGCCTGCATCCCTGCAGGCACGCGCTGCATCCTCCAGCGTGCCGCCGCGCGGCGCTGGAAACACAGTCGAGTACAATTCCACGTGATCACGCGACTTGCCGCCCAGCAATTGCCAGATCGGCACGTCCAGCGCCTTCCCCTTGAGGTCCCACAAGGCCAGATCGAGTGCACCCAGCGAGTGTGTTTTCTCGCGGCCAGCGGGATAGAAATAGCCTCGCATCATGCGCTGCCACATGTTGTCGATCCGGTAGGGATCCAGGCCAATCAACATGCTGGCGCATTCGTCCATCGTACGGGGCTCGCCGCCCTCTCCGATGCCGACCAAGCCCCGTTCAGTCTCGATCATCACCACGTTGTTGGACTGATTCACCATCGGCTGACCACGACCGCCGTTGGCATCGCCGGCATTGCTGAAATAGCGAACGACCTTGATTTTGTCCTCAGGCAGGCCGAAGGCTTCGGCCGACGGCGCGGTCCATAAACCCGCACCCACGGCCCCCAATCCAGATAAAAAGGTGCGCCGATCTAGTCGGCGGGGAGTCTTGGAATGGAGCGTGGTGGGGATCGTCATTGTGAGTAGTCCTCGGCTATTCTACCGGCAGTGGCTTGCGAGGACAAGGGGTCGCGCCGGTAGGGGCGATTTCTGTTTATTGGCCAGCCGCCCACTTCTTCACGTCGAAGCCTTCGGGCACTTGCAGGAACACGCTTTGCGCGCCTTTCTCAAATGTCTTGTGTCCCTTGCCCTGCACATCTTCGACAAAGCTCATATCGCCCGTTCGCAAGTGCGCTTTGGAGCCGTCGCTGGCTTCCACATCGAGTTCGCCAAACACTGTGACCGCAAACTGCCGGACGCGTGTATTGTGCAACTGTTCACTGCCGGCCCCAGGAGTGTTGCCGGAAAAATTCATCACGATTCCGGGGATCACCAAGCGGCCTTTGGTTGCAATGTTGATCTCTTCCACATGCGTGTCGCCCTTGGTATCGCTCCACATGCGGTACAGCCGGGGTCCGTTCGGCTTTTGCTGACTCATTACGATGCCGGAGGCACACAGCAACCCGGCCAGCCCGAACGCAAATTTCCTGGTTAATTTGGTCATGGGTTCTATAGGACACCAACTGGCTCTCGCGCGCAACGGGGTGGCAGGGACGCACAGCAATGAAAGCGTTTGCACACGGGTGTGGATTCCACTAAAATACCAAGCAGCTTGGAATCCTTAGGAGGCTATGGTCGCCATGAAAACTTTGTGCTTGTTGCTGTTGGGGAGCCTTGCCGCATGGGCACAAACTGCTCCTACGGTTGCGGTAACCGGCGGTCAGGTTCGAGGCGTTGCTCTCAAAGCCGGAGCCGTGTTTAAAGGCATCCCGTTTGCCGCTCCTCCGGTCGGAGACCTGCGTTGGCGCGAACCCATGCCCGTGAAGTCCTGGACGGGTGTTCGCGACGCCACGGCCTTCTCCTCGCGCTGCATGCAGAGTGGCGAGAACGTGAGTGAAGATTGCCTCTACCTGAATGTCTGGACGCCGGAGTGGCCGTCCAAGGCGCGCAAGCCTGTGATGCTGTGGATTCACGGTGGAGGCAATTTCGCCGGCGCTGCGTCGGAACCGAATTTTGACGGCGAGAGTCTGTCCCGCCGCGGCGTAGTTCTGGTCAGCGCCAACTATCGCATGGGAGCCTTCGGTTTCCTGGCGCATCCGCAGTTGACCGCCGAATCCGCGCATCATTCTTCTGGCAACTACGGGCTGCTGGATCAGGTGGCCGCCATGAAGTGGGTGCGCGAGAACGTTTCGCGCTTCGGCGGTGATCCGTCGAACGTAACTATCTTTGGGGAATCTGCAGGTGGCCTCGACATTAATGTTCTCACCACATCGCCGCTGGCCAAGGGTCTGTTTACGCGACTCATTGGTGAGAGCGGTCCGGTTGTCGCGCCGCCGACATTGGCGGAGGGCGAGAAGAAAGGCCTCAGCGTCGGAGTGGGCCTCAAGGCCGCTTCCATCAAGGAGCTGCGCGCCATCCCTGCCGACCAACTGCAGAAGGCCACAGGGCAAGGTTTGCAGTTCCTGGGTCCGCTGCTAGGTGTGGTGGTGGATGGCTGGGTGCTGCCTCGTCCGCCCTTCCAGGTGTACCGCGCGGGCCAGCAGCATAAGTTCGATCTGTTGTTGGGCAGCAACGCGCGTGAGCTGAGCCGACCCTTCTTCCCGGTTGCGGGACTGAAGGAAGGCATCGAAGCTGAATTCGGAGCGTTGGCCCCTCGCGCCATGGAAATCTACGGAGTGAAGAATGGCGCGTCGTCGGCATTGGACCCCGTCTACGGGGACGCGATGGCGCAGTGGGCCACCGATTCGCAGTTCCGCTGCGGCACGGTCACGCAGTTGGTCTGGCACACCAAAGCGGGAAATCGTAGCTACCAATTTGAGTTCTCCCGCGTGCCTGTGGGACGGGAAGCGCAAGGGGCCGCGCATGGCAGCGAAATTCCCTACGTGTTCGGCACGTTGGCCGAGGCCGGCCGGGCCGCGAATGCTCCGAAGTACGACGCCACCGACGCGGCTGTCTCCGACTATATGCAGCAGTATTGGACCAATTTTGCCAAGACGGGCGATCCCAATGGCGGCTCGTTACCAAAGTGGCCGAAGTTCGATCCGACGGCGCGAGCCTACATGGATCTGACTGCAAGAGGTCCGGTGGCGCGCGAAGCTCTGCGCCGCGCCGCGTGCGATCTGTTTGCTGAGAATGTGAGTGGACGTTAATGACGATAAAACGATTCTCGATGATTTTGTTTTTGGGCTCGCTTTGTGCGTTGGCGCAGAATGGCCCACCAGCGGGACGCGGCGGACCTGCGGCTGCTGCGCCGACTGCTCCTCCCTTTGTCAGTCCGATCTTCGGCGATAACATGGTGCTGCAACGCGGCAAGCCGAACACCATCTGGGGTTGGTCGAAACCCGGGGACGCGGTGCGTGTGGAGATCGGCGCGAACTCCGCCAGCGGCACGACCGGCGCGAACGGCAAGTGGCAGGTGAGTATCCAGCCGCCTGCGCCCGGTGGACCCTACACGGTCAAGATCAGCGGACCGCAGACAGTCGAATTGCATGACGTGTTGGTGGGCGACGTGTGGATTGCGGCGGGCCAGTCGAACATGCAGTTCGGTTTGGGCCAGGCACGCAATGCGGCGGAAGAGATCAAGAACGCGAAGTATCCGCAGATTCGCTACTTCGTCGTGGGTCAGCGCGGCTCCTACACGCCGGCCGAAGTTCCGCGCGGCAGTTGGAAAGTAGTGTCGCCGGAAAGTGTCGGTGGGCGCGGCGGCGGAATCTCCGCAGTCGCCTACTTCTTCGCGCGCCGGGTGCAGCTCGATACCAACATTCCCATCGGCTTGGTGCAGGAGGCCGTCGGCGGCGTTCCTGCGGAGACCTTCACCAGTCCGGAAGGCCTGCGTCCGCTGAAGACCTTCGACGCTGGCCTGGACGAGGTGGAACGCCACATCCGCAACAAGGATCCCGAATACGGCAATTCCATCTCCCACTGGTATGACGACTATGACATCGGAATGAAGAACGGACAGAACTGGGCCGACCCGCAGTTGGACACGACTTCATGGAAAGCCGTGCAGGTTCCCGGGCGATTCCAGGAACTGGGCATCGCCGATATGCCGAGCCTGAACTGGTTTCGCACGGAGGTTACGCTCCCTGAGACTTTGCCTGCCGGTGCCGCGCGACTGTACTTGGGGCAAGTGGAAAAGATGGACACCACGTTCGTCAATGGACGGCAAGTCGGCGCCAGTTCGTGGGTGGAGAATCCTCGCGTCTATGGGATACCGAATGGCGTGTTGAAGCCGGGCCGCAACGTCATCGCCCTGCGCCTGTTCAAAGTAAAGCCGGGTGGTGGATTCCTGGGCAAGGCCGAAGAGCTGCACGTGACGCTCGGCGATGGCACCGTGATCCCGCTGGCCGGCCAGTGGAAGGGCAAGGTGAGTGTGGATATTCGTCCTCCGCATCCGCTGCCGAACGGGCTGGAAAATAATCCGACCTTGCCGGGCATCTTATATAAAGGGATGCTGGCACCGATCGCTCCATTGGCGATCACCGGTGCGATCTGGTACCAAGGCGAGTCCAACGCGGAGCGCGCCGATGGCTACAGCAAACTGCTGCCCGCGATGATTGCCGATTGGCGCAAATTGTTTGGCCAGGGAGACTTTCCGTTCTACATTGCCGGGTTGCCTTTCTACAAAACCCGCAGCGATGTTCCCAAAGACGATTCGTGGGCGGAGTTACGTGAGGCGCAGGCGTTGACAGTGAAGAACGTGCCCAACACCTGCATGGCCGTCACCATCGATACGGGCAACGCCGACGACGTGCATCCCATCGACAAGGTGGAAGTGGGCGACCGACTGGGACTGTGCGCCCTGGCGGAGCTTTACGGGAAGAAACTTCCTTACCAAGGTCCGACCTTGTCTTCGGTGGAACGCGTTCCCGGCGGCTTCCGCATTCATTTCGATCACGTTGAGGGAGGCTTGGTAGTGAAGGGCAATCGCTTGGCCGAATTTTCCCTGGCCGGCGAGGACCGCAAGTGGTACTGGGCGGACGCGCGCGTCGACGGAAATACGGTGATCGTCACTTCCAGTTCTGTAGTCGATCCGAAAGCCGTTCGCTATGCATGGCAGGCGAATCCCGAGGCTACTCTGTTCAACGGTGCAGGGTTGCCGGCGGTTCCGTTCCGTACCGATGATTGGCCACGCATCACAGCAGTCCGATAAGGGGAAAATTTTATGAAGTCATACAAAAGCAGTATCCTTGCAGCCGCACTCCTGACGACGGGTTTGAATGCGTTGGGCCAGACTCCGGCACGGTCCGTGGACAGTTACCTGAGCACGGCGAAAGCCGCTGCTGGTACAGATTGGACGGGCACATTCGCGCGCCTGTGCATTCCTCCGCCACCCGCTCCCGCACGGGGTGGAGCAGGGCAGGCTGCCGCGGCCCCTCCAGGCGGAAGAGGAGCCCCCGCGCGCGACACTTGGTACGCGGAACCGATGAGGGTGGCCGACAATCTCTACTTCCTGGGAACGAAGGGCTACACGTCCTGGGCGATCGTGGGCAGTGAAGGGATCATACTGATCGAAGCGATATTCGACTACGCCGTCAAAGACGAAATCATCGATGGCATGAAGAAGCTGGGCCTCGATCCGAACAAGATCAAATACGTTGTTCTGTCCCACGCCCACGGAGATCACGACGGCGGCGCGAAGTATCTGCAGGACAACATCAAAGGGGTCCGCTTGGTATACGGTCTCGAAGACTGGGACTTGGTGGAGCAACAGGGAGCAAGCCGCATGGGCGGACAGGCGAAAAAAGACATGGTGGGCGATGACGGAATGGTGATCACCGTAGGAGACGCGTCGGTAAAGGTTCTCACGATGCCCGGACACACGGCGGGCACGCTCTCCTATTTGTTTGAAGTGCGCGACAACGGCAAGCCGATGCGCGTGGCGTATGTGGGTGGCACGGCGATTCCGTTTAACGGAACCGGCGAATATTACGATCGCTACATTGCTTCGTCGCAGAAGGTGGCGAAGGCCGCCGCTGCCTATGGTGCAACGACGCTGCTGTCGAACCACACGGAATTCGACAACGCATACTTCAAGGCGCACGTCGCGGCCGCGCGCAAGGGCGGGGAGGCCAATCCGTTCGATCTAGGCGCGACGGGCGTCGCCAACTATTTCAAAGTTGTCGAGGATTGCGCCACGGCCGCGCGCATTCGGGCGACCGGGAAATAAGCGCTTTAGATAGCTCCGGCGGACTGCAAGGCGCGCAGCTCATCCATCGTGTAGCCCAGCAAACCGCCATAAATTTCTTCGTTGTGTTCGCCGATGCCTGGGGGCGGTTGGTCGAACCCGACTTTGGAATCGGAGAAGACGATCGGCAGGCCGGGGCCGTAGACGTCGGCGTCGGGCGCGGCGGGATGGTGCAGGCGAACGGTTTCCCCACGAGCCACCACGCGCGGATCGCGAACCGCTTCGCCGGGACTGCGGACTTCGGCCACAGGCACCCCCGCGGGCGTCAGCGCAGCTACCACTTCTGCGGTGGTGTGGGCTTCGGTGTAGTTGGTCACGATGCGGTCCACCTCTGTCACGCGACGAACCCGCGCGTCGCGTGTGCGGAAGGCATCATCGCTGTTGAGTTCGGGCCTGCCGATCGCGCGGAAGAGCGCTTCCGCGAAGGCATCCGTGGGCGCGCAAATCGACACATAGCCATCGGACGTCGGATAGACGCCGAAGGGTGCCAGGCGCGGCACGGTTTGTCCCGTGCGTTGGGGTACTCCACAGAGTTCGAGAAGGTCGAAAGGTTCGCTGGCAACCATCGAGGTCATGACGCCCAGCATGGACACGTCCACGTGTTGTCCGATTCCCGTGCGCTGGGTTTGATGCAGCGCGGCCAGTAGGCCGATGACTCCAAACAAGGGAGCGCATAGGTCGGCGAAGGGGACGCCCACGCGCACGGGCGGATCTCCCGCGACGCCCGAGGTCATCATCGCGCCGCTCAGTGCCTGGATGATCGTATCCATCGCCTTGCCGGATCCTTCGCCCTTAGTTCCGAAGCCCGTGATCGAGCAGTACAGCAGCCTGGGGTTGATGCGATGCACGTCGTCGTAACCGGCCCCGAGCCGGTCCAGCACGCCACGAGCGAAATTTTCCACCAGCATATCCGCTTTGCCAGCCAACTTTGCGAACACGGCGCGTGCCTCGGGATGCTTCATGTTCAGCGTGACCGCCTGTTTGTTACGAAGGCGGTTGATGGCCGAAACCGAGATGTCGTCAGGATGTTGGCGCGTCAGTTGAGGGCCGCCCGCACCCAGATAAGGAGCGTTGGAGCGGCAGGTATCCGGTCCGGCGGGATTCTCTATCTTAATGACGCGTGCGCCCAACCCGGCTAGCAGGAACGTAGCATAGGGGCCAGCCAAAGCCGTTGTCAGATCCAGAACAGTCAGGCCTTCGAGGGGACGAGGCGATGGGGTCATTACGATTTTCTCCGATAAAAAACGACGCGACCGTTTTCCCATTCAAACTGGGCCTTGAGTCCGGCGCCGCTGGTAATGCTGCGGACATATTCGGCGACCGCACGACCGCGCTCATCATCGCCCAATACTTCCGGCTGGGAGTGCTTGTTGACGAAGCACGGGGTGAAGCCGGCGGTGCGAATGCCCTGATCGTCTATTTCGCAGAACGCGATGATGGCGTTCTTGGCTTCCGGGTGAAACGGGTAGGTCAGGTACTCCGGGTCGGGTTCAAAGCCGAAGAGTTTGCGGCGGCGCTCTGCCCATGCTCGACGCTCGGGGCTGGAATTGCCGTCGATATTGAGCGCTCGTGTGGCGATCGCAAAGTTGCCTAGGCCGTGGAAGATGGGCCGATTCCGATACACCTCGACTCCTTGCAGAATGTGGGCGTGGTGTCCCACCACCACGTCCGCTCCGGCGTCGATCGCGGCCTTGGCCACTTGACGTTCATACATGGCGACGGTCGCGGGCGTGTGGCCCAAGCCCTTGTGCAGCGCAACGGTCAGGACGTCCACACTTGACCGCAACGCCTCGATATCGGCGGACATCGCGTCTAGCGTTTTGGGTTCAGCGAAGGTGTATACATTCGGGGGACCACCGGGGGATGCGTGATCGAGTTCGTAGTGCGTCAGTACGTGGACATAGGCGCAGCCCGGGTGCGCGTTCCCGGCCCAGGACCCGCGCGGTCCCACGCAGTTGTAGCTTAAGACTCCGAAGCGTAGCCCTTTACGCTCGACCAACGCCGGCTGTCGAGCCTCGGCAAGATTTCTTCCTGCGCCGGTTGTCGCGATCCCCAGGCGTTGCAGTTCTGCGATCGTGTCCTCTACCCCATGCGGTCCTCTGTCAGCAATGTGATTGCCCGCTAGTGTGGCCACGTGGAAGCCCGCAGAAGGCAACGCCGCAAGGTTAGCCGGGTCGCTGGGCGGAGCGGGTGTGTCGAAATAGGCTTCCTGTCCGCGCCGTGTGTGCGGAACCTCAACGTGTCCCACGAGCAGGTCGCAATCGTGCAGGTGCGGGAGTGCCAGAGCGAAAAGTTCCTGGGGGTTCGGCTCATCCAGAATCAGGTCGCCGACCAATTGCATTCGAAGGACATCAGCCATGCAAACACCTTGTATACAGACGCTGGAACATCATTGATACACTCTTAGGAACATGAGCCGACAAACGAAACCGTTGAGACCCATGCGCGAAGTGGCCTACCACCATATTCAGCGTAAACTTTCCATGCGCGAGTTGCGTGCGGGCGCGCCGGTTTCCGACGTTGCCATTGCGAAGGAACTTGGAATTAGCCGCACGCCCGCGCGCGAGGCGATTCGGCAGTTGGTGAGCGACGGTTTGCTGGAATCGGTGGCGGGGCGCGGCGTGGTGGTAATCACCTTGGACCGAGGCGATATTCGCGAACTGTATGAAATGCGGGAAGCTCTGGAGGGCCTTGCAGCGCGCACGGTTGCGGCACGCTCCCCATCCTCGGCGGAGATGCGCGATTTCCGTTTGATCGCCGCCGTGATGACGGAACTGGTCAAGGAACTGGAGACCAGCCGTAAGTCGGAATTGAATGAAAAACAGATGGAGCGCTTTGAGGTCGCCGACCTGGCGTTTCACAGCTACTTGATGAGGCTTGCCGGCAATCAACGGAACCAGAAGACGGTTTCGGGAATTCGCTTGCTGATCCGAATTTTCGCGGCGCGGCGCAAAGGGCATAGCCTCGCGGATCTGAAACAAATCAGTCGCGATCATTCGGACCTGATTACGGCGGTTCGCGATGGCGACCCGGAGGCTGCGGCCCAGTGCATTTACCGACATGTGTCGAGCAGCCGCAAGAGCCGGTTGGAGGAGTTCGATCAGCGCGAGCGCGAAGCGGTGCTCCCGCACGACGTCGAATCCTTCCTGGCCGCGATCCAGGCAGAACTCGCCTAAGCAGCTTTTCATTTCGGGACCACACGATCCAGGAACTTTGCAGCGTTACTTCGCATCGTTGTCGCGTCCCACAAACGCGAATCTACCATGTCCGCGTGTACGGAAAACACGGGAATCCCCGCGGTTTCCAAGGCGATTTCGACAAAACGCGTTCCTGTCGCAGAAGGCCGCGTCCCCAGCGGGGTCAAAACAAATGCGGCATCGATGCGATGCGCACGCGCTTGTTCCACGATCCATTCGTTGGCCCAAGGTGGATTGTGAAGTTGCTCGTTCATGCTCACCGTGCGGCTAGCCAGGGCTAATAGGGGATCTTCCAATCCGTAGCGAATGTAGCCATCCGGGCCGAACGCGAGATACATCGACCACACGAACACCGCCCCGTGGGATTCCTCAAAGGCCGTATAGAAGTCCAGGTCATACCAAAGCCCCGCGCCGACCCACATGACGCGCAGGCGTTCCTGGGGACAAGCCGCGATGCCTTCGTTCGCGCGGCTCACCACCTCATCACGAAATGCCCGGGCATGCGCCACAGCCCAGTCTGAGCCGCGTTGCCATTGCGCTGCCATCACGTTGGTGATTTGCTCCTGCATGCGAACGGGTGTTCGCGGCGCCTTGCAGATCGCAGTTCTGGCTTCCTCGAAATACTCCTCTTGACGGTTCACCTGCTCCATCAGAGCCCGCAGGCGATCGGGGTCGAACTTGCGTCCGGAAATCCTCTCCAGTGCGCCGATCAGGCGTTCAAACTGGCGAACCATGAACGTGAGGCGATGTTCCTCATGCAGGGTCTTCCAGGCATAACGGCTCGGCAGCCACCATTGGGGCGGGAGATATGTGGCCGCTGGCGCATCCAATAGAATTAACTCCACGCCGAGACCTTGCGCCCAGGTTTCAAACACGGCCTGGACACAATCGCAAGTCAGACGGGCGGCCAGCAGCGCAGGCTTCGGTAGTCCTCCCCAGGGAGCTTTCGCGGGTTCGCCGAGCAAGGTGGAGGCCATCGACAGACTACAGTAACGGCACAAGCCAGGATGAAACCCCGCTTCGTTTAACTGGTCCAGATAGTAAGGCGCCAGGCGTTTCGCGGAGACCACGGCGGCCCACCACTGATTACTGACCATGGGCACATCCATGACCTGGAACAACTCGAAGGGCATGTCGGCCTGGGCGATCGCGTAGGGTGCACCGCCCTCAAACACGCGCTGGCGCAGTGCGGCGAACCATGCCTTCTGGCCTTCGGAAGCGGCTACTGTCGATGTGAGTTGTTTTTCTGCCATGGCTACTTGCGGGGAAGGCTCTTCAGAAACTCGGATACCGGCGCGGCGACGCTGTCGCGAATCAGCAGGCTCGGCAGTCCCTTAGATTGGAGAAACGCGAGTTGCCTCGGGTAGTCCCAGCCGACCACGTCGTCCTCCAGAGGGATGTAAAAGATCACGCCCTGAATATTGCTCTCTTCAATTTCACGATGGAACCATGCATCCACTTCCGCCGGAGGGCGTACACGAGGGCTGACAGCATCGAGGAAGTACTTATGGAAGATGGCGGCAACCGGGTCTCCGTCCGTCTGAATATCGGTGTCGCCCGCCGCACGCGAGCCGTGCCAATCGTCTTCGGCCACCACATAGCCGCCGTGCTGTTCCACCAGGCGATGCAGCCCCGAATGATCCAGAGCCGAACCTTTAAATAAGATGCGCGGGCGAGATCCCGAAACCACCGGCAGAGTGCTGACGAGGCGAGCCTGTGCCTGTTCCGCAAACTGGTCTCGATTTGTGTTGTAAAACCCTGCGATCATGTCGACGGCCACCGACCCTTCCATTCGCCCTTCCCGTCGTAGCCGTAGAATCTCACGCACGATCGCGCGAGCGCGGTTGCTTTCCGCGATGGCGATCCTCAATTCCTGGTCTGAAGCCTGAAAATCCTGAACCATCTGGCGGGTTCGCTCCAACCCGTAGTCGTAGGATTCGGGAGCGCGCGTGTGGAGAAGATTGTAGAGGTAGAGCTTGGGAACACGCTCCGAGTAACCGAGGCGCGTCATTTCCCTCAGGTAGAGATAGAGCTTGTGTTCCTGCTCAGAGGTCCTGGGCAGCACTACGATGTCTAGATCATTCCAGGCCCCGCTGCACAGGCGGTCGAAGATCACGCGAAATCGGCGTTCAAAGACATCTTCCATGAAACGATCCGCGAAGGGCGTGGGACCCGGCTCATCGCCCAGCAGTCGCGGCGAATATCCAGCGGCCCGCAGAATTTCCCACGGTACTGTATTCGAGGTGATGCCCGCGATGCGACTCATGCGCTTACGGGCCGTGAGCGCAGGCTATAGGCCCGCAGCACAAGTAGATCCACTAAGGACAGTACGGCGGCGATGGAAACGAAAATCCAGCCAGCGGTGAAGCCTCCGGTGACGTCGCGCAGATAGCCCAGCATCTGCGGTCCAATGTAGCCGAAGATGCCGCTCCCCAACCCAATGACGCCCGTCCCTTTTCCTACTTCCTCTTTAGGAAGCAGCGAGCCGACGATCGCATACATTTGGTTGGTTGCGGCGTGGCCCAGCGACACAATCAACGCCACCGCCATCCGGAAGACCAGCAAATCGTGGGACATCACGGCCACGCACGCGGGAATCAGCAACACCGAGAGGCCGATGAGCATGTTCCACCGAGAGTAACGGTCGCACAGGTAGCCAAAGGCCAGGTTGAGCACCATCGAGACGATGTAGCTGGTACTGATGATGCCTGCCGCGGCCCGCGCGTCCAGCCCGAAAACGGAATTGACCGCATAAGGTACGAAGAAGGTCACGCTGAAGCCACCCATATTAATCAGGCCCAGCAGAATCATTCCCCAGATCAGCGGATTTCGCAGGGCGCTGGCCGAAGCACCGGCGGGTCCGTGGCCGTGCATTCCAGCACCGCCAGCCGGTTTGGAAGCCGGTGGTCGGTAGAGCAACAGGAAGAGCAAGCCACCGAGCAGCGAGATGGCGGCGAAGCCAAAAATTCCGCCTCTCCAGCCCAGTTCCTCCGCTAATCGCGTTCCGAAGGGTGCACCAATAACCGACGCCAAGGCCGCCATCGCGCCCAGAATTCCCATGGTCCGGCTGCGATATTCAGCAGGCGTCACCACCGCCATGGCCGTAAACACACTGATGAAGGCGGTTCGGTAGCCGATCAGCCAAAGGGCTCGGCTGCCAAGAGCCGTGGCGTAGCTGGGGGCCAGCCCCAAACTCACCAGTCCAATGGCCGTGACGGCGAGGCCTGCCAGCAATGAGGTTTTCTCGCCAATGCGCGCGGCCAGCATGCCAGCGGGCAAACTCACCAGCAGTGCGATGATCCCGTACATGCCCGTGAACAAGCCGATCTGCGAATAGGACGCAGAAAGATCCTTCTGCATTGCGGGCAGCAGCGGCGAGAAGCCGAGGCTCGACATCTGGATCGTCATCATCGCCAGAATGACCGCGGCGACGGAGATCGCCCAATGTTGGCTTCGTTGCATGCTTTGTAGATTGTCCCCCGATTGTGCCGGCCAGATCTACGCCAGTATACAACACGGATACATCGACCTTGCGAATGGGCTGGTTCACTGATAGAATCCACACGGTGAGGCTGGAATCCTATGTCCAGCGCACATAGCAAATGAGCGTCTGGAGTAAACCTTTAATGTCACGAAACACGATTCTGGCGGTTGCGCTTTCCTGCGTATACATTGCTTCCGCGCAGCCCACTTCGGCGAGCGATCCGCTGATCCCCTTCGGCACTAAACTGGTGCCGGCCGCGCAGATTGCGTCATCCCAGCAACTCGCAAAGTCGCTGGCCAAGCCCGGTGGGCCCGGATGGCAAGCCAAGGGCGACCAACACCGGACCTACCGTTTCCCCGGGACTGAGACGGAGATCGGCTACCGCATCTATGTGCCGACCACCTGGGATGGGAAATCGAAGCTTCCGCTGGTGCTGATGCTGCACGGCGCGGGCAGCAATGAGAACGGCTATCTGGATCGCAGCAACAAGCAGATGCTGCAACTGGCGGAACAGCACGGCTACCTGCTGGTGTCCCCCTTGGGCTTTACCCCGATGGGAGCTTACGGGACCTGCTTGCGTTTGCCCGCCGTGTTTGGCCAAGCCGAAGCGGCCGCGCAGCAGAAGGCCACTGCGTGCGTGAAAGATGCGGAGACCCTGCAACGCAGCGAGCAGGACGTGATCAATGTCCTCGAAATCGCGCTTAACGAATACCCTGTCGATCGTGGCGCGATGTTCCTCGCCGGCCACTCCATGGGCAGCGGCGGTGCGTGGTATCTGGCGGCCAAATACGCGGACTACTGGGCCGCGTTCGCTCCTATGTCCGGCCCGTTTGTGGAAGAAAGCACCTATCCTTGGGATCGCATCCGCTCGAAGCCGATCTTCATGACCGAGGGGACCGGGGCCACACCTTCGCTCGAAGGCAGCCGAAAGATGCAGGAATGGATGAAGGCTCGCAACTTCAAGCTGGAATATAAGGAAGTGGATGCCGACCACGGCGGAATGGTGTCGTTGGTATTGCCGGGAGTCTTCGACTTCTTCGACCGCCAGCGAAAGAAGTAGCGCAGCCCAATCGGTCCGCCGTCGCTGTTCTACTCCTGCTTCATATGCAAAAAGTCTTTTTCGTTCTCCAGGCAATAATAGTCCAGCAATTCGCTGTCTAGCACCAGAGGTTGGTTGATTTTTACCGTCCAGGGCCCGGTATAGAAGGTGGGATCGTCAATCGTGATCTCTACTTCCAGATTTCCGTAGTTGGGCCGCCGAATGCGCTCGGTCATCTTTGCGGTGCTGGATAGCGGATTGCCTGCCGCATCCAGCCAGAGATCATCTTTGAAGCCGACCGTCTCAATCACCAGCGTATCGCCATCCCATTTTCCGGTCGAGTAGCCGTTCCAGGTCGGATTCGGATCCTGCGGCAACGGGCGCCCGTCCAGGAAGATCTGCCGGTATTGCATGTTGCGTTCGGTGAGTACAATCAGCCGGTCCGGCACCATAAAGACACGCTTGTAGTAGTCGTCGGTCCAGATGCGTGGCGCATCGCGGGGCATGCAGTGCACGTTCGGATCGGCGTTTTGCGTCCCAGTCCGTGTTTTTACCAGTTCCGCTACCCCGGGTTTGTAGGGCAGCTTGTTTCCGATCGAAGCGGCGATGTTCAGGAACTCCCGCGAAACCTGAAAGTCGTTGCAATGGGAGCCACAATTTGCGCGGGTTTCCCAACCCCACATCCCGGAGAGGGAGTAGGAGCCGCCAGATTCACTTTGCCGTCGGCGGTGCGTGGAACGTTCGCCGTGGGGTAGTCCAACCATTGGGCCGACGCAAGTCCTGCCACAAACATCAGCGGGGCGATTCTAAGGATAGTTAGATTCAACATGGAAGCCTCTCTCCGCCATCAGTATACGTGCATGCAGGAATGCTTCTATACGACATTCGGCAGAGGCCAGACACAAAAACTGGATGAAAGCTCAACGACCCGGGGGTCGTGAGTTTCATCCAGTTTTCGCTTCTAACGTTGAAGGAGTGCTCAGCTAAAAGGTGAAGCGCGCGACGAACGAGCCCGTGCGCTGTCCTGTTGTACCGCTGGTCGGCACAATCGTCCCAAAGCCACCGCTGTACAGACCGTTGTTTGCGCCGCTGGTGAACCTGGTCGGCGCGTTCTGGAAGTTCGTCAAACTGATCCCCGGAAACTGCGTCCGGTTGAACACGTTCTGGAATTCTACGCGAAGGTTCAGGTTCATCTTTTCCTTGATACGGAAGTTCCGGCTGAAGTTCCCGCTCTCCGTCGGAAACCGCACGCCCCGGAAATTGCGGATCGAAGTTTGCTGCGCTCCCCATTGCCCGTCCGGGATGTTTTGCCACGCTGCGGGATTCAGCACCACCGTCTTAGTGGGATCGAAGCAATGGCAGTTCACGTCGATCGGGTCCGTGTGACGGACACCGTCGTAGTCCACCCAGTCCACGGACCAGGGGTTCATATCGGTGCCATCAGCATTCTTCTTGAGTTGCGCACCGCCCGGACCCCTGCCCAGGAACTGGCTGATCGGCGTCGTACTGGTGCTGCCGGGGCGACCCACCAAGCCGGTGCTCCGGTATTCCAAATACCAGCCCACGCCCCAACCCGACAGGGCATAGGAGACGAACCGGTTGGAGATTACCGGCAACCCAGTGTTGGACAGCCGAGGCACCTCGTACTGCGCCGAGAGCCGCATCTGATGGGGAATGTCGAAGTCGCCCAGGTCCTTACCCATCTGCCGGTTAAAGACGTCGGGGGAACTCATCAAATCCAGTGACTTGGAATAGTTGTAGTTGAAATTGAAACTCAATCCGTGGCTGAACCGCTTGTTCACCGTGACTTGCAGCGAATCGTACCAAGTCTTCCCAAGGGGAGCATTGGCCGGGTTCATCGCGCCGCTGTATTGCGGGAACGGCAGCAGCGACTGGCGCACGCTCTGGCTGGTGGGGAAGTTGGAGTAGGGCAGCGCGATCCCGCGAGTGGCCAGCGTCGACCGCTGCGCCGCGGAGAGTTGCCCAACCTGAGTGGTCAACAGAGCCGCTTCTGCTGCACTGGTGAAATTGTTGAACCCGTAGGATCGCAGGACAGGCTCGCTCAAGACGTTCAAGGGCGCCAGAGCGCCCCCATCCCACCACGAACCGCGATTGGCCACGTAGCCAACCTCTACAACCGTATTGCGGTCCAGTTCGCGCTGAACGGTGAAGTTCCACTGCAGCAGGCGCGCCGGGCGTCCCGCGTTGCGGTCCAGGTAGGTGGGCGGCGCCGCCGAAACCGTTCCCGGTACGTGACCGGCGGCTGGATCCGAACCCGGCCATTGCGGCACGACTCCGGCCGGAATGCCATTCCGAAACTGACCGATGATCTGCCCAAACCCTGGTGTCCCCGCCGTGGCGGTATTCACCAAACCTCCGGAAGCGTTGCCGGTAGAGTTGTAGACGATGCCCAGGCCGCCGCGAATAACGGTCTTAGCATTGATTTGATACGCGACGCCCATGCGCGGTCCGATCGCGTAGGGATAGTTGTCGGCGAAATTGCACTTACAGAGGAACTCATACTGACGAGCTCCCAACCGTCCCGCAGCGGAGGGGTTCGCGACTCCGGGCGCGAAGGACGAGTAACGCCCATACTGTTCCCGTGCGTAGGTTCCGTAATCCCACCGCAGACCATAATCGAGGGTTAGCTTACGCGTCACCTTCCAGTTATCCTGCATGTACAGCGCTGTCTGCGACTTGGCCGCGCGCGCCGCAACGGGTGCTGCTTGCGAACCGCCCGTCAGCCCGCCCAGCATGAAGGAACTGAAGGCAAAACCCGCGAATCCCGCATTGGTGGTGACACCTTGCAGCGAGGATTGCGTGGTCCAGTTGTTGCCGAAGTTATAGGTGCCGGTGGTGTTGGAGAAGTTGAAGACCGGGAACTGCTCTATGCGATACTCGGCGCCGATCTTATAAGTGTGTCCACCCGTCACGTAGGACGCCGAGATGTTACCTGCGGGCCGACGTTCCCACGTCTTGCTATTCGAGCCGGAACCGAGAGTCTTCATGCCGCCCAGCGCCGCGCCCGAGTCGCCCGAAGTGATGATGGGGAAAGCGCCCGGTGCGGTTTGGCCCTGCAAGCCCAATTCCTTCGCCGGATCGAAGCCGAAGTTTACGGCCTGTGTCTGGAAATCGTCGTCGTTCCACCCCAACCCAAAGTGCAGCAGCAGACGCGGACTAGCCGTGAAGTCATAATTGATGCGAGCCGTGGTAGCAGACGCTGACGCCTTCAGCGATGAACTGACTCCTATGGGCAGGGCATCTACGCCTTGCGGGGACCGTGGCGTGCTGGTCTTTGTTTCCTGCAGGTAGAATGACAACCGGCCTTTCGATCCCAGGTTCTGATCGATCTTGATCGACGGAATGTGGGAAACGCGCTTCTGGTCATACGGAAACTGGTAGTTGCTGCCCGCCTGTCCACGATCAGAATTGATGCCTGTCGGCAGCGGGACCAGCGCAAGCACCTTCATCGAGATTGGATCAAAGCGCGCCGTTGGAATGGTGTTGCCAACAAACGCATCGCGGACCTGACTGTTGCCCACCGCGCGCTGCGTGAGCGGATCGAAGATCGAACCGCTAGGTGTGGTGCGGCCAAGCGGGTCGACATAGGGCCCCGTCGCGGTCCCCAGAAGCCGGTTCTCCTGCGTGATCAAATTGCTGAAATTGCCGGCGCGGTAGGCTGCGGTAGGCACCGTCGCGGCACCAGTGGTGATGATTTTGTTCTCCCGGTACTGCTCGTAGCTCCAGAAGAAGAACGTCTTGCTGGTCCCATTGTAGAGCTTGGGAATTCGCACCGGGCCGCCAAAGGTGAAGCCCCAGTCGTTTTGCCGGATCTTACTGCGCAGGCCGGTATACGGCTGCGCCGCGTTCAGCGCCTCGTTGATTCCATAGTTGTAGGCGCTGCCATGGTACTGGTTGGTGCCGCTCTTGCTCACCATGTTGATCACCGCGCCGCCAGCGGTACCGAACTCGGCGGCAAAGTTACTGGTCTGGATGGCCACTTCCTCAAGCGCGTCCACCGACGGCTGGGTCTGCATGTTGGCACCCACCAGGCCGGGAGCGGTGGAGTTTTGCGTCTGCCCATCCAGGCGAGTCTGGTAGGTGTTCGCGGGTGTTCCGTTCACCACCATGGTCGTGACCGCCGTGGTGCCTGCGTAACGAACTCCGGGAACCAGCCGGACCGCGACGTAGGGATCACGGAACCCGGATGTGGTGGCACCCACAATCAGAATCGGCAGGTTGTTCAACTGTGCCAGGGTAACGTTCTGCACCAGTTCGCTCGACTCCGTTTTCAGGAGCGAAGCTTCCGCAGTCACTGTGACCGATTCGGTGGTTTGGCCCACTTCCAGCGTGATTTCCTCGCGCATGGTCTGGCCTGCCGAAAGGTGGAACTTGGCGTGTGTGAACGTTTTGAATCCACCCAGCGCGACGCTGAGGTCATAGTCGCCGATCGGCAACTGCGACACGGTGAAGTTGCCGGTGTTGGAGCTGGCCGCGGTGAAGCTTTGTCCGTTTTCCAGGTTAAGAAGCGAAACGGGCGCGTTCGCAACCACGGCCCCCGTCGCATCGGTGATGGTCCCGGTAACCGTGGCCAATACCGTTTGGCCGAATCCGAGAGAAGTAGAGAGCAGTAGCGAGATCAGTAGCAGTCGTGGGTTCAAGATGAATGGCCTCCTTGCCAAAGCAGCGCGCAGAAGCATATCAGATCTAAGCCGAAAGGCAAAGGGGGGGGGTAGGTGAAAATGGCGCGGAGGCAAAAGCGACTCCGCGCCTGAGGATGGATCAAAGCCGCAATGACTTGGCTAAAGCGGCAGCACGCGGGCTAGTGAAGCCGGACCCGCCTCCACCGCCACCGGGTTTCGCAATGGGCGACCATAGCCCTCAAAGTTCACTTCCATAACGTCACCGTTCGTCAACAAAACCTGATCGCCGAAGCTGAAGCCGCTGGCTCCGAAGAAGTGAATGTGGGCGTCGCCCGGTCGGCGATGCAAGGGGAATTTGAAGTGGTGGTGCTCCATATTCTCAAGCGAGTGGCACATGTTTGCTTCACCGCTTTTGATCGGCTTCTCCCATAGCAAGTCGTTTCCCCTCCGTACGCGCGCGACGCCTGGGACTGCATGAAATTCAGGGTCCAGGATCAGTTCGGGACCGATTGAGCATTCCCGGAGCTTGCAACTGGCCAGGTACAAATAGTTCCTTTTTTCCAGAATGTGATCCGAAAATTCATTGCCCTGCGCCATACCGACACGGCGCGGCTGGCCCTGGTTGTCGATGATGTAAATTCCAGCGATTTCCGATTCGTCACCGCCATCTTCGGAAAACGCGGGAACCGTGAGCGCTTGCCCATGGCCGCGCAGGCAGGTGCCGTTTCCCTTGTAAAACCATTCCGGCGAGACCCCGATGGTTCCGGGTTCCGGGGTGCCTCCCTCCAGCCCCGACTCATACATTCGCATGCTGTCGGTAACGACGGTCTTGGTCTGGTGCATGGCGTTGCGATTGTCCACGCTGGCGCGGTGGGTGAGACCCGTTCCACTGACAAAGCAGCGTGCCGGTTCCGCGGGGTGGTCGAAGGCTGGCAGAATCGTCCATTCGCCGCCAAAATACGCCGCATCATAGGGGATGGTTTTGCTGCCTGCGGCCGCTTGCGCGATCTTCACCAGAGGTTCGCCGCTGGCAAGCGCCCGCTGGCACAGTGTGTAAACGCTCTCAACACCGTCCAGCAGCCGAAGCGCGTCGTGTTCCACGAGGGCGACCATACGCGTCCCACTCGAGTTCTTCAGTTGTACAAGGCTGTTCATCTTACTCTCCGAATCACAGCTTAGCGTAGGTCTGCCTCGGGTCTCGACTCGGTGCACGAAAGGATGTAGAATCGGGGGGTATGCAGGCTAAAGGAACTCCGCCTCCCGTTGGCGCCATCTTCGACTCATCCTTAAGCCGCAGTGAGCACGTGCTCGCTATGGCGGTGCTGTATAAGCTGCAAGCAGCACGCGAGACGCGTGTGGCCTCGCTGAGCGTGAGTGTTCCCGACCTGCGAATCGCTGCCTTGTGCGATGCTCTAACACGCTTTTTGTCGGGATCAGGCGCACGCAACATCGCTCCGATCGCCATGTCAGACCGCCAAATGCAAGCGCTTGCACCAAGCCCGATGGCCGAAGCAGTGTTGGGTGAGCGTACCGCGACAGGCGAGCCTCGTTATCCGCAAGGAATTAAGAAGCGCAACGACACCGCGGAAGCGCCCGCCATGATCCGGAATGGTATCTCTGCCCAACAGCCTGACAATGGCGTGGTGGTGGTGGCCGGTCCGCTGTCGAATATTGCCGCGACCATGCTATTGCCGGACGTGATGGAATTGGTGCCCAAGCGCGTGCGCGCGTTGGTGATCGCGGCGACCTCCGAGGAATTACGCTCCGATCTGCCATCGGCGCGAAAAGTTCTGGCTGCTTGGCCCTCGCTCGTAGTTTTCGTCGAAACTCCCGGCCTTGTGTTTCCCGGCGCGCAGCTAGACACGAAGTTTGCCTGGACCATGAATCACCCCGTTCGGGAAGCCTACAAGGCGTTTCAAGCAATGCCCTACGACGCGCCTTTACAAGCCTCCGTCGCGGCACTCTTTGCGGCGCGTCCGGCAAGCGATCTGTTTACGCTCTCCGCTGGCGGCACGATTGAGGTCATGGATAATGGAAGTGTGCGGTTTCAAGCGTCGGCAAGCGGAACGCGGAAGATGCTCAGTGTTGCTGCCAGCCAGCAGGAAGCGGCGGTCCAGGCTCTGGTAGAACTGGCGACTGCACAGCCGCCGGCGGCCCAAACGGGGCGCGGGCGCGGAGGCCCTCAGGAATGACTTTGAAGATTCGTACTGTCCTTGTGGTGGCAACGGGCGTTTTGCTCGCGGGCTTGTGGGTCCCCTCCGCGCCGGCCGAAGAACCAGCGACGTTCGACCAGAGCGTTCGTCCATTGCTCGACGGAACCTGCGCCGGCTGCCATAGCGCGAAGCTGGCCTCGGGCGGGCTAAACGTGGCGGCTTTGACCGCCGATTCGCTCGACAAGAATCCGGATCTGTGGCGTCGTCTGCTGCGGCGCGTGCGCGCGGGCGAAATGCCGCCGCCGGGTATTCCGAAACCTCCCGCCGCGCAACTCAACACGCTGGTCTCTTTTGTGCAAGCGAAGCTCGATGGCATCCAGAGTTCGCTAGGCCCCGACCCGGGCCGCGTCACGGTGCACCGCTTGAATCGTAACGAGTACACGAACACCGTTCGCGATCTGCTGGCCGTGGACTTCCGCGCCGACAAGAATTTCCCCTCGGACGATTCGAGCGGCGGCTTCGACAACATGAGCGACGTGCTCACGGTGTCCCCCGTGCTGATGGGTCAGTATCTGCAGGCGGCCCAGACGATCGCCGCGCGTGCCATTGGTGCCGACCCTTTCCCCAAGGCCTTTGAAGTGGAGTACGCATTTAAAGACGACCGCGTGCGCCGCGTGAATCGCAGCACCATCGAAGCCACCCATCGCGTCGAGTTCGATGCGGAGTACGACATGCGTTTTGCGCTGCAGGGCGAACGCAAAGAAGGCGAGCCGGTTCTGTTCGGTTTCTGGATGGACGGCAAGCTGCTGCACAGCATGATGGTGGATACCAAGCCTTCCGGCCTGGTCTACTTTAATCCCTACTCTGAGGCGAAGTTCCGCATCTATCTGCCCGCTGGCGATCACGTCTTCCGCGCCGGCTTCATCAACGATAAGGTTGTGGACACGCTGGACGCGCGGGCGCTGTACGACCGCAACAAGAACAAGTTTGTCGATTCGATCGTTTTCACCGGACCGTTTGCGGCGGCGGTGGAAAAGCCCAGCCGCAAAAAGTTGCTCACGTGTGATCCGGCTTCCGGCCAGCCCTGCGTGGAGCGCATTCTCTCCACACTCGCGCGCCGCGCCTACCGGCGTCCTGTGTCCGCCCGTGACGTCGCTGGCCTGGTTCACTTTGTGGATCTCGCGCGCCAGGAAGGGCAGACCGTGGAGCAAGGCCTGCAACTCGCCATCCAGGCCATGCTGGTATCGCCCAATTTCCTGTTCCGTGTCGAACGCGATGCCAATCCCCGCGATCCCGCCGCGATCCATCCGGTCACCGATTTTGAACTCGCCTCCCGTTTGAGTTACTTCCTGTGGAGCTCCCTGCCGGACGACACTCTGCTCGATCTGGCGCAGACCGGCAAGTTGCACGACAACGCTGTTTTAGACCAGCAGGTCCAGCGGATGCTGGCGGACGAGCGTTCCGCCGCCTTCGCTGCGAACTTCGCCGGACAGTGGCTGGAGACGCGCAATCTCGACTTCGTGAAGCCCGACCCCAAAAAGTTCCCGGACTGGGACCCGGATCTGCGCGACGCCATGAAGGAAGAGACGCGGTTGTTTTTTGAAAACGTTCTCCGCCAGAATCGCCCGATCTCCGATTTCTTGAGCGCGGATTACACCTTCTTAAATGAGCGCCTCGCGAAGCACTACGGCCTCGCTGGCGTCACTGGCCCGGAATTCCAGCGCGTCACGTTGAACACCGACCAACGCGGCGGCATCTTGAGCCAGGCTGGCGTGCTCACCGTATCCAGCTACCCGAACCGGACCTCCGTCGTGATCCGCGGCAAATATGTCCTGACCAATATCCTCGGCACCCCGCCGCCGCCTCCGCCGCCGGATGTCCCGGCTTTGGATGAATCTGCCGTGGGCGTGAATGCCTCCCTGCGCGACCAGATGCAGCGCCATCGCGCGGACCCGATCTGCGCCTCCTGCCACTCGAAAATGGACCCGCTCGGCTTCGGGCTCGAAAACTACGATGCGATCGGACGCTGGCGTACCAAAGACGGCAATTTCCCGGTGGATTCGTCCGGCGTGTTGCCCAACGGAAAGACCTTCGCCACCCCTGGGGAAATGCGCGCAGTGCTCAATTCACAAATGCCGGAGTTTTCGCGAGCGTTGATTGAACGCATGTTCACCTACGCGCTCGGCCGTGGCGTCAAAGGCTTTGACGAGCCTACACTCGAGAAGGTTCAGTCCACCGTGGCCGCCGATGGCTATCGGTTTCAGGCGATCATTAAAGAGATCGTACACAGCTTGCCCTTCACGGCTCGTCGCGGCGAAGCAGTTGCTAAACAGGAGGCTCGGTAATGTTTGTAACCAAGAAGTCGATTTCTCGGCGCACCTTGCTGCGCGGTATGGGTACCGCAGTGGCGCTGCCGTTCCTCGATTCCATGGCCCCCGCCATGGCGCAAGCCCCCAAGTCGCCCGTCCGCATGGCGTTCGTCTATGTCCCCAACGGTATGGATATGAGGAACTGGAACCTGGATTACGAAGGTCCCTTGTCCGCGCTGTCGCCGATCATGGCACCGATGGAGCCGCTGAAGCAGGATATGCTGCTGCTGGGAAACCTGACGCACAACACCGGTCGAGCCCTTCTTGACGGCGCGGGCGATCACGGCCGTTGCAGTGGTTCCTACCTCACCGGCGTGCAGGTCCGCAAAACGATGACCGACATCCTGGCCAGCGTGTCCATGGATCAAGTGGTGGCCAACAAGATCGGCTCCGCCACGCGCTTTCCGTCGCTCGAATTGGGCCTCGAAGATGCGCGCCAGGCAGGCGATTGCGACTCCGGCTACTCCTGCGCTTACACCAACAATCTTGCCTGGAAGAGTTCCACGCAGCCGCTGCCTCCGATTCTCGAACCGCGCCAGTTGTTTGAACGCCTGTTCGGCGACGGCGTGGCACTGAGTCCCGCAGAGCGCACCCGACAAGGTAAATACCGTCGCAGTATCCTCGACTTCGTGCTCGAGGACGCGCGCACGTTGCAGGGCGAACTGGGCCCCACCGACAATCGCAAGCTCGACGAATACCTGACCTCCATCCGCGAAGTGGAGCGCCAGATTGCGAAGTCTGAATCTGAAGCCAAGATCGATCCGCACATGGAACGCCCCTACGGCACGCCCCCCGATTTCGCTGAGCACTTCAAGTTAATGTCCGACATGCTGACCATCGCTTTCCAGGCGGACCTGACGCGCGTTGCCACCTTCCTGGTCACCCATGAAGGAACCTCGCGCGCCTATCGCGAGCTTGGCATCGACGACGGACACCATCCGTTGACGCACCACCGCAATCAGGTGGACATGATGGACAAGGTCACCCGCATCAACACCTATCACGTGGAGCAATTCTCCAAGTGGATGCAGCGCATGAAGGCCACGCAAGAGGCCAGTGGCTCGGTGCTGGACAATTCCATGATCGTCTACGGTGCTGGCTTGGCCGACCCGAACAACCACATTCACGACAACCTGCCGACCATGCTGGTGGGCAAGGGCGGTGGCTTCCTCAAGACCGGACGCAACGTCGTCTATCGCAAGGAAACCCCCATGTGCAACCTGTTCCTCTCCATGATGGACCGCATGGGCGCACCGCAGCAGCACTTCGGGGATTCCACAGGACACCTGGAAGAGTTAAGCGCTTAGTTCGCTACGTAAGCCGGATATACTGAATCCCATGGCAGCCCGACGAAGCCAATGGATGATCGTTCTTGCGGGCGCATTCGTTTGCGCTTTTGATGCGACGGCGGCCCCACCCTTCGCCGGGTCGGATGAATTCCTCCGGCAAAATTGCACGGTGTGCCATGGAGCCGTGTCTCCCAAAGCCGGCCTCGACCTCAGCAAGTTGGCCTACGAGCCAGCGAACTCAGACAACTTCGCCACCTGGGTTAAGGTGCATGATCGCGTCTCTGCGGGCGAAATGCCTCCCGCCGGCATGCCTCGACCGGCGGCCGCGCCTCTTTCGCAGTTCGTCAAAGCCCTAGCGGCGAAGCTCACGGAATACGAAAAAGCCACCACTGCGGAATTCGGTCGCGCGGGCCTGCGCCGCCTAAACGCCGACGAGTATGAGAACGCCGTGCGCGACCTGCTCAATGTTCCGTGGGTCCAGATCAAAGACAAACTTCCGCAGGATGGCGTTGCGTATCGCTTCAATAAGGTCGGCGGCGCGCTGGATGTTTCGCACGTCCAGATGTCCCGCTATCTGAGTTCGGTGGACTACGCCATGCGTGAGGCGATGGCCTCGAAACTCGTCCAGCCGCCAACTACCACCACGCGGATCTACGCGCGCCAGGAATCCTCTCTGGTTCGCAATTTCGTGCCGCGCGAAGGCAACACCCGCGTGGACCGGCACAACTTTCCGGTGCTCGATTCGCACGCGCAGATGGATGTACGGACCGGTCGCAGCCCCATCACGAGTCCAGAAACCAAAGAGCGCGAGGCCGTGGGCCGCGTCTCCAGCATCTTCTCCGATGCAGGCTCGTTCAGTTGGAGTACCTACCGCGTGCCCTCGGCTGGCCGCTATCGCATCCGCGTAAAAGGCTACACGATTTGGGTCAGCGGCGAAGGCATCGATCACTGGAACTACGAAGGCTTCGGCCAGGCCAAGACGGCTTACTATTACACGCCCCGGCGCGAACGGCCCAATATTGATGAAGTCTGGCCCGGTCGCCGCAACGAACCGATCGGGGTCTACGCGCAAAGCTCGGGCCAGTCGCGTCCTTTGGGAGAGTTTGATTTCACGCCGGACCCGAGCGTCAGCGAAGTAGAAGTGATGCTGGCTGCGAGCGAGGTTATCCAGACCGACAGCATGCGGTTGTTCCGCACGCGTGTGAACGGCAGCGAAGAAGCTTACATCAATCCGCTGGCGCAGGACGATGGCATGCCGGGCGTCGCGTTTCAGTGGATCGAAGTGGAAGGCCCACTCCTCGAAGCAAGCGCGGGCGCCGGTTACCGCCAGATGTTCGGCGACCTGCCGATGCGACGATTAAAAGACGGAGAGCCCGGCGGCGTAACTCTGCAAATCGTCCCGGAACGTGCGGCTGATGCCGGTGGCCCGGCCCGCCGTGGTCCACGCATGCAGGATGTCGCCGTCGAAGTGGTGACCGAGCATCCGCGCGAAGATGCCGAGCGGCTGCTGCGCTCCTTCATGGCGCGGGCGTATCGCCGTCCTGTGGAAGAAGCCCATGTGAAGCGCTTCCTGGAACTCTTTGACCAACAGTTCAATCTCGGCTACGGCTTTACGAAATCCCTGCTCAGCACTTACACCGCAGTCCTCGCCTCTCCTGGTTTTCTCTATGTTCAGGAAGAGCCGGGCAAGCTCAGCGGCTACGCGCTGGCGACGCGCCTGGCGCTATTTCTCTGGAACTCACCGCCCGACGACGAACTGCGGTCTCTGGCCGCTACCGGTCGCCTCAGCGATCCCGAGGTCCTCAAGGTCCAGACGGATCGCCTGCTGAACGATCCCAAATCCCGGCGCTTCGTCGACGCCTTTACCGATTACTGGCTCGATCTGCGCAAGATCGACGACAGTTCGCCGTCAACCACCCTATATAACGATTACGAACTCGACGATCCACTGAAACTCGCGTCCGTCGAAGAAACGCGGCTGTTTGTCGGGGAGCTACTCAAGGCCAATCTCCCCGCGCGCAGCATTGTCGATTCCGATTTCACTTTCCTCAATGAACGCCTCGCCCAACATTACGGCGTGCCCGGAGTGACCGGCGCCAAGATGCGCAAGGTGACGCTGCCGAAAGATTCCGTCCGCGGAGGCTTGCTGACCCAGGCCAGCGTATTGAAGGTGACCGCCAACGGCACCACGACCTCTCCGGTGATTCGCGGTGTGTGGATCATGGAGCGCATTCTCGGCTTCCAGGCCGCGCCCCCGCCTTCGGTACCCGCCGTCGAACCCGACATTCGCGGAGCTGTGACCATTCGTCAACAGCTGGAAAAGCATCGCGCCGATGCCAGTTGCGCTGCGTGCCATCGCAAGATTGATCCGGCGGGCTTCGCCCTCGAAAGCTTCGACGTCATGGGCGGCTTCCGCGAGCGTTACCGAGCGGTCTCAGAAGACGCGAAGCCGGAACCCGGCGTCGGACTCTCCGGTCAGCGCTACACCTTCCACTACGGCCTGCCGGTGGATTCGGCCGGCTCCCTCCCTGATGGTCCGTCCTTTAAAGACATCCGCGAGTTCAAACAACTGCTGCTCACGCGCGAGGAGCAAACGGTTGCCAGCAACTTGACCCGCCAGCTTGCGATCTTCGCCACCGGAGCGCCCATCGGCTTTTCGGACCGCCCTCAGGTGGACGCGATCCTCGAAAACACGCGCGCCTCAGGCTATGGCGTGCGCAGCCTGGTGCACGGCATCATCCAGAGCGACCTGTTCAAGTTCAAGTGACACCCAGTAAATGAAGGGAACCACCATGTCGAATACCGCCCGCCGCCCGGAAATCTCGCGTCGCACGTTGCTGCGTGGTGCTGGCGTGTGTCTCTCACTGCCCCTGCTGGAAACGATGGCCCGCGCGCAGTCTGCTGGCGTGCCGCGCCGCATGTTCGCCATCTGCAACAACCTTGGTGTCCTGCCTCGCGAGTTCTTCCCCACCGACGCCGGTCGCGAGTACACGCCCTCGCCTTATCTCAAGCTGCTGCAGGACCACCGCGACCAGTTCACCGTCTTCTCCGGCGTCTCTCATCCCAACGTCGATGGCGGCCATCCGTCCGATATTAGCTTCCTAACCGCCGCGCCGCATCCGGCCAGCAGTTCGTTCCGTAATACGATTTCCTTGGACCAGTACGTCGCCGAACGCTTGGGCAACCAGACGCGGTTCCCTTCGCTGACCTTGGCCGTCAATACCGGATCGCGCTCGCTTTCGTGGACCGGCAGCGGCGTTGCCATTCCGCCCGAGCAAAGCGCCTCCAGCGTCTTCCGCCAGATGTTCCTGCAGGGCTCCGCCGGTGAAGTCCAATCGAAGATCGCGGATCTCGACACAGGCCGATCTATCCTCGACGCCGTCAGCGAACAAGTGCGCGATCTGGAACGCAGCGTCACCGCGCGCGATCGCGCACGGCTCGACCAATATTTCACCAGCGTCCGCGACCTGGAGAATCGCCTGCAAGCCTCCAAGGGATGGGAGAGCAAACCCAAACCCGTGGTCAAGGAAGCCGAACCGCAGGACCCCGCCAATCCCGCGCAATACATGGCCAAGGTGGCGGCCATGTACAGCTTGGTGCGGCTGGCTTTTGAAACCGACTCGACCCGCGCTGTGACGCTGATGCTGGATAGTGTCAGCACCCCGGTGGTAGAGATCACCGGTTCCACTCTCAGCGACGGCTACCACAACCTCTCGCATCACGGTAAGTCAGAGGACAAGCTGGCACAGCTCCGCATCATCGACACATGGCACATGCGCCTGCTGTCCGATCTCTTCAAGGGCCTGAAGGGGGTCGCGGAGGGCGGGGAAACGCTGCTTGACCGGACGATGGTGCTCTACGGCTCGAATCTCGGCGACGCCAACGCACACTCCACTTCCAACATGCCGACGCTGCTCGCGGGTGGAGGCTTCAAGCACGCCGGACACCTGGCCTTCAATCGCGACCAGAACTATCCGCTCCCGAACTTGTTCGTCTCCATGCTGCAGCGCATGGGGATGGAAGATCAGAAATTTGCCTCTTCCACGGGCACCATGTCTGGCCTCGAAATGACCAAGGCATGAGGCTCGCCGCTGCGCTATTGCTGATGCCTGCCTGTTGCTTCGCGGCCGAACCTGTGGTCGTCGACTTCGAGCAGGTCACTCTCATCTTTCCCGACGAACGGCCGAATCGCGTGGAGCAGTGGGTGGAGAAAGGCGTCACCTTCAAGCTGGCGCACGAGCCGCGAGCATCCAAGGGCAAGGGCCTCGTCATGTTTTTCCCGCACCTCGCCTCCGGTCACAAAGGAATTCTTAGCGCCATGGCCTTGGACCCGATTCCCGTCCAAGCCACATTCCCAAAACCTGTTTCAAAAGTGAGCATCGCGATGTGGGGGTCCACTGGGACGCCCGCGCTGCTGGAGGCTTTCGATGAGCAGGGCAATGTCGTGGACCGCGTAAGACTCGAATCGGTTCCCGGCCGCAAGGTTCCAGGTGATCCGATCCCCATCTTCAATATGACCGTGAATGCCCCGCGCATTGCCTACGTTCAGTTCTCTGGTCCCCGGCAAGGGGAATTTCTGGCAGCCGACGAAGTGCGCTTCACCCCGGTCGAATAAAAACAAAAAGCCCCCTGAATCAGACAAGCGCCTGATCCAGGGGGCCTACAGCGTTCTGCTTACTTGCCTTTGTTCGCCGCCGGGAAATAGGTGGCGACACGATCATTGATCGTGAACTCCATGCCCAGCTTCGGATACTGCTTCAAGACGTTTTCTTTCATCTCAGCGGCGTTAGCCGACTTCTTGAAGTTCACATCCCAGTCGGCCATGTATTTCTTCATGTAAGTGATCGTGGCCACATTGCGCGTCGCGCCCGGACCTTCGTGACCCGGAACAATGATTTCCGGCTTCAACGCCAGAATCTGGTCGATGGTCTTGCTCCAATCCTCGCGAGCCTTATCACGCGTCACGCCGAAGTACACGTGATCGAAAACGATGTCGCCGGTGATCACGGCCTTCAGCGAAGGAACAAACACATAGCTGTTGCCCGCGCCATCGCTGCCCGCTACCGGACCGGTGACGGGAAACTGCTCGCCTTCCAACGTCAGGAATCCAGTGGTGAGTTCTTCCAGCGCAACCGGCTCGGGACCAGGAATATTGTTGCCATAGGTGGGCAGCCAGAACTTCTGACGCGCCGGCCAGCCAGTCTTGGCGCCTGCGACCGTCGCAGGCAGCGCGAGGATCTTCGCGTCCGGGAAAGCCTGATGCAATACCGCCAGACCGAAGAGGTGATCCGGATGCGGATGCGTGATGTAGATGGTGGTGAGGTTCTTCTTCGATTCCAGAATCTCCGCCGCGAGCTTGTGAGCTTCGCTCAGCGAAAATTGCGGGTCGATCACGATCATGTCTTTCTCGCCGGAGATGAGCGTCGAGTTGACGTCATAGCCGACTTGGCCGTGGCCCGTGTGGACGCGCAACTGTAACTTGCTTTGCGCCGCTCCCAGCGAGGCAAAGAGTACAGAAAATAACACTAGAATGTAAGGTTTCATGGGGTGAGTTCTCCAGACAGAAGTATACAGGTATGCAGCCGGGGCGGGCAAGATGACGACTCCTTGCGGCTCTGGCGCTCTTGCGACATTCGCCATCCGGCAAGCTTGACTTCAGAGCGTCCAATGAATATCATTTGTACGCATGTATGCAACACGTTTTTTAATATATTGCTTACTCGGCTGCCTCGTGCTGGCACCTTCGGCGAGCGCCGCTTCCGCGACGGAACTCATAGATGCAGTGACGGCGGAGAAAACGCCAGTCGTGCGCTCGCTTCTGACGCAGGGGGCCAACGTAAATGCGGCCTCTGTTGACGGGACCACGGCGCTGCATTGGGCGGTGCGCGGGGAAAATCTCGAACTCGTCAATCTTCTGCTTGGAGCGAAGGCCAACGTGCGAGCTGCGGATCGCTATGGCGTCACGCCGTTGTACCTGGCTTGCTCGCTGGCCAATGCGGCGATCGTAGAACGGCTGCTGGTTGCCGGGGCCGATGCCAACGTGCTCGATCAAAGTGGGGAGACGCTGATTTCGGTTGCGACACGCGCTGGTTCGCCCGAGGTTGTTACCGCGCTGCTGAATCACGGGGCCAAAGTAGATGCGCCGATGCAAGACTGGCAGTCGACCGCGCTGATGGTAGCCATTCGTGAAAATGAAACCGGGATCGTCAAGATTCTGCTCGACCACGGTGCCAATGTCAACGCGCGAACCAAGGCCGGACAGAAACCGGCGCGGCGTCCGGCTGGAACGGGCGGCGGTTCGCACGGAGTAGGAATTATTCGCAGTGGCATTCCGGAGAACGGATCGCAGGCACCCACGCAGGGCGGCCTCACGCCTCTCCTCTACGCAGCCCGCGATGGACGCATTGATATGGTGCAGTCGCTGGTGGCCAAGAATGCCGATATCGAGATGGCCGAAGCCAACGGCATCACTCCGTTGCAGATGGCGATCACCAATGAAAATATCGCGCTCGCGCGTTACCTGCTGGATCGCGGTGCGAATCCAAACTCGGTGGACGCCTATGGCCGCACGCCGCTATGGCTCGCTGTTGAGCTGCGCAATTTAGAAATCGGCCCGAACCGGACCGAGCACGAGAACGGTATCGACCGTGCAGCCGCGTTGGAGTTAATTCGCGATTTGATCAAGCGTGGCGCGAAGGTGAATGCGCGCACCACCGACTGGCCTCCCACGCGCCGCCACTTGATGCGGCTCGGGGATCTGTCCTGGGTGAACTTCATCGGCCAGACGCCCTTTATTAAGGCTGCCATGTCGGGCGATGTGGCCTCGATGAAATTGCTGCTGGAAAACGGCGCTGATCCCAAAATCGAAACCGTGGAAGGCACAACGGCTCTTATGGCCGCCGCTGGCATCAATTGGGTGGTGGCGCAAACCTATACCGAATCCGACGAAGGCATCCTGAATGCGGTAAAGCTGTGCTTGGAACTCGGGGCCGACATCAATCACGTTAACTCCATGGGCCTTGCCGCCGTGCACGGTGCCGCCAATCGTGGCAGCGACCACGTCCTACAATTCCTCGCCGATCACGGTGCCAAGATGGATTTGAAAGACAAGGAAGGGCGCACGCCTTACGTATGGGCGGAAGGCGTCTTCCTGGCTACCAATGCTCCCGTGGCCCACCCCAGTTCGATGGCGCTCATTAAGAAGCTGGTAGGAGAGAAATGAGACGCGCAATTCTCGCAGTCAGTGTCCTGGTGGCGTCCGCCATGGTGTTTCATGGCCAAACTCCAGCCCCGGTTGCGCCGGATCGCGCCCTGCTCAATCAATATTGCATCGGCTGCCATAGCGAACGGCTGAAGACGGGCAATATCGTTCTTGAAAAGTTGGACCCGACAGCTCCGGCCGGACATATCGAAGTCTGGGAGAAAGCCGTGCGCAAGGTGCGCGCCGGCATGATGCCGCCAGCGGGTGCTCCGCGGCCGACGCGTGCGGTGCTCGACGCCTTCGCGGGACGCCTGGAGGGTGCTCTGGATCGTGAAGCAGCCGCCCATCCGAACCCTGGTGCCATTGCTCTGCACCGGTTGAACCGTGCTGAATATAGCAACGTGGTTCGCGACCTTCTCGGACTTGAAATTGACGTGACTACCCTGTTACCCGCGGACGATTCCAGCGAAGGCTTCGATAACATCGCTGACTCTCTTCGCATCTCTCCCGCGTTGCTCGACGGCTACGTCACCGCGGCTGCGAACATCAGCCGCCTGGCTGTCGGCGACCCCGGAATTGGCGCAGTTACCGCAACCTATCGCGCACCCGGTGGACTTTCCCAAACCAGCCATATCGATGGCTTGCCGCTTGGTACGGTTGGCGGAATGCAAACCCGGCACACGTTCCCCTTGGATGCCGAATACACAATCAAGGTCGGTGGGCGCGGCGGTGGTGGCGGAATTGGTGCCCCTGCCCGCGACAGTGCGGAATACGTGGAACTCACGCTCGACGGCGAACGCGTAAAAGTGTTTGAGATGGGTGGGCGTGGTGGCACCGAAATCAAGCTGCCGGTCAAAGCTGGTCCGCACACGGTGGCCGCGGCAGTTTTGCCTGGTTCCTCGCCTGGGATCAACGAACTCTGGAAGAACATGGGCGGGAGCCCGGGGGTTAACAACATCGTTATTGTTGGTCCTCTGAATCCCACTGGAGCGGGAGACTCTCCCAGCCGCCAGCGCATCTTCTCCTGCAAGCCGACAGCGGCCGCGGAAGAAGCAGCCTGCGCGCGTAAGATCCTATCGGGTCTCGCTCTGCACGCGTACCGGCATCCGCCTACCGAAGCTGAGATGACAACGCTGCTGCAGTTCTACACCAGCGCAAGAACCGGGGGCACCTTCGATTCCGGCATTCAACGAGCCTTGGCTCGCATGCTGGCAGACCCGCAATTCATTTACCGCTTTGAACGCGAACCCGTTGCGGTGAAACCCGGAGCAACCTACAGGATCAACGATCTGGAACTTGCATCGCGCCTCTCGTTCTTCTTGTGGTCCAGTGCTCCGGACGATGAGCTATTACAGGTCGCGGCCAGTGGCAAGCTGCATGAACCCGTAGTCCTGCGCGCGCAAACCCAGCGGTTGCTGCGCGATCCCAAATCCAAAGCCCTTGTCACGAACTTCGCGGGCCAGTGGTTGATGTTGCGCGATTTGAAAGCGGCGACTCCCGACACTCGCGGCTTCGACGAAAATCTACGTCGCGCGATGGCTCGGGAAACAGAGACCTTCTTTGAAACCATCATTCGCGAAGACCGCAGCATTCGCGATCTGATCGATGGCGACTTTACCTTCGTCGATGAGCGCCTGGCCCGGCACTACGGCATGACCGGAATCCGCGGAGACCGCTTCCGCCGCGTCACTTTGTCTAAGGATGATCCACGCCGAGGATTGCTGGGCAAGGCGAGTTTGTTGCTGGTGACCTCCGTCACCAACCGCACCTCGCCGGTGGCCCGCGGAAAGTGGATTCTGGAAAATATCCTGGGCGTTCCCGCTCCCTTGCCTCCACCGAATATTCCCGCGCTTGAGGAACAAGACAAAGCCAGCGCAGAGCCCGGCAGCATCCGCGAGAAGATGGAACTGCATCGCAAAAGCCCTGCCTGCGCATCCTGCCACAAAATTATGGACCCCATCGGGTTCTCGCTCGAGAACTTCGATCTGGTCGGACGGTGGCGAACAATGGATGGCAAGTCACCTATCAACGCGTCCGGGCAATTGGTAGACGGAACGCAGCTCAATGGCCCCGATACGTTGCGAGCCGCTCTCTTGGGCCGCTTCGATGTTGTGGCGAGAACACTATCCGAAAAACTCCTAACTTACGGTGTCGGCCGGGCGATGCGCTCGCCCGATATGCCGGCAGTACGAGCAATTACACGCGGGGCTGCGAAAGACAACTACAAGTTCTCGTCGTTGATCCTGGGAGTCGTCAGCAGCGATACATTTCAGATGCGCCGAAAAGCGGCAGCAGCGAATTAGGAGGAGATTCTTATGTTCATTTCAAAACGGCATCTTGATCGGCGCACATTCCTGCGCGGTACCGGCGTCTGCGTAGCACTACCTTTGTTGGAATCGATGATTCCCGCACAGACCCCGATTGCCAAGACGGGGGCGGCTTCGAAAAGCCGCTTGAGCTGTATCTATGTTCCTCATGGCGCCACCATGGACAAGTGGACTCCTGCCACCGAAGGCAAGGGCTTCGCATTCACGGAGATCCTCGCCCCGCTCGAAAAGTACCGCGACCGCATTAACGTCATCTCCAACACCGGTCACGCCAACGCCGCGGGCGTCAACTCCGATGCCGGCGCCGACCACACCCGCTCCGCTGCGGTGTTCCTCAGTGGTGCATTTCCCCAGAAGGAAAAAGTTCAGGTTGGCACCACCATCGACCAGATCTTCGCGCAAAAGATGGGACAGGATACTCCGCTGCCTTCCATCGAAATGTCGATTGAAGAAGTTGCGCTCAGTTGCGGTGCCGGATACGCCTGCGCTTACGCCAATACCATCTCCTGGAGAACCGCCACCCAGCCCATGCCGATGGAGAACAATCCGCAGGTGATCTTCAAGCGGTTGTTCGGCGATGGCAGCAATACCCAGCAGCGTCAGGAACGCCGGACCGAAGCGCGCAGTATTCTGGATTCCGTGATCGGCTCGGTGGCCTCTCTGCAGAAAGATCTGCCGGCCAGCGACCGCGCCACCTTAGGCGACTATCTCGATAACGTCCGTGAAATCGAACGCCGCGTGCAGAAGGCCGACCAGCAGACCAAGGCCAGCTTTGAGATCCCCGCATCACCCATCGGCATCCCGGAAGCGTTCGACGAACACTTCAAGATTCTGTTTGACCTCCAAGTTCTGGCCTTCCGCGCTGAGATTACGCGCGTTGCCACGATGATGTACGCCCGCGACACCAGCGGCGCGGTTTACCCGAATAGCGGTGTGCGTGACGGATTCCACGTCGCCTCGCATCACTCCAATGGCCGCGCCAACATGGACAAGTTTGCGCTGATCAATAACTATCATGTGGGACTGCTCGCCTATTTCCTGGAGAAACTCAAAGCCACTCCGGATGGCGACGGCAACCTGCTGGATCATTCGATGGTCCTCTATGGCAGCAGCATGAGCAACGGCAACCAGCACGACCACGATCCGTTGCCGCTGATCCTGGCCGGTGGAGCCTCGGGCCAATTGGAAGGCGGACGCCACATCAAGTCGGTCGCGCACACCCCGGCCTCCAATCTTTTGTTGTCGATGTTGAACAAACTGGGCGTTTCCGAGAAGTCGCACGGCGATAGCACCGGTCTCTTAGAAATCTGACGAGGAGAGATCTGATCATGAACGTGAACCGCCGCCAGGCGTTGACCCTTTTTGCAAGCGCGGCTACCGCGACCCTTGCATTGGCACAAGAGAACACCAAGGGACCCGGTCCTGGTGGAGCTGGCCCAGGTGGAGCCGGAAAAGGCAAAGGGCCTCGCCCGGAACTGCCGCCGCCCACTGGCCCCGTGCTGCCGATCAAGACGACCGGCTTGGAGCACATGGGTATGACCGTGCCCAATCCTGAGGCTATGGCCAAGTTCTATGGCCAAATCTTCGATCCGCAGTTGTTCAAGGAGCGGGATATCGCGAACCGCTTTTATTGCAAGCTGGGCACCGCCTATATTGCATTCGGAACCAATGCCGACGTAAAGGTTGGGAAGATCGATCACATCTGTGCGCTTGCGGTGGACTATCAGGCTTCCTACGTGAAGACCGCCCTCGAGGGTCTCGGAATCACGATTTCCGGAACCGGACCCGGCGCGATGCCCACGGACGGCGACGGCATGAAGCTCCAGTTGTTGGGGGTTCCCGGCGGCCTCGCAGGCACCATTATTCCGGCCGGCCGAATCTCGCAAGAGGATCCGATCGTTCAGGCGATCGGCATCGATCACATTACGCAGTGGGTCTCCAACCTGGACGCGTCCGCCAAATTCTACGGGGCTTTCTTCGGCAAGGAAGCCAGCCGGACCGCGAATAAGGTTACTTTTGATGTTGCCCGCACGAAGCTTGTGCTGGAAAAGGCACCGGCAGGGGAAGCTCCCCGCGTGCATCACTTCTCCCTGCGGGTTGCGGGACTCAACAAGAAAGATGTCACCGCAAAGCTAACGGCTCTGGGAGCCAAGATTGCACCTTCCGGCGACGAAGGCTTTCTGCGCTTCCAGGATCTGGACGGCTTTATCTGCGAACTGAAACCCGCTTAACGGGTCAGGTTCTTTAAGAACTGCGCGGGGTGTCGATAGACGCCCTTCGCATCCCTCTCGCACTCGTGCTCCATGATCTGGAAGTTGGGTTCGGTGTGCCGAGCCAGGTTTAGACGGATCGTCCAGGGGCGTTCAAACACTTCCGGATCCTCGATTGTGGCTTCATAACGCATCGTGTTGGGCGCGGTTCGCGTGTAACGCTCCACCACATGCAGCTTGTTGCTGTGGAATGTGCCCGCGCTGTCCAGCCACGTTTCGGGCTTGAAGTTGGTCACGTCCACTACCAGCGTGTCGCCCTCCCACCGGCCGCGCGAATCTCCCATGTAAAACTCGATGCCGTCGTCGTAATGCGGACGGCCGTCGGTAAAGATCACGCGATAGGCGTGAACGTGCTGATAGACGATTACCACTCGGTCGGGGTTCTGAAAGATCTGGAACGGCTCGGGCAGCATGGTGGCGCGAGGCAGGCCCGGTTGGAAGCAGGACAGCAGCGGGTCGGCGGTAGCGCGCTGACGGGCATTGCTGTCAGCCGTCGCGCGGGCTCCTGCGCGATAGGGGATTTTCCCGCCCTTCGGGTCGACAATCGAATGCGTGCCTGCCGCCTGCCAGATGCCTCGGATATCGTGCGTTTCGGCCTGCGCCCACAGCGCCGGGCAGGCGCACATCAAGACCAATAGAGCGTGTTTCATTTTGCGGCCTCCGGAGCGGGCAAGTGCGCCGCGTCCCGTTCTCCTTCAATGCATCCGTATTCCAGCAGTTCCACATCCGCCGGTCTGCGACGCAGCGGAACGCGCAAGGTGAAGGGACGCGAGAAAACTTTCGGATTCTCAATCGTAGCTTGATAGTCGATCGTGTCTTTGCCGATAAGCTGGAAACGTTCCACCACCTTCGCCCCGTCGCCCACGAAATTGCCAGCCTGGTCCAGCCAGCCCTTGCCATTCAGGCCGCGAACTTCCACCACCAGAGTGTCGCCTTCCCAATGGCCGCGGGAATCGCCGTTCCAGGAAGAGTAATTCTTCAGAAACGGACGCCCATCGGTTGGGATGATGCGCACACCGTGCTCGGTTTCGGTCAGAATCACGACGTAAGGCCCATCCTGCAGGATCTCCAGCGGAAAGGGAGGAAACACGACGCGCGGCACACCATGCGGGTGGCACTGGCCCACCGGATCGCGCTCCCGATGCTGATCATTGTCCAGCGCGCGTTCCCGCATGCCGGGCAAGTACGGGAGCTTGCCCCCGGGTGGATCCAGGATGACGCTCGGTCCCGCCGGCGAACCATAGGACGCCGCGTGCTCTTCCACATTGAACGCCGCCGACAACGTTCCGGCCATCCAGATGCCACCAAAGTTCGGATGCCCATCCGCTAGGCGCGCAGGCGTGAACGCCGATTGCGCCGCGGCGGTAACCGCCAACATGGCCAGTAGTCCGAAGCGCGTCATATTACTTTGCACCCGTCTCGCGAGAAGATCCCGCGCTGACTTGTCGTCCATCCGGCAACTTCACGGAATTCGCGTTCGCTGTGTTGGAGCCGTCCTTGGAACGAAACGCTTCGATCATCACATGGTCGCCCGCGCGCAGCGATTCCTTGCGCCATCCGCGGCGAAACAGCGCGTTCGTGCTGCCGGTTTCCACCGCCCATCGCGTCACGGTGCCATCGGGGTTCTTCACATCCATCGAAATCCACGAATGCGGGTTCATGAATTCAAACTTCACCACAGTACCGTCCAAAGAGACCGGCTTTTTGTCGTCGAACTCGGCGGCGAACGAATGATGCGCGATGGCGGGCATCAGGGCTCCGAGAAAGAAGAATGCGGCGCGTTTCATCATAGTTTGACCTCGTCACATGCTAGCATGTCAGGCTTCATTGTATACATCGCAGGCATTCTTGTATACATGAATACGTAGGCTTGACCCCCACCGCCGAATGGTATAGTCTTTTCCAGGTATTCCTGCATACTCATCGCGGGATCACTGTAGAAAAGGGGGGGCAAGAGAATGACTAAGTTGTTAATCGCGCTCACAATGTTATGTGGGCTGGCTTATGGGCAGAGCGATCGAGGTACGGTGACCGGCACAGTAGCTGATCCGTCCGGAGCAGTGGTGGGCTCTGTACCGATCAATCTACGCAGTCCGGAAACCGGCGTGAACTATTCGGTGGCGAGCAGCGCCACAGGCAACTACACGATTGCGCAGGTTCCTGCCGGTGTATATCGGCTGGAGGTGGTGGCACCTGGGTTTAAGCGCTTCAACCAGGAAAACATCCGCGTCCAGGTTGGCCAAACGGCTCGTGTGGACGTCACGCTGGAAGTCGGTTCAAATACGGAATCGATCACCATCACCGACGAGGTCAGCCTGCTGAAGACGGAAGACGGTGCGCTCTCGCACACCATCGCCGCGCAGAAGCTGAACGACCTTCCGGTGCTGGGCATCGGCGGTAACTTTTCATCCAGCCAAGGACTGCGCTTCTACATGGCGCAGGCGACGTTGATCCCGGGAACGTTTTTCCAGGTCAGCGCCACAGGCACCGCGACAATTAAAGTAAACGGCGCTCCGACGGCGACGCAACGCACGCAGATTGACGGTATGGACGCCACCAATACGCTGAACGGCGTACCAGCCTCCATGCAGCCCAGCGTGGACTCGATTCAGGAAACCACAATTCTGGTCAGCGACTATGCGGCCGAATTCGGCCAGGTGGGCGGCGGCATTTTCAACATCACGTTGAAGTCCGGCACCAACCGCCTTCACGGCAGCGGTTATGACTACTTGCAGAATGAAGCGTTGAACGCGAACACACCCTTCACCAACGCGAAAGGTCGCGTGCGCCGCAATGACTACGGCTTCAGCGTAGGCGCTCCGATCCTGATCCCCAAGGTTTACAACGGTAAGGACAAGAGCTTCTTCTTCTGGAACTTTGAACAGTACCGCGAATTCGGAAGGGTGAACAATCTGCCGATCACGGTGCCGTTGCCTTCCTATCGTGCGGGTGATTTTTCCAGCATCTTGACCGCTCGTAACGTGAGCAACACCGCATTCCCGCATCCACTCGGGACCGTCGTGCGCGAAGGCACCATCTTTGATCCCTTGACGAGCACGGTTGCTCCGAACGGCCAGGTCTATCGCACGCCGTTCCTGAACAATACGATCCCGCTGGCGCGTATGGACCCGGTGGCGCTGAAGATTCAGAACCTGATCCCCGCCGCGACATCTTCGGCGACCATCAACAACCTCACGCCGAACTTCCCGACGGATCGCTTGACGAAGAATTACTCGCTCAAGCTGGACCATCAGATGAGCCGCAACGGCAAGTTGTCCTTCTCTTTCGGAACCAATCAGACGGCCGCACAATATTCGACCAACCTGAACCTCTCGGAAGGTCTGCCGCCGGTCATTACCCAGACGCGCGGAACGTTTACGCGTTCCTACACCTACCGTTTCAACTACGACCACACGTTGTCGCCGTCCGTGCTGCTCCACTTGGGCGCGGGCATCGTCAACTATCCGTTCAACGACAACTCCCCGACGCGCGACTTTGACCAGGTGAAAGAACTCGGTCTGACAGGCGCGCCGGTCAATCCCGGCCGTTTCCCTAGCATCAATGGGCTGAACAGCGGCACCTTCGGTGGAATGGTGAACATGGGTGCTGGCGTGGGTGGTACGCAGTCCACCAACCGTCAGGTCATCCCGACGTTCAACACATCCTTGACGTGGGTCAAGAACAACCACACCATCAAGGCCGGTGGCGAACTCCGCCTGGACGGCTGGATGTATCACGCTTTGACGGCGACGATGGGCGTATATGCGTTCTCCGCAGCCCAGACCGGTCAGCCGTACACTTTGAGCGCGGCACCGGGCGGAGTGAACATCGGCTTCCCCTATGCCAGCTTCCTGCTGGGCCAACCGAACCAACTCACCACCCGCCCGCCGGCAGACTACCGCTTCGGCAAAAAGCAGTGGGGTTTCTTCCTGCAGGACAACTGGAAGGTCACGCGCAAGCTGACGCTGGACTACGGCCTGCGTTACGACTATTCAGTCACGCCGCGGGAACAATACGGACGCCTGCCTAGCTTGGCGCCGACCCTGCCCAACGCTTTCGCGGGTGGTCATCAGGGCGCGACAGCCTTCGAAGCGACCTGCAATTGCGTCTTCGCCAAGAACTATCCCCTTGGCTTCGGACCCCGCATCGGTGCGGCTTACCAGCTGACCGGACGCACGGTCTTGCGTGGCGGTTTCGGACTCGTCTACGGCAGCACCGGCAATCCGCAGTCTGTGGCAGGTGGCATCAACCAAGCCAGCGTCGCCCAGAATCCGCAGTTCGGTGTCGCCGCTCTCCAGTGGAAGGACGGCATTCCGGTAAACTTCACCACGCCGTTCCCGAACCTCAACCCCAGCCAGTACCCCACGACGCTCAGCCCGACCCAGGGAACGCCTTACGTGATTGACCAAAACGGTGGCCGTCCCTCGCGCCAGACGCAATGGAGCGTGGGTGTCCAGCACGAAGTCTTCCGTAATATGGTGGTCGATGTCTCCTACGTCGGCAACCGAGGTGTGTGGTGGAACAGCGGAAACCTGGTGGACTACAATGCACCCACCCGGCAGATGCTGCAAGCCTACGGCCTGGATCCGACCAAGGAATCCGACCATGCGATCCTGATCTCCCGCCTGGACGGTGCCTCGGCCCAGCAGTTCCGGAATAAATTCCCGTACGCAGGATTCCCGGGTAGCTCCACTGTGGCGCAATCCCTGCGCGTTTTCCCGCAGTTCAGCAGCGGTCTCGCTCCGATCTACGCTCCGCTCGGCCAAACTTGGTACAACTCGCTGCAGGCGAAGGTGACCAAGCGTTACTCCAGCGGTCTGGACTTCAGCTACGCCTTCACCTACTCGCAAGAGTTGCAGAATGGCACCGGCGGCTCGATCTACGACGTGTATAACCGCGGCATCAACAAGTCTCTGTCGACCTTGTCCCGTCCTCTGGTCAGCGTCTTCTCGGCGAACTACACCACGCAACGCTGGGCGGCCAACAAAGTCGTCTCGCAACTCACCGGTGGCTGGATGCTGGGTGCTGTCGTGCAGTATGCCAGCGGCACTCCTATCGCGGCTCCGGCCTCGAACAACCAGTTAGCCAACGCGGTCTTCCAGACCGCGAACATGACGCGTGTGGCAGGCCAGCCGCTGTACCTCAAGGACCTGGACTGTCACTGCATCGATCCCAACAAGGATCTGACGCTGAATCCGGCGGCATGGACCGATGCGACTCGCGGTAACTGGGGTCAAACGGCGATCTACTTCAACGATTACCGCAGTCAGCGTATCCCGTCGGAGAGCATGAGCCTGGCTCGCATCTTCGCGATCAAGGAAGGCATCAACCTTTCGATTCGCGGGGAGTTCAGCAACATCTTTAACCGGACGTTCCTGAATGGTCCTAGCTCCACCAATCCCGCAGCGGCCACCACCTGCATCCTGAACTCCGGTGCCTCGGCCTCGGGTGCGGCGTGCGGGGATCGCTCCACGCTGAAGAACCTGACCGCAGGTTTCGGCTTCATCAACCCCAGCAGCGTTCCGGTTCCCGGTCCTCGGAGCGGAACGATTGTTGCTCGCTTGACGTTTTAAGTTCGGTGGGAGCGGAGGCAGCACCGCCCCATCCTCGCCGCTGGTGATCTTCCCTCGAACGCCAGCGGTAAATCTTAGTAAGCAAAAGGCCAGACCCTCGGGTCTGGCCTTTTGCTATGACTAGCGAACGGGCAACATTTTGTTGTATCCTTGCATACCGGAGCACGTGCATTCATCTTTGGTGGGGGGACAGTTCATGTCAAAGTTTTTCGCTATTGTAGCGTTTTGCGTTTTTTCAGCGGTCGCTTATGGACAGACCGCGCTTGCAACGATTACAGGAACCGTGGCCGACGCCACGGGCGCTGTAGTAGCCAATGTACCCGTTGAGGTCCGTAACGTGGAAACCGGGCAGATGTTTTCTGCCTCCACCAGCGGAACCGGAAATTACACCGTCACGCAGTTACCCGTGGGTGAGTACAACCTCACGGTGACCGCACCGGGATTTAAGGTTTACTCGCATACCGGATTTCGCTTGTCGGCCCAGCAAACGATGCGTGAGGACGTCACCCTTACCTTGGGCGCGACTTCGGAATCGGTGACCGTCACCGCCGAATCGTCCTTGCTCAAAACTGAATCGAGCGAGATCGTCCACAACGTGACCATCGCACAGTTGAATGACCTTCCCGTATTGCCGATCGGCTCCACAGGAGCTGGCTTCCGCGATCCCTTCGCGCTGGCCCGCATGCTCCCCGGCACTACCTACCAGGCCGGCACCAATATGGTGATCAACGGCAACCCCAACGGCACGGTGCAGTTCCGTCTGGAGGGCATGACGATGGGTAATACCGGTGCCAATCGGAACCTCACGCAATTCACGCAAGCCAGCTCGGATGCGGTTCAGGAAGTAGCGGTTCAGACCAGCAACTACGCCGCTGAATTCGGCGCGGCCGGCGGGGGCGTTTTCAATATGGTCATGAAGAGCGGCACCAACGCGCTTCACGGCGGAGCTTACGATTATGCCGTCAATGAAGTTCTCAATGCGGCGACCCCCTACACCGGTCTCAAGAACACCCAGCGTCGCCACGACTATGGCTTCACGATCGGCGGTCCGGTGGTCATACCCAAGATCTATGACGGCCGCAACAAGACCTTCTTCTTTTGGAGCTGGGAACAGTATCGGGAACGAAGCTTGGTGACCAGCACCTCCCCGACGGTCCCGATTGAGGCCTATCGTCAAGGCAACTTTGGAACGTTGCTGTCCGTCGAAAATCGCGCCCTGCGCGCTAACGGAGCAAACTATGTTGACCCATTGGGTCGCCCGGTGCTCAGCGGCATGATTTTTGATCCGGCCACCACCCGCGCTGCTCCGTCTGGTTCGGGTACCATCCGCGACCAGTTCCCCAACAACTCCATCCCCTTGACGCGTTTTGACCCGGTCTCGGTCAAGGTTCTGGCACTGGTGCCGAGCCCCAAGGGAATCAATGCGACCAACGGCAGCATCGGGAGCAACTATCAGGTTCCGTGGACTTCGCAACGCGCCACGCGCTTACCTTCCATCAAAATCGATCAGACGATCGGTTCCAAAGGCCGCTTGTCCGGATACTTCCAGCAAACCGTGAACCCGACGCAGTACGGGGTCGGCCCTGCCCAGGGCGACGGACTTCCTGAGCCGATCACGCAGGCGCGCGGAACGTTTATCTATAGCTTTACTGAGCGGATCAACTACGATCACACCCTGACACCCACGCTGCTGCTGCACGTCGGTGCTGGCTGGAACTCGATGAACTTCAGTGACAAAGCCGGTACGTTGAACTACAACGCACTTAGCTCACTGGGTCTGAAGGGTGCCACGATCAACCGCACGTTCCCCAAGTTACTGTTCACCGCGCCGACGCAGGCGACCGGAGGACTGGGTTCCCTCGGACCGAGTCCGCAATCGGACAACTTTGAACGCCGCCCGATGGGCACGGTCTCGGCAAGCTGGGTACACGGAAACCACACCGTCAAGTTCGGCTCCGAATACCGCCTGGAAAAATTCCCTGTGAGGACCTTCACCGACGCATCGGGAACCTATACGTTCGGCAGTGCGGCGTTGCTGAACTCCACGGTGCAAACGTCGCTCAACGGGCTGACAGTGCAACAGGGCTTCCACGGTTTCGATTTTGCTTCGTTCCTTCTGGGCGATTTGAGAGCAGCCCAGCTCGCGCAGGTTTCTTCGCCCCAGCCGTCCAAGAGCCAGTGGGCTCTCTATCTGCAAGACAGCTGGAAGTTCACCCGCAAGCTCACCTTCGACTACGGCCTGCGTTGGGATTACGGAACCTACGCACGGGAACAGTACGGTCGCAACGGTAACTTCAATCCCACCGTCGCCAATGCATCGGCTGGCGGCCACCCCGGCGGCTACATTTACGAATCCACCTGCAACTGTAAGTTCGCTTCCAACTATCCTTACGCCATCGGTCCCCGCGTCGGTGCGGCGTACCAGATCAACACCCAAACCGTTCTCCGCGCCGGTGTCGGCGTGGTGTACTCGGCCACCGAGATCGCCTCGGGTTCCTCGGTCAACGGAGCCGCAACGGGCGATCCCGGCTACGGTCAGGCGGTCGGTCAATTCCGCGATGGAATTCCTTCCAATGTGCAGCCCATCTGGCCGAACTTCGCATCGAACGCTGGCCAGCCCAACGGAGCCGTCGTCGCCGCGCCGCAATTCCTCGACCCGAACGCGGGTCGTCCGGCACGCCAATTGCAATGGTCGGTCAATCTGCAGCGGGAAGTGACGCGTAACTTTGTCGTCGAAGCCGCCTACATCGCGAATCGCGGTAGCTGGTGGACTGGCGGCAGCGGATTGGCGGCGCTGAACGCGCTCAAGATGTCCGATCTGACCAGCCGCGGCTTTCAGAACCTTGCCCTCAAGGCGGAGAGCGATCTGCTGACCTTGCCCTACTCATCGCTCAGTGCTGCGCAGAAGTCCACGCTGGCCTCGCGCAACATCGGCTTCCCCTATTCGACATTCCCCACGTCGCTGACCACTCGCCAGATGCTGCTGAACTTCCCGCAATACAACACGGCGATCTCGCCTGCGGCGGCACCGCTGGGGAAGACATGGTACGACTCGCTGCAACTCACCGCGACGCATCGCATGACGCACGGTCTCAGCTTTAGCGCCAACTACACGTATTCCAAAAATCTTGACCTGATGAATAGTGTGGATATCTTCAACCGTCAGCTCGGCAAGAATCTCACGGCCTTCGATATTCCTCATCAGTTCCGTGTATCCGGGGAGTATGTGACGCCCGGTCTGACGAACAGTGGGTCGAAGATGCTCTCCAACCGCGTAGTTTCCACCGCCCTGGGCGGCTGGACGCTCGGCTGGTTCTTCCAGTATCAAAGCGCCGGGGTGCTGGCTCGTCCCGCGAGCCAAGGCGCCGTGCCGCTCAGTAATTTCCTCGGTCGCGGTCCTGGCAGCGCCCAGTTGAAGACGGACGCCAATGGCAACCTGATGAATCCCTTCGCGGTCAATTGGACAGACTATGACGGCAAGGTCCATGCGGAACCCTTGGACATCAACTGCCATTGCTTTGATCCCACCAAGACAGTGCTTCTCAACCCCGCTGCCTGGAGCGATATCCCGGATGGCCAGTGGGCCGCGCAAAACGGTGACATCCGCAGCTATCGCGGAATCCGCCAGCCGCAGGAAAGCCTGAACCTGGGCAAGAACTTCCGTCTGCGCGAGAAGATGACACTGCACATTCGCGTAGAATTCCAGAACGCGTTCAACCGCATGCGCCTCCCGCAGCCGGTCGTCACCGGCAGCTACAAGAACGCGCCGACAACGTTTACCACCGGTGCAAACAGAGGCTTGTACAACGGTGGTTTCGGCACGGTGCTTCCCACCGCCGGAACGACAGGTCAGCGGGCAGGCACACTGGTCGCTCGATTTACGTTCTAATAGTCTGAGGCTGGTTGAGCCGGCCTTGGTTCTGGGGGAACGATGAGCTTGAAAAAGGTAGTTCAGGTAGCTTCTCTGCTAGCGGTTCTGGGAATTCTGGGGCCGCTGGCGAAGAGTTTTCAACCGCCCGCCGGTGCGCCCGGTGGACAGGGCAAGGCCCCACCTCCGAATCCCAACGCGGTTGCCTCGATTGAATTCCTGATCGATCCGCCCACCCTCATCAATCTCGGTTTTGAATGGTTCATTCAAGGTGACGACAATCGCAACGCTTCGGTGAGTGTGACCTACCGCAAGCAGGGCGAAACTGCCTGGAAGGACGCTCTCCCCTTGCTGCGCCTCAAGGGCGAGCGCGTCTACATGGCGAACCAGGTCGACGTCATCGCTCCGAATATGTTCGCTGGCAGCATCCTGGACCTGGAGCCGGACACTGCCTACGAAGCCCAGTTCGTGCTCGCCGATCCCGATGGAATTCGCGGGGAGAGTCGCCGCACCGTAACCGTTCGCACGCGTCCTGAGCCCATGCCGTATGCGGGCGGTCGCACCCTGCACGTCTACCCTCATGGCTTCAAAGGCCAGAAGGTCGAACCTTCTTATGAAGGCTTGATGTGCGCCTACAACTACTCCTGCGCGGGAACCGATTGGGCCACCGCTGGCCGCCCGCGAGTCCGTCCCGGTGACACGATCCTGGTACATGCCGGCGAGTACAAATACAATCGCTACGAATACACCAACGATGCGTCCGTCAATCGCACAACCCCGTTGGACGGGACCTACTATCTCACCGCCGATGGAACTGCCGAGATGCCCATCTCTATCAAAGCCGCAGGCGATGGTCCAGTGGTCTTCGATGGTGCGGGCAACTACGCACTCTTCGACGTTCGCGCCGCCGACTACACCTACTTTGAAGGCCTGACCATTCGCAACACGGAAATCGGCATTCTGGCAGGCACCCAATTTCTGATGGGTTCTAAGGGCCTCACCTCCAAGAGAAACCGCTTTGAAAACATCGGGGCCGGTATCTTCTCCAACTATTCGGGATCTAGCAATTTCTATATCGCCGACAACGTATTCCTGGGACGCAACGACCCCGTCCACTTGATCGGTTGGGCAAGTCCCAATTTATGGGGCCGCTTTGCAGGCGTGGAGTCACAGATCTTTCCACCCAAGATGGCGTCCTATGTTGCCGTGAAACTCTACGGTCCTGGCCACGTGGTGGCTTACAACTACATCGCTGACTTCCACGACGGCATCAACATCGAGACCTATGGCAACCCCGACGGATCCATTCCCTCTGGGCCGGACATCGGCGAAGGCCCGAAGTATCCGCCACACGAATATTGGGACCGGCGGCCCGTCGCGATTGATTTCTACAACAACTACATCACCAACTCGCACGACAATCCGATCGAGGCCGACGGCGGCATGCACAACATCCGCATCATGCGGAACATGCTGATCAACCATCCTTCGCACGCCTTCTGCAACCAGCCGTCCCTGGGTGGACCCGTGTATTGGATCCGCAACATTGCCTACAACCTTCCCGGCGGCTCCACCCGCCTCACCAGCGGATCGGCCGGCGTGATCTTTTACAACAACACGATTCTTTCGGAAACCTCCGGCAATCCCCAAAACAATCACTGGCGCAACAATCTGATGCTGGGGCAGAACTCCAGCCCGCTGATCTTTAGCGTCACCACGAATACGAACTACACCTCGTCCGACTACAATGGCTTCCGACCCAATCCCGGCGTAGCGAAGTCCTTCCAATGGGACTCGCCGCCCGCTGACGTGGCGATGGACCCGCTCGGTCCGGGGACGCGTCCGCAATTGCAGAACCGGCAGTTCGCAACATTGCAGGAATACAGCCAGGCCACCGGGCAGGATCGCAACAGCGTCCTGGTGGACTATGATATTTTCGTCAAGGTCCCGCGACTGGACGCGAGCGATATTTCCAGCCTCCAAAAACTCTATAAGGCGGAAGACTTCGATTTCCGCCTCAAGCCGGGTGCAGCGGCGGTTGATCGCGGCGTGGTTCTGCCCACAGTGACCAATGGATTCGCTGGCCGTGCCCCTGACCTCGGCGCTCTGGAAGTGGGGCAGACTCCCCCGCACTACGGACCCCGACCGTAGCGCTGCTTGTTTCTAGGCCAGGATTTCGGTATACCTAACTGATGCTCTCGATCGCGAAGGAGATTGCAATGAAACGCAGTATCTATGTTCCTGGAATTCTGTTGGTCCTCGTCGGCCAGGTGTTCGCTCAAATCGCGCCGCCGGCAAACGGTCCCGGACCCGGTCCTGGTCGCGGAGCGGCGGCTCCCGTAATCACTGGTCCCTCCGCCCCCGTGCCACCGGAGGTCGCGATTCCTCGCCCCACCGCTGCCGAGGTTGCACAGGTCAACGAAGCTTTCGCCAATTGGATCGCCTCCGACAAGTCTGCCACCAAGCCACTGTTGCAGAAGTTCGAATCATTGATGAAGCTGCAACAGCAGCGCCTCAACGTCGCGGCCACCTTCACGCAGACGCAACTACGCATGGGTCCCCGCCACGAGGGCTTCGTGCAGACCGCCAAAGCCGGCAACATCGACCTGCTGCTGCACGGCGATTCCATCACCGACTGGTGGGTCCAGGGCGACGCCAACAAGGCGATGTTCGATAAATATTTCGGCTCCATCAAGACCGCCAATTTCGCGATCGCCGGCGACACCACGCAAGGCGTGCTGTGGGGCTTACAGAATGGCGAAGGCCAGGGATTCCAACCCAAAGCCGTCATGCTGATGATCGGAACCAATAACACCGGTTCCAGCACTGGGCCAGAAATCGCCGAAGGCGTGGGTGCCATCGTGCTGGAAATGCGCAAGGATTTCCCCAATGCCAAGATCCTGCTGCTGGCGATTTTCCCGCGCAGCACGCCCGGTGATCCTGTTCGCGAAAAAATCGCCGAGGTCAACAAGATCATTTCCAAACTCGACGACCAGAAGAATGTCTTTTTCCTCGACATCGGCCCCAAGTTCCTGGATGAAAAGGGCGTCTTCCTCACCGATGCGTTCCGCGCCGACAACTTGCACCCGCAGGCCAAGGGCTACGACATTTGGGGCGCAGCCGTGAAGGATAAGCTCGCCGAATTGATGAAGTAGCACTCCGAGGCGGAGTTTATCGGCAATTTATGTTGCCGCGGCTATGCTGGGTCCAGTGCAAGTCACTCGGATCATCTTCAGCATCGCCTTAGTTGTTCCCTGTGCGAGGGCACAGGTTGTGCTCACGGTGCAGGACGCGGTGCAACAAGCACTGGGTCTACACCCTCTATTGCAGGCAGACGCCCAGCGCATAACGACCGCGGATGCTTTGGTGACGCAAGCCGGCCTTCGCCCCAATCCTCGCCTGTTCGTGCAAAGCGAGAACTGGAACTTCACTGGTTCGCCAACGCAGCCCATCGCATCCGTTTTCACCGACCAGTTTCTCTACGCATCGCAAGTGCTGGAAACGGCTGGCAAACGGCAGCGCCGCGTGGAGTTGGCGCAGCACAACGTCCAGCTCACGCAACTGGACCACGAGATCCTAGCAAAACAAATCGAATTTCGAGTCCGGCTGGCGTATTGGAACGCCGCTGGAGCGCAGCGCGTCTTGGACCTGCTGCGCGAAAACCAGTTGAATCTCCAGCAGGCAACTGCGTACCACGAGATTCAGCTCCGCGAGGGCGCGATCGCCGAGGCCGACGTCCTCCGCGTCCGGCTGGAAGGCGATCGCGGCGCGGTGGCCGTCGAAAACGCCGCGCGTGAAGCAGGGACAGCGCGCATCGCTTTGCTCCGCGAGATGGGCAGCGGTTCGTTTCCAGAGATCAAATTTGCCGATGCTCTGGATGTCGTCCCGAACCCGCCTGCCGTCGATATTGACAAAGCTCTGAACGCACGCACCGAACTGCGTCTGGCGCGACAAGTGGTGGAACAGGCACGCGCCGCATTGCGCCTGCAGCACGCCGTCGCGCGCCCTGATGTCGAAGTGTTGTCGGGCTACAAGCGAACGTCAGGCTACAACACGTTGATCTGGGGTTTCCAGGTGAATCTTCCTTTCTTCAACAAGAACCAGGGAAACATCGCAGCAGCCGACAGCGAAATCATCGCGGCAGAAGCCCGCGCGAAGGCGGTCGAAGTCCGCATCCGCGCTGAGATTGAGGGCGCGGCGCAGGACGTCGAAAGCCGTCGCCGTCGCCTTGCCTCGCTGCTAACCGACGCCTTGACGCGCGCAGGCGAATCCGTCGGCATCGCCCGAGCGGCGTATCGCGAAGGCGGAACCGATCTGCTGCGCTTGTTGGATGCGGAACGAGTGAATATCGAACTGGAAGTTGCCAACGCCCGTATGCACATGGAATACCGCCAGAGCTTGGCGAGCCTTGAATTGGCACTGGGAGTGAGTCAATGAGAATCATCCTGCTGGCCCTCGCGGCGCTGTGTTGTGGCTGTAGTTCGGTTCCCGCGCCACAGGCCTCGTCTCTCGAAAGTGCACCAGCTCCCGCCGCACCGGAAGCGGCTCGCAATGCCGGTTTCGTGACGCTGACTGCGGATGCGCAGAAAAGTAGCGGGCTGATCACCACCGTGGTTTCCTTGCAAAACGCATCGGAAGTTGCGCATGCCACAGCCCGTTTAACCAACGACGACAATCACACGTGGCGGGTTGGGGCCGTGGCAGAAGGCCGCATCACGCGTGCGCAAGCCAACCCGGGAGACGTGGTTATCAAAGATCAACTCTTGGCGCAGATGCATAGCCACGATATCCATGAGTCGCGCGCTCTCTACAAACGCGCACAGGCAGAACTCGCCAGGGCGAAGGGCGTTGTCGATTATCGAGTAGGGCTGCGAGACAGAGCCAAGCGCCTACTCGACCTCCGTGCCGGATCCGTCGCTCAATTGGAACAAACGGAAACCGAACTCAAGAATGCACAGACCGAAGTACACACCTACGAAATCGAGGTCGAGCGCACAGAGACACACTTAACCGAGGTCCTGGGAATTCCCGCTGACGAATCCAAAGTTTCCCAGTCGCCCGATGGCGAAGACAATGACCTGATCCCCATCCGCGCGCCGGCGGCGGGTGTGGTGATGGCGCGCAACGTAACTCCCGGGACCGTCGTGACTCCCTCCAACGATCTGTTCCTGATTAGCGATTTGTCCACTCTCTGGGCCATCGCTGAAGTCAACGAGGAATATCTGCACAGCCTCCGGACAGGCATGGCGGTGCGCATCTTGGTGCAGGCCTATCCCGGCCGGCCATTCGTGGGGAGAATCGGGAAAGTTGGCGACGTTCTCGATCCGGCCACGCGCACGGTTAAGGTCCGCATCGAACTGCCAAATCCGAAAGGGCTGCTGAAACCCGAGATGTACGCGGACGCGGAAATTGAAGTCGGCCGTGGAAGCCCCGCTATCATGGTTCCGGCCGAAGCCGTCCAGGACGTTCGTGGTGATCCGACCGTGTTTGTCCGCGCAGCCCCCGATCGATTCGAAGTGCGGCCGGTGCGCGTTGGCAGAACGGTCAATGAAACGATCGAAATTTTATCCGGCCTCAAGCCCGGCGACGAAGTCGTGTCCCACTCCGCCTTCATCCTGAAGTCGGAATTCTTGAAAGCCTCGCTCTCGGGAGAATAGGCTTTGCTAAAACGCATACTCGATTTCCATCTAGACCATCCGTTGATGGTGCTGATTGGCGTAGTTGGCGTGATCGCCGTTGGCTTATGGGCGATGCTCCGCATTCCCATCGACGCATTTCCCGATCTCACCAATAATCAAGTCTCGGTAATCACCGAATGCCCGGGAATGGCACCGAGCGAGGTTGAGCAACTGGTGAGCTTCCCCATCGAAGTTTCTCTGATGGGCACACCCAACAAGCAAACAGTACGCTCCATCTCGAAAGCCGGACTATCCGTCGTGACGATGGTATTCGACGATTCCGTCCCGACCTACTTCGCGCGGCAGTTGGTGAACGAACGCTTGCAGGAAGTTCGTTCGCGCTTGCCGCAGGGCCTGGAGCCGACGCTGGGTCCAGTGGCGACCGCGTTTGGCGAGATCTACCAATACACCTTGGACGGCGAGTCGCAAACTCCGATGGAGAAAAAGACCACGCAGGAGTGGCAGGTGCGCAATCAGTTGCGCGCTGTTCCCGGCGTCAGCGAAGTCAACACCTGGGGCGGAGAAACGCGCCAGTATCACATCGAAATCCAGCCGGATCGCTTACGGGCTTACGGATTGACGCTGCGCGACGTGTTTGAAAGGGTGCGGGAGAACAATGCCAATTTCGGTGGCGGCTACGTTGAGCATGCATCGCAACAATACACGCTGCACGGCTTGGGTCGAGCGAGCAGTATAGGGGATCTGGAAGAAATCGTTTTGGTCGCGCAGGCCGGCACTCCCGTGCGGCTGAAGAACGTCGCGAGCATCTCCGTTCGTCCGATGCAGAGGCAAGGGGCGACGCTCCGCGACGGCATGGGCGAGACTGTCTCAGGCATGGTCATCATGCTGAAAGGCGAAAACGGCATGGAAGTGCTGGACCGGGTGAAGACAAAGCTTGCGGCTTTGGTCCTACCCGCCGGCATGAAGATACGCGCCTTCTATGACCAATCCGAAGTGATCAATCGCACCATCGAAACGGTGAAGAGCAACCTCCTGGAAGGCGGCATCCTGGTCATGGCGGTGCTGTTGCTCTTCTTGGGCAATATTCGCGCTGCATTGATTGTCGCCGCTGTGATTCCGCTTTCGCTGTTAGTGGCATTCATCGGAATGAATCTGTTCGGCATCAGCGCGAACTTGATGAGTCTCGGTGCCATCGACTTCGGCATGATTGTCGACGGCGCTGTGGTGATGATGGAGAATTCCGTGCGCCGGTTGCAGCACCGTACAGCGGGGACGACTCCGGACCAAGAAATTCGCGAAAGTGCCTACGAAGTGGCCAGACCCATTCTCTTCGCCGTCGCGATCATCATCGCCGTCTACATGCCCATCTTCTTCCTCGAAGGACTGGAAGGCCGCATGTTCCGGCCGATGGCGATTACAGTTTGCTCTGCACTGCTCGGTGCGCTGGTGTTTGCGCTAACAGTAGTGCCCGCCGCGACGGCCCTGACGTTTCGCCATGGAATCAAACAGCACAAGGAAACGTGGTTTGAGCCGATTCGCCTTCGCTACCAGGCTGCCGTGGAGTTCCTGCTTCGGCACCGCTGGCCAACGGTGCTTGTGTCGCTCACCTTGGTCGTCGTCAGCATCGCGTCTCTCCATTGGATGGGAACGGAGTTCATGCCACGGCTGGACGAAGGCTCCATCTTAATTGAAACCCGCAAGCTGCCCGGAGTCTCCCTGCCGCAATCAGTGGAGATGAGCAATCAGGTAGAAAAGACGGTGCGCGCCTTCGACGAGGTCTCGGGCGTGGTCACGAAGATAGGCCGCCCCGATCTGGCCACGGAAGCGATGGGGATCTATCAGGGCGACGTCTACGTCCTGTTGAAGCCGCGTGAAACGTGGAAGGCAGGCGTCACGAAAGAGAATTTGATTGAACGCCTGGCTGCGGCTCTCGAACGCATCCCGGGCGTTGCCTACAACTTCACTCAGCCGATGGCCATGCGACTGGACGAAGTGATCTCGGGCGTCAAGGGCGACGTCGCGGTTAAGGTGTTTGGTGAAGACCCGCGCGTTCTGGAACAACTCGCGCAGCAGGTTTTGCGCGTCGTCTCGGGCGTTCCCGGCGCTGCCGATGCGCAGATGGAGATGACCGGGGGCGTTTCCGAATTGCAGGTAAGCATCGACCGGCAAGGGCTCGCTCGCTACGGAATGAATGTATCTGATGTGCGCGACGTGATTGAGACGGCGGTGGGTGGCCGTTACATCAGCGACATGATCGAAGGGCAGCGAAGATTTGGAATCGTCATGCGCCTGCCGGAACACTATCGTGAGAATCCAGCAAACTTGAACGACATTATTCTTGCGGCCCCCGCGGGTGAACGGGTGCCGCTGCGGCAGGTGGCCGAAGTGGCGCTCCGCCAAGGTCCCGAATTGATCACGCGTGAGAATGGGCAACGCCGCATCGTGGTGCAGACCAATGTGCGGGGCCGGGATCTGGGCGGCTTCGTCGCCGAGGCCCGCCCGCGAACAGAGAAGAATGTTCCGCTGCCGCCCGGCTACAGCATCGAATGGGGCGGGCAGTTTGAAAACCAGGAAAGAGCCACCAAACGTTTGGCGATCGTGCTCCCTATCTCGATCTTGATCATCTTCGGATTACTCTTCGCCACGTTCCAGTCGGTCCCGCAATCGTTTCTGATTTTGCTCAACGTGCCCTTCGCCCTAGTTGGCGGGATCGCTGCACTTTGGTTGCGCGGGTTGAATCTGAACCTCTCTGCGTCCGTTGGCTTCATCGCCCTGTTCGGCGTTGCTGCTTTGAACGGGATCGTGATGGTCAGCTACATTAACGGCCTTCGTGAGCAGGGAATGTTATGCCGACAAGCCGTGATCGAAGGTGCTTCGATGCGGCTGCGGCCGGTATTGATGACGGCTTTGGTCGCGAGCCTTGGGTTTATCCCCATGGCGCTGGCGGAATCCGCCGGGGCAGAAGTCCAACGTCCTTTGGCCACGGTGGTGATTGGCGGATTAGTCACCTCGACGATTTTGACCCTGCTGGTTCTGCCCGTCGTGTACCCGTGGTTCTCTCGTCGCGATCCAGTGTCAAAATAGGATCTGGCCATGCGTATCCTGTTGGTGGATGACGAACAAGACGCTGCGAAGATGTTGGCCAAAGGTCTGCGCGAGCACGCTTACGCGGTCGACCTTGCTTACGACGGCCACGAAGCTCTGGAGAAGGCCGCCATCAATTCTTACGACCTCCTGATCCTCGACATCATGCTGCCAGGGGTCGACGGACTTGAGGTGTGTCGAAGCCTGAGAAAAGACGGCTCTCGCGTCCCCATCCTATTGTTGACCGCGCGGGGCGGCGTTATGGATCGCATCACGGGCCTCGACTGCGGCGCCGACGACTACCTTTCCAAGCCATTCGATTTCGGCGAACTGTTGGCCAGGATTCGGGCCATCCTCCGCCGCGGCGCGGAACTGCAGGATACCGTGCTCACCGTTGGCGACCTCAGCATTGACACGCGATCCCACGCTGTTCTGCGGGACAAGGTATCCATCACGCTCACCGCGAAAGAGTATGCGCTCCTGGAGTATCTGGCGCGTCGATCCGGCGATGTCGTGAGCCGCTCCGATATTTCGGAGCACGTTTGGGAAGAGACCTACGACCCCTTCTCCAATCTGATCGAAGTCTACGTGCAGCGTCTGCGGCGCAAGCTGGAGTTTTCGGGCGGAGCGCCCTTGCTGCATACCCGGCGAGGTGAAGGCTACCTGCTGGGCGTGGAGCAGGACGTCCGTGCTTAACTCCGTTCGATTTCGATTGACCGGCTGGTATGTCGGCCTTTTGTCGCTAGTGTTGGTCGGCTTCAGCATAGGCGTATATGAGCTACTGGCCCAAAACGTCCGCGCTGATGCCGATCGTCAGCTGGTGGGTGCCGTCGACATTTTGACGCGGTCATTGCGGCACGAGGTGGAAGAACACAAAGGCAAACTCGAAGGCGAACCGTCCTTCCAGGAAGTGATCTCCACCGTGTATCGCGATTCGTTCCCCGGGATTGCGATCGCGGTTTATGAGAACACTCGACAAGTGGCCGTCAAACCTGGACCCGGCGGATCGATTCCCAGTCGGACCGGCACGCGCTCGCGCAGTCCTGTTTACGAACTTATGTCCAGAAACAATGAGCCCTGGAGGCTGGCCGCCCAGTCCTTCTCTGTGACGGGCGCTGGTGAGTATGAGTTTGTTGCTACAGCCTCGGTGGCTCCCGTTGAGGCGCAGTTGGCGGGATTACGGCAGATTTTCTTTCTGGCGATTCCCTTGGCGCTAGCCGCTGCCGCAATCGGCGGCTTCTTATTGGCGCGTAAAAGCCTCGCGCCTGTGGTGGAAATGTCGCAAACCGCGAATCGCATCAGTTCCAAGGACCTCAGTCAACGCATTGCCACCGGCAATCCCAGAGACGAATTGGGCATGCTCGCGGCGACGCTGAATCGCCTGCTCGGCCGGCTCGAAGGTTCCTTCGCGCTCCAGCGGCAGTTCATGGAAGATTCTTCGCATGAACTTCGCACCCCCATCTATGTGGCCCACACCGCCGCACAAGTCACCCTGGAACAAAGCAGCCGCACGGAAGAGGAATATCGCGAAGCGCTCACCACCATCGATCAGCAATTGCGACGCTTGCAACACATCGTGGAAGATATGTTCGTTCTCGCGCGCGCCGATGCGGGTGCCTATCCCCTGCAGGCAGCCGACTATGACCTGGGCGAAACAGTCTTTGAAGCCGTTCGGGCCGCAGCTCTCCTAGGCGCGCGCCAAGGAGTCTCCGTTACCGGTCCCGCGCTCACCGAATTACCCGGGTATGGCGACGAAGGACTCATCCGGCAAGTCATCCTGATTCTTTTGGACAACGCCGTGAAGTTCACCCCCAAGGGTGGCCACGTCGAGGTCAGCGTGGATCAGAGTGATGCGGAAACTTACTCAGTTGTCGTTCGCGATACTGGCCCTGGGATTCCCGCGGAGTCCCAGGGGAGAATCTTTGAGCGTTTCTTCCGTGTGGATAAATCCCGTTCTCGAACCGCCGGTAAGGGTTCTGGTGGCGCTGGCTTGGGCTTGTCCATCGCCAAATGGATCACCGCCATGCATGGTGGTTCTCTCAGCCTGATGAAGTCAGACGCAAACGGGAGTGCGTTTCGAGCCACTATATTGCGTCGTCCCGCGACTGCCGCAAATTCAGCCGTTAAAATTACAGCCTGACCTTCTCAGCTTTCCGATAAAATTGTCTTAGATAGGAAATCTTTGAGTAGCCAGCCAGCAGTGCGTCCCGTCATCGGTATTGATTTAGGTACAACCAATAGTGCTCTCGCGTTTTCGCAGGGGCAGGGCATTGCGTTGTTCCCCATCCCCCAGCTTGTGCATCCGGGTGAGGTGCGGGAAGAACCGCTCTTGCCCTCCGTAGTTTTCCTCGAAGACCCGCCCTTGGTCGGCGTGCTTGCGCAACGTAAAGGAGCAGACAATCCAGGGCTGTTCGTTTCGTCCGCCAAGTCGTGGCTATCCTACGCCGGCGTGGATCGAAATGCTCCCATCCTGCCGGTCACGGCCCCGGAGGGTGTTCGCAAGATCTCTCCGGTGGAAGCCTCCTCTCATTACCTGCGCTATCTGCGGAATGCCTGGAATGAGAAGCAGCCCGATACTCCGTTCGAATCTCACCAGATCTTGGTCACGGTTCCGGCTTCGTTCGATGCTGTGGCTCGGGACCTGACGCTGAAGGCAGCCGCGAGTGCCGGGTGTGAAAACGTCATCCTTCTGGAGGAGCCGCAGGCCGCGTTCTACGCCTGGGTGTCACACAATCCGGACTGGCGCGAGAAGGTCAGCGTCGGAGACCTGATCCTGGTGATTGACGTCGGCGGCGGCACCACGGATTTCGCGTTGATCGCTGTCGAAGAAGATGCCGGCCAGATTTCGCTCAAGCGAATTGCCGTCGGGGATCATATCCTGCTGGGCGGTGACAATATCGATGCCGCTTTGGCGCATCACGTGGCGCAGAGCTTTCCCAAGCTCGATGCGATGCAGTTTCATTCTCTCTACCAGCATTGCCGCGTTGCGAAAGAGAAATTGCTCGCCGATGAGGACCCCACCAGTCAGGTTCCGATTACCATCTTGGGGCGCGGCTCCAGCGTGGTCGGCAAATCCTTGAAGGCGCAACTCACCCGCGCGGATCTATTGGGCATACTGACGGAAGGATTTCTGCCCGCTGTGGACTTTGATGAGCAGCCGGAGACCCATGCCACCGCGTTCACCGAACTCGGACTCCCCTACGCCTCCGACGCCGCGATCACGCGCCACCTGGCCCACTTCCTGCGCCGCCAATCCGCAACGCCCACCCATGTTCTATTCAATGGAGGCATGTTCCTGGCTCCGTTCGTCCGCGAACGAATCCTAGAGATTGTAAATGGCTGGCTCGCCAAGCCCGTCACGCCACTGGTCAGCGGCGACCTTATGAGGTCGGTAGCCCATGGCGCTGCCTACTACGGACTCGCGCGACAAGGCGAAGGCGTGCGAGTCCGAGGCGGGGTCCCGCATTCCTACTACATCGGCGTGGAATCTCCGGCGCTTGCCGTGCCCGGGCGTCGACCACCCTTGAAGGCGTTGACCGTCGTGCCATTCGGCATGGAAGAAGGAACCGGCTACGAGTTCAAAGACCGCAAGTTTCTTCTTAGCGTAGGTAAGCCGGCGCGTTTCCGATTCTTTCAATCGAGCGTCCGAAGTGAAGACGCGGCGGGCGTCCTGATCGAAGCGATCGACGAGACCATGGAAGAGCTCTCGCCCATTGAAGCTGCGCTCTCCAGTCAGGTGCTTGAAAATGTCGTCGTGACGTTGGAGAGCCTCGTGACAGAAACGGGCATTCTGGAGCTATGGTTTGTCGCGGCGGACGGACGACGTTGGAAGCTCGAATTTAATGTGCGGCCCAAGCGCGAGAGGCCGTCGACCACGGCGTAAATTACAGCTGGATCAACTTGAACCCGGGCACAGATTCTCCAATGCCCTGGTTCTCCATCGCGCTCTCCAGATTGCGGCGAGCGACGCGCGCATGTTCCCGTGCGATGCTTTCCGCCCGGGCCCCTTCGCGCGCTCCGATCGCCTCGACCAACGCGCGATGATGTTCAATCGAAATCAGAAAGAGTTCGTGCGATTCCGGTGCCACATATTGCCGCTGTAGGAACGCGCTGGCGGAGGCGAACGGAAGTGAAGTAATCTGCTCCATGGCGCGTCGCAACCTGCGGCTCCGCGAAAGCGTAAGGATCTCGCTGTGAAACCTCGAGTTTCTATCGATGTACTCAGCGACCCCATTTAGCGTCAAGGCTTTTCCGCGGATCAGTCCAACCATTTCTTCATGCAGGGCCCGAAGTGTTTCCAGTTCCCCCGCCTCGCTGATCCGTTCTGCCGCCAACCTGGCCGCCATGCCTTCCAGGCTGCCCCGCAGGTCGATCGCATCATAGATATCGGGCAGCGAAAACTGCTGGGCGATAAACCCCCGCGTCGGCCGGATTTCCAGAAACCCTTCGTGCGCCAGCCGCTCCAGCGCCAACCGCAACGGTATCCGCGATAGGCCCAAGCGTTTCGCCAAGGGAACTTCGCGCATCCGCTCGCCTGGCTGGAAGTGCCCTTGGACCAGGAGTTCGCGGAGCGCCAGGGTGGCGCGGGCCGCCTGCGAGGTGCCTTGCTCGGACGCCGAAGTCCCCTGTTTTGCTACTTTTCCCGGAATCGGGTTTTGTGGTTTGGACCGCATAGCTGCGTCCTTTAGGGTACATCGGCTGGCACCACCTCGGCTGAATCATTGAATCGGATATCAACTATCAGCCGCGCTCTATCGACGCATGGGAGTCTGGGGCCGTATACTTCAGGTGCACTATCTGAGCGTAGGTAGGAACTTGTTCCTGCCTTTCACTCAATGCACCATTGGCCCTAAGCCCCCCTTGGGGCCAGTGGATCTCTCCAATTTTCCATCCGCCCTGACGCGCGCACTCGTCGATTCCGCATTCCTGAAATGTATGCATTTCTGGTATCCTTGTCCCGCAGCCCAGTGTGGGTGCGGAAACGATCCCCGTGAAGAATATCGACCTGCGAGTGCTGGCGATTGTGAGCGAACTCAACCGCACCCGGAGTGTATCCCAAGCGGCTGAGAACCTGGAACTCAGCCAATCCGCAGTCAGTATGAGCCTCGCGAAACTGCGGCGCCATTTTAACGACCCGCTCTTTGTTCGGACTTCCGCGGGCATGGACCCAACGCCGCACGCGGTGGAGCTCATCAAACTTTTACAACAGGCCGAAGGGATCCTTCAGTCCGCGCTCGGACACCACGTTGTATTCGACCCCAAAACCTCGGATCGTTGCTTCAACATTCACGGAACGGACATCGCTCAGGTGACGTTTATGCCCAGGCTCATGAGCCGCCTGGGTCGAATCGCGCCCCGAATCCAGGTAAACCTTCGTCGCATGAGCGAAGTCACCGCCAAGCAATTGGAGTCGGGTGACGCCGATCTATGCGTAGGCTTCATCCCTCCGATGGGTGCCGGTTACTGCCAGCAACGCCTGTTTAAGGAACGGTTCGTTTGCGCGGTTCGCGCCGACCATCCCCGCATCCGGGCGTCGTTTGGCTTGCAAGAGTTTCTTGAGGAATCCCATGTGGCGGTAACCAGCGCTGGCACAGGCCACGTAATGCTGGAAAAGACTTTGGATTCAAAGCGTCTGCGGCGCAAGATCGGCCTGACGCTCCCCAGCTTCCTCGGCCTGACGTCTGCCCTCGAATCGCTAGACTATGTGGCGACCATGCCGGAACGTCTGGCAATCCACATCGCTCTCTCTACGCCGATCAAAATCTTTCCCATCCCCGTGCCCGTGCCGTCCTATATCATTGTTCAGCAGTGGCACGAACGCTACACACACGATCCCGCCAGCCGCTGGTTGCGGGCTTTGATAGCGGAGCTGTTTACAACAAGCGCGACAACGAGTTCAGAGAAGCCGGAATTGCTGCGACCCCAGGCAGTGCGTCGTCAACGGCTCGGTTAGCGCCCCACATAAAGGAAGAATCAACATGGAATACCCCTTAACTGGTTATCACCACATCACGGCCTGCGCCGGTGGCGCACAGGAAGACGTCAACTTTTTCACCCAGGTAGTGGGTTTGAGAATGGCCAAGCAGACGGTCTTGATGGATGGCAAGATCCCCATCTATCACCTGTATTATTCCAATGCCAACATTGAGCCGGGCTCGGTGATGACGACCTTTCCGTATAGTCGTCTGAAGGGGCGTCAGGGATCGGGACAAGTGCAGGCAACAACTTTCACGGTGCCTCCTGGAACACTTTCATTTTGGAAGGACCAGCTCGATCGCCACAAGGTTTCCCACGAAGGCATCCAATCGCGCTTCGGTCAGAGCTTTATCCGCTTTCTGCATCCTGCCGGACTCGCCTACGAAGTGATGGAAGACCCGAACGACAAGCGCGAAGGTTGGACCACACCGGAAATCGGCAAGGACACGGCAGTTCACGGATTTCACGGCAGCGTGCTCTCGGTGCGAGAAGTTGCGGAGACCGCTCGCTTCTTCGAAGAAGCACTCGGATTCCGCAAGACCGGTGTCGATGGAGCTTATCATCGTTTCGAAACTGGCACGGGCGGGGCGAACAAGACCGTCACCCTGCTGTGCGAGCCGGATCGCTTGCAGGGGAGCTGGACTTTCGGCGCCGGCACCGTCCACCACATCGCCCTCTGGGGCGCCGATGACGCGGCGCTCGCCAAACAGAAGGAAATCTATGAAGAACTCGGCTACACGGACGCCTCCGAGATCAAGGATCGCTTCTACTTCCATTCGATGTATTGCCGCAGCCCAGGCGGCATTCTGATCGAAAGCTGCTGCAACGTCCCTGGCGGTTTCGAAAAGGACGAACCCAAGGAATCCCTGGGCAGCAAGTTGCATCTGCCGCCGTGGTGGGAAGATCGCAAACAAGAGATCATCTCCCAGCTGGAACCCATCACCGTTCCTGAAACCGCGATGGCTCGCTAGTCGCCCTCATCGCTGAAAAGTCCTGGGGTGGTGTCTTCCCGGCACCACTCCTAACTTTCCATTGTGCCCTCAGGATCTGTTCGAACTAACGTGACCTCAAAGACGCCGGCTTCGCACCTATAAAGTGTCGATTTCGATTCGTTTCCTCCGCAGATCCTTACAGCGAGGTCCCCGCCGAGCGCTACGTTGGGGACAGAAAGCATAACCCCTGGGGGGAGTACGGATTTCAGATTTCCTCCAATCATGTTTGCCAGTTCGCCCATCGCATCCGCGACGTCCTCGTGCGAGATCGTGTCGAGTTTGAATAGTCGCCGGGCGAGTTCCTCAGCTGTCGGAATCCCGCACTGCACGAGCACCGCGCCCCTCCATTCCCCAACAAAACCGACCGTTGCGGTGTAGCTATTGGTCCCGGGTTGCTCTACGCCGGAGGGTGCCGAACTGGCCGAAAACATGACATCGAGGACGGCCTCTACTATTTGATCCAGTTCCAGTTGGTGTGCTGTTACTTGAAATACGGGTGTCATCTTGATCTCCTATTTCGGTGCTTGGTAAAACCGGGCGTTGCCGATGACGACCCTTTGAAATACCTCATCGAGGCCGAGCGTACTCTCCGCCGACCCCAGGGCTAAGTACCCCCCTGGCGTCAGCGACGCGCGGAGTCGCTCAAGAATCTGCTTCTTGGTGGGGATATCGAAGTAGATCAAGACGTTGCGGCAGAATACGAAGTCGTATCCACTGCCGCGTGGCGTCTGACGAAGATCGCCCTGTTCAAATCGCACCATGCGTCGAATGTTGTCTTTGATGCGCCACTCCAGCCCCTCCCGCTGAAAATATTTCACGAGATACTGCGCGGGCAGGCCACGGTTGACCTCCAACTGCAAATATCTACCCTCGCGCGCACGGTTCAAGACTTGCTCAGAGAGGTCGGTTCCCAGAATCTCGATGTTCCAGTCTGCAAAACCCGCCTCGAGAAGCAGCATCGCGAGGCTATAGGGTTCTTGCCCGGAGGATGCCGCCGCACACCAGATCTTGAGCCGACGCGTAGTCTGACGCGCAAGGGCTAGCTGCGGCAAAAGTTCTTTCCTCATCGCATCGAACGGCGTGCTGTCCCGAAAGAACAGGGTCTCGTGCGTGGTCATGGCTTCGACCACCTTTTTTCGGAGGGGTGCTTCGGACTGTTTCAGCGCTTGGCACAGTGCGATCAATGACGGCAGATGCAATTCCTCAACAACCGGCATCAGGCGTGCTTCCAGCAGATAGTGTTTGTCATTGTCCAGCAGAATGCCGGACTGGCGATGAATATAGTCGCGTAAGAATCCATAGCTCTCGGTGTCGAGCGCGGATGCATGGGTGGTTTGCGTCATCAGATGGCTCTTTTCAGGGGTGCTTCCGATCTCGGAGTCACCCTGGCAATGCTTAGGATTTCGGGGACAATGTCGTTAAGGGGTAGTACGGCAGCGGCCAACCCCGCTTGCGCGACCGCTCCAGGCATGCCCCAGACAACGCTGGTGGCTTCGTCTTGGGCAAGAACACAGGCACCGCCCGCTTTGAGGATTTCCGCTCCGCGGAGGCCATCATAGCCCATGCCCGTCAAGACGGCCGCGACCACATCACTTCCATAGATTTCATTCACCGAGCGAAACAGAACGTCAACGGCGGGCCGGCACGAATTTTCCTGGGCCTCCTGGTCGAGCTGGATGGTCACCTTTAGGCCTGTCCTCCGCAGACGCATATGGTAATCGCCGGGTGCTATATAGACATTCCCTCCCTGCACGACTAGGCCGTCGGACGCTTCTTGGACATTGAGCTTCGACGACGCCTGAAGTCGTTCAGCAAGGAGGCGCGTAAAAACTGGAGGCATATGCTGCACGATGAAGATCGGTAGCGGGAAGTCGGCCGGGAATAGCGGAATAATTGTTCCCAGCGCGGTTGGGCCGCCTGTCGAGATACCAATCGCAATCGCCCGTGGGGCCATGGTCGTGTTGCTTCTAACCTTGCGAATAACCGGATGTTCGCGGGGGCTGTCCTCAAATTCAAAAAACTGTTTGATCTTCGGGATCAGCTCTGAACGCAAGGCCTCCATGGACCGGTCCAGGGAACCAACATTGGAAGCTTTTGTCACGTAGTCATCGGCCCCCAGTGAAAGGGCTTCCATGGTGGCGGACGCGCCCCGTTCGGTCAGAGTGCTGAACATGATGACCCTTACGTCTCGGTTCTGCGGCCTGAACTTCGCTAGGAATTGCAGTCCATCCATGTCTGGCATCTCCACATCGAGTGTGATGACGTCAGGAGTCAGCTGTGGCACCCTCGCCAACGCGATCGAGCCGTTGGAAGCGGCCCCAACAATCTCGATTCTGGGATCCGCCTCCAGAGCCTGTGTGACCAGACGCCGAATAACGACGGAGTCGTCAACGACGAGCACACGAATTTTCGCCCCTCGCGCGAGGGTACGCTTCGAAGATATCGTCATGCGGTTCCCTATTGAACTATGCCTAGTAGGCGCAGCTTTTCCTCAATCATGTCCTTGGTGAAGGGTTTCATGACATACTCGTTTGCGCCTGCTTCGAGTGCCCGTGCGACCTGCGATATTTCCGTTTCGGTCGTAACCATCATGAGCGGCGTGTTGGCGAAACGCTGGTCTTTACGGACTGCTTCCACAAACTCCAATCCGGTCATTTCCGGCATGTTCCAATCGACCAGGAACACGGACCAATCTCCCCCCTGGGCTGCCTTGATGAGCCCATCTTTGCCATTCACGGCGGTTTCCACTTCGCACCCTAGTTCACCGAGGATGCCCGAGAGGATCATCCGGATTGCGCGCGAATCGTCGATCACCATTGCTTTTGACATATGTTGCTTGTTCCCCTGACGTTGGTAGTGAGGGGCGGTTGCGGACCGCCCCTCAACCTGTCTATTGGCCCTTGGATTTAACGACCAAGCTCTGCAACTGGACGGCCAGTTCGGTGAGAGCTTGTGCGGCTTTCTGCGTATCGGTCGCTCCCTGGGTGGTCTCACGCGCGGCCGTGGCGACCCCTGCGATATTCTTGGCAATATCGCCGGTTCCCTTGGCTGCTTCGCTCACATTCCGTCCGATTTCGTTGGTGGTGACGGTTTGTTCTTCGACCGCCGAAGCGATACTGTTCGAGATATCGTTGATCTGGTTGATCACGACGGAGATCTCTGCGATGGCCTGGACCGCGCCCTTGGTGTCGCCCTGAATCGCCTCGATCTTCTGGCCGATTTCCTCGGTTGCCTTCGCCGTTTGCTTGGCCAATTCTTTGACCTCGTTAGCGACGACTGCGAACCCCTTTCCAGCTTCACCGGCCCGCGCAGCTTCGATCGTTGCATTGAGAGCCAGGAGATTTGTTTGTTGTGCGATCGAGGTAATCACCTTGATCACTTTGCCGATCTCTGCGCTGGACTCGCCCAGTTTCGAGATGGTCTGATTCGTCGTCTCTGCTACCGTGACCGCGCTCTTGGCAACGCGAGCTGCCTCGTTTGCGTTCTTTGAAATCTCGCGAATGGAGGCCTGCATTTCCTCAGAGCTAGCTGCGACGACATTGACGTTTTTCGAGACTTCGTCGCTGGCGGCGGAGACCACGTTCGCCTGGGTAGCAGTCTCTTCGGCATTGCCGGCCATCTGTTGACTGATCGCCGTCAGTTCCTCGGCGGACGAAGACAACGCCGTGGCGTTCTGTTCGATCTGCGACTCCAGTTCCAGCTTCTTGGTAATTACGGTCCATGTCACCATCGGGCCGGTGTAGTTACCGTTGTTGTCGTAGATCGGACTTACCAGTAGGTCCAGGGTCTCGGGCCCCACTTTGATCGCGGCGCGATGGGGCAGGTTCTTGGGGTCTGCTAGCATCCGGCGCTGGTGTTCGGGATTCTTGTGGAAGATATCGATCGACTTGCCGAGCATATCTTCGACGCGAACCGGAAGCAAATGCTGGAGCGCCTTCAATTGCTTGATAGATGCCGGGTTCATGTAGGCGAGCTTCAGATCTTTGCCCGTGTAGAGCACGTTGACGGGCATGTTCTCCATCATGGACTGCACCCGTGCCGCTTCCGCTTCAAGGCGCTTGCGCTCGGTGATGTCCGACGCGTACTTGATCACACGAAAGGGTTTGCCGGTGACGTCCATCACCGGGTTGTAGGTGGCCTGGATCCAGATTTCCCTCCCGCCCTTGCCGATTCTCAGGAATTCGCCGGATTGGTGCTCGCCGCGATTCAACTTTGCCCAGAACTCGCGATACTCTCCACTCTGCCGGAACTCCTCTTCGCAGAACAAACTGTGGTGCTTGCCACGGATTTCATCTAGAGAATAGCCGACTGTGTTCAGGAAGTTGTCGTTGGCCATCAGGATTGTGCCATCAAGCTGGAACTCGATGTACGCCTGAGTCTTCATCATCGCGGCCTTCTGGGTAGTGATGTCAGTAGCGTATTTGACAACCTTATACGGTTTTCCGTCCGGTCCGATCAGCGGGTTGTAGGATGCCTGGATCCAGACCTCTTTGCCGCCTTTGCCGTAGCGGCGATATTCTCCAGCCTGATACTCGCCCCGATTGAGGCGTTCCCAGAAATCTTTGTACTGCGCCTGCTGCGCCTCATAGTCATCGACGAACAGGCTGTGGTGCTTGCCCTTAATTTCAGTGAGCGAGTAGCCGACGGTCTTTAGGAAGTTGTCGTTGGCTTGGAGGATCGTACCATCCATCTTGAACTCGATGGACGCCTGGGCGCGAGAGATGGCGGCAATCTGTGCGGAGTAGTCCTGGTTCGACGTTTCAAGCTTCTTCTTTTCGCTAATTTCTTCCCAATTCACAACGAGCCCGATGAACTCGCCGACGTCGTTTAGGATCGCGTTTACGTTCAGGTCCAGGAGTAGGTCCGCCAATTGGATTTCGGTGCGAATCGGCAGACTCGAGGGGTCGCTGAGCCGACTGCGAATCTCTCTTGCCCGATTCCCGTGAAAGGAGTCAATCTTGGTTCCGATCAGTTCCTTATAGGAAACTCCGAACAGCTTCTCGATGGTTGACCCCATGCTGCGCATGATGTCGCTGGCGCGCCGGTTCATGTAGACCAGAACCAGGTCGCGGTCGGCAATAAACACGTTGGTTCCCAACGCGTCGAGCGCTCCTTTCATCCCGTCGAGCGCCTGGGTAAGGTCTTCGACTCTATCCAACACCGCGGCGCCGCCTGCCTTTTTCGCCAGATTCATAGACTGCTCCCTCGTATTCGATTTGATTTTGGTTTGTGCCATCTTGGACCTCTCGCCGCCTCTAGGCTGCGGCTGCCGTATGAAGTACCCGTTCTGTGTCAAGGACGAGTAGGAGTCGCCCTTCCAGTTTGTAAACACCTTCGATCAACTCGCGTTGCTCGCGCGGAAGATTGTCGGGTGTTGGTTCGTACGAATCCGCTGTAACTTCCACCACATCGCCGATCTCATCGACGAGTAGACTCACCGCCCCGTCGTCGGAGCGGACGACCATGTTCATCGGAGGTTCTCCATCCTCCCGTTTCGGCAGACCCAGACGCGCGCGCATGTCCACGGCGGTGACAATCTGGCCGCGGAGATTAATGAGGCCCTGGATCACGTCCGGCGCGCTGGGAATTCGAGTCATTTCCAGGTAGCGAAGTACCTCCTGAACCTGCAATACCTCGATGCCCAGGAAGAGTCCCCCGGCCGTGAAGGTCGAGTACTGCCGGTTGCGATTAATACCCGCTTCGGTTGACGCCGTGCTATCCGTCCTGCTCATCTTGCTTTCCTTCTTCCTCCGCGTACCTGCGGAAAGTTGCATCCATGTACCTCAAGACTTCAACGGCATCGAGCACCCCGACGCCCCAGATCAGGCCCCCTAGAGCCAGCGGTGAGCCCTGCCCGGAGGCAGAATTCACTTCGGATGTCGTGTTGGGCATTTTCATGATTTAGCGGCCTGCTGCTACCGGGGTTGGTTCGTGCTGGACCGCCAGCGAGAGATTTTGTAAGGAGGTCAGGATGGCGTCCCGGTCAAACCTATCTACGCAGGCCTGGAATCCATCCCGCGCGGTCACCAGTTTCGGTTGATCGCTGAGGTTCACCACGGGGGTTGACGAAAGAGCTGGCCGCCGGCGCATCTCCTGCAACAGTTGGGTCGCTGCGGCGTCGGGGAACGCCGTGATCACCGCGCCTATGGGATTGTGTTCCAGCTTTTCCAGTGCGTCCGCGACGTCCAGCGACTCTAGTACCGTATATCCGGCCAGCTCGAGGTAGTTCCGAATGAGCCCGCGCGAGAAGGCGCTGGAATCTGCGACCAGGATGGGTGTTTTGTGCGAATGGAATCCCAAGGTATCGGTGACCCAGTTGGAATCGGTGGCTCGCAGCACCGCAGGCAAGTCCAGGAAGTCGGTCACCTTGCCACCCAGCACCGCCGACCCTGAGAGCCGAGGTTGTTTGCTCGCAGAACCGATCTGAATCGTCTCGTCGTGAATATCGACAATTTGATCCACGATGAGTCCGGCCATCTGGTCGCCCTCAGCGAAGACAATCACTTGTGTGGGGTCGGCAGGTGCGGCGTCCCCGGTAAAACCATCGCCGAGGACCGAGTTCAACGGCGTCAACTGAAGGATACGCTCGCGGTATTGGACCACCAGTTTCCCGCCCGCACGTTCGATCCTACTGGCAGGGAATTCCTCCAGCCGCGCGACCAACGAGAGTGGAACCGCGAGCCGCTCGAATTTGCCTGCCCGGAATAGCAGGAATGCCTGATGTTCACTATGGGCACTATCCGCTCTAGCCGCGTCGGATCGCCCATGGTCGCGAACCTCCGAAAGTACGCCCGAACGTTGCCCGACGCCGAGAACATCCAATATCAGAGCCACTTTACCGTCGCCCATAATCGTGGCTCCGGCGTATGCATTCAAGCCTTTGAACTGCTTGCCCAGCGGTTTCACGACAATTTCCTGGGTGTCGTTGATCGTGTCCACAACCAACCCGAACTGCCGGTTTTCCGCCTGTAAGACAACGATGTTGATCACGTCCTCATCGCGCTCGCCCGGGGGTAACCCCAGCACCTCGGACAGGTACGCAATCGGTAGGAGCGATCCCCGGCGGCGATAGACTGGCGCCCCCTGGATGCGCTCGATCTGTTTCTTGCCCGCATCCCCTTCGAGGCGCAGCAATTCCAGCAGGCTGACCTGAGGAATGATGAAGCGTTCCCCTCCGCTGCTGACCACTAGCCCAGGAATGATGGCAAGCGTCAACGGGATCTTGATCTTGACTGTAGTTCCTTGCCCAGCCCGGCTGGTCAGGTCCACGACACCGCCGATTTTCTCGATATTGGTCTTAACCACGTCCATTCCCACGCCGCGACCGGAGATGCTGGTTACTTCCTTGGCCGTCGAGAGGCCCGGCAGGAAGACCAGATTGACCGCCTCCCGTTCGCTGAGCTGATCCGCCTGCTCCTGGCGAAGCAGTCCCTTTTCGATTGCCTTCTGCTTGACTCGGCCCCCGTTGATGCCGCCACCGTCGTCGATGATTTCGATATTGACCTGTCCGCCCTCGTGATACGCCCGCAACAGCAACCGACCCTGCGCCGCCTTGCCGTCTTTCAATCGCTTTTCCGGCGTCTCAATCCCGTGATCGCAGCAGTTCCGCACGATGTGGGTTAGGGGATCCTTAATCGCTTCAATGATGCTCTTGTCCAGTTCCGTCTCCGCGCCGTCCATATCCAGCTGGATCTGTTTTCCACACGCCGATGCCAGGTCGCGAACCACTCGGGGCAGCTTATTCCACACCATCCCGATGGGCTGCATTCGCGTTTTCATGACGCCTTCCTGAAGTTGCGTCGTGATCAGATTCAGCCGCTGGGCGGTCGCATTCAGAGTCGCGTCGTCCTGACGCGAGCTGTATTGCAGAATCTGGTTGCGCGCCAGCACCAGTTCGCCCACCAGATTCATCAGCTTGTCGAGCAGTGCCACGTCCACCCGGATGGTGGAATCCGCGACCGACGCACCCTTGGGAGTGGCCGCCTTTTCTCCCTCGACCGCGGCCTGCGAATTTACTTCTTCCGTCTCGGCGACTACGGCCATCGGGGGAGGCAGAGGCGTAGGGGCCGTTGCGGGGGGACGGGCCGTTTCGCCCTTGCAAGCCAACGCCAGCCGCTGCCGCAGACCGTCGTAGGTCTCTCCGCTCTCCTTTAGAGTCGCCTCGATCGACGCGAGCTCCTTGCGCACCATATCCATGGTTTCCAAAATGAGCGAGGTTGACTCCGGAGTAAGGTCCTGTTCGCCATTTCGCAGCTGCGAAAGCAGATTCTCGGCCAGGTGTGTGACGCTCTCCAGATTGTGAAATGCCAAAAACCCGCAAGTGCCTTTAATCGTGTGGATTGTGCGAAAGATGCTGGCTAGGAGGTCGGGGTCCTTGGGGCGTTGCTCCAGATCGACGATTTCCGTCTCCAGCCGCGTCAGGTTCTCACTGCTCTCGATGAGAAACTCGTTGATGATTTCCTGATCTTCCATCCGCTACCTCGCACCTGTCGCTGGATTCTGTTCCACTCAGAACACAGTTCGACCCGATACCGGCCCCGCAGGATGCCAGTTAAGTCCTACTCCGCTGAAACAAAGGAGCAACGTTCCACCGCCTCTGTGCATCTAAGAACCAGGAGAGAACTCCCGATTCCATGTCTCAGTTCGACGAACAGCTACCCCTCGATACACTCGAGGAACCGATTACGGAAGAAGCCGACTTTCAGGAGGACGTTACTCCGGAGCCCGTCTCCGCGTTTACCGACGATCTGGTGCGGACATACCTGAAGCATATGGGTACGATTCCGTTGTTGACCCGTCAGGGCGAAGTCGTTTTGGCGCGCCGTATGGAAGCCGGAACCGGCCGCGCGCGCAAGACATTATCGCGACTTGCGGTGATCCGCGACGCGGTGGCGAAAATTCACGAAGAGCTTCGCGCGGAAACCGTTCATTTCCGCGACACCGTCGAAGTCAAAGGAGCCAGCGAAGCCGCTCGCGTTCGCAGCCGCGCGAAGATCCTGCGCCAGTTCGCCGCAGTTGCGAAAGCCCAACAGTCTCTCGATGCGCTCGATGCAAAACTCGCCGCTACTCCGGCACGAAACGTAAACATTCGTATTCGCTTAGCCGGGCAGTTCGCACGAACGCAAATTCAGGTCTCGCAGGCGATCCGCGCGATCCCGTTTACGCAGCAGCAATGGCGCGCGTTCTCGAGCTCGCTTGAGCAGGCCACCCAGGAACGCCACTCGCGCGCCGAACTTACCGACCTGCGCCGCTGTCTACTCCGCGTGCGCAAGGGCGAAGCGGAATCGGCCGCCGCCAAGAACTCGCTGGTCGAAGCAAACCTGCGCCTTGTGGTTTCGATCGCCAAGCGCTACACCAACCGAGGCATGCACCTGCTCGACTTGGTCCAGGAAGGCAACCTCGGCCTGATCCGAGCCGCCGAAAAATTCGACTATCATCTGGGCTACAAGTTCTCGACCTACGCCACCTGGTGGATTCGCCAAGCCATCTCGCGAGCCATCGACGACCAGTCGCGCACCATCCGCATTCCGGTCCACATGAACGAGAGTCTCGGAACCTTCGTGCGCTTGTCGCGTGAGCTCGAAGCGCAGTACAATCGGCCGCCGACAGACACGGAAATCGCCGCAGCGATGAAAACTACTGAGGTAAAGGTCCGCGAGCTTCGCATGCTGTTCCGCGATCCGGTGTCGCTCGATATCCCGACCGGCCGCGACGGCGATTCGGTACTCGGGGACTTGATCGAAGACCCCAACGCCGGAACTACCTTCCATGACGTTCTCGATCGCGAAGTGCGAAAAGAGACCGCGAGCGCGCTGGCCGCTCTGCCTCCAGTGGAGGAAAAAGTGGTCCGCATGCGCTTCGGCATCGGTTGCGACCGCGAGTACAGCCTGGCGGAAGTCGCTGGCCAGTTGAACGTCAGCCGCGAACGCATTCGCCAGATCCAGTCCAAAGCGCTCGACCGCCTCCGCAGCGCCGGCTTGGCCGCGTAGCGCACGCACTGGTGCGTGCCGCATCGAGACTCGTCTCGATGCCTTTACGTCTGTCGAGAAAGGAGTGCGCGCCCTACAACGCCTCCTTCAGCCTCTTGTAAGTAACGCTCAACTCCTCGGGCAACACCCGAGTCTCCGCAATCGTCGACATAAAACTTGCATCGCCCGACCACCGCGGCAGCATGTGCATATGGATATGCCCCGCCACCCCAGCCCCCGCAGCCTCGCCCAAATTCATGCCCAGATTGATCCCGTCTGGATTATAAATCTTCCGCAGCGCCGCCTCACACCGCACCGCGAGTTGCATCATCTCCGCCAGCGTTCGAGGATCCGCCTCCGTCAACTTCGCGACGTGCTCATAGGGAGCGATCATGAGGTGCCCGTTGGTATACGGATACAGATTCAGCAGAACGAAATTGCGCTCGGCCCGCAAGACGATGTAGTTGGCTGCATCGTCATTCGCAGCAGGCTTGGTGCAAAAAATACAGCCGTTGGAAGGGGAAGCCGTCGAGACATAGCGATATCTCCACGGACTCCACAAGCGGTCCATTTTAACTATTCCGGCTTGGCCGCGCTGCCGTTGACCAGATCTTTGAGTTCTTTGCTGGGTTTGAAATACGGAATGCGCTTCGCGGGCACGTCCACGCGATCGCCGGTCTTGGGATTGCGGCCCACGCGCGGCTGGCGGCTACGGGTACGGAAGCTGCCGAAGCCACGGATTTCGATCTTGTCCCCAGTGCGCAACGCACGGACCACACTACCGAGAATGGCCTCGACGATCACTTCGGAATCCTTGCGGGTCATCTCGACCACGCGCGAGACTTCTTCGATCAATTCTGCCTTGGTCATACTTGTATAGCGGCCGCTTTAGCGGCTGTCCCCTTTTGCTCTTCGATTCATGGCTTCTTCCATGGTCATGGTGGCCGCAGCTGCCTGCCGCTGGTAATCTTCCAGCCGCGTGCGCTCTTCGTCCTCTGCCACCGCTCTGAGGCTTAATCCGATTTTTTTCTCGGCCTCATTCATTTTCACGATCTTAAAATCATACTCCTCTCCCATCGGGAGCGGGGAATCGCCTTCACCGGCATCCGGCATCGGCGGAATTTCCGACTTGTGACACAACGCTTCGACGCCCGGGGCGAGTTCCACAAATACCCCGAACGCTGCCCCCCGGATCACGCGGCCACGAACCAGATCTCCGGCCTCGTGCGCCCGGAAGAAGCTCTCCCAGGAATCCGGTTGTAACTGCTTAATGCCCAACGAAAGGCGACGATTCGGAGCATCGATGCTTAAGATCACCGCCTGCATCGTCTGCCCTTTTTTCAATAACTCCGACGGATGCTTGATGTGTTTGGTCCACGAAATATCGGACACGTGCACCAACCCATCCACGCCTTCTTCGATCTCCAGAAACGCACCGAAATCCGTCAACTTCCGGACCCGGCCTTCGACTACGCTGCCAATGGAGTACCGATCGCCAACCGTTGTCCACGGATCGGCTTCGAGCTGCTTAATTCCAAGAGAGACGCGGCGCTCTTTTTGTTTCACCTCAATCACGACGGCTTCCACCTGATCGCCAGGTTTCACCACCTTGTTGGGATGTTTCATGCGCCGGCTCCACGTCATCTCGGAAACGTGGATCAATCCTTCGACGCCCGGTTCGATCTCGATAAACGCGCCGTAATCAGTGACGCTCATCACTCGACCCACGATCCGGCTGCCCTGCGGCAGGCGTTCGGTCATCGATTCCCACGGGTCCGGCGTCAGTTGCCGAATGCCAAGTGAGATGCGTTCCTTGGTCTTATCGAACTTCAGAACCTTGGCCGTAATTTCCTGGCCCACCTGAATCACCTGCGAAGGATGCGTCACGCGCCCATGCGACATATCGCTGACGTGCAACAGCCCGTCGATGCCGCCCAAGTCGATGAACGCTCCATATTCGGTGAGGTTTTTCACCGTCCCAGTGACGGTGCTGCCCTCAGCGATATGCTCCAGCGCGCTTGCCTTGCGCGACTTGCGGTCTTCTTCGACCACCATCTTGCGCGAAACCACCACGTTGCCGCGACGCCGGTTCACCTTGACGATGCGCACCGGCATATCCTGCCCGACAAACTGATCCAAGTTGTGTACAGGCCGCGAATCCACCTGCGAACCCGGCATAAACGCGGGCACGCCCACGTCCAACATCAACCCGCCCTTGGTAACTTCCAGCACGCGACCGGACACCAATAACCGCTCGCGCTCCGCCTGTTCCAGCGTGTCCCAAATGCGCAAACGTGCAGCATTTTTATAGGAAAGGAGAACGTAACCCTCAGGTGGCGGACTGGACCGGTCCGGCATCACGTCAATCGTGTCGCCGCGCTTGACCGTGACGGTCCCGTCCGGCATGCGGAACTGGTCCAGCGGAACGCTACCTTCCAGTTTGTAGCCGAAATCGACGATCACGTCCTTCGCTGTGACGGCAACTACAAGACCCTTCAGCAGTTCGCCGTCGGCCAGCGGAGCTAAGTGGCTGTGTTCGTCCAGCAGATGCGCGAAGTCTTCCTCACCGGAAGCCGCCCCGTCCATCTCCTGGTCTTCGAAGTTTTCGTCTAGCGCCATGTGAGGTTGATTTTTAGCGACGTGCGTTCGACAACTGATTGAAAATAGAACTACTTCACGAACTATAGCGGAGCCTAAATGGGCTTGTCAACCGAGTGCCATACTGGAATCGGTGACACGCAGAAGCATACTTTGGCTCGTCCCTCCGGCCCTAGCCGCAGCCACGTATACATGGTGGAGACCTCGATCCTACCACCTTCCTGCGCCCGTTACATCCGGGTCCCCCGCCTACAGGGTGGAGCGCACTCCAGCCGAGTGGCAAAGTCGCCTAACCCCACAACAGTATTACGTCACGCGCACCGGTGCCACCGACGAACCATTCACCGGCACCTACCATCGGCTCCACGATGCCGGTGTTTACCGCTGTATCTGCTGCGACGCGGAACTGTTCAGTTCCAAGTCCAAATACGACTCCGGCACCGGATGGCCAGCCTTCTGGGAGCCGATCGCGCGAGACAATGTCCGTATCGTAAAACCCGTCAGCATCTCCGAACAAGCAGCCCTACGCAGCGGCATCGAAGTCCTCTGCGCCACCTGCGACGCCCACCTCGGCCACATCTTCGACGACGGCCCGGCCCCCACCGGCCTGCGCTACTGCATTAACGAGTCCTCTTTAAGATTCGTCCCCGTGTAGGGCAGGCACCCTGCCTGCGGCGACCACTCTGGTCGCCCCCGTGTAGAGTAGTAAGTCGGGGGAAACGGAATGCTACACCGCATCGCCGCTGGCCTGATGGCTACAGCTGCATTGTTGTTTGCACAGGGCGTCGACTTCAACACCCAGCAAATCGAAACCGTCAAGATCGCCGACAATCTCTACGTCCTCATGGGCGGACCAGCCCAAGGCAACATCCTCGTCTCCACTGGGCCCGACGGCATCTTCCTGGTCGACAGCATGTACGCGCCGATGCACCAGAAGATCGTCGACGCGATCCGCAAGCTTAGCCCCGCGCCCATTCGCTACCTCGTCAACACGCATCTCCACGGCGACCACACCGCCGGCAACGAAGCGATGGCGAAGCTCGGAGCGGTCATCATCTCTCAGGACAACATGCGCAAGCGCATGGCCGAGGCCAAGAATCCTGTGCTTGGGAACCTTCCATCTGCAACCTACGAGACCAGCATGACGCTGCACTTCAACGGCGAAGAGATCCTGATCTTCCATCCCGATCCCGCGCATACCGATGGCGACTCCATCATCTACTTCAAAAAGGCGAATGTGATGCACGTCGGCGACGTGCCTGCGTCTCTGCGCTACCCGAACATCGGTGTCGACGACGGTGGCTCCGTGGATGGTATGATCGCCGCCGGGAACCAAGTCATGAAAGTGGCCAACGCCGCCACCAAAATCATCCCTGGCCACTTGGGACCCGTCATCGGCTTCAACGAAATCCGCCAGCAGCTCGAAATGTTCTCCGCCATCCGAGCCCGTATTGTCACTGCCATCCGCGAAGGCAAGACGCTCGATCAAGTCGTCGCCGCAAAAATCACCAAGGACTTCGATCCCGGCCGACTCGGCGGTGCGATCACGCCCGACCGCTTTGTCACGCTCGTCTACACTGACCTATCGCGACGGCTCAAATAAAAAGGAGGCCGACCAACGGTCGACCTCCTCAGCGCGCCGCAGTAGTTTAATGGCAGCGATGCGTTACGCCACCGTCTGGAGTCTGGAAGCTCTCTCCCGGATTACCTTCAACGCAAGGGATGCTGGTCAGGAACTCGTAAATGGCTTGCAGGTCGTTGTCGGTCATGTTGCGATGCACTGGCCAAGGCATCACCTGCAACACCGGCGTCAGGTGGTCCGGATCAAAACCGTGGCGCATGATCTCTTTGAAAGTCGAGTAGCCATCAGCCACCTTGCCAGTCGAATCGGGAGTCAGATTGCGCGAACGGAACGGGCCAAAATCACGACCACCCGCCAGATACCCGGCGCGGTAAATCTGTTCAGGCTGTCCCAGGAACGGATCGCCCAGGTTCTCGTAGTTCGAAGGCGCGTTCGGCCCCGTCTTCCGCCAGGTGTGGCAATCGTTGCAGCCGCCCACCGCGTTCACCAGGTAGCTCCCCAAGCCCACACGGGAACGATTCTTGCCCTTCAAGTTCAGCGGTACAGGGGCGATCTTGAACCCCTGCTGAATCCTGGACTCGTCGCCATTGTCGTCGTGATCCGAGTCCGCCCGACTCGCTTGCGTGTTCAATAGCAGCCCTGCGGTGAGAACGCCGAGGGCAACCGCAGTTGCACCCGTAAATCTCAGTAGTCGTGTCATTTTTGTCTCCTTACTGATTTGGGAGGATCAGCTGGCATCCCCCGATTCCGCCCAAGGGTATCAGTGCGAGAGACTCGCAGGAAGCCCCATCCAGAACATCAGCGAAGGTGTCGGCGTACCAAACGTCCCGAGCGCGAAAAAAATGACGCTATTTGCGAAGATCGTGGCCGGTCATGTCGGCCGGTTGCGACACCCCGAACAAGCTCAGCACCGTCGGAGCAATATCCTGCAAGCTCCCGCCTGCGCGCAGTGGGCGCTTCTCTTCATCCACCACGATGAACGGTACCGGATTCGTCGTGTGATACGTGTGCGGACCCTTAGTAATCGGATCGATCATCAACTCCGCGTTGCCGTGGTCCGCTGAAATTATCCAGCGCCCCCCCGAACGTCGCAGTGCCGCGTAGATCAGGCCAAGTCCTGCGTCCACCGCTTCCACGGCCTTGACCGTCGGCGCCATCTGCCCCGAATGCCCCACCATGTCCGCGTTTGCGTAATTCATCACGATCACGTCGTGGTGCCGCCCCTCGATGGACTTCACCACCACTTCCGTAACTTCTTCCGCACTCATCTCCGGCTTCAGATCGTAGGTGGCCACGTGCGGCGATTGCACCATCTCCCGATCCTCGCCCGGATAGGAGTTCTCATTGCCGCCGTTGAAGAAATAAGTGACGTGCGCATACTTCTCCGTCTCCGCTACGCGCAAGTTCTTCCACTTCTCCGCGGCCATCACGTTCGCCAGGATATTCGTTGGCAATTGCTTCGCCAGCACAAACGGCACCGGAAACTTGCGATCATACTGCGTCATCGTCGTGAAGTGCAGTTTCAACGCCGAATCCACCAGCGATTGCGTCATCTGCCGCCCGCGATCCGCACGATAGTTGAAGAAGAAGCACGTGTCTTCCGCTCGAATCAGCCCCACCGGTTCATTGCGGTCATCCACGATCGTGACCGGAAGCATGAACTCGTCCGTCACGCCATGTTCGTAAGAACGCTTCACGGCTTCAATCGGATCGTGCGCCTTTTCCCCGATCCCAACGGCCATCGCCAGCCGAGCCTTGTTAATCCGCTCCCACCGCTTATCGCGATCCATCGCGTAGTAGCGCCCCGACAAACTGGCAATCTTGCCTACGCCGATCTCGCGAATCTTTTTCTGCAGCTGCTCGACAAACTCAATCCCGCTATGGGGAGCCGTATCGCGCCCATCGATAAAGCAATGGATGCAGACGTCGCGAACATGCTCCCGCTTCGCGAGCTCCAGCAGAGCGTACAAGTGCGTATTCATCGAATGCACGCCGCCGTCGCTCAGCAGCCCCATGAGGTGCAGCCGACCACCCTTACGCGCCTCGTGCATCACCTGCAATAAAATACCGTCGGTATTGAAGTCGCCCGAGGAAATCATGCGATCAATCCGCGTGACGTCCATCAGTAGGATGCGGCCCGCACCGATGTTCAGGTGGCCCACTTCGCTGTTGCCCATCTGCCCATCCGGCAACCCTACAGATGGTCCAGAGGTCTGGATCACTGTGTTGGGGTAGTCGCGCAGCAAACTATCGTAGGTGGGCTTCCTGGCAGCGGCGATCGCATTGCCCTCCAGCGACGCGGAATATCCCCAGCCATCCAGAATCGTTAAGACTAGCGGACCGCCTTTATTCATGACCTATTGCCGGAACGCGCTACGGCCTGCATATCGCGCTCCGGCTCCAAGGTCCTCTTCAATGCGTAAAAGTTGATTGTATTTCGCGATGCGATCGGTGCGGCTCGCCGAGCCCGTCTTGATCTGCCCGCATCCCGTGGCCACCGCCAGGTCCGCGATGAACGTGTCTTCCGTCTCTCCCGAACGATGCGACATCATCGCCGTGTAACCGGCGCTCGCCGCTAGCTTCATCGCTTCCAGTGTTTCCGTCAGCGTGCCGATCTGGTTTACCTTCACCAGAATCGAGTTCGCCACCCCGCGCTCAATGCCCATCGCCAGCCGCGCCGAGTTCGTCACAAACAAATCGTCGCCCACCAACTGGATCTTCTTGCCCAGCATATCGGTGATCATCTTCCAGCCATCCCAATCGTCCTCGGCCATGCCGTCTTCGATGGAAATAATCGGATACTGCCGCACCCAGCTCGCCCAGAACTCCGCCATCTGCGCCGAAGTCCGTTCGCTCTTGTCGGACTTCTTGAAGATGTACTTCTTCTTGTCCTTGTCGTAAAACTCGCTCGCCGCAGGATCCAGCGCGATCCCGATATCGTCACCCGGCTTGAAACCTGCCTGTGTGATCGCTTCCAGCACGACTTCCAGCGCTTCCTCATTCGACCGCAGATTCGGAGCAAATCCGCCCTCGTCACCCACCGCAGTCGAATAGTTGCGCTTCTTCAACACGCCCTTCAGCGTATGGAACACTTCCGCGCCCCACCGCAGCGCGTCGGAAAACTTCTCCGCGCCGTAAGGAGCAATCATGAACTCCTGCGGGTCCACCGAATTGTCCGCATGCGCGCCGCCGTTGAGAATGTTCATCATCGGCACCGGCAGCAGGCAAGCCGATACGCCACCTAAGTAACGATACAAAGGAGTCTGCTGCGCCTCGGCCGACGCGCGTGCCGTGGCCATCGAAACGGCGAGAATCGCATTCGCGCCCAACCGAGCCTTGTTCAGCGTCCCATCCAGCTTCAGCATCTGCCGGTCGATCTGCGATTGCCGCTCCGCATCGAACCCCACCAGCGCAGGCCCAATCTCAGAGTTGATGTTCTTGACCGCAGTCAGCGTGCCCTTGCCCAGGTAGCGACCCTTATCGCCGTCCCGCAATTCAACGGCCTCATGTTCGCCAGTGGAGGCACCAGAAGGCACCGCCGCTCGACCCATGCTGCCATCGGCAAGCCAAACGTCCGCTTCCACCGTCGGATTCCCGCGTGAATCCAAGATTTCCCGGCCAACCACTCTGGTGATTTCCATGAACCTACTAGCTTACGGCTTTCCACGGTCAAGCGGCAAGAAGGCGAAAATCGGCGTCACGGACGGAACGCGGCGAGCGATAGACCACGGATCGGCCGGAAGTGCTTGACGTTTCCGGTGCAAAGGGCGTCGCCCGCATCGAGGACGCTGGCCGCGATCAAAGCGTCGGCAAGTTGAATGCCGTGCGAGACCGCATGCTGTTCGATCAGAGTCGCGGCTGCCGAACCGATCGGCTCGGAAAGCGGCAGGGTTCGGAACCCGAGTTGCCGAAGTGACTTCTGAATTTGTCGCCCTTCCAGTCTTGTGCGAGCGCTTTGCAGCAGTTCCATCAACGAAATGATGGAGAGTGCCCGATCCGACGCGTTGTCGATGGCCTGGGCCGCTCGTAAATTGCCTCGAGACGCCCAGATCAAAATGTCCGTGTCGAAGATCACTTTACCTTTCGCGGTTGCCGCAACGCCCGAACGTAGGAAGACGGATCGCCGAGGTCGTCACGATCCTTCCAAAGCCCGAACAGCGGTTGATCTTTGGTCTTTGGTGCGTCACCAGGGACCGTGGAAAGGGGTATGAGTTTCGCCTTCTCCTTGCCGCGATAGAGAATCGTCACCGTTTCGCCCCGATCAATCGCGCGAAGGACGTTTTTCATGTGATAGCGAAGATCGACTATAGTGGCGTTCATGAAATGTCTCTTTTTAAGTATACATCTGGAACCGCACCAGATAGACACGGTCGCCAGGACCATGCTTCGCCACCTTCAGCAAATCAACCACTCCCTTGAATCCGGACTCCACCGCCAACTCATGCGTGATGTCCTGAATCGCTATCTCCTCAATGGACTCGACCTCAATCGACCCATCTTCCATCCGATACCGCCCGCCCACCTTCACATGCGGCGACTTCCAAATCCGCACGCTGCACGTAATCGAGCCATCCCGCACACCCGCCCGCAAACGCTTGCTGAAGACCATTCCATCTCCCTTGTAGGGCAGGCACCCTGCCTGCTGCGGGCGCTCCGCCCGCTTTCCTCGCTACCGGCACGGCGCCCCCTTCAAATCCACCACCGCCGCATCCGGAGTCGTCAACACCCTCTTCCCCGTCACCCTCTCCACCACCCCCGCCGCCCGAGCAATACTAAACTGCGTCAGCGCAATCACGTCGCACGCGACATCCCTGCAAGCCTCCCCAACCAGCCGATCATGCGCCGCCCCATCCCCCGCCGCCAGCGCCGCCATCGCCCCCTCCACAAACACCGGCACTAATTCCGTCCCGTTCGGAAACTCCCCCGCCATCGAATCGAGCGTCGGCAGAAAGCTCGACACAATCGCCACACGCCCGCCGAGCCGCACCGCCTGCTTCACCATCGCCTCATTCGGCTTCCGCACCGGCAGCGGAGCCAGATCCTTCACCACCGCATCAATCGCCGCCCCGAACGCCGAGCAGCTGAATAAAATCCCATCCGTCCCCGCCATGACCGAATACCGACCCAGCGCAACGAACCTCTGCATCATCGCGTCATCCAGTCGCCCCATCCGCACAAGGTCCCGCGACAAACTATCGTCCACCACATTCCGCAACTCCGCCTCCGGCCACAGCCGCGCGAATGCGTCTTCAATCGGGTCCATCGACTGCCGCAGCGCGTGGATAAGCGTGATCCTCATGGCTGAAAGAAAGTGTCCCATACCCGAAGAAGCCGACATTGGCGAACCGGCGCCGGACGTTAGAATAAGGATGATGAGCTTTGCCGAATGAGGCGCCGTTACCTAGGTTGCTTGCTCTTAGCCTGCGGACTCGGTGCGCTAGGTTGGTTTGTTCGTCCCGAAAGCCTGCAGGCGCAAGCTCCCAACGAGTATGTGGACACTGCGGCCTGCGCAACCTGCCACGCCGACATTGCCCGCACCTACGCCGCGACCGGCATGGCGCGATCGTTCTATTCTCCAGACGCCGCGAGTTTCCCGGAAGCAGAGCCCTATCACCATCTGGCATCCGACACCTGGTATCAGATTGTCACCAGGGAGGGCGCATGGTATCAGCGCTGGTGGCAGTTGGATGGCAACGGCCAGGAAGAGACCGCAGGTGAGTCCAAGATCGACTATGTGATGGGGTCCGGCAACCACGTCCGGACCTACCTGCATCGCACCGCGCGGGGAACCGTGACGATGCTCCCGCTGGCTTGGTACGCGGAAAAGGGTGGCACATGGGCACTGAACCCGGGCTTCGACAACAACGATCCGCAGGTGGGCAGGAAAGTGGGCTATGACTGCATGTTCTGCCACAACTCGTATCCGTCGATCCCCTCCGGCCACGACTACATACGGTCGGAGCCTGTGTATACCGGACAGCTACCGCAGGGGATCGACTGCCAGCGTTGTCACGGACCGGGCGGCAATCATCTTCGAGCCGTGGCGCAGCGCGATGCGAAGATTGCGGACATTCGAAACGCGATTGTGAATCCTGCCCGCTTGGGCAAGGATCGAGGGATGGAGGTATGCATGCAGTGCCATCTCGAAACGACCAGCTGGCCGTTGCCCAGCGTCCTCCGTCGCTTTGAACGCAGTCCCTTTTCCTATCGTCCTGGCGAAGCGATTAGCTCGTTTCAGCTTACGTTCGATCACGCGCCGGGCGCTGGCAGAGACGACAAGTTTGAGATTGTCAATTCGGTCTACCGGCTGCGGCAGTCAAAGTGTTTCCTGGAAAGTAAAGGCGACCTGGGTTGCACCTCTTGCCACGATCCGCACGACGTAAAGCACGGTCAGGCCGGTACCGACGGGTACAACCAGAAATGTGTGGGTTGCCATCGGCCTTCCGAGATCGCGGTGAAGGATCATCCGACGGGTACCGATTGCGTGAGCTGCCACATGCCGAAGCGCCGCACGGAGGATGTGGTGCATGCCGTGATGACCGATCACCTGATCCAACGGCGTCCTCCGGCCAATGCGCTCGCCGAATTTCCAGAGAAGTTGGCCCCGGAGGTTGAGTACAGAGGTCCGGTCGTGCCCTACGGTGACCAGGATGACCTTTACACCGCGATCGCGCAGGTGTTTCACCGAAGCAATCTGGAAGCCGGAATTCCGCAACTGCAAGCGGAAATCGCCAAGAGGAAACCCGAGCGGCCGGAGGTTTATGTGGAACTGGGAGACGCCCTGCAAAAGGCAGCCCGTTTCGAGGACGCCGCGAACGCGTATCGCGTTGGCTTGGAGAAACAGCCCGCTTCCGCGTTGCTGTGGTCCAGGCTAGCGATGCCCCTGCGAGCGTTGGGAAAATCGCAAGAGCCGCTCGACGCGCTGCGGGAGGCCGTGCGCGTGGACCCCAATGATCCGGAGGCCTGGTACAACTTGGCGCTCTTGCAGTCTGACTTGGGAGACAAGCGATCTGCAATCGATTCCTTCCGCAAGTCGATCAATCTCGATCCCGAATCCGCCGACAGTCGCAGCGGCCTGGGGACTGCGTTGGCAGAGACGGGCCAGTTGCGAGAAGCGGAAGCGGAACTTCGCGGCGCTCTCAAGGATCGCCCTTCCTTGCCGGGCGCGCATGCGTATCTCGCCTATCTGCTGGCGAGTCGAGGCGACGCCGCGGGTGCTATCGGACACTTTGAGCGTGGTGGCGATGGTGCGTTCAATCAGTTCAACTACGGCATCACGCTAGCGAGATTGAATCGCCTGGTGGACGCGCGCATGCACCTGGAGCGGTCGCTGCAAGCGAACCCCGCCCAGCCTGTTGCGCACGAAGTTGTCGGTCGCTTGCTGGAAGTGGAAGCAAAAGTTCCCGAGGCGATAACCCACTACCAGGAGGCGATTCGACTTCGGCCTGACTTCGGTCAAGCGCACCTGGACATGGGCATCGTGCTCGCGCGGAGCGGCGACCGTGTAGCCGCCGCGGAAGAATTCCGCCGCGCGCAACTAGATCCCGACCCGCAAGTACGACAAGCGGCAGCGTCAGGGCTCGCAGCCCTAGGACCGCAATAGAGGTTGCGGAAAAAGGGCTGAAGCCTGTCCCACCCGTTCTCCTGCGCCTGCTTGGTGGGACAGGCTTCAGCCTGTCGGCCCCGCCAGCTGTCCCATCAGCCACGCCCGAGCCACTTTCCAATCCCGCTTGACCGTGATTTCGGAAACCCCCAGCACCTCCGCCACCTCGCCCTCCTGCAGCCCCCCGAAGAACCGCAGTTCCACCACCCGAGCCGCGCGAGCATCCGCCCTCTCTAACATCCTCAGCGCCCGATCCAGCATCAGCACGTCCTCGTAGTGCCGCACTGGATTCCATCCCTCCACCGCCGACAACGTAACCTGCTCCCACTCGCCCCCGCGCTTCTCCGCCAACTTTGCCCGAGCATGATCAATCAATATCCGCCGCATCGTCGTCGCCGACACCGCAAAAAAGTGCGCCCGATTCTCAAACGCTACGTTCCCGCCTAAGCGCATCCACAACTCATGGACCAACGCATTCGGCTCCAGCGTATGCTGCGCCCGCTCCGCCCGCAGAAACCGAGCCGCAATCTTCTGCAACTCCGGATACACCGCCCCCGCGAGCCTGTCCCCCGCCTCCGCATCGCCCGCCCGCCAACCCGCCAGCCATGTCGTGATCTGCTGCGATGGGGGCGATGTCATCCCTTCGGACTCCTGCGCCGCAATTCTTCGGCATCGCCAAGATCTTTAGCGCGGCCCGTGCTTTCCTTGTTGTGAATGAGTGGCGTTCGGCCGATGAAGAAAACCTCTACGCCGTCAAGTTCTCCGGGTTCGCGGGAACCCCAAGCTTGCTCGAATGTCACACCCGTGATCGATGTCACTAGGTCGATTCGGTTGGGGCTTACCCCGAGTTGCACGACCTTACCAGAGACTTCCAGGTCCTGAATCCGAATTCCCAAGCCGCCAAATCCGAATTTCGCGAGCGCTTCCAGCAAGTGCGCCGCATTGTCGTGGGCGGGACGGACCAGAATGTCCAAGTCGCCCGTGTATCTCGGGTAGCCGTGGAATGCTACGGCATACGCGCCGACGACGAGGTACTCAACTTGATGCGAGTTCAGTAACGCGACAAACTCGCGCAAGTCCTTGTTCAGAGGCATCGGGATGGGTCCGCGCCCGAAGTTCGTCCACGATCCGCAGGCGCTCCTGTGGGGTCAAGGTAGCATCCGCACGCGCGTCGGCTTGGTCGGCCTCCTCGAAACTGCTGAAGACGCGAACTATTTTCTCCACACTCCATTGTACGGTTCCCGCTTTCACTCGTGCCAGTCCCTCACCATCGGCGCGTCGGCACTGTGGATAATCCTGTCGAGCCAGCGAAGTATGTCCTCGCAGTCCGAGGCTAGAGCGCGAGCTACTTCAACGCCTCGTTGATCTCAATGTCCCGCCGCAACACGTCCGTCAAGAGGTCCGGAAGCTGTACGCCCTTTTGCGCGGCCTTGTTCGAGAAATATTCCCACACACTTTTCTCAATCGAAGTCGGCAGAAATACGCGCTGTCCGCTCGGGATATGGTGCTTACCGCGGACTCCTTTGCTGAAGTCGATTTCCGCTGGTATGTCGTCGATCATAAAGTTCCTTCGTACTGCCGTGCCTCGTTTCGCGTCGCGGGACGCGCGGAGATCAACCGGACCTTCGTAAGTCCCGGCCCGGACTCCCACCACAAATATACGATGGAAAGCATCACGCCGTTGCCCGCCAACCCAATGGCGAACCAGCGCTCCTCGATCTCGCTGTGGGCGAGGTCCGCGACGGTGAGGATACGAGGGTCGAGGAATACCGTCGATGCCAGCTCGAACGTGACCCCGTGTTTGCGCAGGTTCGACGCAGCCTTGACCTCGTCCCACTCGAATTGGAACGCCTGTTCTCCGGACACCCTGCTATGATACCCGGACCACTCGGTTCCCGCTTTCATAGGTGAGCGACCCTATGCACGAAGACGACACCCAAACCCAAACCCACGCCCTCACCCCGGAGCGCTTCGCCCGCATCCGCGCCATCTTCGAAGCCGCCCTCGAACGCAAACCCGCCGCCCGCGAAGCCTACGTCGACGGAGCCTGCGGAGCCGACGACCTCCTCCGCAAAGAAGTCCTCCGCATGCTCGCCGCCGAAGCCCAACCGGATCCGCTCCTCGATGCACCGACCACCCATCCCCCTTCGAGCGCCCCCGAAGAAGGCCGCTTCCCCGCCGGTACGAATCTTGCCGGCCGCTACCGCATACTCGGCATGCTCGGCCGCGGAGGCATGGGCGAAGTCTACAAAGCCCACGACCTCATCCTCAACCAAGCCGTCGCATTGAAGTTCCTCAATCCCGCCCACGTAAGCGAAGCCGCCCTCATCCGCTTCCGCAACGAAGTCCGCATCGCCCGCCAAGTCTCCCACCCCAACGTCTGCCGAGTCTACGACCTCGGCATGGTCGAAGGCCTTCACTTCCTATCGATGGAATACATCGACGACGAGGACCTCGCAAGCCTCCTCCGCCGCATCGGCCGCCTCCCCCAAGACAAAGCCATCGAGTTCACCCGCAAAATCTGCGCAGGCCTTGGTGCCGCCCACGAACGCGGCGTCCTCCATCGCGACCTCAAACCCGCCAACATCATGATCGATGGCCGAGGCCAAGTCCGCATCACCGACTTCGGCCTCGCCGCCCTCGCCGCCGAAATCCCCTTGAGCGACATCCGCAGCGGCACCCCCGCCTACATGTCCCCCGAGCAAAAAGCCGGCAAGGAAGTCACCACGCGCAGCGACATCTATTCCCTCGGCCTAGTCCTCCACGAAATGTTCACCGGCAAACAACGCAAGGCCGGCACCACCACCCACCCCACAGAAATCGTAAAAGACCTAGACCCCGCCATCGAGCGCCTCATCCTCCGTTGCCTCGAAGAAGAACCCAAGCGCCGCCCCGCCGCTCCCATCAACGTCGCCATGGGACTCCCCGGAGCCGACCCCATCGCCGCCGCCCTCGCCGCCGGTGAAACTCCGTCACCCGAAATGGTCGCCGCTTCGCAAGAGAAAGAAGGCTTCTCTCCGCGCACCGCGATCCTCTGTTTCGTCGGCATCGTGGTCAGCCTGCTGCTGGGAATCCTCTGGGCGGAAAACTTAGGCTTCCTGTCCAATGTCCCCTTGCCGCTGTCGCCCGACGTACTCGCGTATAACGCCCAGCAGTTCCTGGGCAAGATCGGATACACCACCCCGCCCGCCGATTCCGCCTGGGCCCTCAACTGTTGCGACCGCAGCAACGAAGAAGCTCTCAGAAAAATGGACCCGGCCCGCCGTAAGGAAGTGCTCGCCAGCCACCAACCCGCCGTGATCCATTTCTGGTACCGCCAGCATCTGCAAGCGTTCCCCAGCGGCGACGGAGCCTACGGACGTCCCACGGAGACGTCGCCGCCCAACTCCGAACCCGGCATGATCCTGGTAGATCTGGACGCCACCGGCCGCCTATTGCGCCTGCAAGTCCAGCCCTGGACCGAGCAACCCACCGAAGCTGGCGTGAACTGGCCAGCACTATTCGAAGCCGCCGGTCTCGATCTCTCTCGCTTCACGCCGGTGGCCCCCAGCGGCATCCCGCCGATGGCCGTCGATGCGCAACTGGCATGGCAGGGCGCCTACGCCAATCACCCCGAACCGGTCACCATCCACGCCGCTTCCTGGCGCGGCCGACCGGTGCTGTTTGAGGTGCAGGAACCCGCCAGTTCCAGCGATCCCTTACGGGCCGTTGTGCTTTTCTTAATGCTCCCTGCAGCCCTAGGGATGGGGATTCTGGCGTGGCGCAATTGGCGCGCGGGCCGTTGGGATCGCCGAGGGGCCGCTCTTCTGACCGTCGCCACTCTCGCTTTCGCGCTGGTAGCCGGGAGGGGAACAGTGTCGCCCATCCTTGCCTTTGCGGTCTGGATTCTTTATGTGGGTATCGAACCGTTCGCCAGGCGCTACTGGCCGGACTCTCTGATTTCCTGGACTCGCGTTTGCCAAGGCCAGTGGAATAATTCCTTAGTCGCATCTCACGTTCTGGCGGCGCTGTTGCCCGTCACCATCGTAAACTTCCTAGTCATAGGGGCGTTCGGCTTACTCTCTCCGCTACCGCTGACTAACGCGTATCAGAACGCTTTTTCGCAATTATCCCCCTGGATCAAACTGCCGCAGGGCGTCGCCGGTGGCATGGGGATTGCTTTGGCAACAAATCACTTGACTCACACAGATTAGGGGTATATAGTTGATTCATGGAGTCGACTAACCTCAATAGCAAAAGCGGTTTGATGGAAGCCATCCGGTATTTCTCTGACCCGATGGTTTGCCTTGATACAGTCGCGAAAGCGAAGTGGGCCAAGGGTCCAGAGTGCCCTCAGTGCCAATCTAAGCGCCTGTCGTTTATTAAGACGCGCCGTACGTGGACGTGCTTGGAATGCCGGAAGCAGTTCTCTGTCAAGGTCGGTACGATCTTCGAGGACTCTGCTATCGGTCTGGATAAGTGGCTCACCGCCATGTGGCTGCTCGCGAACTGCAAGAACGGCATCAGCAGCTACGAACTCGCGAAGGATGTTAAGGTAACTCAGCGTTCGGCATGGTTCATGCTCCAGCGCATTCGCTATGCCATGCACAGCATCAACAAGATGACCGGCGCCGTCGAAGCAGACGAAACTTTCATCGGTGGCAAGGCTCGCTTCATGCACGCGCACAAGCGGGAACAAAAGATCCGTGGTCGTGGTCCGATGGGTAAGGCGATTGTGTTCGGCTTGCTGGATCGCGAGACTGGAAAAGTCCACACGCAACACGTTGAGACGCGCCGCAAGGGGACACTTCAGGCTATCGTTCGTGAGCACGTTGAGCCGAAGGCCGCGCTCTACACGGACGCGCTGAAGTCTTACGAAGGCTTGGACGAATACACGCACAAGGTTGTTGACCATTGCCGAAACCTATGTGGACGGCGTTGTCCACACGAACCGCATGGAGAACTTTTGGAGTCTCCTGAAACGCGCCATCAAAGGCACGTATGTTAGTGTTGAGCCGTTCCATTTGTTCCGTTATCTTGACGAACAATCGTTCCGCTATAATGAGCGCCAGGCGACCGACGCGGAGCGCTTTCAGAAAGTACTCGACTGCGTAGGTGGGAAGCGCCTGACTTATGCGCAGGTGAGGGGGTAGCTCGAATGGAAAAAGCAAAGTCTCCACCAAGCGCGAAGGTCGAGGACGGAAGCCCAAGGCCGCCAAAGCCGCCAGGGTATAAGGCGTTTGAAAAATTACTCCACACGGTGCTTAAGGCTCCCCCGCAGCCAAAGGATGCACTCCTATCTAGGAACAGTTTGCGGACCCGCAACCGCACCTCCCCAGAGGTAACTAGCCCCTAGTTTCTGAGCCTCTCTGATAGTCGAGAAGTTGCTGGGGCTTACGTTGTTCGGCACTAGTAGCAACGCAAATTTAGTTCCGCCTTTAACCATCCTCCCGTTGAAACTCTGTATATAGCCGGGGCTGGGCTTTATCGCGATTTCAATTAGCTCACGGTCGCTCAAGTCATAAGGAGCACTTTTTTGGAGGTTCGGGGCGTCGATCTCAGCTTGTGCTCCATCATCAAAATAGAGAGACGCGACCAATTTGTATTTGGATGATGATGCGTATTGCATGATGTGGCGACCGTTTGCTGCTACATAAAACTGGCCCGGAAGCGGCGTTCCCCCGTATCCAGACTGAGCCAGTTGATCCTCGCCACCATTCGGTATAGGTGGAAACTGGCTCATAATAGTAGGAACCCAAGCCAAGATGCACAATACCGCCATTGCTATGACAGATGGCGATCTCCACCATTTACCGAGAGGTGGAGTATTTCTTCTGGTGGTGTTTGTCTTCTGTGTCATCACAACAGATTCCCGCTGGTAATAGGTTCCGACCGAAGTAACGATGAGGGCCAAAATTCCAACAAGTAGGGTGTAATCCACCGCCCGATCATATCACAATCGTGTGAGTGTAGTGATTTGTTGCCATTGCTTTAGTTTTCCTGACCTTCGTCATCCTGGTACGGCTCGCCATTCGCAAGTTGTGGATCGCGGACTTGCTGGCGGTCATCCTATTCAACGTCGTCGGGAGCGTCGCCGGCGTCTTCCTAGGCAGCGTGGAGCTGCGCTTGCTGCTGTCAGCACTGATGGTCGGCCCCTCACTCGTGTGGGTTGTCCTGATGCGCCGCCTCGGCTTTTTAACCTTGCTGACGGTGTGGGTCACCACCATCCCCATCTATACAAGCCTGCCGCCGAAGATCAGCGGATGGATGGCGCGCGACGCCCTCCCTATTCACCTGCTGCCCGTCGCCATCGGCGCTTGGGCGCTGTGGGTGATCCTATCCGCGCAGAGGTCGGCGTCCACAGAGTCGCAGGCGTAAACGGCGAGCGCAGACTTCCGGGAAGTTATCCCTGCAGCCAAGTGGAGCCTCAATCACACCAGCCTCGTCGTCCTTTCTTCCATCGCACCACCTCTTTTCGATCTCCCCCGGCTTCATTCCCTTTACCCCACCCCCACGCTAGTCCGAGAAAGCCCCACAACGCGGGACTCTCGGCGACGGCTGCCATGGAAAAATACCAAACGAACCCATTTTCGACCCCTAACTCGAAGAAAACCAGCCGCTTCGGCGTTCAAAAACGAACCCATTTCGAGGAGAATAAGACCATGCCACGGACGCACGCCAAGCCCTCCCGCCGAAACATGCTCCAATGGTCCCTGGGAGCCACCCTCGTGTCCTCAGCCCACGCCGCCGAACCCATCACCGCCCTTCTCGCCGACCCCATCTACAAACTCCACGACACCGGCCCCGGCCATCCTGAGCAGCCCGCGCGCTATGACGCCGTGATGGAATCGCTCGCCAAGCTCACTCTCAAACCCATCGAATCCCGCACCGCCACCGACGATGAGATCGCCCTCGTCCACACGCGCCGCTACATCGACATCGCACGCCGAGACATCGAGGCTGGCCGCTCCGAACTCACCACTGGCGACACCACCATTAGCCCCCGCTCCCTCGAAGTCGCCTTGAAAGCCACCGGCGGAGTGCTCAACGCCATCGACGCTGTCGTCACTCGATCGGCCAAGAACGCCTTCTGCGCCGTCCGCCCTCCCGGCCATCACGCGCGACCCGACCAGGGCATGGGCTTCTGCATCTTCAATTCCATCGCCGTCGCCGCCCGCTATGCGCAGCGCAAGCACGGGCTCGACAAGGTCCTCATCGTCGATTGGGACGTGCATCACGGTAACGGCACGCAGGATACCTTCTTCGACGACGGCTCCGTATTCTTCTTCAGCACCCACCAATGGCCTTGGTATCCCGGCACCGGCCCGGCGAGCGAAACCGGCAATGGAGCAGGGAAGGGAACCACGATGAATCGCCCGTTCCCAGCAGGCTCCGGCCGCGAGCAAATCGTGACCGCCTTCCGCGAAGACCTTCGCCGAGCCGCCGACGCCTTCAAGCCTGACCTCGTGCTGATCTCCGCCGGCTTCGACTCTCGCGCAGGCGACCCGCTGGGCGACTTCACTCTCTCCGATTCGGACTTCACCGGCCTCACGCACCTGATGTTGCAGATCGCCGGCGAACACGCCAACGGCAGGCTGGTAAGCGTCCTCGAAGGGGGCTACAATTTGAGTGGACTCGCGTCGGCAACTGCCGCTCACGTCCAAGCACTGGTCGAAGGGAGCGCTGCATGAGCCGAAGGTGGAAGTGGGGAATCGCGGTCACCGCATTCCTGATGCTCGCGGTGGCGGCCTTTGCGCAGCGCGGCGGTCGAGGCGGAGGTGGCGGACGCTTCCGCGCCAGCGACAACGATTCCAATTTCAATTTCCCCAAGGAAGGCGAGTTCCAGTTCAACCGCCTCGAATACACCGACTACCAGCGCCGCGGCTTCGGCTTCGTCTCCCGCCGTGGCCAAGCCAGCGGTTGGTGGGCGCAGGATTATCCGGACGCAGAGAACCACTTCACCGTCGGCCTGCAGCGCCTCACCCGCATGAACATCGGCGAACCCACGCACCACAGCCTCGACGGCGACGAGATTTTCGATTACCCCTGGACCTACTCCACGCAGAATAACTACATGGAGATGACCGAGAAGGAGGTTAAGCAGTTACGCGAATATCTGGATCGCGGCGGCTTCCTCATGACGGACGACATGTATGACCGCGAGGGCGACGGCTTCTACCAGATCGTGAAGCAGGTCTACCCCAATCAGGAAGTCGAAGAGATGAGTGAAGCGGATCCCATGATGCACGTCCACTTTGACATCAATGATAAGGATCGAACTTTCATCCCGGGCGAGCGCCACCTGAACGGCAACGGCGGTGTGCGCCCCGATGGCACTCCGCGCTGGCAGAAAGTGTCAGACGAAAAAGGCCGCGTCGTAATCGCCATTGACGCGAACACCGACATCGGCGATGCCTGGGAATACGCCGACGCCCCCTACTATCCCGCCGAAATGACGACCCTCGCCTATCACTACGGCATCAACTACATCATCTACTCAATGACGCACTAACTGATTTTAGATAACATGTTCAGTGAACATGTTATCTAAAGCAACGACCCGCGCCACCCAGAAGCTCGCCACGCGATCCCGAATCCTCGACGCCGCGCGCAACTTATTGGAGGCATCCGGCTACGAAGCTGCCAACCTTCGCGCCATCGCCTCCCAAGCCGGAGTCTCCACCGGCGCTGTGCTTCAGCATTTCAAAGATAAACAGGATCTGCTTCACACCGCCTTGTTCGAGGATCTCGATCAGCGTTGGACGAAGCTACAGTCTAAGCATCAAGAAGTCCCGCTCGATACCTCGCTCACGCAGATCGCCAAGGCGTTTTTCGATTACTACGCCCGTCGCCCGAAGTTATCGCGAGCGTTGCTCCGGGAATCGCTTTTCGCCGATCCGCCGTGGAACGAGCGTTTTGCCGCTCAAGTGGCGGATGTTCATCGTCATGTCGCGGGACTCTGTGTGGCTGCTCAGAAACGTGGCGAGCTTGCGAAGGATGTTGACCCCGCATTGTTCGGCGCGACGTTTTTCTCTTTCTACTACTTTGCGTTGCTTGCCTGGGTTCAAGGCGGGCATCGTGACCCCCTGGGCCTGTTCAAGAATATGCTCCGTCAGCATCTGAAAGGACTGCAATGATGTTCGCTAGTGAAGTTAAGAAAGTCCGAATCTTGGAATGGTGCGAGCGCTTCCGCCGTCGCATCCCTGTCCCCGTCGAGGACGTCGAAGTGTCGACCAGCTTTGGCCGGACGCGCGCGTTGATCGCGGGTCCGCGTGATGCCCCGCCGCTGGTGCTGCTGCATGGAGCGCTCGCCAGTTCCGCGCACGTCCTTCCAGAGCTGGGGCCGTTGCTCCAGACTCGCAGAGTCTACGCGCTCGATGTCATCGGGCAATCCCCCTGGAGCGAGGATCGCCGCCTCGACGTTTCCGGAAATGACTACGGCCAGTGGCTGAGCGAAGCATGCACCGCGCTCGGTCTCGACACTTTCGATCTCTTTGGTGTCAGTTGGGGAGGCTTTGTCGCGATGCGCGGAGCGATCGTGGCACCGGAGCGCATCAACAGCCTGGTGCTCATGGTTCCTGCGGGAATCGTGGGGAACTCCGTATGGGCGAGTCTGCGCGACGCCGGTATCGCGATCCTGCTGTACCGGATGTTTCCCTCACCTGCACGCTTGGAAAAGGCGGTGCGCTCGCAGTTTACGACGCTGGACCCGGACTGGTCCGCTTACTTTGGCGAGGCATTGCTCGCGTACAACCTGGATATGCGCATTCCTCCTTTGGTCACTCCTGAGGATGCCGCAAGGGTGCGTTGCCCGATGCTGGTCTTCGGCGCGGAGAACGACGCCAGCTTTCCCGGACGCGCGCTACTCGACCGCGTTAAGCACCTCTTCCCGCAGGCGCGCACCGAGTTTATCGCTGGGTCGAAACATTGTCCGCCGCTTACCGACGCGTTCCGCGCGTGGATGGCGGAGAAGGTTAACGCGCTGCGCTAGGATCGCCCGTTGGCGGTGGAGCATGATCCGTCGCCGACGGAGGCCCGAGCAGTTCGGTGAATATCGGCCTCAGCCCATCAGCCCACACCTGATACCCCGGCAAGGCAGGATGCAGCTTGTCCGCGTTCAGCATCGCCGGATCGGTGAGTTTCGCGTTGACGTTCAGGAAGCGAATCGTCTTCCCATCCGCCAGCTTCGCCAATTCCTGATTCACGGCATTGATGATGGGCATCGCCGTTGCATTGTCGAAGCGCGGAAAAATCGCCGTGAGGATGATGACCGCATTCGGAGCCTTCTCGCGCATCACGCGGACTACCTTCGTGAGGCCACGCGTGATCGACTCCGCCGAGTCGTTGTTCGTGTTGTTCGTGCCGCCCAGCAGCACGATCACTTTTGGATTTACGCCATCGAGCTCGCCGTTCTCGAGCCGCCACAGGATGTTCTCCACGCGATCCGCGCCCCAGCCGAAGTCCGCGGCGTTCCAGCCGAAGAAGTTCTGCTTCCAGTGCGCGAGTAGATTGGGGTAATCGGTCGCGCCCCAGCGGCGCGTGATCGAATCGCCCTCGAAGTAGACGTCGATCCCGCCCTGCTTGGCCTTCTCCAGCAACTGCTGGTGGGCCTTCATCGAGTTTGCATCGGTACGCGGAGTTGCGATGTCGGCTTGCGCCCACACACATCCCGCGATCAGGAATGTCGCGAACTTCACTTCTTAACGCCGAGCATCTTGTCGGCCCACGGAATGAAGTATTTCCAGTTCGGACCGTCCGTGTGTCCGCCGTCATGCTGGCGCCACGCGAGCTGGCCGTCCATCATCGAGACGTTCACTGCGGGCATCTTTTCCTTCGAGTAGTCGTCGGAGACGCCGAAGCCCTTTGCGCCTAACAAGCGGTAGACCGGTTGCGCCGCGACTGCGGCCATGTAGCTGCCTTGTTGATCGAGCCACTTCGCGTCGCCTTTTTCCGGCACGCCATAGCTGACGAACGTCGCGCGCGGGGCGCAGAGTGCGATCAGTTCGTGCGAGTCCACTGGAATGTCGCCGGCGTTCTTGCTGCCGAACGTCGCATCGGCCGCGCCGTACTTCATGAAGTTGCCGGCCATCCAGTGGTATTCGCCGGAGCCAGTCAGGTTCTCGACGGCTTCGCCCCAGTTGCGACGATGCAACTTCGCGCCGCCCTCACCCGACGATCCGATCAGCACCACCGCGAAGCGAGTATCGTACGCCATCGTGACCAGCGCCGCTTTGCCATAGCGCGACACGCCTTCGATGCCAACATGCTTGGCGTCCACCGCTTTGTCCGTTTCCAAATAGTCGAGACCCCGCGACGCGCCCCATGCCCACGCACGCAGAGAGCCCCAATCATCGGGCTTACGCGGCATGCCCTTATTCACCAAGCCGATCACGCCTTTGGTCAGTCCAGCGCCGTTGTCGGCTTGCACGCTCGTCGGATTCAGATATGCATAACCCCAGCCTGCGGCGAGCAACTGCTGCGTCGCGGGAAGATCCGCGTTCGGATCGGGAGCCGGACCCTTGCCCTTGGTCGGCGGCGGAAGTTCGCCCGGAGCCAGAGGCAGCGCGCCGCGTCCGAACATCATCATCACCGGGACGCCCTTCTTCGCATTCGCCGGGGTGACCACCGTCATTTCAATATCGACGTTGATCGCCGGATAGCCTGCGTTGTCGAGGTGCCCCACCAACTGCTTGCCAATTGCTTGCTGCGCGCCCACTGTACCGGTCACGGTCTTGGAAACCGTCCACGTCACCTTGGGAGCATTCTTCGGAACGCGGCCCAACACTTCGCGATCGAAGTCTTCGACGATCTCCGCGCGGCGCTGCTTCCACTGATCCGCGTTCGTGACCTTCTTGCCGTTCTTCAACGTCAGAACGTCTGGCAGCACCGGAAACGGGTTGGCCGTCGCTTCATCGTAATTTGCATGATTGGGCGCGGTCTCGGTGCCGCTGGGTCCGGGGCGCAGGGCTTTGATACCGAGCTGCTCCATCATGTTCTTGTGGTCGTCCTGCGCGGTCCAGCCTTGCGGGGGGGCTTGCGCCAACAGAAGTCCAGTGCAGGCGAACAGTGCCCATGCGGTTTTCATGCGAGTTCCTCATCAGTCAGCATAGTGATATCGTGATTCCGTGGCAACCCTATCGAAAGCACTCCTGGTCCTTTGGGCCGCCTCCCTCGCGTACGGCCAGCAACCGATCGTGACCCCGTTTCGTGCCGATGGTATTTACGCTGCGGGAGAGCGCGTCGGCTGGACCGTCGCGCTGCCGCAAGGTGCCCGTGCCGCTGGACGCTACACCTATGCGATCCGGCAGAACAACTCTGAGACGATTCAAACTGCGGAGCTGGATTTGTCGCAAGGCCCGGCCACCATTGAGACGACCCGCTATGAGCCTGCGATGCTGTACCTGGAACTGACCTACCCGAATGCGACCGCGTTGCATTTTGGAGCCGCCGTCGCGCCGACGAAGATGAAGCCATCGGTACCGCGTCCCGCGGATTTCGATGCGTTCTGGGACGGCAAGTTAAAAGCGCTGGCCGCGATTCCAGCGCAGCCGGTTGTGACCAAGACGGAAACGGCGCAAACGGGAGTGGAGCTTTACACCGTCAAAGTGCAAAGCGTTGGATCGCAGGTGCAGGGCTACCTTGCCAAGCCGTCGCGGCCGGGGAAATTCCCGGCGTTGGTGATCTACCAATATGCGGGAGTCTATGCTCTGCAGCCCTCGGTGGTCACCGATCCGGCCGCCGAAGGGTGGCTGGCGTTCGACGTTGATTCGCACGACCAGGCCCCGAGTTCGGCCATCGGCGCTCCACCGAATTATCAGGCGGTTGGCAATACCAGCCGCGAGACTTCGTATTTCCTGAATATGTACCTTCGCGATGCCCGCGCGATCGATTACATTGCCAGCCGTCCGGATTGGGACGGCAAGACCATCGTCATCATGGGGACCAGCATGGGCGGCCAGCAGAGCCTGGTCACGGCCGCGCTGCGCCGCGATCAGGTTACTGCGGTGATCGTGAATGTACCCTCCGGTGCGGACACCCATGGCGACCTCTACGGCAGCAAGGCGGGATATCCGAACTGGCCTTCCAGTAATCCTAAAGTCGCGGAAACCGCGCTCTACTTCGACACCGTGAATTTTGCGTCGCGCATCAAAGCTCCCGTGCTGGCCGCGCTGGGATTCATCGATATCATCGCTGCGCCCGCAGGAATCTGGCGCGCGGTAAACCAGATTCCCGGGCGCAAGGGTGTAATTGGAATGGTCGAGTCCAATCACGATAATTTCACGCCGGAAAAGCAGGGCGAGTATCGCGCCCGCTCGAAAGCTTGGCTGGACTCTTTGTTGAAAAGCGCTACTGTTCCACCACGGTGAGGATGGTCGCCTTCACAATCTTATCCATGCGCGGGTAGTTGCGATTCACAAACGGCTCGCCTTGCGCGATCAGAGCGTCTTGCACAGGCGGCTCGCCGTAGCCCTTGTAAAGCTGGTCGGCCACTTCCATTCCCTCCACCACTTCTCCAAATGGGGCGAATCTAAGTTGATCGAGGCGGGTATTTTCGTCCAACTTGTTAATGAAGAACTGCGTCGATCGCGAGTTCGGCGAACCGCCGGCCGCGAACGTCACCATGCCGCGGCGATTGGACTGGACCACGCGATCGTCGAACATGGTTTTCTCCGACCAGATCCGGCTGACGGCAGGGTTCGAGCTAATGCCGACCTGCGCCATGAAATCCAGCACGCGGAAGAAGTAGGTGTTGTCGTAGAAACCGGCTCGCACCAGATTGTAGAAGCGCTCCACTCCATTGGGAGCCCAGGAGCGCACCACGCGAATATCGATGTTGCCCTTGGAGGTTTCCAAGCGCACGATGAAAATTCCTGGCGCCTTGCCGACCACGGTATCGGGCCGCAGAAGATCGGGCTTGGGAGGCGCGGGGGGCGGCGGCAAGGTCTTTGCTTTTGCCACGGCTTTCGCCGGAGCCTTCGCCGTCGCCGGGGCTTTCGCTGTCGCCGCGGCTGGAGTTGCCGCCTTCGTCGTGGATGCAGCGGGAGTCGCCGCCTTCGTGGTCGACGTGGCGGGCGTGGTGGCCTTCGCCTTTGTAGCGGTCTTCGGAGCCGTGCTGGTCTGCGCCATCAGGGACGCGCCGAACAGAAGTGCAATCAGAGCTTGCTTCATCACTTATGATTTTACTCCTACCCTACAGATTTACCCAAGCGGCGATGGTTTTCATCCACTCATAGAGCGCGGTCTTTTGACCTTCGCGATTGTGCCACCAGCCGTGCGCGGAAAAATACACGTCGGGTGCGGAGACTGTTGTGATTTGCAGGTCGGGGGCCTCACTGCGAAACATTCTCGCGGCCCGCCGGGTGTGAAAGTCAGTGGTGACCAGCAGCACGCGATGCGCGCCCATCTTGCGAAGGACGGCCGCGGCTTGGCGAGCCTCGTCGCGGGTGTTGCGCGCGTTGTTCTCAAAGTGGATGAAATACGATTCCGGGTAGCCGGCTTTCACGGCGAAGGGAATGGCCAGGTCGCATTCGTGCAGCGCGTAATTGCCATCGGGACCGCTGACCAGCACCTTGGGTACGAAACCGTCGCGGACAAGTTGCGCGCCTTTCAAGATGCGGCCGCCGCGCCCGTCGCCGGCTAGCACCAGTGCGATGTCGGCCTGCACCGGGGGGCTGGCTTGCACAAGATAAGAACCTAGGGCGCCCAGCAGAGGCTCGCGTGCGAGATACAGGATGATGGCGACGGCGGCCAGACTGAGAGCAAGTTTGCGCAGCATGTGCCTCACACCGATTGCATCTTATTCAGACTGGGTGTCGAGACGAGTCTCGACACGGCACGCATGAGTGCGTGCGCCACATGCGTAGGCCACTAGCTTTCGTCGCTGCCGTCGAGGCGGCCGGCGACTTTCAGCTTTTGGAACAGGCGTTCCACTTCTTCTTCATCTTCCGGCAGCAGCAGCCGGGGACGCGGCAGCGCGAGCGGCTCGGCCACGGGAGGCTGTTCGCCCCAGAATTGGTTGTAGGCGACGCCGTCCAGCAGCGCGGTACGCGAATAGCGATAGATGTTGCGCAGCAGGCTGACGCAGGAATCCATGTCGCCGGGGTGGAAAAGCATCAGCTCTTGCTGCGGGAGGCCGGGCTGGCTGACCAGCGTAATGCGAAGGAGCAGCGGCGAGATCCAGGGCTCGCGATTCAGGACCGAGATGCGATCCAGGCGCTGGATTTCGTTCCAGAACACGACGCGTTTGCCGATGCGTAGATGGGTTCCGTGAATCTCTATGGCCGGGCGCAGGGCCAGCAGCAAGGTGAATACAGCAGTCAGGCCCATCAGCACGGACCCGATCAGCCACGCCACGCCCCATTGGCTGGCGACCCAGGCGGAGGGTGCGGCGGCGACTAGGGCGAGAAACGCAAACATCGCATATCGGCGCGACGGGCGATAGCGGGCGATAGGGCGGTTCACACCTTACAATCTAGCAAACTGCGACAGCGTCCGTCCTTAGGCGGTGGTGGGGAATGTTTTGGAGATGTGATCGTGCCAGGTGAGGCGTTCTTCGTCTACCAAGGCCCACACCAAGCCGACGCCCGCTGAGAGCAGGCTGAGCAAGCCAGCGAACTGGCGCACAATGCGATGTTCGCGGCGTGGTGCGCGTCCGTCGAAGTCCACCAGACGTAAGCCGGCGAAACGCATGCCGGGGGTGTCGCGATTGACCAGGCACCACAGGCCGCGATAGAGGATCGCCACCACGGCGATCATCGCGGCGGGTAGCAGTAGGAAGTTGCCCAGAGTTCCGAAGTCGACTCCGAAGAAGAATGCCGTTCCCAGGAACATCGCGCTGCCCAGCATGACCACCACTCCATCCAAACCTGCGGCGACCGCACGTTGCGCGGGCAATGCCACGCGGGCATCGCAATACAATGCCTCATCGGGACGGGAGCGAATCTGTCCCTGCCTCTCACGCAGGTCGAGCGGTTGTTGCATGTCGCCCGGTTGACGAACGCGCGCGGCGGAGCGGGCGGCATTGCGGCGGACACTTTCACGATCCAGGGGACTCGCGGGCCGCATCGGACTCAGGGTCGGGATGGGGACAACTTTGGGACCACCGGGCATGTCGCGGAACAGCGACGGCTGAAACTCGTTCGACTCGGGGGCGGGCTGGGCCAAAGGCGATGCCAGGCTGGGAGCCGACATATCTCTGGGAGAAGGCATTTCCAGCGGAGCGGTATCGCGATCCAACGCCAGTGCGGTTGCCGCAGCCGAGGTCGGCGCGCCGGAGAATCCTGCGGGTGTCGTCCGGGGCGAGGCGCCATGCAAGCGCCGCCCACATCGCGCGCAGCGGCTATCCGATGCTTCGTTCGAGGTGCGGCAATAAGGACAGTTGGTCGGCATTCGCTTGACGGCCCCCTTGACGCTCTGTTAGCGTGCTGGTTTGAGGGCTTCTCTATTTAGTACCACATCCCGTGGACTTTTGCACAGGACTTTTCCCTTGTGGGTAATTTTGTTCTGCCTTGGAACCATTAACTTAGGAGCCCAAAGCTCGGGACAAGCTTTACCCTCTGCGCCGCCTGCCGATCAGCGTCCGGTGATTGCCCCCAACGTCCAGGCGATCATCGATTCGGACGGTGCTCAGGAAAGTGTGGATGACATCCTCACTGCCAAGGATCGGGTTCGGGTTTACACCAACGGGATGTTTCTGCTGGCGGACGCTGTCACGCGCAACAACAAAACGGGCAAGCTGACGGCCACCGGCAACGTCTTTTTCGAGAATCTGCTCGACGGCCACAAGATGGCCTGCGACCTGGCCGAATACGATTTGAATACGGAATCCGGGACGTTTTTTAATGTGCGCGGCTCGGCTCCGGCGCAGATTGATCGCAAGCCTGGCTTGTTGACCACGACCAATCCGTTCTATTTTGTCGGTGAAAAAGCGGAGGCGACGAAGGGGCAGTATGTCCTGTACAACGGCTTCGTCACGGACTGCAAACCGGATGATGTGTGGTGGCGCTTAAAGGCCAAGAAGTTCGATATCAAACCGCACGATCGGGCGATTTCCAAGCAATCGATACTGTACCTGAAGAAGGTCCCGATTTTTTACTTTCCGATTTTTCGCAAGTCGCTGGAAGAGAATCCGCGCAAGAGCGGATTTCTTACACCCAATATCGGGAACAGCTCAGTGCGCGGACAGACGGTCGGCCTCGGTTATTTTTGGGCGATCAATCGCAGCTATGACCTGACGTATCGCACGCAGTATTACACCAAGCGCGGGTTTGCTCATCAGGCCGATTTTTCGGGATGGGTGAATTCGCGAACCACGTTCGATGTTTCTCTGTTCGGGCTGGGCGGGAACAAAAGTCAAAACGCCGAAGGGGGATACGTTCTCACGGCGGAGGCGAAGTCGACGCTGGGTCGGGGATGGGAAGGCCGCGGCGAATTGCGGCAGTTGTCCTCGCTCGCGTTCCGGCAGTCCTTCACGCAGTCGTTTGTGGAGGCGATTAATTCAGAGACCCATTCGACGGGCTTGCTGACCAAACATTGGAACGACTACGCGATTAATTTTGTCGCCCAGCGCAACGTGAATTACCAAAGCGCGATCCAGGGCGAGGAGATTGTCACCCGCAAGCTGCCTGAGGCCCAGTTCCTCACTCGCGAACATGCGATCGGCAAGCTGCCGATTTGGGTGTCGCTCGATTCCAGCTTCGGTCTGGAGCGCCGCAGCCAGCCGGCGTTTCAAACGCGCCAGTTTGTACAGCGCGGTGACGTTGCTCCGCGGGTGATGACGGCGGTTCACTGGAAGGGCATCGATATCGCGCCTAGCTTCCTGTTGCGGGAAACTTTCTACGATTCCAGCATGCACGATGGCCGTATTTCCGGCGAGAATCTGGTCCGTTCCGCTCGCGATGTGCGTGTGGACTTCGCGCTGCCGACCATTGCTCGGGTGTTCAACGCTCCGAAATGGCTGCGTGCAGGAGACAAGGTTAAGCACGTGGTCGAAGCCCGAGCCAAGTACCGCTACGTGACCGGCATCAACGATTTCCAGCAAACGATTCGCTTCGACGAACTCGACGTGATGTCGAATACGCATGAAGTCGAGTATTCGCTGACCAATCGGTTGTTGAAGCGCAACGGTGCGGGCGGGGTGGAAGACGTCATTTCCTGGCAGGTGCTCTACAAGCGTTACTTCGATCCGACTTTTGGCGGAGCGGTGATTCCCAATCGGCGCAATGTGGTGGAGAGTTCGGACCTGCTCACCGGCTATGCGTTTCTCAATGGCTATCGGCGGCAGTCGCCGGTGGTCAGTATTCTGCGGATTCAGAGCCGCGTTGGTGTTGAGTGGCGAACCGACTTCGATCCTGACCGCAAGAGTTTCGTCAATAGCAGTGTCAGTATCGATGCGCTCTTTGGGAAGTTGTTCATTCTTGCCAATCACAGCCACCTGCGCACGGATCCGGTGCTGGCACCAAACGCGAATCAGGTACGCGGACAGATTCAATACGGTGGCGATAACCAGCGCGGCTGGAGCTACGGAATGAGTGCCGGCTACGACTACCTGAAGGCGTCGTTACAATTCATTCAATCGCAGGTGACCTACAACACCGACTGCTGCGGCTTCAGTGTGCAGTATCGGCGCAATAATTTTCAGGTCTTCAACGACAATCAATTCCGTGTCGCGTTCGCGATCGCGAACATCGGCAGCTTCGGAACGTTGCGGCGTCAGGAAAGAATCTTCTAGTTGGGAGCGCGTGGCGCGCGCTTTAAAGGGCCGACAGGCTTCAGCCTGTCGGCTGTGAGCGCACCAAGGAGCTTTTTCCGCAACCTCTTTAGCGTGCCGTGTGCTGAAAAAAGTCTGAATATGGTGCAATCTGTGCGCCGCACTGCACTAGCGTTTAGCGGCGGCGGGATTGCTTCGCTTTTTTTAACGCCTTCTCGGAAACCTTGCGCGCTGTGCCGATCGACAAGGAATCAGCGGTGTTAGAACGGCGCAGCGCCTCATCGAAACTGCTGATCGCCGCCTGATGGTGGCCAAGCGCCTGTAGGGCCAAGCCCTGCTCCAGATAGGCTTCCATGGAGGGTTCCACATTGACGGCGTGCTCAAAGTCCTTCAGGCTGGCGGCAAAGTCGTTTTCCCGGTAGGACTGTAGGCCGCGAGCAATGTAAGCTCTACCCATTCCCGGATCCACCTTGGCCGCCTCGGTCCACGCTCGCACGGCTTCCGGCGCCTTGCCCAGCATGGAGTAGGCATTCCCCAGTTCGTAAAACGCCTCGGCATTGGCTGGGTCCAGTTCCGTGGTGCGTTGCAGGAACTCCTGGGCGTGCGTGTAGTCCCCGGAGTGCAAGGCCGCCATCCCGGATTCAAACTGCCGATCCTTGGCCGACGCCCCCCGGCTATAAATGACCGTCGCTACGCTGCCGACTACGCAGATCGCCGCCAGGGACAGAGCGGATTTCCGGAGCAAGCCGCGACCTTCGCCCCGCCACGGCGAGGGTCCGAAGACTCGCTCGTGCCAAGGCACAATGGTGGCATGTTTGGTGCGTTCCAAATAGTGCGCTGGAGGCTCCGGCAATCGGAGGATGTCGCGCAGGAAACTCATTAGTTTAAACAAGTACCATTACTTCCCTCTTTTGTAAACTACCGTCCATAAACCATGCCGTATCGGTCCCCCTGCCCTCGCGTGCTACCATCGCCACAGACTATGGCTACCATCGCTTCATCCCTCGCCCAGGCGAGCTCTCTATGGGATCTTTTGTCCGGTCCACCCGCGGAATCCACCGCAATCATTCTTCCCGAAACCGGTACCCGCGTAACCTACGCGAAACTGCGCGAACAGATTCAGGAAATGGCGGACACGCTCGCCGCACTCGGCATTCAACCGGGCGACCGCGTCGCGACTTCGCTGACCAATGGGCTGCCGGCAATCGTAAGTTTTGTGGCCGCCTCGATGGCGGGCACTGCTGCTCCTCTCAATCCTGGTTATCGGCAAGAAGAGGTGAACTTTTACCTGGAAGATACGTCGGCCAAGCTGTTGCTCGCTCCGGCCGAAGGCATGGACGATGCGCGCAAGGCTGCGGAGGAGCGCAAGGTTCCGGTTTATACGTTGGAGATGGACGCGACCGGGTATGTCCGCATTGCGGGAGCATCCCCGAACGGGAAGAAAGCTGCTGCGCCGGATCCCGAAGCCATCGCGTTGGTGCTGCACACCAGCGGTAGCACGGGGCGTCCGAAGCGCGTGCCGATCAAGCATCGCAATATGGCCGCGTCGGCGCGGAATATCGTTGCTACTTACAATCTCTCAACCGAAGACACCGCGCTCTGCGTGATGCCTCTGTTCCATGTGCACGGATTGGTGGCGTCAACCATCTCGACCCTGGCCAGCGGTGGTCAATTGGTGGTCCCGGCGAAATTTAATGCACTGTCCTTCTGGCGCACGGTTCGCGACAACAACGTGACGTGGTATTCCGCGGTTCCAACGATTCACTCCATGCTGCTATCCAGGGCAGGGGACACGCGCCCGGAAGGTTCGGAAAGCCTGCGCTTCATCCGCAGCTGCAGCGCGGCGCTGCCTGCGGAAATGATGGCGAAGATGGAAACGGTTTTCGGCGCTCCGGTGCTGGAGGCCTACGGCATGACCGAGGCGTCGCATCAGATGGCCTCGAATCCGCGTCCTCCGCAGTCGCACAAGGGCGGCTCCGTGGGACCGGCCACGGGCATTCAGATCGGCATCATGACCGATGGCAAACTGCTGCCGCAAGGTGAGCGCGGCGAAGTCGTCATCAAGGGACCGAACGTGGTGGATGGCTACGAGAACAATCCGGAAGCCAACGCGACATCCTACGTGGATGGCTGGTTCCGCACCGGTGATCAAGGTTACTTGGACGAAGAGGGTTACCTCTTCCTCACAGGTCGCCTGAAGGAAATGATCAACCGCGGTGGCGAGAAGATTGGTCCGCGCGAGATCGATGAAGCTTTGCTGCTGCACCCTGCGATCAACGAAGCGATCGCGTTCGGCGTGCCGCACAAGAGCTGGGGTGAAGAAGTCGCCGCCGCCGTGACGTTGAAAGAGGGCGCGACCGCGACCGAAGCCGAGATCCTCGCGTTCTGTAAAGAGCGCCTAGCGGACTTCAAGCGTCCCAAGAAGATCTACATCGTCGATGCCATCCCGCGCACTGCGACCGGTAAGATTGCGCGCGGTGCGGTCGCGAAAGCTCTGGCCGGCGGAGAGTAACGATGAAGTTCCTGATCGCAGGCGCCGGTGCGATCGGCGGGTATGTGGGAGCGAAGCTCGCGCAGGCGGGTGCCGACGTGACGCTGTTCGCGCGCGGTGCGCACCTCAAGGCTATGCAGGAACATGGGGTGCGCGTGTTGAGCGAAGAAGGAAACTTTGAAGCTCGTCCGCGTGTGATCGGTGATCTGCGCGAGGCTGGGGAGACAGACGTCATTATCCTCGGCGTGAAAGCCCACGGGCTCACGGGCCTGGCGCCTTCGATTACTCCGCTGATCGGGCCGAACACCACTGTCCTCAGCACGCAAAACGGTATTCCATGGTGGTATTTTGCAGCCGAGACGGGCGAGTTCGCGGGGCTGCATCTGGATAGCGTGGACCCCGGTCAGGCGATTGCCAATGCGATCCCTGCGAAGAGCGTCGTAGGTTCGCTGGTCTACTTCGCGACGGATCTGGCCGAGCCGGGAGTGATCCGGCATATCGAAGGAAATCGCATTTCGCTCGGCGAGCCGGACGGTTCCCGCTCCGATCGCATCAAAGCAATCGCCGACGCGCTGATCAAAGCCGGACTACGAGCGCCGGTTACCACGCGCTTGCGCAGTGAGATGTTTGTGAAGTTGCTGGGCAACGCCGCGTTCAATCCGATCAGCGCGTTGACCCGCGCGACGCTCGTAAAAATGGCGCAAGATCCCGGTGTGCGCGCGCTCGTCGCGGAGATCATGACTGAGGTCTCGGCCATCGCCACGCGCCTGGGAATCACGTTGCCCGTGAGCATCGATCAACGCATCGCCGGAGCCGAAGCCGTTGGCGAGCACAAGACTTCGATGTTGCAGGATTTGGAACTCGGACGCCCCATGGAACTCGATTGCATCACCCGGGCGTTGGTAGAATTGGGCGAAAAGCTGGGGATTCCCACGCCTAACCTCAAAGCGGTGTATGCTTGCACCAAGCTGCTGGGAGTCACTGTGTTGTCAGTTTCGTAAGGGAGCATCTCGCGCATGAACCGTTGGATCCGGCTGATCGCCGCAGTGGTGGCGATGATTCAGATAGCGAACTTGCAGTACGGCTGGACACTCTTCGTGCAGCCTCTGAGAGATGCCAATGGGTGGAGTCTCTCCCAAGTCCAGTGGGGCCTCACGATTTTCATCGCGCTGGAGACTTGGGCCATGCCCTTGTGCGGCTTCCTGATCGACAAACAAGGCGTTCGCCCGTGGATGACCATCGGTGGGATTTTGTGTGCCATCGGATGGGGCGCGCTCGGCATGACGCAGTCGTTGACGGCGATGTACTTCCTGTACGCCCTCGCAGGCTTCGGCGCAGCGATCGTGTATTGCGGCTCCATCGGCGTGGCGCTGAAGTGGTTCCCGGATCGGCGCGGCTTCGCTGCCGGCATCATCGCGGCAGGCTTCGGCTCGGGGTCCGCGCTGTTTGTGCCGGCGCTCAGCTATTTCTTGAAGACTTACGGGCACACGTCGACGTTTATGATTACGGGCCTGATCCAAGGCCTGCTGATCATTGTCGCGGCTCAGTTCCTGGGCGGAGCGGGAACGGCACTGACGCAGGCGCCTTCCACCGCGCCCGCGGCGATTCGCCGCCAGACGCAAAACTTCAGCTCTTCGGAAATGCTGCGTAGCATGCAGTTTTATTGGCTGTACGCCATGATGCTGATGATGGGAATCGGCGGGTTGCTGGCCACCGCGCAGGTGGCTCCCGTCGCGAAGAGCTTCGGCATCGGCGGCGATATCGTGAAGTGGTCCATCACGATCAACTCCATCGCGAACGGCTCCGGCCGCTTCTTCTGGGGCTGGGTTTCGGATAGGCTTGGCCGCGAACGGACCATGCTGATTGCGTTTTTGATTCAGTCGGTCGCGCTGGTCAGTGTGATGGCGCTCGGGTCGACCTCGCCGACATTGTTTGTTGCCTCCATGGCGCTGGTGTTCTTTACCTGGGGCGAAGTCTACGTACTGTTCCCGTCTGCCCTCGCCGATTTCTTCGGCGGCAAGAATGCGAGTGCGAATTACAGCTTCCTCTATTCGACCAAAGGTGTTGCCTCGATCATCGCCGGTGGCTTGGCCGCGCAGCTCTTTGAATCGAGCGGGTCCTGGGGTCCAGCGTTCTACGGCAGCGCGGTGTTGGCCCTGATTTCCGCAGGCATGGCGTTGGGCTTGATGAAGTTGCCGCTGCCGTCGAAGGTGGAGCAGCCGGCGACGGAGCCGCTAACGGTCAGCCAGCGGTGACACGTGTGTTCGCAGCCACGCATCTAGTTCTTTGAACGACATCCGTCCACTCTCATACAATGCAATGAGGAACTGATACGCCTCGATGTCATCGAATGCGAGTCGGTAGCCGTTCACCCGCAGGAAGGCGGCCGCCGCGGTGATGGCGATTCGTTTATTGCCGTCTATGAAGGGATGATTCTGCGACAGGCTCTCCCACAATGCCGCGGCCTCTTGGATGAGATCTTCGTAATAACCTGATTGGGGGCGTGCCACCGCTGATTCCAGGGCTGCGCGATCGCGCACTCCATCTAAGCCGCCGAAGCGCTGAATCAGGCGTGTGTGGACTGCGACAATTTCATCAACGTTTGGATACCACGTCACTGCGCTAGCCGCCGGAGAATTTCCGGGTGCTCACTCATAAACTCGTCCGCAGCGGCCAGGAATGAAATTGGCGAACCGTCACCTTTGCGCTTCAAGAAATCAATGAACTGGTACACGGATTGCTGTTGCTCCGTCGTCAGCGACTGAATGGCTTCGGTGAGGTTCTGAGCCGTCATACCTGTATTGTAATCGCTCTACTTGAAGTCGATCACGAGCCGTCCCGCCGGTCCTGCGTAGATCAGCCCCAGCTGTTCCGGCTTCAACTTGCCGGTGAGATTGAAATACAACAAGCCGTCGATCGGCTCCTTGCTCTCGGCGTCCTGGAACGCCTTGGCCTCCAAGTACGGCAAGCGAGGATCTTCTCCCGCGCGACGTTCAAAGCGCGCGTCGGACGTGCCTTCCTGAACCGACCCCGTGTTTCCTATACCGCCGCCATTCGTCGGCATTCCACCGATGGGCTGGCCGCCGACCGGTGTTGGCATGGTGGAAGGATTGTTTCGCGTCCCGATCCCCTGACCGCTCTGCGCGCGGGCGTCTCCGATGATCATCGCGCCGGACCCGGCGATCGCGTGAGGAGCCATCGCGCCGCTCTTCTCGCCGTTCTTGCGCGAGACTAACGTAAAGTCGTCCATGCTCACACGCAAGGGCTGCAGTGTCTGTGGCGTCGCGCGGATTTTGACGATGATGAACCCCTCGCCCAGGTCTATGCCCATTAGATCGGTAATCGCCTTGCGATCTGTGATGGCGGTTCCGTTCAGGCTGAGCTTCGCGTTGCCGGCTTGATTGGGCAGGCTCTTGTCGGCGCCCATCGCGCACAGCGCCAGGATCAAGCCGCCAATAAGCCGCATTCGCATCAGAGTAACTTTTTGACGCTCGCGAGGAACTCCGGGTTCATCCAATTTTGCGCGGCGATCACTTTTTGGACCACCTTGCCCGAGGAATCGATGATGTAGGTCTCCGGCAACTGGAAGGTCCCATACTTCGCGGCGATGTCCCACTGCGGGTCGCGCGAGGTTTCAAAGCTGACGTTGAATTGTTCGCGGAAACGGTTGTAAAGGTCCGGATTCGTGTCCACGCTTACGCCCAGCACCACGACGCCTTGCGGTCCGTAGGCCTGTTGAAACGCTTCGAGCGACGGCACTTCCTGAACACAGGGGGCGCACCATGCGGCCCAGAAGTTCAGAACCAGAAGTTTCCCGCCGAAATTCTTCTCCGTTAGCGTTTTGCCCGTTTCGGTCATCACGCTGAACTGCGGAGCACGATCGCCGACCCGGGTGACCGGCTCCTCGAGTGATCCCGAGATTACCCAACCCAGCGCGCCAATCAGGACAACCATCAGCCCGGCAAGAATTCGATCCGTTATGCTCTTCACGCTATCATTTTAATGGATCGCGGCTCCTTCGTGCTGCATCCTACACTATGAGAGACTGCCGCCCCGGGCGGAAACTTCCCTGAAACATGCTGCTAACTCGTAAAGCCGAATTCTCCGCCTCTCACGTTTGCGCCAATCCGGCGTGGACTCCGGCCAAAAATCTAGAAGTCTACGGCAATAATGCCAATCCGAATGGCCACGGCCATAACTACATTCTGGAAGTCACCGTGGAAGGCGACACCGACCCGGTTACGGGCATGGTTTTCGATCTGCGCGAGTTAAAGGAAATCCTCAATCGCGAGGTGGTGGACCCGATGGATCACCGTTTCCTCAATCGCGAGGTCCCGCCGTTTGACCGCATCGTGCCGACGACGGAAAACATCGCCGCGGAAATCTGGCGCCGGCTGGAACCTGAGGTTCGCCGCCCCAACTCCCGCTTACACAACGTCCGTCTCTACGAAACCGCAGATCTGTTTGTCGACTATGGAGGACCTGTTGCAAGTCACTAGCCGCTATCGTTTCGCTGCCGCCCATCGTTTGGATACGCCCGCACTCACTCCGGAAGAGAATCGCAAGCTATATGGGAAGTGCAATAACCCGTTCGGTCATGGGCACGATTACATCCTGGACGTCACCGTCGATGGGTCGATTGATGCGAACGGGCTGGTCGTCAATCGCGAGGCGTTTGACTCATTGGTGCGCAGTTCGGTGATCGACAAGCTGGACCACAAGAATCTGAACGTCGATTTGACGGAGTTCCGCAGCGAGGTGGCCACTACCGAAAATCTGGCGATGTTGGTGCGAGACTATCTGGTGGCCGCTTGGACGCTGCCCGCGAAATTGGTTCGCGTGCGCATTTCGGAAACCGAGCGCAATACGTTTGTTTGGGAGGCAGGGCAATGAAAAAAACGAAAGCTGTTGTGAAGGTAATGCCTGCGTCCAAGGATGGTTTGCTCGCGTCGCACATGCGTGAGATGTTGGCCAATCTCGGCGAAGATCCGACGCGCGAAGGTCTGCAGCGCACACCCGAACGCTATGAACGGGCCATGAAGTTCCTCACCAGCGGCTACGCAACCAACCTGGAAGACATCGTCAACCGCGCGGTTTTCAGTGTGAAATGCGACGAGATGGTGATCGTGAAGGACATCGAATTCTTCAGCATGTGCGAACACCACCTGTTGCCGTTCTTCGGCAAAGTTCACGTGGCGTATCTGCCGCAGGATAAAGTCATAGGGCTCAGCAAAATTCCTCGCATCGTGAATATGTTCGCCCGTCGCCTGCAATTGCAGGAGCGCTTGACGCAGCAGGTCGCAGAGGCGGTTTCGTCCGTGATCTCCCCTCGCGGCGTGGGCGTGCTGGTGGAAGCCAGCCACTTTTGTATGATGATGCGCGGCGTTGAGAAGCAGCATTCGAGCACCGTTACCAGCAACATGCTGGGCCATTTCCGCAGCAGCAAAGCCACGCGCGACGAGTTTCTTTCCTTGGTCAACCGCCGCTAGGATGTTGCTACAATAAGTGCGATGAAGGGTTTCGCACGCCTGATTTTCTGGGACTTCCCACGCGCCAGCTGGCCCTACGATGTCGTCGTGGCCGCGATCCTCGCGTTCATCTTCCTGACCCCGCGCGAGATCTTCAACGATCAGCCGAAGGCCGCCAGCATCGTGATGTTGCCGGCAAATCAGGGCTATCTACTGGAACCCAAACTGCTCGAGGACATCCCCGCGGGAGAGCGAGCTTCCGCTGCCACCTCACTTGTTCAGAAACGCTTTAAGACGCCAGCCGTCGTACATCATGTAGAGGCTGTGTTTGATGAAGACGCACTGACTGGGTATATGGCGTTCACCACGCCTTAGGAGGGGTCCTAGATGACTCGTTTTGTCCTTTTCGCTCTGGCCGCGGGCCTGCTGTCCGCCGAGCCTCTCGAAACCATTCTGGGGCGCATGGACGCCACGGCGAAGACCGCGAACTCTTTTTCCGCCAATGTGAAGTGGCAGGAGTACACCAAGGTCCTGAAATCCACGGATACCCAAGTGGGCTCGCTGAAGTTGAAGAAGGTCAAGGGGCGCGTGATGGGCCGCTTGGATATCACCGAGCCGGCTGCATTCACCTGGCATTTCTTCGGGGATATTTGGGAGAAATACATTCCCAAGGCGAATGTGATTTCGGAATACCAGGTGACGAAACTCGCCAAGTCGACCGACCAATACCTGCTGCTGGTCTTCGGATTGAGCGGGGTGGAATTGAAGAAGACTTACGACTTGAAGCTCGGCGGCGAGGAGACAATCGGTGGAATCAAAACCACGCGCATCGAGCTTGTCCCGAAGGACAAAGACGCCAGGAAAGTGGTGGCCCAGGTCGAGCTCTGGATTCCTCTCGAAAAGACCTACGCGGTGCAGCAGAAAGTCATGGAGCCGAACGGCGACTACAACCTGTGGAGCTACAGCGACGCCAAACTGAATCCGGATCTTCCGGACGCCGCGTATAGTTTCGTTGCTCCGGCCGGAGCGTCGCGGGAAGTGTTTAAGAAGTAGGCCGCTCCGCGCCGGAGTTTTTCATAAACGGACCCTTCTTTCCATTGGGTAAAGTGGTCGTGTGATCGGTTAGGGACAACATCAATTGCTCCGGGGTCATTTCCCGAGCGCCCTGCAAATTCGCACCTCGGAAATCCGCTGTCATCATATGCGCTCGACCGAAGCGAGCCCCCGTCAAGACCGCGCGACAGAAATCACCGCCTCGCATACGAGCCTCGCGGAAATCGCAACCCCGCATGTCAGCGTCGCGAAAAATGCACTGGGTGATCTCGGCCCGATTGAATTTTACGTCGGTCAGTTTACCTAAAGGGAACGTGCAGTGATCGACTTTGCCCCCAGTGAAGTTCGCGCCCGTGAGATTCGCCCCGCTCAGCTTGCAATGCTGCAGTCTCGCATGGAAGAACTGGGCGCCGCTCATGTCGGCGTCGCTGAAATTTACTTCGTACAGCCGAGCTTGGTGAAAATGCCCATCCGTCAACATCGCTTCCATGAAGCTGGTCTCATGCGCCGCGAAATCCTGGAAATGACCGCCCTTCAAAACCGCTTTCCGAAACGACGCCGAATCCGCCTTGGCCTCGGTGAGATGTACGCCAGCCATCCACGCGCCCGTGAAGCGTGCATTGGAAAGTTCCGCTCCGGTTAAGTTTGCGCCCGCCAGATTGGATCGCTGCATGTCGGCCCGATCCATGTTGACGCCGCTCAGATCCGCGCCCGTCAGATCCGCATCCAACATCGTTACGCCGATCAGCAGCGCGCGCTTGAGATTTTCACCGCTCAGCTTCACTTCGTTGAGGGTCATTCCGCTCAAATCCGCGCGCGCCCCGAGTTCGGGATTCTCGGTCCACTCCTTGTGCGCCTTCAGGATATGAACTAGCGGTGCTGCGGATTCCAAAACCATAAGCCTCGTTCCCTCTTATCGGGGTCTACGAAGCGGGTTTGAATCAGATCTTACTGAGGAAGCGCTTGTGAACGGCCGAGCCGGTGGACAGCTCGGGATGGAACGTCGTCACCATGTGGCGGCCCTGCTCCACCCACACCGGATCGCCGTCATAGGTAGCGAGAACCGTCGCTTTGTCGCCCACACGACGGATGATCGGAGCGCGAATGAATACCGCTTCGATCTCGCCCTCGCTCGTTTGGAGCTTCACGATTCGGCTGTCGACCTGGCGACCGTAGCCGTTGCGCTCCACGTCGATGTCGAGAAGTTGCAGGCTGGTCTGTACAGGATGCGAGACGGCCTGAGCGAGCAAGATCGCGCCCGCGCAGGTGCCGAACACCGGTTTTGTCGCCGCGAAGTCGCGCAAGGGTTGCGTCAACTGCTCCATGTCGAGCAGTTTTAGCATCGTCGTGCTTTCACCACCGGGTAAGATGAGGCCGTCGCAGGCGTGCATCTCGGCGGCAGTGCGCACTTCGACCGCGTGCGCTCCCGCCCCTTCGATTGCCTTGCGATGGGCTTCGTAATCGCCCTGTAGAGCCAGGACGCCGACCGTCTTCACTACCAGCCTCTGGTTTGTAATAGTTCTTCAGGAGCCATCTTCGCGACGTCGAGTCCGCGCATCGGTTCACCGCAATCGCGGCTCGCTTCGAGCAGCTTCGCGGGATCGTTGAAATACGTCGCCGCCTTCACGATCGCCTTCGCGCGCACAGCCGGATCCTCAGACTTGAAGATGCCGCTGCCGACGAATACCGCTTCCGCGCCGAGTTGCATTACCAGCGCCGCATCCGCCGGAGTCGCAATGCCACCCGCCGAGAAGTTCGGCACTGGTAGCTTGCCGTGTTCCGCCACCCACTCGACCAGATCCAGCGGCGCGCCGAGGTTCTTCGCCTCATGCACTAACTCGTCCTTACCAAGAATGGTGAGGTGCTTCATTTCCTTCACGATGGTGCGAATGTGGCGAACCGCTTCCACGATGTCGCCCGAGCCGGCTTCGCCCTTGGTGCGGATCATCGCCGCGCCTTCCGCGATACGACGCAGCGCTTCGCCCAGGTTGCGCGCGCCGCACACGAACGGCACTTTGAAACCCTTCTTATCAATGTGGTGCGTGTCATCGGCGGGCGTCAGCACTTCGCTCTCATCGATGTAGTCCACCGCGAGCGCTTCCAGAATCCGAGCTTCCATGAAATGCCCGATGCGCGCCTTCGCCATCACTGGAATCGACACCGTCCTCATGATGTCTTCCATGATCTTGATCTGCGACATGCGCGCCACACCGCCATCGCGGCGGATATCGGACGGGACGCGTTCCAGGGCCATTACCGCGCAGGCCCCGGCGTCTTCCGCAATCCTCGCCTGGTCGGCGTTGGTGACGTCCATAATGACGCCGCCCTTCAACATCTCGGCCAAGCCGACTTTGAGACGGAACTCCTCGGAGAAAATCATAGCTACATACTAGGATGTCACAGCCACGCCAGAGTCACAACGAATTGCTACCCGGCGGCCGCTCTTGAACCCGCGCGCTACCGCTCGCGGCTGACGAAAGTGACCAGCCGCCTCCAGTAGGGGCGGTTTCGGCTGTTTCACACGGACTCCGACCTCCCGTCGCGGCGACCACCCTTGACAGCGACCCTTTCGAGGTCCATTATTTCAGCCAGGGATTGGAAGGGCCATTCGGCCTATGGGTAGGGGAAAAGGGGAGTTTTATGCAACTGACCGTAACCACGCTTCTCAGCGAAGCCGTCATCGATATTAACCAGCCTGTCCGCGTCGCATTGGAGGAGAAGGGAACTGAGGTTCTCTCGATTACCTCCGACCAAAGCGTCCACCGGGCCATCAGCCTGATGTCGGAGCATCAAATCGGATGCTTGGTGGTTCTGGACGCTGAGCGTAAACTCGTCGGCTTGATCTCGGAACGCGACTATTGCCGCAAGGTCATCCTGATGGCCCGCAATTCCAACGGGACGCGCGTGCGCGAAATTATGACGACGCCGGTGACGACGATCACGTCCAGTCACACGTTGCGCGAGACGATGGAATTGATGACGGATAGCCGCATCCGCCACCTGCCTGTGGTTGACGATGGGGTGGTGGTCGGCATCCTCTCTATTGGCGACGTGGTTAAGTGGGTCTGCGGCGAGCAGCGCCAAACCATCCGCCAACTGCGCGATCGGCTTTCCGCACAAGACTAAAACTTTTCTCTTGCTCGTTTCTGTATTTCTGCTATTGTGGAAATATGGAAAGAGCCAAGAAGGCAGCCGAGCAGGTTGCCCGCTATGCGGATATGTTTTCCGCCATGGGTACCGAGCCGCGATTGCGCATCATGCAACTGCTGCTCTCCGCGCACCCCGAAGGATTGGTGGTCGGGGATATCCAGAACGAATTGGACATCCCCAACTCCACGCTGTCCCACCATCTCGACAAGCTAAAGAACGAAGGCTTGGTCAACGTGCAGCGCGAGAAGACATTTCTGCGCTATACGGCGAACACGGTCGCGCTACAGGAACTGCTCGGCTTCCTCTACGCCGAATGTTGCACTCGCAACAAAGCCATCGCCCCCGCAAAAATCGCCGCCTGCTGCTAATCAAGGAGACCCTATGAACACCAACATTAAAGAAACCGTTCAGGAGCGTTACGGACAAGCCGCACTTCGCGTGGTCGATGGCCAGAGCAATTCCTGCTGTGGCGGGAGCGCGTCATGCGGACCCGAATCCTGGGACCCGATCACTTCCAATCTCTACGACGAGCAGCAACAAGCCGGTGTCCCGGCTGAGGCGATGCTCGCGTCGCTAGGCTGCGGCAACCCCACCGCGCTGGCTAACTTGAATCCCGGCGAGACGGTTCTCGATCTAGGTTCCGGCGGCGGCATCGACGTGCTGCTTTCCGCCAAGCGCGTCGGCCCTACGGGTAAGGCGTACGGACTCGACATGACCGATGAAATGCTGGCTCTGGCTCGCGAGAACCAACGTAAGGCAGGCGCAACGAATGTCGAGTTTCTCAAGGGCGAGATCGAGAGCATCCCTCTACCAGACAACTCGGTCGATGTCATCATCTCCAACTGCGTGATCAATCTCTCGGGCGACAAAGACAAAGTTCTGAAGGAAGCCTTCCGCGTGCTGAAGCCCGGTGGACGCTTCGCCGTCTCCGACGTGGTCGTGCGCGGCACCGTTCCTGACGAAGTTCGCGCCAGCATGGACCTGTGGATCGGCTGCATCGGCGGCGCGTTGAAGGATTCCGACTACATCGCCAAACTCGCCCGAGCTGGCTTCGACGACATCGACATCGATCCCACGCGCGTTTACACGGGAGAAGACGCTCGTCAGTTCCTGGTGGGCGAAGGTCTCGACGCCGAAGCGATCTTGCCGCAGGTGGAAGGCAAGTTCATGAGTGCTTTCATCCGCGCCACCAAGCCCGCCGGTGCGAAGAAAGGCTGCTGTGGTCCGACGTGCTGCCAGTGAGGCGCTAGCCACAGCATTCCTATTGGCGACAGTGATCGGCTCCGGCATCATGGGCGAGCAACTCGCGGGCGGCAACGTCGCGATCGCACTGCTCGCCAACACTCTCGCGACCGGTGCCGCACTGGTCGCGTTGATCCTAACCTTCGGTCCGATCTCTGGAGCGCACATGAACCCGGCGGTGACCATATCCGCCGCGATGGAGCGCGAACTTCCCTGGCGGGAGGTCCCTGGCTATGTCCTGGCGCAGATCGCCGGAGCCTTCGCCGGAGTCGCCACCGCGCATGGGATGTTTGAGAAGCCTCTCTTCTTCGCCTCGCAACATGTGCGCGCAGGCAACTCGCAATTGTGGAGCGAATTCGTCGCGACCTTCGGACTGGTCGCGGTCATCTGGGGCTGCTCGCGCACCCGACCCACCGCTGTGCCCTTCGCCGTCGGCGCGTATATCACGGCGGCCTATTGGTTCACCGCATCCACTTCTTTCGCGAATCCCGCCGTGACGCTCGCGCGAACGGCCAGCGATACGTTCGCGGGTATCCGACCCATAGACGCACCCGCGTTCATCGCCGTACAATTTGTCGCCGCCGTTGCCGCGACGCTCCTCTTTCGATGGCTCAAATGAAACAACGAATTCTGATTCTCTGCACCGGAAATTCCGCTCGCAGCCAGATGGCCGAAGGCCTCTTGCGTCATGACGCTGGCGATCGCTTTGAAGTCTTCAGTGCTGGCACCAAGCCGGGCATCGTCCGCCCCGAAGCCATCGCGGTGATGCGCGAACTCGGAATCGATCTTTCGACGCACCGTTCCAAGCATGTAGACGAATTCTCCGGCCAGGCCTTCGATTACGTTCTGACCGTCTGCGACAACGCCAAAGAAATCTGCCCGATCTTCCCCAGCGCGACGAAGATGATTCACCACTCCTTCGACGATCCGGCGGGTCCCGAGGGTTCGCTAGCCCTATTTCGCCGCGTTCGCGACGAAATTCGCGACTATCTCCAAGCATTCGCTACCGACGCTGCCAAATAATGCCGATCCATATCGCATGGTTCACTACGATCAGGCCTGGATTGTCGGAGGCATCTTCACTCTCGCAGCCGTCATGCTGATTGCCAGCCTGATGCGGGAATCCATTCCCTACGGCGTGCGCCGCGGCGCGCAGGTCTCTGCGTTTCTTGCAGTGCTGGCCCTGGCCGCATTCGCTGCCATCCAGAGTTCCCCCGGTATGCGTTCGGTCTCGTGGTCTTTGCCCGTTTTAGAGACGCCCCAGCCACCAACCCCGGTTGCCGCTGCTCCCAAAGCCTCGCCAAAGCGGACAGCCGCCGAGTTTCGTGCAGCACCCAATCTGAACAAGCGCCTCAAAGTCGGCACCATGCGCGAAGTCACCCCTGAAGAAGCCCAAAGCCTCTTGGCAAACAAGCCGCGTCCGTAAGGGCGCGGGTAAAACGACGACGCGCTAAACTGGGCAACAACAGCATGCCCCGTATCTTAGTCATCGCACTATCTGTAACCGTCGCTATCACGGGGATCACACTCATCGCCCAGGAACGCGAAGCAACCTCCGTTACCCCCGGCCCTGCGTTCGTAGAATTTGAAAGCGGCCACGTCCGTCCCCTCGCTCTCTCCCCCGATGGCAAATCGCTTTTCGCAGTCAACACCCCGAACGGCACGCTCGAAATCTTCGACCTTACGGCCACCACCCCAGCAGTCACGCGAGTCCCCGTCGGCCTCGAACCCGTCGCGGTCGCCGCGCGCAGCAACAACGAAGTCTGGGTGGTCAACCATCTTTCCGATAGCATCAGCATCGTGAGCCTCACCGGCACGCCGCACGTCGTCCGCACTCTGCTCGTCGGCGACGAACCCCGCGACATCGTCTTCGCCGGCAACCCCACCCGAGCCTTCATCACCACCGCCCACCGAGGTCAGCAGCGCACCGATCCCTCCATCGCGCGCGTCCCCGGTGCTGGTGATCCGCAACTCACCACCCCCGGTATCCCGCGAGCCGACGTCTGGGTCTTCGATCCCGCCAATCTCGACACCACCTTCGGCGGCACTCCCGTCCGCATCCTGAGCTTCTTCACCGACACGCCGCGCGCCCTTGCCGTGAGCCCCGACAAATCCACTGTCTACGTCGCTGGCTTCCACACCGGCAACCAAACGACAACCATTGAGCAGGATCGCGTCTGCACCGGCTTCAAGCGCGTTCCCTGCACACTGACCGACGGCACCATCAGCCCCGGTGGCAATCCCGGTCCCGCTGTCGACTTCAAAGGTGAGCCTGCTCCCGAAGTCGGCCTGATCGTGAAATACAACAATCAGACCGGCCACTGGGAGGATGAACTGCGCCGCCAGTGGGATAGTTCAGTGCGCTTCCGTTTGCCCGATACGGACGTGTTCTCCATCGACGCAAATAGCCTCAACCCGAAAACCTCCTACGCTCACGCAGGGACCACTTTGTTCAATATGGTTACGAACCCAGTCACCGGTAAGCTCTACGTATCGAACACCGAGTCCTTCAACGAAGTCCGCTTCGAAGGTCCCGGCAAGTTCGGCGGTAGCACGGTGCAAGGACACCTCGCCGAATCGCGCATCACCGTGATCTCCGATTCTACGGTCGCGCCACGCCGCCTGAACAAGCACATCAACTACGCCGCGCTCGCCGGATCGCCTAACTTTGACCCGACCGCGAAGCAGCACAGCCTGTCGATGCCGCTCGACATGGCGGTCACGGCGGATGGCGCGACGCTCTACCTCGCGGCCTTCGGCTCCAGCAAAGTCGGCGTGTTCAGCACCGCCGCGCTCGAAGACGATTCCTTCAATCCGACCACCGCCAGCGCCAACTACATTCCTGTCAGCGGAGGCGGCGTCAGCGGCCTCGCCCTCGACGAACCTCGCGGCCTCCTCTGGGTGATGACCCGCTTCGACAACGCGGTCAAGGCCATAGATCTGAAATCCAAACAGGAACTCGCCGGCTTCGTGCTCCCGAATCCGGAGCCTGCGTCCGTCGTCAACGGTCGCCCCATGCTCTACGACGCGACCCGTTTCTCCGGCAACGGCGAAGCGACCTGCGCGAGTTGCCACACCTTCGGCGACATGGACGATCTCGCCTGGGACCTCGGCAATCCCGACGATTCCGTGACCAAGAGCGCCATCCCCATCGTCTTTGGTCGCCTGCTTCCGTTCCTGGCTCTCGGCGGCGTCCAAATCACAACGCCGCTCAACGGTTCGGGTACGCCCGAAGATTTCCACCCGATGAAAGGCCCCTTCACAACCCAAACCCTGCGCGGGATGAAATTCTCAGGAGCCATGCATTGGCGCGGTGACCGCTCGGTGGGCCCGCTCGGAAGCGATCCCTTCGACTCCAACATCTCCTTCAAGAATTTCATTGGAGCTTTTAATGGACTGATCGGAAGTCCAACGGTCCCCACGCCCGCCGACATGCAGCGTTTTGCCGACTTCCAATTGCAGGTCCTGCCGCCGCCGAATCCGATCCGCAATCTCGACAACTCGCTGACCCCATCCCAAAAGCGCGGTGCGGATTTCTACAACGGCGACCGCCCTTCCGACGGCATCAACAGCACCCTGGCCGATGCGCTCTTCGGGAAGTCCTCTTTCAATTGCAACGGCTGCCACGCGCTGGACGCATCCAAAGGATTCTTTGGCACCGGCATGAGCCAGAGCTTCGAAGCCCTTCCGCAAATCGTGAAGATCCCGCACTTGCGCAATCAATACGCGAAGATCGGCATGTTCGGCAATCCCCTGACCAGTTTCTTCGGAGCCCCCGACAGCGGCAACATGGGCGACCAGATACGAGGTTTCGGCTTCACCGGCGATGGCTCCGCCGACACTCTGTTCCGCTTCTTCTCAGCCACCGTTTTCAACCCCACTGCCAACTCGGGTTTCCCGCAGACGAATCCAAATGGCGCTCGCCGCGACATGGAACAGTTCATGCTCGCCTTCGATTCCGACCTCGCCCCCATCGTCGGCCAGCAGGTAACGCTCACGTCCACCAACGGATCTTCCGCGAACTCCCGCATTGACCTTCTTATGCAGCGCGCTGCAGCGAACTTCACCTCGAAGTCCCTCGACGGCCCCACCAAGGAATGCGACTTAGTCGCTACAGTCGCCCGAACCGGAAAGATAGAGACCTACCTCTACAACCCCGCGACCAACCTATTCGCATCGCTAACCGCCAGCATCTCCGACAGCGCCCTCCGAGGTCTAGCCTCCAACCCCGGCCAGGAAGTCACCTACCTGGCCGCCACCCCCGGCTCCGGCCGCCGCTACCAAGGCCAAGTAGTGATATCGCATCGCCGCCGTTAACCCGCGCGCTAACCCACACGGCTGACAAACCCGACCAGCCGCGTCCGTAAGGGCGCGGGACTGAGCGAAGGCCTCGCCGCCTTAAAATAACCGGAACTTCCGTCGGCGAGGGGTCGTACGATCTCTATATGAAGCCCTTCGCCGCCGCAATCGTATTCGCCACCGCCGTCCTAGCCCAACCCCTCCAATTCGAAGTCGCCTCCATCCGCCCCTCCGCCCCCTTTCAACCCGATGCCGTCGCCCTCGGCCTGCGCATGGACGGCCAGCAAGCCCACATCGTTTCCTTCTCCCTGCGCGACTATATCGCGATGGCCTACAAGATACGAGAAGGCCAGGTTTCAGGACCCGACTGGCTGCCCGACACCCGCTTCGATATCAACGCCACGCTCCCCACAGGTGGCAAGACCGACCAGATTCCCGACATGCTGCAAGCCCTTCTGGGCGACCGCTTCCAGCTCAAGTTCCATCGCGAGAAGAAAGGCTTCGACGTCTACGTCCTCACGCGCAACAATCGTCCGCTTGCCCTCAAGCCCGTCACTACCGACGTCCCGCCTTCCGACGGTTCCGTGAACGTTGCAGCCGCGGGCTCCGGAGCAGGCGTCTCCGTCAGCCTCGGCAACGGATCGTCCTACACCTTCTCCAACAACAAATTCGAAGGCAAGCGACTCAGCACCGTAGTAATGGCCGACCAGCTCGAACGCTATATGGACCGCCCGATGGTCGATCAATCCGGTCTCTCCGGAGTCTACGATATGTCGCTGGAGATCACCGCCGATGACTATCGCGTCATGCTCATCCGCGGCGCGAAAGCCAGCGGCATCGTGCTGCCCCCGCAAGCACAGCGATTGGCAGATGGGGCGACCACGCCGTCCCTTTTTGAAAGTCTGGAAAAGCTCGGCCTCCATCTGGAAGCGAAGAAAATCCCACTCGACGTCATCATAGTGGACCAGATCTCAAAGACACCCTCTGAAAACTAGTTACAAGGACCCAATATGAAGCCGCTACTGCTCTCCCTCTTGACCCTGGGCGCTCTCCACGCCCAAACCGTGGACGTTGCTGGAACCTGGCAGGGAGCCCTGGTCGCCGGACAGCAACAAATTCGCACTGTCTTCAAAATCGAACGCAAAGACGCGAACCTCGCTGCCACGCTGTTCAGCATCGACCAAAATCCAGCTCCCGTCCCTGTCGCCGCAATTAGCCTGCAATCCGGCACCGTGAAGTTCACCATCCCCGCGCTCAACGCGAACTATGAAGGCAAGATGGCCGCGGATGGGAACTCCATCACCGGGACCGTGACGCAGAACGGCAATCCGATGACCCTGAATCTTGTCCGGGCCACGCCGCAAACCGCCTGGGCGATTCCCGAACCTCCGCCTCCGCCTGTCCAGATAGCTGCCAATGCGACCGTGCATCTTGAAGTCGCCACCGTGAAACCCTCTGCCCCCGATGCGCGCGGCAGGCTCTACACATTCCGCGGTGACCAAGTGATGGCCATCAACGTCTCCGTCATCAACGTGATTACGTTTGCCTATGACGTGCATGAGCGCCAGGTTTCCGGATTGCCCAAGTGGGCCTCCGACGAAAAGTTCGACATCGCCATCAAGCCCGATACCGCCGGCCAACCGAATCTCACCCAGATGAAGAAGTTGCTCCAGGAAGTTCTCGTCGATCGCTTCCAGATCAAATGGCACACCGAGAAGCGCCAGCTTTCGGTCTACGCCATCACCCTTCCCGCAGGAACCCAACATAAGATGACCAAGTCCGCTGCGCAGGGCAGCCTGCCCTCTTTGCTCTATCCGAGGCCCGGAAACCTGCCCGGTCGGAACGTAACCATGGCCGAACTCGCGCAGTCGATGCAGACCGCAGTGCTGGATCGTCCCGTCGTCGATCGCACCGGGATCGAAGGCCGTTACGACTTTACGCTCGATTGGCTGCCTGACGAAACTCAATTCGTCTCCTTCGGACCGCTGCCGAAATTTGAAGATAACGGCAAACCCAGTATTTTTGGTGCGTATCAGGAACAACTTGGCTTGAAGCTCGAAGGCACACAGGCCCTCGCCGACGTGATCGTCGTCGACAAGTTGGAGAAGCCGGGCGAGAACTAATCCAGAACATTCTTCCCGCACTCTTTACCGACCGCTATTGCAACCATTCCCCTAAGTCACACTAAATAAATACTTACGCCGAATGGCAAACTTCGTGCAACGGGAAACGCGGAGGTAGCCATGGTATTCCAACGCATCACGAAAGCTGTTCCCGCCGTAACGTTATCGCTCGCGGGTCTTCTCTATACTGCTCCCGCGAGTTTCGCGCAGCAGCCCAATCAGGCTCTGAGCGACGTGCCTGTGTTCCGTGTGGACGTCGTCGAGTACGCCGAGCGCGTTACGAAAGCCGTCAACTACCGGCATCGCGGCGGATCTACCAAAATCAATTTCGCCGGTACACCGCTACTGCAGAGGGCGAGCGGTGAAGCCAAAGTCGAAAGCAAGCAAGGCTACATCGAGATTGAAGTCGAGTTCGACGAACTCACCCCCGCTCAACAGTTCGGCCCCGAATATCTCACCTACGTGATGTGGGCCATCACTCCCGAAGGCCGCGCGACCAACTTAGGCGAAGTCCTGCTCAACGGCAATCGCAGCAAACTGGACGTCACCACTGAATTGCAGTCGTTCAGCCTGCTGGTCACCGCAGAGCCGTACTTCGCGGTCACGCAGCCCAGCGACACGGTGGTTCTGGAAAACGTCATCCGTCCCGACACGCTTGGCAAGGTCGAAATGGTTGACGCCAAGTTCGAGCTCTTGAAGCGCGGCAGTTACGTGAAGAACGTGAAGCCCGGCACACTCGGCGCGCGCCGTCCGGATGCGAAGACTCCGCTCGAATTGATCGAAGCGGAAAATGCGATCCACCTCGCTCGCGCCGCGGGAGCCGAGGAATACGCGAGAGAAACACTCGACAAGGCCGTTGCGAATTTCACGCAGGCCGAGAAATACGCATTGCAGGCGAACAACCGTAAGCCTGCCATCATGTCCGCCCGCGAAGCTGTGCAGGTCGCGGAGGATGCCCGCTTGTTAACCATTGAGCGGCAGGAGGAGGCGCGGCGGACGGAGGAACGCCGCGCCGCCACCGAACGGACGAATAGGGCGAATTTCGCCGCGGCAGAAGCCTCGGCTAGGGCCACCGCCGAAGCCGATGCTCGTCGCATCGCCGACGCGAATGCGCAACAAGCCAGTGCGCAGCGGGCTACGGCCGAAGCGGATCGCGCCCGCGCCGAGTCCGATAAAGCTCGAGCCGATGCAGCCGCTGCGCAAGCGGCCCTGCGAGCCGACAATGAGGCCCAGGGCCGCAGAGCCGCCGAACAAGCGACCCTGCGCGCAGAAGAATCCGCTCGCCTCAGTGCGACGGCCAAAGCCGAAGCCGACGCAGCCCGCTTAGCCGCGGATCAGGCCCGAGCCGCTGCGGAAGCCGCGCGCGCTGAAGCCAAGATGGAAGCCGACCGCCTCTCCAAAGAGCGGGAAGCCTCCGAAACTGCCCGCGCGCAAGCCGTGCAGGATCGCGAAGCCGCGCAGAAAGACGCCGCCGAACTTCGTGGACGCTTGCAGCAACAGCTGAACGTTGTCCTCGAAACCAAGCAGACCGCACGTGGCCTCATCGTCAACATGTCTGATGTCTTGTTCGACGTCGGCAAGGCCACTCTGAAGCCCGGTGCTCGCGAGAAACTCGCCAGAGTTGCCGGCATCATCCAGGCCCATCCTGACTTGTCCCTTCAAGTGGAAGGCCACACCGACAGCACCGGCTCGGATGAAACCAATCAGCGCCTTTCTCTCGCACGAGCTGCTGTAGCGCGCGAATTTTTGGTGAGCCAGGGAATCAGCTCGTCGTCCATCACCGCCACAGGCTTCGGCGAGTCCCGCCCCGTTGCCACGAATGACACAGCAACCGGCCGTCAGCAAAACCGTCGCGTGGAGCTTGTCATCTCCGGCGCGTCAATCTCTCAATCGCAACCCGGCAACGTCAATACCGCCGCCGCGCGTTAGAGCTGGGTGGGGCGGCCAGCGGAGAGGTCGCCCCATTTCCAATCCCGAATCTCGGGCATGTCCTGACCGTTCTCGTTGATGTACTCTCGATGCTCCATGAGCTTCGCCCTCAGTTGCCGCTTTAAGTACAGCCCCTGTTCGCCCGTCTGCGGAACCCGATCCACCACATCCATCGCCAGATGGAGTCGATCCAGATCATTCAACACCGTCATATCGAATGGAGTCGTGATCGTCCCCTCTTCCTTATATCCCCGCACATGGATATTGTCGTGATTGGTTCTACGATAGGTCAATTTATGGATCAGCCACGGATAGGCGTGAAAGGCGAAGATCACCGGCTTGTCCTTGGTAAACAACTCGTCGAAGTCCCCGTCGGTGAGTCCATGTGGATGCTCGGATCGCGGTTGCAAACGCATCAGGTCGACCACATTCACCACGCGGATCTTCAGGTCCGGTAGGTGCTGTCGCAGGATCGAAACCGCCGCCAGCGTCTCCAGTGTCGGCACGTCACCGCAACACGCCATCACCACGTCGGGAGCCAGTCCCGCTTCATTGCTCGCCCATTCCCAAATTCCAATGCCTGCGAGGCAATGCTTCTCGGCCGCATCCATGTTCAGCCATTGCGGCGCGGGATGCTTGCCCGCCACCACCACGTTTACGTAGTGTCGGCTGCGCAAACAATGATCCATCACCGATAGCAGGCAGTTGGCGTCGGGCGGCAGGTAGACGCGCACCACCTCCGCTTTTTTGTTGATCACAAGATCGATAAACCCAGGGTCCTGATGCGTGAACCCGTTGTGATCCTGCCGCCACACATGCGAGGCCAGCAGATAGTTCAGGGAGGCAATGTTCCTCCGCCACGGCAGGCCCGCCGAAATCTTCAGCCACTTCGCGTGCTGATTGAACATCGAATCCACAATGTGGATGAACGCTTCGTAACAGTTGAACAGCCCGTGCCGCCCGGTAAGCAGGTAGCCTTCGAGCCACCCCTCGCACTGATGCTCGCTCAACATCTCCATCACCCGGCCTGCCGGGGCCAGGTGCTCATCCGTAGGCACCGTCGAACCCTCCCACTGCCGCTCCGTGAGGTCGAACAACGCTTCCAAGCCGTTCGAAATCGTCTCATCGGGACCGAACACCCGGAAGTTACGATGCTCATCATTCAGCTTCGCAATGTCGCGCAGGAACGGACCCAGCACTCTCGTATCGCCCTTGCCGCTTACCCCCGGCGTCGGAACATCCGCCGCGTAGTCGCGATAATCCGGCATGCGCAAGTCGCGCAACAACATTCCTCCATTAGCGTTCGGATTCGTACCCATGCGCCGATCCCCCTCAGGAGCCAACGCCGCTAACTCCGGTTTCAGCCGACCCTGCGTATCGAACAGTTCCTGCGGCCGATAGCTTCGCAGCCAGTCCTCCAGCAGTTGAAGATGCCCGGGATGCGTCGAAGGGTCTGAGATCGGCACCTGATGCGAACGAAATGTCCCTTCGATCTGCTTGCCATCCACGACCTTCGGCCCCGTCCAACCCTTGGGCGAGTTCAGCACGATCATGGGCCACCGCGGACGCGTCCCCGTCCAACTCTTCTGAATGCCCCGGATCTCCTCCACAACGATATCCAGCGTCGTCGCCATCGCCTGATGCATTGGCTCGGGCTCATGCCCCTCCACGAAGTACGGAGCCCATCCATACCCGCGCAACAATTGCTCCAACTCCTCGCGCGGGATGCGAGCCAGCAATGAGGGATTCGCAATCTTATACCCGTTGAGGTGCAAAATCGGCAGCACCGCTCCGTCGTTCTTCGGATTCAGAAACTTGTTCGAGTGCCATGCCGTCGCCAGTGGACCCGTCTCCGCCTCCCCATCCCCAATCACACAGGCCACGATCAAGTTCGGATTATCGAACACCGCGCCGAACGAATGGCTCAGCGAATATCCCAGCTCGCCGCCCTCGTGAATCGACCCCGGGCACTCCGGCGACGCATGACTGGGAATGCCTCCGGGAAATGAGAACTGCTTAAATAGCTTCCGCAGCCCATCCTCATCCTGGCTGATGTTCGGATAGACCTCGCTGTACGTCCCCTCGAGGTAGGTGTTGCTGACCACCGCCGGACCCCCATGTCCAGGCCCCGAAACATAGATCATGTCCAGATCGTACTTTCGAATCACGCGGTTCAGATGCGCATAAATGAAGTTCTGTCCCGGCGTGGTGCCCCAATGCCCCAGCAGCATCTTCTTCACATCATCAAGCACCAGTGGACGCTTCAGCAGCGGATTATCCCGCAAATACATCTGCCCCACAGAAAGGTAATTCGCGGCGCGCCAATAAGCGTCGATTCCCGCGAGCATCTCCGCCGTCAGCACATTGGTGTTCATCGATTCAACTTTCCAGTTTCAGTAAACGAACTGTGGATCGGGCGATCATCAGTTCCTCGTTCGTTGGGATCACGCGCACCGTCACGCCCGCATTCCTCTTGGAGATGACGCCCGAGCTCCGAGTGTTGCGCGCCGAATCCAGTTTGATGCCAAGAAACTCCAGCCCCGCGCAAATCCGCCCGCGAATGACCGGAGAATTCTCTCCGATGCCGGCAGTGAACACCAGCGTGTCCACCCCGCCCAATACGGCGGCAAACGAGCCAATCCACTTGCGAGCCTGGTAGCAGAACAACTCGACCGCCTCCGCAGCCCTCGGATCTTTCACCTCTCGCGCACACAAATCGCGAATGTCCGCACTGGTTCCCGAGACCCCTAGCAGTCCCGATTCCTGATTCACCATCTTCTGAAACCGAGCCGCCGTCATCTTCTGCGTGCGCGCCAGAAAATAGAACAACCCCGGATCCAGATCGCCCGTGCGCGTCCCCATCACTAGGCCCGCCGTCGGCGTGAACCCCATGCTGGTCTCGATACTCTTGCCGCCTTTCACGGCAGCAAGACTGGCTCCGCTTCCCAGATGAGCCAGGATCACTCGCCCCTTGGCCGCCGCTGGATCGAGCCTCGCCAACTCCTCCATCAGAAACGCGTAGGAGATCCCGTGAAACCCGTACCGCTCGACACCCTTGCGTGTGTAACGTCGCGGAATCGGCAACAACTTCGCAACGCTCGGCATCGTCCGATGAAACGCCGTATCGAAACACGCCACCTGCGGCACTTTCGGATAACGCTTCGCAAACGCCTCCATCAGCGCAATCTCATCCGGAAGATGATCGGGATCATACGGAGCCATGCGCCGCAACTCCGCCAGCAGCTTCGGTGTCACGCGCTGCGGTTCAGAATGTTGCATCCCGTGTACCACCCGATGCCCCACCGCTTGGATATCAGCAAACAGGGGATGCTCCGCAAGCCGCGTCAGAACAGTGCTCTCGCCGCCGGCGCCCACCCGTTCCATCTTTCCTTCGAACTCCAAGGGCAGGGATTCGCCAATCCGGTGGATCGCGAGCCGTACACTCGAAGAACCCCGGTTGATAGAAAGAACACAGCGCATCTGTTGAAACTATAGCCCACGTGGTCTCCAAAATAGTTGTTGACTCGATACCTAGGTATAAGGTTTAGGATAAGAGTGTGAACAGCGCAGCAACCAACTTGAAGATTGGAGAAGTGGCCGCGCAGGCCCACGTGAACCTGCAGACGATTCGCTACTACGAGCGCGAAAATCTGTTGCCCAAGCCCGCTCGTCTCCCATCCGGGTATCGCGTTTACACGCCGGACGCAGTTCGCCGCGTTCGCTTCATCAAACGAGCGCAGGAACTTGGGTTCACCTTGGCCGAGATCCGCGAGTTGTTGGCCCTCCGTGTGGACCGCAAACGCGACCGCAGTGACGTTCGCCAAATCGCCGCCGAAAAAGTTGCCGACATCGAACGCAAGATCCTCAGCCTCACCGCGATGAAGAACGCGCTCGTCGGACTCACCGACCACTGCTCCGGCCACGGCCCCGCCAGCGAATGCCCGATTTTAGAAAGCCTCGACTCCGAAGAAGAGCTACGATGGAGACAGGCATGAACTGGTCGAGACTACAAACGATCGTCGTAGCGATGCTGCTACTCGTCGTCAGTTCGTATTGCGCAACCGAGTGTACGCTAGCGCCGTGCCACGAAGTCCATGCCGCAGCGAAGGCAGACCAGCCTCCGCCCTGCCATCAGCACAAGCAGCAGCCCAAGCAAGAAGAGGCTCCGCCAAACTGCCTGCATTCCCAACTCGTCATGGACACCCAGGCTGCGGTTTCCCTGGACGTCATCACTTTTGAGTTCGCCGCGATCCTTCCCGCCGAATCGATCCTGCTCCCGGCCTCGACCCCAGTGAGTGTCGCCAACGCGGCCGAAACATCACAGCAGCCCTCGCCGCGGCTTGTCCTCTCCACCGTTCTTCGCATCTGACTCCGTTCCTTTCCCTCAACCTGCGCCTTCGCGCGACCACTTGAAGAAAAGAACAGGAGAAGTTTGTGAAAACCCGAATATTCGCAGCCGCATGGATCGCGGCCGCCCAGCTTTCTTATGCGCAAGATCCACCCCCGGCCGACCCCCACGCCGGCCACGACATGAGCGCCATGGATCATTCCACCATGAACCACAGCAACATGAACGAAGCCGAATCCTACTTGATGAAGATGGCCTCCGGCACCAGCCAAAACCCGTTAAGCTGGCCCATGCCGATGTTGATGCCGAAACTCGGCTCTTGGAATCTAATGATCATGGGCCAGGGCTTCGTAAATAGCACCCAGCAATCCGGCCCCCGAGGCGGCGATAAAATCTTTGCCGCCAACTGGGCTATGATCTCCGCCACCCACCGCCTCGGCGGAGGCGCGTTGATGCTGCAATCGATGTTCAGCCTCGATCCCGCTACCGTCACCAAGCAAGCCTATCCGCTCCTATTCCAAACCGGCGAGACGGCGAATGGCACGCCGTTGGTCGACGCCCAGCATCCCCACGATTTCATCATGGGCCTCGGCGTGCAGTATGCACACTCGATCAGCGAGAACACAATGTTTCAGGCCTACTACGCTCCCGTCGGCGATCCCGCGCTGGGACCCGTCTCCTTCCCCCACCGCGCCTCGGCCTTCGAACTTCCGCAAGCCACGCTCTCCCATCACGTGCAGGATTCCACGCACATCGCGATCAATGTCGCTACCGTCGCCATCCGCCACAAGTGGCTGCGCCTCGAAGCCAGTAGCTTCTATGGAACTGAGCCGAATGAGAACCGCTGGAACATCGACTGGGGACCCATGAATTCCTACTCCGGCCGCGTGTCCATCCTCCCAAGTAGCAACTGGATGGCGCAGTTCTCCGCCGGTCGTTTGAAAGATCCTGAGCGCCAGTCCCACTCCCCAGGCGATGAAGCCCACGGTGGCGACATCGTGCGCATGACTTCCTCGGTCCACTACACGCGCCCCATGGGCAACGGTAACCACTGGTCGACAAGCGTGATCTGGGGCGGCAATCACAACGTCCAGAATCAACGCAACACCAATTCCTATCTCGTCGAGACGCTCTACCCGGTCAGTCCCAAAAACTTCCTCACCGCACGAGCCGAAGTCGTGGACAAAGACGAACTCTTCACCAACAACCACACGCTAGAACATCAACTCGAACTGATCGCTGGCAACGTCTTCCGCGTGAAGGCTTACACCGGGGGCTACACTCGAGACATCGGAACCTTTCAAAATGTCGAGACCGGCATCGGTGCGAACCTGACCGCCTACGTCATCCCCGCGGCTATCCAGCCTTACTATGGCCAGCACCCCTGGGGCGTCAACATGTTCGTCCGCTTCCGCATCAAACCCAAATCATGAGGAGCCTCGCCTGGATTCTCGCGATCGTTCTCCTTTGCCTAGCGGGTGCGCTGTTCTATGTCCGAGCCACAGGCGGCCTCACCGCCAAGCGCCCGTCCTCCAACATGGAAACCTGGTTCGCGCGAATAGTCCGCAGCATCACCACGCCGTCCGCCGCGAAGCAAAAACAAAACCCCGTGCCCGCAAGCGAACAAGTGATCGCCGAAGGCCTCGCCCACTGGGCCGACCACTGCTCCTCCTGCCACGCCAACAACGGCAGCGGCGCAATCTCGATGGGGCAGGGAATGCACCCACGCGCACCCGACATGCGCCTCCCCGCAACGCAAAATAGGACCGATGGCGAACTGTTCTTCGTCATCGAAAACGGAATCCCCTGGACCGGCATGCCCGCCTGGAGCCACCCAGGGAAGGATGGAACCGATTCATGGAAACTGGTCCACTTCATCCGACACCTGCCGAACCTCACCTTTGAGGAACGGCGCGAAATGGAACGTCTGAACCCCAAAGGCCCAGACCAGATCGAAGAAGAAAGACAGCAGCAGGAATTTTTACAAGGAGAATCACAATGAAACAAATCCGCATTTGCCTTCTCGCCCTCTCACTCGCGGTCGCCGCGATCGCCCATGACGGCATGGAAGACGTCACCGGCACCATCCAGAAGGTCGCCGACAACGTCGTCTCCGTCAAGACCACCAAAGGCAAAATGGTCGACGTCAAACTCGCCGCCGACACCGAATACACCCGAGGCAAGGCCGCCGCAAAAATGGCCGACCTCCAAACCGGCGACCGCGTCGTTATCCACGCCATGGAAATGAAAGGCGCGCTCACCGCCCACCTCGTCCAATTGCCCGTAGCCAAGAAAGCAAAATAATGGAAAAAGACCTTGTCTGCGGCATGCTGGTGGACCCCGCGAAAGCGGCGGCAACTTCCGTATACCAGGGCAAGAACTATTTCTTCTGCGCCCTTGGTTGCAAGAAGAAATTCGACGCGAACCCCACGCAATACGTCGGCAAGCCAGCGGGTCTGGTTCAACTAGGAGGAGCCCAAATCGGCATCCTCCCCGCTCCCAAACCCGCCCCTCCGCCGAACCCGCTCGCCGAATACACCTGCCCCATGGACCCCGAGATCCGCCAACTCGGCCCCGGCACCTGCCCCAAATGCGGCATGGCCCTCGAACCCGTCACCGCCACCATCGATGACGGCCCCAATCACGAACTGATCGACATGACGCGCCGCTTCTGGGTCTGCGTCGTGCTCACCGCTCCACTGCTCGCCATCATGCTGCTCGACATGTTCGGCGTCGGCGCGTCCAACTGGATCCAGTTCCTGTTCGCAGCCCCCGTCGTCCTCTGGGGAGGCTGGCCCTTCTTCGTGCGCGGCTATCAGTCCGTGCTGAACCGCCACCTCAACATGTTCACGCTCATCGCCCTCGGAACCGGAGCAGCGTTTCTCTACAGCATCATCGCCCTCCTGTTCCCCGCGATCTTCCCCGATTCCTTCCGCGACCATCACAGCGGCTCCCTGGCCGTTTACTTCGAACCCGCCGCCGTCATCGTGACGCTCGTCCTCCTCGGCCAAGTGCTCGAACTCCGCGCACGCAGCCAAACCTCCAGCGCCCTCAAAGCCCTGCTCGGCCTCGCTCCTAAAAACGCGCGCATCGTCATGCCCAACGGCGTGGAAGAAGACATCCCCATCGAACACGTCATGCTCGGCAATCGCCTCCGCATTCGACCAGGTGAGAAAGTTCCCGTCGACGGCATCGTGCGGGAAGGGAACAGCTCCATCGATGAATCCATGGTTACGGGCGAGCCTCTGCCAGTCGAAAAAGAATCCGGCAGCAAGGTCACAGGCGGCACCATCAACGGCACCGGCAGCCTGATCATGGAAGCCGAACGCGTCGGTGCTGACACGCTACTCTCGCAGATCGTGCGCATGGTCGGCGACGCTCAACGCTCCCGAGCCCCGATCCAACGCCTCGCCGACGTAGTCGCTGGATGGTTTGTGCCCCTCGTGATCCTCGTCGCGATCGCCACGTTCGCTGTCTGGGCCACCTTCGGACCGGAGCCGCGAATGTCCCATGCGCTCGTCAACGCCGTAGCAGTCCTGATCATCGCCTGCCCCTGCGCCCTCGGACTCGCCACGCCGATGTCCATCATGGTCGGCACCGGCCGAGGCGCACAAGCAGGCGTCCTCATTCGCAACGCCGAGGCTCTCGAGATTCTGGAAAAGATCGACACCTTGGTCGTGGACAAAACCGGCACGCTCACCGAAGGCAAGCCGCGCCTCGTGGAAATCCAACCCGTCCCCGGAACGGATGGGATTACGCTGCTCGCCGCGGCGGCGTCCGTCGAACAATCGAGCGAGCACCCACTCGCCGCCGCGATTGTGGCCGGCGCACAGGAGCGCGGTCTGACGCTGGGCCGCACAGAGGATTTTCAATCGTTCACCGGCGGCGGTGTCAGCGGCGTTGTCGCTGGGCGGAAAGTCATCGTCGGAAAACTCGATTTTCTCAACGAGCAAGGCGTGACTGATGCCGACGCGCTCGCCGCCAAAGCCGAGCCTTTGCAAAGCCAGGGACAGACCGCGATGTTTGTCGCCATCGATGGAAAAGCCGCGGGAATTGTTTCCGTCGCCGATCCGATCAAAGCCTCTACTGCCGAAGCGATCCGATCGCTCCACGACCTCGGCCTGAAAGTCTCGATGCTCACGGGCGACAACCGCCGCACCGCCGATGCGGTTGCGAAAGCGCTTGGCATCGACAGCGTGGAGGCCGGCGTCGCGCCGGGTGATAAACACGCCCGCATCGAAGCGTTGCG
>JBDSXJ010000036.1:0-240801 GCA_039926185.1 Bryobacteraceae bacterium | reverse complement strand
GCCAACGAGTGTGGAAATGGCCTGCTGTGGATCGAGCGGGTGCAAGTTGCGACCTTGCCCAACTTTGATCGAACATCTTTGCTCAAACGGGACGATCCGATTGGAGAAATTGTCAGAATGGTGGCGGCGCTTCGCAGTAATCCTACGGCCCTCGACGACTTCAGCTCCATCCAGGAGCTCCGCAAGAAGCTGCCGGTGGAAATCGCGGAGGGATCCGAGCCCATAGAGTTAGAAACGCTGACATTAGCCGCGGCTCTTGAAGAGGCTGAAGTCCTCCTACTTGCCCGCCTGTCAGTTGTGGAGGCTCAGTGAGGCTCGACCGCATTGACCTTCTCCGATACGGCCATTTTACCAACCGGTCCATCGAGCTTCCCACCACGACGCCCGATTACTACGTAATCTACGGCGACAACGAAGCGGGGAAATCAACTCTGCTGAGAGGCATTTCTTCCTTGTTTTTCGGAGTGCCAGCCAGGACCGTGGATGTCCACAGTTGCAAGGCCTCGGAGTTGCGAATCGGAGCCACGATTTCAGACGGTGAGAAGACCTTTTCCTTTCGCCGGCGCAAAGGGAGCAGCGGCACCCTCCTAAGCCTTGACGACGGACAACTCCCCGAAAGTCTCGTCACCGGCTTTCTGCGGGAGCTGGACCGAGACCGGTTTGAGCAGTTTTTCGGTTTAACTCATCAGCGCCTTCGCGAAGGAGGTGAAGAACTTTTGCGTGGAAAAGGGGACATAGGCAGCGCTCTGTTCCAAGCAGCCGGGCTGCTGGACTTGAGGACGCTGCTCGAAAAACTGGACGCGGAGACGAAGGAGCTGTTCTCTCCGAAGTCGCGCACTAAGGTCATCAATTGTGCGATTGACGATTACAAAACTGCCAAAGCTGAAGTTCGGAGGCTCGCAATTTCCGGCAGCGCCATCAAACAGAAGCAAGCGGACTTGGAGGGCGCCAAAGCGACGCACGAACGGCTCAAAACGGAATCGGAATCGCTCCTGCATGAACTCGTACGACTACGCCGAATAGCCAGCAATAAACCGGATGTCGCTCGTCTCCAAGAACTGCGTAGAGCACTTCTCACTTTTGAACACGTTCCTTCATTGCCTGTGTCCGCACGCAGGGAGCGCGATGAATCTGTCGGCACCTTCACTGAGGCAACCGGCCAGATTCAGGTGCTAACCGAGCATATCGGCCAACTAAAGGACCGGATCGGGGCGCTTCATGTCAACAGTATCTTAAAGAATCATGCAAAGGAGATCGAGGATCTCAATAGTGAAACGAATGACTACCACCGTAGCGTAAATGACAAGCCGAAGAGGGTGAACGAACGGGCAGAGGCAATGCAACGGGCCGAAGCGGAGTGGAGGGGAATCTGGCGGGATAGGCCGATCTCTGATGCTGAAAAGGTGAGACCCGCATACTCAGGCAAATCGGAGATCTTCGCCTTAGTCACAGAACACGCACGATTAGCCACCGCTTTTGTGCAATCCGATGAGCTGGTACGGACGGCGAGAGAGGACGAGGATCGCCTTCGCGAAGAGCTTGACCGATGCCCCGATCTAGGTGACCCTGCAACGCTCATTGCTGCCATCGACCAAGCAAAAGTGCTTGGCGACTCAGACGAAGGAGTTGCGCGTCTCAAATCCGATATTGAACGCATGATTGCGGGCGCCAATCGCGATCTCAAAAAGCTTCGGGGATGGTCTGGAAGCACTCAGGATCTCGAGACCTTGAGAACGCCGCTGCCGACCACAATTGAACGGTACGTATTCGAGTGGGAGCAACAGACCGCTGCTCGAAAGGAACGGAAAGCTCAACTTTCGGAAGCGACGGAGAGAATTCGCGCCAAACAACTTGAGATTGATCGCCTAGCCGGAAACATCGGCGGCGCTGGAGAGAACGAACTCAGTGAGATTCGTGGCCGCCGCGATCGGCTATGGGCTCTAATCTACGCGGCGGCATTTGAGAAGACGCTATCAACCGAGGCGGCACAGCAACAGTCCGGAGATTCTTCTCCGATCGGACCGAACTTCGCCACCCAACTTCGTCGCGCGGACGAAATTGCCGATGTGCGGTTTGCATATGCCAAGGACGTCGCGATCCATGATCGGCTTGTTAAAGAGATCGAGACTGCTCGCCGGGATCAGTTGCGGATTGCAGATGAGGCCGCCCGACTGGAAAGCGACGACCGCGAACTCCACCAAAAGTGGGTTAGCGAATGGCTGGCGCTCGGATTCGAACCACTCTCGCCGGTCGAAATGAAAGAGTGGATGCAGTCGCGCCAGACCATTCTTGAGCATCTCGAACAATGTCATGAGAAAGAGGAGGATCTGCAGCTGAGGATGGACCGGGCTGCGAGGGCCGCCGATCAGATCAGGAGATGCTTTGCACAATTTCAAGCGCCACCCGTCCGCGAGAAGGACTCTCTTACGATCATACTCAGAGTAGCCGAGGGACTCGCGAAGGAACTGCAGGAGCGGAGGCGCGTCATCGAGGACATCCAACGGCAGTTGCGTCAACTCTCCCCAGAGAAGCGCCAGACCAAGCAAGACGAGTGCAAGGCCCGACTCGACGGCTGGGCGCAAAAGTGGTCCGCAGTCGTTAGTGAGCTGCTACTGCCCGAAGGTCGTACGCCCGAGCAGGTGGGAGAGGCAATCGCGGTTCTCGAAAAGGTTTTTGGCCATCTTAAAGATGCGGAGAACCTACAGCACCGAGTGAACAGAATAGGTGAAAACATTGATCTGTTTGAGAAGCGAGTGGCCGTTTTGATTGCAGCCACTGATCCATCGCTCGCTTCCAGCGCTCCTGACGTGGCTGTAACGGAGTTGCAATCCCGGCTGGTCAAGACCGGCAAGGCAGAGACGGAGCGAAAGGCTCTGGAAGAGCAGAACGCGAGGGATGGGGACATAATCGCCGGCCATGCAACCAAAGCGCAGCGTGCTGAAGCCAATCTGAGGAGGCTAATGGGTTTCGCGCACTGCAATAGCGCTGAAGAACTTGAGGCCACAATCACCGCGTCTGAACAGAAAGCCGAGAAGCGAGACGAGTACGAAAGGATCGCGCAGGGCTTGATCGAGCGCAATGCGGCTCCCGATGTGCGGGAGATCGAGGAGGAGTCCTCGAGCCACCATCTAGACTCTCTTCAGTCGGCAATCGCCTCCAGCGAGAATCGTCAGAAAGAGCTTCAGGACGAGGTCTTTAAAACCGGCAGCGAGTACGGCACGTTACTACAAGAATTTGAGCGCTTGCAAGCCAGCGACGAGTCCACTCTACAGGCGCAGAAGGCTGAGGATGCCCTAGGGCGGGTTCGTCCAGCGCTGGCACACTATCTTCGATTGCAGCTTGCTTCCGAGGTGCTTCAGCGCGCTATCGAAAGCTATCGGGAGAAACATCAAGGCCCAGTTTTAAGTCGTGCGAGTGAACTATTCTCAACTCTTACACTCGGCGACTACTGCGGGTTGACGACAGGCTTCGGTGATAACGACAAAGCGGTTCTCGTTGCGATTCGCCGCAGCAAAGAGATCGTTGAAATCGACGGATTGAGCGACGGCACCCGCGATCAGATGTACCTTGCGCTGAGGCTTGCCGCGATTGAGCATCACGTTGAAACCGTGTCGCCTTGCCCAGTCATCTTAGATGACATCCTAATCAACGCGGACAATGCACGAGCATCAGCCACGCTCAAAGTCCTGAGCGATCTAGCGAAACGGACGCAGGTGCTTTTCTTCACACATCACCGGCATTTGGCAGAATTGGGGAGAGCCGTTGACGCTCAGATCATTGAGCTTAACAGTTCACCTGTGATCTCGCGTGCGGAGAGAATCGGCACCGAAGCAATCGTCTGATGACGGATTGAGATTACGCCTGTAACACCTGTAACGCAGCGTTGACGCTGACACGACGAACGTGACCGTCCGGGTCCCCACGATCATCAAGGACTCAAAGGAATAAAATAGGGGCTTATGTATACCAATCAGGTCTTTTCGAACCAGCAGCCTGTATACTGGACGCCTCCGCCAGTTCCTGACCAGCAGGGCATCGATTGGGAGCCGTTCTTGTGGACAGCGGGTGCTGCTGGCCTCATTGCACTCCTGGCTGGCGCGTTCGATACGCTGACGCAACGGCGCTGCGGAACGTGCGGTCGAGTAGGGCATGATACGCGGACCTGCTCTCAGAACCCTGCCAAGCGAGTCCGACTGCGGATCACAAAGACTGGCTGGTGTAGCTGCTGCAATCGCCGATTGCCGAGAACCGAAGCTCATCATTACGCCGGACCGGCAGATGGCACCAAAGGCCGCGAGATGTGCGGGTCCTGTCACCTCGTCTGCGGTCATGGGGGCGACTGGCAGAACATGGGCACCAACCCACGATACTGCCGGTTGTAGATCCTGGCCTCTCATTTCTTGCGCACCGGCAGGGGCAACCTCGCTATGCCTTCTTCGTCGCCTGACGCTTTTGCTCTGGCTCAAGAAGCGACTAAGCCTGCAATCCGGGCAACTTGCCATCGTCTCAGGAACGGACAAACTCTGCACAAACGTGGAGGGGCGCGCAACCAACTGGATGAGCAACACACTTGCGCTACAGAAAGGATCGCCGACAGCATGAAGCGAGAGAGTGGAGGCGCGGCTTGAAAAGAGCTTCACGCATCGAAGGCATGTGTGCGACTAGACTATTTCCGAGAAACATCATTGCGCTCGGGTTCTTCAAGTATGGTGGGCAATCCGGAGTTGGCCGGAAACGACGCACTGGAAGGCTTAATCCCTGGGCACACAATGGCAGGAGGTCAGATCCCTTCCGAGTAGGCAGATCGCGCATTCAATAGAACCCATAGATCGCACCTGTCTTGCCCAAGGGGGCTTCGTGACTTCCAAGGGCTCCACCGGGTTTCGCGAAGTCTTAATATTTACCGCAGTCTGGGGAATCTGCTTTCACGAACCAGAACGAGCACAAATAGAGCACACGCTCCGCGCTATGTCAGCGCGCATACGTCGGTGTACAGCTTCCGAAGGGACTCGTCGGACATATCCACAATCGGTTCGTACATGAACGAGTTCAAGTGAATGTTCTCCGGGGTCATCAGCACGACGCGATCCAAGGTTTCCTGCGCTTGACCGTTCCCGAACAGCTCGCGGAACTTCTTCGTTAAGACCTGCGTTTGTCGCGCGGTGATACCCGCGGCGAAAGCCGGATCGTTGATCTTCTTGAGCATGAACGTCTCAGCCGCGAGCCTCGTCGCGATCGCGAGCACGATTTTGTTCTCGAAGTTCGCTCCCGCCGTCGCGGTCAGGCAGGTGACGGCCTGCTCGTGGATAAGGTCAATAATAGGTTTGCTGCCGCTGGATTTCTTCTTCGTCGAGAAAAGGCCATTGTAGATCTGGTCGAGATCGCCTTCCGTGAGGGTCGCTGAGTCCGGACGGCAGTGTAGCATTGAGGTCAGTTTGAGAAACTTCGGGTCCGTTTCTCCACCGGTGTACTCGACCAGATTGCGCATGAAAGGAATGGATGCAATCTTCTTCTTGGCATCCGTAAAGAATGCCTTTTTTAAGTCGTGCACGAAGATGTTTCGGATGCCAGCTGCCTTCCCGAGCGTAATGCCGGTGCTGGATTTGGTGGCCATGAAGCAGTTGTTGTAGTTTACGAATCGACTCTCCAGCGTGCGGAAGAAGTCGAAGTTGTGGGTCATGATGATCTGCTTAAAGAGGGGACTCTGCCCGATGTCCTTGAGGTACTCGATGATGGCGTACTTGTTCTGGTAATCGAATGAGTCGGCGATGTCGTCGACGATGATGAGGGTTTCCCGGTTCTCCTTGATCCGCGTTTCTACCTCGAACATGACGTTCAAGACGTAGAGTGCCTTCTTCTCGCCGGTGCTGAGCGCCTCCAGGAGCGAGCTTTTCGGGATGGCCCTCGTGTCGTTCCCGTCGTGGTACGTGAAGCCGAGCGTGATGACCGTATCGTCGCCGAGCATCACGGCGGTGCGATTTTGCGCCTCCAGCGTGAACGGCACGACGAATCGATCATTGAAGAGCCGTAGCACGGTTTCCCACTGCGAGCGCTGCTTCTCGGCTTCAGCTTGAATCTCCTTCTTCCTGGTTTTTGCCGCGCCGTACTCCTTCATCAGTTCTGCGTACATCTCGAAGCAGATCTTCAGGTACGACTTGAGCACGTTCTCCCGGAACTTCTTCGCGTTTGCCAGCTGCGACACATACGACTCGTGATCGAGTAGAAATGTTCGGAATTCACGCATCTGGACGTTCGCATCAAGCAGTTTCGCCAAGGCGTCAAATCGCGCGCGCAGCTCCTTGTCGGTCAGGAGCGCCTGCTTCTCTTTGGTGATGACTGCCTCTAACTCCTTCTCCGTCGTTATCTCCAGCTTCTTTTCGGCATTAAGCGTCACGGTATGGTTCGCGGCAAAAAATCCGTTACTGGCGAGGCTCTTCGCGATCTGCCCCGCATTGTAATAATCGAACGTGCCCTTCTTGAAGTAAGTTGAGGAGGACAGGAGCTCGTTGTATCGCTTGACGTACACCTCGATAACGCCTTGCGCCTCTGGTGTCCGCAGAAACGCGAGCACCTTCTCGTCGAAGACCGTGTCGTAGGGCACATCCGCAAACACCGCGTCGTGCATCTCCGTCAGCTCCGCTTGAATGCGGGTGAGCGCCGTCTCGAACTCTTGCTCGCTGCTCGTGAACGCGGAGGACACCTCGGCTTCAAGGTCTTTCTTCGATTTGGAGTGCTTCTTGAGCGCCGCCAAAAGAAGCCCCTTCTGCTTCTCGATCCCAGCCTGCAGCTGCTCATACTCCTTTCGGAGCGTGGAATCTACGAGCAAGATTGACGTCTTCTCCGAGTGAGCGAAGTCCTGATCATATGGTCGGACAACGAAGACGCTCTCCGGAGGAAGCTCTTTCCCGTTCTCGTCCCGAACCTCCCGAACGCAAATCCGGTCGTCGAAAATGCGGTCGCGCGATGGCGTGCCACGCGAAAGGTCATGGAACGTCTGCGCGAAAGAAGACTTCATCACCCCGTTCGGGGCATAGATCGCCTGCGCGCTTTGCGCACTGAAATCGAGTGTCGCCGTCAGCGACTTGATGCCGTAACAGTGCTGCAGATCAATGCTGACCTTCTTCATGCGAATGACTCCTCGATGCGGGTGAAGGGCTAGGATATCCCGTCTCGTGCTGAGGCGTCAAAGCTACCTCAGAAGCGTTGGTCGTAATTCCTGCTGATTCTCGTCAGGATGCCGCCATATTCTTGTACGGTGTCCTGGTAAACTGGCACACAGGCTGCACACAAGAGCGGTGGAGATGAAGATTTACTGGGGATTTAAGAGGGGTGCTGCTGATTTGGAGTCTCAGTAACCGACTTGGCTTTCATGGCTGACGCCTCCAGGATCGCGACTGGTATTGCGAGATGCTCCACAACAATCCAGATCTCATGGAAGTGTACACCTGCTTGCCAGGCGGCCGCGCTGTTTCCGAGCATTCCAACCGACCTGGTCCCACGCACCGCTTATTGCCTTTGGAGACACTTCTACGACAAGGCGACTATACGTCCAGGTGGATTGCTTCCGGATTCTTCCTCGCCGGAAAGTCCGCTCAGTGACGATGATCTCTGCGTGGCTGTTCCGAATGCCTCACTGAGACCAGCCAGAGGGTTTTAGCGCTACTCTGTAGGGAATCGATTTGTGTGTCAAATCGACAATACCAATATCACTTCGAGGCGTGCATGATTATCCGTATTACGGGAACTTTGGAGCAGACTCGCACCGAGCCGGGGCGTGCGGAAGTCTCGGTCGGAGAGCACGTGCAGTGGTTGATCGAAGTGGCGGGCCGTGCCCGTTCGGTGGGATGGGAAATCTATTTTGAAGGACAAAGCCCGTTCCGGCGACGTTCATACAGGCTCGCCACCGCCGTGCAGGCACCCCTCACGTTTCCTCCGAGCGAAGAGGAGGGGGTCCACGTTGGTGCGGTGGATGCTGGTGCGGTAGATGCTGAGCCAGGCGAATACAAGTACGGTGTGCGGGCTATCGACAGTGCGACCCAGCGCGCGCTAAGCGACGACGACCCTCACATCATCGTGCGCCGACGTTTGCGGTAAAGAGACGAATGAGCGATGACGATCCGCATTTGATTGTCCTTTGACCGCCGAGGCGAACGATGCCCTACGATATCGAACTGATGAGTGTTGGTGTGGACTTCTACCCGATCCTCGCCTCGTCAGCGGCTCTCTTAAACGGAATCCAACAAGAGTTCCGCTTCCGCCTCACGACGCAAGCTCAGCGCCAACCGGCTCTCTCATTTGTCCGAAGCGAGTATAAGACGGCCGACATCTGGGCCTTCTTGCGTGACCAACGCACCACATTTGGTGGTAATCGACCGTACATCATCGCGTTTGTAAATGTGCCATTACGATCGTCACAGCTTGGGAACCTTTTTGGTTCGCATGAAGGGGGTGAAGGCCTCGCGGTCGTCACGCTGCACACGAGCACGCAGTACGTAAAGGAGGCGAGGCGCTATTGCTGTTACTACCTGACGCGCTACTGCCTCAGTTTCGTCAATCCTCTTATTAAAGCCCACAACGATCTGGCTCGCAAGAATTGCTACTTTCACCAGAAAATCTACAAACCCGATATCCGCGCCTCCATGGACTCCGGCTGGATCTGCGATGAGGACCAAGACAAACTCGATCATCCGCCCCAGAACGGGGTGGCGAAACAGCTCAGTGCCGACGAACGAGACGCCCTTCGCAAGATGCGTGAGATGGTTAGCGGCGACTACCCCTATGCGCTCGTTATGAAAGGCGGGGGCGTCAAAGGTCTTGCGTTTGCAGCGGCGCTGTGTGAGCTCGAGAGGTACTTCTATTTTGATCGCCACGTTGGAGCATCGGCAGGCGCGATTGCGGCCGTCCTGCTTGCGGCGGGATATACACCCACTGAACTGACAGACTTGCTTTCAAAAAAGAACTTTCGGGACTTTATGGATGCAGCGCTTTGGAAGATCCCGATCAACTTTGTATTGAAACGGGGATGCTTTCCGGGGGAGCATTTCAGGGGTTGGATCTCCGAGTTGCTGCAAAAGAAGATTGCTCAGCTTAGCGATATCTTAATGAGCAACCTAAATGGAGCCGTGATATACGCTTCCAGGGGTGGCACCGGCACCGTGACATTCGACTCGAACGGGACGCATAAGGACACGGCCGCTGCATTCGCCACGCGCTGCAGCATGTCCATCCCCCTCTTCTTCGTTCCGGCGCAGATCGAAGGCCGCCGCGTGTATGATGGGGGACTTCGCAACAACTTCCCCGTGACCAGGTTTCTGAATGATCACCCTGGAACACCGTTCATCGCGTTGTATCTTGGCGGCAATGCTGCGGGCAAGAAACGCTGGATGGGGAGCGAACTGCTCGACATTTGGATAGATGGTGAGGAGCGCACGTTTGTCGATGGACATGCCGGCGATGTGGTTGTGATCGATCCAAGCCCGGTGGGAACCGTCGATTTCAGACTACGGCCGCTCGAAAAGGAGTTTCTCCTGAAAGCGGGCAGGGCCGCTGCGCTCACTTTTTTGCTAAGCCGGAACTTGGACGATGGACCGGACGCGGCTACGGTAGAAAACGCAAACGCGGAAGCCGAAGATTGTCGCCAGGCCGTCCGTCGGTTTCGAAAGCGGCGACTCATCATCCGCGTAGTGGTAGGAATAATACTAGTTCTGCTGATTTATCAATTCGGAGCGGTGGGGTTGCACTGGTCCCTCAATGGGTTGCACGCACTGCGAAAGGCTATCTTCTGAGTTCGTCCGGGCTTTTGTTGTTGATTCAGGCCGGGTCCGGCGATTTCGATTCGCGCGCAGGGAGCGCGACGTCTGGCGGATATCCTGATTGGTCCAAGCCGGCTTCGATTCAGTGCAATGGCGTCCCCACCGTTCAAGTGCCTGAAAACCCCCTACCCGCAGGTATGGCATGGGCCATGCGCGCCTGCCGAGTAGGCAGGTGCGCGGCTTCAGGGGCTTATGAGAAACGGGACCTTCAATGGGAGTGGGATGGGCAGACCACCTGCCATCTCGCTGTGCCAAAACTGTGTCCAACCCCCATCTATTTACGCCGCCTGGGCTGCTGACGAGAGAAGAGCAGATTCTCAGGGTTGGTGTAAATCTTGGGAGTTAGCGAAAAACGATGAGACCGTTGGAGCCGACGACTCTCCTCACACGCAGGAGGTCTGAGGTTGCTGCTACACTTTCATCTTCCGGGACTCGTCTCGGTAAATGCATGATTCTGCAAAGAAACGGTTCTAAACGTGTCCACGATGGCCAGCCACACTCCGCCGGTATTGCAAACACAAGAGTTATAGTTGGTGAGGTTTTGCGCCTTGCTGATTCTATGGGTGCTTTGAGTCAAGTCCACGATGGCTTCGGCATATCCCAGCTACGCTGCGCGGTCAGCATGTGCGGTCTTGATCCACTTCGCAATCTCCGTTGTGGTCGCGCCTATCGTCAGCAGTGATCGCATCATGAGGTCGATGGAAACCGAGCTATCGGCTGACTCCATTTTGGCGATTCTAGACTGACTCGATCCTAGTCTGGTCGCGAGGGCCGCTTGAGTGAGCCCTTTTCGTTCCCGAAGTTGCCGCACCCCCGTGGCGAGCGACAGCTTGAGATCCAGGAAGCGACTTTCTTCCCGGCTCAGGCGAAGGAATTGTTCGGTGTCACCAACCTCCCACCCCGCTCGTTCCAAACGTTTTTTCTTTGTGCTGTTCATGCCTTACTCCTTGTGCGCCATGAGTCGTCGGTATGCTGCCAAGCGTTTTCGGCAAACTTCCAACGTCTGAGCGGGTGTTGCCTGAGTCTTCTTGCTAAATATTTCGAGGATGGCCACGGCATCTGGGGCAACGTGATAGACGATCCGCCAAGTTTGGTCGCGGTCATTGATTCGCAATTCATGACATTGCCCGCCGATCGCAGGCATCGGTCGCGACCGAGGCAGACTCAGTACCTGCCCTTGCTGAAGCTGCCTTAGCAACAAGCCAGCCTCCAAACGAGCCTCCTCACTGAACGGAGGAGTTTTGACTTCTCCCTTCAGCCAGACAAGCGGTTTGTTGCGAAGTGGAGTCACTTGGTCCTATGTCTAATATGACATATGGCGAGGTGGAGTGTGGATCAGTTGGTAACGACTCCTACGAAAGCCTGTCTCACAAGGTGGTCAGGTGTCCATCCATTTACGATTCGGTAACTACTTGATTCTGCAACGAAACAGTTCTAAACGTATCCACGATGCCCAGCCAATCCTTCCTTTTCCAATAGAACATTTTCCTCGCGTGTTTATGCGGCACGGTCAGCACTGGCGGCCTTAATCCACTTCGCAATTTCTGTTGTGGTCGCGCCGATGGTCAGCAGTGATCGCATCATGAGATCGATGGATACTGAGCTATCGGCTGCTTCCATCTTGGCCACTCGAGACTGGCTCGATCCCAACTTTGTTGCCAGCGCCGCTTGCGTGAGACCTTTTCGTTCTCGAAGTTGCCGTACCCCAGTGGCCAGCGATAGCTTGAGATCGAGGAAGCGGCTCTGTTCCGGGCTGAGGTGAAGGAATTCGGCGGTGTCACTGACTACCCAGCCTGCTCGTTCCAAACGTTTTTTCTTAATGCTGTTCATTGGTTACTCCTTGTCTGTCATGACTCGTCGGTAGGTGGCAATCGTTTTCGGCAGACCTCCAGCATTTGAGCGGGTGTCGCCTGAGTCTTCTTGCTAAATATGTCGAGGATGACCCCCGCATCGGCGTCAACGACTGAGGCAGACTCAATACCTGCCCTTGCTGAGGCTGCCTTAGAAGCAAGCCAGCCTCCAAACGAGCCTGCTCTGAACGGAGGAGTTTTGACTTAGCCCCTCAACCAGACGAGCGGACTATTGTGAATTTGCGTTGCCTGCTCCTATTCCCGCTTCTTGTTGCAAGCAAAGCACTTATATTCGGTTAGGTTTTGCGCCTTGCTGGTTCAGTTGGGCCTAGGCGTTTCAGATCCACGATGGCGTCGATAGGGCTACTACCGAACACCAATTGCGATAGCGACGAGGCTTGGGATCAAGCACAGGCGATTTTGCCACTCGTCGTGATTCGACGCACCCCACATCGTCAACAGACTTTCCACAGCTATCCCAATCGCCAAGTCTTGTGAGATCAGCAAGACGCCGGGGCTGTGCTGCATCTTGATGAATTCCCGAAAATGACCAGGCATTGTTTGGAAATCGTGCGACACCAAAATCCGATCCTCCCGTGCGGCCATGGCGAGCACCTCGGAGTCGGTTACGCCGTCGAGACGGGCCAACTGGGCACTCCGAAAATCAATCTCTGGCGCACGTCGCGCCACACCTCGAACGATTGCTTTACGGAGATCGTTATCAGCTTGAAAACGGATTTTCATCGGCGCGGCAATGATGTTCCGTGCCGCGCGCGTTCCAAGCGGTGTTGCAAGTCAGCGCTCGGAGGGGTTCCCTGGCTTTCCAACTCCATCCATTGATTCCTACGCTTCACTAAATATGCATCCACCTCGGGCTGGTGGTCCAGATAGAAGGCGATGGCACCGTAGACATGCACCAGAGTCAACCCCTCAAAATCTTCGCGGATGCTCTCCGGTGATGCTCCGTCACGGAAGGAATAGACGATGGAATCGAGCGAGATCCGCGTGCCTGGAACGTAGTAGACGCCGTCGCGCTGTTCAATATGTTCGCTCACCATGTGTGGCTCCTGGATCGATTATACGAGATGCGCTCTGACTCCTGAATCGAATCTGCAACGCAACAGTTCTAAACGCGTCCACGATGGCCAGCCATCCTTCCTCGTATTCCGTCCGCTTGGCGAAGCACCGCGACAGAGAAAACATAGCGCGCGAATTGTTTGAACTTGCCGCTTCTCTGTTGCGTTAAAAGCAGGGAGGTACCTGAACCATATGGGATGGCTAGTTCCGGGGGTCGTCGTGTTGTTTGACTTCTTGCTTCCTGCTGCGTTGTTCCTCTGGATGTTGAAGACTCGCGCGGCGAGTCGGCTGTATTTCGCCAGCATCGCGGCCTTGACCCTTTTGGTTCTGGTGGCGCTGAAGTGGTCCGTCCTTGGTTTCTGGTACGCCGTGGGCAGCTTTTGGCCGCTGATTTACGGCGTATTGTTCGTCGCGATTCTGTACCGTCGGTTCCACCAGGGCCTGCCGGTGTTGCGATCTCCGAGGAGGGGGAGCAAGGAGCTCGCCCTAACGGGCCTGAACGTGGTTCTTGGGGCTGCTTGGGCGCTGACGATCCCGTATCTTTTGCAGGCGAGGCACTACCCTGTTGAACGGGTCCAACTTGCCGCCCCGCTTCGAAACAGTACGTATTTTGTGATCAGCGGCGGAAGTAATTTTACCGTCAACCAACATCTGGGGTCGCGGTGGGACCGATACGCGCTGGACATCACGCGCCTGAATGCGTTGGGACTGAGGGCTTTCGGGTTTTTCCCCGGAGAGTTGAGCGACTACGCCGTTTTCGGAGCCGAAGTGGTTGCTCCATGCTCGGGCGAAGTGTTGGCGGTCGAAACGAACTTGCCCAACCGCCGTCCGCTCGACCCGGATGCGGGCCAAAGGGCAGGCAACCACGTCGTGGTGTACTGCCAAGGCCACAGCATCTTACTGGCTCATATGAATCCTGGCAGTATCTCCGTGAAAGCCGGAGACCGAGTTGTTTCAGGTCAACCATTGGGGACTGTTGGCAATTCGGGGAACACGATTGAACCTCACCTACACATCGGCGCCATACGGGGACGGTACGACTACACTGAAGCGAGCCGTCCACCGGGCGGGGTGAACGCGGTGCCTATTCTGATTGACGGGGCGTCTTTGATCAGAGCGGATTCATTCGGCCATTGAGTAGAGGATGGGCCGCCCTTGTGCCGTACTCTCAGCCTATAATGGCCCTATGAACGTATCGCGGCGCAAGCTGCTGCAAGTGTTGCCGGTGGCGGCAGCGGTTCCCTTGGTGCCGGAGGCGGTTGCGCAGGCTCCGGTTGCGGCGGATGCCGAGCTCGAAGGAGCGCGGCAATATTTGCGGATCGGGGCGCAGGTGGTGCGGCAGGTACAATTGCCGATGACCACCGAGCCGGCGACGCGCTTTGTGCCGCGGAACTGACATGGCGGACATCTCTAACGATATTTTCTTTGCGTCGATCAGTGAGATTTCAGCGAAGCTGCGCGCGAAGGAATTTTCGTGCCTGGAATTGACGCGGGCCTTTTGTGATCGGTTTGAGCGGCTGGGGCCTCGTTATGGGGCGCTGGCACTGTCCTTGCGGGAGCAGGCGTTGCGGCAGGCTCGCGATGTGGATTCGGAATTGAAGCGTGGGCGCACGCGGGGTCCATTGCAAGGCATCCCATATGGCGTGAAGGATTTGATCGCGGTGAAGGATCAGCCGACCACGTGGGGCGCTCGGCCGTTTGCGGGGCAGGTGTTCAAGGACGATGCTCGCGTGATTGAGAAGTTGAATGCTGCTCGCGCGATCTTGATCGGGAAGTTGTCGATGATTTCGCTCGCCGGGGGAGGGAACTATCGTTCTCCTGCCGCCTCGATGACGGGGGCGGGGCGCAATCCGTGGGATCGGGATCGGTGGAGCGGTGGTTCGTCGAGTGGCTCGGGTGCGGCGGTGGGCGCCGGGTTGACTACGTTCGCGTTGGGGTCTGAGACCTCGGGTTCGATTCTGACGCCGAGTGCGTTCTGCGGAGTCACGGGGTTGCGCCCCACGTATGGATTGGTGAGTCGGCGCGGGGCGATGGCGCTCTCGTGGACGCTGGATAAGATTGGGCCGATGTGCCGCTCGGCGGAAGACTGCGCGTTGGTGTTGGATGAGATCGCGGGACCCGATGGGGCTGATCCGGGGTCGGCTGGCAAGAATTTTTCGTACACGCCGAAGCTGTCGCGGAAGCCGCAGGAGATCACGATCGGATACGCGCCGGTCGATTTTGATGAGTGGGCGGAGCCATCGGCGCGCGCGGCGTTCAAGACTGCGCTCGAGGTGATCAAAGGATTCGGGTTCCGGATGAAAGAAGTTCGGTTGCCGGAGTTTCCGTACGGTGCGGTGCTCGGGACGATTCTTGCGGGCGAAGCAGGGTCGATCTTTGAGGACTTTATTCGCAGCGGGAGTGTGGATTTGCTGCACGACGCTCGGCAGATCGCGGGGATGAAGTCTTACGTGGATCTTCCGGCGATAGATTATCTGCGCGCGATGCGGGTGCGGAGTTTGATTCAGCAGGCGATTTACGATTTGTTGCTGGACGCGAATGTGCTGCTGACGCCGACGAGGATGGGCGTCGCGGATAAGGTCACGGATCGGCTGGATCAGTCGAATGGTCCGCAGGGGAGTTCCCTGGGGCTGAGCACGATGATTCCGGCTGGGAATCTGGCGGGGTTGCCGGCGTTGTCGCTACCTTGTGGGTTTGCGGACGGGCTGCCGGTGGCGATTTCGCTGGTGGGGCGGGCGTTCTACGAGAATCAACTGGTGCAGATCGGGAACATGTACCAGAAGGCGACGGACTGGCATCGGCGGCGTCCGCCGGTGGATGCTTAGGCGTCTGTCCGCACGCTTACGCGTGGCGGCTCTTTTAGGCGTTCGATAGTCCGGGCAGGCGCAGGCCTTTCCGCATTTGCTGATAGTTCTTTTGCGATTGGGTGATCGCTTTCATGCCCGCGCCGGTGACTTCGAAATAGCGCTTGGCGCGTCCGCCGCGCTCCGGGGTGGGGTCGCCCATCGTTGAGCGCAGCATGCCTTTGTCTTCCAAGCGGTCGAGTGTGGTGTAGAGAGCTCCGGGCGTGGCTTCGCGGTTGGTGCGCTTGGTGATCTCGTGGCGGATGGTGACGCCATAGGCGTTGTCGCCGAGGCGCAGGATGGCGAGCAGGACGAGCTGTTCGAATTCGCCGAGAGTGACCTGGGTGCTCATGCGGCTTTCAGGGATAGGCGGCGCTGCCAAACGACACCGAGAAGAATCAAGAGGGAACTCTGAATCGGATACGTGGCCAATCTCCCTCCGGTAACTGAGTAGGCGAGCCAGAGGAGTGTGCATAGGATCGACCATGCGACCCACAAGGGCAAAGGGTGTCGCGACAGACGGGCCATACCCACTCCAAAGGCGACATGCACCGTCACTATATACGTGATGGCCAGCGGGATCTCTCCCGGGGCTGGACCGTCGGACGTCGAGGGGACCACCGTTAAGTAGACCATCAAAAACTGAGTGTATGAAATGACGGCTGCGTAGTAGGCCGCGATACTTGAGATCAATGCGGCTGTTGCCCCGAGCAGAAGCCGGATCGGAGCCTGAGTGAAATCGTGGAGGATGTGCGCGCCGAGCGTGTGAGCGATCTGACGCCAGAACCACGTCCTCTCGTGGTTTGAGGAATCTTCGGCAAAATCACCGACGGTGGTTGTGGCGCGAGCGGGGTCGGTGGCCAGGGAGAGAATCCAAGCGGCGATCGAGAGTTTGTCGAAGCGCATAACAACTGCAAGATAGACTAAATCGCGGTCCGGGTCAAGACCGAGCGATGATCGAAGTGGTTAGGGGCGTCAGGTTGAAGCCCATGTGCAGTAGGAATGACGCTGCGGTGGAGCCGGTGCGTTGGCGGGTGATGCCGAAGGCCAGGCCGGCGAGGAACAGCAACAGCAGATACTGCCATAGCCATTCGTTCTGCGAACCGTGCAAGAGGGAGAAGACCGCAGAGGTGACGATCAAGCCGAGCCACTGGCCGGCTCGTTTTTGTAGCAGGGGTTGGAGGAAGCCTCGGAATACGATTTCCTCGAACAACGGGCCCAGAATGACGGCGAAGACAGCGACGATGGGCAGGGGGATGTCGCTGGCGGTTAGGTTGTCGACTGCGGATGGGATCAGTGGAGCGCCGAGGAGCACGCCGAGGACGGAGATGGTTAACGCTAACACCGGCGCGCCGAAAACGCAGTACCACGCGCCTTTGAATTGGAGGGTCCAGTTGATCGAGTCGCCGAAGCGGACGCCGTGGATTACATGGGCGAGAACGTAGAGGACGCTCACCATCAGGACATACAAGATGCTTTGGTATACCAGGCCTCGGGCGGCGGTGGATTCGATGGAGCGGGTGGCGAGACTGGCGACTACGGCGGTGGGCAGGATGGCTCCGAGGAAGAAGCCCAGGTCCGCGAAGTTCCAGACTGTGTCGCGCTGGTCCGGCATGTTATTCCGATTCGATCAGGGCGGCGGCTAGCAAGGGGAGCATCAATTCGTGATGGCCGGTGAGGGAGTAGCCATGTCCGCCGGACTGCGCGTGGGGGCGCTTCACTACGTTGGCGTTGGGGCGGTAGTGTTGCAGGAAGTCCATGTTGACGGTGGTGAAGTTCGCGAGCGGGAAACCTAGGTTGCGGACTACGCTCACGGCTTTGAGAAAGACCTCGGGGAGGACGACCGCGGAACCGACGTTGAGGTAGACGCCGCCGTCGTTGAGGCCTCGGACGATGGAACAGAGCAGGCGGAAGTCGTGATGGGTGGCTTGGCCGATGGCGGCTCCGTCGGCTGCGGGATGGGTGTGCGGGGTGTCGGTACCCACGGCGACGTGGACGGTGATGGGCACGGAGGCTTTGTAGGCTCCGGCGACGATGCTGTGTTCGAAGAATTCTGGGCGGGCTTCAGTCTGCAGTGCGCGGCCGAGAGCTTCGCCCATGCCGAGGCCATCGCGCACGCCTTCGGTGATGGCGACGTTCATCTGTCGGCCGGTTTCTTCGGCGGCTCCGAAGCGTCCATCGGGGAGGACTGCTTCCACATCTTCGCTGGTGTGGCCGGCGATGGCGATTTCGTAGTCGTGGATGGTAGCTGCGCCGTTCATGACGTAGCCGGTGATCCAGCCTCGGCGCATGAGGTCGAGCAGGACGTCGGCGAGGCCGCACTTGATGACGTGGCCGCCCATGCCCCAGAGGATGGCTCGCTTTTTGGCGCGGGCCTCGCGTAATGCGGCGACTACAGAACGGAATGAATTCGCGGCGAGGATGGAGGGCAGGGTATCGAGCAGGCCGTTTACGCCACTGCCTTTTTCGTAGAGCTTGGCGAAGTGCTTTACCTGCACCAGGCCGCTGCGGGCGTCGATGGGGATGGTGTTCAGTTTTTCGAACGAGAGGGGTCTGTCGGCGTAACGACTCGTCATATTTTAAGATCCCTTTGGGATCAGTCCCTTCAGGAGAGGCTTCAGCGCTTGGGCTGTGTAGCTGGCCGCCAAGGTTTTCGGATTGCGCACGATGTCTTCGGGCGTGCCGGTGGCGATGATGGTGCCGCCGCGTTCGCCGCCTTCGGGGCCGAGGTCGATGATCCAGTCGGCTGTTTTGATCACGTCGAGGTGATGTTCGATCACCACGACAGTATTACCCAGTTCGACCAGGTTGTGCAGGACTTGCAGGAGCTTGCGCACGTCTTCGAAGTGCAGGCCGGTGGTGGGCTCGTCCAGGATGTAGAGAGTCTTGCCGGTCTGGCGTCGGCTGAGTTCCTTCGCCAGCTTGATGCGCTGGGCCTCTCCGCCGGAGAGAGTGGTGGAGGATTGGCCGAGGTGCACATAGCCGAGGCCGACGCGGACCAGCGTTTCTAGCTTGGTCTGGATGGCGGGGATGTTTTCCAGCACGACGAGCGCGTCTTCGATGGGAAGTTCCAGCAGGTCAGCGATGGAGTGGTCTTTGTATTTGACCTGGAGCGTTTCGTGATTGTAGCGGCGCGCGCGGCAGACGTCGCAGGTGACGTAGACGTCCGGCAGGAAGTTCATCTCGATGCGCTTCATGCCGTCGCCTTCACAGGCTTCGCAGCGGCCACCTTTCACGTTGAAGCTGAAGCGACCGGGCTTGTAGCCTCGGGCTCGGGCTTCGGGCAGGCGGGAGAAGAGGTCGCGGATCGGCGAGAAAACCTGCGTGTAGGTCGCGGGATTGGAGCGCGGGGTGCGGCCGATGGGGGCTTGATCGATCTCGATGACTTTGTCGAGCAGGTCGAGGCCCTTGCTGGAGGCGTGTGCTCCGGGTTCGGTGCGGGAGCCGTAGACTTCCTTGGCGGCGGCTCGGTACAGGATGTCGTTGACGAGGGTCGATTTGCCGCTGCCGGAGACTCCGGTTACTGCGATGAAGGTGCCGAGCGGGAACTCGACGTCGACCTTTTTGAGGTTGTGTTCGGTGGCGCCTCGGATGATGATGCTGGGCCCTGCGGGGCGGCGGCGCATGTCGGGGATGGCGATCTCGCGAGCGCCGGTTAGGTACTGGCCGGTGAGGGAGGCGGGGGTGTCGCGGATTTGCTGCGGTGTACCTTGCGCGACGATTTCGCCGCCGAGGCGACCGGCACCGGGGCCGAGGTCGATGACATAGTCGGCTTTCTCAATTGTGTCTGCGTCGTGTTCGACGACCAGGACGGTGTTGCCTAGGTCGCGGAGGTTGGCGAGGGATTTCAGCAGGCGATTGTTGTCGCGCGGGTGCAGGCCGATGGACGGTTCGTCGAGAACGTAGAGGACGCCGCGGAGGCGTGATCCGATTTGGGTCGCGAGCCGGATGCGTTGTGCTTCGCCGCCGGAGAGGGTCGCTGAAGAGCGTTCGAGGCTGAGGTATTCGAGGCCGACGTCGAGGAGGAATTGGATTCGGTTGCGGATCTCTTCGACGGGGCGTCCGCCGATTTTCTCTTCGCGTCCGGTAAGTTTCCACTTGCTGACGGCTGCGTGCGCGCGGACCAGAGACATGCGCGTGAGATCGGCAATGGTCACGCCTTTGACGCGGACAGCGAGGCTCGACGGCTTGAGGCGAGCGCCGTGGCAATCCGGGCAGGTCGTTGGCGACATGTAGCCGGAGAACCAGTCGTGATGGCGCTCGTCGGCGAGTTCGTCTTTGAAGAACGTGGTTAGCGACTTCAGCAGTCCGGGCTTGTCGTCAGCGCCTTCGATCAGGATGGCCTGCTGTTTGCGGGTTAGTTCCTCAAATGGCTTGTCGAGCTTGATCTTCTGCGCGGTGGCGAGGGCTTGGATGGCGTGCACGATGTAGCTGCGTCCGGCGCCGGGTCCCAGGCCGCCGTCAAAGAGGGGGCGCGAGGGGTCCACGATGATCTTCACGGGATCGAAGGCCCACTTGTTGCCGAGGCCGTTGCAGGTTTCGCAGGCACCGAAGGGGCTGTTGAAGGAGAAGGAGCGAGGCTCGAGTTCCGGCACGCTGGTTCCGCAATTGGGGCAGGCGAGTTTGCTGGAATAGAGCCGTTCCTCGCCGTTGACGACCGCGACGAGGACGAGACCATCGGCGAGCTTGGATGCGGTTTGGATGGAAGCCGCGAGACGGGTTTCGATTTCCGGTTTCACGAGCAGGCGGTCGACCACGACTTCGATGGTGTGATTCTTGCGGCGGTCGAGGGTGATGGGCTCTTCGAGGGAGCGCAGGACGCCGTCGATGCGGGCTCGCAGGAAGCCGGTTTTGGCGAGCTTCTCGAGTTCCTTCTTGTACTCGCCTTTACGACCACGAACGATGGGGGCGAGGATCATCACTCGTTCCTGGTCGCCCAATGCGAGGACTTGTTCGAGGATCTGGTCGGCGGACTGTTGCGCGATCTCGATGTTGCAGGTGGGGCAATGCGGGACGCCCACGGACGCGAAGAGGACGCGGAGGTAGTCGTAGATCTCGGTGATAGTGCCGACGGTGGAACGCGGGCTGCGGCTGGTGGTTTTCTGCTCGATGGAGATGGCGGGGCTTAGGCCATCGATGGAATCCACGTCGGGGCGCTCCATCTGGTCGAGGAACTGGCGGGCATAGGGGGACAGGGTCTCGACGTACCGGCGCTGGCCTTCGGCGTAGATCGTGTCAAAAGCGAGCGAGCTTTTGCCCGATCCGCTGAGACCGGTGATCACGGTGAAGGTGTTGCGAGGTATCTCGACGCTAACGTTCTTGAGGTTGTGCTGCCGTGCTCCATGCACGGAAATGTTTTTCAACACGGAAACTCAATTGTCCCATACTGCCTGGGCGCGAGAATCTGTCGGATTTTCGCAATGGAGACCAAATGAGAGAGAACATAGAAACAGATAATGTTTCAAACAACTTGCAGCAAAAATGTTTGATGGTACTATAAAACAGTTCTAGTACTAAATGTTCTAATGGTCCTCTGGGGGCTATTGATCTTAGTTCTATATGCCTATAGAGTCAGGAGTACCAATGATGGAGCAAAGACAAAAACAACGCTTCGAATTGCACCTCCCCTATGAAATTCAGCGCGTTCCAGGCAAGCCTCCGGCGACTGGGCGCATTAAGAACGCGAGTTCGGCGGGGGTGTTATTCGCCTGTAGTACTAGATTCTCGATAGGAGAAAAGATTGAGTACTCTCTGATCTTTCCGCGTGCGGAATGGGGAGGGGCCGACGTTCGGGTGAGGTGCTCTGGCACAGTGATCCGGGTGGATGCGGTTGAGGAGGAGTTTGTGGCTTCGGTGGACAACTATGAGTTTGTCCGCGAAGTAGCGGCCAGCGCGGCCGCATAGCGCGAGGGGTTGCGCTACGGGATGAATCGGAGGATCATCCCGGAATCGGTGGCCAGGAACAGGTGTTCCGGGTCGGGGCCCGCCAGGATCGGCTCAGCGCCAGTGGCGCGGTAGTCGACTTTGATTTCGTTCCATTCCATCAGGTCTGTGCTTTCCAGCACGTGGATTTTCCCCGGCAGGCCGCCCGCTTCCTTAGCAAGCGGTGGAGGTTCCACGGCGGCGAGGAAGGCGTGGCCATCGAACAATGCGACGTCGGTGACGCGGCGATTCTTGGCTTTGAAGGTACTCACTGAATCGCCACCTTTGGTATTGAGGCGGTAGACTTCCGAGGGCACTTCAAAGGTGTCCGCGAACGTAAAGAGAGCCAGGCCGTTGGCCCCGCGCAGTTTCAGCGCCGTGACGATCCCTAGCAGCGGAGCGGAGGACGGCTTCCACGTTTTCCCGCCATCCATGGTTTGGAGTTGGATGGTCATGGTGGGGATCTGCCGGTTGTTCGCGCTGAGTCCGCGGCGGGTGGGCGGAACGGCGGACCCTGTGATGATGCCGCTTTGCCCGTTGAGAAACGCAATTTGGCTATAGACGGCGAAGCTTCGATTCCCCGTGGGTTCTTGCGCTGCGGGGACGGGTTTCCAGGTTTTGCCGCCGTCCTGGGTTTCGAGCACGGTTTTCTCGCGACCGACCGCGAAGCCGTGGTTGGCGTCGAGGAAATGCACACGCAGTAGGGACCCCGCGGAGTGCTTGCTAATCCGCTTCCATGTTCGACCGGATTCGTCGGTTTTCCAGATGCCACTTTCGGTGACCATCCAACCGGTGGAATCGTCGAGGAAGAATAGAGAGTAGGGTGCGTCGTTGAGTTTAATCTCTGCCCAGGTCTTGCCGCCGTCGGAGGTGACCATCTCGACGGGCCGCGGCCTACGCTGTCCGAGTTGGTCTTCGACGTTGCCGACCGCGATACCGCGCAGGGCAGAGGGGAACGCGATGTCGGTGAAGTGCAGAACGGCGGTAGGCTTGTCGTAGAAATAGGCGATGGTCCACTCGGCCGCGGAAAGCAGCGGAGAGAGGAACAGGGCGAGAAGCGCGAATCGCATCAGCCGCGAGTGGCCGCGATGGGAGCCATGACCAAGTCCAGGATGTGGGCGGTGTCCGGCACTTTGAGATCGGCCGTGGCCAAGGCGACCAGGCAACCAAGCTGCTCGCCGACGGTGGTCAGCAGTTCCATTTCGCCGCCGGAATGAAAGTGGGGATCGCGATGTTGTACGTTGATGACGCCGGCGACGCGTCCACGGACGATCACGGGAGCGGAGAGGAAGGCCTCAAAGGTGTCTTCGGGAAGATCGGTAAAGAGTTTGAAGCGCGGGTCGAGGTACGCTTCCTTGGAAATGGTGAGCATGCGGCGTTCGCGTGCCACCCAACCGGTGAGGCCTTCGGTGCGTTTCAATCGCACGCGGCCGATGGTGTCTGGCTTGGGCGCGTTGGAGGCCACCAGGACCAACTCATCGTCATCCAGCAGGTAGAGCAGGCAGGAGTCGCTGGCCATGAATTCGACGACAAGAGAGACGGCTTTTTGCAGGCTCTCTCCCAGCGCCATATTGCGGGCCATGAAACGGCTGATCTGCTGCAGGAGGTAGAGTTGCTTCTCGGTATGTTCGAGGCGTGTTTCCAGTTCGCGCGTTCGGCTCACGCCCGGATTATCGCATGAATAGGTGGCGGGTGCGCTACAGCGAATCCAGTATTCAGGATGGAAGTCTACAAAGTTTGGAATCCAGCTACCGCGGGGTATAATCCCCGAAGGCGCTCACTTCGATACATCCATGCGCCGGTAGCTAACGTATTGTTAGGCAGAGGGCAAAATTTGCGATTGGTTCTGATCTGGCTGACATTCGCCGCCATGCAATTGGCCGTTCGTTTCAAAGACGAATTCGACATTGCAAAACGGCTTCGTGACCGCGATCCCAAGGTCATGGGAATCATTTACGACCGCTACGGGCGGTTGGTGTACTCCTTGATCCATCGGGTTGTGCGCGATACAGGGGTGGCGGAAGATCTGACGCAGGAGACGTTTCTGCGCATCTGGAACCGGGCGCAGGCCTTCGACGTAGAAAAGGGCGCGCTTGGTCCGTGGATTGTCACCGTGGCCCGCAACCGCGCGATTGATTATTTACGGTCCTCGGATGGGCGCATGGCGTCGCGATCGCTGGAACTGGCGGATATTGAGCATCCTTCGCGCTTTACCGGGATGGAAGAAAAGGCGCTCAGTCTGGATCGGGCGCGGCGTTTGAAGGAAGCGTTTGAGATGCTGACACCGAATCAGAAAACGGTGATCGAGCTGGCATATTACGAAGGGCTTTCGCAGACGGAGATGGCGGAGCGCATGCAGCAACCCTTGGGTACGGTGAAAACTTGGGTGCGCGCTGCGTTAAAGGTTCTACGAGATCAACTAGGGGAGGCCGCCGCAACCGTATGAACTGCGAAGAATTACGCGACAGCTTCGAACTGTATGCCCTAGGTCTGCTCGAAGACGGAAATGAAAAAGACGAAATCCGGTCGCACCTGGAGCGCGGCTGTTCGGCTTGCGAGGCAAATATGAAAGACGCCTTGGCGGTGCAGGCGCTGATGTTGAGTCAGGCTCCGGAAGTGGTGCCGCCGGCTCGTTTGAAGCGCAGGGTGATGGGCGCGGTGGGTGTTCAGCCGATGGGTTGGACGTGGTTCGCGGCAGCCTGTGCGGCGGCGATGCTGATGCTGGCGCTGTGGTTCAACGTGGTGGCGGGGGAGCGGGGTCGGCAACTGGCGCAGGTCCGTGAGAATCTGGCGGAGACCGAAGCCGAGCGAACTCGGCTGGAGGCGGTGTTCCGCTTCCTGGAAGAGCCGGAAACCAAGCAGGTGAATTTCGGAACGCCGCAGGCGCAGCCCCCGCGGGGCAATGTGTATCTGCATCCACGGCTGGGCGTATTGCTGATCGCGACGAATTTGCCGCAACTCACTCCTGCGCAAGCCTATGAGATGTGGATCTTGCCCAAGGATGGCAGTGCTCCTCGACCGGCAGGGCTGTTCCAGTCGAATCAGGCTGGCTCGGCGGTGCACACGCTTCCGCAGGCAGTGAACCTGGGGGACGTGGGCGGTATCGCGGTGACGGTGGAGCCGGCGGCGGGATCGCAAGTTCCGACGATGCCTCTGGTTTTCGCGGCGCAAATCGGCTAGTCGCGACCGATTCGCGACTGTATCTCGCGGATTTTCAGTCTCTTCGCATTTCGTGCGCGGAGCATTTCAGGATTGTTCCTCTATCTTCGGGTCGCAAGCAGCGTTAGCGAATGCGCGCTGCCCAGATTTGAAAAGGAGAAAGAATCATGAACGATCCTATCGTTGTTTGGCCCCCGGGCACCTTCTACTTGAGCTGTAGCGATATCTATATGCGCGAATGCACCAGCGAATACCCGTACTGGGAACAGATGAACTACATCGTCTGCTGCCCGGCCTGGTAGTTTCACGCGGGGGGCGAGCAATCGCCCCCGCATTTTCCTTCCCTTCCTTTATCAACCCCCATGAAAAACAGCATTGGCTCTTCCCTGCTTTTGGTTTTGGCACTCGGCGCGTTAGGTTTTGTCATCGCCGATAATCCTCCCGGCGGCGTCCGGTGGGGAGTCTTTGGCGCAGAGGAAGCGCCGCTACTTCAGAAGGTGGTGTTCCTGTTCCTTACGTATGCGTGGCCCGGGTTCCTCTCGTGCTTCGCGATCTCCATGTTTCAACTGCAGGCCAGGCTGGCGGCGAGCGGCGCCAATAAACGGACGGTTTTCTCTATCTGCGTGTTCGCGTCCGGAACCATGCTGCTCAGTTTGCGGTCTCTTTCGCTGAGCCCCACATCCGGTATCGCGTATGTGGCTGGGATGGCGATGGGATATACGCTGATGGCACGGCTTTATGCGGTCCGCATGCGGACGTTTTTCGGTCGAGTGAGCGTGCCGTGGCCGATCTGGAGAGGCGACACGCGAGCGGTTCAGGCCATCGACGAGATGGCGCGCATGCGACGAGCGGCCTAGATAGGCGAGGGGCTTCCAGTGGCCTGTTATTCTGAAGGTCACTATGAAATCCCTGCGTTGGGCCCCGTTTTATGCCTCTCTTTTGCTTGCGGCGACTGTGATTTTGCAGGCGGCGAAAGTCGACACGTGGAACGTCCTGACTGGTTCGTCCGCCTGGGCTGACTCCGTCAATTTAAAGCCGGGCACGGCTCGCAGGATTACCGTGAAAGATCTTCCGCCGGTGGGCAAGGCGAGCCCGGGCAAGCAGAAACAAGTGGCGCGACCCGCCGGGGCGATGCCGATCGCACCTGCGGGATTCAAGGTGGAGATTTATGCCGAGACGGGGACGAATGCTCCGCGCCAAATTCGCACCGCTCCGAACGGCGACTTCTTCGTAGCGAACTCCGGGCAGGGAACGATCTCGGTTTATCGCGGCATCGCGGCGGATGGCAAGGCGATGATGACCGAGACGTTCGCGACGGACCTGGAAGGTGTGTTCGGGGTGAACTTCTATCCCGCGGGCAACAATCCGCAGTGGGTGTACGTGGGCAACACGGGGTCGGTGGTTCGCTTCCCTTATCGGAAGGGCGACATGAAGGCGAGCGGACCGAAGCAGGTGTTGATCAACGACATTCCGCCGCGTGGCAATCATCCGACGCGCGATCTGGTGTTCAGCAAGGAAGGCACGCTGCTGGTGGCGGTCGGCTCGAATTCAAACATCGACGATCCGGATAAGACGCCTGGCGAATTCCATCGCGCCAATATCTTGGAATACTCGCCGGAGGGTAAGTTCATCGGTGTTTACGCATCGGGTATTCGCAATCCTGTGGGCCTCGCGGTGAATCCGACGACCAACGAGGTTTGGACCTCGATCAACGAACGCGACAATCTGGGCGACAACCTGGTTCCCGACTACGTGACGAGCGTGAAGAAGGGCGGCTTCTACGGATGGCCCTACTACTACATAGGCGGCAACGCGGATGAGCGCTTGGGTGGCGCGCATCCGGAATTGAAGGCCAAGGTGATCGTGCCGGACGTCCTGATCCAACCGCACAGCGCGAGCCTGGGAATGACGTTCTACACCGGCAACCAGTTCCCGGCGGAGTATCGCGGCGATGCGTTTGCGGCAGAGCATGGCTCGTGGAATCGCTCGATCAAAGCGGGCCACGAAGTGGTTCGTATCCCGCTGGAAAAGGGCAAGGCCAGTGGCGTGTATCAAGACTTCCTCACTGGATTTCTGGATGCGCAGGGTCAGCCGTGGGGGCGACCGGTTGGCATCGCGGTGGCGCAGGATGGATCAATGCTGGTGACCGACGATGGCGCTCGGATTATCTGGCGCGTGAGCTACGTCGGGAAGTAGTGTTTACGCGTTCGCTGGGCGGACTTCGATCCGCCTGGTTCGATGGTAGAATGAGGGCAGGGATTTCTACCTTGCGCACGCTGAATCTCAAACACCCGGAAATTTACGAATTGGCGTCTGAGCTTGCCCACCGACGCCACTCCACCATTACGAGCGCGGTACTCGACGCGGTACGGAGCGAATTAGAACGCGAAAAGAGCAAGGCGCAAAAAATCGGAATGGCCAGCCGGCTGTTGAAGATAGGGGAAACTTGCGCAAAGCATGTCGCGCCGGGGACGACTTCCGCGAGCCATGACGACTTGCTTTACGACGAGTTTGGGCTTCCACGCTAGATGGTTCTCGATACTTCAGCGGTGCTGGCGATCCTGCTCGCCGAACCGGATGCGGCGCAATACGCGCACCAGATTGAGACAGCGGAGCGGTGTAGCATGTCTTCAGCAAGCTTTCTGGAAGCCGCCATGGTCATCGACGGGCGCGGCGACGCCATTGCATCGAGAAGACTCGACGCATTTGTCCGCGAGTCGGAAGTTAAGATCCTTCCATTCACCGCCGAGCAGGCACAGACGGCGAGGCAAGCCTTCCGTGATTTCGGTCGCGGGCGTCACAAGGCGAGCTTGAATTTCGGCGACTGCATCACGTACGCGTTGGCGAAGGAACTGGGTGAGCCGCTGCTCTTCAAGGGAAATGACTTCGCTAAAACGGATATTCTAAACGCACTGAAATGAATCCCCGCATCAACCAACTCGGACAACCGATCGGGGATGCGCTGGACAATTGGGTGGCTCCCCCGCACCCTCCGCGTGTGGCGTTGCACGGACAGTATTGCTCGCTGGAGCCGCTCGATCCGGCTCGCCACGCCGAGAGTTTGTTCGCTGCGAATACGGAGAGCCGGAATTGGACCTATCTCTTTTCGGGGCCATTCCCGACTCTCGCTGACTATCGCGCGTGGATGGAGCGGGAGTGTCTCGGGTCCGATCCGCAGTTCTATGCGGTCGTCGATACAAAACTTGGCCGAGCTACGGGCGTTGCGGCGTATCTTCGCATTACTCCGGCGATGGGCGTGATTGAAGTAGGGCACATCAATTTCTCTCCACTCTTGCAGCGAACTCGTGCGGCCACCGAGGCGATGTACCTGATGATGCGCAATGCGTTTGAGCTGGGGTATCGCCGCTACGAGTGGAAATGCGATGCGCTGAATGCGCCTTCGCGCGCGGCGGCCCAGCGGCTTGGATTATCGTACGAGGGGATTTTCCGACAGGCGATTGTGGTTAAGGGCAGGAATCGGGATACTGCGTGGTTCGCGGCGATCGACCGGGAGTGGCCGGAACTGAAAGCGGCGTTCGAGCGGTGGCTAGATCCGGCGAACTTCGATGCGGACGGTCGGCAGCGGGCGAAGCTGTCGGACTGGACCGGGCCGGTGCTGAAGGCTCAGGGCTAGTGGTCTGGGTACTGCGTAGTATGTGGCGTACGCGCGAGTTAGGTTGCGGAAAAAGGGCCGACAGGCTGAAGCCTGTCCCACCTGTTCTCAACAACCTGTGGCTGCTTTGTGGGACAGGCTTCAGCCTGTCGGCTTTAAGCGCACCAAGGCCCTTTTTTTTCCGCACCCTGAATAAGGTGCAATCCGTGACGCACTACACTAGTATCCTGAACTGATGAAATGGCTCAAGTGGTTCGTTCTAGTAGCAGTCCTGATTCAGGTTGTCCCTTACGGCCACAGCCACGAGAATCCGCCGAAGGTCGCTGAGCCGATGTGGAACTCTCCGGAAACCCGAGCGCTCTTCAAGCGAACCTGCTTCGATTGCCACAGCAATGAGACGGTGTGGCCGTGGTATTCGAACATTGCGCCGGTGTCGTGGCTGGTGCAGAACGACGTGGACGGGGGGCGCGAGCACATGAACTTCTCCGAATGGAATCGCGAGCAGCGGCACGCGAAAGATATCGCGGACGAGGTGCTGCACGGCGACATGCCGCCTGGCGTGTATCTGCCGATGCACCCAGAAGCCAAGCTCACGGATGCCGAGATCAAAGCGCTGGTCGACGGGGCGGAGAAAACGTTTGGTCCGCAAGCTTCGGGCGAGGATAAGCCGAAGCTGTTTCAGTAGCTATTTCTTCGTGAAGTCGTCCTTGATGTGGCCGTCCATAATCTCTTTGTTGTTTTCCTCGCAGGAATACTCGTAGAGTTCGGTGCCGGGAGCCATCAGGACCAGGATCGACGTGTTGGTCATGGGCTTGGTGAGGAATTTGGAGTCTGTGATCGTGACTTGATGGCGGATGTGGTCGTAGTCGGTGCGGTCAAAGCGTTCGACGATGCGCAGGGCGTCGCTGTGCGGGTGCTCGGCTGTATCGATCCAGGTCTTGCCGTTGGTGCCTTCGGTGACGACCACCAATGTGTTGCCTTCCCAGTGTCCGACCGAAGTCCCCATCCACGTCGGGACGTCCACGACCAGTTCGCGGCCATCGGTAGGGACGACGTGGAACCACTTGTTCTGTTCAAAGAGGATGGCGAGGCGGTGGTCCTTCTGGATCAACTCCAGCGGATAGGGCGTGCCCCACGAACGCACATAGCCCCAGGGCAGGCAATGAACGCCGTAGTCGAACTTTTCCGCTTCAAACGCGGCCTTGCCCGCAGGGGTCCAGGGGAACTCGGTGACCTCGGCGGTGGCACTGCAACCTTGCGTGACGGCGACGCAGCCCTGGAAGCTCTTCGAGAAGTCGCCAACGCGTGGGTGATCCCAAACGCCGGTCAGATCCGGCTTCCCGTTAGGCAGGCGCGGCACCTGCTTGAGCGCCTTTACAGCGGGCGCTTTCCCTTTGCCGGGAGCCTGACCCGGCATGGGAGCGGTGGCCATCAAAATCAGCGCCACAACCCCGGCGCAAGAGACGGCAACGGATTGCAAAAGTGAAGTTCGCATCGCCGTTAAGGCTAACATACCGGACCCTTGCTCCGGGGCTGATTTCTGGCGTATACTTTAGCCGATCGCCGGTTCCGATACACAGTGAAGAAGAGGAGAGCTTCTGTGAAACTCAATCGAATCCTTCCGCTCGCAGCCTTGCTGCTTTCGAGCACAGTCGCGACGTTCGCGCACCATTCTTTTGACGCCGAGTTTGACCGCAACAAGCCGATTACCTTGAAGGGCACGGTGAGTAAGGTTGAGTTCATGAATCCGCATATGTGGATTTACATGGACGTGAAGGACGAAAAGGGCGTCGTGACCGCGTGGCAGATCGAAGGCGGCGCGCCGAATGCGCTGCGTCGCAATGGCTGGTCGGCGAACTCCGTGCAAAAGGGTGCGCTAATCACGGTCGAGGGCACCATGTCCAAGGACGGGTCGAAGACGGTGAACGCCCGAACTGTGGCCACGGCCGATGGCAAGCGGCTGTTCGCGGGATCGTCGGAAGGCGACGCGAAAGCGAAATAGGCCTTTTCTAATTGGAATCACGTAGGGCAGGCAAGCCAGCCTGCCCTATTTTCATGAAGTGAGGAGAATCCTGATGAAGTCTGTCTTCTTGGCGCTGTGCGGAACGCTCTCGGTTTTCGGGCAGGATCTCACGATCACTAACGCTCGGATTATCGGGGCGAATGGCGCGGTGATTGAGCGCGGATCGATCGTGGTGCGGGCGGGGAAGATCGCGTCGGTGGCCGCTGGTGCTCCGGCTGCGGCAGCCGGGCAGACGATCGACGCCAAGGGCATGACGGCAATGCCGGGCTTCATCGATGGGCATCGTCACATCAATACTGGCCCGAATGAGAAGGCGCAGATGCAGGCGCTGCTGGAAGCGGGATACACCACCGTGCTGTCGGGCGGCGGCCCGGCGGAGGGCAACATCACGCTGCGCGATCACATTGAGCAGGGCGTGATCAATGGTCCACGCATCATTCCTTCTGGCTCCATTCGGTTGAGTCCGACGCTGACGACGGATGCTGCTCGGGCGGAAATTCGCAAGATGGCCGCGTTGGGCATCAAGTTCACGGGCGAGATTCTGCTGACACCGATTCCGGGTCCGAGCGAGAAAGAAATCGAACTGATTAAGGCGATCGTGGATGAAGGCAAGAAGGCCGGCGTCATGGTGCAGGTACACGCGGTGAGCACCTCCGCGATGGTGGCTGCGGCGGAGGCGGGGGTGCCGCTGTTGGTTCATCTTCCGAATAAGGATTGGACCAGCAAAGAGGCCGCTGCAAAGGTTGCAGCAGCGGGGACCAAGGTGCTTGGCACGGTAGGCTTCGGTACGCCGGTGTTTGGCGTGTTCGCTACGGACAATGCGGCTCGGTTCCGTGACGGGAAGGCTTGGCCGTCGGGAATCGTTGATGGGGTGCGGCTCGGTGAAGAGGCTGGCTACATGCCGGTGAACGCGCGCACGACGTGGGACGCGGGCGTCATTCTGGGCTACTGCACGGACACGACCTACGAACCGCTCGCCGGATTGGACCATGAATTGAAGGCGCTGAATACGATGTTCTCGATGCCGGATCTGGTGAAGATGATGGGTCCCAACACGGCGTCTTACATTCAGATGGGCGATCAGTTGGGAACGCTGGAAGCCGGCAAGCTGGCGGACGTGATCCTGCTGGACGGCAATCCGCTGGAGGGTTATTGGAATTGGCTGAAAACCAAAGTGGTCGTCAAAGGCGGACGGGTTGTGGTCGACAAGCGCTAGCCGCATAATAGACAACAGCCTTAGCGCTCCTCGAAGGGTCCAAATAAATATGTTCAAGAAGAATAATTCGATGGTTGGGATCGCACTGCTGGCGGCGGGCGCGATGATCTTCGCGATGCAGTTTCCGATGAGCGCGCAGCAGCAGGGCGGATTTGGCGGAGGAGCTTTTAAGGCGGGCGGTGGCCCCGCGCCCGCGCCTGCTGGCAAAGGTGGAGCGAAAGGTCCGGCTGGCCCGCCGCTGCCGACCCAGCCTACGGCTGTCGCGCTGCCGACGCTTTCCGCGAAGATCACCGGTCCTGGCGCGATCTACGATTCCGCGGTGGGCCAGTGGCCGGGTCATGATGTGACCTTTTATAAGTACGACACGGACGAATACTTCGTCAGCGGCACGGCGAATAGCAAGCCCTACAAGACGCGGCTGGTGATTCGCAAGCCTGCGGACAATGCCCGCTTCAGTGGATTGATTTTGGCCGAGGCGATGCACCCGGCGGGCAACGCGCATGGGTTCGAGTACAACGCGATTTACCTGATGAGTTCGGGGCACATCGCTGCGGAGATCCTGACGGGCACGGCGGCGGTTCCGCTGGCGGCGAATAAGGAACGTTACGCGGATCTCACGTTGTCGAACGATCAGACGAATGAGATTCTGGCCCAGGTCGGTGCGCTGGTGCGCAGCGCGAAGGGTCCTTTGGCTGGTTTGACGGTGCGTAAAATGGTGCTCTTCGGAACGTCGGCTTCCTCCGCGATCCTGACCAACTATCTGCCTGCGCACATGGTCTACCGCACGCCGGAGATGACGCATGTCTACGACGGCTTCATGCCGACCTCGAATGGTACGGTGATCGCGTCGGTCGATGTGCCGGTGATCCAAGTTCCAACGCAGCACGAATATGAGAACTCTGCGTCTATTACGACTCGCCAGGACGGCGATGCTGCTGGCGATCAGTACCGTGATTTTGAGTTCGCGGGAATGGGGCACCTCGACGCACGCAACAATCTGAAGCGTCTGCCGCAGAGCGCGTGTGTGAATCCGCTGAGCCAGTTCCCCTTGGAAGCTTACATGTCGGTGGCGCTGTACCACCTGATGCGCTGGGTGGATCAGGGGATCGTACCTCCGAAGGCCGACCGAATTTTGAGCGATCGCAACCGCGCGAACGATGGGTCGTTGATGGCGCTGGATGCGCACGGGAACGCGCAGGGCGGAATTCGCAATCCGTATCTGGATCTGCCGACGGCGAAGTATACGGCTCGCAACACGGCGGCTCCGGTGGGCGGCAATGCACAATTGTGCGGCCTCAGCGTCTACACGACGGCGATTCCCAAGGCTGAATTAAAGAAGATGTATGGCAGCAAAGCGAACTACGTGAAGAAGGTCGACGCGCGGTTGAAGGAACTTGAGAAGGCTGGCTGGTCGTTGCCGGTTTATCATGACTTGATCGTGGCTGACGCACGTAAGGTGGAGTTTTAGGAAGCGATGGCGGGAGATAAGAAAGTCGCGAATAGTCTGGTCGCGTTGAGTTGCGCGGCGGTGCTGGCTGTGTATTCCGCTGGGTATGCGAAGACTCGCGCGGCGGCGAGCCAGTTTGAAGCCCAATCGGCTGAGCGGAGGCCCGCGCCTCCTGTGCAGGTGGCAGAGGCGATTGTTCCGGAAAACGCGCCAGCCGTTGTCGCGCAAGTGGTCGAGGCGCCGGTGGCGGCTCGCAACGTGGTGGAGCAACAGGTACCCGTAGCGGCAGCGGAGTCCCCGCTCAACGTGTCGGCGCAGTTGGTCGCGCCGCAGGTTGTGGCGGAAGCTCCCGCTCCGGTTCCGGTAGTTGCTCCGCCGACGGCTCCTGCAGCGATTGTTGTGTCGCCTGCGCCGCCGCCACCTCCGCCACCGGCTCCGAAATGGAAAGACGGGACCTACACAGGGTGGGGTACCTCGCGGCACGGCGACATCCAAGCGGCTGTTGTGATCGAAGGTGGACGGATTCATGGCGCGACCATCGCGCAGTGCAATACCCGCTATTCCTGCGACGTGATCGACATGCTGCCGCCGCAGGTTGCCGTTCGACAAAGTGCCGACGTCGACTACGTGTCGCGCGCCACTGAGAGTGCCAATGCGTTCTACTATGCGGTAGTGGACGCTCTTTCCAAGGCTACCCACAACCAGTGACCCGCACTGAAGCCGTGATGGGGACACTGGTGACGATTGATGTCACTGCGCCGGAGGATGCTCTGGATCGTGCGTTCGGCTGGTTCCATGAGGTGGAATCCTGCTGCTCCCGTTTCCGTGCCAGCAGCGAACTCATGCAGCTCCATGCGGGCGCGCCGACGGCTGCGAGTCCTATATTGTTTGAGGCTGTTCAATTCGCTCTGCGGGTTGCGGAAGAGAGCGGCGGGGCGTTTGATCCTACCGTTGGACATCGCATGGCGGCGCGTGGATTCAACCGCGAACATCGCACGGGGGAAACGGTCGCTCCTGTTATGGCCGACGACGATGTGAGTTACCGCGATGTTGAGTTGGATGCGGAAGCGCGTACGATCTTCTTACGGCGTCCCTTGACGCTTGACCTGGGTGGCGTGGCGAAAGGCCTAGCAGTGGATGCGGCGGCTCGCGAGCTGGAACCTTTTCAGAATTTCGCGATCGACGCTGGTGGCGATCTCTATTTGGGTGGACGCAATCCGCAAGGCGAGCCGTGGACCGTCGGCATTCGTCATCCGCGCAACGACGGCGAATTGATGGATCGATTGCAGATTTCAAACCAGGCCGTGTGCACCTCTGGAGATTACGAACGCGGGGAACACATCCTGGATCCCCGCACTGCCGCAGCATCGCGGGCGACGGCGAGTGCCACCGTGGTTGCGCCGGGAGCAATGCTGGCCGATGCCCTGGCGACAGCCGCTTTTGTTTTGGGACCCGAAGACGGAATTGCATTTTTAACTCGCATGGGGGTTGAAGGATTGATCGTGACTCCGGACTTGCAGCGTTTCGAGACGCGAGGGTTGTGCCATGCGTAAGGTGAAGAGCTTTTTCAAGACGCCCAAGGGATTAGTCACGATCATCCTGCTGATCCTCGCAGCCATCGCAGCTCCGGGCGAAGGCATCCGCACGGTGCTGATCGGTATGGGGGGCTCGGCGTTGGCGGCGGGACTGGTGGACTTGTTCATCCTGCGTGCCCGTAAGAAGGTGTGGGAGTTTCCCAGCGGCGCGGTTCTGACCGCGATGATCGTGACCATGGTGGTGCGTGCGCAGGAGCCTTGGTATGTTCCCGCCGTCACGTCGGTGGTCGCGGTGCTGAGTAAGTACCTTTTCCGCACGAAGACGGCCAATGTATTTAATCCGGCTGCGCTGGCTGTGGTCAGCATGTACTACGTGTTCCACATGGGGCAAAGCTGGTGGGGCGCGCTGCCCGAAGTGACACCGCTGTGGGCGCAGGCGGCGCTGCTGATCACCGGCATCTATATTACGGATCGCGTCAACAAGATGCCTTTAGTGTTGGCGTTTCTCGCGAGCTACTTCTTCTTATTCACAGTCACAGCGTTTGTTGGCGATCCGCAGTGGGTCTCCGAGATCTTCCGTTCGCCCGATATTGAGGCTGTCCTGTACTTTGCCTTCATCATCCTGACCGATCCGCCGACGTCGCCCGCGAAGTATCCCGACCAGTTGATTTGCGGGGTCATCGTCGCGGTGGTGAGTTACGCGGTGTTTGAATGGTTCGGAGTGGTCTACTTCCTGCTTGCTGGCGTGCTCGCTGGCAATGTCTGGGAGGCGTGGCGTCGCGCGAACCGGCGCGCAAAGAACACGTTCCCGCAGGGTCTGGGCGCATTCCTTCGCGAAGTCAGCCCGATATAGACTGGTAGCCATGAATGTCAGCCGACGGGGCGTGCTCTTGGGGATGGCGGCCATGCCCCTCTTGGAGGCTCAAGTGACCGATTCTGAGATTTGTTTCCTGAGGACGGTCGAGATGGCGCGGCTGATTCGCACCAAGAAATTGTCGGCGCGCGAGGCCTTGGCGGCGCACTTGAAACAGATTGAGCGTGTGAATCCCAAGGTCAACGCGATTGTGACGTTGGTGCCGGAGATGGCCACTGCAGCAGCGGCCAAGGCGGACGAGATGCAGGCGCGCAAAGAGAAACTCGGACCCCTGCATGGGCTCCCGGTGGCGCACAAGGATCTGGTGGAAACACGCGGCATTCGCACGACGTTTGGTTCGCCGCTGTTTAAGGACAACATTCCGATGGCGGACGACTTGATCGTCGAGCGTCTGCATCGCGCGGGCGCGATCACGATTGGCAAGACGAACACTCCGGAATTCGGGTCGGGCTCGCAGACCTTCAATACGGTTTTCGGGGCGACTCATAACCCCTACGACGTGAGCAAGACGTGCGGTGGGTCCTCGGGTGGAGCAGCGGTCGCGCTCGCCTGTGGATTGGTGCCGGTTGCCGATGGCTCGGATACTGGTGGCTCGCTACGCAATCCTGCGGCGTTCTGCAACGTTGCTGGCTTCCGGCCAACGCCGGGCCGCGTGCCGAATCCGAAGGCTGCGTTTGGGTGGTTTACTTTAAGCACTTCAGGTGTTCTGGGGCGCTCCATCGCGGATCTGGCGTTCGCGCTCAGCACGATCACAGGACCCGATCCGCGAGCGCCGCTTTCCATTGACGAGCCGGGAGAAGCGTTCGCGCGTCCGTTGGGACGAAGTTTCAAAGGCGCTCGCGTGGGCTGGTTCAAGGATCTGGGCGGCGCTCCCTTCGATGCGCGTGTGCGAACGATCGTGGACGGTCATCGCAAGACTTTTGAATCGCTGGGCTGCACTGTGGAGCAGGCGGAGCCGGATTTTGCTCCGGCCGAACTGGCCTTCCGGGTTCTGAGGGCATGGAATACTGCGAACTCCTACGGGGAGCGATACCGCGCGAATCCGAAGGCGTTCAAAGACGTACTGGCCGGCGAGATCGAAGAAGGACTGCGGCTGACAGGGTCTGAGGTGGCGCGTGCCGAAGCGGCGCACGCGGTGATGTGGCGGCGGTTTCAGGCCTTCATGGAAAAGTACGAATACTTCATCCTCCCGACGACGCAACTGCCGCCGTTCGACATCAACACGCCGTATCCAACGGAGATCGCTGGTGTGAAATTGGATAGCTACATCGACTGGATGAAGTCCTGCTGGTATATCTCTGCAGTGGGCAATCCAGCCGCGTCGGTGCCTGCGGGATTCACGCCGGAAGGCTCGCCGGTGGGGCTCCAGATTGTTGGGCGATACAAACAGGACTTCGGTGTCCTGCAAATGGGGCACGCATTTGAAGAGGCGACGGGGTTCGGTAAGCGGCGGCCACCGGTCGTCTAGTGCTCTGACCGCGTGATCTGGAGGCGCGAAGTGGGGCGGCCACTCTGGCTGCTGCGGACTCCCAGTCCGCATGTTCCACGGCATTTTACACCCCGAAGCGGCCTTTGAGGCCGCAGCAGCCAGGGTGGCTGCCCCACTCACGCTCGGAGACTCTTCAAGCGGTCAATACACTAGGCTGAGACGCTGGCTTCGAGGGTCCCGACGCCGTCGATCCTCGACCGCACACGGTCGCCTGCCTTGATTCGGGCGCCTTTGGGGCAACCTGTCGAGATCAGGTCACCGGGATACAGCGTCATGAATTCTGCGTGGAAACGCACCAGCTCATAGGGACGATGGCGCATGTGGTGCACGAAGTCTCGCGAGCAGATCGCGCCATTGAGTTCGGTGACCACTTCCAGTTGATTCACGTCGGCGATTTCGTCCGCGGTGACAATTACGGGTCCAAAGCTGAAAAACGTGTCCATGCTCTTGGCGCGCGTGAGATAGCGCGGGTTGCGGCTCAGGACATCGAGCGCGGTCAGGTCCAGCGTTGTGGTGTAGCCAAAGATGACGTTGGGAACATCGTCGATCGTGATTCCCTTACACTGCTTGCCGATGACCACTCCCAGTTCGCCTTCGGCATCGACGTCTGTTGACACGGTCGCGGGCGGCAGATGGATCGGACCGCCGGGTTGGAACATGCACGAAGCCGGCTTCATGAAACTTCCTGGCTCGTCTGGCTGAACGGCATTGATGTCGTCGGCGTGTGTGCGGTAGTTCAGGCCGATGCACCAGATCTTGGGCGGAACGTCGTAGGGAACCAGCGGCGTCACCTCGGACAGCGGAATCGCTTCTACATCGCTGGAGTCTGCGAGTTGGTTGGCCGTTCCGGTCTGGATAATCTCCAGAACATCGTTGGGGACGCGCGTTCCGCGCTTGGCATTGATCTCTGAGACCGCGATCACGCCGCGTGCGGTGACGATGCCGGCATGGCGGTCATTGTTGTATTGGAAGCGGACTAGTTTCATAGACGGTTCATCAAGCTTGCAGCGTAGCCAGCGCCGAAGCCGTTGTCGATATTCACCACGGTCACGTTGCTGGCACAACTGTTCAGCATGCCGAGCAGCGCGGCCAAGCCCTGGAAACTGGCACCGTAGCCGACGCTGGTCGGGACAGCAATCACAGGGGCTGCCACCAAGCCGCCGACGACGCTGGGGAGCGCGCCTTCCATGCCGGCGCAAACGATCACGACTCGGGCTGCGGCCAGGCGCTCGCGATGGTGCATCAGGCGATGGATGCCGGCCACGCCCACATCATGGATCGCGTCGACCTCGTTGCCCATCACCTCCGCGGTTACTTGCGCTTCCTCGGAGACGGGGAGATCGCTGGTCCCCGCGCAGGCAATCGCGATCTTGCCTTTGCCTTGCAACGTGCGGTCGCGCCACACGCGAATCGCACCCGAGGCAGGGAAGTGTTCGGCGTCGGGGACCTCGCTCAGAATGCGTCTTGCGGTCTCTTCGGTGGCGCGCGTTACGAGTACGTTTTGCGAGCGCGTCAGCAAGGACGCCACGATGGCAGAAACCTGCGCGGGTGTTTTTCCCAGCCCGAAGACGACCTCCGGAATTCCGATTCGCAGCGCGCGATGGTGGTCGACCTTGGCGAATCCCAGGTCTTCAAAAGGCATGTGGCGAAGGCGGTCGAGAGCGGAATCGATCTCTACAGTGCCCGTGCGGACCTGTTCCAACAGGCCGCGAAGTTGATCTTGGTTCACGATTTAGTTTAGCGGTTTGAGGACAGGCCCTTGATGATTGGACCCGGCAAATCCGGCTCCGGGCGACCCATCAGGTTCAAAACCGTGGGAACGAAGCTGAGGCTGTCGTACGGCTCCGCGATATGTGCGCCCGAGGGGATGCCGGTCTCCTTGCCGCCAGAGAACATCAGGACGGAGTGTGTCGAGTCGCGCAGGAAGGAACCGTGGTTGCCGCCGGGGTTGAAGCCGCGCACGTTGAAGTTCCAGTGGTCGTGCGCGATCACGAGCAGGTCCGTTTGGCGAAGCGTCCTCTTGCGCAGGTTGTAGTGGTCCAGGGGCGTGCCATCCAGCATGGTGGTCTTGCCGGGCAGCTGCTCCTTAAGGCTGACAATTGCGTTCGAATAACGCGTCCGATGGGTCGCGGCGAGCCATTCCGCATCGGTGTGGGGTTGGTTGAGCCATGCTTGAGGAACAGCCAGATTCGGATCTTCAAAGTAGCTGAGTGGATAGCCGGGGCCGAGGGGACGAGGCTCATATGAGATGGATCCGTCGCGTGCCGCTTTCAGATGCGCGACTGGTTGGTAGCGACCTTGGTAAATCAGCGCCTGGTGTTCTTCATCCTTATACAGCCACGTGCCTTGACTGGTATCGACGGCGATGAAGTCGACCGGTCGCGCGGAGACGTCGGCCTGTACGTTATTCCGTACCGCGATCTCTTGTAATGCGTGGAAATAGTTGGTGCGTGAGAAACTGCGCTCCCAGTCGAACTTGCCTTCGGGAGTTAGAACGAACCCTTCAGGCCCAGGACCGGTCACGTAGTTCTGCAAGTCCCAAAGGGAGTTCGACGGCCCCAGCGACCGCGCGGGGATTACATCGGTGAGCTTGAACTTGCCGGGGTCGAAATCGGCGGGCGTGAGCTTGAGCAGACGAGCGATGGTCGCTGCGTAGGCGAGGTAGTTACGCCGGTCGTCTTCCATGACAGCGAGCTTGCGAGATTGCCGGGTCGCCGCGCGGTGTAGCTCCTGCGCGATCTGTTCCTTGGTCCACTTCTTCGGTTGCGCCGCGACGATTTTGCGAAGTTCGACGATGTCGGGATCGAGGTTGGCCATCTCCCGGGTCAGATCCGCTATGTCGGACGACCATGGGTCCCGAACACGCTCCAGCTCTTCCATGAACGCATCAATTGCTACTGCGCGTGTAGGCGGAGGAAGGGTCTTGCGCGTAAGCTGATCCAGGAACACCTGCAGCGTATTGAAGCTGTTATTGCGCAGACCGATGCTAGCTCGTTCGTTGCCGTCCAGGTCCAGCATCACGGTTGGATATTGGTTCCCTTGGCCGTTCAGGTAGTCAGACTGCGACGTGGGCGTGATTACCATGGATACAAATGGATCGAGCCCGCGAACTTTGAATTCCGAAAGCGGGTGACGATTGGTCAGGACATGGTGCGCGCCGCCAGCCTTGCTGTTGAACCAGTCAACCAGGTTGTAGCCTTGGCTGAAGACGTCTGGTGCGGAGTTCATGCCATGGTCGGATACCAGGATCAACGTGGTTGTGGAAGCCAGCGGAGTTTGTTGGATGGTGTTCCAGACCTTGCCGACGAAGGCGTCGAAGGCTTCGAGTTCGTGGCGTTGGGAGACCGGATCGTTGGTTAGGTGCGAGACGTGGTCATATTCGCCGGTAAAGAGGTCCAGGTAGCGGAGATTGGGGTTTCTCAGCGCCACTAGCAGGTCCTGCTCAAATTGCCGATTGAGCGAGTTGCCGATCGATAGACCGACAATCCACTCATCGAGCAGGTCGCCGGGGGCTTTGGCGACCAGGCGTTTTAGAGCGGATTTCAAGCTTTCCCAGCGGACTCCGCGTTGCAGCAGTTGAAAGGATTGATGGCGCTGATTGAGCGGGAATCGATCGAGCAGAAGAGGAACTCCCAAGTCGTCCAATAGCTCCACACCGCGCATGTCGACGCGTCCAGCAGTCGCCGCGCTGAAGTAGAACGGCACGAAATTGAGATAGTCGTAGGGGCGAAGGGTGTAGCGATCGTATTCGACGTTGCCTCGGATCTCGAGATGCCGGCCGGTGTCGAGCAAGGACCAGGATGGAGCGGATAGGCTGAGTCCCCGAACGTAGAAATTGTCGAGCGTGGTGCCATTCTGCTTGAAGATCTTCTCGATGTTAGGCAGATGGTTTTGTTCCAGAGCTCTGGGCGGCAGACCATCGATCTTGAGGATCACCACGCGGTTCGTTTCCGCTGCCAGCGGCCAGCAGAGAGCGGCTAAGTACAGAGCGGCTTTAGTTACCCGCGACATTTGGATTCGTGCCCGCCAGCATGGGCGCGCCGGGTTCCGGGCGGGTCGCGCGACGTTGCTGGTCGAGCGCCGTCAATAAATCGGCTCCATGGGCGGACTCGCGGTGTTTGTAGATGCCGAAGCTCGCGACGCGGGCGAGAACGAATCCTGTACGCGCCGCCGCGCGGTGTCGATAGGTGGTAAGTTCGTCGCCGCGATCGCGTTCCAATTTCACGGCCAAGCCCTGAGGATCAGCCGCAAATTTCAGCAGTGCCGCATATTGCCGCCGGGCGATATCCATCTCTTCAAAGACGCTCTCTTCCAGCGGATTGACACCCAATACCTCCAGGCGCTCCTGCAGGTCGTAGCGAAGCTCCGGAGAAATTCCATGATCCAGCGTGAGCCAGCGGCGCACCTCAGAGTAAGCTTTGAGCCGCTCTTGCCCGTTAGTCGCCGAGCCTCGGCGCGTGCTGGTGAAATTCCATACGAACGATCCGGCCATATACGGCCAATTGCCCCACTTCGAATAGCCGATGAGGCCGGTGACGATGTCGGTGGTGGCGCGCGCCAGCATCTCGCGACGCTTGGGTGCGTAGGTATTGCGGAAGTCGACTAACAGCAGGGGAACTTTGGGGTAGTCGAGCCCGTAAAGCGCCAAAGGGACCAGTTCGCGGCCGTCGCGGGTAACCGTGATACCCCGCCAGTCGCGCACGCGATTGTCGGTGTAGGGATTGGTGATGCCGAGAAACTTCGAGTTGAACGGGTGATTCGGCTGGTCGGCTTCGTCTTTCGCGATCCACAACATGGCGTGCGTCGGTGACGACCCGATGCCCATAGGCTCAAAGTAGAGTCCGTTTGATTCTGCCCGTTGGCGCAGCAACTCCCAGTTGTGGCCGCGGGTTTCCTGAACTTTGGTGCGCTGCGTGAAGTACGCGTCGGAAAGTTTACTCGCTCGAACCAAGCCTCCCAGGGTCTGGCCAGCGAGGTTCATGCGCGCTTGGATCTCCAGTAGCTCCGCTTCGCTGAACGATCCCCGGATTTCCGGGTCCACTTCCAACTGCGAGACGACCGCGAGGCTCTCCATTAAGTTCACACGTCGGCGGTCGCTCACATTTGTACGGTAACGTCGCGTGGACGCGCGGATGAGCGCGCCATTGGAGTCGATCGCCGTGATCTGCATGATCTGCTGGGCGAGCGAACTCCACACGATCGTCGATGTGTCGCCGAGGTCGATCACCGCTCCCGGGGTCTTGTCGGCGTTCTTGCCCAGGTTCGGTCGGAAATAGAAGAACGGTACAGCAGCGGCGGCGCGCTGGAGCAGCGTAGGGGTAGCGGAGGTCAGGGTCCAGATGTAGCGAAGCCGATCATTGGTGGGGTCACTGTCGCCCAAAGTGTCGCGCAGGACACTCAACAAAGGGATCGGATCCGGCTGGTCGGGTACAGAAGCGAAGACAGTCAGAAGCTCCGCTCCGCCAGTTACGGGCGTGCGCTCCAATCTGAAGTCCGGCGTGGCGGCCAATGCCAGCATCGGGACAGCTAGGAACAGCCAACGATTCATTTTCTGCTAACTCCATAATGATAGCGCTCTGGAGCTGATTTTGGAAGGATCTTTGGGGGTAGAGACTACCCGCAAATGAGCCTAGGTAAACCCCACTCAGCACTCTGGTAAGTGAAGGGGTTCTGACCGATACTGAATCACCGTATGTCGGAGTACGTTAGCAGAACACAAGTGTCTTGTAGTGAGACTGGACTCAGTTGCGAGACTTGCACGTCGCAAACAGCCACAGAGCTGGCGCGCACCTGCAAGGGTTTACGCGGCAGTATGGTTGCGCAGTTGTTCGTGCAGCTCTACCCGGAGCCAGGGTGTGCGCGGATGCACGCGAACTTCGCCGCCGTGTACAAAAGGGCCAGTAGTGAGATTCGGGATGGCTGGGAGGATGTTCCGAATCGCACTCTGGTGGCCGTCGCGTAGGTTTTAGCGCGGCGTATAGTGGCGCTTCAGCCACTCGGAGAGGCCGTCGAGCCCGGGGAACAATACCCGCTCCGTGATGTTCGACTGATCCAGCTTGTCGCGCACTTCCCATTTCAGTTCGCTCGGGATGATAATTTTTGTCCACAACCCTGGGTGCAGCAGCAGCCAGTCGTCCATTGCCAGATCCGCGCGTGAGAGCACGGAGAAGTAGGCGAATTGGTTGACAATGCGATCGTCGAGCGAGGGCGGTTCAAAGAACAACGCGAAATTGTCCTGGCCCTGAGAGAGTCCGTCGAGGTCTTTCAGTGAGGCCACGGTTTCCGATAGCATCTCCACTGTGTAGACTTGCGCACCTTCGCGCTGCAGCGCCTGTCGAACATTCTCCGGCAAAATATTGTGGGCTTTTGCGTAGTCCACCACCCACACCGCGCCGTCCGCGTCATAACGGGAGAGTTCGCTGGTGGCAAAGTGCAGTGCGACCAGTGGGGAGTAGGTCCAGTCCAGCAGGCGAGTGGGAAGTCCATGGTGCTGGGCCACCGAAAGCCAGTGCCACAGCGAATCGCGCTCAACGATGGATTTGTGCGCGTACTTCTTAAAATTGCGGAGGAGGTGCCTTTCGAGTTGCAAATACGGCCCGCCGAGGCGCATCAGGCCGGAATCCAATTTATGGCTTTGATCGCCGACGCCTCGAAAAGCATGCCGGGAGCGATGGCGTTGAATGCCGTCGTCCCAGGAGTCAGTAAAGATCAACTCCTGCAGGTGAGACCAGGAAGTTGCGGTAAGGACACTCATGAGGATCTCCTCCAGAGTATCGGAGTGGGGGCGGCCGCGCGATTCGGGCCGCCCTACTCGGGTTTAGGGTACGGTGGTGAACACCACGTCGACCCAGTAGTTGGTGGAGAGCCAGCTCGCGTCGGGGAAGCCGCCGCCAGTGCCGTAGCGATAGACGCCGTTGGATCCATCTTCGCCGGTGGCCAAGCCACGCAGCGGTCCACTTACTGTGGCGGTCGACGCGAAGTAGCTTCCGCTCCAAGCGTAGTTACCGACCGGAGCATAGTAGGAGGCCACATAGGTGGTGTTGGCGGTCACCGCCACCGGAGTGGTGAAGAGGACTTGCTGCCAGCCAGTCGCCGTCTCACTAACGAAGTTTGCCGTGGCGAGCTTGGTGCCCGTGGAACTCCACAGGTTGGCGATGTGGGTGCCGGTGTTGCCGGTGCCCTTATAGAAGCGGATCCCCTTAATGTAGCCGGCCTGAGTGGCGCGGAACTTCACGCCCAGTTCGACGGGAGCTGTGTCACTCGGTTCGTTAAGGTTGGTCGGTAATGTGGTCGAGGCCCACATGGTGCAGGCGCACAGGGTGACCGTGACGGTGTTGGAATCCACGGTGCCGTTGTTGGCTTTATAGGTGAAGCTGTCGGTGCCGACGAAGCCAGCTGTCGGGGTATAGGTAAATCCACCGTTCGGATTGACCGTGACCGTACCGTTGGCCGGATTGGCGACCTTGATGGCGGTCAGCGCGAAGCCGCCCGGGCTGGTGTCGTTGCTCAGAAGGCCAGGAGCAGCGATCGTGATCGCCTGGCCCGAGGTGCCGTTGTAGAGGTCGGCGACAGCCGTGGGAGCCGCGTTCACTGTGATGGTTACGGTGGCCGTATTGGAATCGGTGGTGCCGTTGTTGGCTTTATAAGTGAAGGTGTTGGTGCCGGTAAAACCAGCGGTGGAGGTGTAGGTGAAGCTGCCGTTGGCATTCACTGTGGCTGTGCCATTTGCCGGATTGGTCAGCTTGATGGCGGTGAGTGTACCACCGGTGTCATTGCTGAGCAGTCCGGGAGCCACGACATTCAGAGCCACGCCGCTGGTAGCGACATAGGCATCGTTGGTCGCGACCGGAGCTGCCGTAACCGTGATGGTCACAGTGGCAACATTGGAATCCATTAGGCCATTGTTGACCTTGTAGGTAAACGAAGTGGTGCCCGTGTAGCCAGTGGTCGGGGTGAAGGTGAAGCCTCCATTGGGGCTGACCGTCGTGGTGCCATTGGCCGAATCAGCGACTTCGATGGCCGACAAATTGGTGCCGGTGTCGTTGCTGAGCAGGCCAGGAGCGGCCACGGTCAACGGAGTGTTCAACGACCCACTGTAGCTGTCATTGTTCGCGACCGGGATCGCGATGACGGTGATGGTAACCGTAGCGGTGTTGGAATCACCGGTAGTGCTGTTGGCCTTATAGGTGAAGCTGGTAGTTCCGGAGAAACCTACCGTCGGCGTGAAGGTGAAGCTGCCGTTGGCGTTAGATGTTACCGAACCGTTGGCCGGGTCCGTCAAGCGGATCATGGTCATGGCGAAGCCGCCCGGGCTGGTGTCGTTGCTCAGTACGCCGGGAGCGGAGACTGTTAGTGTCTGGTTCTGATTGACCGAGTACGCATCATTGGTCGCGATCGGCAGAGCGTTCACCGTGATCGTAACGGTGGCGGTGTTGGAATCCGCAGCGCCATCGTTGGCTTTGTAGGTGAAGCTCGCGCTACCCGTGAAGCCGCCGACGGGGGTATAGGTAAAGCCGCCGTTGCTGTTGAGCGAAACCGTACCGCTGGTGGGGTCGGTTACCTTGATGGCGGTGAGCGAGCCACCATCGGCATCGCTATCGTTGCTGAGGACGCCCGCGGCTGCGATCGTCAGCGGCTGATTCTGAATCGCCGCGTATGAATCCCCGACTGCGACCGGCGCCTGGTTGCCGATGGACGTTACGAACACCACGTCAACCCAATAGTTCGTGGAGTTCCAGGTCGCATTCGGGAAGCCTCCGCCGGCACCGTAGCGGTACAGACCGTTGCTGCCATCTTCACCTGTCGCGAGGCCACGCAGCGGACCGTTGACGACTGCCGAAGCAAAGTAGTTGGAGTTGTAAGCGTAGCTGCCGACCGGAGCGTAGTAGGACGCAACATAGGTGGTGTTGGCCGTGACCGCTACCGGGGCGGAGAAGAGGACCTGCTGCCAGCCGGTCGCGGTTTCGTTGGCGAAGTTGGCCGTTGCAAGATTGGTGCCCGCAGAGTTCCACAAGTTGCCCACGTGGACCCCGTTGTTGCCGGTTCCCTTATAGAAGCGGATACCGCGGATGAAGCCATTCTGCGTGGCGCGGAACTTCACGCCCAGCTCGACGGCAGAAGTATCGGTCGGCTCATTGGTATTCGCCGGTACGACGGTCGAGTTCCAGATGGTGCAGGCACACAGGGTGACTGTGACGGTGTTGGAGTCGAGCGTACCGTTGTTGGCTTTATAGGTGAAGCTATCGGTGCCGGAGAAGCCGGAGTTGGGGGTGTAGGTAAATCCACCGTTCGGATTCACCGTCACCGTGCCATTGGCCGGATTGGCGACCTTAATCGCCGTCAGAGCCAAACCGCCGGGGCTGGTGTCGTTGCTCAGCAAGCCCGGGGCAGCCACCGTGATGGCCAGACCCGACGTACCGTTGAAGAGGTCGGCGACGGCCACCGGAGCGGCTTTGACCGTGATGGTCACCGTCGCGACGTTGGAATCTGCGGAGCCGTTGTTGGCCTTGTAGGTGAAGGTGTTGGTTCCGCTGAAGCCAGCGGTGGAAGTGTAGGTGAAGCTACCGTTGGCATTTACCGTCACTGTGCCATTCGCCGGATCGCTTACTTTGATGGCGGTGAGCGTGCCACCGGTGTCATTGCTCAACAGGCCGGGGGCCACCACCGTAAGCGCCACTCCGCTGGTGGCGTTGTAGGCATCGTTGGTTGCGACAGGGGCGGCGCTCACCGTGATGGTCACGGTAGCCGTGTTGGAGTTCGTCGAGCCGTTGTTCGCCCGGTAGGTGAACGAGGTGGAACCGGTGAAGCCCGTGGTCGGGGTAAAGGTGAAGCTTCCGTTCGCGTTCAGGACCAACGTTCCGTTGGCCGGATCGGTGAGCTTGGCGGCGGTGAGCGGCAGACCGCCGGGGCTGGTATCGTTGCTCAGCACACCCGGCGCAGCCACGTTGAGAGGCGTATTCGCGGTCGCATTGTAGGCGTCGGCCACAGCCGTCGGCGCGACCGGCGCAGCGACGACAGTAATATTCACTGTGGCGGTGTTCGAGTCTGCCGAAGGGGTGAGCAAGCAGGCCAGACCGGAGCAGGTGAAACGCGCCAGGTACGTGAAGCTTACATTGCCAGCGAAGCCGACAGCCGGAACATAAGTGAAGCTCCCGTTGGAATTCACAGTCGCGGTGCCGCTGGCAGGATTGGTCAACTTAACGGCCGTCAGGGTGGTGCCGACGTCGTTGGCGAGCAAGCCCGCGGCTGCCACTGTTAGGGTGGTGCCTGCGTTGGTCGTGTAGAAATCGTTCACGGCGACCGGGCCGGTCTGCACTGCGATGGTGACCGTAGCGGTATTGGAGTTGACCGTACCATTGTTCACCCGGTAGGTGAACGACGTCGTACCGGTATAGTTCGTGGTCGGGGTGAAGGTGAAGCTGCCGTTGGCGTTTACAGTGGTGGAACCGTTCGCCGAATCGGTCACTTCGATCGCCGAGAGGTTCGTGCCCGTGTCGTTAACGAGCAAGCCGGGAGCTGCGATGGTCAGGGCGGTGTTTCTGGCCGCCGTGTAGCTATCGTTGGCCGCGACCGGCAGCACCGTGACGTTCAGCGTGACGGTGGCGATATTCGAATCCGCGGCACCGTTGTTGGCCCTGTAGGTAAAGCTGGTGGAACCCGAGAAACCTGCGGTCGGGGTAAAGGTAAAGCTACCGTTCGCGTTCAGCACCAAGGTGCCGTTCGCCGGATCGGTGACCTTCACTGCGGTGAGGGTTCCGCCGGTATCGTTGCTCAGCACGCCAGGGGCAGCGATGGTGTTTGCTTGACCCGCGTTGGCGGAATAGGTGTCGTTCGTCGCCACCGGAATCGCAGCCACGTTGATCGTGACGGTCGCGGTATTGGAATCGATCGTGCCATCGTTTGCCTTATAGGTAAAGGTCGCGGCGCCCGTGAACCCGTTAGCCGGGGTAAAGGTGAAGCTGCCGTTGCTGTTGAGCACGACCGAACCGCTGGCCGGATCGGTGACTTTGATGGCCGTGAGCGTATTGCCATCGGCATCCGTATCGTTGCTCAGGACGCCGGAGGCCGCCACGGTGAGCGGCTGATTCTGAATCGTATTGTAGGAGTCTGCGACAGCGATCGGGGTCTGATTGCCGATCGAGGTGACGAATACGACATCGACCCAGTAGTTGGTTGCATTAAAACTCGCATTCGGGAAGGCGCTGCCGGCGTTATAGCGGTAGAGTCCGTTTGGGCCGTCTTCGCCGTTGGCGAGTGCGCGCAGCGGCGGAGTCACGACGGCTGCGTTGAAGAAAGCCGAGTCAAAAGCATAGTGGCCTTGGGGCGCGTAGTAGGACGCTACATAAGTGGTGTTGGCCGCCACTGCCACCGGAGTGTCAAACAGGACCTGTTGCCAACCGGTTGCCGTCTCATTGATGAAGGTCGCCGAAGCGAGGTTCGTGCCGGTGGAACTCCACAGGCTGCCGACGTGGGTGCCCACGTTGGTGGCTCCCTTGTAGAAACGGATTCCGCGAATGAAGCCAGCCTCAGTGGCGCGGAACTTCACGCCCAGCTCAATGGAGCCACCGTCGTTCGGCTCTGCGGCATTCGAAGGAAGCGTAGCTGCATTCCAGATATTGCAGGGGCAGGGCGGAGCGCTCACGGTGATCGTCGAGGTCGCGGTCAGGGACGGGGCACCGGTCGCCGTCGCGATGACTTGCACGACGGTGTTGCCCGGCGCGGACGCCGGAGCGGTATAGGTGGCGGTGTTGGCTCCGGTCGGCGTCAGCGTGCCAAAGGATGGATTCATGGACCAGGTGACCGCCGTGTTGGCCAGTCCGCTGACGGTAGCCGTCAGGTTCTGGCTGACACCCTCGCCGATCGTGGCGCTGGTGGGCGAGACGATGATGGTTCCCTGCGCGCCAGAGTAGCTAACGGTGTAGTTTCCGGCGGTGGCAGTAAAGATCGCGTAGACGACACCCTTAATGGTCTGGGTGGTAAACGGAACGTTGTTCCCGTTGCGCGTGATGAACGCGACCGTTCCGCTGGAGGCGGCGGTGGGGAGCATCGTCTGCAGGCCGGTGGAATTCGCGGCCGGTGTCAGGGTGAAGGTTAAGGTGTTGCCGCTCCACACGAGATTGGTAAACGTCGAATTATTGCGAGCATCCAGCCAGGTCAGCGCCTGTTTGGCGGTGATCACCGGCACGCCGCGGGCCTTCGCGGAATCAACGACGTTCATGGCCCAGGTCTGGACGATGGTGTTGGTGTAGTCAGTGTGGATATTGGCCACGAAGAACCCGTAGTAGCCTTCAGCACCCAGCGCGCGATCCAGCAGCGTGTTGGACGTCAACGGATAGGATTGCCCGGATTCGTCAGTCATCTGCGTTTCTGCCTGATAGGTGTCAATGACGGTTCCATCCAGGTCGGCGAAACGCTGCGGCATGCCCGAACCGGTCATGAAGCCGGGGGTGTTATTCACCCAGGTATCGGGCCAGTAGTAATAGGTGGTGTCGAGGCGTATGCCGTTCGCGAGTTCAACCTTCGGTTGCGTCGCCCAGTCAGAAAACACAATGCAGTGGGTGCGGTTGGTTACAGGCGAGGGGAGAATCGAAAATGTAGCCAGGAACTGCTGCAACTGGTTGGTCAAGAAACCAGGGAAAGAGGCAGGCGTATAGTTGGCACAATTTGTATTCAGGTGGAGCGCGATTTCGTGGCCCTGCGCATCGTAGCCCTGTGCCTGCGCCGGTGTGATCGGGGTGTTGGGGTAGATGTACGAAGTACCGCGGATGCATTCCCAGTTGGCGACGACGCAACCGGGGGTGCTGGCTGCGTTAAACGCGTCAAATCGACCGGCCGTTCCGCCGATGGCGTGGTCGTCACCGGTCATCACCACGGCTGCTTTCTTTCCGAACGGGAAATACCAGAAGCGGGGGAGCGGTTTGCGGGAAAGATTCAGGAAGCCAATCAGGTTGGCTAGCAAGCGCTGCTGTTCGTCCGCCTGCGGAATCGCAATCTTCGTGCGATCTACCCAGTCGGGTTGGATGTCTCCGGCTGCGGCACCGAAGAACATGTCGTCGGAACGGGTGATCGCCGGATTCAATCCATCGCGTTCCGTACCCGCCCATGCGGGGTTGCCTTGGCGCGTGTAGACGATGCTCTTGGCCAAATCATACGTGAAGGCCGCCGCCTTGCCGCCCGAGGCTCCCACGCTGCGCCACGTGACTGCCGGACTCGTTGTCGCGGCCGTGGCATTCGTGAACAGCGTCGCCACCGATGTCGCGCCGTTCAGGGTGTAGCGATCGCTGGCACCGTGAAACTGCATCGTCTGGCCGACGATCCCAAATCCAGGAGCTTGCGAGGTGTTCACTCCGATGTAGGCGTTCGAGAGCGTCGTGCCCTGGTCGGTCAGTCCGAGCAACCCGGCGAGCTGCTTGTCAGGCCGCATGGCGATCAGGTTGCCACCGCCGTTCACCCAAGTGGTGAACATGCTCACCTGTGCCGCGGTCAGTGCTGTTTCGCCAAGAATTACGACGTCCCGATTCGTTAGGCTTGCCGCTGTTACCGACGCCAAATTGAGGTACTCGCTGGAGTTGAGGCCCTCCGTCTTCAATATCTGCGTGTAGTAGGTCGCGAACGGATTCGCAGGATTGCCGACGACGAGTACCGGAGCCGTTTGAGCGACCCCGATGCCAGCGAACAAGAAGGCGGACAGAGCGAACAGCGGAGTAAGCCGTGAATGGGACGGACGATTCATGAATTGAGTTTAAAGCGAGATTTCTGGCGAATATAGACCGGAAAGTACCAATTCAGAAAATTTTAAGCCCAGTACGGGACTATTCGTAGGGAGGTACCGAGTTCCATTGTTCGCCAAAAACCCGCCAAAATGCTGCTATTTGCAGGCAGTGATTTTGACGGGCTTACGACAGACTAGTAAGTGGGGACTAGATGGCCTATGGCGTTGTGCTGAACACGATGTCGACCCAATAGTTGCTGTCTTGGAATGTCAGGTTCGGGAATACTGTGGCGGCACCGTATTTATAAACTCCGTTGCCACCCGACGCCGAACTGGAAGGCGCGTGCAGCGTCCCACGATCGACTCCGTTCGTGAAGAAGTTATTGTCGGACGAATAGCGACCCACGGGAGCCCGGTAGGAAACGACGTAGGTAGTATTCGCTGTGATGGCAAGCGGCGTGGTCAGGTTTTGCTGCTGCCAACCGGATGCCGTTTCGCCGGCGAACGTCACACTGGAGAGTGCGGTTCCAGCAGGGCTGTAGATCTTCGCGGTGTGCGAACCAGTATTCGCTGCGCCCTTGTAGAACCGGATTGCCTTGATATAGCCGGGAACATCGGACTTGAACTTCATTCCCAGAACCACAGCCGCCGTATCGGAGTCACTCACCAGACCCGGTACAGCGGTTGGTGCGAACAAGGACAGCAGGTTTTCGCTAAATGTCGCAGCAGCGGCAGCAAGGCCCGGCGAAGTTGTGCTTCCGCCTGCGGACGCCACCGAGGTGACGCGGTAGTAGTACGTCGTTCCGTAGGCGAGGCCGCTCAGGTCGACGACATGCGCCGTGACCAGGCTGGCGTTGCTTGCCGTTAGATTCAGCGTGGCGGCACTGGTTCCGTACTGGACAACCGAGTTTGATGCCACGTTGGTAGTCCAGGTGATTCGCGCGGCGCCATCGAGCCCCGGTGCCGCCACCAGGGCGGTGATGGTTGGGCCGACAGCCGCTGAAGTCGTGAAACTCGCGGGTGCGGTCGGCGGATTCGGCGACGTGACGCTCAGTCCGGTTCCCTCCACTGAGGTGACGCGGAAGTAATATGTTACACCCGCGGACAAGCCGGAAAGCGGCACCGTATGCGCCGTGACCATCGTGGCTACCGTGGCTGACAGGTCCAGCGCGCTGGGGCTGGTCCCATAGTCCACCTTGGAATTGGATGCCTTGTCGGTGGTCCAGCTAATCGACGCCGTTGTGTTAGACGCCGCAGCGGTGATGGCCGAGATCACCGGCGGAGCCGGAACGGTCGTTGTGAAGCTCGCCGGGTCGTTGGCCGCGATGGGCGTTGTTGTCGTATTCCCAGAGGCGTCCGCCGAGGTCACTCGGTAGTAGTAGTTCGTACCTACCGTTAACCCTGAGAGGCTGACACTATGAGGTACGGTGAGGCTGCTGCTCGACGAAGTCTGATCCAACAGAGCGGCTGAGGTCCCCCAATTGACCACGGTGGTCGCGGGTTCGTTGGTATTCCAGCTGATCAAAGCCGAGGTGGAACCCGGTGCCGCAGCTACGGAGCTGATCACCGGCGGGATGTTGTCTACCACCGTGAAGCTGAGCGTGGCGGGAGCGACCGGCGAGGCAGCGCTGTTGCTGGCGGCGTCCGCCGAGGTCACTCGGTAGTAATAGGTTCCGGGAGTCAAGCTGGTGAGCGTGATGCTATGGTTCGTGACCATGGCTGGATCCGAAACACTGGAAGTAAGCGAGCCCGCGGATGTTCCGTAGCTGACCATCGAACTCGAATTTTCATTCGTGGTCCAGGTGATGACCGCTCCGGTTGAATTCGGTGCTGCTGAGACCGAAGAGATGGTGGGGGGCGTCGTATCGCTGTTCGCGGGAACAAAGACAACGTCTACCCAGTAATTCCCCGATTTATAAGTATTGTTCGGGAAGGAGGAGGCTCCATAGCTGTACAAACCATTGCCGCCGGATTCGCCATCGGCGAGTGCTCGGAGCGGGGGGCTGTCCACCCCGCTCGTGAGGCCAGGTTCATCGGCTGAGTAGTGACCTCCGGGCGTAAAGTAGGACACCACATAGACGGTGCTTGCTGTGATGGCCACCGGGGGCGTCAAGTTGACCTGTTGCCATCCCGATGCGGTTTCGCCGGAGAATGTCGCCGTTGCCAGCCTCGTACCTGCCGCGGTCCAGAGGCTGCCGGTATGTGTGCCCGTATTCTGCGAACCCTTGTAGAAGCGGATACCGGTGATCGTGCCGGCCTGCGAAGAAGTGAACTTCATGCCTACCTCAACGGGTACGCTGTCGGGATCGCTAAGCGTTTTCGGCACGGAGCTGGTACTAAAGATCGTGCAAGGGCAAGTTCGCACTGCAAAGGTCACGTTGACGCCCGCGTTGGTGGTCTCAAAATTGCCGGAGTCATCGACGCCACGGCTCTTGATATTGACGGTTCCGCTGCCCGAAGCGACCCAGGGAAAGCTCCAACTACTGGTGCCCGTCGCCCGTTTCCATGTGGTGCCCCCATCGGTGGAAACTTCGACGACGACCAGCCGTCCGCCGACATCGCTGGCCGTGCCGGTAATCGTAATCTGAGCTGCTTGCGTGAGGCTTGCGCCCGAGGCCGGCGACGTGATGACGCTCACGGGCGGGGTGGTGTCGGTCGATGCGGAAGCTGCTACCATGCCGGGGCGCAGCGTGGCCGGTTGCACCTTCATATCCGCGAGCAGGTTGATAGTCGCCTGCTGCATCTTGCTGTCGACGACCGAACCGCCCAGATCGTGAACCCCATCAAGTCCCCACGACCACCGAATGGTTCCCGCGCCAAAAACCAGCGCGCCACTGGGCCGCTTGTACAGAGTCAGACTGTGCGTCGAGGTGCCACTCCCGTAGTTGCTGCCGTAATCGATCAAATACGACGCCACGTTAAAGACGGTCGTCGACAAACGCATCATTCCTGACGGCGTCGATGCATCGAACGGAGCATCGTCGGATTCGTACCCGATCACGCCTGCGGTGGTCGTGCCCGTAGAGCCTGTCGACAGGTTGGCGAACGCCGTGTTTCTCCAGAAGCGCAGCTTGCCTTCGGCTTCGGAAACCTTGATCGCCTGCGCCGTTTGATTGACCATGAACAGCGTGCCCGTGAGTGCGTTCTCGGGTTTGCCGCCATCCGAGGGAGGGCTGAGCCGCGGATCGCGGAACGTGCCGGTCCACACCGCCGTGGGATCAATTTTCACGCCCCCATGCGTTTCTTTGTAGCAAACCAGCGTCCGGTACGGAGTGCCGGAGCCGTCAATGCTGTTCTCCCAGCGCGTCTTCCAGAAGACTTCGTTGCCGCTGAAGAATGCCAGGTTTACGCCCTGTTCGCGTGCAGCTTCCACGTTGGCACGCTGGGTTCCAGACCAGTATTCGTCGTGGCCCACCGAAAGGAAGATCTTGTGCTCCAATAACTCCGCTCCCCGGCGATCGGTATCGACACCCGTGGTGTAGCTGATGTTGTACCCGTTTGATTCCAGCCAGCGCACCATCGGATATTCGTTGGCGAAATACCAATCCTGACCGCCCCCGACGATGCGGGTTGCAAACGGTCGGTTGTAACTTACTTTGTAGGCGCGGCCTGCTGGAGAACCCGTATAGAGGCTATTGCCGCCCCATTCGTTGTAAGCCTGCCAGGTGGTATCCGAGGTCTGGTAGAGAATGTCCGACGCTCCGCTGTCGTCGCGCACGATGAAAACGATGTGGCTGGATCCGCTGAGTCCGGCGGTGGCGGTTAGTTTCGCGAAATAGACGCCGGAAACGGCGGTGGCAGGCACGGCCCAGGAAGCCGATACGGCCCAATTGCCGCAGTCGACCAGGCCCGTAGCCGCGTTGGTCAGGCAGTTTGGCTGGTTCTGCGGGAGCGAGACGCTGGGTAGCACGGTGGCAACCTTACGCGCGCCGTTGCCGCCATAGTAGCCACTGCGATAGATGTCGAGCCGGTACGCTGTCGCCTGGCTCGAGTCGATCTTGAACTGAATCGTCCCACCACGGTTCACGCTGATGTCGGTGGTGAAACCTTCAATCGAAGTGCTGCCGACCCCGGAGATATCCCACTCGCTGGAAGGATTTCCCGTGAGGCAGTTTTCCGCAACAATCGGATTGGCTGGGGCGGCGCAGGCCTGCGCATTCGCGGGCTGGACGCTCAAAAGAAGTACGGCAATCCCGAGTGCCCACCAACCGCTGCTTGCGCTGCCTATCAATTTCAACATTACTTCTTTCGCCTCCTATGTGCTGCGTACTACCGATCCTATGACTACGAATTTTACGAGATATAGTGCTGAGTTTCCAGGGAAAATGCACCTAGATAAGCTTCAGTACTTATAGTATTAAGAGTACTAAAATGCCGCATATCGGCCGTCGACGCGCCTCTAGCAGGAGAGTATTTCCAACTCGCACTCGCCCGCCAGGACCGTTTCGGGCTTGGTCTCGTCCGGCTCCGAGGGGTGTGTCGAACTTTGAAAGGTGAGTTGCAAATCCGCCCGGGTACCTGCAGGAAGCGCATCCTCGATGGATTTTCGCAGCCGCTTGGTCACCGCTTGCCCGGCCGTCTCTCCGTCGCAGGAACCGGTTTCAGCGCAGATTACACCCAGACAAGTACCGGTCTCCTTCCACCCGATGAAGTCCGTATCGCGTAAGGCGGAGCGCACGGCACCCAGGAGCGGCGAGTTGGCTGTGCCATTGCTGCGCTGAAATAGGGGTATCGCGCGTAGCTCCAGCACTACAAGGGGCCTCCCGGAGCGCGCTGATCGTTGCCGCTCTTGTTCGAGTCGATGGCGAAAGTCGTCCTCCGAGCCAACACCTACCTGATGGACTTCTCGACTCCGCATAAATTGGCTTAGCATCGTTACTCGTCTCATTTTTGTCCGGCGCGCCACTGTGTCGGCTGCGCCTTATGCCGCTGCATAGGCTGACTATAAAGAAGGCGCAATGGATTGGCCATAGTCTGTAGGTGCCAACTATCAGTACCGAAAAGAGGGCCGTGAGTATAGGACCTCTGAGCATGGAAATAGCCCGGCAGTTTGCCTGCCCGATGGAAGGGAAAGCCGTGGGCGGAAGTAAAAGGTACTAGCGGAACCGACAAAAATATTCGGTACTTTGACTCTCTTTACTTGCGCTTCCGTTCCGGGCTAAACTGCTATTCAGAGATATATTGTCACATCTCGATCATCGGGTGGCAGAGATTCGATGGCCGAGTAAGCTTATTCTTAACCTGTCCGGAGGCAGGCTGTTCGAAGCTTATGTTCTCTTTACCGGTATCCATGGATACCACCAGGCGAGACATATCCGCAAGACGAGTAACGTCCAGGTTGAGGCTCCGCCTTTTCCGAGCGTTGGCCGGGTGCTTCTATTCGACCCCGCGCGATGTGGTTCTCAGTGAAAGTCAATTTCTGGGCGTTTTAGCACTGGAAAAGCGCAGGCTGGAACGCTCTGGACGCCCTTTCGTCGTCGTGCAGATCTCTGCGCCGTCGCTCTTCGTTGGTGGCCTGAGTGGCCGAACACAGAAGCGCTCTCTCCGCCTATTTACTTCCAGCTCCCGCCAGACGGATGTGATTGGATGGATCGATGCAGGCCAAGTCCTGGGAGTGATCTGTACCGAACTTGGCTCGCACGAGGAAGCTGCAGCCGGTAAGGCTATTTTAGAAAAACTCGAGAATTTAGTTCGTAAAAATCTGGCACCCAGTTGCGTTTCCGAAATGCGCCTGTCTCTTGAGGTGCACGCTTCCGCCGCCAGAAGTATGAGCAACTTTGACCAGCATCGCGCTGTCCAGCTGGTTCCCTAATTTCCTCAGCCTGCGTTGTGTCCATTCGTGATGCTTCCCATAGGTGACCGCGCGTTTAAGTACTAGGGCGGCAAACATCTCAATCTCGAAAAATGGGCGTAAGTCCCAGAGATAAGGTTCGCTGACTATCTGGTACGAATTGGTAACACACTAAAAACAAAGTGCATTCAGTATCCCCTTCGTTTGGCCTACGGATTGCTTGCCTTTCGAGTACACATCCGTGTGGCGTTTCCAGAGACCTAGTGGAGGACTAGGTATCTGGGACTAAAAGGGCGGTAGCCTGTCCTCCTCCAAAATCGACGAGTGCGATCAAGCCAAAACATGCGACCCGCTATGGTTAAAAAGACAAGGACGCGAGCGGCCGACGGCGGCCACTTGACGCCTGTTAGCAGTGATCCGGAAGCGGGGCTGGCCTCCGAACTAGAGTTTCGGAGAGCCATCCGTAGGGAGCGGGGGCGGACGGAACGTTCACAAAGTCCCTTTATCTTAATGCTGGTCGACGCGGGTGCACTTTTCCTCGAACGGCCACAGGAATTAGCGGGTGTCCTGAAAGCAATTTCGCGCTCCACGCGTGGCACCGATATTGTGGGTTGGTATGCCACCGGCAGCGTGGTAGGCGTCATTTACACCGAAGTAACGCGCACCGCGCTCACCCAGCAGGCCGAATTATTGCTCGAGCGTACCAAGGAAGCGTTAGCTTCAGCGACCCGGGCGTATGCAAGCCGCATCGGGTTGAGCATGCATCTCCATCCCGATGACAGCGAAACGATCCCGGGAATGGGGCCGGTGCGAACCGCGTCGCCGATCGACGTCGAGAGCGAGTTCGCCAATAAGGCCGTCGCCTTGTGCGTCAAGCGCGCGATAGACATCGTTGGGAGCCTGATGGCCTTGGTACTCTTTTCACCCGTGCTGATGGCCGCGGCGATCGCGGTGAAAGTATCTTCCAAGGGTCCGATCTTTTTCCTGCAACAACGCGTGGGGTTGCGCGGCGAGACGTTTACGTTCATCAAGTTCCGGTCGATGAAGACCGACAACGATCCGGCGATTCACAAGGCCTATGTCGAGCAGTACATCAGCAAAAACGCTGCTGCACGCAAGGACGGGGCCGGGGGCGAGAAGAAGGCGCTCTATAAAATTCCGAATGATCCCCGCATTACCAAAGTAGGGTCGTTCCTGCGGCGTTCGAGTCTGGATGAATTTCCGCAGTTTTACAACGTGTTGAAGGGCGAGATGTCATTAGTTGGGCCGCGACCGCCGATCCCTTATGAAGTGAATCGCTACGATGCGTGGCACAAACGCCGCTACCTTTCCGTGAAACCCGGTCTGACCGGACTATGGCAGGTGCATGGCCGCAGCCGGACCACGTTTGACGAAATGGTGCGCCTCGATCTGTTGTACGCACGCACGTGGACCATCTGGGGCGATATCAAAATTCTGTTGCAAACGCCGTTCGCCGTGATCAATGGCGACGGTGCGATGTAAAAGACATTAAAACGAACTGAAAAACTCGGAGGAGTGAACTTACTATGATTCGATTTGGAGTGATTGGCTACGGCTATTGGGGACCGAACATTGTCCGTAACCTTGTAGGTCTCGAAGGCGCCCAACTGGTCGCCATCTGCGACAAGAGCGAAGCCGCTCTGAAGAAGGTGCAAGGCGCGTTCCCCAGCGTGCGCGCGACCACGAACAGCGAGGACATCCTCAGTGCGACGGACATCGACGCGGTGGCCGTCATCACCCCGGTGTGGACGCACTTTGAATTGGCGAAAAAGGCCCTGCTCAACGGCAAGCACGTGTTTGTCGAGAAGCCCTTCACCACCACTGCGGCGCAAGCCGAAGAACTGGTCGAACTGGCGGCGGCGCGCAACCTGCAGATCATGGTGGATCACACCTTCCTCTTCACCGGCTCCGTACGCAAGATCCGCGAACTGATGGACACGGGCGATCTGGGCAAGATCTACTACTACGATTCGACACGCGTGAACCTGGGCTTGTTCCAGCATGACGTCGACGTGTTGTGGGATCTGGCTCCGCACGATCTCTCGATCATCGACTACCTGGTCGGCAAGAAGTCTGAAGCCGTGGTCGCGACCGGCGAAAGTCATACCTCCAGCGGCCTGGTCGACGTGGCCTATATGACCATCTACTATCCCGACAACGTGATCGCGCATATCAACGTGAACTGGCTCTCGCCGGTGAAGGTTCGTATGACGCTGATCGGTGGCGAGAAGAAGATGATCGTGTGGAACGATCTGGTCAACGACGAAAAGCTGCGCGTCTATGACCGCGGCATCAACGTAACTTCGCAAGAAGGCGTGAACGCGTTGAAGGTCGGCTACCGTTCGGGCGATATGTGGGCGCCGAAGGTGGAAGCAACCGAAGCGCTGAAGATGGAGCTCGGCTACTTCGTGAATTGCATCAACAATGGTGAACGCCCGATCAACGACGGCCTTGCGGGTCTGAGCGTCGTGCGCATGCTGGAAGCGGCCCAGACCTCGCTGCTCACCAAAAAGGAGCTGGTGCTCGCATGAGCACGGCCGCCCCGGACTTCCGCTGTGTCGCACCTTCTGTCAAGTTAGGCAAGGACGTAAAGCTGGCGCAGTTTGTCAATCTCTACGGTTGTGAGATTGGCGATGAGACCAAGCTCGGCACCTTTGTCGAGATCCAGAAGGGCGCGAGCGTAGGCAAGCGCTGCAAGATCTCGAGCCACACATTTGTTTGTGAAGGCGTGGAGATCGAAGACTACGTATTTGTCGGTCACGGCGTGGTCTTTATCAACGACATCTATCCGCGCGCGGCGAATGTCGATGGCAGTTTGCAGACCGAAGCCGACTGGTCGGTTTCGCGCACGGTGGTAAAGAAGGGCGCGTCCATTGGTTCGGGCGCGACGATTCTGGCGAATCTGACGATTGGCGAAGGCGCCATCATCGGCGCAGGAGCCGTGGTGACCAAAGACGTCCCCGCGAACAGCATTGTGGCCGGCAATCCGGCCAAGGTTTTACGAATGAATACAGAGGCAAAGGTAGCAAAATGAGCAACCCAAACATTCCCTTTTTAGATTTGGTCACTCCTCATCAGGAGTTGAAAGAAGAGCTGATGGCCGTGGTCTCGCACGCCTTCGATACCGGAGGCTTCATCGGCGGTCCGAACGTGTCCGGCTTTGAGCAGGAATTCGCGAAGTATTGCGAAGCCGAACACTGCGTGGCCAACGGCAGCGGCACCGACGCCCTGCGGTTTGCGTTCATCGCCGCCGGGATCACCACGGGTGATGTGATGATCACCGTTCCGCATACCTTCATCGCGACCACCGAAGCTGTGTCGCAATCCGGCGCGATCCCGGTGTTTGTCGACATTGAAGAAAAGACCTACAACATGGACCCGGCCAAGGTGCGCGAGTTCATCGAAACGCAATGCGACTTCGATGCCGCGGCCAAGAAGCTCACCTATCGCAAGACGGGTGGACAGGTAAAGGCCCTGCTACCGGTTCACATCTACGGTCAGATGGCCGATATGGACGCGTTGCTCGAAATCGGCGATCAGTACGGCCTGATGGTGTTTGAAGACGCCTGCCAGGCACACGGCGCGAAGTATTTCTCGAAGAAGCACAACCGCTGGTTTACCGCCGGTTCCATGGGCAAGGCTGCGGCCTTCAGTTTCTATCCGGGCAAAAACCTGGGCGCGTGCGGCGAAGGTGGTGCGACCACCACGAATGACGCCGACCTCGCGGCCAAGATGCGGATGATTCGCGACCACGGTCAGGCGCAGAAGTATTATCACGATATCGAAGGCTACAACGGCCGTCTCGATGCGATCCAAGCGGGTTTCCTGCGCATCAAGTTGAAGCGCATGCCGACCTGGACCGAAGGCCGCCAGGCCGCCGCCGCCCGTTATCAGGAATTGCTGTCGGGCAAAGGTCTCGACGTGGTTCTGCCGTATGAAGGCGAGACCAGCAAGGCCGTGTATCACCTCTTTGTGATCCGCGTGAAGAACCGCGAGGCGTTCATGAAGCAACTGGGCGATGCGGGCGTCGGCACCGGTATCCATTACCCGATTCCGCTGCACCTGCAAAAGGCCTACGCGCATATGGGTTACAAGAAGGGCGATTTCCCGGTGACCGAGAAGATCGCGCCGGAGATCGTCTCCCTTCCGATGTTCCCCACTCTGACCGCGGAGCAACAGAGCCGCGTGGCGGAGCAGGTGATTGATTATGCTTGCGCCAAAGCCTAACAGTAAAAAAGCATCCGTGCGAAAGCCGGTGAAGGAAGGGAGCAGACACATTGCTCCCACCTTCGGGGCGCGCGTAAAGCGCGAAGATCCTGCGTGGGAGCGGGGCTTCGCGCAAGCGCTACGCGAGCAGCACACCAAGGAAGCGCTGCATGAGCAGTATTCGCGCTTTCGCGAGGGTGAAGGCGCGTTGGATGCCTTGATGCGCCGGGTATTGTTGCGGGCGATGTGCAAATCCGCCGGTCACGATCTGCAAGTCGGGCCGGGCGTTGTATTCAAGCATCCGGAGACCATGGAGTTTGGTGACTGCGTGTTTATCGGCGCGCAAGTCATGATCCAAGGGCGCTTTGACGGTAACTGCAAGATCGGCAGTAACGTGTGGATCGGGCCGCAGGCTTACTTCGACGCGCGCGATTTGGTGCTGGAAGACTACGTCGGCTGGGGTCCGGGCGCAAAGTGTTTGGGATCGACGCATACGGGCGACCCAGTCAGCGAGCCGACGATCAAGACCGGGCTGATCATCAAGCCAGTGCGGATCGGACACGGTGCCGATGTGGGTATGAATGCGAGTATTTTGCCGGGTGTAACGATTGGCAAACAGGCTATCGTGGGCGCCGGAGCCGTGGTGACCGGGGACATCCCCGAGTATGCAATCGCGGCAGGCGTGCCGGCCAAGGTCCTCAGAGACCGGCGGGACTAAACAATTTTCATGAGCGAGGAGCAAGACGGAATGAACCGATTACAGGGCACAACGTGTCTAGTGACTGGCGGAGCGGGCTTCATTGGGAGCCATATCGCGGACCAGCTATTCGAGGCTGGGGCAAAAGAGGTCCGCATTCTGGACAACTTCATCCGCGGAAGCTGGGTGAATCTGGCCGATCTGAAGGGACGCCAGGGTCTGGACGTGATCGAAGGCAACGTCTCCGACGCGGCTACGGTCGATAAGCTGGTGCAGGGCTGCGACTACGTATTTCATCAAGCGGCGCTGCGCATCACCCATTGCGCCAAGGATCCGCGTGAGGCGACCGATGTGCTGATTGGCGGCACGCTCAACGTGCTGGAATCGGCGCGGGCGCACAATGTCAAGAAGGTGATCGCGGCTTCATCGGCTTCGGTGTACGGCGAATCCTCGTATCTCCCCATGGACGAAGGGCATCCGTTCAACAACGACACGCTGTACGGTGGCTACAAGATCGCCAACGAACAGATGCTGCGGGCGTATTACAAGAGCTACGGCTTGAATTATGCAGCCTTCCGCTACTTCAACGTGTATGGTCCGCGCATGGACCTGGTCGGGGTCTACACGGAAGTGATGATCCGCTGGCTGGACGCGATTGAAGCGGGCACGCCGCCCAAGATCTTCGGCGATGGTGGCCAGTCGATGGACTTCGTTCACGTGGTCGATGTAGCGCGCGCGAACATCGCGGCGGCGCAGAGTCTGGTCACTGACGAAGTGTTCAACGTCGGTACCGGGATTCGGACCAGCTTGAAACAGCTGTGCGAAACGATGCTCGATGTCATGGGCTCCTCGCTACAGCCGGTGCATGAGGCCCCTCGCCAGGTGGGAAATGTGCTTGCGCGTCAAGCGATGGTCGAGAAAGCCGAAAAAATGCTCGGTTTCAAGGCTACGCTACCCCTGGCACAAGGCTTGCGGGATTTGATCGAATGGCGCAAGGCCGTGAAGGCCATGGAAGTGGTCGGAGTCTAACGTGGCCGAAACTTTAACCAGAACCGTTCCCGTAGCCCGGCCATCCTTCGGCCCCGCCGAAGAGAATGCTGTGCTCGAAGCTCTGCGCAGTGGTTGGGTGAGTCAGGGTCCCAAGGTCGGTGAATTTGAGAAGCGGTTTGCTGCCTACGTGGGTGCGCCGTATGCGGTGGCCGTGTCGTCCTGCACGACCGCGCTGCATCTGGCGCTGATCGCCGGTGGCGTGAAGGCTGGCGACGAAGTGCTGTGCCCGAGCCTTTCCTTCATCGCGACGGCGAACTGCATTGTGTACGCAGGTGCCACGCCGGTGTTCGTCGATATCGACGAAACTACCTTCAATATCGACCCCAAGAAGATCGAAGCGGCGATCACTCCGAAAACCACCGCCATCCTGGCAGTGCATCAGATCGGTCTGCCGGCGGCCATGGACGAGATTGCGGCTATCGCCAAGAAGCACAACCTCCTGCTGGTGGAAGATGCCGCCTGCGGCATTGGAGCTGAGTACAACGGCAAGCGCATTGGTGCACCGCACAGCACGCTCGCCTGCTTCAGCTTTCACCCGCGTAAGATCCTGACCACGGGCGAAGGCGGGATGATCACCACTTCTAGCGAAGAGATGGCCGCCCGCATGCGCCGGCTGCGGCAGCACGCGATGTCGGTCTCCGATCTGCAACGCCACGGCTCGACCAAGGTCATCACGGAGGTCTACGACGAAGTCGGCTACAACTACCGCATGACGGACCTGCAAGCAGCGGTTGGGCTCGTCCAGCTCGACAAGCTCGAAACCATGCTGGCACGCCGTCGCGACCTGGCTGCGCGCTACTCCGCGCACCTGTCGCATTACCCGTGGATGGTGGTCCCCAGCGCCCCTGCGGGCTCAAAACACAATTACCAGTCCTACATGGTCCGCTTCACGGAAAACGCTCCGATCAGCCGCGACGAGTTTATGCAGAAGCTGCTCGACCGGGGTGTGTCGTCGCGTCGCGGCATCATGGCCAGCCATCGCGAGAAGCCCTATCAGAACCCTCGCTGGGACGCTCTGCTGCCGGTCACCAACCGCGTCACGGACAATTCTGTCGTGTTGCCGTTGTTCTTCGAGATGACCGACGAGGAGCACAGCTACGTGCTCGCGTGCATCGCCGAGATCTGCGGCTAGCCCGTTGAGTGCAATGCCGGTATCCCCTTCAGCCCCTGACGTCGAACAAGCGCCGGTTCCCAAATCGACCTACGGCCAGATCCTGAGGTCCACGGCATTAGTAGGTGGATCGTCGGTCGTGAACCTGGCGATCGGCATCCTTCGGGCGAAGACCATGGCCCTCATCCTGGGCAAATCAGGGGTGGGCCTGAACGGTCTATACGGATCGATCAGCAACTTGGCCGAAGCCCTGGTGGGCATGGGCATCAACAGTAGTGGCGTCCGTCAGATCGCCGAGGCGGTGGGTACGGGGGATGCGACGCGCATCGCCAAAGCTGCGGCCGTCCTCCGACGGGTATCTCTCGGGTTGGGCGTGGGGGGAGCACTACTTCTCGCTGCGTTTTCTCGGCAGATCTCCATCCTGACCTTTGAGAACGACGGTCAGACCCTCGCGGTCTGTTTTCTCGCGTTGGGCCTGTTGTTCCGGTTGATCAGTGCCGGGCAGGGGGCCCTACTGCAGGGCATTCGCCGCATCTCGGATGTGGCGAAAATTGGAGTGCTGAGCGCCTTCTTCGGCACGGTCATTACCATCCCGCTGGTCTATTTTCTGAAAGAACGAGGCGTCGCCCTATCGCTGGCGGCTTCCTCGGGAGTCGCGCTGCTCATTTCCTGGTGGATCAGCCGCAACGCGGTGCCCGCCGCCACCGCTGTAAGCGTGGCGGAGGTCCGCCACGAGGCCTTGGACCTGCTCAAACTGGGCACGGCATTCATGGCCAGCGCCCTGCTGATGATGGGCGGCGCATACGTGATCCGCGCGATCGTATTTAAGCAACTGGGGTTGGAGGCTACCGGTCTCTATCAGGCAGCTTGGTCGCTGGGCGGCTTGTATACGAATTTTATTTTGCAAGCCATGGGGTCGGATTTTTATCCCCGGCTTTCGGCGGTTGCTTCGGACGACGGAGAATGCAACCGGCTCGTCAATGAACAAGCAAAAGTCAGTCTGCTGCTGGCGGGCACAGGCATTATCGCGACGATCAGCTTTGCGCCCATCGTGGTGAATCTATTCTACGATTCGGGTTTCAGCTCGGCGGTTAGTCTCTTGCGCTGGATCTGCCTGGGAACAGCCATGCAGGTGATCAGTTGGCCGTTGGGCATTGTGGTGGTCGCACGCAACGCCAAGGCCCTGTTTCTTTGGGGCGACTCGCTTTGGACACTGGTTCACATCGGTCTGGCATGGTTTCTCATGCCCATCTACGGATTGGACGGTGCGGGAATGGCATTCTTCGGTGCCTACCTCTTTCACGCTGTCTTTAATTACATCGTCGTCGCTCGCCTGAGCGGGTTTCGGTGGACGGCGGGCAATCTGGAGGCCGGTGCGATTTACCTTGCTCTTATCAGCGTTGCGTTCGGAGGGTTCTTCCTGCTGCCTTTTGTTTGGGCTGTGTCTCTGGGTCTGGGGATGGCGCTCCTGAGCGGAGCATACTCCTTGCGAGCCTTGGTTACTTTGGTTTCCCCGGCGAGCATTCCCGTTTCGCTGCGGCGATTGCTGGCCGGGATGGGCCTGTTACCGAGCGTGGTGCCCGGGACGTGATCGTGGCTACGGGAAAAAGGATGAAGATCCTCATTTGTATCCGCCAGATGGTCATGGGCGGTATCCAGGTGAATGCCATTGACCTTGCCGTAGCCTTGCGCGACCGGCATGGATGCGAGGTGGCATTCTTTGGGGCCCCCGGTCCTCTGGTCCAGTTAGTCAAGCAGCACGGGATGCGGTTTTATCCGTCCCCCGATGCCCTTTTTTGCCCTTCCTGGGGCGTGATGAAAGCGCTGCGGGCCGCGGTGCGGCAGGAACAGCCGAATCTACTCCATGCTTGGGATTGGCCGCCTTCTCTCGAAGCGTTTCTGGGCGTTCATCTTCCCATGGGAATCCCCATGCTCGTGACTGACATGCTGCACGAGGTCAACCCCATCATGCCCAAGCGGGTGCCGAACACCTTCGGGGTGCCCGCCTTGGTGGATGAGGCCCGCGCGCGCGGCCGCCAACCGGTCGGATTTTTGCCACCTCCTGTGGATCTGGTGCTGAATGCGCCGAGCGCCGTGGATACGGAATCCTTCCTCGCCCGATGCCACGTGCAACCGGGGGAAATTGTGATCACTACGGTCTCTCGCCTCGATCCGGATATGAAGACGGAGAGCATCGCCCGTAGCCTGGATTTGGTCGAGGAATTCGGAAAACAGTATCCTATCCGTTTCATCATCACCGGGGACGGGCAGTCGCGGGCAGAACTGGAGCAGCGCGCGGCCGTCATCAACGCCGGGCTGCAACGAACCGCTGTCATCTTCACCGGAGCCCTCCTCGATCCGCGGCCAGCTTATGCGGTTGCGGATGTTGTCATTGGGATGGGTGGATCCGCCATGCGTTCCATGGCGTTTGGAAAACCAACCATCGTGGTCGGGATGAATGGCTTCGCCAAGCTGTTGTGTCCCGAGACCGCCGAGTCTATCTACTACAACGGCAACTACGGTAGCGGCGACGGAAGCAATGATTCCCTTCGCGCCGCGCTGGGCCGACTGCTGGAACAGCCCGAGACGATGGTTCCCCTGGGCCGGTTTTCGCGCGACTTCGTAGAGAAAAATTTTGGTTTGGAGGCCGTGGCCGATCGCCTGGCCGCATTCTGCCAGCAGGCCGCGGAGGAGCCGCCTTCCTTCCTCGCGGCCTCCGGCGAGGCGCTGCGCATAGCTGGCGTGTATTTTCGCTACCGCTTGTTTCAACGGTCGTGGTCGCCGGTCCCGAGTTTCGCCGTGGAGAGCTAGCGGGGCGATGTCGAGGAATACGCTGAACAGTCCCGGACGCGGCGCGTTAAAGATCTCCGAACGAGGCCCCATTGTTGTAGCGTGCGACGCGGCCTACGTGATGCCGCTGACTACGACGCTTCGGTCGCTCGCAGAAACCAACGCCGGGGCCGCGCCACAAGAAGTTTACGTATTGTCGGACGGCTTCCCCGAAGCGTTGCGGAAGCGCGTAGAAACATCGCTGCCGCCTGGGTCCGTTTCCATCCATTGGGTGAAAGCCGATCTGACTGAATTTAAAGAGTTCGCCTTAGCCCCGCACCTTTCGAGCATGGCCTACGCGCGGTTTCAGATTCCTTACTTCATCCCGCAAGAAGTACGGCGCGTGCTCTATCTGGACGTCGACATCCTGGTGCTGAAAGATCTCAGTCCGCTCTGGCAGATGGATTTGAACGGTGCTGTTCTGGGAGCGGTCGCCGATTCGTTTCTGCCCATATGGAAAACTCGCTGTCCCCATCCAGAGGCCATCCCAGAGGTCCCGGAATATTTCAATTCCGGCGTGCTGCTCATGGACATGGAGCGGTGGCGCACCGAAAGGATTTCCGAGAAGTCGCTGGCCTATCTCCAGGCGAACCCCGATACTCCCTTCTCCGACCAGGATGCGCTGAACGTGGTGTGCGACGGGCGCTGGAAAGAATTGGGTACGGAGTGGAATTACCAGGACCATTTTGAGCTGCAATTGGCCAAGTTCGATGCCGCCAAGCGGCCTGGAATCGTGCACTTTATTACCAGCGACAAGCCCTGGAAAGCAGTCGTGGCCCATCCCAGCGCTCAGTTCTACGATCAGTTCCGCAAGCGTACACGATTCGCGCGCAGCTTCCTGCAGCAGTTTGACGATGTATTGTCGGGAGCGTGGCCGGCCACTCGCGCGCAAGTCCGGCGCATCGGCTTTTTGAAACATATTCGCAACAGTTGGAAGGCTTCCCAGTCATCATGACGACCAGTGACCCTACGACCCGCTCGAATTCCGCGGCTCCGGTGCGCACGACCGGGCACCTTCGCTATGTGGTGGTGAGTCCCGCGAGGAATGAGGCGGACTACATCAAACTCACGCTGCAATCGCTGGTTGCGCAAACCGCCCAACCGCTCAAATGGGTGATCGTCAGCGACGGGTCGACCGATGGCACCGATGACATCGTTCGCGAGTTTTCCGCCCTGTATCCGTGGATCGAGTTGCTGCGGATGCCGGAGCGCAAGGAGCGCGATTTCTCCGGCAAGGTAGGTGCTTTCAAGGCCGGTTTTGCGCGGGTCCAGGATCTGCCTTACGAGGTTGTTGTCAGCCTCGATGCCGACATTTCCTTCGATTCCGAATACTTTGCCTTCCTGCTGGAAAAGCTGCACGCGGATAGCCGGCTGGGTTTGGTCGGGACTCCCTTTGAGGAAGGTGGCAAGCCGGTCTATGACTACCGGTTTGTGAGTGACGAACATGTATCCGGTGCGTGCCAGGTCTTCCGCCGGGAGTGCTTCGAGGCCATCGGGGGCTATATCCCGGTCAAGGGCGGTGGTATCGACTATATCGCTGTCACCACGGCTCGCATGAAGGGTTGGAAAACCCGGACCTTCACGGAGAAAGCCTGCACCCATCACCGCGTGATTGGGACGGCGCAAAACGGAGTCCTGACGGCACGCTTTAAGGTCGGCCGCAAAGACTACGCCATGGGTCATCATCCTTTGTGGGAGGCCTTCCGATCTGTATATCAGATGAGCAGGCGTCCGTATGTGTTGGGAGGCATCGCCCTTTTTTCGGGATTTGTTGCGGGAACAATTCGTGGCGCGGAACGTCCGGTGTCTCGCGAGTTGATTGCGTTCATCCGGGCCGATCAAATGCGGCGATTGCGGAAGAAGTTCCTGGGCGGAAAGTAGGCGACTCGAGTAGCTATGTCCAGTGCTTCGACACGTATAGAGACCGTCCCGGCGATGCCGGAGGCCCCTGCGCGTCGGGGAAGCCTGATTATCAACGCGGACGACTGGGGGCGCGACCGTGACACCACCGACCGGACATTGGAGTGTGTCCAGCAGGGTTCGGTCTCTTCGGTCAGCGCGATGGTTTTCATGGAAGACTCCGAGCGCGCGGCAGACATCGCTCTGACTTCCGCGGTGGACGCGGGGATTCACCTGAATTTCACCGCTCCGTACACGGGGAAAGACTGCTCCGGCAAAGGCGTTGAGCACCACCAAGCGGTTTGCACCTTCTTGCGTAGGCACGCGATGGCCCGGCTGCTGTTTCATCCCGGGCTGAAGGACTCCTTCGAATACGTAGTGTCACAGCAGATGGATGAGTATTGCCGCTTGTATCGCAAGCCGCCGCAGCGGGTGGATGGCCATCATCACCAGCATCTTTGCAGCAACGTGCTGCTGCAAAAACTGCTGCCCCAGGGAGCCATCGTCCGGCGGAATTTTGTGTTTGCTCCTGGAGAAAAGAGCTTGGTGAACCGTTTTTATCGCAGCATGATCGACAAGTCTCTGGCCAAACGCCATCAACTCGTCGACTACCTGTTCGCGCTTCCGCTCCCTGAGATCCGCTTGCGGGAAATCGTGGCACTCTCCAAGGATCATGTTGTGGAGTTGGAGACGCATCCGATTAACTCCGCCGAGTACGAGTTGCTCACCAACGGCACCATGTTCGGTCTAGCCGGGGACACCGGCATCGCCTCGCGATTTGCCATGCCCACCCGAGCGGCGAGGACATCTGCATGAGTTCCCAGCGTCCACATATCTGTGTCTGTATTTGCACCTACAAGCGGCCCGAGTTTCTGCTGCGTCTGCTCAAAGAGTTGGACGCTCAGGAAACGGAAGGCTTGTTTGACTATTCCGTGGTCGTGGCCGACAACGATGCTACGGAGTCTGGTCGGTCGACGGTCAACGCATTCACGGCAGGCTCCTCCCTTCCGGTTGTTTACTGCGTCGAGTCGCGGCAGAATATCGCGCTCGCGCGCAACAAGGCCATTGAGAATACCCACGGAGACTACGTCGCCTTCATCGACGACGACGAATTCCCCATCCGAACGTGGTTGGTAACGCTTTTCAAGGCCTGCGTCGAATATAAAGTCCAGGGCGTTTTAGGTCCCGTCAATCCGCACTTTGAGGAAACCGCACCCGCGTGGATCGTCAAGGGGAAATTCTATCGAAGGGCTTCCTATCCGACCGGGATGACGATCGACTGGCGGAAGGGCCGGACGGGCAATGTCCTGCTGAAGCGCGAATTATTTCAGCCCGGCGAACTCCCGTTCCAGCCTGAGTTCCGGCAGGGTGAGGATCAGGACTTTTTCCGCCGCATGATCGAAAAGGGTCACCGCTTCGTTTGGTGCCACGAGGCGGTCGCGTATGAAAGTGTTCCTCCCGTCCGATGGAAGCGCAGCTTTCTGCTTCGCCGTGCGCTTCTGCGAGGTTCGATCGAGCCGAAAACGGCTGAGTTCGGTTTCCGGAGCGTGCTGAAATCGATCCTCGCCGTTCTCATCTATGTTCCTGTACTGCCTTTTGCCCTACTCTTTGGGCAAGCCAGGTTCATGGAAATCCTCGTGAGCCTGTTTGACCACCTCGGCAAGCTCCTCGCGGTTGTGGGTATAAATCCGATTCAAGAAGCCTATGTCACCGAATAGTAATGGCTAGCACTCAATATCCAGCAGTTCCCGAAGAACAAATCACGATGGAGAGTCCGCAGGTTGCTCGGCGTGTGCGCGCGACCGTGCTTGAACCCTTGGCGGACGGTTTCACGGTCGAGATCGATCAGACCAGTAGCGATACCTGGGCCAAACTGGTCGAAGAATTTGAAGACGCGAGCATCTATCAGACGCGGCCGTATGCGAAAGTGCTGGCGGGAAAAACCCGTGTCAGCGACCTCGTCTTGAGAAAAAACGGGCGGGTAGTGGCGATCGCCCAGGCAAGGCTGGTTACGGTCCCGGTGATCGGCGCGGGCGTCGCCTATGTACGCTGGGGACCCTTGTGGCGTCGAAAATCGATCGGCGCAGACGTAGAGAATTTTCGTCAGGCGGTGCGCGCACTGCGGAATGAATACGTGTGCAAGCGGAAGCTTGTCCTGCGCGTCTTCCCCGCGATGTTCCGTGAGGGCGGCGAGGAATTCGAGCGGATCTTGCTCGAAGAAGGCTTATCATCCACCAACGAAGCGCCCGGGCGGACCATTCTGATGGACCTGCGTCCTTCTGTCGACGAACTGCGCGATGGGATGAAGGCGCATTGGCGGCGCGAACTGAAGGTCGCCGAAAAGCGCGAACTCGAAGTTCTCGAAGGAACCAGCAACGAATTGTTTGACGAGTTTATCGTGATGTACAAAGAGATGGTTTCGCGCAAAAACTTCGTCGAGCCAAACGACATTTACCAATTCCGCAAGATACAGGCGGACCTGCCGGAAGCTCTGAAAATGAGGATCCTGCTCTGTCGGGCAGACGGTGTGGTTTGTTCAGGCCTGATTTGCAGCGCGTTGGGGAACAGCGCGGTGTACCTGTTTGGCGCGACCAGCGATTTTGGCATGAAGAGCCGCGGATCCTACCTTCTGCAATGGCGACTGTTGCCGTGGCTCCAAGCCAAGGGCATCGAAACCTATAACCTGAACGGAATTAATCCCGTGGCGAACCCTGGTACGTTCAAATTCAAAGACGACCTGGCAGGTTCGCATGGGACCGACGCTTACTATTTGGGTCGCTATGATGCGGGAGCCGACGGGCTCAGTGCGTGGTGCCTGGACCTTGGTCAGAGCGTCCGCAAGACGCGTCGCGGCGTGAAGGCGTTTCTGGCGCGGCTCAAAAAGAAGAAGAACGGATAGCCATGCCCACGCACACAATCGAAGTAAACGTCCGAGGCAAATGGACTCCCACCAAGGCGCTGGAGGTGAAGGGCAAGAACCTGCTGGTGGAAGGCAAGTTTCTGAAGATAGCTTCGATTCACGACGAAGTCTGGCTGGATACGGAAATCGACGATCCCGAAGCGTGCATGCAAGCATTGCGCAGCGAGATGCCCGCGGATGTGTTCACGTTTATGGAGAAGGTTCCGAGCGAGTCCCCCCGCTACCCGTATCCGATGGAAATAGAAAGTTTCGCTGCCGTGCGCATCACGACCTTCGAAGAATGGTGGGAAGGACTGCCGCAGGAAACGCGTAAAAACGTCCGGCGATCGCAGAAGCGCGGCGTGACGGTGGACGTCCGGGAACTGACCAGCGAGGTGATTCAGGGCATCATCGCCATCAACGACGAATCTCCGGTGAAGCAGGGTCGTCCCAGCCGCTACTTTGGCAAGAGTTTTGAGGAAACAAAAAAAGACCACGGCGCGTTCCTCGACCGGAGCGACTTTATCTGCGCGTACTTCGGTGAGGAATTGGTTGGCCTGCTCAAGCTGGTGCACCGCGGTGAGATCTCAACGATTCTCGGCTATCTTCCTAAGGCCAGCCACTACGACAAACGTCCCGCGAATGCTTTGATTGCCAAGGCTGTTGAGGTTTCTGTGAACCGTGGGAGCACCTATTTGATCTACGGAAACTACAACTACGGAAACAAGGGTGATAGTTCCTTGCGCGAATTCAAGGTTCGGAACGGATTCAGTGAAGTATTCATCCCTCGTTACTACGTTCCGCTCACGCTGTGGGGAAAGCTGTGTATGAAGGGCAAGCTCCACAAAGGATTATTGGGAATTTTGCCGCATAGCGTGATTACAACTGCTGTGGGTTTGAGGACGAAATGTTATACTTGGCTTAACCGCGCGTCCTCGTCCTTGCAGAGTCCCGCAGGCAGCAGGTCACAGTAAATCTGACGTTGAGATTCAGAGTGAGTTTGTTTCATCGATAGGCCGGTGTAGCTTAACGTTAGAGTGGCCGAACAGTAATCGGCAGATGGGGCGTTCAATTCCCCCCGCCGGCTCCAACCCTATCACAGTCGTTCCTCGGCAATCGCGCTCCGGCGGTTGCTTCCCAACCTAAAAACAAAATGCCTGGAATTGTTGGTATTGTCACCAAGCAGCCCCGACCCATCGCAGAGCGCCAGCTCGCAAGCATGGTGGAAGCGATGCGTCATGAGCCGTTTTACAAATGCGGAACATGGTCGGACGAGGCCATCGGTGTTTATGTCGGCTGGGCCCTGCACGGGACCGCCGGCGAGCAGCAGATGCCGCTGCGCAACGCGAGTGGCGAGATTGCCCTGGTGTTCAGCGGCGAGGATTTCTCTCGCGAAACCCCAACAGGGAATCTTGGCTATCTGGTGCAGACCTACGAGGACGACGCCCGGTTCCCAGCCAACCTGAACGGACGCTTTCATGGCCTGCTGGTCGATCAGAAGCGCGGCTTCGCGAAACTCTTTAACGATCGCTGGGGCCTGCAGCGAATCTACTATCACGAAACCAAAGACGCGTTCTACTTCGCCGCGGAAGCGAAGTCCATTCTTGCAGTCTGCCCGGAATGCCGGAGCTTCGACTCACGCGGTTTGGGGGAGTTCATCAGCACGGGATGCGTCCTTGAAAATCGCTCCTTCTTCACTGGGGTGGGTGTCCTGCCACCTGCATCCGCGTGGCACTTCGCGAACGGCACGGTGCAAACGCGCGGCCACTATTTCCTGCCCAGCGAATGGGAGCAGCAATCGACTCTCGATCCGGAAGCCTACTACCAGCAGCTGCGCGAAGTGTTCGTGGGAAACCTGCCACGCTACTTCGGTGGCAAGGATCGCGTCGGACTCTCGCTTACCGGTGGCCTCGATACACGTATGATCATGGCGTGGCATCCCGGCGAGCCGGGTACCTTGCCCAGCTACTCGTTCGGGGGCATGTTCCGCGAAAGCCAGGATGTGAGCCTGGGGCGCGCGGTGGCCACCGTATGCAAGCAGCCGCACCAGGTGATTCCCATCGGGGAGGATTTCCTCGCTCGCTTCGCGCATTACGCAGAGCGCACCATTTATCTTTCCGATGGCAGTATCGGCATGCCGTTCTCGCCGGATCTGTATGCGAACGAAATCGCGCGCAACATCGCGCCGGTTCGCATGACAGGTAACTATGGCGGTGAAGTGCTCCGCCAGGTGCGGGCCTTCAAGCCCGAAGATCCGATGCCGGGTTTGTTTTGCCCGGAAATGACCGCGCATCTGGATCAGGCCAAGTCCACCTATGCAGGGTTACTGCAAGGGCATCCGTTGTCGTTTGCCGTGTTTAAGCAGGCGCCTTGGCATCACTATGGCCTCCTCGCCCTGGAACAGACGCAAATTACACTGCGTTCTCCCTTCCTTGATAACGATTTCGTGCGTACGGTTTTTCAGGCGCCGCAATCCAGTTGTGAGAGCAACGACGTCAGCATGAGGCTGATCCGCGAAGGCAGCAAGACGCTGTACGAACTCCCGACGGACCGTGGTCTGGTGGGCAATCAATCGGATTGGGCGACCAGGCTATCGCATGAGTGGCTCGAGTTCAGCTTCAAAGCCGAATATGGCTACGATTACGGCATGCCGCAGTGGGTGGCGGGCATCGACAACCGCATCCGCGCCCTCCGGCCGGAGCGTGCGTGGCTGGGACGCCATAAGTTCAAGCATTTCCGGGTGTGGTATCGGGACCAGCTCGCTGGTTACGTCCGTGACATGCTGCTGGATTCACGCACCCTTTCGCGACCGTTCTTTGAGCGCAAAGGCATTGAAGCAATTGTTCGCGGCCATCTGGGCGGCGGCAGGAATTACACTACCGAAATTCACCGAGTGCTCGCCTTGGAACTGATATCCAGGTCGTTGATCGATGGCGACTAACGTATCCGAGCTTTCGATGACTTCGAGCCAGGCTGCGGCTCCACCGCGGAGCCGGATCTCGGCGTTCGACTTCATGAAGGGCGCCCTAGTCTTCGTGATGGTGGGCTATCACTGGCTGAACTATTTTTCCGATAATCAAAGCCTCTACAAGTACCTCCGGTTTCTGACTCCATCCTTTATTTTCATCACGGGCTTCCTGATCTCCAGCGTCTATCTGCCACGCTACGACCGCCGGAGCTGGCAGATTCCGGCGAGGCTTTTGCAGAGGGGGCTGAAATTGTTTCTGCTCTTTATCGGGTTGAACCTGACGCTGTGGTCCTTGTCGGCAGTCAACGGAGGCCCTGCGCTGCTAGCCAGCCGTATTTCTCTAAACAGTCTTCTCGATCTGGCTATATCCGGGAGTACCCACTCGGCGGATGGCAAGGTTGCTTCTTTTTACATTCTCCTTCCCATTAGTTACCTGCTTTTGGTCTCGTCAGGAGTGTTGAGCCTGCTTCGTTTCCAGCGCCACGCGATCGAGTGGGCTTCGGCGATCGCGATGCTGGGGGCGTTGGCACTCTACCAATTCGGAACCGAGAACGCGAACCTGGAGATGCTGGCCATTGGTTTGCTGGGCGTGGCCATTGGCTGTATTCCTCTGGCGACCATCACAGGGGTCGTGATGCGGCCGCTACTGATAGTCCCGGCCTATCTGCTGTACACTGTGGCAATCGCTGTCTGGGATACCCTCTACCCGCTACAAATCGTGGGCGTGCTTTTGAACTTGACGATTCTCTATTTTCTTGCGGATCGAAGTGATGATTCCAGCCGCGTGTCGCGTTGTCTCCTCCTGCTCGGAAAGTATTCGTTGTTTGGATACCTGGTGCAGCTGGCGATTCTGCAAGTGCTCGCTCGAGCCTTCCGCCTAATTCCCGAATCCTCCGTTGCCTTGGGCCTCACCTTTATCTCCGCCCCGGTGCTGACGGTCTTAGCCGTGGTCGTACTCGATAGAATGAGATCCAGGGCACCTTTTGTGAATACAGTCTATACGGCGGTGTTTGCATGATTGTTGTGTTGGCGACGCTCTTCGCGTGCGGTGTCATCGTGCTGCTGTTTTTGCTCGATTACGACCGGAAAGCCAAGGTTTCCGCGGCCATCTGGCTCCCCATCATTTGGTTGTCTCTGGCTTTGTCGCGTTCTGTGTCGGCCTGGACGGCCGCGTTCGGAGCAACCCAGACTGGTGGACAGTCTGCCGGAGGCGTCGATGCGGTGCAAATGTTAGCCGACGGAAGTCCGCTCGATCGGAACGTGCTGACGGCGCTGCTGGCGGTGGGCGTGTTGGTGCTGATCTCCAGGCAGTCGCAGGTTCTCAAGATTGTGCAGGCTAGTCCCTGGGTCACTCTGTTCGTGCTCTATTGCGGACTCAGCCTCGTCTGGTCCGACTACCCAGAAGTCGGCTTCAAACGATGGATCCGGACGCAAGGTCACGTCATCATGGTGTTGGTCGTGCTTACCGAGAAAGATCGGGTGGCCGCCATGAAGCAACTGTTGTCGCGGATTGGCTTCCTCTTAATTCCGCTGTCCATTTTGTTCATCCGCTACTACCCAACGCTGGGCCGTTACTATGACATCTGGGTTTTCCGACCATCCCCCAGTGGCGTTGCTACAAACAAAAATGAATTGGGGATGCTGTGCCTGGTATGTGGCCTCGGTGCCGTCTGGCGATTGATTCTGGAGTTTCAAGGGCCTCGTCTCGCTGGGCGGTTGCGCCGGGCCGTGTCCCAGCTTGCACTGCTGGCGATGACGGTGTGGCTCTTCTATACCGCGAATTCGGCCACTTCTCTCGCGTGCTTCCTGCTTGGGAGCGGTTTGATTTTCGCCCGCGGTCTGGGTCCGTTTGCGAAGAGCAAGAAAGGGGCCCACATCCTAGCAGGGGCTACTCTTGGACTCGCGTTCACCGCGCTGTTTCTGGATTCCTCCGGGTTGCTGGTCAGTCTGGTCGGTCGAGATGCCACGCTTACCGGGAGAACTGAAATCTGGGACGTCGCGCTCGCTCTCAGTGGAAATCCGCTGACCGGTGTTGGCTTCGGTAGTTATTGGCACGGCGAACGACTGAAGAAGATCTGGGATATTTATTGGTTTCACCCGGTGCAAGCCCACAGTGGCTACCTGGAGATGTATCTCAATATTGGATTCATTGGGTTGGCCTTGCTCGCGATGGTGATCCTCGCGGGCTATCAGAATCTGGCGAAGGGATTCCGCCAGGATATGGAGTTCGGACGTCTTAAGCTAGCCTTTTTCGTGGTGGCCATTATCTATAACGCGACGGAGGCGGCTTTTGGCGGATCGATTTGGTTCCTATTATTGCTCTCGATCATAGCGGTCCCGTCGAATCGACCCTCGGCGGCCGCGCCCAAAATGGAACAGATTCCACTCGAAGTCGCTACCGATCCGATGCGCCGTACGGTAGGCATTTGAAGTGTTTTCCACCCCAATGAATATCGCCTATCTTGTGTTTGCCTACAAGCACCCGCAGTTGTTGCGTCGCTCGACGGCCGCGCTCTCATCTCCGCATTCCAGCTTCTTTGTACACATTGATCTCAAGAGCGACATCGAAGAGTTCTCGGCGATCGCGGGTCCTAACATCCACTTCGCTCCCCGTCGGATCCCGGTCTACTGGGCCGAGTTTTCGGGCGTCCGAGCGATCGTCGGGCTCATGCGACAGGCACTCGAAACCATGCCTTCGGTCGACTACGTGGTGCTTCTCAGCGGGAGTGAATACCCGCTCCACGGCAGCGCGTATATCCACGACTTCTTCCATACAAACCGGGGCCAGGAATTCATCAACATGGTGCGCGTTCCGCATGAACCCGCTGGCAAACCCCTGGCGCGCATCAATACTTGGAGGCTGGAGTCCACCCATCCTGCCGGCCGATGGGCGACCCGTGTTCTTGGCAAGTTTGGACTCGACCAGCGCGATTACCGGAAGCACCTGCGAGGTTGGGAGCCTTTTGCCGGCAACACATGGTGGGCGCTGACGGCCGATGCCTGCAGGCACGTGCTCAAAACGGTCGACGAGAAACCTTTCCTGGAAGAATTCTTTCGTGAGAGCTTTGCTCCTGAAGAGTCTTTTATTCACACCATCCTCGGCAATTCACCCTTTCGCACAAACGTTCGGCGGAATCTTCTGTACGAAGATTGGAGTCTGCGCCTAGCGCACCCTGCCATGATCAACGAGCAACATCTCGCCTATTTTGAAGAGCAGGGGAGAGTTCGAGTCGAAGATTGTTATGGTTCCGGTGAAGTTCTGTTTGCGAGGAAACTTGACGACAGCAGCCTGGATCTGGTCGACCGACTGGATCGCCGAGCTGCTATCGGAATCGGGCAGTCGTAGCTGGCCTAGACGGACATAAACGTGAAACCTCTTGTATCGATACTGATTCCGGCGTACAACTCCGGCGAGTGGATTACGCAAACCATCGAATCCGCGCTGGCGCAAAGTTGGCTGCGGAAGGAGATCATCGTCGTCGATGACGGCTCCAAGGACGAAACGCTTTCGGTGGCACGGCGGTTTGAATCGGCTCAAGTCCAGGTGGTGACGCAGCCCAATCAGGGCGCAGCGGCAGCGCGGAATAAGGCAATCTCCTTGTCCCAAGGCGATTACATTCAATGGCTCGACGCGGACGACTTGCTCCATCCAGAAAAGATCTCGGATCAGTTGGGTGCTCTTATGGCAGGCCCGGAACCGCGAACGCTTCTGTCTGGTGCGTGGGGACACTTTTCACATAGTCCGGAGCGCGCCCGGTTTGTTCCCACTGAGTTGTGGAATGATCTCCAACCGGTGGATTGGCTGATTCACAAGCTAAGCCGGAATCTTTTTATGCAGACCGGATCCTGGCTGGTGAGCCGAGAACTGTCCAACGCGGCCGGACCGTGGGATACGCAGATGCTCTCGGACGACGATGGGGAATATTTCTGCCGCATTCTCCAGGCGAGTTCTCGTGTCTGCTTCGTGCCCACCGCAAAGGTCTACTACCGGGAATCCGGGGCCGGAAGCTTAAGCGTTATCGGCGGATCGACACGGAAGATTGAAGCCCTGTGGGTTTCCATGCAACGCCACATCGAATGCGTCCGGTCCCTGGAGGACAGCCCCAGGGTGCGGGAAGCGTGCCTGGTTTACCTGCGGTCTTCATTCCCCTATTTCTATCCAGAACACAGCTCGATTGTGGAACAGGCGCAGGCCTTGGCTGTGAGTTTAGGGGGAAGGCTGGACCCTCCGTCGATGTCGTGGAAATACGGCTGGATACGAGCCGCGTTTGGCTGGAAGGCCGCTAAGAACGCTCAAGTTGCCTTGCCCCAGTTCCGGGGACGGATTGCCAGATCCTGGGACAAAGTCCTATTTCAAGGCGGGGGCCGCAAGTCCCTCTAAAGCTGGTTTGTTAGACTACTTAACTTTCAGAGCGAAGCCCTGAGGCGCAGCCGGTTTCGCAGATGTTGAACCACAGGGATTCCCGTCCATTCGTCGTTTTGCGGGGATATCGGTAATCATGGGATTCCTATCCGATCCGATCGGCGGCCAGACACAGTTACCGAAGTATGCAGGCTTCGCCGTAAGGTAGAGCGAATTGGGAAGCGTGCGAGTCGCATTCACGATGTCTTCGTCCCAACGCACGGCCCTGTTCACACTGTCCCAATTGCCTTGCCGATATACCGTGGATTTGGCGACGCCCCCGTCTGCGCCACGATCTCCGAAAGACGCTTGCTCTCCAAACGCGTAGACGACCTTGGCCGAGGAGTTTACCGGTCCGGTGGCTTCCTGGTAAATGGTTTCCTGACCGGCGGTGCCGAGGACGTTTCCAATAATGTTGTTGAACGAAGAATACGCCCACAGGTCGATGAGATTGCGAATGCCTGTGTAGACCGAACTGGTCTCGTTGTTCACCCGGTTTCTGAACATTGTCGAATGACTGTTTGTGCCCCAAGTGAAGTCCATCCGGAAGCGGGTATCAATTTGATTCCCTTCAAACAGATTCATCATGGGATGCGCACCGTGCGTCCCGAAGCCAGTGCCAGCCGCACTGCCGCCGTACACCATGTTGGTCGCATAGTTGTAAGCGAATACGTTTCCCGTGATGGCACCATCCATCAAAACGATGATTCCCAATTTGTCAATAATGTTGTCTTCGAACAGATTCGCAGACGCCCGGTTCCACATCATGATGGTGTACCCCGAGCCGGTTCCCGAAATTCCGTCGTGAAGGCGACAGCCTCGAATCGTGTTCTTGTAACCGCCATACATGAACAGCCCGTAGTTGACGATGTTCGTCATCTCTACCCGCAGCATCCAGGATTCGACCAAGCCACTGAAATGAACTACCTTCGCGCTTTGGGACGCCGCATTGTTAACCGTGAGATCTTCGAGACCGACGCCAGCAAGCGCGTCCAGGACACGGGTCGCCTGGGGACTCTGACTGTAGCTGAAGTAAAGAGCGGTATCGAGGACTGCTTTGTTGGCAGCCGGGACGCTGACGATTCTTACGGTTTGACCAGTCAGTCTGCATTGGGCGTCGGCGAGTCCTGGATTGCGGCACGAACTGGAAAGCGTAGACTGGCCGTCGGTGCCGATCAGACTGATTTTTGTGGGGCCGTTCGGGTCCTGGAGTTGATCGATCTGCAAGTACTGGCCTGCGGCCCAGTTGTGGTTGGACGACGTCGTAATTGTGGTGTCGCCCTTTTGCGGACTCACCAAATTGTAAGACGTCTGCGAAGTGAGGTAGTAGTCCTGCAACAGATTCGCCGAACTGACAACCCCATCGCCGCCGAAACCGGACGATCCCACCAACAACGTGGCTCCCATACCCGCACCGCGGAGCGTTACTCCCGGCTTCAGGACCACCGAGGTCGAGAGGTTATAGGTGCCGGCATTCAACTTAACCACCTGGCCGGAGGGGCACGCGTTGATCGCCGAGTTAATCTGCGAAGCGCTTGCGCCCCCATTGAGGGTTTGGCAAATGGTCGTCCGAGTCGGAATTCCGCCGGTCACGCCAGCAGTGGACCAGTCGACAGCCCGAGCCGGGGCAATCAGTCCCGCCCACGCCTGAGCGTGAACATTTCCGGCGGCCAGAAACAACACGGCGGCCAGCAGTGCTCCGCTGTTCAGAACGAAGTGTCTATTAAAAGTGGGCTTGCTTAGCATGTTCATAACCAGGAGTGGACTCCGTTGTAGTGATGGGGGCAATGCGCCTAACGTTACAGCCTCTTTGGTACTACGGTTCTAATACTTTTGAGCGATCCACTCTCGGATCCACCCAATTGATTCACGGTTCTTTTATCGACGGTTCCGTCTAGATGTTTTAGTCGATTGAGCCGAAAGTACTACTAGGGACCACGGAAAGTGTTTTGCTGGCTCCTGATCGAGGAATATTGGTTTGACTTCAACAACACAAATCAGTTCGGAAGTATCTAATCCGGTCGCCAAGCGCCAATTGCTGCAATCGATTACGCTACTAACGGCGTGGCTCGAGAGGAACGATTACGCCGGGTACGATACCTTTGACGGCTTGAATGCCCGCTTCGCGCGGCCGCTAACCTTTGAAAACCCATTTTTGCGGACGGTACTGCAGCAGGGAATCCGCCGTTTTCCTATCAATCTGCGACCGCTCTTAGGGGTCCGCAAGAGCCGGTCCACGAAGGGCATGGGCTTCATTGCTCGGGGCTACATGCGGCTGCACCAAGCCACCGGGGATCCAGCCTGGGCGGAGAAGGCGAAATACGCGCTCGCATGGCTGATGGAAAATAAGTGCCAGGGATATAGTGGTGCCTGCTGGGGCAACCATTTTGACTACCAGTCGCGCAGTTCCTATGTGGTGGCCGATGTGCCCTCGATCGTTTGGACCTCGCTGATCGGGCACGCGTTTCTCGACGGCTATCAGCACTTTGGGGACGCCAAGTATCTCCAGGTAGCGGAGAGCGCTTGCGAGCATATCATGCGCGATCTGGGACGCCACGTAGAAGCAGATTCGGTCTGTCTTGGCTATTTCCCGACCAGCACCCATCAGGTCCACAACGCGAACACGCTGGGCGGCAGTCTGCTGGCTCGAACGTATTCTCTCAACCATAACGAAGAGCTGCGCACGCTCGCCGTGCAGTCGCTCCTCTACACAGCCCGATATCAGCGCCCCGATGGTTCCTGGTACTACGGGGAAGCCTCGAATCTGCATTGGGTCGACAATTTCCATACCGCGTACGTCCTCGATTGCTTCCGGCATTTTGCCCAAGGCACGGGAAGTGATCGTTTTGAGCAGCAAGCCGGCGCTGGATATCGCTACTGGAAGGAGACGTTTTTCCTTGAAGATGGCACCCCGCGCTACTACTGCCACAAGACACTGCCCCTCGATATTCAATGCTCTTCGCAAGCCATTGACACTTTGGTCTTTTACCGCGAACAAGATCCGAGCAGCCTGGAACTGGCTCTCAAGGTCGCCAACTGGACGATCGAGAACATGCAGGATCCTTCCGGATATTTCTACTACCGTCGCTATCAACTTGGCATCGTAAACAAGACGCCCACCCTGCACTGGGGACAGGCCACGATGCTAGCGGCATTGAGCGCGCTCTACCGGGCTTTATAGGCCAACCCTAGGTAATTTTCGTGAAGAAATCTATCCTGATCATTGTCGAGAATGAGTCGGTTCCCTTCGATACGCGTGTGTGGAAGGAAGCCCAGTCCCTGCAGCGCAGCGGATACGAGGTCTCAGTCCTCTGCCCGTGTAGAAAAGGGGACAAAAGAGGACTCGAGGTTCTGCAAGGTGTCTATATTTACCGGCATCCTACGCCGCTAGAAGCCAACGGTGCCCTGGGCTACGTGGTCGAGTACGGCTCCGCGCTGGTGTGGGAGTTTTTGTACTCCTGGAGGATCTACTTCTCGCGCGGGTTCCACGTTTTGCAGGGCTGCAATCCACCCGACACCATCTGGTTGGTAGCGCTTCCGTTTAAGTTGCTGGGGGTCAAATACATTTTTGATCACCACGACGCGACGCCCGAACTCTACCTTTCCAAGTACGACAAGAAGGGTCTGCTCTATCAGGTTCAGGTATGGCTCGAGAGCATGACCTACAAAGTAGCGGATGTGGTGATGGCGACCAATCGCAGTTACGCCGATCTCGCGATCAGCCGGGGAGGGCATGATCCGCGCAATGTATTCGTAGTCCGCAATGGTCCGGACCTGGAAACATTCAATCCCGTGCCGCTGGTTCCTGAGTTGAAACACGACAAGAAATTCCTGGTGGGCTATGTGGGCACCATGAGCATCCAGGAAGGTTTGGATATCCTGCTGGACGTCGCGCTTTACATCAAGCAACTGGGTCGCACCGACATCCACTTTACGTGCGTCGGCGGGGGGCCGGGCTTAGCTGGTCTGCGCCAGATGGTCATCGATAAAGATCTCAGCGACATCGTCGACTTCACGGGCCGCGTCTCCGACCAGAAACTACTGGAGGTTCTCTCCGCTGCCGACGTCTGTGTCAATCCCGACAAGCCGTGCGAGATGAACGATATCTCGACCATGATCAAGATTATGGAGTACATGGCGCTCAGCAAACCCATCGTGCAATTCGATCTTAAGGAAGGACGATACAGCGCTGGCGATGCATCGCTGTACGCAGATCCCGCCCGCATGGTCCCCGATTTCGCCGAGAAGATTTTGTGGCTTCTCGACAATCCGGCGGAGCGCGAACGCATGGGCGCGTTCGGGCGGCGCCGCGTGGAGCAGGAACTCTCGTGGGGGTATTCGACCAAGAATCTGCTGGCCGCCTACTCGCGCGTATTGGGAGCCGCCCCGCTGGATTCCCATTCCGATGGGAGCCTGGGAGTTCGTCCGTGAAGTTGATCGAGGCTCTAAACATTCTGAAGGGCCTGCCGTCCGATGCGCCTAAGCAACGACGTGTGTTGCTCGCGTGCGGTTTTACACCCTTGCACCTGGAAACCTATCTCGGGGCCTACCTTGCTCTTCAGGATCCGGAAGCCGGAATTCGCATCACCACCGGTCTCTACGGTGATCTGGCGGGGACTCTTCAGAGCTTGGATCCCTCGACCGTCGACCATGTAGTGGCGTTGATCGAATGGTCCGACCTCGATCCCCGGCTTGGGATTCGGAATCTGGGCGGGTGGCATCCCAGGAATTTAGCCGATATCGTGGAGTCGGTTGAAAATGCCTGCGCGGGGCTGGAGCGCACGCTCCTCAAGGTCTCGGGCGTGGTTCCGGTGGCGGTGAGTATGCCCACGCTCGCGCTTCCCCCTCTGTTCGCAACCTCGACCTGTCAGGCGGGCGCGGTCGAGATGCGTGTGCGAGCAGCAGTCGTGATGTTGGCTGCGAACCTTTCCCAAAAGGGAGTCCGTATCGTCAATCCGCAGCGGTTGGAGGAAGAGTCGCCGCTGGCCAACCGGTCGAACATGAAGGGCGAGTTAGCCACCGGATTCCCCTTCAGTCTTCCGCATGCTTCTACGCTTGCGGCCCTGCTGGCAGCGTTGATGAGTGATGCAGCTCCGAAGAAGGGCATCATTACCGACCTTGACGACACGTTGTGGGCTGGAATATTGGGCGACGATGGCGTCCAAGGGATTTCCTGGCACCTGGAACATCATTCGCACATTCACGGTCTCTATCAGCAGTTTCTGGCCTCCCTGGCCGGTGCCGGTGTTTTGCTCGGTGTCGCCAGTAAGAACACGGCGAGTGTTGTCGACCAAGCCTTCGAACGCGGCGATCTGTTGCTCACAAAAGACTCGATTTTCCCAGTGGAGGCTAACTGGGGTCCTAAGTCTGCCTCTGTGGGCCGGATACTGGCCGCATGGAATGTCGCTGCCGATTCGGTTGTTTTCATCGACGACAGCCCGTTGGAAGTCGCCGAAGTGCAAGCAGCTTTTCCGGACATGGAGTGTAGCGTATTTCCAAAGAACGATCCTCAGGCGGTGCTGGATCTGATGAAGTCCCTACGCGCCCAGTTTGGGAAGCCAACCTTAACTGACGACGATGAGCTCCGTCTTCGCAGTATCCGAGCTGCCAGCGAATGGCGTGAGGCCGCGCACTCTGAGGCGGAAAACACGGACGAATTCCTGAAGAATGCCCAAGCCACGATCCAATTCGACTGCAGCCGGAATGCAGCGGATGCTCGTGCCTTTGAGTTGGTGAACAAGACCAATCAATTCAATCTGAACGGTCGACGGTACAGTGAATCGGAATGGAGGGGCTTCCTGGGCGATCCAGCTGCGTTCCTGCTGACCGCTTCCTATAAAGATAAATTTGGAGCACTGGGCAAGGTCGCCGTGCTTCTTGGGACCGTGCGTACGCAAACGATCCACGTCAGCAGCTGGGTTATGAGCTGCCGGGCATTTTCGCGGCGCGTGGAGTACCAATGCCTCAAGCATTTGTTCGAGACCTTCGACGGCGCCGACATTGTATTTGACTACCAGTCCACAGCCCGCAATCAACCTTTACAGGAACTCATGACAAAGTTAGTAGGATCCGAATCGCGGCTCTCCGCTGCCCGCTTCCACAGTCTCGCCCCGGATTTGTACCACCAAGTGGAAGGCCAAGTTCATGCCTGAATCCATGCCCGAATTTGAGCTTCGCCTCATACGCTGTTTCGCGTCGGTATTTCCCGCGCTCTCCGATGACGATATCCGCACCCTGGATGGTTCGGAATCCGGCTCATGGGATTCCCTCTCAACTGTTACTCTTGGGGCTGTGATTCAAGAAGAATTCGGCATCGAGATCGATCCCGTCCAGCTGCCGGAAATGAACTCTTTCGAAGCCTTTCGTGCGTACTTGGCAGAAGTTCTGAACTAGTTGCTTCCGATGAAAGAAAACTTCTTTAAAGGAATCGTGAACCGGGTGTTTCAGCACTTGGCACGTTTCCTGCCCGGAGCTCGCTCCGTGCGCGTAGCGCTGCATCGGGCGCGCGGGGTGAACATCGGCAAAGATGTGTGGATCGGCTACGACGTGGTGCTCGAAACATCAAGGCCCTACATGGTGACAATTGAGGATGGGGTCACGATCAACATGCGAGTCAGTGTGGTCGCCCATTTCCGCGAAACCCAGGGGGTCAAGATTGAACGTGACGCCTTCATCGGTCCGGGAGTGATTATTCTTCCCAACGTCGTCATCGGTCAGGGTGCTGTGGTGACCGCGGGCAGCGTGGTCACAAAATCGGTGGCCCCTCACACCATGGTGCAGGGCAATCCGGCGGTACCTGTCGCGCAGTGCCTTATGCCCCTTGGGGAGAACACCACGGTGAAGGAATTCACGAAGCATCTTAAGCCGCTTCCGGTTCGGAGACCGGTTGCAAAACCCACGACGGTGGCCGGGAAGACAAATTCGTGAAACTTGTTGTCCCCTACGTTGGGCGAATTCAGCCAGTGGACGCCCGCCTGGTTCGGTTGGCGGAGTTCCTGGGAATCGACTGCGTGGAGTTGCCACTGGAGCGGCAGTCTTCGAATCTGGCCGAGTCGTTGCTGCGGGCCATTCCGCAAGGTCCGGTCTGCCTCGTCGTCAATCCAGGAGTGTTGCGGGATTGGCTGCCATCCGATGCTCTTCTAAAAGAGCTTGCCGAGGCGCTGTCCAGAACTTCCCTGAAGCTGCTGGTGCACGCGCTGGACTCGGATGAGATCAGCGCCAGACTGGTCGCGACCCTTTCCGCTGGTCGCATCGAGTCGGTGCAACCAGTGGGGTCCGGCGATGTCGCGTACCGGTTCGCGCGGGATTCCGCGGATGTCTGTGAACGGTTCGCCGACCTATCTTTCGGACCCGCGAACGGGGCAAACGATCGAGTTCTTGCCGTCCGTGCGGGCGAAGCCTCCGTGCGGGTTCTGGCCGTATGCGGTGAACAACCGTTTCTTGCCAGCACCAAGCTTGGTCAAGCCGAGATCTTTTTCCTGGCGAGTAGGGACGTGCTGGACATAGACACCGCGGTGGGAGAGGCTCCCCTAACGGACTATTTCTCCAGGTTCGTTCCGCACACGATGGTTTTGCGGCATGTCTTCGGCGCGGAGTCGTGGCGTCCTTCGTCCCAACGGGCTGCCGTGATTATCGATGACCCGCTGCTACGCAGACGCTATGGGCACATGCACTATGACACCTTGCACCGCTTGGTGAAGCAACACAACTTTCATGCGACCATCGCCTTTATCCCGCACAACTTCCGGCGCAGTGCTCCATCCATCGTCAAGCTGTTCCTGGAGAATCCGAAGCATCTGTCCATTTGTTTCCACGGCAACGACCATACCGGGGCGGAACTGGCCGCCAAGGATTCCGCCCTTTTGAATACGATGATGCAGATCGCTGGGAATCGCATGCAGACGCATCATGCAAAGACCGGTTTGAGCTGTGATCGCGTCATGGTTTTCCCCCAGGGCAATTTCTCTGTTGAAGCGATGGGCGTGCTGAAGGCCCACAATTTCGAGGCTTGCGTAAATACAAGCGGTCAGCCTACCGGCCAGCCTGTCGCCCTGACGCTTCGCGAATTGGCGCAACCCGCGCTGCTTCGTTATGCGAACTTCCCCCTCTTCCTGCGGAGCAAAATTCCGCAGACCCAGCGTCACAACATCGCGTTTAACTTGTTTTTCGGAAGGCCAGTATTGATCGTCGCGCATCACGACGCCTTTGAACGGCCGCAGGAACTGGCCGAAGTGGTGGATCGAATCAACGAAGTCGCTCCGGGAATCGTGTGGAACAATCTTTCCGGGGTCGTGAGGAATTCCTTCCTGGAGCGGTACTCGCCGGACGGAATACGAAGGATCCGGGCCTTCAGCGGTGTTGTTCAGGCAGCAAACTCCGGCACGGCAAGGCAGGCGATCACCATGGAATGGCCCAACGATGAAAGCATGCCTGCGGGAAAAGAGATTTTGCAGGATCTGGTCCCCATCCCGAGCGAGTCCAATGCGGACTGTGTTCGCATCGCGGTAACCCTCGACCCTGGAGCCGGATCGGTATTCAGCATGCTTCAATCGAATCCCTACCCGATGCTGGAAGGGCTGGGATTCCGGCGCCAGGCCAAGGCGTTTGTCCGGAGGCGCCTCTCGGAGGTTCGGGACAACTACCTTAGTCAGAATCCGCGTGTTTTAGCAGTAGCCAAGGCGTTACAACGGCCACTATCGGCGTGAATGGGATGAATTGGCCCAATGCGTGCTACCGCTTTAGGCCAGAGCTAACGTTTCTGGTTTTGACGGTCGAACAAAGATAGAGCTTGTGTCCGAACAGAGGAGGAGTCGAACTTGAATATCAGCATCTTTGGGCTGGGGTATGTCGGAGCAGTGTCGGCAGGGTGCCTAGCGAACAATGGCCACACAGTGCTCGGAGCCGATCCAGTCCAGACGAAGGTCGACCTGATTAATAGCGGCCGGTCGCCCATCATTGAGGTTGATATCGATGGGTTGATTGAAACCCACGTGAAGTCAGGCCGTCTTCGCGCGACCACTGACCATGTTGAAGCCATTCAGAAGACGGAATTGTCCTTTGTCTGCGTGGGTACGCCGAGCCAGTCGAATGGAAACCTCGATTTCAGCTACATCCGCCGGGTGTGCGAACAAATCGGCCAGGCTCTACGAGAGAAGGCAGATCGCCACACCATCGTGATCCGAAGCACCATCCTGCCCGGCACCATGCGGAACATTGTGATTCCCGTGTTGGAGGAAAGTTCCGGAAAACAGGCTGGCCGGGACTTTGGGGTTTGCCACAATCCTGAATTTCTCCGCGAAGGTTCGGCCGTGAAGGACTATTACGCTCCGCCGAAAACCGTGATTGGAGAATTGGATCCAATGAGCGGCGACCTGTTGGCGAGCCTGTATGCCGACCTAAAGGCTCCCTTAATCCGCACTGCCCTCGAGACTGCGGAGATGGTGAAGTATGTCGATAACAACTGGCACGCTCTCAAGATTGGATTTGCGAATGAGATCGGCAATGTGTGCAAGGCCTTCGGTATTGACTCACACCAGGTCATGAACATCTTTTGCCAGGACCAGAAGCTGAATATTTCTCCCGCGTACCTTACGCCGGGATTTGCCTTCGGTGGGTCCTGCTTGCCTAAGGATTTGCGGGCCCTGTCCTATCAGGCCAAGGCGCACGATTTGAATCTCCCGATCATCACCTCGATTCTGCAGAGTAATCAGAACCAGATCGAGCGAGGGTTGCAGTTGATTACCCAGCAGGGACGTAAGCGTATCGGGGTACTCGGGTTCAGCTTCAAAGCGGGAACTGATGACCTCCGGGAGAGCCCAACCATCGACGTGATCGAACGACTGATTGGCAAAGGCTACGATCTCAAAATCTATGACAAGAACGTCGATGTTGCCAGCCTGGTGGGTGCCAACCGCGACTTCATTCTCAATCGTATTCCCCACATCTCGCGCCTGATGGTGAGCGGCATCGATGCTGTCTTGGAGCATGCGGAAGTCGTCGTCATTGGGAACAAAGAGGTTGAATTTGCAGGGGTACCGGACCGGTTGCGCGCGGACCAGGTTCTAGTGGACTTCGTCCGCATTACAGATCGACGAAGCGAGAAGGGTAAGTACGAGGGGATTTGCTGGTAATGCCGAAGCGGATTCCGTTAGGGACCGTTTCCGTCGTGATACGTTATGAATAAGCAGATGAATAGGGAAGTTCACGCAGGTTCATCGCCGGAGGCGGAAGAGGCGGAGGTAAGTCTGGGGGACACCATCAGGGCCCTCCTCCCGACACTCAAGCGCCGCAAATGGTACATCCTTGTGCCCCTGGTGATAGGCGCTGTTGGCGCCAGCCTGGCTGCGCTGCGACTGCCGAACGAGTATGTTTCGGAAGCCATTATCGGGGTCACCCAGCAGCAGGTCTCAGAGCGGTACGTAAGTTCAGATGCGGGACCGATGCTCAAGGCCTTGGCCAATATCCGGCAGGACGTTCTTTCGCGAGCTTCGCTGATGAAGATCATCGAAGAATTCGATCTGTACGGGAATCGAGCCGGAGTTTCGCAACAAGACCTAGCCGATCGCCTGCAATCGGAATTAACGATCGTTCCGCTGGAGACAAGCCGGGAAGAAGTGATGTCGGTCCAAGTCTCTTTTAAGAGCCCCGATCCTCAGATCGCGCAGAAGGTTACAAGCCGCGTCGTTTCCGTGTTCATGAATGAAACGTTGAAGCAGCGGGATGTGCAGTTGGAGAGCAACACAGACTTTCTCAACGAGCGAGTCCGCGAAGCTGCCGCTAAACTGGCTGATCAAGAAGCGCGGCTGCAATCTTACAAGTCGCGCAATCTAAGTGAATTGCCGGAACAACAGGTGTCCAATCTAGGGGTGCTCACGGACCTGCGGAGTCGACTTCATGCCATAGATCCGGAACTCGAGCAGGCGCGTCGCGGGCTTCGCGCCGTGGAGAACCAAGTCTCTGATCGACTCTCGCGTCTGCAGTTGGACCGCTCAGAATTGCTGAAGAAGTACACAGCGCAGATGCCGATCGTTGCTAAATTGGATGGCGAAATCATCAGGTACAGTGCCTTGCGCGAGTTCTTCGGGGCCGACGGACTTTCGGCCCGCGCCCGACAAGTGCTTGCTGTTGGCGATGATGCGCAGGTATCTCAGCTTCGTAACCAAGCGGAAGGGTATGTGAGTGAGATTGAGAAGCTGCGTCGGCAACAATCGGACCTGGAAGGGCAGATCAACGACTATCAGCGTAAAGTGACCGCAGCGCCGTTGCGAGAACAAGAACAGTCTTCCATCTTGCGCGACTACAATCTCTTGAAGGCCGACTACGAGAGCTTAAAGGCCAAACAGCTGTCCGCTGGTTTGACGACAGACCTGGAGGCCAATGAGGGGGGGCAGAAGTTCCGCCTCATCGAGCCCGCTTCCTTGCCAATCCGACCCATTGGGCCCAAGCGCCTGCGGATTTCTTTGGGGGGAGCCGTGGGCGGCTTGGTCCTAGGCTTGGTCTTCGGTTTTGTTCGCGGCACGGTAAGTACCTCATTTCATTCCGAGAAGGAAGTCGCCCGGGTATTTCGGGTTCCGCTGGTGCTAGGAATACCGGAAATTTTGACGCCCGGGGAACAGTCTGCCTTGGTTCGAAAACGGGTTTTCGAATGGGTTGCCGGCACCACGCTAATTCTTTTGGTCTTGTCAGCCGAGGTATATGTTTATATCAAAGGTTGAGCAGATAGCGATTTTCTTTCCTAAGGTGACGACGCCTTGATTAATTTTTCCGAGCTTCTTTGGACGCCGTCCTCGCGCAGTCAGCCCCGCTCGCCTGCGCTCAAAATCAGCAGCCTTGGTGCGTCTGCACTGGCGAAGGTGCCTGTCGTTAAGACAGTGATCCATCCCGGGGTCCGCATCGTCGTCGCCACCGACCTATCCAGCCCCGGCGCGGACCGATTCCGCTTCTTGCGGATGCGGCTGCGCGAATTGAGATCGGCCAGTGCCATACAGAGCATCTTGGTTACGAGCGCCTTGCCCAAAGAGGGGAAATCCACCGTCGCGATGAATCTCGCGACTGTGCTCGCCGATGGAGGCAAGAGTAGTGTCTTGCTGGTTGAGGGCGATCTGCACCGTCCCAGCATCGCCTCCGGCCTCGGGATTCCTGCGGCACGCGGGCTTGCGGAGTGTTTAGAAATCGGGATTGATCCGATCTCTGTGATTCAGAGAGTGGAACCGTTGGGCTTTTATTTGCTGCACGCTGGTGCTACGAAAGGCAACCCCACCCAGGTCTTGCAGGACGAAGGTTTGGGCGCGACCCTCGACGGCGTTCGTCAGCACTTTGATTGGATCGTCATCGACACCCCACCCCTCGCCGTGCTGACCGACGCGTTGTTGCTCGGCCGTTGCGCCGATACCAGTCTCATGGTGATCCGTGCCGACGTCACTCCCAGGGCAGCTGTCGACGAAGCCTTGGCGCGCCTCGGTGCCGAGCACGTGTTCGGTATTTTGGTGAACGGGGAAGCAGAGCTGAACGATGCGGCGTCGAAGTACGCTGCGTACTATCAGCGCCGCTAGTTGTTTCGACGTTAATCCGCTAGGCGCAATCTATGCCGCTCGCTCCCATTGCATGGCGAATCGCCGCATTGATCTGGGCTTTCCAGATCTTTATGATGTCGGCGTCGGTGAAGCTGACCAGCCAAGATACACGGTCATTTCTAGCGGTTCTCTGGGAACAATGGCTGGGGGGGACGGCGCCGGAAAGCTTGATCTTCACGCTGGGCACGATTTTTCGTAAAGGTGCCCACATGTTGGAATACGCAATTCTGGTGTTCCTCGTATTCAGGGCGCTGGAGGGCGTGTTCAGCCCTCCGGAACGATTCCGGAGAGTCGCCTGGAGTCTTGGGATCAGCGTGGCTTACGGCCTTACAGACGAATTTCACCAGCTGTTTGTGGCGGGAAGGGGCGCATCGTTGGTGGACTGGGGAATTGATTGCGTGGGTGCGCTGGTATCCATCGTACTCATCACCCTCTCCCGTCGCTCTTCTGAAGCCAGAACGGGAGAGGCTCAATGAGTGCTTGCGCTGGGAAATCTCTAACTGGTCGGAATAACCGCGATGGCCTGCGTGGTCGGATCACTTTCGGTCCCGGTGTTGTCCACTGCGGTCGCCGAATAGTAATAGGTTTGACCCAACTGGATGGTTGTGTCGGTGTAGCTGGTTGCCGTGATCAAAACCGAATTCAGTTTGACCGGTGTTCCGGTAGGAGTGGCGCTGCGGTAAACGTTGTAGCCAACGACCCCAACCGAGGGGCTCGGAAGCCAAGTCAGATCGACAGTATGGATCGCGGAGTTGTAGACCACGCAGGGTTGGCCCAGCGCCGTGTTCACCACGCGTTGGACCGTGATGATCGTACAGGTGTTCTGGGCCTCCACGCTGGCAGTGCAGGGGACGGTGCCCAAGGCCATGGAAACCGCGCGATTTACGTCAACCACGTTGACCGCGCCGCTGGAGTCCAAATCACACGAATTCGTCTGGGCGAGCGCAGCATTCGCCAAAGCCAGCATCATGATCACGGGGCCCACAAACTTCTGGAACCGTCTGCCCGACGAAAAAACATTTTGGCTGGTGGTGTATCTCATAGCCTGTCTAGTTCTCCTGATTCAACTCGGAACTCCGATTCCCGCTAACCTTTTTCCAGTAGCATCTCAGGGGCCACTTCGTTTGTCCGCCTGATTCCGCGCTTTCCTCACTCATATCGACTCGGCTTCTCCGGAAGCTTAGGCAAAGTCTAGCCAAATACAGACATCCGATCGCGCGCCACTCCCACTGATTCAGACTCAGCGGCCTGGTGTGACGCAACACTTACTCCATGAACCCAGAAAAAAATGCCGAGTTCCGTAGCCTCGGAAAAGATTGCATATGACGATTGGTAGCTTTGACTTCTCGCAGCTGGACGTTTCGCTCCACCCCGAGCGACGGGAAAGGCGTCGATTCCGATTGACCTGCCCTATCCGGCTGCTGCGAGATGGCGTCTGGATTGGCGAGTCGCGCACGCGGGACATCAACTGCGAGAGCTTCTCGTGTGTCTTACCCGGCCCCTCCACAAGCGTAGCCTGCGGGGACGTCTTGGAGTGTGAGATCGACCTTGCTAGCCCAACCGCGCGAACCAGTCACACTCCATCAGTTCAGCTCCGTGGCCAAGCGATGGTGCTGCGTGTCGCGGGGTCTGAGAGCGGCTATGGTGTGGAAGTCATCTGCCAGTTGCTCGGCTACAACATCGGACTTACGCGTGCCCAGGGCGAACCGTAGATTGCACATTTATCTCGGTCCGTGGAGCAAGCGCCTGAAACCGGTTTACGCCAGATCAGAAAGCGGTCTGGACGGAATCGGCCAATCGAATCGATAGAGTGGGACCCACGGGACTCGGCACGCCGCCCACCAGTAGGGTGACCTCGACAGCCAGGCCTGCGGGCAAGTCGGAAGGCACGCGACAATTCACTTGCAACACTCCTTCTATCAGTCCGGGTGCCGGTCCCGCATAGAGAACCTCAGCCTCTTCACCGCCGATCTTGGTGGACACGGGAAGCACGGGACGTTGTTTGATATCCCGCCCAAGGGTCCCGTCGGTTGCGGGCGGATCCATGGTTCCTGCTCCTGTGGCGAAGAAGGAAACGACCTCTCCTGCACGCGCAGGATTCGTAGCTGAGTTTATAGACCCATCCTGATTGAGGACGGCCGCCGGACCCACCCCGCTTGCGTTCAACGCGAAGATTGCGGGAGCACTGGCTGCCAGCGCGACTGTCAGATTCGCGGCCACCACCCCACCTCTACGGACCAACAACTCCGTTCTATCCCCGCTGACTTCAAACGGCACGACCACATTAATCTGGTTAGGGCCCGCATAGAGAAGTGGAGCCTGTACGCCGTCAAACCACACGCTGGTGCCACCGAGGATTGGACTGCTGGCCCCAGACTCTGGGACCGTACCGAGCAAAGGGCCAATCGACTGGCCCAGCAGCGTGGCGATCTCTCCGGGTGCCAGCGGTCCTGAGATAAAACTAGCCCCATTCAGCACGCCAGCTTCGGACAACCGTTTCGCCGTTCCGGAAATCACAGTGACGGCTCCGTCGACTGCGGTTACGGGCGCGGCTTGGCCATTGGGGAAGGTCGCGAGAAGGTTGGAAAGGTGCAGCGGATACTTTTGGATTTCGGCGTTGGGAGCGATGCCGACCAGGAATTCGATCACGGCTCCCTCCAGAATGGCATTCTGATTCCAGCCGGTGACCAGGAAACGTGTCTGCCTGGAATTGAGGGGTGCCGTTGTAAGGGTCTTGCCAGCCAGGCGCATGGCTCCGCCCACGATCGGTGTCAATTGTAGTGCCGATGGGTCGTAGTCCAAATCGAATTGGAACGCGGCGACCGGCTCCGGCGACGGCGCGAACGTGAGGGTGAGACGCGCGCTACTTTCGCGTTCGAGAGTGAGGGACGAGAATTGAAGCTCGTTGGCCTTCAGGCTACAGGCCGCAACCACAAGCAGCCCTACCAGATGCAGAAGTGAGAGCCGACACAGGAAACGCTTGCTTCGATGACGCACGTGTGAGGACAGCGAGAAGCGCCGACTGTCCTCACACTATCACAGGGATAGTAGGCCGACAATAAGGTTTTGGGCCTAGTACCCCACCACGTTAGTTTGACTCGCTGCTCGTCGCACCAACGGTCAGCCGAGCTTGCGGACTCACGCGCGATGAACCATCCGGTTGTTCCACGCGGACCGCTACGGACAGGTCCGTTCCCTCGATGCCGCGCGGCAATTCCAGATCCAGTTGGAATACTCCCACCATCCCCGGTGCCAAGCCCGCGAACAGAGGCTCGAGTTCGATGCCGCCGAAGGTGACCACAACGTGGTTCTTCGTGCGCACCGTTTGGTCGAGCGGCGCCGGCATACCTTGCGCGACGTCCGATGCGGTTTCTCCCAACCCGATGGCGTAAATGCGTACGTGCTCGCCCGGATGCGCCGGACGACCGTTGTTCAGAGGGTCAGCGGCGATCTGCATCACCGCCTGCTCCGAGCCTTGCGCGATAAAGATAGCCGGTGCGGCGGCACTCATGTGCGTCTCCGTCACGGGGATCCTGTTTCCGGCCTCCGAAGTGACCGCAATGTTGAGCGCGGTACCCACCGCGACCTGGGGACATTGGAAGTTCACCTGTTCCGGTGAAACGAGCAGCAGGGGCGCGGGTTGACCGTTCACATCGACGCGCACGCCAGCCAGTGTCCAAGGCAGCGGGAAGGAAGACGCTGTCTGCGCGCTCTGCGCGGTGAAGTTCATGCCGGTGACCGACGCCCAGCCGCCAGGAGTGCATGCGGCTTCCGCTTCGCCTGTTATGGTGTTGGTGAGTACGGACTGCGAGGAACGCCGACGCGTGGGTACGCCCTCGGTCGTTCCACTTCCGTCAAACGGCACTGCGGAGATCTCGCTCAATCCCACTGCAGCAGGCCCGCGCACCTCAACGATGCTCAGGTTGTAAGTGCTCCAGGTTGGTGACGTATCGCGGATGGTGGCCGTGGTCCCGGCGGGCGGCGGAGTGTCGAGGCTCTGCACCCAGTATGCGCCGCTACCGGAGTTGGCAAACTGGTGCACCATGCTCTGTCCGCTGGCCGGCGTACGCGCTGTGCTGGAATTCGCATCGGTGCCTACGCCGAAAATCAGCGATGGATTTCTGGTTGTGACCAGAGTCGCCACAGGCGCGCCGCTTCTCGAATTTCCAGAGCCCGTGGCTCCGATGGCGCCGGAACCATTTGTGCCGGATGCATCCACGCCGGTGAAGGTCATCACCGTGATGGACCCTGCCACGCGCTGCGAAATGTTGGCGGTGACTACGGCCTGACTCAGTTTTGTCGTGGCAAAAGCGCGCCAAATTTCAGCCGTGCCGCCTTGCGTATTCGTCCGCCGCACGAGGACCCAATTGAGCCCGCCGCCGCTAACGCTTCTCACTGTCTCCGTGCCGGATGTGGAGTCCGTCCCGATGAAGGCGAGCAGGAGTTCATTCGCTTGGGTTGTCGAGAATGAAGGTGAGGTGAGATTGCTGCCCTTCTGCGAGCGATCCGACCACACGGTCCTGTCCACCACCGGGGAAGAACCACTTTGGGAGGCGCCCGCAAAATCGGCGGTTTGGTTCGCGCCGGTCAGTGTCACCGCACGCGCCGAGGGAGTAAAGGTAACTCCCGTTTTTTGCGGAGCTACCGTGTAGCTGCCGTTGACCAAGCCTGTGAACGCATACTTGCCCGCGGTGTCGGCCGTTGTCGTCTTCGCCGCAGCGCCACCCAGGGTGACCGTTGCTCCGCTGCCGGCTTCAATGGTCCCGCTGATGGTCCACGTGTTTGCTATCAGTGTCGCGGTGAAGTTCACGGCAGAGACGTTGGCCCCATTAACGGTGACCGCTCGGCTGGATGGAGTCATGCTGAAACCTGACTTCGTTGCCATGACGGTGTAACTTCCGTTGCCTAATCCACTGAAAGAATAGTTGCCCGAAGCGTCGGCGGTTGCCGTTTTGCTCACCGCGCCCGAAAGGTTCACAGTCGCGCCACTGCCCGAGGACACTGTGCCGGTGATCGTCCAGGTAGAGGGTATCTGGGCCGCTGTAAAGTTCACCGCGGAGACATTGGCTCCACTGACGGTGACCGCGCGGCTGGATGGGGTCATGGTGAAACCCGATTTCGCCGCCGCGACGGTGTAACTTCCGTTCGCCAATCCGGAGAAAGTAAAGTTGCCTGAGGCATCGGCGGTTGCGCTCCCACTCGAAGTGCCTGATAGCGTAATGGCCGCCCCGCTACCCAATGTGACAGTTCCTGAAATGCTCCATGTAGATGGTGTCTGCGTCGCCGTGAAGTTCACGCCGCCCACGTTCGCACCATTGACCGTCACCGCCTGATTCGACGGGGTGATGCCGAAGCCCGATTTTGCCGCAGCAACCGCGTAACTTCCGTTGAGCAGTCCGGTGAAGGAATAATTCCCCGAAGCGTCCGCAGTTGTGGCTTTGCTGGCCGCGCCCGACAACGTTACCGTCGCCCCGCTACCGGACGCCACAGTGCCACTGATGGTCCACGTTGCGGGCGCGGGCGGCACGACGCTGATCGATCCACCCGTTGCTGTTGTCGGAATCGATAGAGCGGTGATATCGGTCGAAGCCTGATTGGTGATCGCGAGCGACGCGACTGTTGCCGCGATACCGGGAAGTATTGTCACGGTCGCTGTTGCGACCACGCCGCTTTGGATCGCAGAAGTGTTAATGCCGAAGAGGATGCAATCCACCCATCCGGCGTTGTTGGCGCAGGTGAGGGATTTGCCGGCGGCTATCGCGGCCGCACCGGGAAGAAAAGTAACGGTGGAGATCGACGACATCGGATACGTCAGCCGCCACTGCATGCTGGTCGGTGAGGCGCTTATAGGCGTCGCCGTCAGGTTCACGCTGACAATGCTTGCTGGCTGCGCTGTGGCAGACCCGAGTGCCAATGTTACTTGCTGCGCAAGAGCCAGCGTACTGCTTGCAGCCATCACTAGGCCACATACGAACCATCTGAGAAACACACATCCAAAGGTACTGGTCGCTTTAGGCATGGGAACCATATCGACGCAGCTTTACGGGCCTGAGAGAGCGGACGAACCCCTACTACATTGCACGACTTGGCAATACTCTACGTATTGCCAAGGTCATAGAAAGGAATAGAAGTATAGTCGACCGGGTCTCGGAAGCCTGCTTAGCTGCGGCTTCCTTTCCGTTGGAATAACGCTTGCGGAAGGGTATGGCTCGGGAGCGGAGAATAGGGCAGAAATTTTAAGATCACAGGGGCACTCGTTTCTCTCCGACTACCTAGGAGAGTACTGCCACGCACGATCGTTACCATGAAAAAGTACTTAGCGAGAATGTTAGGGTCGCACGGCAAGACGGAATGGAATTTCAAATACGGCCTCTATAGAGATAGCCACATTGTTGCGCGTTGCAGGCTTCCATTCCCATGACGAGAGATCTTCAATCGCTAAGGCTTGAATCGCAGTGGATACCGCTGTGAGCACTTTGAGATTGCTGAGTCTTCCATCGGTGCTCAACGTCGCGGCAATTTGCAAACGCGTGTCGCTGGGTTCGCGGCCTTTCTCTAGCAGTTCGAGCTTGCGGAATGGGATCGGTGCGCGGACGCTGGGCGGTGTCCCGGGTTGCGGCGCGGATTCGGCGAACCACAGAATCCAATCGGCACCGTAAGCAGGCAGGTTCTCGATCGGGATCACGACGGCGTACACAGTGCGTCCCGGGAAGTGTGCGTCGATCGATTTCGGTATGGCCCGATTGATCGCGCGCAGAGGGACGGTGAAGGTGGCGCTGGTGGCTGCGCGCACTTTCTCCGCGTAGATCACGGTGTTCGACTTCGCCGTTGGCTTGGGCGGAACTGCAGGCTCACGCACCGCGACATTCGGTACCGTCAGTGCTCCGGGCGGCGCGACTCCGCTGGAAGGTTCGCCAGCAACCGGCGCGACCGAAAATTGTCCGGATCGCGAACTCGTGGGAACTTCCGCTGCTGGGGAGGGATTCACGCTCGCGATCGCGATATTGGCTTGATCGTTGCCCTTGGCGGGGACGGGCGCGGGCAGCGCATCTTTCGGCGGCCCCGGAAGCCGCGAGGACGTGACGGACGGCATGCCTGGCGTATTCGTTGCGGTTCCATTCACCGGCTGCACCGAAGCCAGGGTCTCGTTGACTTCTGTCTTCGCAACCTGACGAGGCGCACGGCTGGCAGCGGGCGGCGGCGTGAACTGCTTCGGTTTGGTTTTCGGTGGAGGGGGCAGGTTCGTCACCGACACCGCGACTCCATTCTGGGCAACGGAGACCGGTGCCGCTGCCGTCAGCGTCTCATTCACTTCTGTCCGTGTCGCCAGTTTGGGTTCCCTCGCCGATGCCGGAGGTGGAACGAATTGTTTCGGCGCAATCTTCGGCGGCGGTGGAGGCAGCGCCTTGGGCACGTTGGGCGTGGCGGGGGCTACCGCCACGGTAGGCGCATTGGTCAGCGCAGCCGTGATCTCAGTGCTGGGCAGTTTCGGATCGCTCTTGGTCACCGGCGGTGGGGTGAACTGCTTGGGTGCGACCTTCGGCGGTGGCGGCAGGGCCCTTGGCGTGTTGGGCGTTGCGGGCGTCACCGTAAGGGTAGGCGCATTCGTCAGCGCAGCTGTGATGTCGGTGGGCAGTTTCGGATCGCGCCGGGTCACCGGCGGTGGAGTGAACTGCTTGGGCGCCAGCTTCGGCGGTGGTGGCACCAGCGCCGCTATGCGTTCCACCACTGTCGGTGCCGGGACGTCGGCCTTGATCTCAGGCGCATCCACGGGCTTCCAGATAATTTGTTGCTGCGACTGAGCCTTCGGCGCTGTCGCGATCACGGTCCTCGGCGCGATCAGTTTGCCGCGCGGATCCGGTGTATCGCCCACCTGTTTTTCCGGAGCCGCCGCCGGAACTTTCTTTGGTGGCCGGTAGACCAACGTTCTGGACTCCAAGGGCCGGATAAATTGATCGTAGATCGGCCGTTTCGATGTTGGCGTGGAGAGGGGAATTCGGACCACGACCGCAACCCACAAAATATGCGCTACCACCGAGCCGAACCAGAACCGGCTTCGCAGCGGATAGCTGGCATTCAGATCCCGGCGCGGCGGGTCATGCGGGATGAGATCGGAGATCATCAGGGGCGGTCCCCTTCGTAGCTTAGCTCCCTAACTTTCAAAACGACATACTTTGCTCGGCGAGTCGGCGAGATGAGAGTACTAGTCCTTTGGACGTAGATATTCTCGTGAGTTTTGGCCCCAAAGGATGTCATAATGACTCGCGGGCCCCCCCGAAATCCCTACCCCAAACTTTTGGTCTCGTAGCGTAAATGTACGAAAAGTTCTTTCGCTTGCAACGATCACCGTTCCGAATGGTGCCCGACCAGGACTGTGTGCACTTGACGGGCCAACACGCGGATGTCATCAGTGGCGCTGTGTTTGGCATTCTTGAACGCAAAGGCTTTGTCGTTCTCACTGGCGAAGCTGGTTTGGGAAAAACCACAGCGATCCGCACCGTGATGCGCTTGCTCGCCGATTCCAATGCGGAATCCAGTCTCATTTCCCACCCTACGTTGAACGCAGAGGACTTCCTGGAACTAGCCATGCTGAATTTCGGCATGCCCCCCGTCGCGACCAGCAAAGCGCAACGCCTGAAAGTTTTGGAAAGCTTCCTGACTCTGGCGGACTCCGAAGGCAAAGTGTGCGTGCTGATCGTGGACGAAGCCCACAAATTGCCACCAGAAGCTTTGGAAGAAATCCGATTATTAGGGAATATCCAAACCGACGAACACAAGCTTCTCCAGATCTTGCTGGTTGGCCAAAACGAACTCAATGCCCGGCTGAATTTGCCCGAGCTATGGCAACTGAAGCAGCGCGTGGCGTTCCGCCTGTCGCTGAATCGCTTGGATCGCGAAGGCGTGGTGGAATACATCCGTTTCCGCTGGGCCAAGGCTGGGGGCGGGGAAACGCTGCCGTTCGATGAATCAGCCCTGGATGCCATTGCCAAGTGGTCCAGCGGGATTCCGCGTGTGATCAACGCGATCTGCGATAACGCTTTGATGCTCGCGCTTTCCGAATCCACCCGGACCGTGCAGCTCGAACACATCCAGCTGGTGTGCCAGGATTTACATTTGGCGACCCCCGCCATTGCGCAGCGAACCGAAGTGCTCGACAAACCCGTGCGCACAGAGGTTCCCACGCTGGTTCGCAGGGCCGCCGTTGGGGGTTCTACGCTCGACGCACCTTTGCTGCAGCGTCCACCGTTGACCACTGCCGCCGAAGGCGAGTCATGGTCGACGGCGCGACCCTCGTTGCTGCAAAAATGGCGCGGGTTCATTGAGACGCAGAAATCCTCCCTTTCCAACGATGCGCACAAGCCCGGTAATCGCAAAGACTCCGGCTCCTTATCGTTGAAAAAACATCTCTAGGCTCGGCGGTTCTACTGCAGCCGTGTCTGCAATGCGGTCGACGTCCCGGATTCGTTGGTCGAGGTGACCGAAACCGCCGTGATTCCGGTCAGGATGGATTGTCCCGCCGGCACCTGGAAGGTGAAGGGAATCGATACCCGGAATTGCCCGCCGAACGCCTGCGAAGCCGTGTTCTGGAACCAGGCCGCGGCGATCAGTTTCGTGTCGATCGCGAACGTCGATACCGGCATCTTGAAGCCCGAAGCCGTGGTGAATTGGACGTTCAGTCCGGTAAGCGTGCGCGTCGTGGAGAAGCCGGTGACTTGCAGCGTGAACCCCGAAGCAGTGGCATTCAGCACCTGCGCGGAGAGTAACGCCGGAGCCGCCGGGGCCACCGTGAACTGAGTGGTCACGGGAGAAGCCGGGGTCAGATCCACATTGCCTGCCAGCGTCGCAAAGGATGGTGTCAGTGTAGTGGTTCCGGCAACCGTCCCGGTCTGCAACCCGAGTTGCGTTCCGAAAGCGCCAAACACCGCATCGGTCGTATTAGCAGGAATGCGGAAGGTCACGGTTCGTCCGCCGGTCGCAAATTGCACCGAAGGATCTGCCGGCAGGCTGGACGAACTGGTCCCGAGCGTAAGCGTTCCCGTGAGGGCCACCGGATACACTGCGGCAAGCTTCAGTCCAACCGTAGGCTGCGTGAGCGGAGCCGCCGTACTGCTGGGTCCGGAGATCGTGTAGGCGGGTAAGGCGGGCGGCGTGGTGCCGGAGCCGGTCAAGGTAAACGCAACGTTGTCCACCAGGAGAGTGGTGCTCGCGAAGCCTACCGTTACGGGTTCAAACTTGATGTTCACGCGCAGCGTCGCGCCCGCTGCCAGGCTCGCGGGAAGCGCCGGAGAATTGAGAATCGAGAACGGACTATTCGTCGTCCCGACGCCAATATTCTGGATCGCGGCCGTCGTGGTCCCTGTGTTCTTGATGTCGAAACCCAGTTGGGCCGATTCCGTGATGCGCACCGGGCTGAAGATGATCGAACTATTGTTGCCCCCAAGCGTAACCGTCGTTCCCGAGGCCACGTAGGAATAACTCAGCAGCGGACCGAGGCCACTGCCACTCAAATTGAAAACGTCTGAGTTTACGATCAGGGTTCCAGTCTGCACGCCGGACCTGCTGGGAGTGAAGGTTGCTGCGAAGACAAGGCTCGCATTCGGAGCCAGCACCTGCGGCAACAGTGGCAGATTCGTCACCGCGAAGTTCGCGCCGACCGTGGAGACGGTGGTGACCGTGGTGGGCGCGGTCCCTGTGTTAGTGATCCGTACCAAGCCGCTGCTGGTTTGGCCGACTTCGACGTTTGGCAGGTTCACCGTTGCTCCGGGCACGATCGCCGCGGGTGGATTCCCCAGCTCATAGGTCAACTTCGGGGCCACGGCGTTGCCGCGCAACGAAACACTGATCGGCGTAGCTCCGCTGATTTCCAGAAGCACAGTACCGGTGTTGGGACCGGTTGCGGTTGGTCTATACACGACTCTCATTTGCACTGTCTGTCCACCAATCACGGAGGCGGGGAACAGCGGCAGGTTTTGCAGTTGGAACGCGGTCCCGGTGACAGACACTTTCGTAACCTGGCCCGTGGCCGTGCCGATATTGGTGAAGCCCAGACCGACAAAAGCGCTCTGGCCTACCAGTGTATCCGGAAATGCGATTGTCGAACCCGGTGTGAGTTGCACCGCGTTGTTGTCCTCTGGCGACGTATAGCTCGGAACAATGGCCGAGGTGTAGCCCTGCAGCGCCAGTGATATCGGAGAGTTCGTCGTGGAAGGTATTTCGGCAAAAGGAATGGTCAGCTGTGCCGCGTCCGCCGCGGCCGTCACGGGTCCAAAGCGCAGCGTGAAGAAAACCGCGTCGTTGGGGTTGAGGGTCACCGGCAGGGCTTGGTTGATCGTCGCCGTAAACGCAGTGGAGCCGGAAATGATTGGCTGTTGCTCGATCGTCACCTTACCCGTTCCTCTGTATTGGACACGGATCTGTAGCGTTTGTGAATTCCCGATGGATGCCGAAAGCGGCAAAATGCTGGCATTGTCCACCGGCGTGGTCACGTTTCCCAGCGTGTACTGCATCAGGAACGGAATGGTCTGTGCGCTTGCCGCCGAGGCGAATGCCCAGCACAGCAGCATCGCTGGGATGAAGCGTTTGCGAATCTGAAACATGATCTTGTGCGAATCCATTAGCGCCGTACCTTCCGTTGCGGGAGTCCGCTGTTCTCCACCGGGGAGGCGGGAACAAAGAATGCGCCGCGTCCGACGGTGTAGGACCACAACAACTCGTCTTCGTTGGTGCGTGAGGTCAATAAGTAGCTGCCCGTTCCGGACGGCTGAATCTGCGACGGAGCGAAGTTCAGGCTAATCTGTTCCAGCAGGGCATGGGTTGCGCCGTCGTAAACGAACAGCGCGTGATCCCCGCGTCCAGCCACATAGAGAACGTCGCGGCCTGCGCTATCCAGCCCCGGTTGAACACCGATACCATCCTGCACGGCGTCCAGCGGCCAACTCTGCATGATCCCGTCCGCGTCGATCGCCGAGATCCGGGAACCTGCTAATACGAACAGCGTTTGTCCGTTGGCCGAATACGTCAAATCAACGGGTCGGTCTGCCGCCAGAACGGGAACGAACGTCCCGTCTCGGAGTTCGTAGACGCCGGAGTGATCTCCAGCGATCGCGAAGACGACCTTCTTCCCGTCCGGACTCACTTCCACTGCGGTCAACTGGCCGCCGAGCGAAGAGATATTCTGCTGCGCTCCGGCTTCTCCGGCGAACGGCAACACGCGAATCCATTGCTGGCTGCGTGAGTAGATGGCCACTACCTGCCCGTCCTCCGACCAAGCGGCACCTTCCGGCACATCCACCTGATCCGCAATCGCGGCTCGCTCCACTTGCTCCGAGCCCAGTCCAGCGACGAAGAAGCACTGATCCTTCTGGCACGCGATGCCACGAGTCCGCTGCGAAGATGCAAAGTCAAGCCCACCTAACACGACTGGTCCCAGCGCGGCGGACCCGAAGGATCCAACCACCGCGCGCAGACTCCTGCTGGCGCCGTCGAAGGCCATGCCTGGCGTGGGTCCACTCAGCGATTGAGCGGGCAATAGCGTTGCGGCAAGAGCCGCCGTAAAAAATATAGAGCGGTTCATGGTTACTGAGGTCCTCCGATGGTCGGCGAGCCGGGCGTGCCCTGGATGGTGACATCCCCGTTTCCGCTGCGGTTCTTTACGACGATGGCAGTGGTAATGCCGGCTGCGGCTCCGATGTAGGCAATCTTGGCCCATTTGGATGTCCACCAGCGCTTCCGTGGCTGCTCCTTTGCGGGAAGAATGCGCGGCACGTTGCTCATCGTGATCGTGGCCAATGCCTGGTCGGTACCGCGTGTGGCTGTCACCTGCACGGCGAAGGTACCCACTTGCGTGTTGGCACTCCAGCCCGTGGCGCGCGCCTGTCCGTTGGCATTCGTGCGCACTGTTTGCGATGTCTGCTGGTCCGCGAAGGTTGCGCTGGGCCCGCTGATCGGGAAGCGGAAGATCACGGTCGCTCCGTCCACCGGCAAGTCGTTCTGGTTCAGGATCTGAACCGCGAGCGGTGCCATCACCTGTTTTTCAATGTCGTTCACGCCATTGTTTCCCGCCAGCGGGAGAATCCTTAACGTGGGCGTTCCAGCCGTCGGTGCCGCGGCATTCTGTGCCAACAGGGTTGTGGGAGCCGTGAGCAGCGCGGCCATGGCCAGCGCTACCAAGCGGTTAAGATGCTGTCTGCAATTTGGATTCATGTTTGTTTACCGGAGGAGTGCGGAGATGATCACGAAGGGAAGGGAAGACATCAGGCTGGTGCCCGCTTGCGGCAACATGGAAGCGAATCCAGAGAGGCGGGGAACATACAAGATGTCATTTGGAAACAAGGGGAAGTCATTGTCCTTGCCCTCAATAATCCGTTGGATATCGATTTCGATTTGTGCCAGCCGCGCGGTGCCTTCCACCGGCCGCAATACGCTGACTTTGCCCCGCTTCGCCGCCGCGGTGAAACCGCCCGCCTGCGTCAGCGCCTGCATGACGGTGATCGTGTCCCGGCCCACCAATTCCAGCGGGGCAGCGCGAATGACTTCTCCGTTCACATACACCGGCTGCGATTGTTCGACAGTAACGCGATCGTAGGCTTCCAGCACGATATCTTCTTCCGGATTCAATTCGCGCAGCAGCGTGTCCAAGTTGATTTCCACGGTGCTGGTGCCAGCCGCGACATCCTGCGTGGCCGATGCCAACGGGATCACGCCGTTTTCAATTCGCCGCGTCACGCGCAAACGTCGGGAGGCGTTGGGCAGGAACCCGCCCGCCACCGCCAGCATGTCGCGCAACGTGCGACCGCCACTCAGCGGATAAACGCCGGGCTTGGCGAACGCACCGAAGAACGATACCGGCTCGTCGCGAAAACCGGTGATCATGATGCCCACCTGCGGCTGTTGGTAAAACTCCCGCAAGCGATTGGCGAGTTCGATTTCGAGTGCCTGTACCGTTAAGCCCGTGACCGGCAGACGATTGATTAAAGGGAAGGTGATCACCCCGTCCGCATCCACGCGGAACGGACGTTCGCTCAGTTCCTCCACGTTGGACCGGACCAGGATTTGATCGTTGGGTCCCAGAACGTAGTCCGGGCGAATGGCCACCGGAGTGGGAACGTTCGGTACCGCGACCGGATTCTGCGCGAGCGCAAAAATGCTCCCCATCGCGAACAGGGAAACCAGTGTGAGAAATTTGTATGCAGACATAGATTTTTTTCCTAACTTAACTTGCTCGCGAGACCGGCAACGTGGCGATCATATTGAGTCTTCGAGACTCGCTCAGCGGCCGGATCCAGGACCGGTCCAACTCGGCGGAAACCGAGCGCTGCAACAACCCGACCGAAACCACCAGCCGGAACGTCTTGCGGATTTCCTGCAAAATTCCTTCTACTCCCGTCAACGGCCCGCGTTCGATCACGACCCGTTGACCAACCCGCAGGAACGGCCATGGCGCAACCAACAGGCCGGAGCCCGTAATCCGTTGCACAGCTTCGATTTCTTCCGCAGGAATCAGAGCCGGTCCGTTACCAAAACCCACCAAACCAACAGCGCCGGGAATGGTCGCCACCAACTGCCGGTGATTGGGGTCCAGCCGACAGAAGACGTACCCGGTAAACAAAAATTGATCGACCTGCTTCTTGCGGTCCGACCATTGGCGCTCCGCCTTGAAGGTCGGCGCAAATTCCTCAATGCCGCGATGGCGAAGGTGGGCCGCCGCCACACGCTCATAATTTGAACGGACACGCAGCGCATACCAGGGCAACGCGTTCGACCCTGTACTCGCCGCGGACCCGTTTGAAATGTGTTCTCCGAGAATCATGATTCGAACCTTAGTGGGTCCACCTTATGCCGATACGGGTTCCGCTCTAGCCTGATCTTCTATCGACAGTTTTCGCATTTTGTACAGGAACGCCTTGTAGTCGATCTGCAGCCTCGCTGCGGCCAGCTTTCGGTTCCAGTGCGTGGCGTGCAACGCGGCCAAAATGACTTCTGTTTCGGCTTCATTCTTTGCCCGGGCGACCTCCGCCAGCATAGAGGTGGATTTGGCCTCCGGTTGCACGGTGGCTGTTACCTGCAGGGCCCGCGCCGGCGGTAATGCCACGGGCACGGGACTAGCGGTGGAAAGCCGGGTCCCGCCGCTCGCCCGGTCCATAGCTTCAATCTCGGCTGTGATGGCATGTGGGTCGCGCAGCACCAACAGTTTCCGGACGGTGTTTTCCAGTTGCCGGATGTTGCCCGGCCACGCGAAGTTGGTCAGCGCTTCCTTCAGCCGTTCCGGCATCGCGATGGGAGGCGCACCCGGCACAGCATGCTTTCGCATCAGGAATTCCGCGATGCCCACAATGTCTTCTCTGCGCTCGCGCAACGCCGGCATGGTCAACGTGAACACGTTCAGGCGGTAATAAAGGTCTTCGCGGAACGCCTTCTCGGCCACCGCGTTCAGCAGGTTACAGTGCGTCGCCGACAGCACGCGCACTTGAACGCGAATGGTGTCGCGGCCACCCAGCCGACGGAATTCCTGGTCTTGCAATACCTGCAACAGCTTGGCTTGCAGCCGGATATCCATATCGCCGATTTCGTCTAGCAATAGCGTCCCGCCATCGGCAAGCTCAAACACGCCCGGCTTGCGTTGAAACGCTCCGGTGAAGGCGCCGCGCTCATAGCCGAACAGTTCGCTCTCCATCAACTCTGAAGGCACCGCCGCGCAATTTAACTTGATGAACGGCTTGTCGGCGAAGGGCGAAAGGTTGTGCAACTGCCGCGCCAACATTTCTTTACCGGAACCTGTTTCGCCTTCGATCAGGATCGGAACATTGCTAGCCGCAACCGTTCGCAAGGATGTCTTTAGCGCCAGCATCGCGGAACTGCGGCCGAAGAACATGTCCCCGCTCGCAAGCACTGTCGGATTCGCCGCAGCAACAGGAGCCGATACGGGTCCCGCCGCGGGGCTGCCGGAGTCGTTCGCCGGAACCGCTCGTATCGCGTTGCGCAAGACCCGGCCCAACTCTTCGTGATTCACCGGCTTGGCCAAAAAGTCGGTGGCCCCGCTCTTGATCGCGTTGACGATATTCAACGGCGTGGACAAACCCGACAGCGTGACAATCGGAACATGTGCGTCCACTTGCCGAATTTCGCGCAGCGCCTCCAGGCCGTCCTTGTTCGGCATCATCATATCCAGCACGATGGCGGATACTTCGCAGCCGGAGGTGAAGTAGTTCACTGCTTCCTCTCCATCGCAGGCGGTCAGCACCTCGTAGCCCTGACAGCGCAACATGATGGCGAGGCATTCCCGCACTTCCCGGTCGTCTTCCGCTACCAGAACCGTCTTCCGGACCGTGCCATGATTTACTGAATTCATTCCTCTGACTCCCGCCGCGCGCCCGCTTGCCTCAGCGGCAAGACAAACGAAAAAACACTGCCCTGTGCACTGGCTTCCGCCCAAACGTGTCCATGATGGCGGCTAATGATCAATCGGCAGATGGCCAGCCCAAGTCCACCCCCGGAACGGTCTTGTGACCCAGAATATGAGGTATATTCCTCAAAAATGTGCTCGATGAGTTCCGGCGCGACCCCGGGGCCGTTATCTTTGATGTCGATTCGATACGAATTGGGAGTTTGTGCCCGTTGTGTGCGCCGGTCGTGTGTCCCTGGCGGGACTGTGCCGCGCAAATAGCGTCGTTCCCAAAAATACGGGTACGCCTTGACTTCAATGAATCCAAACTTCGGGACGAACTTACACGCGTTGTCTAAGAGGTTGACCAACACTTGTTCGATTTGTGATGGCTCAAAGTACAGCGGGGTGGGCGGTGGCAGGATCCCCTCGGTGCGCACCTCAATTTGTTTCTCCCGAGCCAGCGGCGCGATCTCGTGTACCGCTTGTAGAATCGGTTCCAGAATATCCGCCTCCCGCAGATCGGGATTTCGTCCCAACCGCGGACCCGCACTCAAATCGAACATCGCCGACGCCATGTGCGAAATACGATTCGTGCTGCGTTGCATCCGCCCCAGTACTTCCTGCTGGACCGCGCTCAGCGGCCCCAACTCGCCGCTGGTCAGCAAGCCGCAGAATCCCGACAACGCCGTCAGCGGAGCGCGAAAATCATGCAAGGCGCGCGCGATGAAATTCGTGCGCTGCTGATCGTACTCTTGCAGGCGCAGATTTGCGTGCAGCAGATGCTGTAGCATTTCGTCCCGGTTCGCACGCAACGTTCCCAGTTCGTTGCTGCCTGTGTGGGCGACTTCCCCTCCCTCGCGTCTCTCTGTGGCGGATCCTAAAAACGCGCGCAACACCACCCGGGTCAGTGGTTTCAGTAGAATGTTGCCCTCCGCTTCCGGAATACTCGCCCGCAGTTGGGCCAAGTGCGCAGCCGGCACGACGTAGAAAATTTTCTGACCTAACGCCGGCTTCGGAAAACGGATGTTCTGCTCATCGGGCTCATAGTCCCACAAGCAAATTTGCATGGGGGCCGCGCCGGAAACTCCCTCCGTCGCCTCAAGGTTTTGCATCACCTCCTGACAGGTCGCGATCAGCGCCAGGTCGGTCGAAGCCACGAATAGATTGATGCCCGCTCCGCCCAGTACAAGACCACGATGAAAGGAGGCGTGGTTGTCGATTTCCATTTGTCGTCCTTCACCCCTATTCGGAGGTACGGAGACCCCACTTTAGGGGCTACACGCAATTCCAACGAAATGTTTTATGCCCTCTTGAAGAACAGTCGGTGAAAAACTATTTCTCGCAATCCCAAAGAGTATGAAAACGTGTCAAATTACGGGGTTCTACGCGCCGTTTGTGCAATAGTTCAGCCTACGAAGCATCCCAAAATGTGTCAATGAATCTTGGGTCCTTTTGCACGCAATCGAGTACCGGTACGGTGGTTTTCCAGTACGTAATTTTTCCTGGAACGTTTGTCCCGTGAGATCCTCTCCCATCTTGAAGCTAGTCTCCATGTGAGAGTGTCGGCTAACTTCGAAATCGCTGAGTGAGGGTTTTAACGATGGGTACGAAAATACTAGCAGTTGCATTCCTGGCGTTTACAGCCAGCCCCGCCTTGATGGCGCAATCGGTTTCGCTGGGCCTTGGGTCCGGATCCGGCCTGGCAGGCTCAATCGTCTCTGTTCCGATATCGATCTCCTCGGCCGGCGGCGCTCTGCCCACGGCTGTGCAATGGACTTTCTCTCTCCCTGCAGGTGTGACGGTGGCGTCGGTGGATGCCGGCGCCTCCGCTACGTCCGCGGGTAAGTCCTTGAGCTGCGGCGGTTCGAACTGTCTTGTGTTCGGTCTGAACTCCACACCCATTCCGAATGGCACCTTGGCCGTCGCTAACCTCCAATTGGCCGCGGGCGCCTCCGGAACCCTCGCTGTGAATCTGACCGGCGTGGTCGCCTCTGACGTCAATTCCATTCCCGCCTCGGGCAGCGGTGGAACGATTACTGTCACCGTCCCGCCTCCGGTCGTCGCCCTGAATACCCTCTCTTGCGGGGCGAGCAGCGTCGCATCCGGGGGGACCGTTGCGTGTACCGTTACTCTCACTACTTCTGCGTCCGCTGGTGGATTCGCCGTCGGACTATCCAGCAACAACGGTCTTCTCACCGTGCCGGGCAGCGTCACCGTAGCGTCCGGACAAACCAGCGCCGGGTTCAACGCCAACGCAGGTTCGATTGCCGCTGACGGATCGGGAATCATCACGGCCAACGCCGGTGCGGTCACGCGCACCGCAACCATCAGTCTGATTTCTCCCGCCGCGCTATCTTCTCTCTCTTGCACCCCCGGCAGCTTGAACGGCGGACAGAGTTCGTCTTGCACGGTTTCTCTGAACAAGGCTTCGGTGGGCGGCACCACGGTGACCCTCTCCGATGACAATGCGAATTTAACCACGCCCGCCAGCGTCGCGATCCCCAATGGAGCGAACAGTGCAGCTTTCTCGGTGACCGCCGGGTCCATTGCCTCCAATCAGACGGCGACCGTCACCGCCAGCCTCAGCGGCGTAACGCGCACTGCGCAAGTTGCGCTGGTGGCTCCGGCAGCCTCCGTTCTCAGTGCGCTCTCTTGCTCCCCGAATAGTTTCAGCGCAGCCGGCACCGCCACCTGCACCGTGAGCCTGACAGCAACCGCAGCGGCGAATGCCACTGTGACCTTGGCCGACAACAGCGCCAATGTGACCGAGCCTGGATCAGTAACCATCCTGGCGGGGCAGAGCAGCGTGCAGTTCGCGGCTTCGGTTTCGAGCGTGTCTGCGGATGAAGTCGCGACGATCAGTGCCAGCCTGAACGGCGGAACACAAAACGCAACCCTGACCCTGACGGCTCCTGCAGCGTTATCTTCTTTATCTTGCGCTCCCGCAAGTCTGAATAGCGGACAGAGTTCAACCTGCACCGTTTCACTAAACAAGACCGCGTCCAGCACCGTGTCCATCGGTCTCAGCGATGACAACGCAACCTTGACGACCCCCGCCAGTGTGAACGTCGGAGCCGGTGCCAGCAGCGCGAACTTTACGGTTACCGCGGGGAGCATCGCCTCCGGGCAAACCGCGACCGTCACCGCCAGCTTGAACGGCGTCACGCGCAGCTCGCAAATCGGCTTGGCCGCACCCGCGCCCAGCGTGCTGAGTTCTCTGTCGTGCTCGCCGAATACCTTCAGCGCCGCGGGAACATCCACCTGCACCGTGAGCTTGACGGCCGCCGCTGCCGCAAGTGCGACGGTCACACTTTCCGACAATAGCGCCAACGTTTCCGTCCCCGGATCGGTGACGGTTCCGACCGGACAAAGCAGCGCGCAGTTTTCAGCCTCGGTTTCGGGTACCCCTGCCGATGAAATCGTGACACTGAGTGCCAGCCTGAATGGCGGCACCCAGACGGCGAATTTGACCTTGAACGCGGCGGCGTCTTTATCATCACTGATCTGCACTCCCGCAAGCCTGAATAGTGGACAGAGTTCGACCTGCACCGTGTCTTTGAGTAAGACAGCGGCCAGCACCGTGTCCATCAGTCTGAGCGACGACAACGCGACCTTGACCACTCCCGCCAGCGTGAACATCGGCGGCGGCGCCAGCAGCACCACGTTCTCAGTCACCGCTGGCAGCATCGCGTCCGCGCAAACCGCGACGGTCACGGCAAGCTTGAATGGCGTCACGCGCAGCACGCAAATCGGTTTGGCCGCGCCCGCGCCCAGCGCACTCAGTTCTCTTTCTTGTTCGCCGAATACCTTCAGCGCAGCGGGCAGCGCCACTTGCACCGTGAGCTTGACGGCTGCCGCTGCCACCAATGCGACCGTCACGCTTTCCGACAACAGCGGCAATGTTTCTGTCCCCGGTTCCGTCACGGTTCTGACCGGACAGAGCACCGCGCAATTCTCGGCCTCCGTTTCGGGTGCCCCCGCCGATGAAATCGCAACGATCAACGCCAGCCTGAACGGTGGCACGCAAACCGCAAACCTGACCTTGACCGCGCTCTCGTCCCTGTCCTCTCTAAGCTGCACTCCCAGCAGTTTGAACAGCGGACAGAGTGCGACCTGCACGGTCTCCTTGACCAAGACTGCCGCCGGAGCCCTGACCATCTCCCTCAGTGATGACAGCGCGATTCTCACCACGCCTTCGAGCGTCGACATCGGCAGTGGCAGCAGTAGCGCGAGCTTCGTGGTGACGGCCGGCGGCGTCGCCTCCGGCCAGATCGCGACGGTCACCGCGCTTCTCAACGGAGTCACACGGTCCATGCAATTGGGCTTGGCCGCCCCCGCGCCCAGCTCGCTCAGTTCGCTGAGTTGTTCGCCCAATACCTTCAGTGCCGCTGGCAGTGCCAACTGCACGGTTTCGCTGACCGCCGCGGCAGCCGCCAACGCCACTGTCTCGCTTTCCGACAACAGCGCCAACGTGTCCACACCTGGATCGGTGACGGTTCTCACCGGCCAGACCAGCGCGCAGTTTGTGGCCTCGGTAACTGGAGTACCGGCGGATGAAATCGTAATGCTCAGTGCCAGCCTGAATGGCGGCACGCAAACCTCGAATCTGACTCTCACCACGTCCGCGTCGCTTTCCTCGGTCAGCTGCGCACCCACCAGTCTCAACAGCGGTCAAACCGCAACCTGCACGGTCAACTTGTCCAAGCCTTCCGCGGGCGGCGTGACCATTTCCTTGAGCGACGACAGCGAGGTTTTGTCCACTCCCGCCTCGGTGGCCATCGGCAACGGCGCAAGCAGCGGTTCGTTTGCTGTCACGGCCGGTGTGATTGCGTCTGGCCAAACAGCGACCGTCACGGCGACGCTCAACGGCATTCTGCGATCCGCGCAAGTCGGTTTAGCCGCACCCGCGTCGAGCGTGCTGAGTTCGCTCTCCTGCTCCGCGAATAGCTTCACCGGCGTGGGTACTTCCACCTGCACCTTAACCTTGTCGTCGACGGCCGCGGTGAACGCCACGGTCACGCTGTCGAGCAGCAGTGCGAACGTAGTTGTTCCTGGCTCCGCTACGATCCTCGCGGGACAGAGCAGCGCGCAATTCGCAGCCTCGGTCGCTTCTGTTTCCTCCAATGAAACCGTCACGATCTCGGCCTCTGTGAATGGTGGCACCAAGACCACAACGCTTTCCTTAATCGCCCCCGCTGTATCCACACTGACCGGCGTTATCTGCGCGCCGGCGAGCTTGACTGCAAATCAGAGTGCCACTTGCACCGTCAGTTTGGATAAGCCCTCGGCCGGCGGGACCACGCTGACCTTGTCCGATGATAGTGAGGTGCTCTCCGTTCCACCCACGGTGACCATCGCCAACGGGGCTACCACCGGAACATTCACCGTTACTGCCGGCACGATCGGGACCAGCCAAACCGCCAACATCTCCGCCACACTGAACGGCACCACCCGATCCACCCAAGTCGGCCTGGTTGCACCGTCCGGCCTCAGCGGCCTGAGCTGCTCACCTTCCTCTTTCCCGACTGCAGGAACCGCGACCTGTTCGGTCACCCTGGTCTCAGCCGCTGGCTCAACCACCGTCGTGACCCTGAGTGATAGCAGTTCCAACGTGACGGTGCCGGGTTCGGTGACCGTACTCGCAGGCCAAACTGGAGCGCAGTTCTCCGCGGCCGTCGCAGCTGTGCAAAACGATGAGTCCGCCACGATCACTGCGGCCTTGAACGGCGGCACGCAGAGCGCCACGCTGACTCTGGTCGGACCCACGGTGATCACCGGCTTGACCTGCGCGCCGGGCAGCCTGAACAGCAGTCAAAACGCGACGTGCACCGTGGCGCTGAACAAGGCGGCTTTTGCCGACGTTGCCTTAGTGCTGTCTGACGACAGTGAGATACTGGCCACGCCTGCCTCCGCCGTGATCCCCAAGGGAGCGAGCAGCGGCTCGTTCGTCGTGACCGCCGGCACTGTGGCGGCGAATCAAACCGCGACGGTTTTGGCCAGTGTGAATGGATCGTCCAAGACGTTCCCCATCAACCTCACCGCCGCGTCGACGCCGCCTGCGACCGAGTCCGCACTGTCCAACCTGGTCTGCAATCCCAGCACGGTGAACGCCGGTGGCAGCTCGCTCTGTGTCGTCACTCTATCCTCGGCGGCGGTCAACGCAACCTCTGTCGGAATCTTTTCCGACAACGATGGCATCGCGGTGGCGGCATCCGTCATCGTCCCCGCTGGAACCAACAACGCTCAGTTCCGCGTCAATATTCCGACGAATGCCACTGCGCAGCAGGTGGTGATCACCGCGTCCCTCGCCGGCATTTCCAAGGCCGCCGTGTTGTCCATTGTGCCGCCCGCACCCGTTGCCAACCCGGCGCATCTCTCCTCCCTCGGATGCTCGCCGTCCCGTCTCGGACCCGGTGAAACCGGCGTCTGCACGGTCTATCTCAAGGACAGTTCCGATGGCAATGCGTCGCCCACCATCGTGACCAGCCACCCGAGCCTGACCACTCCCGGTTCGGTAACCATCCCGGCTGGGGCCAAATTTCAAACCTTCAACGTGAGCGCCTCCGAATCCCTGCTGAGCGCTCAGACCGTCGATATCACCGTCAACCTGAATGGCGAGAGCGTGGGTTCGCGCGTAGAGCTTGTCCTGGGGGACATCGAGCCGGATCTCACGTCTTTCAACTGTTCCTTGAGCTCCCTCACTTCCGGTGGCGGTACCGTCTGCGTGATCAATCTGAAGTCCGCCATGCCGTTCGCCTCGGAGCTGTCTCTTTCCTCCAGCAACGGCTTGGTGCAGGTGCCCACCAACCTGACAGTGACCGCGGGAGCTACGAATATCTCCTTCGCCATTCAGGCTGGCAACACCGAAGGTCCGGTGGATGTTACCTTGAGCGCGTCATGGCATGGACGTCCGCCGCTCACCAAGCTGATCAAAGTTGTTCCGCATTCCATCACCATCGACGTACCGAGTGCGACCTTTGCCCGCGCGGGGACGACCCTGGGCTTTGACGTCAAGGTCACGCACAGTGGCGGCTTGGGTACAGAGCTGATTGCTCTGGGTACGCCGTCCGGCTCCTCGCTGCGCGGCACGCGCTTCTCCTGGGCCACTACCGAATCGCAAATCGGCGAACAGTCGGTCACCTTCCGTGCCACCGACGTTAACGGACTCAGCGGCGCGGCTTCGGCGCGGGTCGTCGTTCGCGCCGCTAAGCCGGTGATCACCGGCCTGTTCAACCCCGCCGGTTACACTCCCATCGAATCGTGCAGCCCGAACGCGGTTGTGACGTTCCTTGGTTCTGGTTTCTCCCTGCACGATCCAATCGAGGCTCCCGCCGGTGCTTGGCCCACCGAACTGGCTGGCGTGCGCATTCGCATCAACGGAGTCTATGCTCCGATTACCTTTGTCTCCGATACCACCCTCCATTTCCAATGCCCGTCACTTGAGGCGGGATCGAGCTTGGAGATTGTCCTTGAATACGAGGCCGGTCAGCCCCTGTCGACCGGCGCAGCGGCCATCGTAACGGTCGCTCCTGTGATCGTCCGCATGACGGAGGCAACCCCGGGCGTGTACTTGATTCGCGGAACGCAAGGTGCCGTGCTGATCTCGGGAACGGGACTGGTCGCTGGTCCTCCGGTTTCTTCACTCGGCGGCGAGGGCTATCCGGCGCGCGCCGCGGTTCCAGGTGAGTACCTGGAGATCTACGCCAACGGCCTGGGCTCCACCACGGAAACGCTGGGAGGTGGAAAGCCTGCTCCGCTCGATCGTCTGATCACCGTGGCCGGCACCGTAACTGCCGTGCTCGGTGACGGCCTGCGTGTTCCGGTGGCCTTTGCCGGACTGACTCCTGGCAGTGTCGGCCTGTTCCAGGTCAACGTCCTGGTTCCCGCCGGAGCACCGCTGGGCAACGCCGTCCCTCTGTACCTCGAACTGGCGCGCGAAGACGGAACCGTCCTTCGTAGCAATACCGTCACTGTAGGGATTGCAGCCGGGCGATAAGCAACCGGCGGTGATAACATAAGGTTGTTCGCGTTGTCTGGAAGAGTACGATGTCCTTTCGCATTCGACGATTTTTTGTGGTGGCTGCCACCGTCATCCTGCTCGCAGGATGGTTGCTGGCGCAGACACCAGAGCAGAATGTTCCGGCAGCGCTGCAACAGTTACAGGACACGCTGAAGCGCTTGCAGGCTGAGGTCAAGAGCCTGCAGGAGACCGTCAAGCGCCAGGCCGCCGAAGCAAAACGCAACGCCGAAGACAAGAAACGCAAACTCGACGATCAGAAGTCCGCTGCGAATTTGCCCGCTCCGTCGGCTGCCGCTCCCACATCGACGTTCCAACAGGCGATGGCCGCTTACAATCGCGGACGCGATCTGGAAAGCAAGAATCTCCTGCGTCCCGCGATCGAAGCCTATGGCGAAGCCATTCTCGCCGATCCAAGCAATGACTCCGCCTATTTGCATCGCGCCGATAGTTTCCAGAAGTTAGGCGAGTTCAATAACGCCGAAGCCGACTACGCCCGGTCCTTATCTGTGCAGCCGAATAATTCCGCCGCGTATCTTGGTCGAGCCACTGCTCGCTTCGCCATGGGACAAATCAAACCCGCCGTGGGGGATGTGAATGAAGCCATCCTGCGGGATGACCACAACCCCGAAAGTTTCCTGCTGCGCGCCCGCCTTAATGAAGCCGAAGGCGATCCGCAGCGCGCCACTGCCGACTACACACAGGCGCTCTCGCTCTCGCCAAATTCCGAGAAGGCCTTTGTGGGCCGCGCATCGGCTCTGCTGAGCCGCGGCGAAGTCGAGCGCGCGTTGGCCGATTGCGACGCCGCGATCCGCGTCAACGTGAACTCCGCGCCAGGCCACCTGTGCCGCGCCGAAGCGTTTATAAGGATGCGGTCTCCCGAACTCGCTGTGGAAGCCGTGAATCGCGCCATGCTCACTGCGCAGATGAGCAATCAGCCTGTTCCCTTGTTGAGCTACCTGAGCCAGTCTTTAGAAACCCGAACGGCTGCCTTGGCAGAAGCGGCAAAACCCGTTTCCGCTCCCGTCCCTCCGGCGCCCGCCCAGGTAACGGAAGCCGTCCTGGCCACCGCCGCACCCGCTCCTGTGATTCCCTCTCCAGAGATTCCCGTTCCCGTGATTCCCGCTCCGGCCGCGATCCTATCTGCTTTATCCGCGCCCGCACCGCAGCTACCCGTCGTGACTTCCACGCCCCGAGCCGCACGAACCATCGACGTTCCCACGCGTGTCAGCCTGCCGCTGACCACCAGTCTGGAAGCCCGGCGCGAGGCCACTCGCCTGGATCAAAAGGGTCGCGAGCACGCAGGCAAAGAAAATTTTAAGGAAGCTCTCGCCATGATGGACCGGGCGATTGAGATGAATCCCCGTTATGCCCGAGCTTATAACGCTCGCGGGTATGTGCATCTGCGCTTAGCGAATTATCCCCAGGCAGAATCGGATTTCTCGGAAGCTATCCGATTGGATCCCAGTTACGCCAACGCGTTCCACAATCGCGCGGTGGTGCGAAATCTGATGGGGCAAAAAGACGCGGCCAATGCCGATGAGCGAAACGCCAAGAAGTACTCGACGGCAATCTCGCTGACTGCCAGCCGCTAGTTTTCTTCCTTCGCGACAGCCGCTTTGCCGTGTCCCCGGCGCTTGGCGTCGGAACTCTTTTTGTCCGCATCCCGTTGCGCCGCGAAATCAGCTAATTGCCGATCCGTGAACGTTACGCCGCGTGGTTGCAATTCATCCGTGCGGGTTTCGAGATACCGGACGCATAAGAGTGGCAATTCCTGCACCGGGATGGAATACTTTCGGGCGAGAGACAGATCCACGCCAACGATGTACTCAAGCCGCTCTTTAGCTGCATTGGTGCCTTTGAAGAAAAATCGCCGAATGTTGAGCTGTTGCTGAAAATTCGTCAGGACGTATTCCATGGGGACTCCCTGCGCAAGGCCCCTGCCTGGCGTCTACCTAAAACTCGTCGTCGTACAACGGAGCTTGCGGACCCAGCTGAATGTGTTCGATTCCGGTCGACTTTTCGCCACCGTCTTCGGGTTTCTTTTCCAGACGCCGAGCCAGCTTATCGCGCTGTTTTTCCCTGCGCTTGTCTTCTTTTTGCTTCTTCTGAAATGAAGTAGGTCCTCGACTGGCCATGCTGTTCCCTTCTCATTCGTAGCGAGCGGACACGGCAACCGCCACAAAGCAGAAATCTGATGGAAGTTGCTGGAGAGGGGCCGGCCTCCCTACATCCTGGCCGTGAGAACGCTCCCAGGTGTCTGTGTGCTCCGGCTCTCGCTGCGAATGCCTCCTCATGATAGCAGCTTCGCTCGCGAATACCAAATACGGGAGTTTTAGGCAGAACCGTGGGGGGAAGGGCAGCTAGGCGGGCCGGTTTGCCAGCTTACGCCTTCTTTTCGGCAGGTGCAGCAGCCTTGTTTGCAGCGAGTTCTTCGCGCAAAACACGGATGGCCGCGCGTTGACGGATGCGTTGCTTGCGGACGCGGTGGGCACGGGCGGTGTCGCCGGAATACTTGGACATTTTAGTTCTCCTGGAATGAAGCAGCGTTTGCTGCCAAAGGTGGGCAACAACGGAAGTCCAAGTTTAGCACGTATAAAGGGGTGTTAGTCCCAGATAAGCTGTTGACGAGCCGTGTTCATCTTGCCGAAGATGGCCAGAGTCACAGCCAGGACTCCGTGGAACACCAGGTCGGCGCGCGTTAAACGTAGCACGTCGAACAAGTTAGCCGTGCCCACACGGTCCTGCGAAGCATAGCCCACGCCGCAAATCAGCGCTTGCAACGCCGCCACCATGTAGAGACCAAACGCCGCCCAGCTTTCACCCATCGTCGACGCGATCAGCAGCAACACCCCGGACACGATGTGAATGTAGGGGGTCCCCGCGTAGCGGATCATCATGCCGCCCGGTCCGACAATACCCATCGGGAGAAACGCCAATACGCCGATCACGATCAAAGCTACTCCAGCCACCAAGGCCAACGTCTTAGCTATCTTTTTCATTGTTGTGCTCTCCCGGTTCCTAACAAGAAATAGTTCGGTGGACTAGGTAAAGGGCTTTAGGGCTTCTGAAATCCCAGTGAAAATCTGGCTTGACAGCAAGACGCAATAGTTGCACAATGCAATTATTGCCTACCGATCCAAATTTAGAAAATCCAGTCCTCGAGCACCAGCTCCAGGCACTGGACTCCTGCTTCGATGCCATCCGCAAGATCATGATGCGCAATATGGCACCGCCGCAGTCTGACGTCGAATTGTCGCCCCAGGATGGTCGGGCACTCATGACGCTGGCTGACCGCGGCCGCGTCACTATGACCGATTTTTCCGAGCTTCTCGGCGTCCCGCTCAGCACCGCGACACGGCAGGTGGAACGCTTGATAGATAAGGGTTTAGCAATCCGTTCCCGCATCGAAGACGACCGCCGTGTGGTGCGCGTAGAACTCAGCGACGAAGGCAGACGTTTGCAACAAGTTTGGCTGACCCAGAGACTTTCCATGAGCCGCACCATGTTGGAGCCGCTGACCCATGGCGAACGGGAAATCTTCATCGAACTGATGACCAAGATTACCCGCCCCCGACCCGAATAGGAGTAATCCCGATGACAGTTCTGACACTCCCTACTTCCGTCCAATATTTCCATCAGGAAACTATTGTCGATAGCAACTTTCACGCGCAGCTGTACGCTACCCATCGCGACTTCATCTTTCACATCGCGTTACGCGTGCTGCACAATGTCGACGACGCAGAGGACGTTGTGCAAAACGTCTTCCTCCGTATGATGAGCAATGACACCCGCCCCGATGAAGGCCGCAGCGCCGCGGGTTATCTCCGCCGAGCGGCCACCAACGCAGCCATCGACGTCATCCGCAAACGCACCCAGCGAGCAGAAACCGAGCTGCCCGCGTACCACCCAGCCCCCGACCAAACCTTCGTCGAACAACATCACGTGCGCCAGGTATTAGAAAAGCTGCCCCCGAAGAACGCGAAGCTGTTCGAACTCCACTACCGTGGCGGCTATGCCTATGAAGAACTCGCGGAAGGCTTCGGCATCGAACTGGGTACGGTGAAGAGCCGCCTCCACCGCATCCGCGCGGCTCTCCAAAAAGAACTGCAAGCAGCCTAAGTTAAACCTTCGGCGGCGGCAACGCGCGGGCAGGGCAGGTCGATTCAAACCCAACCTTGCGATGCGAGCCGTCGCAGAACGGCTTGTTCTCCGACGCTCCACACCGGCACAAGCCGATAGCGGCCCGTCCCGCGAGATCGAAGGGCTTGCCTTCCATATCGCAAACCTGAAAATCGCCTTCTACTTTGATGGAGCCGTTATTGTTAATCGTGATCTTTGCAGACATCTCTCGATGGTAACAGGCAGCGTTAGAATACAGGGAGAATGATCACTGCGGGTGCGTACGAAATGGCCGAGATGCAACTGATGGATGTTGCCCGACGCATCTGCCACGCGGCAAGCAGCGCAGCCGTTCCGATCCGCGTCGTCGGTGGCCTAGCCGCGTTCTTGTACGTCGACGACCGGGAACCCATCGCCGCCCGCCTGACGCCGGAGGTCGAGATTGCGATCCGCAATAGTGATCTGGATCGGCTGCGGGCCGCGGCGGAGCGCCACGGGTTTACTTTCAGGGGGAACGCATTTCATCTGAGCGACTCCGGTCCCCGCAGTTCCGTGCGTCTTGTATTCGCTGAGCACGGGGATTCCGCGCGCCTGCGGGAACTGCCGGTAGCAACAATTGCGGATCTGGTCTGCCTGGAACTGACCAGCTTCCGGCTCAACAACAAGCTTCACATCCAGGACCTGGACGGCGTGGGCCTCATCACTCCCGAAATCGAAGCCTGCCTCTCTCCGCTTCTACGCGACCGCCTCGCAGAAGTCCGCGCGACCGAGTAGCGCACGCACTCGTGCGTGCCGCGTCGAGACTCATCTCGACGCCTGCTCGCAGCTTAGGGAACCGTCACTTCCAGCGGAGCCGCCAACCTAAAGCTAATAATACTCTCCGCGGGCACCACCGCCGGATCCCCGTGCGTAGCCAACACGACCCCGGTCCCCGCACCGCCGCCGCTGGCTGCACCGATCGCCGCGCCTTTACCACCGCCTGCGATCGCTCCAATCGCAGCACCGATGCCCGCTCCGATCCCGATCTTCACTGCGTCCTTCTTCTTCGTCGCCGGAGCCGCCTTCACATACAAGCTGCTCTTCACCGGAACGCGTTCGCCCGCGAGTTCGATGCCTGTCATCCGCAGAGAAATGCTCGCAACACCCTTCACCCGACCGCCGTCATCCGACTCCGCCACCACGCCTGTGACCTCGGCGCCCTTCGGCAGGATCTCTTTCCCATCGACCAGCAAAGCCTCGGCCAGGCTGCCAGAGAAGGCCTCTCCCGACGTGGCCGTCTTTGTCGAAAGCGTGCTCGTTGTCCGCACAAGCAGCCGTGTTCCCTCGGGCAGCGTGACCGGCACGAGAACAGGCTTCGGAGGCGCAACCTTCACCGGCTCCAGCTTCGCCTCGGCCGTCGTTTCTGGAACACCTGCACTTTGATTGCAACCCGTCAGAATAAGTCCAACGGCTCCGAGTAATAGCGCTCTCATGGTTTTACACAACCTCTTATACTGGATTCATTTTCGGTCATTTCGTTACACCACTAGCGCCAGATCAGTGGTGCCTTCATATCCAGATCAAACAAAAGCAGCTCCGTGGCGTCTTCAAACCTAAATTCCAACTCCGCCGCGTCCGTGATCCCCACGCCGTCACCCTGCTCCAGCGTCACACCCGCCACCGCGACGCGCCCTTGCACCACCTGCACCCACGCCCCATCCCCGCTCAACCGATGCTGCGCCGCATCGCCCTTTGCGAACAACCCCGCATAAATCGACGCGCCCGTGTGGATCGGCATCGACCCTTCCCGCCCGTCCGGCGACACGTACAGCCGAAACCGCCCCGTGCGTTCCTCGGGAGTGTACTTGAGTTGGTTATACACGAACGGCGTGGGCTGTTTCGACGGCACCAGCCAAATTTGCAGGTTGTGCTCCACCTCATCGTGGATGTTCTGCTCGGAGTGAACCATCCCCGTCGACCCCGCGCTGATCACCTGCATCTCGCCCGCTGTCACGCCCGCCGAGTGCCCAAAACTATCCTTGTGCGTCAGGCATCCCGCCGCCACGTACGTCACGATCTCCACATCGCGATGTGAATGCGCGCCGAAGCCCATGTGCGGTTGAATGTGATTCTCCACAATCACGCGCAGCGGACCAAAGTTATTCCATTTGGGATCGTGATAACCGCCAAAGGAAAACGTCATCCAGTTGTCGGTCCAGCCGAAGTCTTCAAACCCTCGCTCCGCGCTGCGCCGCAGCCGCACAGTGGCGGCGCTCATGCCAGCCACTTCCGCGCCAGCGCCTCCGCGTTGTCCGTCTCCGGATTTACCTTTTCCTGGCTTACCTCGGCTCCGTCTTGAGAGAACACCGCGATGATTCCTTCCGCCGTCGGAACCAGTTCCATCCGTTTCTCTTTCGCGTCCAGCCGCAGGTTTTCGTCGAGCCAGGTGAACTGCACCAGCACCTTCTGTTCGCGTCCCACCACCCGGCACTGTCCTAGCAACTCCTGAGTGAACGCCGAACTACGCAGCGCCTCCACATGCGGAGCCCGCTGGATGGACGCGTTCCTGTCGGCCTCTCGCCGTTCCTGGTCGCGCCGAACCTTCTCCGGATCGCGCTCCTCCTGTCGCTCCAACGCCTTCAGCGTATTTTCAAGATTGTCCAGGAAGCCCATTGCTTCAGTATCGCAGCAAGCCCGATTTAGACTTCGACGCCGGAGGCTCGCAGTTCCTTGCGCACGATCTCTGCGCCATCAACCATCGCCTTCATCTTGTCGAACGCCACTTGCCGAGGCAGATACTTTAACCCGCAATCCGGCGCAATGATCAGCCGGTCCACATCGATGAACGGCAGCGCGCGGCGGATTCTCGCAGCGACTTCCTCAGGAGTCTCGACGATATTCGTCGACAGATCCAGCACACCCAGCAGGATCGTCTGCCGCGGGATCTTTTTCAGCACAGAGCAATCAAGACCCGACTGTGCGGTCTCAATGGAGATTTGCTTGGCCGATGTTTCCGACAATTCCGGCAGGAACGAGTAGCCTTCGGGGCGGCCCGCGACCAGCGCTCCATAGCCGAAGCAGATGTGCACGGCGGTGGTGCCCTTGACGCCTTCGAGTGCCCGATTCAGCGCCTTGACGCCGTACTCGCGAGCCTTCTCCGGCATGGCCTGCATCCACGGCTCGTCGATCTGCACCACATCGGCGCCGGCGCGGAACATGTCCTGAATTTCTTCGTTCACCGCTGCGGCGTAACCCAGCGCGAGCTGCTCTTCATCCTTGTAAAATTCGTCGACCGCCTGCTGCGCCATGGTGAACGGACCGGGGACCGTGATCTTGATCTTGCGGTCGGTGTTGGCGCGCAAAAATTCCACGTCGCGAACCTGCACGGCATGGCGGCGGCTGATCTTGCCCTTCACGCGCGGGACCAGGATCTTCTTCCCGCTGCGGCTCATGATCTCCGCCGGATTATCCAGGTCCAGGCCGTCGAGTGCGGTAGCAAAGCGGTTGGAGTAGCTCTCGCGCCGAGCCTCGCCGTCCGTCAGGATGTCGAGCCCCGCCCGTTCCTGATCGCGAATCGCCAGCAGCGTCGCGTCATCCTGCGCCTGTTCCAGCCACGGCTCGGCAACTCGCCACAGGTCGGCCGCGCGAACGCGGGGGGGCATCTGTTTGCCAAGCTTGTCGCGATTAATCAGCCAGTCCGGCTGCGTGTAAGAGCCGACCAACGTAGTAGGAAGCAGAGTATTGCGCATCTATAAGAGAGTACTCTTTTTTGGATGGGTCCGCAGACAGGTCAGTGACCTATATGTGACCGCGTTTCAGGTCCCACCGGTCTGATTTCGCCGTATGCTCAGAAGTATCTATGAACCTACCCAAACGGACAACGATCGCAATCTTACTAGTGAGTGTTTCGGCCGGGTTGGCGCTTTATGCGCAGGCTCCTGCGGCGGCGAAGGGCAAAGCTCCGGCCAAAGCGGTCAGCGGTCCGCCAGCAACCCTGAGCCAGTTGATGAAGGGGATCTTTTACCCCAACTCCAACGTAATCTTCGCGGCGCAGAATGACGACCCGGCGAAGGTACCTCCGGCCAAGGACGCGTCCATCGCGGTGAACCCTCTGGAGAGTTCGTACGGAAAATGGGAAGCCGTGGAGAATAGCGCGCTGGCCTTGGCGGATGGGGCGAGCCTGCTGACCATCCCTGGGCGCAAGTGCTCTAATGGCAAACCCGTGCCGCTCGCGAATGCCGATTGGGCGAAGCTGGTCAAAGGCCTGCGCGACGCCGGAATGGTGGTTTACAAAGCGGCACAGGCGAAGGACATGGACAAGATCGTCGACGCCGCGGACGTGATGACAGTGGCGTGCTCCAATTGCCACGATAAGTATCGTGAAGCCGCGCAGCGATGTATGGCTGGAAAGTAAAAAGCCCCGCCAGGCTGACCCGACGAGGCTTTATTCCATGGTAGGGCAGGCGTTTTCGCCTGCCTCAGCTACGACTTAATCATGCGGCCGTCGCCGAGCTTAATCAACGAGCTCAGCATCGCCGGAGCGCCACTCTTGGCCGCGCCGCCCGTGCAGCTAATCATGTCGCCTTCGACTACCGTTTTGCGAGTCCAGCCGTAGCTCTTCAGGTGGTTGAGGCTCATCATCTCGATTTCCCAGGTGGTGACCTTGCCGTCTTCACCGGTCACGTCGAGATAGATGTAGGCGTGCGGGTTGGTCCATTCAAAACGCTTGACCTTGCCCGTAACCGTCGTCGGACCCGCCATGTTGTACATAGTGGTGGAGTGGTGCGCCGCGAGCGGCATCTGGCCTACGAGTAATCCGAGTGCGAGGGTTCCGGCGAATAGACGCGATTTCATTGTATGCAAGCCTCCAGTGGTCTCCACGTATAATCCTCCTCTTCGTTGCCGGTGTCAAGGGCCTATCCCCAAACCTCGGCAGCGACCTCCACAATGCGCTCCAGCTTCGCCCATTGCTGATCTTCGGTGACCGTGTTGCCCTCTTCGGTGGACGCGAAACCGCATTGCGGGCTCAGGCAGAGTTGATCCAGGTCAATGAATTTCGCGGCTTCGTCGATGCGGCGCTTGATCTGGTCTTTGCTCTCCAGTTCGCCCGTCTTGGACGTCACGATGCCCAGCACGACGTATTTGTTCTTCGGGACCAACCGCAGCGGTTCAAACCCCCCGGCCCGTTCCGTATCCCACTCCATGAAATACCCGTCGATATTGACTTGGTTGAAGAGAATATCGGCAACCGGTTCATAGCCACCCTCGGCGATCCACATCGATTTGAAATTCCCTCGGCACAGATGCATCGTGAGGTGCATATCGGGGCTTTTGCCGGAAATCGCAGCGTTGATCAAATTCGCATAGATCGCCGGCAGTGCCGCTGGATCGTCCCCCCGGTCGCGCAACTTTTGACGCTCTTTTTCATCGCAAAGGTAAGTGAAATTCACCTCGTCCAGTTGCAGATATTTGCAGCCGGCCTGCGCGTAGTCCGCGACCACCTTCTTGTAGGCCGAACCGAGGTCCGCGAAGAATTCGTCCATCGTGGGATAGACGTCCTGGCTGACCGCTTTCCGCCCGCCCCGATAGTGCAGCACCGTCGGCGACGGTAGCACCGCTTTGGCCGTCCGGCTGGTGTTCGCTGCCAGGAATTTCCATTGCTCAATCTCGTAATGCGGGGAGGCGCACCCGAGTTTGCTGGTGACCTTCAACGCCGTCGCCTTGGTCTGGCCACCCTTAAATTGGATGCCCTGGTCCGACTGATAGGATTCGACCCCGTCCAGACCCGCCAGAAAGTCGAGGTGCCAGAAGGCCCGGCGAAATTCCCCATCCGTGATGCCCTGGAGCCCAACGGATTCCTCCTTGGCAATGAGGTCCAGAATGGAGCGATTTTCGATCTCGTTGAGCTGGGCTGCGGTCAACCTACCAGCTTGAAACTCAGCACGGGCGTCTTTAAGTTGTTGAGGACGAAGGAGACTGCCGACGTGGTCGGCTCGAAATGGAGGCTGTAACATGACATCATCATATCACGATACCTCGATTTGTCTATGCTTGACCCTTATATTTCTTCTCACCGGCTTCGATGGGAGTGGCAAGGCGGTTGATCTGCGGCGGCAGCGGACACGTCGCGTAAGGCGTGAACACGCACGGCGGGTTGTAAGCCTTGTTGAAGTCGAGCCGTGTCCGGCCATCCTTATCGGGCAGCGCCGCGTAGAGGAATCGAGACGCCGCGTAGGTCGTCTTCCCGCTGGTCGCGTCCCGGATCACCAGGAACAGTTCGCCCTCTTCGGCCACCGCGTCCAGCTTGTAGTGCTGTCCGTTGCGATCGAACTCCAGGTACCCTGGGCTGTCGCCCTCCTGCTTCACGCCGACCTCGGTATCGAACACCACCGTGTGCGGCGCGGGCGTGAGCTTGGCTTCGACGCTCCAGGACGGATCCGTGCCGTACCAATCGAGACCCGCGAAGTTCGTGCGAGCCGGACTGTTGGTGTCCTTCACGCGAATCCCATAGCGCCCGCCGCGCTCGATCAGGTAAAAGCTCACGCTGCCAATGGAGATAACTTCGTAATCTTTCTTCTCGTCATCGTGCATCGTAACCGGCTTCAGCGCAACGCCCGCGGCCGGCTTGAATTCGGCGATCGCGTCCTTCAGCGTGATGGTCCCGAGTTCCTTCGGCAGCGATGTCGGCAACGGAACTTCCGAGCCAGGATCAGATCCAATCTTGCTGACGCCCTGTTCGATCCAGAAAAGACCAACCAGCGTGAGCCAGCCGTTGTCTGCTTTGAGGCGGGTTTCGCGATCCGCGCGCCACTTGTCGATTTCGGCCTTGTATTCCGGAATAAGGGCCACTTGCGTCGCGCAGGAAGTGGTCAGAAGAGCGGCGGACAAGAGTGCTGTGACAGCTCGCATGGCTCATTTTACTGCATGCGATGGTTGGTAGAACCCTGGAGTTTATTAAAAAAGTCTTGGCCGACAGGCTGAAGCCTGTCTCACCAAGCAGCCACAGGTTGTTGAGAACAGGTGGGACAGGCTTCAGCCTATCGGCTGTAAGCGCACCAAGGCCCTTTCCCCGCACGATCTGCATGCTTTTAGGGCTACCGATGGTTGACAAGGCGTGCCGCGTAGAACAGAATGGCGACGATGAGGAAACTAATTTTTGCCGTCGTTGGTTTGACGGTTATCAGCTACGGACAGACTCCCGCCGCCGCCGGCAACGAACCGTGGCGCGGCGATCTGAGCGGCACCTGGCAACCTCCGTACACGCCGGACCTGATGCGCGGAACCACCGCGAAGCTAACGCCGCTGGGCGAAGAACGGTTTGCGAAGTTCGATGGCAAGCTCGATCCCTGTTTGCCGACAGGCGTGACGCGCCAGATGAACGCTCCCGATCCGATTCAGATTGTCCAAACCAAAGATCGTGTCGTGATCCTTTACGAGTCATGGCACATCTTCCGCTCCATTCCGACCGACGGGCGTGCCCATCCGAAGGATGTATTCCCGACATGGATGGGAAATTCGGTAGCCAAGTGGGACGGCGATACGTTGGTCATCGACATCGTGGCCATGCACGACGTGACGACCATGGACACCGTCGGACATCCGCATAGCGACGAGTTACACCTGATCGAGAAGCTGCGGCGCACCGGTCCCACGACCATTTCTTATGAGGTCACTGTGGACGATCCGAAGACGTTCGTCGCGCCGTGGACCCAAAGCCGCGTGCTGCAAGCCAGACCCGGCGTGGAGATCATGGAGTACGTTTGCCTGGAGAACGAGAAGGACCGCGATCACTTGGTAGGGACGAAGGCTCCGCCGAAGCAGTAGATGAACGCGGTTCGCATGGACAAGTGGTTGTGGGCCGCCCGCTTCTTCAAGACGCGGGCCCTTGCCGTGCGAGCCTGCGAAATGGGCCGCGTCGCCGTGGGAGAGCAAAACGCCAAGCCAGCCCGACCCGTGCGGACGGGCGACTTGGTATCCATCAGGAATGACAGCGGCGATTTTACGGTCGAAGTAAAACTGCTGAGTGAGATGCGCGGCCCGCCAGCGGTGGCGCAGACATTGTATCGGGAGACCGATGAGAGCGTGGCGCTCCGAGTCAAGCTAGCCGAGGAACGCAAGGTGATGCTGCATCCCGAAGGCGATCGCGAGGGGCGACCGTCGAAGAAAGATCGGCGAGACATTGGCCGGCTGCGAGGACGAGAGTAACCCGTATTTTCACGAAGAGAAGTGGCGCGCGCACTCGTGCGTGCCGTATCGACACTCGTGTCGATACCTGCCGAAGCACACACTGTCTCATTCCAGCGGCAGGCGTCGAGAAAAGTCTCGACGCGGCACGCACGAGTGCGCGCGCCACACTTCGCCTTCACGTGGTGAGGAGTACGGCTAGGGCTTCGCAGGCGGCGTCGCGTAATGATTGCGCGGGTCCTTGCCCACGATGTGCTCCAGGTCCTTGTTGTTTTCGTTGCAGATAAATTCCATCAGCTCCGTGTTCTGGGCATAGTTGGATTTCCCGTGCATGACGAAGGGCTTGGTGTAAGCTCCTGGATCGTCGATCGTGGTGTCGTATTCCAGGTGATCGTGGTCGGGACGGCGGAAGCGTTCGATGATGTGGAGCTGCTCGGTATGCGGATGGCCGGCGAAGTCGAACCAGAATTTGTCGTTGAAGCCGACGGTGTCGATGACCAGCGTGTCGCCTTCCCACTTCGCCGCGGAGTGGCCATACCAGTTGGGATTCCAGTTATCGGGGTGCTTAGGATTATCGAGGAAGATCTGGCGGTAGCTATGGATGTTGCCTTCGAAGAGAAAGAACATCATCTCGGAGTTCTGCATGATGCGCCACGGATACGGCGCCTGACGAGGAACGCCGGTGGGCAGGCACAGAGCCTCGGGATCTTCCTTCGAGGGCCGCTCGCGGGCTAACTTTTCTGCCCAGGGTTGCAGCGGAAGAGTCTCGCCGGGGGTGAGCGCTTCCTGGATGTCGTAGGTGAAGGTGCGATCAAAGGTCCAGATACCTGTGAAGTCGACCTTGCCGTCTGCCGTGCGAGGCGTGGGCGCGGACTTCTGCTTCGCTTTCGCCGCTTTGCCCTTTGTGCGTGGAGCGACTTCATCTTGTGCGGATGCCGTGAACGCCAGCAGGGCGCTTGCGGCGATCCATAGGGTTGCGGCTACGATGCGGTGCTTCATGGGACCCCCTCTTGTGAACAGGTACAATTCTAGCCATGTCTTCGGTTGGATCAAAGGCCCCTTTCGTGATCGCAATAGCCTTGGGGTTCGGAGTTGGCGTGGCGGTCGAGACATTCGTCGGCAAGCCGGGACGCGAGGCTTGGGATTCGGAACAGTATTGGACCATCGGGCTCGGCTCGTTGTTGCTCGCGGCACTGGTGGGCGGGTTCATCGCGCGAACCAAGCCATGGGTGATCGGGTATGCTCCGTTCGCCGGGCAAGCCGTGCAGATGGCAGCGGAGTCAGGCGATTACAGTTTGTTGCCGCTGGGGTTGATCCTGATGGGTGTGGTGGGGCTCCCTGGTGTCGCACTCGCGTCCGCGGGGGCATGGCTCGGGCGACGAGTGATCGGCTAAATTCAGTTCTCCGTGGGCGGCTCGATCGAATCGATCACCCAATACTGTACGGGTCCCTTGCCAGGGATGAAGCGCAAGCCGAGTTCTTCGCGCAAGGCCGAATAGAACATGGCGATCCCATCCTGCCCCAACGTGACGGAGGGAGGCGGGGCGCCCTCCACCTTGTGAGCTGTCCAGCGAATCGCGAGGTCATAGTAGCCCGTCAGCCCGGTCTGATCGATCACATCCTGCTTCAGGTACAGCGATACGGTGGTCGCGAGACGCGCCATCGTGACCTTCTTCCCGGAGATGCCGCCCCTATCGTCCCGCATAGCGACACTGACGTCTCCCGCTGTTTCAGGAGGAACGGGCGCGGCAACCTCGCTGACCTTGAGACCGCCTTTGTCGACCGTCATGTTGAGTAAGGACTCCTGGCGAGTCTCGGTATGTATTCGCAGCTTGAAGCGGTCTGCGAGCATCTCGCGCAGCATGAGTTTGATTTGAGTCTCATTTTCAGCTGGAGAGAGCGCGGGCAAATCGGCTCCTGCCTTCGCTTCGATCAAGTAAGCCGTCCGCTTCGCCCATTCCGGTATGCCAAGCAGCTGCCGGTCTGGAAGTGGAATGTCGTACGCCATTGGAATCAGGAAGAGCAAGATCGTGCCAGGATCGTTGAAATGGCCTCCGGGCAGGTAGGGCGAACTCGTCAATCTTATCGGACTGCGAGTAGGCCGAATGGAGACGACATCGAACTTAGGTTGCGCGATGAGCGCCGAAGCAGCCATCAGGACGGCGAGACATAGACGCATGCGATCTCCTCGGGCACTAGTCGTCGTGGGTCATCTTTAGCGGAGCTTTTACGGTCCCCTGCGTCCACGTGCCAACGATGCGGCGGTGGACATTCGTCACGTTCTCAATTTTGCCTTCGATCACGATGTGCACGGTTTTGCCAGCCGCATCCTTGGTGTCGCCTTCCAGGTGCACCGTCCACGTAGGCGCGTCGAGCGTGGCTTTCTGAATCTTGATCACGTCGAAACCGGGGTTAATCATGCCGGTAATATTCACGCCGTCCCACTTCAAGACGAAGGTCGCATCGGTTTGCTGCGTGGGCGTGGTGCCCCAGGACCCATGCCAGGAACCGACAAGCGGGTGGCCTTCTTGTGCGAATGCAGTTGCGGCGAAGAGTAGCGCGAGTGCGAGTTTCATGGGTTCCTATTTATCGAACAGCTGCACGTCGCGTTCGTAGTCTTGGCAGAAGTATTCTTGAATCTCGCCACCCGGCGTCCCGTCCCAATTGGTATAGGTCCACGGCACGGTGAAGCTGCCGGTCCACGGGCGCGTGTAGGCTTTGGGATCGTTGATGGTCACTTCGTACTTCAGCGTGTCGAAGTCCGGCCGCGAGAATTTTTCGGTGAGATGCAGCGCGTCGGTATGCGGCAGGCCACCGCGGTGCATCCAGAACTTTTCGTTGTAGCCTTCCGATTCGACCACCAGCGTGTCGCCTTCCCAATGCCCTGTGGAGTAACCGAGATACGTAGGCACGCGGTCTTCATCGTTGGCCGGCAGCTTGCGGCCATCCATATAGATCACGCGCCAACTGCGCGGGCCTCCGCCGAACACAACGTAGATGCGCTTCAGCTCAGGCTGCTCCAGGAACTCGAAACCGTTCGGAGTTTGGAACCCGCGCGGTCCGCCCGGAGGCATGCAGCGAACGTGCGGATCATCTTCCTGCCCTTGATTCGTGCGCCGAGCATCATACAAAACTCTGGCCCACGGCTGAAACGGGACTGCTTCGAGCGCGAGGTTCCCGGCTCCGCCGATAATCGATCCGCCGCCGCCCCAGAATCCGGTCCCAGCGGCTCCGGGTCCCAGGGACACGCGCCCGTCCTTATTGCGAGGTGCAGGTTGCGAGGGAGCTTTCGCCTTACCCTTCGCGCCTTTCCCCTTTCCAGGCCCCGGAGTGCCTGCGCTGGGACCAGGCGTGTCCTGCGCCAGCACCGCGACGCCGCACAGCATGCTGACGGCGAGCATAGCTCCGCCCAACAGAGTTCGCAATCGCATTAATTCACGCCTTCGCTGGAGCCCGCGCCGAGCTTCTGTCCCGTCGACGTAAGCGTCACCGAGCGCGCATTCCCGTGCAAGGTGCCGTTCTTGGCCGTGGTGCCTTCAACAGTGACGACATCGCCCAGCTGCATCGAAGATCGCTTCCACCCGCTGCGCTGCAGCACCGCAGGCGCGGCCATTTCGAAGGCCCAGTTGCTCACCTTGCCCGTGGCCGAGTCTTTCACGTCGATAAAGAAGTACACGTGCGGATTCGCCCAATCCACTTTAGTGATGGCTCCCGTGAGCTTCACGACCTTGGTGCTGTCGTATTCCGCCGCGAAGGAATGGTGTGCCGCAAGTCGCGTGCCGCCCGTAAGAACCAAGGCCAGTGCAGCGCAATACGCAAGTTTGAATTTCATAGTCGCCCCTCTGACAGAAGATCTTAGCGCAATGATCAAGTGGGAGGAAGCGAGGAGAGAGAAGTTTGAAAGGGCGACTGCGGACTGACCGTCAAAACGTGCCGCCACGAATATCTGCAATGAGTTTTCGAACTTCCATCGTGAAGATTTTCCTATTCTTGCCCCAAGCAGGGAAAACAAGAGAGCGCTGGCGTGTTCCGTTCGGGACATGCGCGCTACCCCACCGCGCTTCCTTGCCGATGAATATCACACGCTCGGCGGCAATTGTCGCGACCTCGATCTTGAGTTTCGAGCGCCAATAGTCTCGACAAAGGCGGTGCTTCTTACTGTTGTTTACATCGCGCGTATCCTTGGCGTCCTTCCAAATGTCGGTGACGTATACGCGGCGGAAGAGGTCTTCCGCATTTGATGGACTGTCTGCGAGCTCGCGGACTAGCTCCCCTAGCTCCGTCTCTTTAGTAGTAAGCCACTGAAAAAAAATCTGTCGGTGTCTTTTTATTGCCTCGGTAGGACTCGTGCATGGTGTTTTCCAGCGTTCCTTAGTGAAGGTAAATAGTGGGTTCTGAAATACAACCAGAGCCGCATACTTGATGCTGCCTTCTCCATCACCCAGATCGCCTCCATAGAGTGCAGGTAGGAGATATTGCTCTTCGTCGCCAAGCACAGGTCTCTCTGGATCGGCGTAGATTTCCCGAGCAAAAGCCGTGAAGTCGAAAGTCGCCAACGGTGGAACCACTTGATGTCATTCTCTCCTGGATGACTGTGCTCACTTTGGGCTGTTCAGCCTAGCGGACTTGGGCCCTGCGAACACCCTTTTATGTCGAGCTAACCTGCTCGTCTGGCCGGTCAGGGGGGGGAAGTGCAAAATTCTGAACTCATTGTGCCTCGTTGTGTCTCACTGCGATGCGTGGCTAAGGTCGCCGAGTGGGCTTGGACTTCCGAGCCTGCTCCCGGTAGATCGCTGCAATGATAAGCACCACTGCGACTGTGGCGATCACAAAAGATACCTCGCCCGGAATTCCATTGAGGGCCAGCAAAGAGAAGAAGAGAAAAATCAGGAACACAATGCAGGGAAAGCCAAAAACGAGGCCGTTAAACAAGTCCGGCGGGCGCGGCATTTGCCGACCACAATAGCGGCATACTGAGGCATCTCCAGGTATTTCGGATTTGCAAAAGGGACATTGCCTCACTCTGCCCTCAAGATAGCACGCAAGCGAGACGAGGATGCCTGCCTGGAAGTTGATACTCCCGAGTAGGTGGCAATCCAGAACTTGGACAGAAAAGACGTTCTGGGGGAGTCCTTCCGGTGGGTCGCGGGGGGTACACTGAGTCTAACCCCAACCATCCCAACCACTCCCCTCCACACCCAACCGGTCCGCACTCCCCGTGCGATCAAAATTGTCCGAAGACATGCCGCGCAAGCCCACCTCCGCCGCCCCTCCGCCACGCAAAAAAACGCCCACGACAAAACAAAGCCAAATTTCCGCCTCCGTCGCGCGCGCAACCCCCGCTCCTGCAACCGCATGCATGTTGCGTCCGAAAAACGCTACCTTGGTAGATATGGCGTCAGCAGCCAACCCCTTCTCTGATTCTTTGCGGTTCGAGCGGCGGGTTCCCGAGTGTGCAATTGTGATCTTCGGCGCGAACGGAGATCTGACGAAACGAAAGCTTCTGCCTGCGCTTTACCGGCTGGCTCACGATCGGCGCTTGCCCGAATCGTTTGCCATCATCGGCAACTCGCGAACGGCGATGACCGATGAGGCCTTCCGCGAGCGGATGCGCGAATCGGTGCAGGAGTTCAGCGAGGACACCGAATTCGATCCGGCCTTATGGGATCGCTTCTCTCGTAACCTCCACTACATTGCCGGCGATCTGAAAGATCCTGCGCTCTACGAAGCCATCGGCAAGAAGATCACGGAGACGAAGCAGCGGAACGTGCTGTATTACCTCTCGACACAGCCCAGTTATTACGAAGTTGCCGTGGGCTTGCTGGGCGGTGCGGGGCTGAACAAGAGTGAAGACGGCTGGCGTCGCATCATCATCGAGAAGCCGTTCGGCCACGACCTGGCCAGCGCACTGCTGTTGAACTCGCATCTGCAGGCCGTGTTTCCCGAAAAAGAAACCTATCGCATCGATCACTATCTGGGCAAGGAAACCGTCCAGAACATTTTCGGATTCCGCTTCGGCAACGGTATTTTTGAGCCGCTGTGGAACCGCCGCTACATCAATCAGGTTCAGATTACGGCCGCCGAATCCATCGGCGTCGAAGGCCGCGGCGCGTATTACCAGGAAGCTGGGGCGCTTCGGGACATGATCCAAAATCACCTCTTGCAGGTGATGGCGACGATCGCGATGGAACCGTCGGCCGTGTTTGAATCCGACGCGGTCCGCGATGAGCGCGCCAAGTTGCTGCGCTCTATTCGCATCATGAAGCCGGAAGATGTGTCGCGCTACGCGGTGGCCGGCCAGTACAAGGGCTTCCGTCAGGAAGAGGGCGTAAACCCCGAAGCCCAGACCGATACCTACGCCGCGGCGACCTTCTACGTCGACAACTGGCGTTGGGCCGGCGTGCCGTTTTTCATCCGCAGCGGAAAGAAGCTGCCCAAGCGCGTCACCGATATCGCGATTCAATTCAAGGCAGCTCCGCTGGCGCTGTTCGGCGAAGGCTCCGGTGAGACAGCGACCAGACCGAACCTCCTGATCCTGCGCATTCAGCCCGAAGAAGGTATTTCCTTGCGCTTCCTTTCCAAGGAGCCGGGGGACGGAATGCGGTTGCGCCCCGTGTCGATGGACTTCAACTACGGGACCAGCTTCGGCGAGCGCTCGCCTTCCGCCTACGAGACGCTGTTGATGGACGCCATGCAGGGTGACGCGACCCTGTACACGCGGCAAGACATGGTGGAAGCCAGCTGGCGCGTCATCAAGCCGATTCAGGAAGACTGGGGCAATCGGAAGTTCACGTTCCCCAACTACGAACCCGGCTCGTGGGGCCCCGCCGAAGCCGACGCCATGCTCGGTCGCTTGGGCCTGAAGTGGAGAAGCAGCTAATGGAGAGGGTGCGTCTATCCGCTCCCTCACGGTCGCGGCTCAGTGCAGGGTGTGTCGCCCATACTGAACCGCCATGCGTCAGCATGCGGGTTATCCGGAGCCAATCATGAGCACCACCGCCGTCACTCCCGGAGCCATCCTGCGCGACTTGCAGAAGCAGTGGGAAGCGCTCGCGATGGAGGAAGCGAAGTCGGGTGGCGTCCTACGCGCCTGCGCCATGACGCTGATCGTCGCCGCCCACAACGAAGCCGAATCGCTCGACGCCCGCCAAACCGCAGGTATGCTGATGCGCGTGCATCCCAGCCGCGCCATTATCGTGCATCCAGGCAAGGGTGACTTCGACGCCCGCGTATTTGCCGAGTGCTGGAAGCCCATGGGTCGCGCGCAGCAGATTTGCTCTGAAGGCATCGAAATTATCGCCGGGTCCAGTGGCTTCGCCGAAGTCGCCCGCTTCCTGGTGCCGTTGCGCGTTCCCGATCTGCCGGTGGTGCTGTGGTGTCGCGGCTCAGCCGCGTCCGATACCAGCGGCTATCATCCGCTGTATCCGCTGGCCGACAAAATCATCTTCGACACCCAGAACGTGACCGATGCCGATGGATCGCTGCGCAGCCTGCGGCGCTTGCACGCCTACGGAATGCGCGTTGCCGATCTACATTGGACGCGGCTTAGCGGTTGGCGCGAGGTTGTCTCGCACCTGTTCGACGACGGCTTGCATGCCAGCGAAGTACGGTCCGGCAAGATCACCTACGGCGGCGATAGTATGTCGACCTGCGCGCGCTACTTTGAGGCTTGGACCCGCTCTTCTCTGCCTATGGCTCGCATCAGCATCGAACCGGAATACGGGCCTCCGGGCTTATATTCGGTCACCCTCACCACGCCCAAGGGCGACGTTACCGTGAAGCGCGCTGGGGACCATGAACTGGTGGTGGAAACGCCAACCATGCATTACCAAACCGGCTTGCCCTCCACCTCAGAGGCCACCTTGATGCAGGAAGAACTCGGAATCTTGAGCGCGGACGCGGTCTATGAGCGGGTCTTGAACGCGTGAGCCTGATTCGACGCTATCCGGATGCAACCGCCGCGGCCGAAGCCTGCGGAGCGGAAGTGCTGCGCTTGTTGGGAAATGCTCTCGCCAAGCGCGGGCGCGCCACGTTCGCGATTTCCGGCGGGACTTCGCCGAAAATCATGTTCCAGTATTTCGCGCGCACCGAATTCGATTGGTCGAGCGTGCATATTTTCTGGGTGGATGAACGCTGCGTTCCGAAGGATGATCCGGACAGCAACTACAAGTTGGCCTTCGATTCCTGGCTGAAGGACCTTGCTCCGACAAACATTCACCGCGTCCGCACGGAGCTTCCCCCGGAGCAAGCGGCCGCCCGCTACGCCGAAGAGCTGCAGCCCTTTCTGCCGCTCGACGTGATTCATCGCGGCATGGGTGCCGATGCTCATACGGCCAGCCTCTTCCCGGGCGACCCCTTGGTGAACAACCTCACCGACCTTGTGGGCGTGGCGCAGCGCGCGATTCCTCGTGTGACATTGATGACCAGCGTGCTCGAATCTGCGCGGCACACCGTAATCCTGGCGACGGGCGCCGATAAAGCACAACCGCTCGCGTCGATTCTGCGCAATCCGCATGACCCGCTGCAATATCCCGCCCAGATCGCATCGATGGATGCAAAGACCGCAGCATGGTTCATTGACGAGGCCGCTGCCGCGAGGCTTTAACCGGCATGCTGACGCGACGGAGCTTCATTCCAACGCTCACTTCGCTCGCCTATGCTTCCGCGGCTCCCCTGCAGTCTCTGGCTCGGACCAAGATCGTGCTGGGCGGAGACGTGATGCTGTCCCGCAACGTCGCGATCCGCGCGCGCGCCAAGAACGATCCAGCGTCCCCGTTTCGCGACATCGCTCCCGTGTTTCGCGAAGCGGACATCGCCTTCGTCAATCTGGAATCGCCCTTCTCCGACATCGGACCCGTGATGCAGCGCGGCATGATCTTTAAGAGCGAGCCGGAGATGATCGCCGGCCTTGATCTCGCGGGGATCGATATTGTCTCCACCGCCAACAACCACGCCCGTGATCGCGGCAGCTACGGCGTCGAGTTCACGCTGGATCACCTGGCCGCGCACGGCATCGCGGTGGTGGGCACGGGCAAGACCGCTGAGGAGGCACACGCCGGAGCGGTGCTGGATCGCAACGGAATTCGGTTTGGGTTCCTCGCCTACACCTACGACGCGAACAACGGCAATCACAAAGATACCGACCCTCGAATTGCCGTCTTGGATGTGGAGGCGATGCGCGCCGACGTCGCGGCGATGAAGCCTCGGGCGGATGTGATTCTGGTCTCCATGCACGCTGGCACCGAGTATCAGTTGAAGCCAAATGCGCAGCAGGTGAGCTTTGCCAGGGCCGCAGTGGACGCAGGCGCGAAGGTGGTCATCGGCCACCATCCCCACGTGCGACAGCCGTGGGAATGGTTCGGAGGCGGGGCGATCTTTTATTCGTTGGGAAACTTGGTGTTTGACCAGTTCCAGCGAACAGAAACCCAAATCGGTTCGCTCGCGGAACTGGTCTTTGAAGGAACGCAACTAATCCAGGCCCGGACGCGCACCGTGAACCTGGTGCAGAGTGTTCCCAGGTTGGAAGAGGACCTTACGTCCGCCGCTTCCGCCGAGCGAGCAGCGGCAAAGCAATAAGGGCGCTGCCCATGAGGGCGAGGGTAGAAGGTTCAGGGACTTCGCCGCCACCACCGGTTGGTGCGACTGTACCTAGTTCAAAATTGAGCACCGTTACTCCCGTGGTGGTGCCAGGCCCCGTCAAGGTGAGCGTCGGTAAGGCAGCAAGCGGCGTCGTCGACATGGCGCCGAAGAAGGTGGTCGTTGTGTTGTTCAGCACCACGGTTCCTCCCGACGGCCCGTAGGTCCAAGTCTTGTTCGTGGCGGTCCCCTGGATATACATACCGATCGCGTAGACGTCGCCGGGCAGACTGATTTGCAGCACCGCGCTACCCGCGCTCAGGGTGATCACCGTGCCATCTACAAGGATGCTCGATGAGCCTGTGAAGTCGACGCCCGTGGAGCCGACATCCAAAATGCTGGTACCCGAAGTTTGCCCCGCAAAATCTGTGAGCCCCCCGATGGTGAGTCCGCGCGTGAGCGCGTCCGCCCCAAAAGCGGTCTCGCCCGCGGCCCCAACATAAAACGTCGTCGTGGCACCGGCCGGCAGCGCGGCCATCGCCAACAATACCGGCAATAGATTCTTGAACATTTGAGAACACTCCTCCCGAGCGAAACAAAGCTGGTCGCTTTGCTCCTGGTCCAGAAAATTTTGGATTCGAAACTAGGTGTGTCGAGGGGGAAAGTCCTCTCGCTCAGAAGTATCCTAGCGAGGCGTGCAGCTTAAAACCAACGGCTCATGATCACTTTTTGTTCGGTATAAAAGCTCACGGCATCTTTCCCGTGCGCATGCAGATCTCCGAAGAAACTCTGCTTCCACCCCGCGAACGGGAAAAACGCCATCGGAGCCGCGACCCCGACGTTCACGCCGACCATGCCTGCCTCAACTCGCGACGAATACTCCCGGGCGGCTCCACCATTTGACGTGAAGATCGACGAAGCATTCCCATAGCGCGATCCATTCACCGTCTGAATCGCGTCTTCCAGAGTCTCCACGCGCAGCACCGTGAGCACCGGTCCAAAAATCTCATCGCACGCCACGCTCATCTCTGGTTTTGCGTGATCCAGAATCGTTGGTCCCACGAAGTACCCGCCCATGGTGCTCCGCAGCGACCGGCCATCGATCAACGCCTCAGCACCTTCGGAAATCCCGCGCTGAATGTGGCCAGCCACCCTGCCCGCATGCTCGGTGGAAATCAACGGACCCATCTCCACCCCGGCTCGCGCTCCATCGCCCACCAACATCCGTTTCACGCGCGCCAGCAGAGCCTCCATCAACGGCTCCCCATCGCCGACCAACACCAGGACGCTGCCCGCCAAACACCGCTCGCCCGCCGCGCCAAATGCGGAACTGATGATCGCTTCCACAGACTTCGGAATATCCGCGTCCGGCATCGCCACCAGAAAGTTCTTCGCGCCGCCCAGAGCTTGCACCCGCTTGCCCTCGGTCGCCGCACTGGCATAAATGTACTTGGCCACCGGCGTCGACCCGACAAACGAAATCGCCCGCACCAGCGGATGATGCAGCATCGTGTCCACCGCCATCTTGTCGCCATGCAACAGCGTCATCACGCCCGGCGGCAGCCCCGCCTCATGCAACAAATCGACCGCGAAACTCGGCGTCAAAGGAACCCGTTCGCTCGGCTTCAAGATGAACGCGTTCCCGCACGCGATCGCAAACGGGTACATCCACATCGGAACCATGGCCGGGAAATTAAAAGGAGTGATCCCCACGCACACGCCCAGCGGCTGCCGAATCGTCTTGCAGTCGATCCCCGTTGCCACATCGTTCAGCGAATCGCCCATCATCAGCGTGGGCATGCCGCACGCCATCTCCACCATCTGAATCGCGCGCCGCACCTCGGCCTTCGCATCATCCAGCGTCTTGCCGTTCTCTGCCGTCAGCATCCCGGCGAGATCCATCTGATACTGCTCCAGCAGAGCCTTATAGCGATACAGCACCTGCACGCGATCGACGACGGGAACCTCACGCCATTTCAGGAACCCCGCATGCGCCGTCTCCACCGCATGGTCGACATCGGCAGCCGTGGCCAGCGGCACCTCGGCCAGCACCTCGCCCGTGGCCGGATTCGTGACCGGTAGCGTCGCGCGTCCAGCCGGTTTCGTCCACTCCCCATTCACGTAGAACGAAACGCTCTTCACCCCGCCGCTTACCATCCGATTAAGGCCTCCTCAAATATCATCGCCAATTCGTCGGGACCAGCAGGCCGCGGCGACAATTTGGTCACCCGATGTTGCGGCAGCGTGCCCTCCACCAGCTCCGGAATGTCGGAGGTCGAATACCCCACGGCCCGCAGCCCGTTCGGAACCTTCAGACGCTGCATGAACCACGTAATGCGATCCGCCAGTATCTTCCCCGCGTCATCTTTGCCCGCGCTCACGTCCGCTCCCAACGCCTCCGCAGCTTCCAGATGCCGAGCCGGATTTCCGCTCGCCGTAAACCGAAATACCGCCGGAGCATTTAAGATTACCGAAATTCCGTGCGGCACAATCGCGTGATCCCCCGCGTACCCCGGAGCCACGTACGACCGCACATGCCCCGACACCGGGTACGACATCCCATGCGGCAAATGCACTCCAGCATTCCCAAACCCGACACCCGCATACGAAGCGGCGAGCAGCATCGCCGACCGAGCTTCATCGTCGCTCGGGTCTTCCACCGCCCGCACCAAATACTGCGACACCATCCGCAGCGCCTGCAGCGACCAAACATCGCTAATCGGATTCGATCCCTGATACGAAGGCCGCAGCAGGGGCTTTGATGGCAACGTGCGCTCCGAGTAGGGCAGGGCAGTGTAGGATTCCAAAGCGTGACTCAAAATATCCAGCCCGCTCGAAGCCGCGACCTGCCAGGGCATGGTCCGCGTGTTCTCCGGATCGAGGAGGCCCAGCGTGGGCTTCAGCCTCCGATGCGCGATCCCGGTCTTCGCATGCATCTTCGTGTAGTCGAAAATCGCGACGCCTGTTGTCTCGCTCCCCGTGCCAGCCGTGGTTGGAATCGCAATCAGCGGCTTCAACGCTCCCGGCACCGGCAGCCCACGCCCAATCGGAGGGTTCACATAATCAAGAAAATCCTCAGGAGGATACGTTACATAGAGGTTGACGGCTTTGGCCGTGTCGATCGTCGACCCACCGCCGACCGCGACAAACGCATCAAACCCGCCGTCCTTCGCGAACGCAATCGCATCGAGAAACGATTCATCCGTCGGCTCCACCCGCACGCGCGAGTACACGACGCTCTCAATCCCATTGCTCTTCAGCGACTCGAGCGTAACGGCCAAAGGCCGCAGCGTCGCGATCACAGGATCAGTAAGCACGAGGACCCGCTTAGCCCCCATGTCCGCCAAATCCATCCCCACTTCCCGCGTAACGCCAGCCCCAAAGCGCACGCTGGAAACAGCCATCTCAAACGCAATTTCCCGCATCGATCTATCGTCTCACGATGTGGCGTACGCACTCTGCGTGCCGCGTCGAGACTCATCTCGACGCCTCTTGCGGCTTGTTCCTGACCGCACCATTCAAACGACCTAGCCTAATGTGCGATAAGACGGTTCCCCAATAGTGCTCTGGTTGTATCGATCTGATCGCGGAGGGTGGTCGTGACCTGTTGGAACTCGCTATCGGTCAGCTCGAATCTATAGCCGCGCGTGTCTACTCCCTGAACAGCGACGCTAAATGATTCTCGGCTGAGTAGCCAGTACAGGCCATGGTCCTTACGGACCTGAACGGTAATGATGCCTGGGGTCACAACGAAGACTTCCAGATACTCGGTTTCAGAGATCCGCTTGCCTACTCGTCGATCTTCGCTCATGGGGTTCAGGTAGACTGTGACGACTTGACTTGTCCTAGGAGGCGTACTATGAAGCGCTTCAAAGTTCCGAGCATACAGCGTTTCATCACGCATCGGTTTCCACTCGGTGTTAGGGAAACTTAGCTCTCGTCCAGTAACTACTACCGTCATCTCTGACTGCCTGACGTTCTGCCCACATGCTGGGGCGATGAGAGCCAAGAACAGGGCGACTACAGGCTGCGCGCGTCGATATATCATCTCCACAATTCTACAAAAGACCTAGCGATACTCTTCCTGCAACTTGTCCAACGCCGCCGCCCCAGGACACAGGACGTCATACGGCAAATCCCGCAGCGGAGTCTCCGAAGTCTGCCGCATCTCATGCATATCCGACGAGTTCGGATCCACGTACAGCAACCCCGTCACAATCTGATTCGACGCCCGATGCGCATCCAGGAACTGTGTCACTGAGGCGCGGTCGGTCGGATCATACCCCGCAGGAACCTGCTTGAACTGGATCACGCTCCCATCGTGCATCGTCACCGCCGTCGCCCCGTTCGTCCCGATCGACGCCAAAATCTCATGCTGCGCAGGAACGAAATCCGTCTGCGTAGCCCGCATCGCATGCTGGCGCGTGTACAGGTAACTCTTGGTCGACCCCTTGTGGTCGTTGAACGTCACGCACGGCGAGATCACATCGATCAGCGCGAATCCCTTGTGCGAAAACGCCGCCTTCAGAATCGGCACCAACTGCTCCTTGTCGCCCGAAAAACTCCGAGCCACAAACGTCGCCCCGATGCTCAATGCCAACGACGCCGGATCAATGGGAGCCATCAGGTTCGCTTCCCCGCGCTTGCTCTTCGATCCAATATCCGACGAAGCGGAGAACTGCCCTTTTGTGAGCCCGTACACGCCGTTGTTTTCGATGACGTACACCATCTTCAGATTCCGCCGGATCGCGTGGCACAACTGCCCGAGCCCGATCGACAGCGAATCCCCATCGCCTGAGATCCCTATATAGGTGAGGTCCCGGTGCGCCGCGATCGCCCCACTCGCAATCGCCGGCATGCGGCCATGCGCCGAGTTAAACCCATGCGCCCCGCCCACGAAATACGTCGGAGTCTTCGACGAACACCCGATCCCGCTCAACTTCGCGACCATGTGCGGTGGCGTCGAAAGCTCCCACAGCGCCCGAATGATCCCCGCCGTCACCGAATCATGCCCGCACCCCGCACACAGCGTGGACATCGCGCCTTCGTAATCCCGAATCGTCAACCCGAGCGCGTTCTTCTGCAACGTCGGATGCTTGGCAACAGGTTTCGCTATCGAAGGCATTCGAGAATTCCTTTCACCACCTGGCTCGCGCTCAACGGGAAGCCGCTGTAGGCCAACACACTCTTGAGCTTCTCTTTCGGAACCGCAGTCTCGAGCGTTAGCAGCGACTTCAGTTGCGCATCTCTGCTCTGCTCGACCACGAAACAAAACTCATGTTCAGCAAGGAACTGTTCGACTACATCCGAGAACGGAAATCCCTTCAAACGCATGTAGTCCGCCGGGGTCCCTTGCCGCTCCAAAATCTCCAGCGCTTCCTGACAAGCCGGATTGCACCCGCCCATCGTGATCACTCCAAACTTGGCGCCCTCGCGACGAATAATCTCTGGCTCCGGAATAAACCTCGCCGACGCAGCGTGCTTCAGCTTCAGCCGATCCATCACCTCTTGATAGTCCGCCGGCGTCTCCGTATACCCGCCCAACTTGTTATGCCCCGAGCCGCGCGTAAAGTACGACCCCTTCGTGCTCACGCCCGGCAGCGTCCGAGCCGCAACGTGGTTTTCATCCTCCGGCGAATAGCGAGTGAACTTCGGCCCCTTATCGAGGTCTTCCTTGGTCAGCACCCGCCCCCGATTCGGCCGGTAACTCTCATCCCACGTCAGCCGAGGCACCACCCAATCATTCATGCCGATATCGAGATCGCTCAGCATGATCACCGGCGTCTGGAACTGATCCGCCAGATCGAAGGCCTTCACCGCGAAATGAAAACACTCATTCGGATTCGCCGGGAATAACAAAATATGCCGAGTGTCGCCGTGCGACGCATACGCGCACAACATTAAATCTGATTGCTGCGTTCGGGTCGGCATCCCCGTCGACGGACCCACGCGCTGTACATCGATCACCACCGCCGGCAGTTCCGCGTAATACCCGAACCCGAGCAGTTCGTTCATCAACGAGATCCCCGGTCCCGCCGTCGACGTGAACGACCGAGCCCCGTTCCAGGTCGCGCCCAACACCATCCCCATCGCCGCGAGTTCGTCCTCAGCCTGCAGGATCAGGTAGTTGTTCTTGCCCGTCTCTTTGTCGACGCGAAACTCCGTGCACAACGACGTGAATGCATCCATCACCGACGTCGCCGGAGTAATCGGATACCAGGCCGCGACCGTCACTCCGGCATACAAACACCCGAGCGCAGTCGCCGTATTCCCGTCGATCAAAACCTTGTCCGAGTTCGCGTCCATTTTCTCGAGCTTGAACGGTAGTGGACACTCAAAGTGTTCCTTCGCGTAGTCATACCCGAGCTTCAGCGCCACCAGATTCGACTCGCGCATCGCCTTCTTGCCCGCGAACTTCTCATCCAGCATGGTTTCAATTACAGCCATGTCGATATCGAGCGCCGCGACCATCGCCCCCGCATAGGCGATGTTCTTCATTAGAATCCGCGCCCGAGGATCATCAAAATGCTCGTTGCACATCTGCGCCAGCGGAATGCCCCAGATCGTGATGTCCTCGCGCATCAGCGAAGCATCCAGCGGCCACGTCGAATCGTAAATCAAATACCCGCCCGCCCGGACCTCTTTCACGTCCTGCGCATACGTCTGCCCATTCATCGCGACCATCAAGTCGTAATCCAGCGCGCGAGCGCCGTACCCGTCCTTGTTGACGCGAATCTCATACCAGGTCGGCAGGCCCTGAATGTTCGACGGAAACAGATTCTTCCCCGTCACAGGAATTCCCATGCGAAAGATGGCCTGCATGATCAGGCTGTTCGCGCTAGCCGACCCCGTCCCATTCACGTTCGCAAGCTTCACCGCAAAATCATTTACGCGTGTACGGAGGACGTCGTGCATTTGGCTCCCGCATATGGTGTGATCAAATCGAACTTCTGCATATCCCAAGCAGCGGTGGGACACCGTTCCGCGCACAGCCCGCAATGGACACAGACGTCTTCGTCCTTGACCATCACGCGCCCTGTCTGCGGCAAAACTTCCGAGGCGTAGATCGCCTGCTCCGCATTCGTAGCCGGAGCCGATAGCCGAGTGCGCAGGTCCGCCTCATCGCCATCCTTGGTAATTGTCAAACACTGCACCGGGCAAATATCGACGCACGCATCGCACTCAATGCAGCGCTTCTCGACGAACACCGTCTCGATATCGCAGTTGAGGCATCGTTGCACCTCGCGAGCCGTCTGCTCCGCTGTGAAACCCAGCTCGACTTCGATGTTTAACTGCTCGAAGCGCTTCACCAGATCGACGTGGACCATCTTCTGCCGAGCCGCTGGGTTGTAGTCGTTGTGGTAGCTCCACTCGCTGAGGCCCATCTTCTGCGTGATGAGGTTCATTCCGTCTGCGGGCCGATCCGTAACCGGGAGGCCTTGGCAGTGATGATGGATCGAGATCGCCGCCTGATGCCCCTGCGCGACTGCCCAGATAATGTTCTTCGGCCCGAACGCCGCGTCGCCTCCAAAGAAGACTTTGGGCAACGTCGACTGGAACGTGACCTCGTTCAGCACTGGCATCCCCGACTTATCAAACTCAACGCCCAGATCGCGCTCGATCCACGGGAACGCATTCTCCTGCCCGATCGCCAGAATTACGTCGTCCGCGGGGATGAACACCGTCTCCACCACTTGGGACTTCTTCGCGTCCGCGTCCCACTCGAGCCGCTCAAACTCCATCCCCTTCAGCACGCCGTCTTCCACGACGAACCGCTTCGGAGCGTGATTGATCGTGATGTGGATGCCCTCTTCCTCGGCATCTTCCAATTCCCACGGCGACGCCTTGAAATACGTGCGAGGCCGCCGAGCCATCACGCGAATGTCCTTGCCTCCGAGCCTTCGCGACGACCGGCAGCAATCCATCGCCGTGTTGCCGACACCGATGATCAGCACCCGTTCGCCGATCTTGTCGATGTGCCCGAAGGCGACCGACTCCAGCCAGTCGATCCCAATGTGGATGCGATCCGTGTCGTGCCGCCCCGGTAGATCCAGCTCTTTGCCGCGAGGCGCGCCCGTGCCGACAAACACTGCATCGTAGCCCTGCCCCATCAGTGATTGCAGGCTCGTCACCGGGGAGTTATAGCGAATCTCGCACCCCATATCGAGAATCACGCCGCACTCCTCGTCCAGCACCTTTTCCGGCAACCGGAACGAGGGAATGTTCGAACGCATCAGCCCGCCCGGCTTGCCTTGCTTCTCGTAGATCGTGACCTCATACCCCAGCGGTCGCAGATCATTCGCGACAGTGAGCGATGCAGGCCCCGCGCCGATCAACGCCACGCGCTTGCCGTTCGATTCCTTGGGAGCCTTCGGCAGGAGGTGCGCGATATCGCCCTTCAAATCCGCGGCGACGCGCTTGAGGCGACAAATCGCGACAGGATTCGGTTCGAGCCTCCCGCGTCGACAAGCCGGTTCACAAGGCCGATCACAAGTGCGCCCCAGGATCGCCGGAAACACATTGGATTCCCGGTTGACCATGTACGCTTCGGTGTACTTCCCTTGCGCGATGAGTCGGATGTAGTGTGGAACGTTGGTGTGCGCTGGACACGCGTACTGGCAGTCCACGACACGGTGGAAATAATCAGGGTTACGGACGTCGGAAGTTTTCAGAGGGGCTCCCCTGAGCGGTTATAGTAGCACCACGGTGGGCCAATGTCTGCCGGGTGGACGCGGTTGTCTTGGCGATCTATCTTGTGCGGACTTTTTGAGCGGTCTTGCGGGACGGCGATTGGCCTTCTGCTACGCGAAGTTGATCCGCATGTTCGCGAAGTGCCCGGCACACAAATGCTGATCGGCCCAGGCCTGCATGCTTTGAAGCCCGATTGACTTCTTCCAGCAACGCGCGATCCAAGCAGATGGATATTCTCTCTGGCATGCTACCGCCCCAAAAACTTCCCAAGCATCCCCATCACGTCGTCGGCCACCGACCCATCTTTATTCTGATCCAGCAACGACCCCAGCAGCCCACCGCCCGACATAGCGCCACCCGCCGACGCGCCCATCCCGGCGGCCTGACCCGAGTTCTGTTTCGACATCGCTCCCATCACCATCGTCGCGACGATTGGCAGCATCTGCTTCAAGATGTCCGCGCCAATGCCCGTCTGCGCCGACGCGTTGTTCGCCACTGCGCGGCTCACGTCTTTGCTGCCGAACACGTGCCCCAATATCGAGTTGCCATCGTCGATTGTCGCGTCCTGTCCCAGCAAGTTCGGATTATCCAGATACTGCGAATGATTCCCACCCGTCAGTGCGCCGAGCAGCGCGCCCATGCCGCCTTCCTGTTGCGTGTTCTTCTGCATGCCTGCCATGAGAGCAGGGACCAGTTGCGCGAGCGCGCCATTCGTCTGGTCGGGAGAGAGGCCAAACTTATCCCCAATCTGTTGCGTGGCTCCGCCGCCTGCTGCATTCATCAACATGTCGAGTATGGGATTCATGCTCCCAAGTATCGCGCAGGTTGAAGCTCGCAAAGAAGCGCTAGGCTTGAAACCGATGAAGTAGTGTTGCTAGTGCTCTGACTGCGTGATCGGGAGCCGCTAAGTGGGGTGGCCACTCTGGCCGCTGCGGACTCCCAGTTCGCATGTCCCGCAGTATTCTCCACCCTAGAGCGGCCTTTGAGGCCGCAGCAGCCAGGGTGGCTGCCCCACTCCCGCTTGGAGACCCGCCGCGAGTCGACCTACTCCCCTAATCCGTCAAACAACACCGAGCTCAAATAGCGCTCGCCCGAATCCGGCAGGATCACGACAATCGTCTTGTCCTTCATCTCTGCCAGTTTCGCCACGCGCACTGCCGCGGCCACCGCCGCGCCGCTGGAGATCCCGGCGAGAATGCCTTCTTCTTTCGCCAGCCTGCGAGCCATTACGATCGCTTCTTCCTCACCTGCCAGTTCGATGCGATCCACCATCTTCAAATCGAGCGTCGCGGGAATGAAACCCGCGCCAATCCCTTGAATGCCCGTCGGACCCGGACGCATCGCCTTGCCCGCCAGATGCTGGGTGATTACGGGACTATTCTCCGGCTCGACTCCTACTGACAAAATCTTGCGCTTCTTCTCGACCTTGAAATACCGCGAGATCCCGGTGATCGTCCCGCCGGTGCCGATGCCAGCCACGATCGCGTCGACGTGCCCGCCCGTATCGCTGAAAATCTCCGGCCCTGTGGTCTTGAAATGGATCTCCGGATTCGCCGGATTCTTGAACTGCTGCAAGAGCACGTAGCGATCAGGATCTTCCTTGACCATCGCCTCGGCTCGCTGAATCGACGCGGACATGCCTTGCGCCCCATCGGTGAGAATCAACTTCGCGCCCAAGGCCTTCAAAACCTTGCGCCGCTCCATCGACATCGTCTCCGGCATGAGCAGCGTCACCGAATACCCGCGAGCCGCTCCCACAAACGCCAGCGCGATCCCCGTGTTGCCGCTGGTCGGCTCGATCAATTCCGTACCGGGCTTCAGTACACCGCGCTGCTCCGCATCCCAGATCATCGACGCGCCAATGCGGCACTTTACCGAGTACGCCGGATTGCGCCCCTCGATCTTCGCCAGAACTGTGGCATGCGCGCCGTCGGTCACCCGCCGCAGCTTTACCAGCGGAGTGCGCCCAATGCTCAGCGAATTGTCGTCAAAGACCATTTAGATGTCCCAATTCGCGACGTAGCGACTCTGCGCTTCTTTCCATCGCCGAGCCAGTTCCGCAAACGTCGTCGTATCGAGCAACGCATCCGCCGCCGCGTCGACGCGCTTCCACATATCGACGAACGGCCCACCCGCGTCGCTACGAGTCTTCTTCGCCTGCTCGACAAATCGCAGCACCTGACCGACCGTCAATTGGTCCGCCGGTTTCGCGAGCTTATACCCGCCCTCAGCCCCGCGACGAGACTCCACGAATCCGCCTTGCTTGAGGCTCGCAAGGATCAGTTCCAAAAATTTCTGCGGGATCTGTTGCCGCTTGGCGATGTCCGCAATCTTCACCGGCTGATCGACCGGCTGCGTCGCCAAATCAAAAATGGCGTGCAGCGCGTACTCGCTCTTCACGGAAATGTTCATCGGATATTCGGATTGTAGGGGAGCGAACGCTCCTTTGTCTAGTAGGAAAAGGGGGATTAGGATGAAGACATGCCCACCGAGCGCGAAAAGATGATATCCGGCGAGCTTTACGATTCGCTCGACCCTGACCTTGTCGTTGCTCGCACGCGTGTCCGCAATCTCTGCGGCGAGCTCAACAACGCTCCTGAAGAGGAACAGGTCCGTCGGCGATCGCTGTTGGAGCAGATCTTCGCAAAGGGCGGTGACACCGTCTGGATGCAGCCACCGTTCTCCTGCGACTACGGCTTTAACATCGAACTCGGTGAGCGCGTCTTCTTCAACTTCAACTGCGTGGTGCTCGACACGTGCAAAGTCACCATCGGCGACTTCACGCTTTTCGGCCCTGGCGTGCAGATCCTAACCGCGATGCATCCGCTCAACGCCGAACTGCGCCGGAAGCAGGAATTCGGCAAGCCCATCGACATCGGTTCCGACGTGTGGGTCGGCGCCGGAGCACTGATTCTGCCCGGAGTCCGCATCGGCTCACGAGCGGTGATCGGCGCGGGCAGTGTCGTAACGAGGGACGTCCCTGAAGGCGTTGTCGCCGCTGGGAACCCGTGCCGCGTGCTTCGAGAAATCGAAAAATAGTTGTGATAGCATCACGCCATGCGATTCTGGGCCCCTCTGCTGCTCTGCCTTCCCTTATCCGCACAGACGCCGACATTCGAAGTCGCGTCCATACGCCTAGCGAACCGAACGCTCACCGGTCTGCACTTGTGCGGGCGAGTGGATGTGAGTTCTGACACGATCCTGAGCTCGGAGAGCTTGCTGACTTCAGGCATCCACCGCCTCGACGGTCTCATCGACGATGCCTACCGCGATGAGGTAGACGATTTTGACCTTCCGCAGTGGGTGCGTAACAACGGGAGTTTCGCAGTCAGCGTAAAGATCCCGCCCAACACCACCGCTCGCGCGTGCCGCAAGATGCTCCAGAGTCTTCTCGCGGAGCGTTTCCATCTCGTCGTCGAGATCGAGACTAGGGATGTACCCCGTTACTATTTGAAAGTCGCCAAATCCGGCATGAAGCTCAAATCCGCCGGCCCCGCAGCTGACCCCGATGGCGGCTACGTATCAAGCGTGAAAGACGGAATCTCTCGTTACGTCTTTAACGGTGCGCCCGCGTCGCGAGTTTTCAGAGTGATCGAGATGTTTGCGGCCTTGGATGGCCGCGCCCGCAGGATCGGTGGTAAGGCTTCGTTGACGATCACCGAAACCTCCACACACGGCGTCATTGACGAGGCTGGCCTTACTGGCTACTACGACGGCGACTTCCAATTCGCAATGCTCGGCATATTGCACGATGAGTTCGCCGAGTCCCTCGACGACGCCCTCAAGCGCCAACTCGGTCTCACTCTCGAACTCAGGAAAGCGCCTGGCAAAGTCCTCGTTATCCGCTCCTCTGATCGCACGCCCACGGAGAATTAAGGAAGAACGAGCTTCCCTTCGGAGACATCCATAATCAGCCGAGCAGTCAAATACAGATGCGGCTCGATCGACGAGATGTAAATGTACTCCACGTTGTTGGAGTGCGAGCCAAAGTTCCTCAAGCCCAACCCTTCCAACACCGGAGCCTTTGTGTTGAGGGCTGCGAAGGCCGCGTCGGTACCGCCTCCCGTGGAGACTTCACTGACCTTCAGCGTGCCGCCGATCTCTTTGTAGATGCGCTGCGCATGCTCGGCTGGACCGAACGATTGCGGGCGCACCGGCATGGGCGGATACATGCGCTGGAACTTCACCTCGACCGTCGTATCCGGGATCAGGTGCTTTTGAATCCGCTCGCGAATCACATTTTCTACGCCGTCAAAGTTCTTCACATCGTCGGCCCGAATGTCGCCGATCGCGCGAGCATTTTCCGGGATCGCATTCGTCACGCTGCCCGCGCTGGCCAAGGTCCAATTCATCTTGACCGCCTTGCTGGGATCCGACAGGTCGCGCATCTGTAAAATCTGATGCGCCATTTCATAGAGCGCGTTGCGCCCATCCAGCGGAGCCGTTCCCGCATGCGCCGCGCGACCCTTCACCGTCAGCGTGCCAATATCAATACCTGATGTCGCGAGACGCACACTATCGCTTGCCGTGGAGCCTTCAAACGAAAAAACAATGTCGTGACTCGCGCCAAGCGAGGTGATCAAATCGCGCTCCGCAAGCGAGCCCACTTCCTCGTCGGGACTGATCAATACCGTAATGAGGCCGTATTGGTCATAGTTCAAAGCCTTCAAAACGGAGAGCGCGTGAATGATCAGCGCGACGCCGTGTTTGTCATCCGCGATGCCGAGGCCATAGGCCAAGTCACCCTCGATCCGAAATGGCTGCTGCGCCAGCATGCCTCGCGGATAGACCGTGTCCATGTGCGCCAGCAACAGAATGCGCTTCGTCCCTTTGCCGCGGAACCGTGCGACCACCGTGTTCCCGAGCCGTTCCGGCAGGCCCTCAATCCTGAGCATGTTCGGCACGGCAGGAACGGATTCGACTTCTCCTCCGACAGCCTGCAACCGTTCCGCGACCAAAGTTCCGATGCGAGCGATGCCTTCCAAATCCGCGCTTCCCGATTCAATCTCGACCAGCGCCTTCAACGTATCGAGCAGCGGTTGCTTCTCAAGTTGAACCCGATTGAGCACGGCATTCTGGCCGCTCATCACGGCGAGGGAAGAGACGAAAATCGCAACCAGGGCAGGCGATCGAGTCATGATCAGGAAGTTTATCAAATAATTCCCGCGTCACGCGCTCCTTTGACTAGCGGAAAATAGCGGATTGCTTGGTCGTTCAGCGTCGTCGGCTTGACGCGAAGCAAAAACTGCCTCATGATGGACCCAGTCGAAACGGGGTCGCTCATGAGGAAAACGCTCATACTGCTCTTACTCGCCGCCGACGTGGCGTTCGCTTGCACGTGTGCGGGTCCGCCGCCACCTCCTTGCGAGTTCGTTGAGTTGGTGCCGAGAATCTTTCTGGCTACGGCCACAGAAGTGCGCGGTGATGGAGCAAGCTCAGTTCAGTCCGCGCATCTCAGTGTCGACGAGATCTTCCGCGGAACGCTGCCCGGCCAGATAGAGAGGTACCAATACCCGTTCTGCGAAAGCGTATCTTTCCAGATTGGACACCAATACGTCTTCTATCAATCCGAAGATGCAACCAAGCCCATGATGGTTAGCCCTTGCTCGCGGGATAGCGACGTCCAAGACTCACGAGAAGACGTGCGCTACTTGCGGGACTACGCGGCCGGCCACGCCACTACGCACATCCGTGGCAATCTCGATCGCGATCTCGATCGTTTCGCACGCAGCTACAAAGAGTACGAACAGAAGCGTCCCATGAAGAACGTGACTGTACAGATCACCGGAAATGGCATCGACCGCCGAGTGAAAACGAACGCTTCGGGAGACTATCGGGTCTCCGGGATCGCTCCGGGGAATTATCGAATTCAAATCTCAGAGCCCGGATTCACTCGGGAAGATCTCGCCGTGTCGATCCGGCCCCAAGGTTGCGCGGTCCGCGATTTCAAGCTCACGGCAGATCGCCATGTACACGGAACCGTCAGGGACGAAAACGGGCACCCGGTCGGCGGCGTGAACGTCTCTATGAAGCGAGCGGACCAAGAGCTCGACTTCATAGAGCAACAGTATTTGCTGACGATCTCCAAAGCCGACGGCACGTTCTCCTTCGACGGCGTGTGGCCGGGGCGGTATCATCTCGGAGCCAACCTCGATAACGAACCGTACTTCTATCCGGGCACTTCCGATCGCAAGGCAGCAAAGGAGATCGTGTTCACAAAAAAGACCGGCAGCTACGAAGCGAACTTCGTGCTGCCGGCCGCACAACGACGCTGACTACTTCTCCGCGAGCAGCTTCGTCACCAACTCCCGCATCACTTTCTCCTCAACAATACTTCCTGCCCCAGGCCGCGGCGGCGTCTGCGCCCGGATCACGCCTTTGCGATCGATCACCACCAACTGTGGGACCCCGTAGGCTTCCAACACCGAGAGCCCGAGGAAACTCAACACTGGCTCCTTCGTCTTCACGATCCCCACAGGGAATGACGCGTACTGCGAAAACGCCGTAACCAACTTGTTGTTTGCCGCCGTGTCCTTCGTGAGGATCTCGTCGTTGAATGCGACTCCGTAGACTTCCAAGCCCTTCGGGCCAAGCTCCGTCTGCATCTTCGACAGCCATTGCGCCGTTGCCTGGCAATGCTGGCACCAGGTGAACAGGAACTGCACTACAGTGACTTTGCCTTTCTGCGCGGAGAGCAACGTCTGCTTGCCCGAAGGCTCATGAATCTTGAATTCCGGTGCAGGCCTCGGAATTGGAGCGGCCGCCTGCAAGGAGCAGGCTAGTATCAATCCAGCAAGAAATCTCATTTCGTCTCCTCTTACATCACAGAATCAGTCGAATAATGCGACGGTGCGTGACACACCACCATCGCGACATACTTCATCGAGCCAACACCCGACGCACACGAGATCGGCAACCTCTGCGTGCGTACTGCGTACAGCGAAACGACCAGCACGGCAGCCGCGATCAGCGCTGGCACGGGTACACGCACCGATCCCGTTAGCAACCACCGCCACCAGGGCTCACGGAGCACCCTGCGTTCCAGCGACGCCGGAGCATCGGGAGCCTTCCACTGTCGCAGCGCATGTTTCAGTTCATCGTCGTTCATGATTAACCTCCCGCAACGGACTGAGCGCCCGCCGCAGATTTTCTCTTGCGCGGAACAGGCGGGACTTCACCGTCCCCACCTCGGCACCCACCGCGCGAGCAATCTCTTCCAAACTCAAGTCTTCGTATTCCGAAAGCACCAACACTTCGCGTTGCAACGGTGGCAGTGCCCGCACCGCGGCCTCCACCGCCTCGGACGTTTCGAACCCATCCACAGCGGGAACCACAAACGCATCCTCATCCAGTTCCGCCCACCGGCTCGCATCCCGCCATCGCTTCCGCACTTGGTTCCGAGCGGCCCCAAAGAGATACCCGCGCAACTCGCCTCGCGAAGTATCGAACCCGCCTTTCCACAGTGACAGGAAAGCCTCCTGGGCCACATCCTCCGCCGCCTCTGGCGAATTCGTCATCCTCCAGGCGAACCGGTAGACAGCGTTTTTGTGGAGTTCAAAAGCTGCCCGGAATTCGTCGCGGTCCATCAGTGCTCTGATTGTACTTACCGCTGAAGGCAGGAAAGATACGGCCTCGGCAGGCGGAAACGCCTGCCCTACCTCTGCACTGGTGGGACTAACCCAAAGAGTTGTAGAAATTCGATTTCCCGCGTAATTGCAGGAACAAGTGGGCTAGCAACTCGATACCGATGAACCCGATTCCACCGATCCACCATTGCGGTCCAAAGCCAGTAAGCCTCATCGCGTAAGCGAGGACAATTCCGCCAGCGAACCAAACCAGTAAACGCACCACGGTTCGCGAAGCCAGCGAGGGAAGGGAAGGACGAAGAAACTTTAAGAAGAACAACTCAACGAAGTGTCCCCCGAGCGAGGGCCACAGTGCTACCAAAAACGCGATGGGCAGCTTGGAAAAGCCGCCCATAGAAAAAGACAACGCTGCTCCCACAGCCAGCGCGATTGCGCCGTTGCGGAGCAGCGTTGTCCGGAATGGTTCCACTCGATTTACGGTTGCGCGTGGAAGCGTCCAACGTAGGCAGCCTTGCCGATGATGTGGCCGTCCATGGCTTTCGTCAAGTCGTCACGCGTCGCGGTCGCCGGCAGGTCCAACTTGGTGTCCAGGGCGTAGAACTCGAACACGTAGTGATGGAACGGGCCAGGGCCAGCTCCCGGTCCAAAGTACGAACCCGGTGCGCCGCCACGAGCATTGATGCCAGGGCCATTCGTCGTTCCGTCAGGAAGTACGCCAGCGCCCAGACCTTCCGGCATACCCTTCGCAGTGCCAGGGATATTGAACGCCGACCAATGCAAGGTATCCACAGGACCCTTGGCTGTCGAATTTTCGATGTCGTGGAAAATCACGGCGTAGGTCTGCAGTTCCGCAGGGGCCGCGCCTTCTGCCGTGCCTAGGTTCCAATGGAACTCAAACGCAGGCGACTTGTTTTCGCCACGGCCAGCATGCTTCATCGGAACTTCGCCACCATCGGGCCATGCAGACGAGCTAACGCTCAGTGCCGGACGCGCAGGACCCTTTCCGCCGCCACCCTTTCCCGCACCACCACCTGCAGGCGGTTGGGCCATCAATGCAATGCCGACCGAGAGCGCGAGCGCTCCGAACAGAATTCCTTGTTTCAATTTCATGGGATATCTCTCCTCATAGCAGTCTAGCCGACTTTTCATGTTACGATCGCTGTATTCCGAATGGCCTAGGAGGTGTCCTGATGACTTCGCGAAGGCTTGTTTTTTACTGGTGCGTGAGCGGACTTGCCCCCACTCTGTTCGCAGCCGCAGAATTCCACAAAGATGTCGAGCCGCTGTTACAGGCTCACTGTCAAACCTGCCACCGGCCCGGCGAAATCGGCCCGATGCCCCTGCTGACCTACGCCAACGCGCGCCCGTGGGCGAAGTCCATACAGGCCGCCGTAGTCACCGGTAAGATGCCGCCCTGGTTCGCCGATAACAAGGTCCAGCACTACGCCAATGACACCTCTCTGTCAGCCGCCGAGATCAAAACCATCAGCGATTGGGTAGACGCCGGCGCGCCCGAAGGTGATTCCAAGCTCGCTCCGCCGCCGCGCACCTTTCTCGATGGCTGGAATATCGGCAAGCCCGATATGGTGATCGAGATGCCCGCTGCGTATCAGATCCCTGCGCGCGGCACACTCGAATACACGTACGTCATCATTCCTACAAATTTCAAGGAAGACGTATGGGTGCAGGGCCTGGAGGTCCGCCCCGAAGATCGCTCGCGCGTGCATCACATCGTGGTTTATGCGCGCCAGCCCGGATCGAAGTGGCTGCGAGAATATCCCATCGGGGTGCCGTTCGTTCCTGCACCTCGTCCGGGTACCAAACAGCGCAGCAGTGACGGAGATCGCATCACCGAAGGCTCGATGGCCGACGAATGGCTGGTGGGATATGTTCCCGGCACCCAACCCTACACGTTGCCGAAAGACACTGCGTTCCGCATCCGAGCCGGTTCAGAGTTCGTATTGCAATTGCACTACACCACCAACGGAACTCCCAGCTCCGATCGATCTAAGCTCGGCTTGCTGATCTCCAAGACGCCGCCCGCCAAGCGAGCCTTTATCGCCAATGTTGGGGATTCGAGCTTCACCATCCCGCCTGGCGAAGCCAACTATTCTGCCAAAGGCGAGGCGACGCTCGCCTCGGATGTGGTGATGCTGGGTGCGTCCCCGCACATGCACGTGCGCGGCAAGGCCATGGATTTGCAAGCCACCTATCCCACCGGCGAAACGGAGGTGCTGTTCCACGTGCCGAAATACGATTTCAACTGGCAGCTTAACTACTATTTGCAATCTCCCAAATTGTTGCCGAAGGGCACCAAGCTGGAGGCCGTGGCGACGTGGGATAACTCCACCAACAATCGCTTCAACCCCGACCCGAAGGCCGAGGTGAGGTGGGGCGATCAAAGCTGGGAAGAGATGTTGTTGGCAGTGACCACGATCCAGATCGAGCCGGATGCGGACTTGGACAAGATTTTCACCAAGCCCCCTCGCAGGGATCCGCCGGCGGCGAAGCCGTAAATTACTTCCTGATTTCCGTCGTTGGATTTTCCAGCGAGACCAGGTTGGTGTCCAGGAACTTCGCTACCAGACTGTGCTCGTCAATGGTCAGATCCAGAAATCCGAATGTCGTCGCGTGAAACACTGACTGCGGCTGTGCCTTCTTGATCTTGCGCAAGTTGGCTCCGCCCGCTCCGTTGATCAGGAACTCCAGGCCTTCCGCGCGCAAATGCTCCATGTCGTGATCGTGGCCCGCGATATATACGTCCACGCCCGTTTCCTTGAACAGCGGCGTTAACTGCCGCCGCAAAGCCCCGATCCTGCGCTGGTTTAGATGGACACCGGAGGTGAACATTGGATGGTGGCCGTACACCACGCGCCAATGCACACCGGGTTCGCCCTGTGTCGTCTTCAGCGCCGACGTCAGCCAAGCGAGTTGCTCTGCGGTCCATCCCTCGGTATCAAGAGCGAAGAATCGCACCGGACCCGCTAGATACGTGTAGTAACGCGCGGGCATTCGCCAGCTCTGACTCAGTTCACTGCGGTCAATCTCCGTTTGTGCCGAACTCCGGCGGCCAGGGCAAATCACCGGCGGATTGCCGTAATCGTGATTCCCGAGGCTGGTATAAAACGGAATCCCGAGAGGTGTGTACAATTCTTCCCACCGTTTGTCCCAGGTCGCGTCGTTGACACTGTTGACGCCGCAGCGATAGAAGTTGTCGCCCAGGCTGATGCCGAGTTGGAACGGTTCCTGCTCATGGCGGTGCGCCATTGCTCGCGCCACGGCTCGCTGATTGTTGTTGCCGCTGCCAAAGTCGCCGAGGCCGACGACGCGAAGCACTTTCGATTCCGGCAGAATCCGCCCCAAGTCTTTTTGTGCGAACAACGTCGCGCAACTCGCCAACAGAAGCGTCAGGCGCAATATCATCGTCGCCGACGAGCCCGCCATAATACCCCCAAGCCCAGGACTACTGCGATCGCGCCATAGACAGCCCACTGCATCTGCCCGGTCATGAAGCTTCCCGGCAGCACGTTGATCCCTTGCAGAATCCAAATGCTGCCGAAGATAACCAGGACGACGCCGAGAAGTCTCGAAACTTTGATCACTTACCAACCATGTGATTCGGGTCGCGATTGTTCTCTTCGCAAATACTTTCGATCAGGTCCGTATCCGGCACCAGCTTCCAAACCAGATGGACGTTCCACGGCTTGGTGTACATCGTGGGGTCGTCAATGGTGACGTCGACGAACATCTGCCCGATCTTCGGACGCGTGAAGCGCTCAGTCACCTTCATCGCTTGGGTTCCCGGGAGCCCCTTCATGTCGAGCCAGGTTAGTCCGTTCTGGCCGATCGTTTCCACCACAAACGTGTCGCCTTCCCAATGGCCGATCGAGTATCCCATCCAGGTCGGTTGCGGATCTTTGGGCAGCTTGCGTCCGTCGGTGAATATTTGGCGATAGATGGTGCGTGATTCGTGCAGCATCAGCGTCAGGTCTTCGGTCTGCACCAGCTTCAAGCCGTCGGGGATATTGTCTTTCTCCGGAATTCCGGAAGGCAGGCAATAGGCGCCCGGGTGATCCTTGCCATTGTTGGCGATGCGTTCGTTGTAAAGCGCGCGTCCCGCCGGTTTCAACGGGATCTCCTCAGGCTTCATGTCCGCGGCCAGATTGAGCAGAAACTTCACCGGATTGTCCGGCATCCAGAAGCCGGAGAGGTCCGGCTTGCCGTATGAGGTGCGAACAGGGGGAGCGTTCATGTCCACTTTGCCGTCTTTTGTACGAGGCATCCGCTTCCATGGATAGGGGTCCCATTGCGCGCTTGCCGATGCGGCGATCACCACCACCATCGCCAGAATCCACGTTGTCTTCTTCAATGCTTGCATCCCGGTCAACCCTCCTGGGTTACGTTTCTATCGTCGCCCAGTATACCGATTCAGAGCGAGGAGAGCAGGGAACGCCACCATCCAGACAATCGCCAACACGATGAGTTCGCCGCTAGAAGGGATCGCCGCTGCACCCAGCTTCGCTCCGGCAAGATACGCGAGCGGCCCTCCAATGGCACCGAACAGCGCGCCGATCGCGTAGCGCCCGCGCAGCCAGCTCATGCAGAAATTCAGGGTGGTCGCCTGGTTGACCCACAGCATCACCATCCACAGCGGGCTAAGTGGATACGGCGTCGCGTAAGCGATTGGGAGGAACACGCCGCTGACGATCAGCAGCGTATCCACGACAAAACCCAAAGCCGCCGCGGACAAGGCGAGCCGCAGTTCCCCGCGTGAGTCCGCGGACATCCGCATGGCTAGCAGCAACACCAAAGGGACCACCACAACGCCGAGCCACGGCCGGCCAGTTCCTGCTCCCAGAACCGCCGCGAACCAGCCAATCTGGAAAGCGACGAAGTTGACCGCGTTACGCACCCCCCTATGATGTCGCCGTACCCCCGCCCGTCGCAAAAAGATCGGTGTCAGACACCATAACTCCCGATCTCCTGCCTCAGTTGGGCATAATAGAGACTGTGAGGTACGCGCTCCTTCTGATCGCCGCCGCGGGTTCGGTCCTCGTTGGACTCCGAGCTGCCTCTGACCCCACCGACGACCTGAAGACCGCCATCGAAGCCGTCAATGCCAAGCGCTTCGCTGTCGCCACACCCCTGCTCGGCGACCTGCGCGCGCGACTTCCCGAGCTCGCTGACTACGCCGGTTGGTACCTGGCAACCTCGCAGAGTGAACTCAAGAATTACGCCGCTGTGCGCCCCGCGCTGGATGCCGTGTTCCAGCAGACTCCTCGTTCGCCCTTGCGCGGTCGCGCATCGCTGCTGGCTGCCGACGCGTACCTTAAATTAGGCCAACCGCAAGACGCGATCCAGGTTCTGCGCACCTACTACTCCGAGACCACCGCTCCGCAGAGCGACATGTTGCTCGCCGACGCGTTCCTCGCCAGTGGCGATAAGGTCAACGCCGCCGCCTACTATCAGCGCGTCTACTTCGGTTATCCGCAGTCAACCGCCGGTCCGCGAGCCTTGGCCGCGATGGACAAGTTGAAGTTCGAAATGGGCAGCGACTATCCGCCTGCGATGCCCTATTCGATGTTGGGGCGCGCTGTGAAAATGCTCGATGCCGGGCAGATCGTGAATGCGCGCAAAGAATTTGAGTCGCTGATTCCGCAGTTGGGCGGCGCTGAGCGCGATCTCGCTCGCGTGCGCATCGGCGTCTCGATGTATAGCGCCAAGCAGGAATCCGCTGCGCTGGACTACCTGTCGAAGCTTGAAATCAAAGCTGACGAGCCAGACGCCGAGCGCCTGCATTACATGTCGCAGAGCGCGCGACGCTTGGGCAAGTTGGCGGACATGGATACCTACGCCGAGCGCAGTTCGGAGCTGTATCCCAAGTCTCCGTGGACCGTTGACGCGCTCATCGCGGCTGCAAATCGCCATCTGACGGAGAACGACATCGCCGCGTTCGAGCCGCTCTATCAGGCCTGCTTCGAAGGCGCGCCCAAGGATCCCGATGCGGATCTCTGCCACTGGAAAGTAACCTGGGTGCACTACATGCGTCGCGAGGCGGATGCCGCGAACATGTTGCGCGAGCATCTGCGGATGTATCCGTCTTCGGAACAGGCCTCGGCGGCTCTCTATTTCCTCGGACGCCTGGCAGAAGGCTCCGGCGATCCGCGGGCGGCTCGCGCTTACTATGTTGAGGCGCTGACTGAGTATCCAAATGTCTTCTACGCTTCGCTCGCGCGTGAGCGAGCGGCGAAGCTCGGCGCGATTCAACCCGCGGAGTCGGTCACCGCATTCTTGCAGACGGTTTCCTTCCCCTTACGATCGCGAGCGGGTGAGTTCACCATCACCCCGCAAGCCAAGGCTCGTATGGAACGGGCGGCGCTGCTGGCAAAAGGTGGGATGAAGGATCTTGCCGAGAGCGAATTGCGCTTCGGGGCGGATGCCGGCGAGCAGCCGCAAGTGCTCGCGATGGAGTTGGCTCGATTGCTGAGTGCGGGCGATCCGGCCAAGGGCATGCGCTATATCAAGCGCTACGCGCGCGGATATTTGTTGATGCCGATATCGTCGGCTCCCAAGGAATTTTGGCGGCTGGCATTTCCCTTGCCGTTCCGTGCTCCGCTGGAGCGTTTCACATCGCAGTACAACGTCGATACGTACCTGATGGCGGCGTTGATCCGGCAGGAATCGGAGTTCGATCCGGATGTGGTGTCGGTGACGGGTGCTCGCGGGTTGACGCAGGTGCAGCCGACCACCGGCAAGGATCTGGCGCAGCGCCTAAAGCTGACTTTCACTCCTGCGAAACTGTTTGTGCCGGAGTACAACTTGCAGCTCGGGACGTTCTATTTTGACTGGTTGACCAGGCAGCTCGGCGGTGATGTGGAGGCTGTGCTCGCATCTTATAACGCCGGCATGTCGCGTGCGAAGCAGTGGCAGAAGTGGGGCGACTTCCGCGAGCCGGCCGAGTTCATCGAGACGATTCCGATCACTCAGACACGCGACTATGTGCAAGCTGTGCGTCGCAACGCGGTGGCGTATCGGGAGATTTACGGAGCGCCGGCAAAGTGACCGCGACCGAAGTTCGTCGTGAGCGCTTTCGCGCGGATCGCACGCACGCGATCAGTGAGAGCGTGATTCGCGAGATGTCGCGCCTCGCGGCAAAACATAATGCGGTGAACCTGGCGCAGGGCTTTCCGGATTTCGCTGCGCCGCAAGTGGTCAAGGAAGCCGCGCAGAAGGCCATTGCCGACGATATCAATCAATACGCGATCACGTGGGGTGCGAAGCCGTTTCGCGACGCGATCGCCGCGAAGTACAAGCGACATTACGGGCTCGACTTCGATCCGGAGCGCGAGATCACGGTCTGCTGCGGCTCGACGGAGGGCATGATCGCATCGTTGCTGGCGATCACCAATCCCGGCGACGAAGTGATCATCTTTGAGCCGTTCTACGAGAATTTTGGTCCGGATACGATGTTGTGCGCGGCCGATCGCAGATTTGTGCGGCTGCATCCGCCGGACTGGCGCTTTGATCCCGACGAACTGCGGCGAGCGTTCTCGAAGAAAACTAAGGCCATCATTATCAACTCTCCGGGGAATCCGACCGGGCATGTGTTGGATCGTGAGCAGCTCGAATGTATCGCACAGTTGTGCCAGGAATTCGACGCGATTGCGATCACCGATGAGATTTACGAACACATCCTGTACGACGGCGCGAAGCACGTTCCAATGATGTCGATTCCCGGCATGCGCGATCGGACGTTGCTGATCAATAGCATGAGCAAAACCTACGCGGTCACGGGATGGCGTGTGGGTTGGGTGCTGGGAAGTCCGGATCTGACGGAGTCGGTGCGCAAGGTGCATGACTTTCTCACCGTCGGCGCAGCGGCTCCGTTGCAGGCTGCGGGCGTGGTGGCGCTCGGATTGCCGGATGCGTATTACACGGAGGTTGCCGAGCACTACAGGGATCGGCGCGACAAGATGGCGGCGATGTTGGCGCGGGCTGGATTCCAGTGCTCGATTCCGAAAGGCGCGTACTACATCATGGCGGATATCAGCGGCATGAATCGTGGCGATGATGTGGCGTTCGTCAAAGACCTAGTGGAGCGCGTCGGCGTAGCGGCAGTTCCCGGATCGAGCTTCTTTTCGAATCCAGCGCTAGGTCGCGATTGGGTGCGGTTCTGTTTTCCGAAGAAGAATGAAACGTTGGATGAAGCTGAACGGCGCTTCACGAAGCTGTAGAGCGTCTGCCCGCTCCCTAATGGTCGCGGCTCTTATAGAGCCGCCATGCGTAAGCATGCGGACAAACGCTACTTCGCCACCCGCGTCGGCGGAAAGAGCGCCCCACTGTAACGCGCCTGGCCCAGACTCAAAACCAATTGCCCATCTTCCTGCGTCATTCCGGTGCCCTGTACAGTAGTTCCGCCTTGCGTCACTTCTACATTCGAAAGTTTCCAACGCGGAGCGGTTCCGATAGGCTGCATTTGGAAGGCGGTGTTCAAGGTGCGGAAGTCGGCGTCGGGGGCGAAGGAGATGTTGCGTCCCTTCGCCGTGCCGTCGGCCCGAGCGGTCTGCAGCAGCTGCGCACCCGATCCTTCGGCGTCCACCGTGCCGGTTACGTCGAGCAATCCGCTGCGATACGGAATCGCGGTAATCGTTCCCGCGAGATGATATTTGGTCAACGGGCTCGTGAGATCCAGATCGAGCGAACCGCCGAAGTTCGCGGTGGCCACCTGGGCGCTGGTGCCGGCGAGGTGAATCATCGAGCCGTCCCATTGCAGCCGCGATCTTAGCTCTCGAACACGATAGTCCGCGAGGGTAACGCTGTTGATCTCGATGGTGCCTTCCGCGCGGCGCGCTTTCAGCCACGCAGGGACCGCAGTATTGCGGCGCAGGGTGCGATCGATCAAGCCTGGTCCCGCGCGGGCGAGTGTAGGTGCCAGCGTACGGTCGAGTTCCTCACCTGTGGTTTCCGGAATAACCAGTGTGAATCTTGCCGGCGAAGCGCCGCGCGCTTCGTACGATCCGGTAAATGCGGTGTCGCCGAGCTTGCCAACGATGCGTGTCACCGCAAAACGGTTAGGAGCGAGGCTGACCGTTGCGGTCGCCAACTCGACCGGCGCAGCAAAACCATCGACAGTGAGCGCGGCATCGCGGATTTGCGATTCGCTGGTCCATTTTTCATTTTGATAGCGCGCCCAACCGGACCAGGTGCCGCGCGGAGTGTCGCTGATGATCGGGATGTTGGGGAGTCCGAAGGATCGCATCGCGGAGACGGAGAGGCCGCGTGTGGTGATGCGGAGGTCCAAAGCATGCGGCGATGTGAGCGCCACGTTGCCTTCAATTTGCGCGGTCTGCGTCGGCGAAAGGATGATGGTGGCTGGCGCGAGGTTGACCGCTCCATCGTGGATATTGAGGATGGCTGAGGCTGTCTTCAACGGATCGTTGTCGGGAAGCTTGAGGGAGACTTCGTTTACTGTGAGCTGGCCCGTGAGGCCGGTTTGTTGCGCGTAGGCGGCGGAGCCGGAGACGGAGCCCTCAGCCGTGAGATTCTCCGGGAGCGTGGAGCCCATATGGCGAGCGAGGGCGAAGAGAGTGGTGAGTGGCATCGCGCGGAAATCCGCGGCGGCGTTCCATACGGGCTTGGAGAGATAATCCTGCGCGTGGAATTTCATGCCGACCTCCGATTGCGGATCGGTGCTTTCGATATCAAAGCGCGAACCGGGCAGGTCGAGTGTGCCTCTGAAAGGAAGCGTCCACGCTTGACCTTCCTGCGGCAATAAGTCTGAGCGGTGGATGTCGCCGATCTCGACATTACCGGTGAGTGCGAGCTGCGAAGGCGCTCCGGTGACGCGACCGTTCAGCGCCAGGATGCCGTGCACGCCGAAGCCTTGCGGGTCCATCAAACGCAGCGTTTCTTCAAGGGAGCTGCGTTGCAGTTCGATGGTGAGGTTGAGTTGGCTCGACGCCGAGGACGTTCCGCGAATGAAGAAGCGGCCGAAGTCCTGCTTGGTATGGTCCGTGCGGGATGGCTCGCCGCTGAAGCGCAGGTCCATCGCGCCGGTAATGCTGGGCGAGATGTCGATGTCGGCGGCGTTGAAGAAGAAGACGGACTTGGTGTCGCCGAACTTGAAGTTCACGCGACCACCGCGCATGCGAAAGGCGGGTAGGGAAGTGGCTTCGGCTTTGAGGCTGTCGAGCAGGTATTGGAAATTCCACTGGCCTTGATCGGTCTTGACGAGATTGATGCTGGCCTCACTGAGGTTGATGCCGGAGAGTTCGAGGCGGCCGCCGAGCAGGCTCAAAATATGCACGCTGGCACCCATCTCATTCATGTACGCGAAGGGTTCGATACCGACGCGCGGATCTTCGTGGATGGTGACGTTCGTAAACGCGAAGCCGGGGCCGGGGACGGGGCCGGAGGGGAAAAAGGTGAAGCGGATGTCGCCGATGTTGACCGCCCGATTGAGGCTGCTGGAGAGTGCGGCTTCTACACGCGAGCGCAGGAAGGCGGCGGGCATGTAGGGCGCGAGGCCGGCAAGGATCGCAATGGCGAGCACCGCGTAGAAGGCGAGTTTGAGTGCCTTGCTCTTCATGCGCGGGTCTCGGAGAGTAAGCGTTGATAGGCTTCCGGCGTGTCGATGTCGGCGAAGATGCCGGGGTCGGTTACGTCGAGATATTGGGTTTGTGGCACGTGGCGGTGGACGATTTCGCTGGCCTTGTCGGTGGGAGCGAGGGCAAGGAACTCGTCGGCGATGGAGCGCGCGGCGAAGACCGGATGGCCTCGTTTGTCGCCGATGCGGGGGATGACGAAGAGCGTTTCGGCGTTGCGGTTCGCGAACATTTCGGCGAGGCTCGCGACAGTGGCTTCGGAGACGGCGGGGCAATCGACGGGGATGAAGGCGATGCCGGTGGTGTTCGATGGAAGTTCGGCGAGCGCGGTTTGCAGCGAACTGAGTTGGCCGCGATCGGGGTCGGGGTTCACGACGACGCGAGCACGATTGGGTACGTGCGGGCGGATCTGATCGACGTGGTTGCCGAGCACGACGGTGATGTTGTCGCAGCTCGCGCCGAGCACGCGCGTGAGGCGAGCGATGAACGTTTCGCCATGCAGATCGAGGAGGGCTTTCGGAGTGCCCATGCGTTGTGAAGCTCCGGCTGCAAGAATGATGCCGGAGATCACTTCAGCAGGGCTTTCAAGCGGTCGTGGGCGAAGACGGATTTAGAGAGCGCGCGCCAATCGGCGGCGGGTGCTCGGCGGACGGCGATCATTTCGGCGACGACGGAGATAGCGATTTCTTCGGGCGTTTCGGCGCCGATTTCGAGGCCCATCGGGGCGCACACTTTGTCAAAGGCTTCGCGGGCGATGCCTTCTTTTTCGAGTTCCTTGACCACGGAGATGGTCTTGCGTTTGCTGCCAATCATCGCGATGTATTTCGCGGGCGTGTTCACGGCCCAGCGCAATACACGCATGTCGTCGCGATGGCCGCGGGTGACGATGATGATGTAGGTGGCAGAGTTGATTTGCAGCTTTCCGAACACGCTTTCGTAATCGTCGGCGTAGGTGGCGACGGCTTCGGGGAAACGCTCGGCGTTGGCAAAGGCCTCGCGATCGTCGATGATGCTGGTTTGGAATCCGGCGAGAGTCGCGATGCGGGAGATGCCTTTCGACACGTGGCCGCCGCCGAAGATGAAGGCTTGCGGGTGCGGAATGATGGGCTCCACGAAGATGTTCAGTTGCCCGCCGCAGATGAGGCCTTCGTCGTAGGCTGCTTCCTGGCTGAGGGAGAAGTTGAGGTGCTTGGGCTTTTCGGTCTCGATGACTTCGCGCGCGGCGGTCCAGACGTCGCCTTCGACGCAGCCACCGCCGACGGTGCCCATGATGGAGCCGTCCTCGCGCACCAGCATTTTCGCGCTTTCGTAGCTGGGGATGGAGCCGTTGACCTGCACGATGGTCGCGACGGCGCACTTCTGGCCGAGGGCGCGTAGTCGTACGATTTCGTCGTAAAGATCCATCAGGATCAATTATAAACGGGGCGGGGGCGAAGTGCGAAAACCAGAGGCCAGAGTCCCCCGACGCCGAGGGAGAGGCTGACTCCTAAGCCAACGTTTGCATTCGCTTCCTCAAAAACGAAGGCGATGGAGAGCGCGCTGAGAATCATCAAGATGGCTAGGGACAGTGGGCGGAGAGAGCGTCCGCGGTAGCCCTGAATGCTGCCGAATATGGCAGGTGCGATGGTCAGGATGAGTAGCCATTCGGTATCGTGCATCCGCGGGTATGCGAATTTTACGGAGTAGATTGCGAGGAGCAGGAGCACAACCGGAGTTCGCTGCTTTCCGAGCGCGCCGATTGCGAAGCCAGTCGACCACGACAGAATCGGAGTGCCGATGGCGGCCCACACGATCACCGCGAGGTAACGGGTGAGTTGGGGTGCAGAGAGCGCCGGATAGGCTCGGGCGAAACCACCGACGCCTGTGGGCACGGTCGCGATCCAGAAGACGGGGAGCAGCATCGAGGCGGTGACCAGCCAGGTGCGCCAGGATTTGAAGCTCTGGAGTTGGCGGAGGAGGACGAGGCCGATGAGGTCGAGGAGTGCTCGGACGTCGGGGCCGCGTTCCTGGATGTCGCCTAGGACGGATTGGCGTTCGGCGGGTTCAAGCAATGACGCGGTGCGTTCGATGGAAGTCCAGAGTTTAGTGGGCATGGGACACCTTGCGGGAGATTTTCAGCATATAAATGATTGGCCAAATACTCGCGAGCATTAGGGGATATAAAATGGGACGGTTGCTGGGTGGAATGAGACCTGTGGCAACGGGTGAACACAGTGTTAGCAGTGCGATTGTTGTGAGCAGGTGCAGGGGTTGATTGCGCAGGCCTCGGCGGAATCCCCAAATACATGGGAGCGCGGTCAGCAGTGTCATGGCGATGACCGCCACGACGAACCGAAGATCTCTGTTCTGGAGTTGGACGGCGAGTGCGATGTGCTCCTTTGCTGTGTAGCTGAGCTGGAATCGACTTGGCCACAGAGGTGTCGTGAAGGCTCGGAGCGCGACGTTGTAGCTGCCCCCTGCGGAGAGGGCCAATAGAAGTGTCAGGATGCTCGCGCTGCGGCGTTTGCCTAGGTAGGCGAGTACGAATCCGATGGCCCAGCTGATGCCGGGCACGCCGAGGAGACGCCACGGCAGGATGAGGAAGGTTCCCCACTCGCTGGCGAATGAATTTACGTAGCCGGAGTGGGCCATGAAGGCGATGGGATTCGTCATACTCCAAGCGAATCTTGCGGGGAGCGCGAGCGAGGCCGCGATCACCCATGGTTCCCACGATGTCCAGGGTTGCAGTTGGCGACGTGCGACCAAGCCGATGAGGTCGAGGAGCGCGCGGAGGTTGGGGCCGCGTTCCTGGATGTCGCCTAAGACGGATTGGCGTTCGGCGGGTTCGAGTAGGGCGGCGATGCGTTCGGTCCATGTCCAGAGGCTAGGCATGCGAGGGAGCTCCTTTTATCGAGAAGCCCATGGCATAGTATGCGGGCCAAAAGGCGAGGACCGATAGGATGCGGCCGCTCCAGTAGGGCGAGTTGGGGAGTAGGAATGCGAAAGGGACGCATGCGGCGGCGAGGATCAGTGCGTTGCGCCGGGTCAAGGGCGCTCCGAGCCAGCCGCGGCGCATGCCAAGGAGACCGGGCGTGACCGCCCAGAGCATGAAGGCGAGCGTGCGGATCGATGTGGACGAGTGGTGCGGGGCTGTAGTCTGGAGGAGCGGCATGCAGAGATAGGCGATCGGACCCAGAGCCAACAGGGCCGTTACGGCGAGGCTGCGGTGGCGTGCGATGGTGGCGAGTGCATAGCCGGTGGACCACGTAAGGGCGAGCGTCGCGAGGGCGCTCTCTGCGATCATCCATGCGAATTCGGGCCGGGAGAGTTGGCTCAAATCGGGCCACGGATAGTAGGAGAGAGTGTCTGCGATCGCGCGGCTGCTATTGGTAATTGCGAGTACTGGTAGCGACAGGGTGATTGCGGCGAGCCACATTTTCCATGATGTGAAGGTTTGGAATTGGCGACGAGCGACGAGTCCGATTAGGTCGAGCAAATCGCGGAACGAGGGACCTCGTTCTTCGATGTCTCCTAAGACGGATTGGCGCTCGGTGGGTTCGAGTAACTGACTCAAGAGTTCTAGAGACTTCCAGACCATGCGATGCCCTCCGTTACGGTGGTGATGGCGGTGTAGAATTCGGCGGCGGCTCGTTTGCCGGCGGCGGTGAGTTTGACCATGCGTTTGGCGCGGCCGCCGCGTTCGGGGGTGGGGTCGCCCATGGTGGTTTTGATGAGGCCTTTGGATTCCAGGCGGTCGAGGGTGGTGTACAAAGCTCCGAGGGAGCAGCGGCGGCCGGTGGTGGATTCGATTTCGTTGGCGATGGAGGCTCCGTAGGCATCGTCGGAGAGGCGGCGGGTGGCGGCCAGCAGGAGGTATTCGAATTCGCCGATCATAATAGTCACATTGTGATATAAATCGGCGGCAGAGGCAAGGGAAAATGTAACCCGCAGTTCAGGAAGGTGTCGAGAGGAGTCTCGACACGGCACGCAGGAGTGCGTGCGCTACGCTTTGGCCCGGTCGCGGAGGCTGAACCACTTTACGAACATCCAGCCTGCGCCCAGTCCGACGATCAGCAAGATGAACCATAGGAGGTTGTCTTTGATGGCGGCGCTGAGGGCGGCGGGGTCGTTGAGGAGGTCGGGTTGTTGGCCGATGGTGCGGGCTCCGAAGATGGCCAGGACGGCGCACCAGATGGTGGAGCCTACGAAGGTCACTCCGACGAAGGGTCCGAAGGGCATGCGGACCAGGCCGGCGGGGAAGCCGATCAGGTGTCGGACTACGGGGAGCAAGCGTGAAAGGAATACGCCGGGGAGGGCGAAGTTCGAGAGCCAGCGTTCGGCGAGTTGCATGCGTTCGGGGGGGAGCAGCATGTATTTTCCGTAGCGGTCGATGAACGCGCGGCCGGCGGTGCGGGAGAACCAGTAGCAGAGGGAGGATCCGAAGGTCGAGCCGAGGCTTCCGGCCAGGATGACGCCCCAGAGGGAGAACTGGCCTTGCTCAGCCCAGTAGCCGGCGGGGGGCATGATGATTTCGGAGGGGACGGGGACGATGGTGCTTTCCAGCGCCATCATTAGAAAGACGCCGAGGTAGCCCATGTCGCGGGACCATTCGAACCAGGTTTTGAGGAGTTCGTGGAACATCTGAGATCGCTAAACACAAACCGCGCGGAGCGCACCTTGCGGGGCGCTGCCGCGCGGCTTATGAAACTGCAAATAAACGAGGACTACTTCATCTTGTACGGGCCGCCCTTTTCGCCTTCGCGATGCGCGGCGTGGCAACCACCGCAGCTACCGGTCGCTGCACTGATGGCGGCTTCGTCGATGGTGCCGGCGGCGGCAGCGGCTGCTGCTTTGCCTGCATTCATGTGAACCGCGTTGGCCATCTTCGCCGCGTCGGCCATGCCAGCCTTGGTGAAGTACGCTTCGACTTGTTTGAAGGTTGCCTCGAACGCTTTGGCTTCGGTTGCGACGGCTGCCGCGTCCTTGGCGGTGACGGCAGCGGTCAACTTACCCTTCTGACCACCCACACCCTTCATCCAGCCTGAAAAATCAGCTTCGGTCTGGGCGAGCAATACGCCGCCGAAAATTCCCATACTCAATGCGAAAACGATCCGCAGTGTTTTCATTGTGTTTGAACTACCTCCTCGATCTATAATGCACGATTCCGGGTCCCTTGTGGGAACCCCCCTGTGAAAGAGACGGGGATTCGGGGGTGTGCGTTACAGGGATTGCACTAGTGGTGATGTTCGCGCTCGTGTTTGATCTGCTCGACCTGATACTCCTTGGTGGCAGCCGCGTTCTTGGCTCGGATGCCTTTGGCGTTGTTGTCGCGGGTGCCTTCGGAGTCGACGGCGAAGAGGGAGATCTGCTGTTCGAGCTTGGCGCTTTTGCAGGTGGGGCAGGTGGGCGTCGGCGTGTTCTTAAGGATAAGGGCTTCGAACCGTTCGCTGCAGTCCAGGCATTGGTAATCGTAGATAGGCATGGCGCTGGGGCTATTCTACCGCACTCCTTGCGGGCTGGATAGGCTGAAGATACAACCACTTGCGATGTCGGATACAGGTCAGTGACTGACAGTGACTACCCGTTTTGCCGGATTTACAGCGGAGCGTGTTAGGTTTATCCTGCATGACTTTCACGCGAGCCTATGTTTGCTTCGTTGTCCTCTCTGCTTCGGCGTTCGGCGCTACGACCGGTAGCATTTCCGGGACGGTGACGGATCCGGCGGGGGCCGTGCTTCCGAATGCGACCGTTTCGGTCACCAATCAGGCGCAGGGAATTCAGAACAAGACCACGACGGACGCGAAGGGCGCATACTCGTTCCCGATCCTGCCTGTGGGAAAGTATGACCTCAAGGTCGAAGCGCCCTCCTTCAAGACGCACAACCAGTCCGGACTGACTGTGGATATCGATAGCGCGCTGAAGGTAGACGCGGTGCTGGAGATCGCCAAGGAACTGGATTCGATCACGGTGACGGCGGACGATGTTCAAGTGGAGGTCGTCAGCACCCAGATGGGCGAAGTCGTCACCGGCAAGTCCATGACCTCGGTAGCGCTGAACGGTCGGAGCTTTACGGATTTGCTGGCCCTGCAACCGGGGATCGCGCCGATGCCGACGCAGGAGCCGGAATCGATCGTGATGGCCGGGGCGTCGATTGCGATTGCGCCGTCGGGGACTTTGAACGCGGGGAACCAGTCGATCAGCGGCCAGCGGGAGGACGCCAACGGATATTTGGTGAACGGCGGCGACGTGAAGGAATTGATGAACGGCGGCACCTCAGTGGTGCCAAACCTGGATTCGATCGCCGAGTTTCGCATCCTAACCAACAACTTCGATGCCGAGTACGGGAACTACAGCGGCGGCATCATTAATGTCGTTACCAAGTCGGGCGCGAACGATGTACACGGCAGCGTGTTCGAGTTTCTGCGCAACACCTCGCTCGATTCGCGCAGCTTCTTTTCGCCGGAGCGGAGTTTCTATCGCCAGAATCAGTTTGGTGGGACTGTCGGAGGTCCCATCAAAAAGAACAAGGCGTTCTTCTTCGGCGATTACCAGGGGACGCGGCAGGCGCAGGGCGTGGATACCGGGTTGATTCCTGTGCCCACGCTGGCGAATCGGACGGGGAATCTGTTCGATCAGCGGGATTCACTGACGGGGGAGGTGAGTGGTCCTTATTTAGCCGGGCTGCTGACGCAGAAGCTGGGGTATGGGGTCACTACGAATGAACCTTATTACACTCCGGGCTGCATTTCGTCATCGCAGTGTGTGTTCCCTGGTGGGATTGTGCCGCAGAGGGCGTGGTCGGAGCCGACGAAGCATCTGATGCAGTACATTCCGCTGCCGAACGTGGGTGTGGGGACTTTCTCGACGGCGGCGTTTGGTAAGACGTTGCGGGATGGGAAGGGGAGCGGCCGGGTGGATGCCAATAGTGATCGCTACGGTTTGTTCACGGCCTACTACTATTTCGACGACTACAATCTGAACAATCCGTATCCAACGGGGCAGGGTGGCGCGAATGTTCCTGGCTTTGCGGCATTGAACCTGGGACGCAGCCAGCTGATCAATTTGGGGCACACGAAGACTATCAGTTCGAATTCGGTGAACGAGTTCCGCATCAGTTACATGCGGAATGCGAACAACGTGGGCAAGCCGTCGGGTGGTGTGGGGCCGAGCCTCGCGTCGCAGGGGTTTGTCACGGGTCCGAACACGCCAGGGATTGTGGTGCTGGCTCCTGAGATCGAGGGCATTGAGAACCTGACTTTCAATTCGTTTACGTTGGGTACGCCAGTTACGAATCTTACGCAGGCGAACAATACGTATGCGCTGAGCGACAACTTCTCGTGGGTGCGCGGGAATCACACGGTGAAGGCTGGCGGACGGTTCAGCTACGAGCAGGTCAACGTAAATCCGAACCCGACGTTTAATGGTGCGTTCAACTTTCACGGGACCGAGACGGGTTCGGACTTCGCGGATTTTCTGATCGGCGTGGCGACGAACTACAATCAGGCGGATTCGCAGACGTATTACGGTCGGCACAAGTACGCGGGCGCGTTTATTCAGGACAGTTGGAAGATCACGCCGCACCTGACGCTGAACATTGGCGTGCGTTACGAGCTGATGCAGTATTGGTCGGAGAAATACAATCAGATCCCGACGTTTATCTTGGGGCAGCAGTCCAAGGTGTTTACGACGGCTCCCACGGGGCTGGTGTATCCGACGGACCCGAATGTTCCGAATACGCTGGTGCCGCAGGGCAATCGATTCGCGCCGCGAGTCGGCATGGCGTATTCGCCGGGGAAGATGGATGGGCTGCTCGGAAAGATTTTGGGCGGAGCAGGAAAGACGAGTATTCGCGCGGGCTACGGCATGTTTTATTCGGTGATCCAGGGCAACACGATCGCAATCGATGAGCCGCAGCCGCCTTATGGGTTGAGCTATACGAGCGGCGCGCCGCCTTTGTTCGCGACGCCGTTTATCAGTGCCTCGGATGGCGAGACACACGTGCAGCCGTTTCCGCTAACATTTCCTCCGTTAACTGCGACTGTGTCGAAGCCGCAGACGGGAATCGATTTCTCGCCGTTCCTGCCGCAGGCGGGTATGACGACACCGTATTTTCAGAACACGTATCCGTACAGCGAGAATTACTTCTTCTCGATCGAGCGCGAGTTGGCGATGAATACGGTGCTAAGCGTGAGCTACGTCGGGTCGCAGGCGCATCATCTGCTGCTGGTCGGGTCGAGTAATCCGGGGAATCCGGCGCTGTGTTTGGCGCTGAGTAAACCCGAAGCCGTGGCACCGAACACGCCGACGTGTGGGCCGTATTCGGAAGACGCGACCTACATTACTCGCGATGGTCGGACGATCGAGGGGACGCGTGGGCCGTTCGGGCCGAACTTCAGTAACAATGCGTTTCAGAAGAGCACGGGAAACTCGAACTACAATTCGTTGCAGGTGAATTTGCGGCATTCCTCGCGGAGGTCGGACTTGATGTTCTCCTACACCTACAGCAAGTCGATCGATCAGGCTTCGAGCATTTCGGATGTGGTGGACCCTTTCAACAATAGCCGCATGCGGAGCTTGTCGAATTGGGACCTGAAGCATAACTTCGTGGCCACGTATACGTACCAGGTGCCGCTGGAGATGATTTCCAAGCGCGGGCAGATGTTGACGAAGGGCTGGGCGATCTCGGGGATCACGCGGGCGAGTACGGGGTTCCCGGTGACGATCTCTGCGGATGGCGACAATTCGTTGCAGGGCAGTGTTCCGAACGGAGTCAACAACCACAGCTTGGATCTGCCGGATCGGGTGCTGGGTGCGTTGAACTTGAATCATGATCCGCGCAACGCGGAGACGTACTTCGACACGTCGCGGTTTGTGTTGAACGCGCTGGGGACGCCGGGGTCGGCTTCGCGGAGGTCGTTCTATGGGCCGGGGGCGTTCAACTTTGATATGGCGTTGCTGCGGAACTTCCGGGTGTCGGAGACGACGTCGCTGCAGTTCCGGTTTGAGACGTTTAATACGTTCAATCACACGCAGTTCTTCGGGCCGTCGGCGGTGAATGGGGATTTCAGCAGCGATCTGTTTGGGCATGTGGTGAAGACGGCTCCACCACGGAGATCGCAAGTGGCGTTGAAATTTACGTTTTAGCGGGGCAGGCGTCGAGATGAGTCTCGACGCGGCACGCACGAGTGCGGTTGCGGAAAAAGGGCCGACAGGCTGAAGCCTGTCCCACCAAGCAGCTACAGGTTGTTGAGAACAGGTGGGACAGGCTTCAGCCTGTCGGCTGTGAGCGCACCAAGGCCCCTTTTTCCGCAACCTCAGGAGTGCGTGCGTTACCGCTTTGCGGGGCGCGGTTGGAAGGAAACGTTGATCTCGTAGTAGGCTTCCACGGGTACGCCATTTTGGAATTCCGGCGCGTAGAGCCATTGCCTTACCGCTTCAATGGCGACTGCGTAGAGGGCTGGTTCCCCGCCGATGGGAATCGCTTCGATCACGTGGCCATCTTTGCCGACGTGGATGTATAACTTCAGCGTCGACGACATCAGGGCGGGAGGCGCGTCGGCGGGGAACTGGGGATCCACTCGCATTAGCAACTGGGGTTGGGCGGGATTCACGGGGGCTGACTTGGTCGGCACTGACTTGGGGCGAACTGCTTTCGGACGCGGCGGGGTTATCGGCGTTGGCGGCTCGATGGGCGCGGCTACAGCGGGGGCTGGTGTTGGCTGCGGCGCGGGTTTCGGTGCATCGCGTGGGGCGAGAACGGTGAGGCTCCACACGATCAGGACGCCGGCAAGGGCTCCGAATGCTGCAACGGGTGTGCCGGGGAGTCGCTCCCACCATGGGGTCGGGACGCGCCGGGCGAATACTCGGTCGTCCAGAGTTTCGGGGGCCGGCGTGGACTTCCATTCGCGCAACGTCTTGGAGAGTTCCTGGTCGGTCATAGCTTGTTCAGGCATGGCTGTACTCCATTCTGTAAAGGCGCGAGCGCCAGGCGGAGGCTGGTGCGGGCTCGATGGAGGCGCGACTTCACGGTGCCGGTCTCGACGTTGGCGATCGCCGCGATTTCTTCGAGCGTGAAGCCTTCGTATTCGAAGAGCAGCACGGCTTCGCGTTGCAGTGGCGGCAGGGACTGGACGGCGTTGCGGATGGTTTCGGCGATGGTGGACGCGTTGGGGTCGGGGAGGATGGCGGGCGTGTCGTCGAGGTCGTCGGTGGGGATGAAGCGCTGCTCGGTGCGCCAGCGGCGGTAGACGAGGTTGCGGGCTACGCCGATGAGGAAGACTCGGAGGGTGCCGCGGGCGGGGTCGAAGGACTGCGGTTTGCGGAGGAGTTCGAGGAAAGTGTCTTGGGAGATGTCCTCGGCAGTCGATGGTGTGCCGGTCATGCGGAGGGCGAAGTCGTAGACGGCGTGCTTGTGGTCGTCGAAGGCTTGGCGGAGATCGGTTTGGTTTAGCACCTGTACTCTATTGCCAGCTCCGTGGGTCTAGGATACGCGGTTTTTCGACCCACGCGGCAGGCGTCGAGATGAGTCTCGACGCGGCACGGACGAGTCCGTGCGCCACGTCAGACTCCGGCGGAGAGTATGGTGCCGGCGTGGGCGGGGTCCTGCTGCCTGCGGTAGTGGAGATGGCGTCGGCGGGTGATCTCTACCAGGGGGCTCCAGACGGTGTGGACCAGGTGGTTCTTGATCAGCAGGTGCCAGAAGCGGTTGCTGCGTTTGTAGAGGTACGACATGGCGAGATACGGGGCGACGGCGCGCCAGTCTTCGGGGCGACGGGCCCAGATCGAGGCGTGGCTGAAGAGGCGCTGGTAGATCCAGGCGTAGCCTTCTTCGAGTTCGTCGGGCGTCATGTGTTTTGGACGGAAGACGCAGTGGGCCGTGTCATAGAGGCTCCAATCGCGATGGAGGAGACGGCGCTCGGATTCCATTTGTTTGAAGAGCGGCGTCGCGGGGTAGGGCGTGAGGATGTGGAAGGTCGAGCACTCCAGGCGATTTTCTTCGACCCAATCGGCGGTGCGCTGGAAGACGTCTTTGCGGTCGTGATCGAAGCCGAGAACGAACGAGCTGTTCACTTGGATGCCGTTGTCATGCAGGATGCGGACGCGGCGGGCGTAGTCTTCGGTCTTCGGCGTCTTCTTGCGGGCGTCGAAGAGGTTCTCATCCGTGAGCGACTCGAAGCCGACGAAGACGCCGGTGCAGCCTGCGAGGGCCATGGCTCGGATGAGCGAGGGATCGTCGGTGACGTCGATCGAGACGGCGGCGCTCCAGATTTTGTTGAGGGGGCGGAGGGCGGCGCACAGCTCGCGCAAGTACTGTGGATTTGAACCGAGGTTGTTGTCGGTGAAGACGGCGTAGGGTTGATCGTCGGCCGCGAACTCGGCGGCGATCTGCGCGGGGCGGCGCATGCGATAGGGCATGCGGAGACCGTCGGTGGCGAGATAGCAAAAGCCACAGCGGTTGTGACAGCCTCGGGTGGCTATCAAACTGGAAGTCGTGAGGAAAGCAGGGCGTGGAAGGATGGCGCGGCGAGGCGCCGGATCTTCGGCGTAGCTGGTGTTGTAGTCGGCGACGTACATCGATTGCAGTTTGTCGGCTTCGACATCGGCGAGGATGCGCGGCCAGAGTCGCACGCCATCACCGAGTGCGAGCGCGTCGGCGTGCGGGGCGCATTCTTCCGGGCAAGAGAGAACGTGCAGGCCGCCGAGGATCACTTTGCTGCCTCGGCTGCGATACCAGTGGGCAAGCTCGAAGGCTCGGCGGGCGAACGTCAGGTGCACGGTGATGCCGACGACGTGCGGCATGGGGTCGAAGGGCGGGCGGCCGTCGAGCAGGTTTTCGTCCCAATAGGCGACGGTCCAATGGTCGGGCGTGGTGGCGGCGAAGCTGGTGAGGGCAAGGGTCGGCGTGAGCATGTGCTTCCCGAAGCTCGCGTGCTGGTCCTTGGGATAGAAAGGGTTGATCAGGAGCGCGGAGTGGGGCTGGATGGGTCCGGTGCGCTGAGGGGTAAGGAGGGGAGCATGGAGCATTTCGTGCGGGATGCGGCGGGCGTTCATGAAGAGTAGTTTATACTGCAAAGTACTTGTTGTCTAGAGAAGAGTTGCGACTGTAATCACTTATGATTACGATGGGATATGACTGCTAGCGAGCTAAAGCGCAAGCTAAAGGCGCTGGGATGCACGTTCGAGAACGCGACCGGTCATACACGAGTAGTATTCGAAGGGCGCATTTCTTTTATTCCGCGCCACGATAACAAAGAAATTAGAACGGGCACGCTGAAGGCGATTCTCAAGCAATTGGGAATCAAGAACTTGCAGTAGCCACGCGGATGGAGGACCTTCTTTATGGAATACCAAGCAAAATTCGAGCCGGAAAAAGATGGGGGATTCGTCGTCACGTTTCCGGACTTTGGCTACGGCGTTACGCAAGGCGATGATCAACAAGAAGCTACGAACAATGCGGCGGAGGTGATCCAGCTGATGATCGAGGATCATATCCGGGCGGGGAAGGTGCTGCCGAGGCCAAAGGTTCACCGCGGCTCGCTGTTTCGATCGGTTCGTCTGCCGCTGCTTACGGTGGTCAAAGCGGAACTCCACTCCATTTTCCTCAGAGCGGGGATTACAAAGGCGGAGTTGGCGAAGCGGCTGGGCATGCCTCGCATGAACGTGGATCGCCTGTTTGATGTCCATCACAACTCGCGGTTGGATCAGTTAGAGGCTGCGTTTGAGGCACTTGAGGGAAGGGTCGAGATTGGGGTGAAGCCACTCGCGCATACGGGGATTCGGGTCGCTGCGTCGGGTCGAGTCCCTGAGCGCTCAGCGCGGCGCCAACGCGTTTAGGGTGCGGTGCGCGAATCTGCCTGCGCCGAGCGCGGGGACACGGAGCAGGGCTGTGTCATCTTTGGGCTCAAGATGGCAATGACCTTGGCCTTCTGTTCCTCCGAAAACGCCATAGGAATTGGGTCTATCACTCATGGCTGGTTCCATTTTTTGATGCGATTTCTGAGGATAAACTTGAAAGTAGGCCACGACCTTTATGACCAAACCGGAAATAGCGGCCATTGCGCCGCTCTTCATTGTGCGGAGCGTCCCCACGTCGCTCGCGTTCTATCGCGACAAGCTTGGCTTCGAGATCACGTTTCAAGGTCCGAGCGAGGAGGACATCTTCTTCGGCATCGTGCAGCGGGGAGGGGCGATGATCATGCTGAAGTCTATCGGCGTGGAGCCAGTGCCGAACTACACGCGGGACAGCCAGCAGGGGATCGCCAAGTGGGACGCCTACCTGCTCGTTCCCGACCCCGATGCTTTGGCGGCGGAGTTCGCGTCGCGCGGGGTGCAGTTCTTTCGGCCGCTTGAAAACAACGATGACAATCTGCGCGGGTTCGAAGTGCAGGACGCGGACGGGTATGTCTTGTACTTCGGGCGTCCAAACTAGTTCGCAGCGCGGTATTCTGGGTACGCTATGAAACACTTGCGTTGGACTCCCTTTTACGCCTCGCTTTTGCTGGCTGCGGCGGTGATTTTGCAAGCGGCCAAGACGGACGGTTGGTCGATCCTCACGGGATCGAATGCGTTTTCGGATTCGGCGAAGTTGACGCCGGGGACGTCGCGCAAGATCACGCCCAAGGATTTGCCTGCGCCGAGCGCGGGGACTCCGGGGAAGCAGAAGCAGGTGGGGCGGCCGAGCGGGGCGATGCCTAGCGTTCCAGCGGGCTTCGCTGTGAACGTGTTTGCGGAGACGGGGAGCAATTCGCCGCGGCAGATTCGGACGGCTCCGAATGGTGACCTGTTTGTGATGAACACGAACCAGGGGAGCATCACTGTCTATCGCGGCATGACGGCGGATGGGAAGCCGATGCAGAGCGAGACGTTCGCCACGGGCTTGAGTGGCGCGTTCGGTGTGAACTTTTATCCGGTGGGTCGCGAGCCGCAATGGGTGTATGTCGGGAACACGGCGTCGGTGGTGCGGTTCCCGTATCGCAACGGCGATCTGAAGGCTCGGGGCGCGGCGGTGACGATCATCGACAAACTGCCTGCGGGCGGGCATTCGACGCGCGATCTGGTGTTCTCGAATGATGGCAACAGCATGTTTGTCGCGGTGGGATCGGCGTCTAATATTGATGATCCGGACACGCATCCGGGGGAGTTTCATCGGGCGAATATTTTGGAGTACAAGCCGGATGGGACGTTCGTTGGGATTTACGCTTCGGGGATTCGCAATCCGGTGGGCCTAGCGATTCATCCGACGACCGGCGAGTTGTGGACGTCGATGAATGAGCGCGACAACCTCGGCGATAATCTGGTGCCGGACTACATCACGCACGTGCAGAAGGGCGGCTTCTATGGCTGGCCGTATTTCTACATTGGCGGCAACGCGGATGCTCGGTTGATGGGGGCGCATTCGGAATTGAAGGGCAAGGTGATTGTGCCGGACGTGTTGGTGCAGGCGCATAGCGCGTCGGTGGGGATGGCGTTTTACACCGGCTCGATGTTCCCGGCGGAGTATCGCAATGATGCGTTCGCGGCGGAGCATGGGTCGTGGAACCGGTCGATCAAGGCGGGGCATGAGGTGGTTCGCGTGCCGCTGGACAATGGAAAGTCGAACGGCGTGTATCAGGATTTCTTGACGGGGTTTATTGCTCCGGATGGGAATTACTGGGGTCGGCCGGTGGGGATCGCGACGGCGACGGATGGGTCGATGTTGGTGACCGATGATGGGGTGAATGTGATCTGGCGCGTGAGCTATCGAGGGAATGGGAAGTAGGATGAAGGCGCTGTGCATCGCGCTCGCTCTGGCGTGGGGTGTGCAGGCGCAGTCGTTCGAGGTTGCGTCGATTCGCGAGGCCGTCATCAAGACTGCCGCCGACAAGGCGGTGCGCGATCAGGTGGAGATGACGTCGACGGGCGTCACGGTGCGCAATGCGAGTCTTAGCTTTCTGATCCAGTGGGCGTGGGACCTGAAGTTTTATCAAGTGTCCGGGCCGGAGTGGCTGAAGACGCAGCGCTTTGAGGTGCAGGCTCGGAGTGCGGAGGGCACTTCGGCCAAGGATCTGCGCTCGATGATGCGGGCGTTGCTGATGGATCGGTTCACGATGGCGGTGCATTCGGAATCGAAGGAGCTGGCCGTCTATGCGTTGATGGAGGGGAAAGATCCGAAGATCAAGAAGTCCAGTGGTAGCCTCCCTTCGTTGCGCGTGGTCAACGGGAGTTTCGTTTTCGAAAATACGACGATGACGGAGTTTGCGGAGCGGCTTTCGGATTTCGCGACTGCGGATCGGCCGGTGGTGGATCGCACGGGGCTCGTTGGGGCGTATGACTTCCAACTGGAGTCCATGGCGTTGGAGATGAAGCGCGGCGAGGGGTCGATCATCACGGCGGTGGCGGATCTCGGGATGCAGTTGAAGGCTACGCGCGAGCCGGTAGAGATACTGATCGTGGATCGATGTGAGCGGACGCCGTCGGCGAATTAGAACGTCACTGACGGAAGGAACGGGCCGGCGGGTTCATTGTAAAGCCCCATACTCATCAGGGTCATGGGTTGCGTCACGCGCAGACCTTGGGCGAGGCACCAGCGGAAGAGTTCGGTGTTGCGGCTGGGGACGAAGATTCCAGGACCGTGGAATTGCGGGGTGGCGGCGATGAGGGCCATGAGGTCGGCGTTGGTTTCGGCGACGCTGTGGCCGAAGAATCCCATTACGGATGTGTAGCCGGTGATGCGGCCTGCGCGCTCGACTACGAAGGCTGTCTTTTGCGAAATTCCGTCAAGAAGCTCGCCGCCGCGATGGTGGCCGTGGATCTTCGCGCAGAGGTCGTTGCAGGCTTCGAGGTCGCTGAGTTCGGCGGGGCGGACTTTGTAGCCGTCGATTTGTTTGATGACTGTGGTGCCGGTGACGACGGTGAGTGGTTCGCGGACGGAAAAGCCGAGGTTGGTGTAGAGCGAGAGCGAGCGGTTGTGGAACGCGGCTTGCACGAGTCGGACACCGGGGGCGTTTTGATCGCAGGTGCGGTCGAGGACCGCTTGCATCAGCGCTTTGCCGACGCCTTTGTTCTGGGTGGTGGGGTCGACGGTGATGGGTCCGATGCCGAAGATGGAGGAGCGTTCGTCGAGGCAGTTGCTGCCGAGGATGCGGCCGTCTTCCTCGGCGACAAGGCAGTAGAATTTGGGGTGCTGGAAGAGTTCGGTGGTGAAGCCGATGGCCATCTCCGCGCTCGGGATGTCGGGCGGGAAGTTGTGCTCGGAGTTGATGCGGTGGAAGGCCTCGTAGCAGATCGTGCCTGCGACGGGGGCGTCAGCGGTGGTGGCTTGGCGGATAATCACAGAGGCAGGATACCAGGAGTGACGATGGACCGGATGATTTTACCCGCGCTGCTGACACTTCTGCTGCCGCCTTGCCTGGCGCAGTCGAAGGTAGTCGCGACCGCGGCGGCTCGATTCCAACCTGAAGTGACGTGGCAGGAGAAGTCCGTCATCCATGCGGATTTCAGTTGTCAGGGACGTCGCGAGGCAGCGATTCTGGGCACAACCAAGGAGACGATTGTAGTCGCGATCTTCATCAATGGTTCGGCCCAGAAGCCGGAACTGGTGACCTACCCGCAAGATGTATTCGCGCCAACTTGGCCGCTGTCGATCGAGATCGACGGCTTGGATTACAACGTGAAGCAGCGGGCGGAGGACCTCGGCACTCCGTTGCAGGGCTTGCAGCGTTCTAAGACTTGCAAAGGGATCTATTTGGGCAATCACCAGGAAGATGGGATTCACATCTACTGGAATCGGGTGATGCGAGAGTTCAACGAGTGGCGATTGTAAGGATCAATAGGCGCCGCGGGCTAGGAGCACGGCGGTGACGGTGCGGGACAGGATGTAGAGGTCGAGCCAGGGGGACCAGTTGCGGATGTAGTAGGTGTCGAGGGCTTCTAGGGTTTCGGGGTCGCCTTCGCTGCGGGTGCTGACTTGCCAGAGGCCGGTGAGGCCGGGGAGGACGCGGGTTCGCAGCGTTCGGAACTCGGGGTCGAAAGCGGTGAGGTGGTAGTCGGGGAGGGGGCGGGGACCGACTAGGCTCATTTTGCCGGTGATGATGGTCCACAGCTGCGGGAGTTCGTCGAGGCTGGTGCGGCGGAGCAGCGGGCCGATGCCTTTCAACACTCGGGGATCGTGGCGGAGCTTGAAGTGGCGATTCCAATGGTCGCGATCGTAGGGGTGGGTTTCGAACCACTGTTCCAGAATGCGGTCGCCGTCCATTTCCATGGTGCGGAGCTTCCATACTAAAAGACCTTCGCGATTTTGGCAGTAGAAGGCGGGGCCTCGGCTGGTGAGTTTGATCCACAGGGCGGCGATGGCGATGATCGGCAGGCTCAAGAGGAAGAGGGGCAGGGCGATGGCTCGGTCCATGATGGCTTTGAGCACGAGGTTGCGGCGGAGGAGCAGGTTCTTCTTGATCTCGAAGCCGATGCTGCCGCCGAGTTCACGGGCGGTGATCCAAAGGGTCGCGACGCCGGGGAGATCGGGGACCACGATCACGCGGGCGAAGTTGAGTTCGTTGAGGAGTTGCGCGACGTCGGTCTTGGGGAGGTCGGCGAGGTTGACGATCGCGGCGTGGGCTCGGAGTTCGAAGTCGGGGGCGAGGGCGAGAGGGCCGGCTACGGGGACGCCTGCAATATCTATGTTCCACAAATCAGGGCGGTTATCCAGGAAGGCGATGGGTCGGTAGTCGGCACCCGTGGGTTCGTTTTGTAATTTTTGCAATAGCGCACGTCCTGCAGGGCCCGCGCCGAGCATGATGACAGGCACTCCCCATTTATCACGGCGACGGAGAAAGGTGCGGGCGGCGAGTTCGGCAAGTGGTGGCAGGACAAGGGCAAATAAAAGTGTGGCGAGGAGGACTCCGCGCGAGAGGACGCCTCGGGCGACGAGGTTGTCCCAGGCGATGAGCGCTCCGAAGACGGCGAGGGTGGCGAGGACGCGGCGGCGGAGGCGTTCGACGGGCGAGAGGAGGTAGCCGGGGTAGAGGCCGAGTTGGTAGTTGATGATGGGGAGCAGTAGGAGGCCGGCGGCGACACCGAGGTATTGGTCGAGGCCGATGTGGGCGGTGAAGATGTTGCTGAGCAGGAAGCGCACAGTGAGTCCGAGCGCGAACGAGAGCTCGAGGGCGATTACGTCGGCGGCGAAGACGGTCCAGGCGGGCCAGCGTGAGGGGGCCGATGCACCGAGTGAGAGCGAGGGTTGGGCTGCGGTGCTCATGTCAGGCGTGTGCGGAGGATTTGCGTTAGCGCGAGTAGGGCGAAACGCGGGTTCTGTTTTAGATAGCGGCTCCACAGCCGGCGGGGTTCGGTGGAGAGGCGGAAGGACCACTCGAGGCCGCTGTTTTGCATCCAGTGAGGGGCTTGGGGTTTCACGCCCGCGAGGAAGTCGAAGGCTGCGCCGACGCCGATCATCACTGCGGGGATCTTGCCTCGGTGGGCGTGCATCCAACGGTCTTGTTTGGGCGAACCGAGGCCGATGAAGACGATGCGGGCTCCGGAGTCGATGATGGCTTGTGTTGTGCGCGCGTCCTCTTCGGGAGTTGGCGGACGGAACGGTGGAGCCTCGGCGTAGGCGATTTCGAAGCGGTCTTGGAGGCGCGCGAGGACTTGCGGGGTGCCGCCGTAGAGGGCGACGGGGATTCTCTCTTGCGCGGCGGCTTCGATCACCAGCGGGGTGAGGTCAGGGCCGTAGACGCGGGTGGCTTGCGGGATGCCGAGGGACTTGAGGGTCCAGACAAGGGGCATGCCGTCGGAGGTGACGAGGTCGGCTTGTTCCATGACGGCGGCGTAGTCGCGCGAGTCGCGAGCCTCGATGATGTTGTTCACCGCGGCGCAGCAGACATAGCGAGACTCTCCCGCTCGCGCCCAGTCGAGGACCTGGCGCGTGGCGGACTCGTATGTGGCCGCGTCTATGCGGACACCGAGGATACGGCGGTGGGGGAACATACTTGTTCTTCGATCACTTTTGATTCAATCCAGGAATACGTCTTGGTCAGGCCTTCGCGGAGTGTGGTGCTTGGCTCCCACTTCAGGACCTCGCGGAGTTGGGTGTTGTCGCTGTTGCGACCTCGCACGCCTTGCGGTTTGGTGAGGTCGTAGCGTTTCTCGATCTTCTTCCCCGCGATATCGGATACGAGGTCGACGAGGCCGTTGATCGAGACCAATTCGTCGCGCCCGAGGTTGAGGGGCTCGCGATGGTCAGAGCGCATCAGTCGGTGGATGCCTTCGACGCAATCGTCGATGTAGCAATAGGAGCGCGTCTGTTCGCCATCGCCCCAGACTTCGATCGTGTCGACGGCCGACGCAGCGGCGATCTTACGGCAAATCGCGGCGGGAGATTTTTCACGGCCTCCGTCGTAGGTGCCGAGGGGTCCGTAAATATTGTGGAAGCGCACGACGCGGGTTTCGAGGCCGAAGTCTTCCGTGTAGTGGCGGCAGGTGCGCTCCATGTAGAGCTTTTCCCAGCCGTAGCCGTCTTCGGGGTCGGCCGGATAGGCGTCGTGCTCGCGCAGCGCGGTGACTTCGGGGGAGTTCTGGAGGTAGCCGGGATAGATGCACGCGCTCGACGTATAGAGGAAGCGGCGGACGTTGTTCACGCGCGCGGCCTCGATGGTGTGCATGTTGATGAGCGTGTTGTCGCGCACGATGACGGCCTTGTTGGTTTCGATAAAGCCGATGCCTCCCATGTTGGCGGCGAGCGCGTAGACTTCGTCGATGCCTTCGGTGGCGGTGAGGCAGTTCTCCCAGTAGCGCAGGTCGAGCAGTTGGAAATCGTGCGCGGCGGTGGCGGCGTATTCGGGATGCTTGATGTCAACGCCGCGAACCCAATAGCCGCGCGCGACGAGAGAGGCGACGAGGTGGTGGCCGATGAAACCGCCGGCACCGGTGACGAGAACTTTTATAGGCATGCGTTCCTCATGAAGCGGCGCGTTTGCGGCGCTGCGCGTTTTCGATTGCTTGTTCGTAGATGGCGATCAACATTTTGTAGTTGCGCTCGGCTGTATATTTTTCTTCGTACTCGCGGCGCGCGTTGCGACGCATCTGGGCGAGGTGCTCGGGATGGGTGAATGCGTAGCGAACTTTCTCCGCGAGGTCGGCCGGGTCGCCGGGGTTGAAGAGGAGACCCGTGTGGTTGTGCTGGACGCGCTCCGCCATGGAGCCAAGGTTGGAGGCGATGACGGGGGTGCCGCAGGCGAAGGCTTCGAGGATGGTGAGGGGATCGCTCTCATACCAAGTCGACGGGAAGACCAGCACAGAGGCGTCGCGCATAAGTTCAAGGATGCGCTCGCGCGGTTGGCGACCGATAGCTGTGGCGCCTGAGGGCCAGCGGGTTTGATTGAGTGGTCCATCGCCCGCGACTCTCAAAGGGATGGCGGAGAGTTCGCTCCATGCGGTGGCCAGGGTTTCGATGCCCTTTTCTGGAGAGAGGCGGCCTGCGAATAGCGCGTAGTTGCCGGAACCGATTCCGGGCGCGGGGTCGGGAGAGACGAAGTTCGGTTTGACTAAGATGCGGTCGGCGGGCAAACCACCGGCGATGAACTTCTCCCGCGCGAAGTCGCTGAGGGCGATGTAGGCATCGACGGCGTGTTGATAGGTCCGCGCGACGCGATGGGTGGTGAGCATGGCGGCGACGCTGGCGGTGGCGGCTCGGCTACCGCGATAGCAGGCGTGGGTGATGGCGGGGCGGAGCGAGTTTTCGGTGATGCAGTCTTCGCAGGGAACGCCGTTGCGGGAGAGCAAAGCTCCGGGGCAGATGAGGCGGTAGTTGTGCAGGGTCTGGACGACGGCGGCCCCTTGGCTGGAGGCGGCGTAGTAAGCAGACGGCGAGATGAGCGGGAAGGTGTTGTGAAAATGGGCGACCGCGGTGCCGCGCGTGAGCGTGCGAATTTCGCGATGGGACGACGGATTCCAGATGGCCTGGAGCGCGGCGGTGCGCCCGGAGCGAATGGCGGTGTTGTTCTGCTCGTAGATGGAGACGGCGTGCCCGTGGTCGCGGAGGAGCGTCGCTTCGGCAGCGAAGACGACGTCTTCGCCGCCGGGGTGGCGGTAGAAGTTGTGGGCGCTAAGGACGGTGAGTGCAGGCATAGTCGAGAGCCGCTCCAATGTCCTCTGCCATTTTTAAGGGAGTTAAGTGGCGCACTGTCTCGCGAGCTTGCGATCGGATAGCGCCAAAGTCCGCCGAGGCAGTCGTTAGAGCACGATCTAAAGCCGAGCGCACTTCTTCCTCCTCGTCCGGGCGAAACGACCATCCGTTCTTTCCGTCGACCACCAAGTCTTCTACGGCTTGGCTATACAAGCTACCGAGAACAGGCAAACCAGCGGCCATGGCTTCCACGGCTACTAGTCCCCACTCGTCTGCGAGTGAGGGAAACACCAGAATGTCGGCCTGTCCATAGATGCCTGGCAACTCACCATAAGGCACATGACCGAGGAAGCGTAAGCTAAGGTTCGAAGGTCGAGGTACATTTTCTAAAGCGTTTCGCAACGGGCCGTCGCCTACCAGTGTCATTTCGAGCCGGGAAACAGGGTGAAGGGCAGCCCAGGTACCAAGTTGACTGACAAACGGCACGAGTCCCTTAAGTTCCACTAATCGGCCTGAGTACAGCAGTCGTATTATCGAACCCGCTGGGCGGTCGATTGGCAGGTTCAGGAATGGCTGGATATCGGTAGTTTGCGGGACTCTGAATACCTTGCTTGGGGGTACACCGAAGCGGGCGACATAGCGTGCTCCACTTGAACCATTGACGATGACCGCGTCAGCGGCGCGGAGAAGCAATCGCCGGAGCAACCTTCTAAGTAGCCCCCGGTCAAGCTCGGTGACTTCGCTGAGAGTCGCCCATACTACGAGTCGCGTGCGTTGAACAAACAGACGATAGATCGCAGCCTGGAGTGTTCGTGCGCCGAGTTCAGCAGATATGATCACATCCGGCTTCATTGATGTCAGGCGAGGTAGTGTGTCGTACGGGAAATGTATGACTGCCCGTTCTTCAAAGTTATTACGGTGTCTCCATGTTTTGCGCCACTGAAATCCCTTCTGCAACTGCACTGGGAGCCCGCCCCAATCCGCGGGCCACGACCGTCCCGCCTCCATCGAAGTGGAAAGTAAGATCTGAAATCCTGGGTGACTGCGAAGGATATGCCGCATTAGCGGGAGTCGGTAAGGTGGAAGGAAGTTCGTCAATAGCACCCACTGCTTTTGAGTAATCACGCGATGGACCGTTTGCGGGATTGGTGGTCTTGAGGTGTCCAGAGAAGCGCGAGAATTAGCGCGAGGCTCATGGTGACTGCGTTTCCAGCACCTGCGAGGATATTCTCGCCGGAAAAGGCGAGCAGGAAAGCGCCCAAGAATGAGAGCGCAGCGGATGCACGATATCGAAGACCATTCGCGCGTCGCATCGACAGTAGCCCGACTGTAAGTGTCGAGAACACTCCTATTAGCGCGAGCAGCCCTGCGATCCCCCACTCATACGATGCCCTCAGCCATTCGTTGTGGACAATTCGATTGGGATCCAGATGGTCCAAGTCGTAACCGTTCGGAAACACGCGGAGAACCGCCTCGGCCCCACTTGAAGTCCCGTGCCCAAAAAAGAGTTCAAGGAGGCTGCTAGACGCAAGGTCATTCCAGACCCCTTCATAAATAGCGGTTCGAAAAGTTAGATCGCGGAGCCCAACGCTGTAAGAAGAGTCAACGCCTGTGACGAGGGCGCTCAACGTTAAGGCGATGCGATTGGACGAGTCGTTCACGAGATCCATCCGCTGTGGCTGCAGACTGCTTGCTAAGAGCCAGAAAGTAGCGATGAACCCTGCGACCAGCGCCAGGACAATCGACGCTCGTCGCAATTCGAGCGCGAAGTGAATCATTACGACGACGGTAGCCCCAAAGAACCAGACCCGGCTGCCATTTAGTGCCAAGGCCAAGAGGAGAACAGAGCCAGTGCCAAATCTAAGCCACAAAGGGAAGTCGCGTCGCCAGAGTATCAGAGTTAAGAAGACAACTAGAAACCCCGCAAATTGCTGTGCGGTGATGAAGCTTGAAAGCCTTGAAGGCTGGTCATATCCATCGAATCCATAAGAGGCGCCTCCATAGTAGTAGGTCTGAACGAAGGCTAGCAGCAAGGAGGATACGATCAAGATCCAGAGCGCCCTAGAGTCAAGCACTCCTTTCCGCGCAGCCTTTTCCAAAACGATGATTGCCATTAGAATGCCAACCATGTTCCCAACTAGTTTCATCGCCGCGTACGGATACGGTGCCCAACCGACGGCAAGAGCAGCGTATAGCGTTAGTGCTATCCATAACCTTGCGGGTAGGGTCCTATGCACTGCTGATGGCACGTTTCGAAGCCGCAAAGCTAGAAGAAACGGAACTGCGAGACTCTTCGAAGCGTTCAGCCAACCAGTGGTGCTGGAGACGAATTGACCTGGACCTGTAGCGTCTAAGTTTCCCATTATTAGCCATGCTGGAATCGCCCAGCGAAGAGGGGCGAAAAGGACGACAGGCAGCAAGAGCATGAGTAGGACACTAGCCGCCTGTACCTCGGGCAGGGGTGAATCAAACATGCTATCTCCGTATCTTTCTAACCGCGATCAGAGATTTTGAAAAAGGACCCAGCCTCTCGTGAACGAGAGTGGCTTCCGGAAACAGTCCAAGCATTTCACTCGGACTCAAGAGTCGAATGGATTCAACCGCGAGTCGCGCAGCTTTTGGGTCTTTGATCCTTGGCATCCAACCGAAAGACCACCTCTGTAGGAGGAAGGTGCGAAGTGCTACCGGAGTGATGTGCCAACCGGGCACAAGGAAATGCGGTTCGATAGGGAAGTGTGCGTTCGGAGTCTGTACAAAGTACCCTCTCGCGACTCGGCGAATCTCGCCCGCCAGCGCTCTTTGGTCTTTTAAAGGTCCTATGTGCTCGATTAGGGAATTCGAGAAACAAACGTCAAAGGCATTGTCAGCGAAGGTCGACAAATTGCGGGCATCTAGGCGAATACAGGAGACAGAGGGCAACACGGATGGCTCTGTGGGTTCGAGATTAACTACGGTGACTTGCGCTGACCGCTTAAGAAGAGGCAAGTGCTGACGCCAAAAATCTTGGGTTCCACCCAAGTCGAGGATGGTTATGGGGTCTCCGCTCTCTTCTAGCATTGCGGCAAAGAGTTCAAAACGCTGGCGACGAAACCGCGAGGCTAGAGAATTGGGACGACGATTATCCGCCATGCCGAACAAAAGGTTGGACGAGAAAGTCACGGTCGAGGCCCTTTCGTCGCGATCACTGTCCGGATGCCTGCGGGAGGGTTCGCATCCAGGATGAGCTCAGATCTTCCTGCGGGAGTGAGCCAGTAGGTGAAGAGTCCATGAGCGCGGAACTTCGTCAATAGGTCGCCCGCTTGGTAGCCGAAAGCCAAGCAATTATCGGGTTCGTATTCCATGACCCACATTGGTGCATCTAATCCGGGCAGGTCCAGGAGTTCCTGAGCTCCGTTCAAGACGAGGAGTTCTGCGCCTTCCACGTCCACTTTTATGAGGTCAGGAGTTCGCTCGGTGATCGCATGAATCGCGTCCAGTGGAGCGGTGGTGACGTTCACGGAGGGCAGGTCGGAGGCCGTGGGACCAAGTTGTAAACAAGCGATTGACGGCTCGACGGGAAGACTCATCTGGACAACACCGGTTTGGTTGGAGATCGCGACGTCATGGACAGTCGTATTCACGAGTCCGTTGCGCGTGACATTTTCGCGGAGGAATTCGAACATCGCTGGCTGGGGTTCAAATGCCTCTACGCGGCCCGTCTCTGTGACAAGTGGAGAAGCAACGAGTGCGTATTCGCCGATGTGCGAGCCAATATCCCAGAAGGTCATTCCCGGTTTGAGGGTTCTAGAGATAAAAGACGCTAGTTCGGGTTCGGCATTGCCTTGATAATAAATGAGCGCACCCGCACCACCCTTGGGCGCGGAGATCGACAGCCCGTTGCGCAGTTTGAGTTGCCAGGGCTTATTCGTGAACGTCCAACGGATTCGCCACCATAGGCGCTTGTAGATTGCGGCGATGGGATTGCTCCGGAAGTCGGGGCGCTTAAAAAGAATTGAGAGAGCACCCAACACCCTACACTTCCCCGGCGCGCTTTTCGTAGTATTTGCTGTAGTGGCCGTAGTAGTAGTAATACCCGGCGCTGACTTCGCGGTGGACTTCGTTGAGGACGACGCCGACTAGGTTGGCTCGGAGGCGTTTCAGTGTCCCGATTACGGTGCCGAGGGCTTTGCGGCTGGTGTCGCCGGCTCGGGCTACTACGATGACGCCGTCTACGGCGGTGGCCATTTGGAGGGGCTCGGCGAAACCTAGGAGCGGCGGGGCGTCGAGGACGACGAGATCGTATTCGCGGGTGGCTTCTTCGATGAGCTCGGCTAGGCCCATGCCGATTAGGTCGGAGGCTCGGCGGGTGGCGGGGCCGGCGGGGAGGACGTCGAGGCCGACGGGATCTTCGATGCGGATGACGGCGTCGCGCCAGGAGATTTGTTGCAGCAGGACGTTGGAGAGGCCGACGCTGTTGGGCACCTGATAGAGACGATGGACGCTGGGTCGGCGGAGGTCGCCGTCGATGAGCAGGGTGCGTTTGTGCTGGCTCGCGTGGGTCGCGGCGAGGTGGGCGGCGACGGTGGACTTGCCTTCGGAGGGGGACGCGCTGGTGAGCAGGATGCTGCGGAGGCGGCGGTCGAAGTCGGTGAGCAGGATGGAATTGCGCAGGGTGCGGATGGCTTCTTCGTAGTTGGAGAGCGCCTGGTCGTCGGCGTGGACGAGGGGTGTGGTTCCGTTCAGCGGGGCGAGGGCGGTTGCCGGGCGATGCGTGCCGACGGTGCTGAGGCGGCGGCGCCAATCTTTGACGGCGGGCAGGGAGCCGATGACGTCGGTGTTCATGAGGCGCTGCACCTGGTCGGGATCGCGGACGGTGTTGTCGAGGACGTCGGAGAGGACGGCGGCGCCGACGGCTAGGAAGCTCGCGCAGAGGAAGGCGAGCAGCAGGTTCAGCCAGAGTCGGGGGAAGACGGGCTTGAGGCCGGGGCGGGCTAGGTCGGCGACGCGGATGGAGCTGTTCTGGAAGCTGGCGTTGATGCCGGCTTCTTTGATGCGGCGGATGAGCTCTTCGTAGAGCATCTTGTCGCCGTCGGCTTCGCGCTTGAGGGTTTGATATTCGAAGGAGCGGGAGTTGAGGTCGTCGAATTCCTTCTTGGTTTGGCCAACGGCGGCTTCGAGCATCACTTCGCGATTCTGGGCTTGGCGGTATTCGACGTCGGCTCGGCGGGTGACGTTCGCGCTGGCTTCTTTGAGTTGGGATTCGAGCTCGGTGACGCGGGTTTGGGCCTTAGGATATTCGGGGTGCTTGGCTCCGAAGGTGACCTTGATGTCGGCGAAGCGGCGTTGGGCTTCGCTCAATTCGTCGGCGAGTTTCTTGAGGGTTTCGCCTTGCGAGGAGGTGAGGGCGGCGGCGTAGGCTCCGTCTTCGACGGATCGATAGGCGGCTTCTTTGGAGACGCGGTCGGTCTGGGCTTCGGTGTAGTTCTTGTTCAGTTCGAGCAGGCGGGCGGTGAGGATGCTGGTTTTCTCTTCGGGACTGATGACGTTGAGTTCGCGTTCGAAGCGGACCAGCGCCTCGCTCGATTTTTCCATCTTGGCGCGGAGTTCTTCGAGCTGCTTTTCCATGAACTGGCTGAGGCCGGCGGTGGCTTTATAGCGGATCTCATAGGAGTGCTGGAGGTAACTTTGCGCGATGGCGTTGGTGACGTCGGCGGCGAGTTGGCGATGCTCGGAGCGGTAGCTGATTTGGACGATGTAGGTGTTCGCGGGGCGGGTGACGCGCAGGGGTTTCAGGATGACGGGGGCTTCGAGGCTGGCGTCGGATTTGTCGATGGCTTCTTCGAGGGCGTCGGGTTCGATCTCGCGGATGTTAAATTTGTCGACGACGGGGCGGAGGACGGAATCGGACTGGATGAGCTTGATTTGCGTGGCGAGGAACTGGTCGGCGTCATTATTGGCGACCTGTGCGGACTCTTCGCCGATGACGGCGCTGGGCATGCGGCGGTCGATGTCGATGGTGACGGTGGATTCGTAGATCGGGGTGAGGCGCAGGGAGACGATCAGAGTCGCTATGACGACGAGGACGACGAACGCTAACATCTTCCAGCCTTGGCGGCGCAGTATCCATAAGTAGTGCGAGAGCGGAACATGGGCGGCGGCGGCTTCGTACTCGGCGTCGAGCACGGGAGCGGAGATGGGGATGCGCGCCGGTTCGTGCAGCGCAGGGAGATTTGAATCGTTCTTGTTCATCGTCTCCAAACCAGGACGCCGGATGCGGTGGACGCGCCAAAACTAGTAATGCGGTCAATGATGCCCATGGTGGTGCGTCGCTTCTTGTTGTCGGGGATGTAGAGAATGTCTCCGACGGAAAGAGTCACGTCGGGAGCCTCGCGTTTCATGATCTTTTCGAGTTCGACGGGAAACTCCTGATCCGTGCCATTGGCGTCGCGGCGGATGATGTAGGCTTGCTTCTCCGCGTAGGGCATGAGGCCTTCGCTGAGCGCGACCAGTTTGAGAACCGTGTGGTCGCCCGCTTCGCGAACGGGGAACGCTCCGGGGCGGATGACGTTGCCGACGACGGTGATCTTGCCGGCTTCGGGGACGCGGATTTCTTCGCCGCCGGTGAGCAGGACGTTGGCGCTCGGCTCAGCGTCGTGCAAGAGCGCCTTGATGGGAATGCGCAGGATTTGACCGGCGCGGGTCACAAGAACTTCGGTGCCTGAGTCGGTGGAGAGGCCTTCGGCGCGAGCCAACGCGTCGAGCAGCGTTACGGTGCCTTCGGCTTGGAAGGTGAGCGGCTTGCGGACGGCTCCCATGACGGCGATGGGGCGCGAGTGATATTCGACGACGGTGACCTTGACGATGGGGTTCACCATGATCTCGCCGATTTTCAGTGCGGATGCGATCGCGGATTCGAGTTGGCGGGGCATCAGGCCGATGGCGGCGATGCCGTCGTCAAGAAGAGGAAGATGCACCATGCCGTCGGGTTCCACGCGAACGGTGCGGGTTAGTTCGGGCGCGTCATAGACGGAGACCGCGACCAAGTCATCCACGCCGAGTTTTTGCGCGGGAAGATTCGTCTTGCCGACGTCTTCCATGACAGGCGGGCGCGTCTGGGCGGTTGCGATGATGGCCGACAGAAGGAACAGCAGGGCGCGCATGGTTAGTCTCCCGACTTTGCGAGATAGGGGGCGTAACTTGCCGAGGCAGCTTCGGCGCGCGGCGCATTCGCGCTCTCCACCATGCGCGTCAGTTGGGTGACGGCATGCGAGAGGTCGGCGACCCTGTTTTCAAGCTGCGCGAGAGACGACGGCTGATCGGTCAAGCCCAGGATGCGGGCGCGCGCGTATTCGGAAACGCTGCGGGCGGCACCTCCGGCGCAGGCTTTCTGGACCTCATCAAATTCGTCCTGGGTCAGGCGGAAGAGTACAACTCGATTTCTAGGCTTGGAGATGGCCATGGGCAATTCTTTCTATCTGCTGAGTGGCGGGCGATTTTCGTACCGGTAGTAATTGGTCCGCGTCGACTTCGACAGAGACGGAGCAGCCGAGCGCTTCGACGCTGACGATGACGCGCCAGTTGTCGTCGGTGCGCACGATGACGCCGCGGACGGATTCAAAGGGTCCTTCGTGGATGCGAACGTGTTGACCGACGCTGAGAAACGGACAGACATCGATGGGTCGGCCACTGGAGATGAGCGTGCGGATGGAAGAGATCTCCGCGTCATCGACGGGGATGGGGGTGCGGCCGTTGCGAACGATCCCGCGCACCGATGGCGCGGTTAGGACGCGTAACTTGTCGTGCGGGTCGAAGCGGCAGAACACGTAGCCGGGGAAGAGCACCATGTCGAGCGTCTTGGTGCGATCCGACCAGCGCCGACGCGCGCGATGCAGTGGCAGGTAGACTTCGAACCCCTGACTGCGCAATCCGCGCGCGGCGAGGTGTTCGTGTTTGGGGTGGACCGTGAGTGCGAACCAGGGATTATGGGCCTGCATGCGGGCGAAACGTTTCCAGCTCGGCGTCAAGGCAGAGCTATCGCTATGAAGGTCCCAAAGAGGGGGGAATCGGACCCAGGGGAGGGAGACTTCATTGTAGTCGTTTCGTATACAGAGTCAAGAGGAAGAATAAGGAGGTAGTGGCTCAATTTGAGCATGCCCAATTTTTCTTCGATAACGGGATTGGCAATTCTCTATCCCGAGCGCTTGCCGCACATCCGGGATACACTCAAGGGGCAAAAGGAAAACCGCCCGCGACTGTGAATCGGGACGGCTCTGAATACTGGTTAACCGGACTACCTGCCCAAATCGTAACACGGGAGGCAGTATGGCAGAAGACCTAATCGAAGAGCGGGATATCTTCTATACGGAAGTAGTATACTCGCCCGATATGGCCAGAACCAAAGAGGATCTAATTAAATCCGAGGTCGAACTAAAGCAGCAGCTTTCGGAGGTCAAGGCTAAGCTTCAGGTCCAGGGAGAGACATCCGAAAAAAGCAAATTGACGCCAACGTTGGGGGTGGCGATTCTGGCATTAATATTAGGGTCAGGATACCCCAAGGAGTGGGCATTAGGTCAGTTCGATTCGCACGTCGACGCCCACCTTGCGCCAAAGCTTGAAAAGATCGATGACAAATTGCAGGAACACTCGGTCCAGTTGGGCGAAATCCAAGGAACGCTTAAGACGATACTAGCTCTGCGAGCCGAGGATCTTCGGAAGAAGATTGGCGAGGTGGTTCAATCCAGGCCTGATGAGTTTGCCAAGGATGGGCCTGACCTTCTCAATGCGGCGGCGGGAGCGGGGATAGAGATCAGTAATCCCGTCATTGAGGGGGCGAAGAAAGCAATCTCTGATGTAACAGAGGAATCCAGGCCGCGACTGATGGCAGCGGTTATAAATGCAAATACTAGTAGCTTCTTCGCCAAGGCTGGCACGTTTGAACAATTGTCCAGCCTCACCAAACCATGCATCGAAAACCCACCAAGTATAGTAAGGATCAAGGAATTCAAGCCCTACAAACAAACTGGGAAGTCGATCATATTCCGGGGGGTTGTGCAAGACTTCCACGACTGCGTTCTAAACCTAGACGGGGTGTACTGGGAAGGCGTGGCATGTGTCCGTTGTCGGATCGTGTATCGCGGAGGGTTCGTCGCATGGGGAGCATTCAGGGCGTTAGATTCGCTTTTCGAGGTTAAGCTACCTAATACAGAGCCACCTCCAGAAGCGAAAAGTTTTCTATTAACACTGCTCAACAAGCCTCCAGGAAAGATTGAAACGGGAAAGCTGAACGCTGAGCCTCTCTAGGATTCCAGTAGATCCCGCACGCTCCGGACGCGATCCCCGCAGCCATCGCAGGATTTTAGCCCCTAACTTGACGGTTCCGCTTCGGCCCTGCGCTCTCGCCGTACGCGCTATCGTTGCTCTCCTGCTCTGCCTGTTCAACCAACGTCACGATATCTGACATCTCCCAGAGCTTGTCAGTGACACCAGCGGCCATTGCAGGACTAGTCCGCAACGTGCCGTGGATCTTAACGAAGTTGTAGAACATGAAGTGCAGCGCGAGCGCGGCCATGTGGTTCTCCAGTCGCTTGCTGAAGCCGTTGCTCAATCGAGCGTAGCGCTTCATGTGCATTCGCATCGTCAAATTCTGGCGTTCGACGTAGCTCGTGCTGATATGCTTCTTGTCGGGCTTGCCGGTGATCTCTTTTACCTGAATGCCGGTACATTCTGCGGGGCTATAGCGCACTTCAGCCTCGCGGGGTGCGCCGTACTGCTTAATGAGCATGGCGTAGTCGATCGCGTTGCCGAATGTGGACTCTACCGCACCGAGGTACGCTTGGTGCCCGTCTGGGTAGTGGCTCAGTTTGAGCGGGGAAAATAGCAGGGTGGCATGTCCTGCCCGGCCAATCCGAAGCTGCGGCCGTTCCAGCAGGTTTAGATCTTAGATTGTCCTTTTGGCAATTCGTTACATTGCGGCTCGGACCGACAAATTCAGAATAGCGAAATTTGACCCAGTTGTGGGTACTATAACCAATAGTATTAGTGAGTTAGGACGTCACTGGATGGATTTCTACGGCGAAAGTCAGTAAGCCTATCTCAGGGGTTTAGGTGTTCGCAGGTGAGAACTAAGGAAAATACCGAGGCTGAAGTGTGGCGGTGGGCCTCCGTCGGGCCGATTGAACACTTAAGAAGAGATCGCACCCGCGCCCTCTGATCCTACCGGAATCCCGTAGATCGCGTTGACCGGGCTTGGAAAAGCCGGCCCGGTTCCATCGCTCTAACTTTCCCCTCCTGCGCTAAAATGGACCCGGACTCACCTTTTCCGGGACCCCCACCAACATGTTTGACAATCTAAGCGATAAGCTCCAACGCGTTTTCAAGAACCTTCGTGGCGAGGGCAAGCTCACGGCGGAGAATATGGACGCGGCGCTGCGGGAGATCCGCGTGGCGTTGCTCGAGGCCGACGTTCACTTCAAGGTCGCGAAGGAGTTCATCGCGGCGGTGAAGGAGAAGGCGATGGGCGAGGAAGTGCTCACCGCGCTTTCGCCGACGCAGCAGGTGGTCAAGATCGTTCGCGATGAGATGGTCAAGATGCTAGGGCAGCATCAGTCGAAGCTGCGCACGGCGAATGAGCCGCCGACGGTGTACATGATCGTTGGCTTGCAGGGGTCGGGTAAGACGACTTCGACGGGCAAGCTGGCTCGGTTGTTGGCCAAAGAGAATTTCACGCCGATGTTGGTTTCGGTCGACGTGTATCGGCCGGCGGCGCGCAAGCAGTTGAGTGTGCTGGCGCGCGATCTGAAGATTCCGATTTACGAGGGCACGGCCGAAGAGACGAAGCCGATGGACCTGGCTCGCTCGGCGCGCAGGGAAGCGATTCAGACGGGGCGCAATGTCCTGATGGTCGATACGGCGGGTCGGCTGCATATCGACGATGACCTGATGACGGAGCTGACGGAGCTGAAGGCGATGCTGAATCCGACGGAGATCCTGTTTGTCGCGGACGCGATGACCGGGCAGGACGCGGTGAAGTCGGCGGAGGAGTTCCATAAACGGCTCGGGATCACGGGCATCATCCTGACGAAGATGGACGGCGATGCGCGCGGTGGCGCGGCGTTGTCGATTCGCGCGGTCACGGGCCAGCCGCTGAAGTTTGTCGGCATGGGCGAGAAGATGGACGCGATGGAGCCGTTCCATCCGGATCGCGTGGCGGAGCGCATTCTCGGCATGGGCGACATGCTGAGCCTGATCGAGAAGGTACAAGGCTCGATCGACATCAAGGAAGCCGAGAAGATGCAGCAGAAGCTGCTCGATAACGAGTTTTCGCTCGGTGATTTCCGCGACCAGATGAAGGCCGTGCGCAAATTGGGGCCGCTCGAAAATATTCTGGGGATGATGCCGGGCATCGGCGGCATGAAAGACCTGAAGAATATGAAGGTCGATGAGAAAGAGATCACGCGGTTGATTGCGATCGTCGATTCGATGACGGAAAAAGAGCGCAACAACTACATGATCATCAGCGGTGTTCGGCGGCGGCGGATTGCCAAGGGCTCGGGTACGCGGCCCGAGGATGTGAATAAGCTGCTGAAGCAGTACGCCGAGGCTCGTAAGATGATGAAGCAGTTCTCGGGGATGACCAGCGGTGCGGGGTTCCTGGGGAAGAAGCTGGCCAAGCTCGGGTTGCCGGGGATGCCTCCGGGGTTTGGGCGCTAGGTCCGTTTAGAAGCGGAACGTCAGGCCCAGTCCCGTGCGGACGTACCACGCGAGATCGGTGGCCTTGACGTAGCGAGCGTCCAGGCCGATCGCGAAGTGCTTCACGATCTTAACGTCGAAGCCGATCCCGGGAGCGTAGGCGAACTTGGTGGCGGAATCCTGCAACTGGATCGTGGTCCCGGGGATGTTCACCATAGCCTTGGTCGCGAGGCGAACGCCGCCAACACTGATCCCGATGTAAGGACTGACGCGACCGTCCGCATTGCCGCGGAGGCGGATGCCGCCCATGTATTCCTGAAAGCCTGCGGTTCCGGTGACGCGCCCGCAGGTGGGGGTATCGCAGAAGAGACGAATGCCGGAGCCGAGATCGTTGTACACGTAGTGTCCGGTCACCGCGAAGATGGAGTTCAAGTTGACCGCTCCCTCCACGCCAGCCATGTATCCGCCGCCGATCACTCTTTCGGTGGTCGCGAGGTGATCGGTATCGAGATCGGCAGCGGTGATGCCGCCCAGCAGTTTAATTTCGGTGCGCCATTCCTGGCCGAAGAGAGCTGTGGTGAATGTGAGGAGGAGAAAGAGTTGTTTCACACCCTATTTTGTCACTTCTTTTGCAGGACGACCGTGACCTGTCCGACGAGGAACGGGCCTGAGGATGTTGCTGAAGCAGTTCTCGGATTGTGGGGGATGCCTCCGGGGTTTGGGCGGTAGTGCCTGAATTGCAGTTTGCCTGAAAGTCAGGCAAACTGGAGTTATGGTCACCTCCCACGCAAATCGGGTCGGAAAACGGGGAGCCGTAATTCTCCCGGCGCCGCTGCGAAAGCGGTTTGGGATTGAAGAGGGTTCCTTTGTTGTCGCCGAAGAACGCGACGGAGGCATCTTGATCCGCCCTGCGGTCGTCGTTCCGTTGGAAACGTACACTGCTGAACGTAAGGCCGAGTTCCTGCTGTCGAACTCCGTCAATGCTGCTGACTACAAGGCCGTGCGTAAGACAGTAGCGGCCAAGCTCGGCTTAGATCCAGATAAGATTCCGCATCGCCGTCCCGCCTGATGGACCGGCTTTTCCTCGATGCCAATGTGCTCTTCTCTGCTGCATACCGGGAAGAAAGCGGATTGCTCCAATTCTGGCAGCTGAAGCGGGTCGTTTTGCTCACGTCTCCGTGCGCGATCGATGAAGCTCGACGGAATCTTGAGGAAGGACAGCAACGCGAGCGACTTGCCCAACTTGTTCGAACGGTCGAACTGGTTCACACGCTGTCGGTCGAAGGTATCCCGCTGCTTCCGCCTAAGGACCAGCCGATCCTTCGGGCGGCTATTTCCGGAAAGGCAACACACTTGATCACAGGTGACGTCAGGCACTTCGGGAAACTCTATGAAACTCGAGTTTCCGGAGTTCTGGTGGTAACTCCGGCGATGTACCTGAAGAACCAACGCTAGTTCTTTTGCAGGACGACCGTGACCTGTCCGACCAGGAACGGGAACAGGCGGCAGATCGGGAAGTAAAGTGAGGGCAGGTAGCGCGAGAGGGCTCGGCCCAGCGGAGGCAGGAGCGCTCCGTGTTTGCGGCACACTACTGAGGTCTTGGTGCCGACGCCGAACAAGCGGGCGATGCGTTCGGGGGAGACGGCGAGGTAGCCTTTGCGGCCGAAGCTGTAGCGCCAGTCGGTGAGCATGATGTAGCCGCCGGGTTTGATCACGCGAACCATTTCCTGGGCGATGCCGGTGGCCATGGTTTCGTCGGTGATCTGCACGAACATGGTCGATTCCATGGCGAGATCGAAGCTATTGGTCTCGAATTCCATCGCGGTCGCATCGCCCAGAGTGAAGTTCAGCGCGGGTTGCCGCTTTCGCCCGCGAGCGATGCGGTTCTCGGCGATGTCGATGCCGTGCAGACGGTCGGGTTCGAGGCCGTAGGACAGCAGGCGTAACATGCTGAAGCCTGCGCCGCAGCCGACGTCTAGGATCTTCCAGGTTTTGTCCAGGCGAATGGTTCGCAGGGCCTCGACAATCGACTTCTCGAACGCCAGGTTCTGGAATAATACGCCGGGGTTCCGCAGAGGATCGTTCCGGTCGTCGCCTTTGGAGGCGTAGTAATCCTCGTACCAATCGACGGTCTGCTTTTGCCGGGTCGCAGCTACGCTCATGGAAGAATAGTGGCGCGACGGTGGAAACTTCTCAGACTCGTTCTACAATACGCTCATGAGCCTTTCCGCCGGTGATAAAGCCCCCGCCATCAAGAGTGCCGATTTCAGCCTGTCCGCATTGAAGGGCAAGACCGTTGTGGTCTTCTTCTACCCGAAGTCCGACACGCCGGGGTGCACGCAGGAGTCGTGCGATTTCCGCGATCTGCGGACGAAGTTCACGAAGAAGAATGCGGAGATCGTCGGTGTGTCTCCCGACAAGGCCGAGGCGCAGGAAAAGTTCGCGACTAAGTACGGGTTGCCGTACAGCTTCGTGCCGGATACCGACCACGCCATCGCGGAAGCCTACGGGGTGTGGAAGGAAAAGAAGAATTACGGCAAGACTTACATGGGCATTGAGCGGACCACGTTTGTGATCGGGCCGGATGGGAAGATTGCGAAGATCTATCCCAAGGTGAAGGTTGAGGGTCACGCGGAAAAGGTGTTGGCGGAACTGGCGTGAGCGATTCGGAGCAGGCCCGGCGGTTGTGGGAGCTTGGCACGCAGCGGTTGAGTGCGGGGGAGACGGAAGCGGCGCTGGAGTTGTTTGAGCAGAGCATCGCGGTGCAGCCGACGGGCGAGGGGCACACGTTTCGCGGTTGGGCGCTGTCGTATCTAGGTCGGTATGAGGAAGCGATTGCGGAATGCAAGATCGCCATTGAAGTGGACCCGGAGTTTGGGAATCCGTATAACGACATCGGCGTATACCTGATGCAGTTGGGGAAGCTGGAGGAAGCGATTCCTTGGCTGGAGCAGGCGAAGGTTGCGGTGCGTTATGATCCTCGGCATTTTCCGTTTTCCAACTTGGGTACGATTTATGAGCGCAAGGGGCGGCTGCAGCAAGCCCTGCGGGAGTATAAAAGTGCGTTGAAGATTGAGCCTCGGCATGAGCCAGCGGTGCGGGCGGTGGCTCGATTGCAGGCGCAATTGAATTAGGGGCCAGAGGCGTCGAGAAAGTCTCGACGCGGCACGCACCAGTGCGCGCGTTACCAGATGCCGAGGAACTTCCACCAAGCGAAGCCTGCGGTGGTCCAGATGATGAGGTTCGCGACGCTGGCGACGGCTCCGATTTTCCACCACATTTTAAGGGGCACGTAACCTTGCGCGTAGTAGATCGGCGCGGGGGTGGTTCCGTAGTGGGTGAGGCAGGCTGAGACGTTGGCCAGGCAGGCGAAGGTGTAGACGACGAGGCCGATGGGGGCTCCTGCGGCGACCAATACGGCTAGGAATGCGGGGAACATCGAGACCATGTGCGCGGTGATGCTGGCGAAGGCGTAGTGCGCGTAGAAGTAGATCAGGATGGTGAGGCCGAAGAGGGTCGGCCAGCCGAAACCGCCGAGTTGGCTGGAGACGTATTCGGCGAAGACCTTGGTGACACCTGCCTCGTTGAGTCCTTGCGCCAGACGCAACAGGCCGCCATACCAGATGAAAACGGCCCAGCCGCCTTTTTCGCCGGGGATGTCGTCCCACTTGAGCACGCCAGTGAGCAGCAGCGCGAAACATCCGAGCAGCGCTGGCACGGCGACGTCCAGGCCGTAATCGCGGGAGCGAACCCAGAAGTAGCAGACGACAAGGAAGACAACGGTGAGAATCCATTCGGCCTGCTTCATCGAACCCATTTTGCGGAGTTCGTCACCAGCGAACTTGCTGGCCTCGGGGGTGTTCTTGATGGTCGGCGGGTTGAGCTTCAGTGCGATCCACGGGACCACGATGAGGCTGAGGAGGGCGGGCACGATGGTGGCGCGGATCCAACTCAGCGGCGTTAACTCGTAGCCGGCCTGCAGCGCCATGTCGCGCGCGAGGAAGTTGCTGACTTGGCCGGTCATCCATGAGGCCGATGTAATGCAGACGGCCTGATACACGGCGATCATGAGGAACGACCCGAGCATGCCCGCGGTCTCGCCGGGGTGCGAACCGTATAGCTCCGAGATGGAGCGCGCGATGGGCAGCACGACGCCTCCCGCGCGTGCGCCGTTCGAGGGGATCATGCCGGCGAGCACCATGTCGGATGCTGCGAGAGAATAGGCGACTCCTAGGGAACTTTTTCCGAATGCGCGCACGAAGAATAGGGCGATGCGGCGCGCGAGTCCGGTTTGGATGAGCGCTCGGGAGATGAAGAAGGCGACCAGCACCAGCCAGACCGAAGAGTTGGAATACCCGGCGAGTGCCTCGGTGATCGTGAGGCCGCCGACCAGCGACGAGAGCACGACGGCAAGTAGTACGAGCGCTCCGGCGGGGATGGGTTCGACGATGGAACCGACGATGGTGGCGAGAAAGAGTCCGGTGAGCCGCCAGCCCTCGGGCTTCACGGCCTCCGGGCGGGGAATGACGTAAACGATCAGCGCGTAGACGGCGACCAGGAGGGCGAACCCTCGCAACATTTTTCCGCGATCCATTGGCGCGTCCTGACTCATGGCAAAGAGTCAGGATACGCTATCTGGGCGGAGCAGCGTAGATGGCTGCTCAACGAGCCTTGGCAAACGCCCGGTCTAACTTGTCGAGTAACCTGACACCCTTCGCGGGAACTCCCTTGGCCGCTAACATGCGGAAGCGAGCTTGGGTGTCGTGTTGCACGAGCGCGATTGTCGCCAGTTCATCCATCAATTTGTTGAGGCTCACGCCTCGCTCCTCCGCAAGGCCACGCAGCCGGGCGTGCTTTTCATCGTCCACGCGAATTGTAAGAACACTCATGACATCTCCTTCAAAAAGTGGGCCGGAGTCAGAATCTGGATTTCAGGGAAAATGAGGTTCCCTTGTGCGAAGTCCGAAATATTGTTTGTAACGACAGCGGAAGCGCGGCCTGCGATGGCCAGTTCGAGAACGTGATTGTCCCCCTCGTCGCGTAAGTTAGGGCGCCAGGAATAGTAGACCTGCACCCACGTGCACACATGTAGAAATGCTTCGAAGAGTTCTGCCCGCTCACCTAAAGAAAGCGGGGATTTACTGTAGAGATCCCTGCTCAGTACAGCTTGGTATTCCGTAAACAACGCTTGGCCCATCAGCGGGTGAATGCGCCCCAGCAGGCATGCTCTAAGTACCTGCCGATTATGCCCCTCGCGTCCGATGAGGGCTCCGACGAACACGTTCGTGTCTACGACGACACGGGGAGGCATGACTTAATGATAGCACAGGTGCTATCAGGCAGCGCTGGTGCGACCGTCGGGACGGATGAAGAGCCAGCATACGGCTGCCATCCCGTAGATGCCTGAGAGCACGTAGATGGGCAGGCTCCAATCGCCATACTGGCGGACCAGATAGGCGACTACGATGGGGCATAAAATTCCACCGACTTGACCGGCCGTGTTCATGACCGCGCCCATCAGGCCGGCATTTTCGCCACCGAGCGCGATGGCCGTGGCCCAACTGGGAGCGAGCGTGATCATGGACAGCGCGCCCGCCACCGCGATGAGGATTCCCGCCACCTGGCCGTTGCTGGCCGCAGCGCCGAAGCCCATCACCACCGCGCCGATTGCGTACGCCACTCCGCCTGACAAGCCGTAGCCGATGCGCACACCGAACTTGCGCGCGAGCCAGTCCGTGGTTACGCCTCCGCTGATATCCGCGACCGCGCTCAGCGTCAGCGGCAGCCCGGCGAAGAGCGCCAGTTCCCCGGCCTGCATCCCGTGCGCGTTGCGTAGATACTCCGGCAGCCAGGTGATGAAGAAGTAAAACCCGCAGTTGTTCGCGAAGTATTGCAGGCACAACGGAATCAGGCCCGGAGCCTGGAATACCTTGTGCCACGCGCCGTGTCCGGCAGAAATCGCCATGCGGCGCGACTCAATGAAATCACGCTCTTCAGGTGTCACCGAAGGATGTTCGCGCGGTTCGTCCCGGAACCAGCGGTAGAACGCGGTCGCCCATGCCAAGCCCACCAGCCCTGAGAATACGAACACCCAGCGCCACGGCATCAGCGTCGCGATCCAGGCCACCACCACCGGCGTCAAGCCGCCCGCGATGTGCGCGCCTGCGAAAAATACGCCCTGCGTTCGTCCACGTTCTTCGGTCGGAATCCAGCGCGAAAAAATACGCGCTACGTTTGGCCAGGCTCCAGCTTCTCCCATTCCGAACAGCCAGCGTACCGCCAGCATCATCGGGTAACTGAAAGCCGCGGCGGTCAACATCGTGAACGCGGACCACCACACCACGATGCGCGTGAGCACCTTGCGGCTGCCCATGCGGTCTGCCCACCAGGCGGTCGGCATTTCAAAAATCGCGTAGGCGAAGGTGAACGCACTGAACACGTAGCTCATCTGGACAGTGTCGATCGCCAGATCCTTCATGATGCTGGGCGCGAGGATCGAAATGCAGACGCGGTCCAGGTAGGTAACACCTCCCAGCGCCATCATGAACGCGACTACTCTGAAACGGACGGGACTGTATCCAAGAGAACGAACGGGAATCTGAGGCACTATTTACGAATCTCCGCGGCCGGCAGCCGGTAGGCGACGAACTCAGCTCCTGCTGGTCCGCCAATCGCCACAATGATGTATTGTACGCTGTTGAGCATGTAGGTCATCGGGCCGCCGGTTTGCTGCATGGGCATATAGACGGCTCCCATCTCGTGGCCGCTGGCCTTGTCATAGGCGCGCAGCATGGCTCCGACGCGGCCATCGGACATGGTGACAGTTCCTTTTTCGCCGGCGATCACCAGGGTTTTGGTCACCAAAGTCGACGCGGTGCCGATGCGCCCGGTGCGCGGAATGTTGAGGTTCTTGAGCAGCGGATGTTTGCGCACGGCATCCGGAGTGTCGCCGTGCGCCACCTGCCAGAGAATATCTCCGGTCTTCAAATCGATGGCCGAAATCTGTCCGTAGGGTGGCTTGTTGAGCGGGAGTCCCTGCACTGTCAGCGGCCCCGACGCTCCCGGTGCGCTGCCCGAAACGTAGCCGACATCCGAGCGGTCGCCGGAGGGTATCAGCGAGAAATTGGAAATCGTGGCTTGCGACGAAACGTAGACGATGCCGGTCTCGACATCCAGCGACCCGCCCGGCCAATTCGATCCTCCGCCCACGGTGGCCATGGTCAGCGTGCCCCAGGGCTTCGACGCGACGCTCTCAGTGGGAGGCGTGAACATCGGGCCGATTTTATAGTTCGCGACGATCTTCTCAGCCTCTGCCCGCAGCGCGGGAGTAAAGTCGATCAGCGTTTCGATGGAAACGCCCTGGCGGTCGTAGGCGGCAGGTCTGGTGGGGAACGGCTGGGTCGGCGAATACCATTCACCGGGTACATTGCCTTTTTCAACGGGCCGTTCTTCGATCGGCCAGATGGGCTGTCCCGTCTCGCGATCCAGTACATAAAGGAATGCTTGCTTGGAGGGTTGCGCGACGATTTTGCGCACGCGGCCGTTGATTGTCACGTCGGCCAGAATCGGCGGACAAGGATTGTCCATATCCCAAATGCCGTGATGCACGAACTGGTAGTGCCACTTGCGTTGGCCGGTCTCAATGTCTACGGCGACCAGGCTCTCTCCGAACAATCCTGCACCGGGGCGCGGGCCACCATAGTAGTCTCCCGTGGGCGTTTCGACACCGATGTAGACCAGGCCCAGTTGCTCGTCGATGGAACTCTGTCCCCAGCTTCCGGTGTTGCCCGTGTAGTTCCACGAATCTTCCAGCCACGTATCCAGCCCGAACTCACCGGGCTTCGGGATGGTGTGGAAGATCCACTTGCGCTTGCCGGTTTTCACGTCGAAGCCGCGCACATAGCCCTTCACGTTGGTCTTGGCCGTGGGCAGGCCGCCGGGGCGATGCGCCGCGCCAATTACGATGGTGTTGCGTCCGATGATCGGCGCGGAGTGCAAGCCGATCTCACGGCTCATCGGGTCAATCTCCTGGTCATCATCTGCTTTGAGATCGACTACGCCGTTGGTTCCGAAGGACGCAATGCGCAGGCCTGTCTTGGCGTTCAGCGCGATCATGCGATAGCCCGGCGTAACGTAAATGATTCTTTGCTCGGTGCCGTCGGTCCAATAGGCAAGACCACGACCGGACAACGCGCGCGGCGCGACGGTGCCGCGCTGGCCTTCATCCTCACGATAGACCCACAACTGCTCGCCGGTGGCCGCGTCCAGGGCGATCACGCTGCGGCGGGTTCCGGCCGTCGAGTAGAACACGCCGTTGACCATCAGGGGCGTGGATTCGAGGTTGGTTTCCAGCGTCGGACCCAGGTTCGCGGTGCTGAACCTCCAGCCGACTTGCAGCTTATAGAAATTCGATGCGTTGATCTGGTCCAGGCCCGCGTAGCGAGTGTTCCCCAGATCGCCTCCGTACGTTGGCCACTCGCCATCCTTCGCGCCCGACTGGGCAAGCAAACTGAGACTCGAAACTGCGAGCGCGCAAAACAGGATACGCATATGGCTGTCTCCTCAACCTGGTGAAACTACCAGCGAGGATTATAGCCCATCGCCCTGGCTATGAGTCCAACGCGAGGTGCGGACTTATACTATGCAAATGGAAGTTCGTCTGTTCCCCAACCCGCGTCGGCCTGGCTTTGGAGTGCGGCCCAAACGGGAGAGTCAGCGGCCACTGTTGCCCCAACACGCGCGGCATTGCCCGGTGCTGGAAGCCGGCAGCGCGGCTGGGTTTATGGTGTATCCGCCGCTGGCCGAGCATGAGTTGGTCCAGGTGGGCTATGAGGGCGAAGGCCGGTATGCCTTGCAATACTCGGTGAACGCTACGGGTCGCAAGTGGGAGCCGGTATTTGAGGTGATCTACCAGTTGGCGGTGGGCGGTCTCGGGGCGCGGAAAGAAGAAGTAAAGCTGATGATCGAGGCGACGCCGGAATCGACTTCGACGGCGCTCATGATGGCTCGGATGTTCATCGCGGTGGACGACCTGGGAACGCCTGCGGGTGCCGTTACGCTGCGCGGCGCGCACAATTTTCAGACGCCTCCGGGTTGGGACACGGTGTACACGTCTATCTCGAATGTGATTGAACGGCCCGTGGCTCCTGTGCTGATGATTCGCGTGGAGACGGATTGGTACGTGCATGATACGGAATTCCGCTATGTCTTGGCGCCGGGCGAGACGATCTCGGCATCGCACAACCTGCCGATTGGGCAGGTGATTTTTATTCCGCGCGAAGAGGTCACCCTGGTGGATGGCACGGCAGAGGAGATCGAGGCTCGGCACAAAACGAGCGAGATCTTTTTTCGTGAAAAGGCGGCGGCCAAGGTAAAGACGCCTTACGGGCTGGAGCAGAGTCCGCACTATCTCAGAAAGAGTCGCGAGAAACCTACTCTGTAAAGTGGAGTGGGGCAGCCACCCTGGCTGCGGCGGGCACTTTGCCCGCCCCTTTCTATCGCAGCGCAGAGGCGGCCTAGGAGGCCGCTGCAGCCAAAGTGGCTGCCCTACAAAGAGGAACTGCTCTAAGCTAACTGTGAAACGGTTTTAGCTGCTCCAGTAAAGCGGCAGGCGTCCATCCGAACTCGCGGACTCTCGCGAGCACGTGGGGCAGGCCGACGGTGTCGGCGTAAAACATCGGTCCGCCGCGATGGGCAGGGAAGCCGTAGCCTGTGAGGTAGATCACGTCGATGTCGACGGCTCGCGAGGCAACGCATTCTTCGAGCACCTTGGCGCCTTCGTTGACCAGAGCGAAGATGCAGCGGTCGAGGATTTCGGCGTCGGTAATGTTTCGCTGCGCGATGCCGGATTCGCACGCGATGCGGTGTACCAGTTCGACGACTTCCGGATCGGGCTTGGCTTTGCGATCGTCGCCGTAGTGGAACCAGCCCGCTCCGGTCTTTTGCCCGTAGCGGCCGAGTTCGTAGAGCTTGGGCAGTCCGAGGGTTTCGCGCGCACCGGGGACGCGTGGCTTCTCCTGGCGAATGCGCCAGAACACGTCGAGACCACTGAGGTCCGCAACTGCGAACGGGCCCATGGCCATCCCGAATTCGGTGAGGACGCGGTCGACTTGCTCCGGCGTTGCGCCTTCCTCGACGAGGAACTGCGCTTCGTTCATATAGGGAATCACCAGGCGATTGCCGACGAAGCCGAAGCCGTTGCCGACCACCACGCCGACTTTCTTGATGCTTTTCGCGAGCGCCATGGCGGTGGCGATGACGGGCTTGGCGGTTTCGCGGCCGCGCACGATTTCGAGCAAGCGCATGACGTTCGCGGGCGAGAAGAAGTGTGTCCCAATGACCATATGCGGGCGCGTTGTCACAGCGGCGATTTCGTCTAGGTCCAGGGTGGAGGTATTCGACGCCAAGATGCAGTCAGGCTTCGCGATGGTGTCGATCTCGGAGAACACCTGCTTCTTGAGGGTCAGAGATTCGAACACCGCTTCGATGATGATGTCCACGGAGTCGAAGCCCGCGTAGTTGACTTGCGGCGTGATGCGCGACATTCTCTCGGTCACCGCTTCCGCCGTCGTGCGCCCGCTCTTGACGCTGCGCTCGTAGTTCTTGCGGATCGCCGCGAGGCCACGATCGACTGCCGCCTGTTCGGTGTCTTTGAGACGCACGCGAAGGCCCGCATTCGCCAGCGCCATGGCGATCCCTCCGCCCATGGTGCCTGCGCCGATCACGCCTGCTTCGCGAATCGGGAAGATGGGAGTGTCCTTATCGATGCCCGGAACTTTCGCGACCGCGCGTTCCGCGAAGAACGCGTAGATGAGCGACTTGCATTGGTCCGACTGCATCAGGCGGCGGAAGATTTCCGCTTCTGCGCGGCAGCCATCCTCGAACGAGAGCGCAGATGCTTTCTCGATAGCCTCGATTGCCGCAAGCGGAGCCTCCAGGTGCTTCTTGCAACGAGTGCGTAGTTCCGCGATGGCTGTTGGATCGGGAGTGATCGGCAAGTCGCGCGTCCGACGGGGTCCGCTTGCCGTGCGTGCGAAGGCGAGGGCGCTCTCCAGGAGATCCCCGTCAACAACACGATCCACGATGCCGGCATCGAGCGCACTCTTTGCCGATAGGGGTTCTCCAAAGGCGCACATCTCCGCCGCCTTGCGCACTCCGGCGAGCCGCGGCAAACGAACCGTCCCAGCAGCGCCGGGGATGAGGCCGATCTTCACTTCCGGCTGCCCCACTTGCGCGTCCGTCGCGATCACGCGATAGTGTCCAGCCATCGCGAGTTCGAGCCCCGCTCCGAACGCCTGACCGTGAATCGCCATCACGACAGGCTTGGTGGCATCTTCGATCCCGTTCAGCCAGCGATGGAAAACGGGCCAAGGCCCTTGCCCTGCTGCGTAGCGCACAAACTCATTGATATCTGCTCCGGCCGCGAACGTGCGGCCTCCGCCGATGACGACGATGGCGCGCACCGCAGCGTCGTTGCAGGCCCGTTCTACGGCCTCCGCGACACCTTGCGGGACTCCCGTGGTGAGTGCGTTCACCGGGGGATTGTTCATCGTGATCACTGCGACATCGCCGCGAATTTCAAAACAAACCAAGCCGTCCATGTATTTACTTGACTCTCTTCAAAAGCAGATTTATGATGGGGGCATCACTGAGAAAGGAGGTGGTCCAGTCAATTTATGATACCAAGTAGTAATTCTGACGGAACTAAAACCACGCGGGAGGTGGCCGACTCTTAAACAGTCGACCGCTCTTACTGTTCAGGTTTCGTTTCAGTGACGAGGCCGCTGCTCCGGTTTGGAGTACGGTCCCTTCTCGCGAAATTTGGTTCCTGAATTCACAGCGTTTCCAGAGCCCCGTTACACCTTCATCGGTGTAGCGGGGTTTTGTGTTTTGCACTTGTGCTACTATAAGGACTGCCATGAAAGCCGGAATCCACCCCGCATACGAAGAAATCAACGTTGTGTGCGCTTGCCACAACACCTTTAAGACGCGTTCTGCCCACAAAGGCGACATCCGTGTCGAAATTTGCTCCAACTGCCACCCGTTTTTCACGGGCAAGCAGAAGCTAGTCGACACCGAAGGCCGCGTGGACCGTTTCCAAAAGAAGGTCCTGCGCGCCAAGGAAGCCGCTGCTGTTCGCGATGCTCGCACCGCCAGCAAAAAGACCGAAACGGTCAACTAAGCTCGCAATTTAGATTGGTACCGCAGGCCCGGTGGGAGTTACCGCCGGGCCTAGGTATTTTGCGTCTCCGAATCCCAGAATCGGGAAGAAGATGAAGCTGAGGAACATCAATCCGATCGCGAAGCCCATGCCTTGGCCGAAGCTTTTGGCCAGATCCACATAGAGGATGATCGCGAAGATGAAGTTCACCAATGGGATCAGGTAGAGGAAGACCCACCAGATGGGTCGGCCCGTGATCTCGAGCATCACGATAATGTTGTAGATGGGCACGATCACGGCCCAACCCGGTTTACCTGCCTTTTCGAAGACCTTCCACATCCCCACAATCGTGACGGCCGCGACAGCCAGGGCACAGAGCAGAATCACCCCTAGGAAAGCAAAGGCCCCGCCACCGACGAGTTGCGCTATCTGATCTTCATCCATGGACAAAGTCCTCCTTCAGGACTGGTCCGAAAGTATATCGCAGGTAGGCTTGGGTGGGAAACGGGGTAGGCTAGAAGCCGCCGCTGGGGCGATTCTTGGTCTTCGACTTGCCGCGTTCCTGCATGCGCTTTTGCATCGCGTCGTACTTTTCGCGCTGAATGGTGTCGAACAGTGCGCGAATTTTTTCGTTCTGCGAGCGTTGGATTTCCTGCTGCTCCGGCCGGTGCCGCGTGTGCATGTCGTCCATCAACGTGCGCGTCTCATCCATCACGGCGCTCAGTTTGGTCACCTGGTCGTCAGATAGCAGCAGCTGCTTCTGCATAGCTGTCAGATACATCTTGCGGAACTCCTCAGGGCTAGGTCCGCGTTTCCCTTTTGTGCTTTTGGTGCTGGTTTGTTCCGTGGAAGCCGTGTAGTAGCGATTTCCGTAGACACCCAAGGCCGCGCCGCTCGCAAACACTAATCCCATGTAGAGTGCGATGGTGGCGCGGGAGCTGTTCATCGATTTACTTCCGGCAGATCGGCGGGCAGAGACTCCACGTAGGCGGCATCCGCATGGTCCGCAGCCAGAACATCCGCGTAGGTGCTGGAGTAGAGCATTTCGTCATCCGAAGCGCGGGGCGTAATCAGGGAGGTCAAAAGCAGCAACGCCGCGGTGGCTGCCATGCAGAACTGGGCGAGCCTTCGGAAGACAAACGTGGTGTCGATCCGCTTGGCTTCGATCTTGCGCCATAGGTTGGGCATGAAGTCCACGCTGGCCGATTCCGGATCGGGACACGCGTCCCGGTAGGCAGCCAGCAGACTGTCCAGTCTGGCACCGTTCTGATCTTCCGTGTGCATCGGTTCCATTCTATACCTCCGGTTTTCCATCCGCTATGCCATTGGCCTCAAATGCTTTCAGCACCCGCTGTCGGGCCCGGAACAGCCGGACCTTTAAAGCATTCTCATTAACCTTGTAGATCTGCTCTAATTCCTTCAGCGACAGACCTTCCACTTCCTTCATCATCAGCAGGATCCGGTCTTCCTCCGAAATCTTGCCCAGCAGTGACTGTACCAGTTCCCGAACTTTCGTGCGACGGGTCTCTTCCGCATCTACCTTGCTGCCGGCCACAGCATCGGCCATGACCACGGCCTGCTCACTCAGGTCCGACATGCGGCTTTCTTTACGACGTTTTTGCTTACGCAAATAATCGTAGGCCGCATTCACCGTCAGCCGATACAACCACGGCTCAAACACTTCCGGGGTCCGAAGCTGCTCCAGGGCATAATACAACCGCAAGAACACTTCCTGCCCGACATCTTCCACATCGTCCGGGCGCCCGATCAATCGAGCGATCGTGCCCAGAATCCGCTTCCGGTAGGCCTGCACGACTTGGTTGAACGCACCCGCGTCGCCGTTCCGAGCCCGTTCAATGAGCTCGAACTCAACCAGCATCGTCACCACCGTTCCCGGCAGCAACCACCGACTTTTGACAATGATAGAGGCGCACTGATTTCATCCGAAGTTACAACTCGGGCATTCCCACTATAGCGAAACGAGGGTTCCCGCAGCCGGTTTTACCTGGGTGTGATTAATATTTGGCTTTATTTTGAATGGTTTGCGTCGGCCTGGGTCTGCTGCCCAAAGTTAGCCTAGGCTACCCATTACGGATCAGACGCGGCAAATTGGGTTTTGTTGCGAAAATCCCGCGGAGATCGGTGTCAGACACCATAACTCCCGATCTCCCCGTGGTAAAATCGCTACTTCATGGATTTCCTGCAGGGCCTCAACCCCCGCCAGCGTGAGGCCGCCGAGCATTCTGAAGGTCCCCTCCTTGTCCTGGCTGGGGCCGGTAGTGGCAAAACCCGCGTAATTACAAGGCGAATCGCTCACCTCATGACGGCACATCGGGTGCCGGGATGGGGGATTCTCGCCGTTACGTTCACCAATAAAGCCGCCGGCGAGATGCGGGAACGCGTCCGCTCCTTATTACACGAAGCGAATCCCGGGATGGCGAACGAGTCCATGCCGACGCTCGCGACGTTCCATTCGTTCTGTGTCCGTCTGCTGCGGAAGGAAGGCGCTCCCCTGGGTCAGGTTCGCCGGGGATTTACTCCCTTGTTTGCGATCTACGACGCCGACGACCAGCTCTCCATCATCAAGACTGCCTACAAAGCGCTCGGCCTGGACGAAAAGTTCATGCAGCCGCGCGCTGCGATTTCCCGTATCAGCCAGGCGAAAAGCATGAAGCAGACGCCCGACGACATCGCCAAGGAATCTACCGATCCTACGACCGAGCGTTTCGCTGTGGTCTATGAGCGATATCAGCAGCGTTTGATCGAGGCGAATGCGCTCGACTTTGATGATCTGCTGCTGGAAGCCGTCCGCCTGCTCGCGCACGATGAGCCGACGCGCGAACGCTTGAATCAGCGCTACGAATTCCTGATGGTCGACGAGTATCAGGATACGAACCGCACGCAGTACGATCTAATGAAGTTGCTGGCAGGCGAACGCCACAACATCACGGTGGTCGGTGACGAAGACCAATCGATCTACGGTTGGCGTGGTGCGAACATCCGCAACATCCTCGACTTCGAACGCGATTTTCCGGGTGCCATCACGATTCGCCTGGAACAAAACTATCGCTCCACCGGAAATGTTCTTCAAGCCGCAGGAGCCGTAGTCGCCAACAACACCGAACGCATCGGCAAGACGCTGTGGACCGAGGCTCCCGCAGGCGAGAAGATCACACTCTACGAAGCGCCGGATTCGGAGAACGAAGCCCTGTGGATCGCGGATATGATCCAGGCGCGCTTGGGTACCGACCCCCGAGCGCATATCGCAGTGCTGTATCGCACCAACTCGCAGTCGCGGCAGATTGAAGAGGCGTTGCGCCGCTATGGCCGCAAGTACATCGTGGTCGGTGGCCTGAGCTTTTATCAACGAGCCGAAGTCAAAGACATTCTCGCGTACATGAAGTTGCTGGTTAGCCAACAGGACAACCTTAGCCTGCTGCGCATCATCAACACCCCCGCGCGCGGTATCGGCCGGACCACCGTGGATCAGTTGGAGCAATTCGCGACGGCCAATGGAACTGGGGTTTGGGCGGCGATCGAGGCTTCGCTCGAAGCGCACACGCTCGGGTCGCGAGCGGAATCCGCGCTGTCTATTTTCAAAAACAAGATCACGGCGCTGGCGGCAGAGTTGGAAAATCGTTCCATCGCGGATACGATGCGGGCGCTGCTCGAAGAGACGGGCTACAGCAAGATGCTGTCGGACGAAGGCACGGAAGAAGCGCGTACCCGTCTCGCCAACATCGAAGAATTGCTGAACGCGGCGAGTGACGCGTCAGACCGTGGAGAAACCTTGCGCGACTTCCTCGACCATGCTGCACTGGTCGCGGATTCCGATAATCTGGACGAGGCCGCTCCGGTCTCGTTGCTCACGATGCACAACGCGAAGGGACTGGAATTTCCGGTTGTGTTCATTGCGGGCATGGAAGAGGGCTTGTTTCCGCACAGCCGCTCGCTCGATTCGGAGAGCGCGATGGAAGAGGAACGCCGCCTCTGTTATGTCGGCATGACGCGCGCGGAGAAGAAGCTCTACCTCAGCTGGGCGCGTTATCGGCGACGCTTCGGGGGCGGTCAGCCGGAGCCGTCGATTCGCTCGCGCTTCCTCAAAGAGGTCCCCGCGACGCTGCTGGAGGTAACGCGCGGCGATGCCGGACACGTCGATCTTTACGCCGAGCGGTCCATGGTTCGCGAAACTGCGGCCCGAAACCTTTATACTGGTAAGACCTACAACTCAGTAGATTCGATTCGTCAGTTTTTCGGCGGTCAGTCTGCTGGCGCAACAGGGGCAGCTCCGGCAGCGCGCGCGGCAAGTCCGCAAACGTCACAACAGGCATCGGCACAACAGTCGATGCAGCCGAAAGTGGTCAAGCCTACCGCGAAAAAAGTTGGGCCGGGTTCGCCGGTGGAGCACGCAAAGTACGGGCGCGGCACGATCATGCGCATTTCGGGCTCCGGCGGTGAGGCGAAAGTTACAGTGAGTTTCCCCGGTTACGGGTTGAAGATATTAGTCGCGAAATACGCGGGAATCAAGGTCGAATGAACACCAAGAAAGTTACCGATACAGAAGAACGTAAGAAGCTGAAGCGCGCTGCGCGCAAAGAGGCTCCTGCCAAGAAGAAGCGCGCTACCGACGTCGCCCGTGGATCGGCCAAGAAAAAGGTCCGCCACATGACCAAGGGTCAGGCTAAGAAGCGCTAAGTCCCGCCCAATTCCAACATGGGCAGGTTGACCCGCACCAAGTCGATCGCCGAACTAGTTGCCGCAAGCGAGCATCCAAACTCTCGCTTGCGGCGCAGTCTCGGACTATGGAGCTTGGTGAGCTTGGGTATCGGGTCCGTGATTGGTTCCGGAATTTTCACATTTACTGGCACCGCAGCCGCAGGTACGCCTGATCGGCTCGGCGCTGGGCCGGGAATCGCCCTCTCCTTTGTTCTTGTAGCCATCACCTGCGGTTTCGCGGGCTTGTGCTACGCGGAGCTCGCCTCGATGATTCCCGTCGCGGGGAGTGCGTACACGTACGCCTATGCGACGCTCGGCGAAATTTTCGCGTGGATCATTGGCTGGGATCTCATCCTCGAATACGCGGTCAGCAACATGGCTGTTGCCGTCGGGTTCTCAGCGTACTTCAACGATCTGCTCGACAACGCGTTCGGAGTTCACCTTCCTGCCTCGATTTCAAATCCCGTCATGGCCGGAGGCTCGCTTACCGGTGCGTACTTCAACCTCCCCGCGTTCCTTCTGATCATGGCGCTCACCGTGATTTTGGTTAAGGGCATCCGCGAAAGCGCGACCGCGAACAACATCATGGTGGTGATCAAGCTCGCGGCGATCCTCGCGTTCATCTTCGGGGCGTGGAACTCGGTGGACACTGCGAACTGGCATCCTTTCATGCCCAACGGATTCTCGGGAGTCCTTACGGGCGGGGCCATCGTGTTCTTCGCGTACATCGGATTCGATTCGGTTTCGACTGCCGCCGAAGAATGTCACGATCCGCAGCGCACGATGCCGCTAGGGATTCTGATCACCTTGTTCGCTTGCGCTGTACTGTATGCGGGAGTGGCTTTGGTGCTCACGGGCATCGCTCACTGGTCCACGCTCAACAACGCCTCACCGGTCGCGAATGCGCTGAAAGCTTTGGGATACAACCGGCTCCGATTCGTCGTGACGGTTGGAGCGCTGATCGGTATGATCTCCTCGCTGATGGTGTTTCAGTATGGGCAGGCCCGCGTGTGGTTCGCGATGTCGCGAGATCGGCTGTTGCCCGCCATGTTCTCGCGCGTGCACGGCAAATATGAGACTCCCGACGTCAGCACGTGGGTCGCGGGATTGGTCGTAGGAGTCGGCGCGGGGATCTTCGACATCGGAACGTTAGGCGACCTTACGAATATCGGTACGCTGTTCGCGTTCATCGTCGTTTCCATTGGGGTGATCGTGTTGCGCCGCACACAGCCAGATCACCGCCGATCGTTTCGTGTGCCAATGGTTCCGTTGTTGCCCATCGTCTCGATCCTGTCTTGCAGTGTCTTGATGTTTAGCTTGCCATGGGAGACATGGGTTCGCTTCGTAGTGTGGCTCGCGATCGGGCTAGTGATCTACTTTGGCTACAGCCGCAAACGGCTCCAGGCGCAGGGAGAATAGGAACTCGATGGCGATGGCCCACATCGCCGTGAGGAACAGGTTCCGCACCCAGGGCTTTGGCGCCAATCGGTAGGCGATCCCCGCAATCACAGCCATCGGGAGTAAGACGGGCTGCACCGCGAGCAGCACAGGCATCACCAATTCGTTGGCCAGTTCCGGATTCAGTTTGTAGAGCGAGCGCTGACCGATTAGGAACGGCACGTAGAGTACGTAGATCAGCACCGGCCAGCGCCATGGATTACTCAAGGCAGGTGCTCCCTTGGAAACGTTCCGGCATAGGCACCGCGATTGCGGCGTCCGTGCGTTTCGATTTCCAGATGGTCGTGAGCTTGCGCTCCGGAATAACGGTGGGGTTCAACTTCGTGTCGATAATGAAAGCCTCCCTGTCAGCAGGCGCATCGACATCGCCGACGACCGGGGCGAATCTTGAGCCTCGATAGAAGTTCATTGCCGCTGCATGCGGCCAGCCTGCGGCGAATCGATTGACTTTGTGCTTTTCATGCAAGCAGGAGGCGACTGCGTAAACTTTGTCCGTGTCGGCATCGAACGGCCACGCCTCAAAGTGGTCGAGCCGGATCGAAGTGACGTTCATCGCCGCGACGAAGAGCAGCGCGGCTGTGGCAGTGCGGGTTCCGAGTCCGGCGATGGCTCCAACAAGCAACGGCACAAAGAAGATGCCGGTTCGTCCCCAGGGATACAGCAGGCCGAGCAAGTGGAATCCGCCGATGTGCAGCGCGAGGGTCGCGGCAAACGCGGTCGAGAAATAGCCAGTGGCATTGCGTAGCGACGCGAGCGCGAGTACCGCGGGAAGCACCAGCAGCCATGGGCTGTATCTCCCCGCCTGCGGCTCCAGCAAGCTTGCCAGGGACTCCGCGAGGCTGTGCTTCCCAAACGTAAGCTCGGCTCGCGGAAATGTAAGTAGCGAGGGTGCTGAAATCAGTATCGTGATGAGGATCGCCGGCAGCGCGTACGCGGCGACCAATTTGCTCCGAGGAATGTCGGTCTCGCGCCAGCTCGCGACGAACAAGAGTCCGAGTGTCGCAGCACACACGAAGGCGAACGAGAAGTTCGATGCAAAGCAGAATCCGATTGCGATGGATGCCCAGATGCATCCCGACAACTTCTTGGGGTCGCACAGCAGCGCTGTCATGAGGAACCCGAGCGCCAAGCTGTAGCCTCGCGCAGCCACCAGGTAGTCCATCACGAAGGGGCTGAAGGTCAGGCAAACGAGCGCCGCCCACTGCAGAAGCAGGCCACCGCGAAGGCGTTTGCAGAATTGGTAGCACGCCGTGATGTAGAGTGCGGTCCCCAGCAGCGCAGGCAAGCGAGCCGACCACTCCGAGACTCCGAACAGGCGCGTCGTCAATCGCATCAGAGCCGTATTGAGCACATGATTATTGGTCGACCCGAGCCAATGGAACGGCATGTCGTTCTGCACGAAGAGAACGTAGGTGGTCGCCTCATCGATGGTGATCGCCTGCGTCGCTGCGCGAAACACCACCAAGGCCATCGCGATGGCCGCGGTCAATGCCAGGACCGGCGTCATTCCGCCGCGAAGTATCCGTCGCGAGCCTGCACGGTGAGGCCTCTGAGTTTGGTTTGCACGCGCAGCTTCCGAAATCCTGGTCGCCCGGCCCCCGGCGAATACCCGAGGCTGTATTGGTAACGCAGTTCCTCTTGAATGCGCTCGAAGCTATCTTCGAGCGTCTGCTCGCCGGAGACCTGATAGAAACCGCCGCCGGTTTCCTTCGCGATTCGCTCCAGCACGCGTTTCCCGTTGCGCAGATTGTCCAAGGCGGGGGAGGGAACCTCGAATGCGAACACGTCGCGGTCGTAGAAGTGGACCGGAATCACAATGGTGTTGGCTCGCTGCAGCGCGGTGATGGTCGCATCGGCTTTGACCGCGCTTGCTGTGTCGATGCCGTCGGAAAGGACGATGAGAGCCTTGCGTCCAGGCTCGTCCTTAACTCGCTCTGCCGCCTGCGAGAGGGCATCGAAGAGCGCCGTTCCCCGGCTCCCGCTGCGGTCCGTAGTGAGGACCTCAAAGCCTTTGGTGTCGAGCATCGTGACGTCGCGATCGAAAGCGACGAAGAACGCGGTGTCGCCCGGCCGAAACAATTTACCAAGGAATGTTTTCGCCGCGCCTTTTTGCCGTTCGAGCACCGACCGCTGGCTCCCGCTGACGTCGAACAGAATCCCGAGCGTGAGCGGCAAGTCGCTCTCGGCGGAGAAGTATCGAATTGGTTGGTTGCGCCCGTCCTCGCGTAGCTCAAAATCCTCGCGCTTCAGGCCGCGAACCAGTTCGCCCTTTTTGTTGCGCACGGTGACAAAAACATTGACCACGCGAACGGACGATGAAAATTGTGCCGCGCAAGGCGGGGCCGCGGCGAGAAAAAGAAGCTCCCGCCGGGTCATGTCTAATAGCCGAGAATGCGTTCCGCTTCGACGACGACGTCGTCGGTCTGCGGCAGGATTTCATTTTCGAGATCCGGATGATAGCCAACCCAAGTGTCCATGGCGGCTACGCGCCCAACCGGCGCATCGAGGTAGCTAAATAGTTCGCTGGCGATGCGCGCCGAGATCTCCGAACCGTAGCCCCAGGACAGCGTATCTTCGTGGACGATCATCACTCGACTGGTCTTCTTGACCGACGTCGAGATCGCGTTCCAGTCATAGGGACTGAGCGAGCGCAGGTCGATAACTTCGATGCTGTGCTTTGGATCGCGTCGTTCCAGTTCGTGAGCGGCCTGCATCGACTTCTGCACCAGCGCTCCAAAGGTGATGATGGTTAGGCTCGATCCAGACTTGACGGTTTTGGCTTTGCCAAACGGGATCATGAAGTCCGGGCCAGGGTGCGGCGAGCGATTGTAGGGCTCGCGATATAGTCGCTTATGCTCCAGGAAGAGCACGGGGTCATCGCAACGGATCGCGGTGCGCAGCAGACCGACCGCATCCAGCGCGTTCGAAGGGAACACGACCCGAATGCCTGGAATATGCGTGAACGTCGATTCGCCGCACTGGCTATGATAAACCGCTCCACCATTGAGGTAGCCGCCGGTCGCCACGCGCATCACGAGGGGAGCCGAAAATCCGTTATAAGACCGCCACCGCAAACTCGCGAGTTCGTCGCGGATTTGCATCATCGCCGGCCAGATATAGTCGAAGAATTGAATCTCGACGACCGGCTTAATGCCGCGCGTCGCGAGACCCGCCGCACGACCAACAATCGCTGCCTCTGCGATGGGCGTGTTGAACACGCGATCGGAGCCATGCACGATCTGCAAGCCCTGCGTCGCTTTGAACACGCCGCCCTTGCCCTTGACCTCTTTCAGATGCTCCTCGCGGCTGCAATCGGCCACGTCTTCGCCGAACACAACCATCTTCGGATTGCGGCGCATCTCTTCGTGCAAGGTATGCGTGATGGAATCGACCATCGTTTTCGGTTCGCCCGAAAAACGCGGCTCGGTGTCGAAGGCAGGGGAAGTTGGATCGACGGTCGGCGAATAGAGGTACTTGTAGGCGAAACCCTTGGGTGCGGGAGCAGCCTTCAGCACGCGCTCCGTGATGTGCTGGATCTCGGTGTCGATTTCCTGCGTGATGCGCTCAATGCCGTGAACGTCGAGAATCCCTTCGAGCACCAACCACTCTGAAAACAGCTTGATGGGATCGCGTTCCGCCTCCGACGCGCGTTCGGAAGCGGTCTTATACAGCCTCTCGTCATCGGACAACGAATGCGAATAGGGACGCGTGCACGTCGCATGGACCAGCACCGGCGATCGCTCGCGACGGCAATACTCCACGGCCTCGCACATCGTCGCGTAGGATGCCGCAAAGTCCGTTCCATCCACTTCCAAAACCTTGAGACCCGGGAAGCCGGACACGGCGCGCGCGATGTTGCCGCCTGCTGTCTGATGCTCTACCGGAACAGAAATCGCCCAACCGTTGTCCTGGATCAGGTAGATGAGCGGTACCTTTTCGAGGCACGCGACGTTCATCGATTCCCAGAATTCGCCTTCGCTGGTGGCTCCGTCGCCGGAGCTGGTTAAAGTGACTGCGTCGGAATCTTTATTGAGGCGTCGTTCCGCGTCCGCGCAGCCGAGTGCCGGAAGGTATTGCGTTCCTGTGGCCGAAGACGGAGAAACAATGTGCAGGTCCGGAGCGCTCCAGTGCGAAGGCATTTGCCGTCCGCCGGAGGCTTTGTCGGCTTCCGCGCCGACAGCCTGCAACAGCATATCCTCTGCCGTTACGCCGAGCGCGAGACACAACGCGCGATCGCGATAGTAAGGGAAGAACCAATCGTGCCCGGCTCGCAGGGCCATGCCCGCGGCGGTTTGGATCGCTTCGTGGCCAGCGCCGGAAATCTGAAAGTAGATCTTGTTTTGGCGCTTGAGCAGGATTTCGCGGTCGTCGATGCGCCGCGACTGATACATGATGCGGAAGGCGCGGATGAGTTCGTCCCGCCCGAGCTTCTTCGCGCGGGTGCCGCCTAGGTCTAAGTCCATGCTAAGGCTGCTGGCCATGTTTAAGAGTCCAACGACGTCTTACTACTTTAACCTCTATAAGTTTAACCCTTGGCCGCCTCCAGCGCTAGACTGGAACGTATGGCCCTCCTGGATCAGATCCAAAAAGACATGGTCGCGGCAATGAAAGCGCGCGAGGAAGCGAAGCTGGAAACCATCCGCTCGATCAAAACCGCCTTGAAAAAGGTGGAGGTCGACAGCATGAAGCCGCTCGACGAAGCGACCGAGATGCAGGTGCTGAACACCATGATGAAGCAGCGGCGGGAATCGGCGGACATATTCCGCAAGGGAAATCGGCCCGAGCTGGCGGACAAAGAAGAAGCGGAATTGAAGCAGATCGAGGCCTACATGCCGGCGTCGGCTACGGCGGAAGAAATTGAGGCTGCTATTGCGGCTGCCATCGCGGAGACGGGCAACGCGTCGCTGAAGCAGATGGGCGTGGTGATGAAGGCCGCGCAGGCGAAGCTGGTCGGCAAGCGTGTGGATGGCAAGGCGATGAGCGAGCTAGTGCGCTCCAAACTCAGTTAAGTGCCTTGGTGGGCTAATCTTGCTTGGTGCGGTGTGTTCGTGCTGCTTTTGCAGCCTGAGCGGCTCAAGCTCGGCGTGGGATTGGCTGCAGGCGGCGTGCTTCTCAGATTGATCGCTGTCGCGAGTTCGGTTGGCACCCTCTGGATGCTGAGTGGTTTCGGCTGGCTCGCGGTGATGGCGTTTTACGCAACGACGGCGCTGTGGCCTGTCTTACTTTGGCTGCTGTTACGTCGGCCTGAGAAAGCAGGAGTGTTCGCGGGGTGGATGATTCCTGTCGCTGCTGTGGAGGGCGTGGGCTCGCTGGGGCAGGTCGCGGGAATGTTGACGGGCGCGCTGCTCGGGTCGCCCCGGTTTGACCTGCAGGTAGTCAGTGCGGCCGCGTTTGCTGTGGGACAAGTAACTTTTCTAGTTCTAAAGATGAGGACTGCATGACAATTCAACTGGCGGCTCTGGTGGCCGCCATCGGCGTGCTGCTGCGAGCGTTGCATTACTGGGTAGCGAACATGATTCCGTCGTGGAACTCCAGCGGCGTGATGGAGCAGGTCAGCCTCGCGTTGGTCTCGGTGGTCGATCCCGTGATCTGGACCTATTATTTCGTGACCATCTGGCGTAATCTGCCGAGCCGCCTTGCGGCTGCGCTCGCTGCCTTGTTGGGCTTGGCGGAGATCGGGTACACCGGCTATCGCCAGTATGAGACGCTCTCCTGGGTGTCTCTGGACACGCTGCTTTTGCTGTTCGGCGCCCTGATTCCGGTTCTCTGCTGGGCGGTTTACTTGTTGACCGGGAAGAAATTTGTGCTGTGGTATCTGCTGCTGTTCAATCTCTTGCAGGTCGCGTTGTCGGTGTACCAGATCGCCACCAGCTACAGTGTCATGCAGGAGTTCTGGAAGCAGGAACCGTGGCAGCTACTGGTCGCGCCGCTGATCTGGCTGATTTACTGGGCGAGCCAGACGTTATTTGTACACGCGGCTCAAAAGGCCTGATCGAGGTCCGCGAGGATATCTTCGATGGCTTCAATGCCGATCGACATGCGCACCAGGTTTTCGTGAATGCCGAGCCGTTCGCGATGTTTCGGCGAGAGGTCACGATGCGAGGCCATGGCCGGGTAGAGGATCAGCGTGTGTACGTCGCCGAGCGAGGTCGCGCGCACGACCATCTTCAGGTTTTCCATGAATTGGAAAATTTTGGCGCGATCCGCGCCCTTGATTTCAAAGGCGACTAGGCTGCTGTAGCGGTCTTGCGGAAATAACCGCGAAATTGCCGGAGCATCGGCGTGTTGCGGGTCGCCGGGGAAATACACGCGGTCGACGCTTGGGTGTTTCGCGAGCCACTTGGCGACTTGGATGGCGTTGGCGCACTGGCGTTCGAACCGCAGGGCCAGAGTCTTAATGCCACGCATCGTCAGGTAGCTCTCGAACGGCCCCAATACCGGGCCGATGGTCCGGGACAGGGTACGGATCGTATCGTAGTGGGCCGCGTCGGAGATGATGACACCGCCGAGGACGTCGCCGTGGCCTGCGAGATATTTGGTCACGCTGTGGCACACGATGTTCGCTCCCAATTCCAGCGGGCGGACGAGCAAGGGCGTGGCGAAGGTGTTGTCGACGATCAGTGGCACTTCGGCCTTGCGGCACAGCTCGGCAATCTTGTCGAGCGCGGGCACGCGGAGCAGGGGATTGGCGATGGTCTCGGTGATCACGGCTCCCGGCTTGGTTTCGATGAGCGCGGCTTCAAACGCTGCAAGGTCGCACGGGTCCACTTGCGTGGTCTCAACGCCCATGGGATCGAAGATCTTCATCAGCATCGAAGTCGTGGCGCCGTACATCATGTTGGCTGCGAGCACGCGTTTGGGCCGGTCAAGCAGCGCGGCCAATAAAGACATGTGGATCGCGGCCATGCCGGACGCGCAGGCGATCGCGCCGTGACCGCTTTCGAGCTCACGCATCACCTCTTCGAGTGCATTGCGCGTGGGATTGTCGTAGCGCGCGTAGGATGGGCCTTCTTCTTTCATGTCGAAGACCCGATCGAGCTGGTCCATCGAATCGTACACGTAGCTCGCGGCAGTGTAGATAGGAGTGGTTACGGGCGTGAAGCTGCCGGTCTTCTTGCGATCGCCCCAGTGGACGGTTTTCGATTCGATCTTCATTGGTGTCTCGACTGTCCGCTTCCTTACGGTCGCGGTTCTGTTTCTAGGAACGTTTCCAGCGCACGCCTTCTTTGGTGTCTTCCAGAATGATGCCTTGGTCCGCAAGCTGCTTGCGGATCTCGTCGGCTTCGGCGAAATTGCGTGCTTTCTTAGCTGACGTGCGTCCAGCGATCAGGGTTTCGACTTCCTCGTCGGACAGGCCTCCGGCTTTGGCGGTGGGCTTCAGTACATCAAAGATGGAATCGAAGCGGGCGAAGAACGCCAGTGCAGAGGCCACGTTGCCAGCTTTGAATTCGCCAGCGTCCATGGCGGAATTCGTGTCGCGCACGAATTCGAAGACAGCGCCGAGCGCCTCGGCCGTATTGAGGTCGTCGTCCATCGCTTCGTCGAACGCGGCGACCGCAGTCTGCGCGCGCTGTTCCAGTGCGGGGTTGTTGCCTTCCGCAAACTTCGCGGTTTTCAATCGGAGTTCGTAGTTCCGCAGGCGATCGATGGACGTCATCGCCGCTTTCAGCCCGTCGAAGGTGAAGTTCAGCTTCTTGCGATACGGCACCGATCCGAGCAAGTAACGCATTGCCTCAGGCGGGAATCCGCGATCCGCCAGGTCGTGCAGCGTATAAACGTTGCCCAGCGACTTCGACATCTTCTGCGAATCGACGCTCAAGTGCTCCGCGTGCAGCCAGAAGCGCACGAACTGCTTGCCCGTGATGCCCTCAGCCTGTGCGATCTCGTTCTCGTGATGCGGGAAGGTGAGGTCAACGCCACCGGTGTGGATATCGAGCTGCTCGCCGAGGTACTTCATCGCCATGGCGGAGCATTCGATATGCCAGCCGGGCCGGCCAACGCCGATCGGTGTATCCCAACTCGGCTCGCCTTCCTTCGCGGCCTTCCACAGCACGAAGTCGCGCGCGTCGTCCTTATCGTATTCATCGTTATCGACGCGAGCTCCCGCGCGGATGCCGCTGAAATCGTTGTGTGAGAGCTTGCCGTAACCGGGGAAGGTCGAGATGCGGTAGTACGTTGAGCCTTCGCTTAAATAGGTGTGCCCGCGCTCGGTCAGCTGCTGGACTGCTTCCACCATTTCAGGGATGTGCTTGACCGCTGAAACGATATGCTCCACCCGTTCGACGCGCAGTGCTGCGGTGTCGGCGAGGAAAGCCTCGGTGTAAACCGCTGTAAATTCCTCCAGCCCCTTACCCGCTTTAGTCGAATCGCGAATGATCTTGTCGTCGATATCGGTGATATTCATCACGTGGTTCAGCGTGAAGCCGCGGGTCCGTAGCCAGCGCCGTAGGATGTCGGGAAAGATGAAGCTGCGGAAGTTGCCGATGTGGGCGTAGTTATAGACCGTCGGCCCGCAGGTGTACATGCGAACAACGTTGTCGCGGGTGGAGAAAGGCTCCGTCTGTTGGGTGAGGGTGTTATAAAACCGAAGCGGCATGACGAGGGTATCGACCATGGTAACAGGCGGGCACGGTAACAGGCCGCCATGCCGCGATCGTTTTAGACAAGAGTCGCGGTCAACGTGATGGCTGTGTTGTAGAGCTTTGACACCGGGCAACCGGTCTTCGCGGCATTGGTCGCCGTCTCAAAAGCTTCTTTCGTCGCGCCGGGAATTTTGGCCGTCAATTCCAGGTGGCTCGCCGTGATCGTGAAGCCGCCGTCCTTCTGCTCCAGGGTGATGGTGCAGGTGGTGTCCAGGCTATCGGCTTTCAACCCTGCCTGGCCGAGCTGTGCGGACAGTGCCATGGTGAAGCACCCCGCGTGGGCAGCGGCGAGCAGTTCTTCGGGGTTGGTCCCCACTCCGTTTTCAAAGCGAGCGGTGAATGAGTAGGGGGTGGTATTGAGCGTCTTGCTGGCGGTGGTGAGTGACCCAGCGCCGGACTTCAGATCGCCTTGCCAGTGAGCTTGTGCGGTTCGTTGCATGTAAAGCCTCCAGTACTCAGTGTCGCCGATTATTGCCGCACTCTGATGCGATCACGCTCGACAATCCAGAGTTGGCCCGAGGGCATATTCGCCTTCAAGACGGGAATCAGTCGATGGAGCGACGCAAGTACAACCACCTTGTCCTGGCTCCTGGTACGCAAGACAATAACGCCAAGATGGCTAGCGGGTGGGTAGGCAAAGACGTTCGAAAAATCGAGGTCCAGCGTAATTAGGACGCGGCCCTCGACTTGGCACCGCTCGAAGATAGTGGGATCGTCCGCCCCAGATAAATTCTCGTCGCCGACAGTATCGGCGTCGAACCCAGCCTCCCGTAGTAATGCCGCGCATTCAGCGGGTAGGTTCTCGTCGACTTTGAAGTTCAAACGCCAACTTCCGAGGGGAGGGCAATCGAGCCTTCGCGGGTGAGCTCAGCTGCATAGGCGAGCGCTGCATCGATATCTGCATCAGAAAGCGCGGGGTAGCTGCTGAGAATCTCGGTTCGTGAAACTCCGCCGGCGATATTGTCAACGACCACGGAAGCCATAATGCGCGTACCCCGAATGCAGGCTTTGCCGTGACAAACGGAGGGACTTACCGAGATTCGCTGCCGCCAGTCCATGCCTTGATTGTAACGGCTTGTCGGTTTCCTCGCGTGTAAGCCCCTTACAATAAGACCTGTGCTTCGATTTGAGTTACAAGCAACCTGCCCCGACACGGGTGCCCGCGCGGGCCTTCTCCACACGGACCACGGTACCGTCGAAACCCCCGTCTTTATGCCGGTTGGCACGCAGGCCACGGTCAAAGGAATCCTCGCCCGCGACCTGATCAACGATCTGGACGCGAAGATTATTCTCGCCAACACCTACCATCTCTTCCTGCGTCCCGGGCCCGAGACCGTAAAAAAGCTCGGTGGCCTGCATGGCTTCATGGCTTGGCCCCGAGCAGTTCTGACGGACTCCGGCGGGTTTCAGGTCTTCAGCCTCGACAGTCTGCGAAAAGTCACCGACGAGGGGGTTCTGTTCCACTCGCATCTCAACGGCGACGCCCATATGTTCACGCCGGAATCGACGATCGACGTGCAGATGGCGCTGGGCAGCGACATTATGATGGTGCTCGATGAGTGCCTGGCCTATCCCGCCTCGCACCAAGCCGCCAAGATCTCGACGGATCGCACACTCAATTGGGCGCGATCCGCGTACACGCACTACCGGCAACGCTCCGAAGGCCGGCAGGCTTGTTTCCCGATTGTCCAGGGCTCCATGTACCCGGACCTTCGCCGCTATTGCGCCGAGGAATTGTTAAAGCTGGACGCTGACGGCTACGCAATTGGTGGTTTGTCGGTAGGTGAGCCGCGTCCTTTAAGTATGGAGATGACGGAGATTGTCGCTCCAATGCTGCCCAAGGATCGGCCGCGATACGCAATGGGAGTGGGCATGCCGGACGAATTGCCGGAGTATGTCGCGCGGGGGATCGACATGATGGATTGCGTGTTACCCAGCCGGAACGCGCGTAACGGGTACCTCTTCACAAGTACCGGAAAGGTTGTCATCAAACAGGCCCAGTACAAAGACGACCCCGCGCCGGTGGATGAGAAATGCTCCTGTTATACGTGTAAGAATTTCTCGCGTGCCTACCTGCGGCACCTGTTTTTAGCGAATGAAATCTCGTTTTCCACACTCGCGACTTTGCACAACCTTCGCCGCTATCTTGACATCATGGGGGAGATCAGGCAGGCTATACTAGTTGGTAAATTCCCCGCGTATTTGCAGTCTATACGCGCGGCTGGGTGAAAGTAAGCTACACGTAAGCAGCAGTAAACGAATCCTCCATGCATCACCTCACGTACGGCCTCCAGGCATTTTGGTTTCAGGCTCCGGCTAGCCCGCTCGGCGGCTACGGTGGCCTTTTGATGCCGTTGGCAATCGCCGGTATCTTCTACGTCATGATCTTCATGCCGATGCAGAAGCAGAAGAAACAGCAGGAAGCGATGCTCGCCTCGCTCGAAGCCGGCAAGGAAGTGATCACCACGGGCGGCATCGTGGGGACGATCGTCAATGTGAACTCGGACACGTTGATCCTACGGATCCGTCCGGACAATGTAAAGTTACAGGTGGCCCGCAGCGCGGTGGCCAGCGTCGTAAACCCGGAAACAGCGAAAGCGGAAGATAAAAAGTGATTACGCAAAACCTCAAGTACAAAGCTCTGGCGATCGTTGCGGTGACGTTGGCCTGTATCTACGGCATCATCGGCCTGCCCACATCGGTTGACCAGATCAAGGAAAATTTCGCCAAGAACATCCACCTGGGCCTTGACCTCAAGGGTGGCAGCCACATGGTGATGCAGATCCAGGTGCAGGACGCTTTCAAGTCGGAAGCCGATACCACGATCCAGCGCCTGCGCGCGGACATCGCGTCAAAGAAAATGACGGTGGGCGACATCGTACGGAACGATCCCGCGACCATTGCCGAGGCGAAGGACATCGCCATCACCATCTCCGGCGTGCCTCCCACCCAGGCGGGCGATTTGCGCCAATTGGTCACCGATAGCTACGGCGTGTGGAACTTTGCGTCGTCTGGTCAGGATTACCGCTTGACCATGAAGCCGACCGAAGCGCTGACGATGATTCGCGACACGCGCTCGCAGACGATGAACACGATCGAGAAGAAGATCAACGGTCTGGGTTTGGCGGAATCGAGCGTACAGCAGCGCGGCGGAACCAACTCGGAAACGGAAATCCTGATCCAGTTACCGGGCGTCGAAGATCCGGCGCGCATCAAGCAGGTGCTGCAGACGGCGGCCAAGTTGGAACTGTTTGAAGTGCAGGGCGGACCGTTCGGGACGCGCGATGAAGCGATGGCGAGCAAGAATGGCGTGATCGGTTTCGGATCGCAGATCAAAAGCAGCGGACGCGCTGGCGGCGAATTTTACATCCTCTCTCGCACTCCTGTGGTGACTGGACGCGACTTGCGCAATTCGCAAGCGCAGATGAGTCCGACCAATCGTTCGATGTGGGAAACTACCTTCGTTCTGACGCAGGACGCCGCAAAGCGCTTCGGCGATTTCACTGGCTCGCACATCAACCAGGCGATGGCCATCGTGCTCGATGACCAGGTCTTGATGGCGCCGACCATCAATAGCAAAATCACCGACAGCGGTGTCATTCAGAATATTGGCGATCAAAACGCCGCTTCGGATCTGGCTCTGAATCTGCGTGCTGGTTCTTTGCCCGCTCGCTTGACGCCACTCGAAGATCGGACCGTCGGCCCTTCGCTGGGTGCCGATTCGATTCGCAGTGGCATGATCGCCGCTTTGGCTGGCCTGATCGCCGTTGTCGCGGTGATGTTGATCTACTACAAGGGTGCCGGCGTCAACGCCACAGTCGCCCTGATCCTCAACGCACTGATTCTGGTAGCGGCGCTCTCCTACTTCGGCGCGGTGCTGACTTTGCCGGGCATTGCCGGAATCATTTTAACCATAGGTATGGCGGTTGACTCCAACGTACTGATCTTCGAGCGTATCCGCGAGGAACTGCGTGCTGGCAAGGGTGTGGTTTCGGCCGTGGACAACGGTTTCGGCAAGGCGCTCCTAACGATTATCGATACGCATTTGACCACGATTGTCTCCTGCGCGTTACTCTTCCTGTTTGGCACGGTGCAGGTCAAAGGTTTCGCGGTAACGCTGGTGATCGGCCTGCTTGCGAATCTGTTCACTTCGATCTTTGTGTCGCGCGTAATGTTCGATTGGGGCCTGAGTGGTAAGCAGCGTCCGGAGACGCTAAGCATTTAGGCATATTTGATTGCTACAACCCGGGATCTATGTTACTGTAAATCCCTTTGACGGCCTCGAAAAAAGGCTACGGAACTTTAGGAACGTGGGCGGTGTCTATATGACTAGCCCGAGAACGAATGGAATTATTCAGAGATACAAACTTCGACTTCCTTAAATGGAAGTGGCCGTTCATCGGTGCCTCCCTCGTCCTCACGCTGGCCGGGCTGGCAAGCTGGGGTATGAAGGGTGGCCTTAGCTACGGCATCGACTTCAAGGGCGGCGCGGAAATGCGTGTGCGCTTCCTAAGCGAACCTCCGGTGGATAAAATTCGCGCAGAGTTGGGGCGAAAGATTCAGGGCGAGATCTCGGTGCAACCCATCGTTGGAACCGGTGGCGCCAACAGTTCTCCAGAGCTTTTGATCGGAACCGAGCTCGCCGACGAAACCAAGTTGAATGCCAATCGCGAGTTGATCGACTCTTCTTTGCGCGAGATGTTCGGCGGGGCGACCGAGGGCAAGCTCGATTTGAATAATACTTCCGCCGACGACCTGGCCAACACGCTGCGCGGTAAAGCCGGAATTCCCACAGCAGAAGACGAGATCCAAAAGTTGGTCGGTGGCGTCCGCGACTTCCGTATTGCCAAGGGCGGGCTGATCCGCACGCTAGACGAACTGTCTGCTGTCCCCGGCATGACTCCCACCGCGCTTGCGTCGGTGAAAGAAGTCGCCACGGTTGGTCAATTTACGGTTTTGGCGACGGATGTCGTCGGCCCCAAAATCGGTGCCGAGTTGAAACAGAAGGCAGTTTACGCCACGCTGTATTCCCTCGCAGCCATGTTGACCTACATCGCGTTCCGGTTTGAGTGGATCTACGGTCTAGCCGCAGTGATCGCCGTTTTCCACGACACGATTATTACGCTTGGTCTGTTTTCGCTTACGGGGCGTGAAATTTCATTAACCGTTGTTGCGGCTTTGCTAACGTTGGTCGGCTACTCCATGAACGACACGATCGTCGTGTTTGATCGTATCCGCGAGAATTTGAAAACCCGGCGTCCCGGGTCCATGAGCGACCTGATCAATGCCAGCATCAATCAGACACTGAGCAGAACGATTCTGACTTCAGGCCTGACCTTCCTCACGGCACTTGCCTTGTGGTTATTTGGTGGCGATGTGCTGGAAGGATTCTCATTCGCGCTGGTGGTCGGCATCCTGGTGGGTACGTATTCTTCTATTTTTGTTGCCAGCCCGATTCTGGTATTCTGGCAGGACTTCGTAGCGTCCCGTAAGCCCGCTACAGCAGCCGCCGCCGTGAGCCGGCCCGCAAGCATTGAAAAGCCGGTTGAAGCCAAACTGGCTGAGCCGAGAGCCGACAAGAAGAAGATTGTTCGGCGGTAATTCAGAGTTTTGAGCGCAGGGGGATTTCAGTATGTTTGATCAGACATTCGTAGATGGCGTCGGGAAAACAAATAAGAGCTGGACGGTGCTGATTTCGGCGCTGATCCAATTTGCAATTCTGGCGATCCTCATCATCATCCCGCTTATCTTCACGGATGTGCTTCCGCAGGCGTCCCTGACGTCGATGCTGGTCGCCCCGGCCCCGCCCCCGCCCCCGCCGCCGCCTCCGCCGCCTCAAGTGGTGAAGGTAGTCAAGGTTGCCCCACGGCAATTCGTTTCCAATCAGTTGATCGCTCCGAAAACCATCCCGAAGCAAGTCGCGATCATCACGGAAGCGGAGTTGCCGCCCCCGCCGAGTGACGTTGTCGTTGGCGTCGTTGGCGGTGTTGGTGTCCCCACGGGTGCCGTGGGTGGCGTCCTGGGTGGTGTTCCGCCCCCGCCCCCGCCGCCGCCTCCTCCGCCCCCGCCGCCTCCTCCCGCTGCCAAGCCGGTGGGTCCCCAGCGCGTCAGTTCCGGCGTCAGCAAAGGAAACCTGATCAAGCAAGTTCGTCCGAACTATCCTCCGATCGCCAAGCAGGCGCGCGTTCAAGGAGTGGTGCTGCTCAGCGCCACCATCGGCAAGGATGGAAAGATCCAAAATCTTCAAGTTGTGAATGGTCCGGCAATGTTACGCCAGGCCGCACTCGACGCCGTCAGTCAGTGGGAATACAAGCCGTATTTGTTAAATAACGAACCGGTGGAAGTGCTCACGGAAATTGAAGTCAATTTTGCCTTGCAGTAGCGGTAACAGGTAAAGCAGTTTGTAGGTCGTTGGGCTGTGCGGCACCAGAAGGCCGCCATAGAATAAATTTCAACTCGCAGGAGATTAAGAATGTTGTTACAAGCGCACGTAGCGGCCCTGATGATGTTCCAGGATGCCCCCCAATTTGATTTGATTTCGATGTGGGATTCGATGTTGTGGCCCGCACGGTCGGTCGTCATCTGCTTGATCATTATGTCGATCTGGTCGTTCGGCGTGATGTTCGACCGTTTGATTGCCTTCAATGGCGCGCGCAAGCAGTCGCGTCAGTTGGTTCCGGCCGTGGCCGGCGCCCTGCGCGAAGGCAAGCTGGATGAAGCCATCAAGATTGCGGACCGTTATCCGAAGAGCCACTTGGCCAAAGTCATGGTTGCCGGTTTGCAGGAATTCCAGGCGCACCAGAAGAGCTCCGACATCTCAGGCGAAGAGATCGACGCGTCGCGTCGCGCTCTAGAACGTGCCGAAGCCATTGTCCACGCTGAATTGAAGCGCGGTATTTCGACCCTCGCGACCATCGCCTCCTCGGCACCGTTCGTCGGATTGCTCGGAACCGTCGTCGGCATCATCAACGCGTTCCAAGGCATCGCGGCGGAAAAGTCCACCGGTCTTGGCGCGGTAGCCGGCGGTATTTCGGAAGCCCTAGTCGCCACCGCTATCGGTTTGCTCGTCGCCATCCCGGCGGTCTGGATGTTCAACTACTTCAGCAACCGCGTGGAAGCGTTCGACGTGGAAATGGGCAACTCCAGTTCCGAATTGATCGACTACTTCATCAAGCGTACGCAAGGCGCCCGCAAGTAGTTTTTCGTTCCGTTCAAAGTTAGCGAGTTGAAATAGGGGACGCCCTGCCGCTCAATGTGGCGGTGGGGCGGGTCCCAAGGCGTTAGGAGCGCCGAGCGATATGAAAAAACAGCAAGCTCCAGCGGTTGTATCCGAAATCAACGTGACGCCGATGGTGGACGTGATGTTAGTGCTGCTGATCATCTTCATGGTTATCACGCCGTTGCTCAGCAAAGGCCAGACCGTGGAATTGACCAAAGCGAACAATGCAATCGCAATGAAGGCTGCGGACGCGGAAGATGCCATTCTGGTGGCGATCACGCGTAACGGCGAAACGTTTTTGATGCCCGGCAACACGAAGGTCTCGCCGGAGGAATTACCGTCCAAGGTTTCCGACCTTCTTACGGGCCGCTTGGACAAGACGGTTTATGTCAAGTCCGACGCGCGAGCCAAGTACGGAGCAGTGGAGGACGTGGTAGATTTCCTGCGCGCTGCTGGCGTGGATCAATTGGGATTGTTGACCGAAGGCAAGAAGTCCAGTTCGGGTGAGTAGTGGCAAGGAAATAGGAGACAAGCTATGTCAATGAATGTTGGCGGCGGCAGCGGGCCGCAAGCGAATATCAACGTAACGCCGATGATCGACGTTTTGCTCGTGCTGCTGATCATCTTCATGGTGATCACGCCACTGACTCCGTACGGCTTGGACGCGCTGGCTCCCCAGCCGCCGAAGAAGAACCAGCCTCCTCCTCCGGAAAATGATGACCGTACTGTGGTTATCCAAATCGACCGGGCAGGTAACTTCAAGTTGAACCAGGAAGACGTTCAGAAGGAATTTCTGGGACCTCGCCTGACGCAAATCTTTGCCACTCGCGCCGAGCGCGTTGTGTTCGTGAAGGGCGACCCGGATCTGGATTTCCAGACCGTCGCTTTCGCGATCGACGTTGCTAAGGGCGTGGGCATCGACAAGATTGGGTTGATGACGCCGAAGATCGAAGCTGGCGAGTAAAAGGGACACGACGATGCGAAGATTACCGCTCACCGCGGCCGTGCTGGCCGGAATGATGGCGATCCTGGGAACTGGCTGCGACTATTTGGCGGCACGCGACCATTTGAATAAAGGCGTCGCCTCCATGAAGACCGCCAAGTATTCTGTTGCCGTGGAGCATTTCAAGGAGGCGATGTCGCTGGATCCGGCCTGGGACGTGCCACGCCTCTATCTGGCGACCGCGTACATGAGCCAGTGGATTCCGGGTGCAGAATCCCCGGAAAACGCGGAATTCGCTCAGAAGGCCAAAGAAGGCTTCAGGAAGGTATTGGAAACATCACCTAACGATACTACGGCCTTGGCCTCGCTTGCCTCCATGGCATTCAGCGAAGCAACCACCCAGGTTCTAACGCCGGAGGAGAAAAACGCGAAGCTGGATGAGTCTGCGGAATGGCACAAAAAACACATCGCGGTCGCGCCCACAGCGGAGCACTTTTACAGCTTGGCGGTGATCGGGTATACCAAGTGGGTGCCGGCATGGCTTGCTGGCCGTTCTGCCGTCAAGATGCGCCAGGACGATCCCGGTCCGATCAAGGACAAGAAGGTTCGCGATGAGCTGAAGGCCAAGTACGGCGGCATCCTCGATCAGGGGATCGCTGACCTGCAGAAGTCGCTCGAACTCGATCCTGAGTACGAAAATTCCATGGCCTACATGAATCTTCTGACCCGCGAACGCGCGGATCTGTTTGATGACAAGGCTGAATACGATAAGGCCACGACCGAAGCCGATAACTGGTTGGCAAAATATCTGGAGACCAAAAAGATCAAGGCTGCTCGCGCGGCTAAGAGTGCAAACTCCGGCATTGTCCAGGACGCGCCGAAGTAATTCTCTCTCACGTTTGGCAAAACGCCGCAACTCACTTCGGTGGGCAGCGGCGTTTTCTTTTTTGCACACGCACGATTGACTTTGGTTCCTCAATCCCATAGCATTGCCTAGATAGTCGGCTATTGGTGGCCGAGGGGGAGTCTACATGAACTATTTCCGTATCGTCGCGGCTGCACTGTTTTGCTCCGCGATATCTTTAGCGCAAACCGCTACCGGAACGATTACAGGAACGATTTCCGATCCGGCTGGTGCCGTGGTCGCAAACGCTCCGATGGAGTTGAAGAATTCCGAAACTGGCTCTGTTCAGCAAGCGCAGTCGAGCAGCACTGGGAACTTTACGTTTCCCGGCCTGCCAGTCGGAAACTATGAGTTAGTTGTCAATGTGTCTGGCTTCAAGGGCTATACGCGCCAAAACCTGGGCGTGCAGGCCACACAGACCATCCGTATTGACGTCGTTCTGGAAGTCGGTTCGTCCGCGGAATCGATTACCGTTACCGACCAGGCGTCTTTGCTCCGCACAGAGAGCGCGGCGCTTGCGACGAACGTTACGGTCGCAAGACTGAACTCGCTGCCGATTCTCGGCATTGGAGTAGGCGCGGCGAGTCCTGCGGGTGTTCGCAATCCGCTGGCGTCGGCGATCTTGACACCGGGCGTGTTCTTCAACCCCGCGCAGGCGACACGCGTGAATGGATCTCCTGCGAATACCTACGGAATTAAGCTGGACGGCCAGGACATCACCAACGGTGTGAACACGTCGGCGTCGCAGCAGCAGGTACAGCCCAGCGTAGAAGCGCTGGAAGAAGTCGCAGTCCAGTCCTCAAATTATTCGGCTGAGTTTGGTCAGGCCGGATCGGGCTTGTTCCAATACACCACCAAGTCTGGTGGTAACGCGTTCCACGGATCGGCCTACGACTACTTCGTGAATGAAGCCCTGAACTCCAGCGCTTCCTACACCCATATCCTGAACCGCGCTCGCCGCAACGATTTCGGCGGCAGCATCGGGGGCCGAGTCTGGATTCCGAAACTCTACGACGGCAAAGACCGCACATTCTTCTTCTTCAACATGGAAGTATTCAAAGAGAACGCCCGCATCTCTGACCAGACGCGCACCGTGCCAATCGATGCCTATCGCAAGGGCGACTTCTCGAGTGTCCTCACGAACCGCGCCTTTACCGGTGCGCTAGCCACGGATGGCTTGGGCAATGCACAATTCGAAGGACAGGTCTTCGACCCGCAGACGGAGCGCTTGGCGCCCAACGGTTCCCGCGTCCGCACGCAGTTTGTTGGCAACATCATCCCGGTGGCTCGATTCGATGCCTCCGCAGTGAAGTTCCAGAATCTGATTCCGGCCGCGACGTCGGCGGGTGCCAGCAATAACTTCCTCAACGGATTCCAGAGCAAACGCACGACGCCGGTGCCGTCGATCAAGATCGACCACACGTTCAGTAGCAAGCTGAAGATTGGATTCTATAAGTCTTCCACGCAGACTGAAACGCCCTACGCGACAGGCTTCGGTGGCTCTGAAGGCTTCCCGGATACTCTCACGGCTACGCGTGGAACCTACATCTATTCGCGCACGTGGCGCGGCAACCTGGACTATACGATCACGCCGACCATGTTCCTGCACTTCGGTGTCGGCTACATCGTCAACGACTTCAGCGACAAAGCGCCGCTAACAAACTTCGATATGGAGAAGGTGCTCGGCATTAAGGGCGGGACGCTTGGTCCGAACAACGGCGCTCGCATCCCGTATTGCATCGGTTGCGCGCTGGGTGGTGCGGGAACGGCGCTGTTTGCCAAAGGCGGACTCTCTGTTACCGGTCCGTTCGCTCAGGTCCGCAGCTTGTTGCAACGGCCCACTGGCCAGCTGAATCTCAGCTGGGTGAAAGGCAACCACACCTACAAATTCGGCAGCGAAGTCCGTCTCGAGGGCTACCCGGTGAATACGGTTTCCAATACCAGCGGATCGTTTACGTTCGCTGCGGATCAAACGGCGAATTCATTTGTCATCTCTCAGGGCACGGCTCTAGGCGGTTTGTTCAGCGGCTTCCCCTACGCCAGCCTGCTGCTCGGCAGCCCCAGCTCTGCGACGGTTGCGCAGCCGACCAACACCCGTGGCGGCCGCCACTTCTACTCCTGGTTCGCACAGGACACCTGGAAGTTGACCCGCAAGCTGACCATGGACTACGGTATCCGTTGGGACATCTTCGGTTATCCGCGTGAGCAGTATGGGCGCTCGCCTACTCTTTCCCCGACGTTGGCCAATACCAATGCTGGTGGACATCCGGGAGCCACGATCTTCGAAGCGAATTGCAATTGCCGCTTCGCCAAGAACTACCCGCTCGCGTACGCACCTCGCTTGGGCTTGGCGTACCAGATCGATCAGAAGACCGTCGTTCGCGCCGGTTTCGGATTGAGCTATTCCATGTCTCAAGGTGGCGGTCAAGGTTCCGCGGGTGCGAACACTCCATACGTTGGCTCGCCGGCGAACCCGGCCTTCATCCTCAGCAATGGCCTGCCGACCGCGACGTCGTGGCCGAACCTGAACGCGAATCTGTTCCCGTTTGCTCCTGGCAGCGTGCCGGCAGCGGGACCTGGTGTTGTGGATCAGAATTACGGCCGCCCCTCGCGCTTGTGGCAGGGGAACATCAGCGTACAGCGTGAGATCATGCGTGACTTCGTGATCGAAGCGGCTTACGTTGCCAATCGCGGTGTGTGGTGGCGCGCGGCCAGCTTGGTGGATTACAACGCCCTACAGCCGAGTATTCTCAAGAGCCAGTACGGACTCGACTGGAGCAGCGCAGCAGACCGCGCGATTCTGACTGCACAGGTAGGCAGTGCTACCGCTGCGCGATTCCAGAACAAGCTCCCCTATGCTGGATTCCCGACGACGCAAACGGTGGCGCAGTCCTTACGGCCGTTCCCGCAGTTTACCGGGTTGGCTGTAACCGGCGCACCGCTGGGCAACAGTTGGTATGACGCGCTGCAGATGAAGGCTACCAAGCGCATGTCGCACGGCTTGGACTTAACTTGGACCTACACCTACTCGAAGGAGTTGATGCTGGGTGCCGACAACGATCTGGGCGGCGGCGTCATCAACGATGTATTCAACCGTTCCACCAACAAGCAGCTGTCGAGCTTCTCCAAGCCGCACAGCATGGTTCTTGCGGCGAACTACACCCTGCCGAAGTGGGGCTTCAATCGTGTCGTGGATCAGGTGGTTAAGGATTGGACCCTGGGTGCCGTACTGCAGTATTCCAGCGGCCTACCGATCCAGGCTCCTACCAGCCCCGGCAACAACAACGGCACCTCGCTGCTGCGCGCAACCTACGCGACGCGCGTCGCCGGGCAGCCGCTCTATCTGCAGGATCTGAACTGCCATTGCTTTGATCCTGCCCGCACCGTTGTGTTGAACCAAGCTGCTTGGGCCGATACTCCCAACGGTACGTTCAGCCCGTCCGCAGCGTTCTACAACGACTATCGCTTCCAGCGTCGTCCGCAGGAACTGATGAGCGCCGGACGCATCTTCCGCATCAAGGAAGGCATGACCTTCCTGGTCCGCGCGGAGTTCAGCAACATCTTCAACCGTACGTTGGCCACCGTCGCTGCTTCAACAGTCGCGACTGGCGGCTTCGTCAACCCCAGCACTAGTCTTGGCGCAGCACCGACCAAGGACGCGTTGGGCCGCTACATCACGGGCTTCGGTACCACCAACCTGACCGGCACCGTCAGTGGCGAGCGTCAGGGAACGTTGGTAGCTCGCTTCCAGTTCTAAGCGGAGTCCCAAAGCAAAACGGGCGACTGGGGTGATCCCCTAGTCGCCCGTTTTCATTTTCAGCTTGTTTAGCGGCTCATCGCGGGCGAACGCTTGGCGGCGTCCACGGCGTACTCTTCGTACGGACCCTTGAAGTCTTCGATCCCGTTCTTGTCGATGTGCCAGATACGCGTCGCGACTTCGTCGATTACGTCGTGATCGTGAGTCACGATGAAAACAGTGCCTTCGTACTTCTGCAAGGAAATGTTGAGGGCGTTGATGGATTCGAGATCCAAGTGGTTGGTCGGTTCGTCGAGCACCAGCACGTTGGGCTTCAGCAGCATCAGCTGGCAGAAGATCAAGCGGGCGGCCTCGCCACCGGAGAGCGCGTCGGTCTTCTTGTTGACGTCGTCGCCGCTGAAGAGCATCTGACCGAGCAGGCCGCGCAGTTCCTCTTGCGAGGTCTGCGGCGCGAAGTCGTGCAGCCAGCGGATCAGAGTCGTGCCGGAGGGTATCGAATGTTCCTGGGGGAAGTATCCGACCCCAGTCTCGTGACCCCAGGTTACTTTACCCGCGTCGATGGTGAACTGCTTGTCCTCGGCACCCGGTGCGTTTTGGACGAGCGAACGCAGCAGCGTGGTCTTACCGGCGCCGTTGCGTCCGATAATGGCGATCTTCTCGCCGCGGCTGATGGAAGCGGTAAAGTCTTTGATCACCTTCTTGTCATCGTACGCCTTGGACAGCTTCTCCACTTCGAGCGGATGACGGCCTGAGGGGCGATTCAACTGGAAGCGGATGAACGGACGTGCGATGTTCGAGCGTGCCAGATCGGTGGTCTTGAGGCGCTCGACTTCCTTCTTACGGGAGTTCACTTGCGAGGAACGGGTACCGGCGGAGAAGCGCGCGATGAATTCGTTCAACTGCTCAATCTTCTTTTCGCGTTGGGCGTTGCCGGCTTCGATGGTGGCGCGGACTTGCGTCTTGGCGAGCACCATGTCGTCATAGCCGCCGGTGTAGGTGATGACCGTCTGATAGTCAATGTCGGCGATGTGCGTACAAACATCGTTCAGGAAGTGGCGATCATGCGAGATGACGATGAGGCAGCCGTCGTAGGCTTTGAGGTAATCCTGCAGCCAGTGGACGGAGTCCAAATCGAGGTTGTTTGTAGGTTCGTCGAGGAGCAGGACGCCGGGAGTTCCGAACAACGCCTGAGCGAGAAGTACGCGGACCTTTTGCCCGCCCTGGATCTCGCCCATTTTCTTTTCGTAGAGTTCTTCCGGGATGTCGAGACCGTCCAGCAGGATCGCGGCGTCGGATTCAGCCGTGTAGCCGCCCTCATCGCCCACGATGCCTTCCAGTTCGCCGAGGCGCATGCCGTCGTCGTCAGTGAGCGTCGCCGGATCTTTGTCGTACAGCTTTTCGCGTTCCTGCAGGGCTTCCCACAGGGGACCGTTGCCCATCACGACGGTATCCAGCACCCTGAACGAATCGAAGGCGAACTGGTCCTGTGCGAGTACGCCCATCCGCTTGGGGCGCGTGACGGAGCCCTTGGACGGCTCGATCTCGCTGGTGAGGATCTTCATCAGCGTGGACTTGCCGGCTCCGTTCGGTCCGGTGATCGCATAGCGGCGGCCCGGCTGAAAAGTAACCGTCACATCTTCAAATAAGATGCGGGCGCCGTAGCGCATGGAAATGTTGTTAAGAGAGATCAAGGTAAAAGGGGGTCCTACGGGGAGACACTTTTAGTATAGTTCACTCGTTAGACCGCCCGGAAAGAGCGCTGTTTTAGGATCAGAAACAGCACCGGCGTGATCAATAAGCTCAGGACCATGGACGCTGCGACACCGCCGATGACCGCGATGGCCAGAGGACGCAGAATTTGGGCTCCGGCGCCGATGCCGAGGGCCAGCGGGAGCATGCCGGAGATCGTCGCCAGGGCGGTCATCAGGATCGGGCGCAAGCGGCGTCGACCGGCTTCAAAGACGGCTTCCTGTTCGGGCAGGCCGAGTTCTTCCGAGAAGTGGCGTTCGGAGTCGAGCATCAGGATGCCGTTCTTGTGCACGATGCCGATGACCATAATGCCGCCCATTAGGGAGCAGATGTTCAGAGTCTGGCCGGTGAGTTGCAGCGCGAGCAGCGCGCCGAAGGTACACAGGATCGTAGCGATCAGAATTGCGATGGGATGGGTGAACGATCGGAATTCGAACACCAGGATGATGAAGATCAATAGGATCGAGGCGACGAAAACCTGGCCCAGGGATTGATAAGACTCCTGCTGGGTTTTGTAGACGCCGCCGAATTCAATCTCGGTGCCCGGTGGGATGTTCACTTCCTTATAGAGCCGCGCTTGGATTTCGGCGACGCCGCTGCCGAGGTCACGACCTTCGAGGCGCGCGGTGACCGAGGACATGTCTCGCAGGTTGTCGCGATGGATTTCGTATTGGTTCTCTTCCACTTCAACGTCCGCGATGCTGGAGAGCGGAACCGTCTGTCCCGTGGCGGACGTCATCAAGAGTGACTTCAGCTTGTCCGTGGATTGGCGGTACTCGGCGGGATATCGCACGCGAATGCCGATTTTGCGATTGTCGCGGATGATAGACGATACGGGGTCTCCATCCACCATCGCGGCTTCGGTAGCGGCGATGTCGGCGACGGTAAAGCCGGCTCGCTGCGCCTTGGACGGGTTCACGCGGAAGTTGACCGCAGGTCCGATCAGGACAGTGCGATTTGTGATGTCGACCACGCCTTTCACTTTGGGAAGCCATGCTTCGATGTCTTCGGCGACCTTCTGGAAGGTTGCGGTGTCCGGATGATAGATCTTGATTTCGACGGGCTCGGGCGAGGAGACGAGGTCGGCGACAAGGTCTTCCATGATGTGGGGAAACTCGGTTTCGATGATCGGTTCAGATTCGGCGATCTTGTCGCGTAGCTCGGAGATGATTTCCTCTTCGCCCCGCTCGCGATCCTTCTTCAATCGGATGAGGAAGTCGCCGGTGTTGGTCTCGGTGACGGCGAGGCCGAGCTCGGCTCCCGTGCGGCGGGAGTAGCTCTCTACCTCGGGTGTCTCTTTGAGAAACGTTTCGATATGGCGCAGGACGCGGTCGGTTTCCGCCAGCGCGGTGCCGGGCGGAAGGATGTAATCGAGGACGAACGCACCTTCGTCGATCTCAGGCATGAAGGTGCTACCCAGAGTGTTGAACATCCATACTGTGCCACCGAGGATCAGGACTGCGGCCGCGACGACCACCAAGCGGAAGCGCAGGCACCAGTGGAGCGTGTTTTCGTACGCCCGGGTGAAGGCCAACATGAGGAAGCCCTCTTTGGTCTGCTCAGGTTTCATGAACAGGCGAGCGAGCACGGGGGTTAGGAAGATCGCCAGGAAAAGCGAGGCCATCAGGGCCGTGACTAGCGTGGCGGCCAGCGCCCGGAAGAAGACCGCCGTGATGCCTCCCAGAAAGATCAGCGGAACGAACACAACGATGGGCGTCAGCGTCGAGCCGATGAGCGCCGGTGTCAGTTCGATGATCGCTTTGCGAGATGCCTCTTCCGGAGATTCGCCTTTGGTGAGATGGACGACTATGTTCTCCACCATGACGATGGCATCGTCAATCACGACACCGATGGAAGCGGCTAGCCCGCCGAGCGTCATCATGTTGAAGCTCATATTGAAGAACTTCAGAAATACAATCGCGGTGAGGGTCGCGACGGGGATGACGATCGCGGCAATCAGCGTGGTGCGCCAGCTTTTGAGGAACAGCAGCAGTACAACCATGGAGAGCCCCAGGCCCAGCAGGATGCTGTCGCGGACGCTGTCAATAGAATCCCGAACCAGTAGCGATTCGTCGTAGTAAGTCGAGATGGTTACATCTGGCGGCAGCGTCTTACGAATCTCCGCCAGTTCCTGATTGACCGCATCGGCGATCGCAACAGCGTTGCCGTCGGGCTGCTGGCGAATGTTGACCAGCACGGCTTCGCGTCCGTTGGCGGTCACGATGTTATACGCGGGTGCCTGGCCGTCGACCACCGATGCGAGGTCTTTCACGGCGATCGGTGTTCCATTGACGACCTTGACGACGGTTTGCTCGATCTGTTCCTTCGTCTTCACCAGACCGGTGACCGTC
>JBDSXJ010000035.1:0-211004 GCA_039926185.1 Bryobacteraceae bacterium | reverse complement strand
ACGGCTCATGGAAAGGAACGTCACCTTTTCCCAGAGCGTCAATTTTCCGTTTGTCCGGATCCACGCAGGTCACCTTGTGACCCAGGAAAGCCAAACAAACACCCGTCGTTAAGCCGACGTAACCAGTCCCTAAAATCGCAACGTTCACAGATCTCCTTAGTACTTCAGCCGCTGGTAAAGGATCGGCGGATCGCGGATGGCCCGTTAGCCGCAATTGCCCCTGTCACCAGTCTATACTCTGATAACATGCCGCTTTCCCCTGCTTCCGCTTTGCGGCAAGTGTTTTTAGGAATAAAACCGGTCTTCTCGTACTGGATGGATACTGAGGTCCACGTTTTTGCCTTCTCCATCGCGGCTAACGTACTGCTATCCTTCTTCCCGTTCCTGATCGTCTGCGTGTCCCTGGGGCGCGCTCTCTTCAATCGCGACACCGTAATTTCAGCGATGGATCTCGCCTTCCGTGATTTTTTCCCGAGCGCCATGGGCAACTTCATGCACAATAATCTCCCGGCTCCCCAACCGGTGGAGCTGCTGTCAATCTTCATCTTGCTGTTTTCGGCCAACGGCATTTTTGAACCCCTGGAGGTCGCTCTGAATAAAGTCTGGGGGATACGCAAGAACCGCACTTTCCTACGCAACCAGATCGTGAGCCTGGTGCTCATTTTCGTGTGCGGAACTCTGGTTCTGTTATCTCTGGGCCTGGCCGCTGTCCGACAAAGCAACCTGACGGACTTTGCAGTGGAGCGTTGGATCTCTGCGCTGTTCTACAAAGCTGCCGCCGTGCCGGTCACGGTTCTGGTGCTGTTTTTGGTTTATCGCTATTTACCCAACGGACGTCCCCCCGTGGAGCGCGTACTGCCCGCTGCGATCGGCGTCGGCGTGTTGCTGGAGGCGCTCAAGACGCTGAACACGTGGGTCTGGCCGGTATTCGATGAGAAGCTCCAGCGCGAGTATGGGGTGTTTCGCTATTCCGCGACGCTGATCTTCCTGAGCTTCCTGACATCCATGCTGGTGCTGGGCGGCGCGGAATGGGCAGCGCGTGGGCATCGTCTCGATAAGCAAGTTGAGGACAGTCATTCGTGACGCGCCCGCTGGCTGTGATTACCGGGGCTTCCTCGGGTATTGGCGCTGCCTTCGCCCGCAAGCTCGCTGCCCGTGGGTATGATCTGCTTCTGGTCGCCCGACGCGAGGACCGCCTCGTGGCGCTCGCGCGCCAGTTGAGCGATCAACACGGCATTGGGGCCGAAGCCTTCGCGGCGGACTTGACGCAGCAAGCCGAGCTGGAGTCGCTCGCCGAGCGCGTTCGTTCGGCCCCGAACCTCGCGCTTTTGGTGAACAACGCGGGCTTCGGCACCAACCACTATTTCTTCGAAACCGACGCCGAAGGACAAGACGCGATGCACCGCCTGCACGTGGTCGCGACGGCAAGGCTGACGCATGCGGCATTGGCGAATCTGACGCCGCGTGCGGTCTCCGGCTCCGGAGTGATCAATGTCTCTTCGGTCGCGGCCTTTGCCGCGGCTCCGCAGAACGTCAGCTACTGCGCGACCAAGGCCTGGATGAACCGGTTCACCGAGGGCTTGGCGATTGAACTGGGCGCGTGGAATTCCCCGGTCGCCGTGCAAGCGTTATGCCCCGGATACACCCTCAGCGAATTCCATGACGTCACCGGAGCCGACCGCTCCGCGATCCCCGCTGCCTTCTGGATGACTCCGGATTCGGTCGTCGAAGCGAGCCTGGCCGGTTTCGCGCAACGCAAGCTGTTCGTGATCCCGGGCTGGCGCTACAAGCTGTTGATCGGAGCGCTGCGGGCGATTCCTGGCCCGCTGGTACGTTGGGGCTCGGTCTACTTCGTCAGACGATTTAGGAAGAGCCGGAAGAAGTCTTAACGCTGCTTTCCGAGGTATCGTCTTGTCAACAAAGCCGCCGCTGCCCCGGCAGCGAGCAAGAAGGTGCTGGGTTCCGGCGTCGTTGCCCCCCCATTGGATGTCGTGACTTCATAGCTGAGGAAGGGCCGGTGGCTTGCCGTGGCGTTGTCGGCAGACGCGAAGAACCAGATGTCGTTCAAACCGTCGTTGTCCGTTTCCGTGGCGGTCTGGATGCGGAATGTCACGAACGAAAATCCAGCCGTGATCGCCTGTTGCAGCGCTGCTGCGATATTGATCGACATCGAAGCGCCGCTCGGCTGAACGGCGGCTGCGATCAAGATGCCTGGGTCATTTCCGATCGATGCGGCGTTGTAGTCAGCGAGGTCGGGAGTGCCGTAGTCGGCCACATGCAGTACGACCGTGTCTCCCAAACCAGGATTGATGAATGGGGCGCTAGAGGTGATGGTGCCAGGATCGGGAAACTGGTCCAGGCGCGATTCGATCAGGAAGAGATTCAGCGTCGCGGACTGTACGGTTGAGCCGCTGAGTCCCGTCAAGCTGAATTGGACGACTGCCCGCCGGCCGAGGTTGGGCGAACCACCGCCGGTGTCTCCCACTCCAAAGTCGCCCAGGTTTGAACCGCCAGGGCCGGTGGAAAATACCTCAAAATCTGAATTCTCCGCGATGATCGTGCCACCAAAGCTAAATGCCGCCAACTGCACCGCCAAGGCGGCGAGAACGAACTGTTTCATTGACCAAACTCTCCTGAAGAATTCAATTTTATCAGGAGATGCGGTCTGGTTCACGCCTGTTTTCAACAGCTTATCTGGATTTAGTACCAGAACCGAAGTTTCCTAGAAACAAGAAAAGCGCCCAAGCTGGACCCGGAGGCCAACTTGAGCGCTTTGTGAAAAACGATGGGAAATCGCGCGCGGCTACCGGCTCGGAGCCGGATCGCCCGCCAGGTGCAGACCCTTGTGGATGGCATACAGCGCCAGTTCCAAGCGGTCCGACACGCCCAGCTTGTCGAAGATGTTGTGCAGGTGGTTCTTCACCGTCTGCTCACTGATGAACATCTTCTCGGCCATTTCCTTGTTTTTGTAGCCTTGCGCGACCAGTGCCACGATCTCACGCTCGCGCGCGGACAGCGGGCTGCGTTCGCGACCCTTGGCTCCGGGCTGGCCGCCCGAACCTTCGAGGCCCGTCGAGAACTGGCGCATCACTGCGGCCGTGGTGTTCGAATCCAGCCAGATTTCGCCGGAGTGAACCTTGCGGATACTTTTGACGATAAGGTCAGGAGCGGTCTGCTTCAGCACGATGCCGCTGCAACCCATCTTCATGGCCTGCACAAACTCGTTCTTGTCTTCGGAAGCCGTCAATACGATGACGCGGGTCCGTTTGTTGGTCTGTTGCAGCGCCTGGAGCGCGGAGAGGCCATCCAGGTTCGGCATGCGGAGGTCGAGCAGCAGAACGTCGGGGTCGAGTTCGCGCACCTTTTCCAGCACTTCGCGGCCGTCACCGGCCTCGCCAACCACTTCAAAGTCTTCTTCCAGCTGCAACAGCTTCTTCAAGCCGTCACGCACGATCGGATGGTCATCCGCCAGAACGATCCGAACCGTTCCTTTTCTGGATTCCTTCACATTCGGATTGTCATTAAGCGACGCTGATAATATGTCCATCACGAACTCCCTCTGCGATGATTTCCCTTGCCACGTAATGATCATAAGAAGTTCTAGTACCTCCGGCAATTGAGAGCCAACCAAAGAATTGGTCTAAGATCTCACCTAATTCCCGCTTAAGGTAACCTTAGCCCTGCGTCAAGGGATAGGCTGATTTCAGCGGCCCAGCCGCGCTCCACTGGAGCGGACCAGGCAAATGGGTACCAAATCGTGGCACCTAGCGATCGGGGGAGAGTCGGCTAGAGCGTCCGGTGGCAAGCGCAACCGTGAAGGTTTAACGCGAGTAACGGAGATAACTGTTATGCAGGAGGAAGTTAGTTTGGATCAGGGCGCCTCCAGTACTGGTAATAGTACATACCCATCGTACTCACGTCCTAGCCTAAGGTCAATACCGTAATAGACCCTAGATAGCAACTTAGTACGGTTGGTGGGTACGTAAGGGGCGAACATATGGCCAAACTTTGATGCTTCGCAGCCGTTGGTCCCCCGCGTGCATCCAATAAATCGTCATGAAGCCTCATAGGCGCTCGATTCCTGCGATTGTGTACCCGATTCTATTGGCTGCCGGAGTAGTTGGCGAGATCGCCACCCGGCGATACCAGGAGGCAGGAGCGGGGAAATTACCGGAAGATTTGACGGGCACTCTGCAAAAAGAGGTGGCCGCGGAGAACAATCCGGCCCTCGATCGCTTCTATCGCCAATCCGGTTACGCGCCGGTTTGGCAGCATCGCCGCCCGGAAGTTGTCACTGCGCTGTTGGGTTCCACGAATCGCGGACTGAAACCAGGCGACTATTTCACATCTCAGTCCGACATCGCGTTGACCAAGGGTCTGATGCAGTATGCGGCCGACCTCCGCTTTGGCCATGCGAATCCAGGTCTCTACGGCAAGCCCGACCGAACGGCGCTGGGTGACTTGGCGTGGAGCGTCGCTCACGATCCCGCAGGGGTGGAAAGTGGTCTCGATAAGCTGGACCCGCCGTTCGCCGAATACCGGCGTCTCAAAGAGGCCTTGGGCCGGGTGGGACCGGAAGAGCGCGCCCGCATCGAGCAAACGATGGAGCGTTGGCGTTGGCTGCCTCGCAACTTCCCGAACGGTGCCATCCTCGTGAACGTTCCGGAATACCGCCTGCGTGCCTACGACCAGAACAACAATGTCGCTCTGGAAATGAAGACGATCGTCGGCCAAGTGAAGCACCAAACACCGTTGTTCACGGGCGACATCAAGTACCTTGTGTTCGGACCCTACTGGAACGTCCCGGCGAGCATTCTCAAGAATGAAATCGTACCGGATATCGTCAAAGACCGCGCCTATCTGGACAAAAACGACTACGAGGTCGTGGACTCCAAGGGAAAAGTCATTGCAGGCGAGGAAGTATCGGACGAAGTCCTGGACGGTCTGCAATCCGGTGCGTTCCGCGTTCGCCAAGTTCCGGGCCGCAAAAACGCCCTGGGCAGGGTGAAATTCATGTTCCCCAATCAAAATGACGTGTACCTGCACGACACGTCGAGTCCGCGATTGTTCGCCCGCGAGCAGCGAGCACTAAGCCATGGTTGTGTGCGCGTGGAGAACCCTCAGGCTTTGGCCGAGTGGGTCCTTCGCAACGAATCGGAATGGGACAAGGATCGTATCGCCAATGCGTTCAAGGACTCCAAGCCGCAGCAGGTCAACGTGACGCGCCCCATCCCGGTGTACCTCGTCTATCACACGGCAACGGTCAGCGAAGATGGTGCCGTTCACGTCTGGAAGGACGTCTACAAGCAGGAAGCTACCACTGTCGCACTCGCCCCACGTCCACGTGAATGAAGTTCGAAGCGGCGTAGTAGCCCACGCCTCCGCGATGCAGGGCTAACGCCGCGTCGCGGAATTTCTTCAGCGGAATGCCGGGTAAGCGAATGTCGATCGCCTCGGCCAGCATGTGCAGGCTATTCTTGGCCACCCCGGTCGTGGTTCGTCGCAGGAACTCGTTCGACTTCGGCGCGCGGTAACCGCAGATGATCTGCAACTCAGCTCCGGCCCGATTCACGGACGCCGACAGGTCGGAGAGCAGGTCGAACACCCGAGGATCATATTGCGGCACGTCGCCCGTACGATGGTCCCGTAGGAAGTGGTTCAACTGCTCCAGTGCGCCATCAACGTAGGCTCCGCCTCGCCGGAAAACGATGTCCAGGTGTTCCCCCGTGTGGGTATGGAACAACCGTAAACGACTCTCGGGGAGTGGAACCGCTGGGCTGGAACTCGGAACTGCGGGAACGGCAAGCAAAAAAAGGAAGGCTACAGCAAGGAAACGAGAATTCAAATCGTGTACCTCTACATCTTGGGATTACTCCGACTCCCCCAGTGTACCCAAGTACACTAACAGCATGGCTCATCCTCCCTTTCTCTACGGCACCGCGTGGAAGGAGGATCGGACCGCGCCGCTCACGTTGCTGGCGCTAAGAGCCGGATTCCGGGGAATCGACACCGCTAACCAGCGCCGCCACTACTTCGAAGCTGGCGTCGGGGAAGCGCTGGCTACCGCGTATCAGGAGGGGATCGTCACTCGCAGCGACCTCTTCCTGCAAACCAAATTTACCTATCAGCCCGGCCAGGACCACCGGCTCCCTTATGATCCCAAGGCGAGCCTTACCGACCAGGTCGCCCAGTCCATGGCGAGTTCGCTGGAGCACTTGGGAACCGATTACGTCGATAGCTACGTCCTTCATGGCCCCTCTTCGGGCCAAGGCTGGAGTGAGTCCGACGCTGAGGTTTGGGCCGCGATGGTGAAGGAGCGCGCCGCAGGCCGCGCCCGGGTTTTGGGAGTGAGCAATGTCTCCTTGCGTCACTTGCAGGAGATGCCGGAGAATCCCGCGTTCGTGCAGAATCGCTGTTTTGCGCGGACCGGTTGGGATCGCCAAGTGCGCGAATTCTGCCGGGAGCGGGGAATTGTCTATCAGGGCTTTTCGCTGCTCACGGCGAACCCTGAAATTATGAACCACCCGCAGCTCGCAGAGTTGGCGCGCCAGTCCGAGGTAACGGTCGCCCAGATCGTATTCCGGTTCGTCCAAGCGGTTGGGATGCTGCCACTGACCGGAACATCAGACCCGGAACACATGCAGCAAGACCTGGAAAGCACGTCGATTCAAATTGATCCAGGCTTGGTGAAAGCGATGGATTCCGTCGGTCAGTAAAGCGCTATTCCGTCTCTAACTCCGCCAGTCCGCGCTTCAGCAATTCGTCTTCATACGCCCGCACCAGCCGATCCACGCGATCCCGCAACCCGACGGCCAGAATATCCGCGTCGATGTCCATCAACTCGTCATCCGTCAGTCCCGCGAACTCCGCCTTCCAATCCTCTTCACTGCGCGGATTGAAGTAGTCGCGATCCAGGATACTCACCGCCAACAGATGCTGCCCCGGTGGCACCAAAAGGTCATACGAAGAGTTGCGAGTGCCCTCCGCCGCCCGCTCGACGACGAAACAGGGAATCGCGGCGCGATTCAAAATACTCCGCGCGTCCACGATCGACGAGTCTTCCAGCGACATCACGACAATGCCCGTGTCCAACCATTCCGGCTCGCCTTGATCCGGGATCACTACAACATCCCCGTCGACAGAACTGGCAACCTGCCCGGTGCGAATCCCGCGCTGCCGCAGTTCCGCTTGATAGCACTGCTGCGCCGCATCCACTAAATCGGACGCGTCGATTTCCAGCAGCGCTTCGTCGGTGAGCTCCGCGTACTGCCGCCGCAATTGTTCCAGGTCGAGTTCCAAGGGGCCTCCGAACTATTCTTCGTCGCTCATGGCGCAAGCCAGCGCGCCTTTGGCGGTTGAGTGCAGCGGATTCTCCGCCACGCGTACTTCGGAAATGGTGAACGGGAATTGCTGCTCGCTGAGGACCTGCTCAAAGCGCTCTTTGAATCCCTTTGGCATCGCGGTGCCGCCGCTCAGCACGATCGGGATCGGGCGTCCGAACCGAGGAATGCTGTTGGTTCGCGCAAATCCTTCGTGCAGGGACTTCACCAACGTTTGAATCACGTCGTCGTAATAAACCCCGATGACCTGGTGCACCTTGTCCGCGAAATAGCCGTTTAGGTGGAACGACGCTTCCTTCGCCATGCGGATTCGGTTCGCGCGCTCCCCGGAAATCTGCGCCGCGTTGCGATCGATAAAATCGCCGGCCTTGGGAACGCTAAAGCTCATGACGGGAACGGACAGATACGCCAGGCACACGTTGCACAGCCCGCCGCCGCAACTGATCCCGATGCCGGTGTAGTTGGAATGCTCGAGCTCGCCATAGATCACTGCGAGACCTTCGTTGATGCAGGTCGACTGATACCCCAGGTCGCCGATCATCTGCTTCAGCGTCTTTTCATGGAACGTGAGGCTCTCTTCCGCGCCCAATGGCGGCGCAGGCACCGTGAACACAACCTTGCGTTCGCGGAACGGATCGCGATATCCCAGCAAGTTGATGAGCAGTTCGCGAATGACCTGGAGACTACCCGCTTCGCGCGGGTCGAGAAACCCGCTGGTCATGGTGCGACGCGTTTCCACGTTCAGCAGGTCAGCGAACTTCTCGCTCTCATTGCCCTGCACCATAATCTGACCTTGCTGGACCGTGTGCGGAATATGCTCGCGCCGCAGCACGCCTTCGGTCATCTTGGAATACGGCAGCGAAACAAACGCGTTCAACTGCGATTCGTACTTAACCGCCCCGCCCGTTTGCCGAGCCACTACGAGCCGGCTGGTGCCGACGTCCAATCCTAATGCTTGTGCTGAAGATACGATCGCCACTTCAATTACTCTTCTCTGCCGACTTATCCTGAGCCTTCTCTTTGGCTTCTTGCGTACCTCTCCGAACTTCCGCAAGAATCTCCTGGTAACGATGCCGGAGCATTCCACGATAGCGGATTTCGGTAGCACCCTGCGAGGTCGCTGTTTGCAATAATTTTCTATCGGCAGAAACCAAGCCTGGCCAGTCCTTACCACCGGAGGCCCCCAGCAAGTCTTCGTCGTGGGTAAAGCCGAATGCCTCGACCGCCCACACCGGAAGCTTGTAGTTGTCCGGCAGGTTCATAGAGGCAAAAGGGAACCCCCGCGCCCAATCTTTGTGGTTCGCCAGGACCATATTGTTCGGATTCACAGACACCTGGGCGTGGGTGACGCAGTCCTCCGGCCGGATGTTGTAGCGGGAAACCAGTAATTCGGTCAGCATCCGGGCGGCGGAAAGCTGTGCCCCGGAGATGGTAGCTGTTTCGGTGCTGGTGCCTTCGAACGCGACCCCTATGAAGCTATCGTTCAAATTCACGTACACGCCGCGATCGTCACCCCACACCGAGAACCCCGCATGATTGGCCGCGTCCGACTCTTCCACCACCCGATAAACCCGTCCGAAGCGGTCAATCAGGTAGTGATACGAATGCTCCCGCCGGATGTAGCGCAGCAGCATGTGCCCCAGCCGATCAATCCTCTTGCCCTCGGCCTCTTCGAACACCACCATGTCGCTTTCGGTGGTGTGGTACACAATGCCACGCGGGACACGATCGGTCGCGATGGGTTGGGAAGAGTCGCCAGTAAGAGCAAATATCGGATACTCCGCACGCGGACGCAGTTTGGTCGCGAACGAAAGATCGATACGGAGTCCATTGCTGTAGACCTCTTCAATAGCCGTGTGGTCCACCTGCCAGATCTGATTCGGTGCGGGTCGCGCCACAGGGGCAGCGGGAGCCTTTACGGCTTCCGGAGCTTTCGCCGAAGGTGCCAGCCAGTATGCGAAGCCAGCGGCGCACACCAACGCCACCGACGCGAGGCCTGCTCTCACAGGCAAACTCAAAGGAGCGCGGGGGAGCGCATCCTGAACGGTCGCGCCGCTGTTCTTGCGCAAGAAGCGCAGCCGCTCCACCGGATCGGAAATGCGGTCCGCCTGCCGCTCGATCTCCGCGGGCGAAGTCTGACGAAATGATTGAAGAAATCCGACTTTGAACACGAGCCAACCCTGCAAGAGGAGATTCCTATTCTCTCACTAAGGGGCGGGCAATTCTTTTGTGTCGATGATCTGCGATTCGGCCCGGAACTTGCGGTAGTTGCTATAGGTCACATCCGTGTCGATGCGGAACGTCTTCACCAGTCCCAGCTTCGCGTCTGCCCGCACGTGAACCGTCTTCGGCAGCCAGACTTCGTCATTCACCCGCATCTGCAGAAAGGAAATCTTCGCGCCCGCCGGAATGCGTAGTACGAATAATCCCCAGGAAATCGTGCCGATCACGTCGATCTCCGCCCGGATCCACTGATAACCCGCCTGATCGATCCACAGCGTCCCGCGCACTTTCTTTAAAAGGTCCGCGCGTCCGCTTTTGGGCTTGAAGCCCGGCTTCGGATCGGCCTGAATCTTCCACACCGGCAGGCCGTCGATCTTCTCTTCGCCGAGTAGCTGAAAGGTAAACGCCTCCGGGATCTCCAGGGCAAAACGCCGCTCCTCCAGTCTGTCCTTCTCAAACCTGGCGCGGTCGCGATCCGTTTCTTTCGCCCGTTTCGCGGCTTCCTTATCTAGCTTGGCTTGCTCCTTCTCGGTTTCTTTTACTGAAAGCGGCCTGCCGTCGCGCTCCAGCAGGCGGCTGTAAGGACGCCCGCCCAGCATCAGAACCTCATTCAGTTCGGTATCCTGCTTGCTAACTTTGCCGCGTTTATCGAGCTGTTTTTGATCGCTGAATTCGTGGAAAGTGTAGTCCTTGAAGCGCTCGAAATTGCGCGCGTCGCGTTCCACGGAGCGCTTCACAATCTCTTGCGGGCTCAGCGTTTGTGCCTGCAAGCAGGCGCCGACTAGGGCCAGCAGCAGCAGTCGCGTCATTCCTCATTATGGCCTGACGACTAGGATGGCAGCCCATACGTCGATTTTTGGTTCAAATTACTTCGTCGCCACAAACGGCACCCGCAAGCTGCCGGACGCGCCCGTGGCTTTGTCCAGAATCGCAATCCGAAAGATTCCCGCTGCCCCGTTCGTGTCGATCGTTTCCCCTGTGTCCAGGCCGTTGACGACGATTTGTTTCAGCTCCTCCGCGGTGAACACGGGCGCGTAGGTCTTCAGGCTCACTACCTTTGCGCCCTCGATGGCGATGCCGATTTCGAAAGCCGAGGTGAGTTGCTCGCCTTTAGGCACAAACTGCAAGTCCCCCGCGCCGATCCGTATGTTGAGCACCTGTGCGCCGGGTTTCGCCGGATCTGGATTTGTCGCCGCCATCAGCCCAATGGAATTTGCGGCCAACGGGTCCTCCAGAATCTCTCCGAGCGTCGGCCGCGCCAGCGCCTCCGGCGGAGTAGTGGGACCCCAGGCAAAATACATCTTGCGATGGATGGCCTTGGCTTTCTCCGTCGCAGGCTTCTTCACAAACGTGACCTTCAAATCGTGCGTTTTGTTGTCCAGCGTCTTCTCGTCGGGGTAGAACCCCAGCGTATAGGTGTAGCCGGAAAGCGCAATGACCTCACGCAGCGCCGGCTCAATATCGTTGGCGTTGCGAAACGCTTTGCCGCCGGTCGCATCCGCCAGCAGCAGCATGGTTTGGTTTCCGGTCTGCGAGGTGCTGGTATTGGTGGACGACGAGGTGCCCGCCGAATTTCGCATCGACCCCGGCATCAGGCTCCCCTCATTCGCCACTGGCGCAGCTTCAGTCTGGTTGAAGCTCGCTCCCGTGCCGCCCGGGTCCACCGGATAGATGGCGATGTTGGCTTCCGTCAGGTTGTTCCGGAAGGCATCTACTTCTGCCTGATCGTTTTTCCGCCGTTCCTGCTGATTGCCGAAGGTCAGCGGGAATACGCTCGCAACCCAGACCAGATTCTTGCGGCCCGGAACCCCCGCCAAATGGCGAGCAATCGTGCGGAACGCGGGATAGGTGATGTTCACACGAGCCTGATTGTTGGGCTGTTGCATGGGCGATAGCGCCTCGGCAAGGTTTTTGAACAGCGCGGTTTCCACGGGGGAGAAGCTGGCCGGCGGATTTCCGCTGGACTGCAGTGCCTTCGCGACGCGGGCCAAGGGCGTCGGGTCCTGGTCATAATCGTTAACCACCCTCAGGTTGAACCCCAGCGAATAAAAGCCCACGCGGTCGCTTTCTTTCAAACCCGCGAGTAATCGGAGCACCTGGTTGCGCACAAACGCCTGCGCCTCAGGCGAAGGTGCATTGATCCGGTCATAAAGGATCACCGTGGCGCTGTCTGGGACCAGACCTTGGCTATTGATGCGATTGCTGGCCACCCCCGGCGACAGTGGCGTCGCGGCACCCGATTTCCCAGGCTCGGTGATCTCAAAGAGGGAAATCGTCTGCTTCTTTCCCTTATCCTCCAAGATGAAGTCGTCCTTGGTCAGCCCCCGAACCGACCCCTTGTCATTGTTTACCAGCACATCCAGTGCCACCAGGCGACTGTTGCTGCGCAGCACGCCATCGACGGAAGCAGGAGTTTGCGCCATGGTGATCATGGACACCGAGATAAGCAGCATAGAGTTCTTGAACATAGGGGCCTCCTTAGAAAAAGATCCCTCTGATTATCATGGAGTCCCCCTCCGGGCGCAAGGCTGCATGCAAGCGCGCTAAACTGTGTAATTAACCACATGAGCGAATTCGTAACGGTCAACCAGACTAACGGCGTTGCCGTCATTACAGTACAGAATCCTCCCGTCAATGCACTCGGACCTGGCGTCCCAGCCGCCATAGCGGACGCCCTCGCCGCCTTGGAACGCGATGCCGCCGTGCAAGCTGTGGTCATCATCGGCGGCGGCAAGACGTTCATTGCCGGTGCGGATATCAATGAATTACAGGCTGCGGCCAAGAATCCGGACGCTGCTCCGGATCTCCACCCCCTGCTCGCGCGGGTGGAAGATTCTTTTAAGCCGATTGTCATGGCCATCCACGGCACGTGCCTGGGTGGGGGACTCGAATTGGCTATGGCCGGGCACTATCGCGTGGCCAGTCCTGATGCCATACTCGGGGCGCCCGAATCGAACCTCGGAATCATTCCTGGCGCCGAAGGCACCCAGCGGCTCCCCCGTCTGGTCGGTGTCCCCGCTGCGGTGGAACTGTGTGTAACCGGCCGTCTGGTCAAGGCCGACGAGTCGCTGAAGCTTGGCCTAATTGACCGCGTCATCGAAGGCGACCTGCTGGAAGGTGCCTGTGACTTCGCCCGTGGCATCGCCGCCGAGCCGGTCAGCAAGACTCGCAACCGCAACGGCAACCTGGGAACTCCAGAGGCCAACGAAGCTGCTTTTGCTGCGGGCCGCGAACTGGCACGCAAAATTCGGCCCCACCAGACCGCGCCGTTGTTCGCCATCGACGCCCTCGACGCCGCAACCAGGCTGCCCTTTGAAGAGGGCTGCAAGCGCGAACGCGAAATCGCCAAAATCTCGCTGGCCTCATCGCAGGCCCAGGCCATGATCCATGTCTTCTTCGCGGAGCGCGGGGTCAGCAAGGTCCCTGGACTGCCGAAAGACACCCCCACTTACCCGATCCGCAAGGTGGGTATCATCGGTGCCGGAACCATGGGCGGTGGCATCGCCATGGCCTGCGTCAACGCCGGTATCGCGGTGTTGCTGAAAGACACCACCCAAGAAGGTCTGGATCGCGGCATCGCCACCATCACCAAAAACTACAACCGCAGCGTCCAACGCGGGCGCACTCCGCAAGCCGTCATGGATCAACGCATGGCGATGATCCACACCCAGCTTACCTACGACGGTTTTGAAGAGGCCGACCTGATCATCGAAGCCGCTTTCGAAAGCATGGAAGTGAAGAAGCAACTCTTCACGGACATCGACAAAGTGGCCAAGAAAGATTGCGTCCTGGCGACCAACACTTCCACCCTGGACATTGACGCCATCGCCGCGATGACATCACGGCCGCAGATGGTCGTGGGCCTACATTTCTTCAGCCCCGCGAACGTCATGCGCCTGGTGGAAATCGTGCGCGGCCGCGAGACGTCGCCGCAAACTCTGGCTACCGCCGTGGCGGTCGCGAAAACCCTCAAGAAAATCGGCGTCGTGGTCGGCAACGGTTATGGCTTCGTCGGCAACCGCATGATGTTCGCTTACATGCGCGAGGCCCAATTCCTGGTCGAAGAAGGCGCGCTCCCCGAACAAGTCGACAAGGTCCTCACCGATTTCGGTATGGCCATGGGCATCTTCGCCGTCGACGACCTGGGTGGAATCGATTTGCTGTATCGCGTTCGCCAGGAAACCAAACACCTGGATAAGCCCGGTGTTCGCAAACCTGTCGTGCATGACCGCGTATACGAAGCCGGCCGCTATGGCCAAAAGCGTAACGCAGGCTGGTACAAATACGACGAGAAGCTGAAGCCCTCGCCCGATCCGATCGTTCACGAAATTATTGAGAAGACCTCCAAAGAACTGGGCTTCACTCGCCGCGAGATCAGCAACGAAGAAATTATTGAGCGCTGCTTCTACGTCATGGTGAACGAAGGCGCCAAGATCCTGGAAGACGGCCTTGCCGGCCGCGCTGCCGATATCGACGTCATTTACACCACCGGTTACGGTTTCCCCACCTGGCGCGGCGGACCGATGTGGTTCGGCGACACCGTCGGACTCAAAACTGTCTACGACCGCATCTGCGAGTTTGAACGCCAATTCGGTTCCGACCTGTGGGCGCCATCTCCGCTGCTGAAACGCCTGGCCGAGAGCGGCAGCACCTTCGCCGCAAAGGATGAGGCGCTGCCAAAATGATGAGTGCTCCGTTTCGCGATGTCCGTTTCGGACCGCGCGACGTCACCGTATCTCGCAATGGCGCGGCGACCTACGTGCGGCCTCTGCACGCACTCGGTCCCTATCCCGAAAAGCTCACGGAGAAACTCGAGCATTGGGCCGCCACCACTCCAGATCGCGCGTTTATGTCGCAACGCGACGCCGCGGGCAATTGGCAATCGCTCACCTACGCGCAGTTCCGCACCGCTGCCCGCAAGGTCGCGCAAGCACTGCTCGACCGGCCGCATATCTCCCAGGAACGCCCCATCGCGATTCTGTCTGGAAATGATCTCGACCATGCTGTGCTGGGCTTCGCCGCCTATTACGCGGGCGTCCCCTACGCACCGATCTCCACCGCCTATTCGCTGGTCTCCTCCGACCACGGCAAGCTGCGCCATATCTTCAACCTGCTCACGCCGGGCATGGTCTTTGTCAGTGACGGCGCCCCTTATCGTAAGGCGCTCGAAGCCGTGCTTCCGCCCGACGCCGAACTTGTCATCGCGGGCGACCCTGCGGGCATCCGGTCCACGCCCTTCTCCACGCTCTTGAACACCGCCGAGACCCCCGCCGTTGCACGCGCCCATGACGCCGTGACGCCGGACACCATCGCGAAGCTCCTCTTCACTTCCGGCTCCACCGGCACCCCCAAAGGCGTCATCAACACCCAGCGCATGCTCACCAGCAACCAGGAACTGGTTCGCGGCATTCTGCGTTTTGTCGAAGACGAACCGCCCGTCATCTGCGACTGGCTCCCGTGGAATCACACCTTCGGCGGCAATCACGACGTCGGCTTCGTCCTCTATAACGGAGGTTCCTTCTATATAGACGAAGGCCGCCCCACGCCCTCCGGCATGGAAGCCACCGTGCGCAATCTCCACGACGTGGGCCCCAACGTTTTCCTCAGTGTCCCAAAAGGCTTCGAGACCCTCATCCCCTACCTGAAAGCCCGCCCGGATTTCCGGGAGCGCTTCTTTTCCCGAGTCAAACTGCTCTACTACGCAGGTGCTGGCCTGCTGCAGCCGGTCTGGGATGAAATCCAACAACTCGCCGTCGAAACCTGCGGACACAAGATCATCATGTTCACCGGCCTCGGCTCCACCGAAACTGCCCCCGCCGCCATGTTCCCCGGCAAGGACCTGCGTCAGGCGGGCGATATCGGTCTGCCCGCGCCAGGGGTCGAACTGAAGCTTGTTCCCTCCGGCGACAAGTTAGAAGCCCGCCTGCGTGGCCCTGGCGTCACCCCAGGCTATTGGCGTCAGCCCGATCTCACACGCGCCACGTTCGATGAAGAAGGCTTCTACAGCCTCGGAGATGCCTTCCAGTTCGTCGATCCGGACGATGTGTCCAAAGGGTTCCGCTTCGATGGCCGCATCGTCGAAGACTTCAAGCTCTCCACCGGCACCTTCGTCAGCGCCGGACCTCTGCGCGCGCAGTTCCTGGTCCACTGCGCTCCTTATGCACAGGACGCCGTGATCGGTGGCCATGAACGCGATTTCGTCACCGTCCTGATTTTCCCGGCGCTCGACGCCTGTCGTGCGCTCGCCCAGTTGCCGGCCACCGCCTCCGCGTCGGAAATCATCGAGCACCCCGCCGTGCGTCAAAAATTCCAGTCCCTGCTCAACGAGCTGGCGAAAACGGCCACAGGCAGTTCCGGCCGCATCGCTCGAGCCATCCTGCTCGCCGATCCACCGTCCATCGATCTCCACGAAGTCACCGACAAAGGCTCCATCAATCAAGGCGCGGTTCTTCGCAATCGCGCTGAGCTGGTTTCTGATCTATACTCGACTCGCCCGTCCGCGCGCGTCATCTCTATCCAGAAAGACTCACAATGAACATCGACAAACTGATCGCAATCGACACCCACGTCCACATCGAATCCGAACCCGAAGGGAATGACGCCGACGAAGCCGCCCGCAAGTATTTCGGCAACGCCGGCATCTCCTACAAACGCGCTGATCTCGCCGAGTATTACCGCAGCCGCAACATCGGCTGCGTAGTATTCAGCGTCGACGAAAAGATCACCGGCCGCCCGCAGGTTCCCAACGAAGAAGTCGCAGCTTTTGCCAAGGAAAACAGCGATTTCATGATCGCCTTCGCCAGCGTCAATCCCATGCGCGGCCAGGACGCGGTCAACGAAGCGCGCAACCTGATCCGCAGCGGTATGGTTCGCGGCTTCAAACTGCATCCGCCGTTGCAGGAATTCTTCCCCAGCGATCGCCGAGCCTATCCCTTCTACGAAGTGATGAACGAATTCAAGATGCCGGTGATTTTCCACACCGGCCATAGCGGTATCGGCACCGGCATGCCCGGCGGTGGCGGCGTCCGCTTGAAGTACGGTAACCCCATGGACATTGACGATGTCGCGGTCGACTTCCCCGACATGCCCATCATCATGGCCCACCCGTCATTCCCCTGGCAGGATGAAGCCATCTCGGTTTGCCTCCACAAGCGCCAGGTTTATATCGACCTCTCAGGCTGGTCGCCGAAGTATTTCTCCGCGACCTTGATCCAATACGCCAACACCCTGCTGAAGCATAAGATGCTATTCGGTTCGGATTACCCGTTGATCGCACCCGACCGCTGGTTGGCTGATTTCGAGAAGATCAATATCAAAGATGAAGTCCGTCCCTTGATCCTCAAAGAAAACGCCGCCCGCCTCTTCGGCTTTACCAAGTCCGCGTAACTTCATTCTTTTCAAGTAAGTTGCTGCGACGTCGGGCCACATAGAAATTTCTTTGGCCCGACATCAAAATTATGACTTTGCTTTCCCCTCCGTAACGGCTTACCGTTGGAATCTAACCGAAACGCCTCGTCAGCGTGCACCCGAGATTCCAATAGGAGAGTCGTTACACATGACATCTAAGATCCTCTCAGCGCGCCGGTGCGTAGCCCCCGCGTTGATACTCATGAGCTTCGCAGCCGTAGCATACGCGCAGGACGCGGCAGCGCCTGCGCCCGCCGCCCCAGCCGGTCCCACCAATGTCGAACTCAAGGTGATGCTCGACACCATCTGGGTAATGGTGGCCGCATTCCTTGTGTTCTGGATGAACGCGGGTTTCGGCCTCGTTGAATCCGGATTGTGCCGGGCCAAGAACGCCACCAACATCTTGGCCAAGAATTTCGTCGTATTTGCTTTGTCCGCGTTGGCCTACTGGATTATTGGGTTTGGCTTCATGTTCTCGGAAGGGTCCAGCTTTATGGGCATGGGCGGTCTCTTACTGGGAGGTGCGGACAATAGTCCCGCAACCGGTGATGCCTACATGGGCATCTACAAGTCGCTGAACTGGACTGGCGTACCGCTGCTGGCGAAATTCTTCTTCCAGCTGGTATTCGCCGGCACTGCTGCCACCATCGTTTCGGGCTGCGTCGCAGAACGCATTCACTACAAGTCGTTCCTGATCTTCACCGTTATTCTGGTAGGCGTCGCCTATCCGATCACGGGCCACTGGATCTGGGGCGGCGGCTGGTTGGCCACCATGGGCTTCTTCGATTTCGCCGGTTCGACCGTGGTTCATACGGTGGGCGGTGTCGCAGGGCTGTCCGGTATCCTGCTCCTCGGACCCCGCAAGGGCAAGTACAAGAAAGACGGCACGATGCAGCCGATCCCGGGACACCAGATGGGTTACGTCTTCCTCGGCGGCCTCATCCTCTGGCTCGGTTGGTTCGGGTTTAACCCCGGTTCGACGATGGCGGCCGATCCGATCGGTATCGCTCACATCGCGATGACCACCAACTTGGCCTGCTGCGCGGCAATCCTCACGTCCACCCTTGTGGCTTGGGTGATGCTCGGCAAACCTGATTTCACGATGACCGTAAACGGCGCACTCGCCGGGCTCGTGGCGATCACCGCTCCCTGCTACTTCGTTACCCCCATCGGCTCGGTGGCCATCGGCGCTATCGCCGGGATCATCGCTGTCCCCGCAGTCATTTTCTTCGACAAGATTAAGATCGATGATCCCGTGGGTGCCCTTTCTGTTCACTTGGTCAACGGTATCTTCGGTACGCTGTGCGTCGGACTGTTTGCCTTCGAAGGCACTCCCGGCGGCGGCTTGACCAAGAACGGCCTGTTCTACGGTGGCGGCTTCGGCTTGCTCACCACCCAGGCGATCGGATCCGTGTCGGTGATCGCATTCACCCTCGTGGTTTCGCTCTTAGCCTGGGGCATTATTAAGGCCATCTTTGGGTTGCGCGTCTCGGAAGAATACGAGCAGCGCGGCCTCGACATCACCGAAATGGGCATGGAAGCCTACGCCGGCGATCCGATGGGCCGAGGCTAGATTCGACTTGCAGTTCCCTGAAGGGACCGGGACAGGCTTTCCGCCTGTCCCGGATTTTTTTCATCGTGTCCTAATTCCATCCACCCATGTTTGTTCCCGCTTTTCTCTTTTTTGAAGCATCCCCCGAGGCCCTCAAGGTCCCCTTGGCGATGCTGGTGATTTTCGCCGCCGCCAAGGTCCTGGCTGAACTGTGCGAGCGCATTGGTCAACCCGGCATCGTCGGGGAAATCCTCGCGGGCGTCCTGATCGGCCCCAGTATGCTGAACTGGGTTGCGCCCAGCGAACTCCTGACAGCTCTTGCCGACATTGGAGTGATGTTCCTCCTGTTCCGCGTCGGACTCGAAGTAAAACCGGCCGAACTCCTCAAACTTGGCGGCACCGCCACATTCGTCGCTACTTGCGGTGTCGTTGTCCCCTTCATCATGGGATGGGGTTTGATGGTCTGGTGGGGGCAGCCCAGCATCGAATCCATTTTCGTCGGTGCCGCAATGGTGGCCACTAGCGTTGGCATCACCGCCCAAGTGCTCGCGACCAAAGGCGTCCTGCAGGAGCGCGCCAGCAAAATTATCCTTGCCGCCGCCGTGATTGACGACGTCCTCGGCCTCCTGGTTCTTGCCTCCGTGAGCAGCATGGCCCGCGGCCAGGTAAACATCCTCGAAATCGCGCTGACCATCGGCCTAGCCATCGCTTTCGTCCTCATCATCGCCACGATGGGCAATCAAGCGGTGGGCAAAGTATTGCCGCGAATCCAGGAAAGCATGCGCGTTGCGGAAGCCGAATTTGCCCTGGCCATGATCCTCCTTTTTGGGCTGGCCGTCCTGGCCGTCTATGTCGGAGTCGCCGCCATCGTGGGTGCGTTTTTTGCCGGCATGGCTCTTTCCGGCACCGTTGGCCCTCGCGTTCACGATCTTTCGCACGGCGCGAGCGAACTCCTTGTCCCCTTCTTTCTGGCCGGGATCGGATTGCACGTTGATTTAACTGCCTTCCAGGACAGTTCCATGATTGCGCTGGCGCTCATCCTCTTGTTCCTCGCCTGCATCTCAAAGTTCATCGGCTGTGGGCTAAGCGCGCTACCTCTCGGCAAGTCCGATGCCTTCAAGATCGGCGTGGGAATGATTCCCCGAGGCGAAGTGGGGATGGTAGTCGCCCAGATCGGATTGTCCATGGGCGTCATCTCACAAAACATTTACGGTGTTGTTGTGTTCATGGCCGTTGCCACCACAATCGTCGCTCCACCGTTGCTCAAGATTGCGTTTGCGGATTCCGTGCCTGAAACAGCAAAACACATGGAAGCGTAGGCCCCGTCCAAGTTACAATACGACCTGACCCACACATGGCAATAGGAACTCCGCTTGTTCGCAATCCCAAGATTGATCCTCGTTTCGTCTCTTATAAACTGGAGATCCGCAAATCCAAGATCCATCGCTTCGGCGTCTACGCACTGGAAAATATTCCCGCCAGCCGCAAGGTAATGGAGTACACCGGTGAGCGCTGCAACCGTATGGAAACCAAACGGCGCGGCGAAGGCGAATATACCTACCTCTATACGCTCGATAGTTACTGGACCCTCGACGGAGCGGTCGGCGGCAGCGGTGCCGAAATCATAAACCACAGCTGTGAGCCCAACCTCGTCGGACGCATCATGAAGGGTCATATCCTCTACATGAGCCTCCGCCCCATCAAGAAGGGCGAAGAACTCACCATCGACTACAACTTCGAGAAGGACACCGGTAATAACAAGTGCGGCTGCGGAACCGCCTCCTGCCGCGGGACCCTGCAGAAAACGAAGTAATCCGCTGCAAGCGCTAAAATAGAGTTAGATGCGCCGCGCGATACCAAGCCTTGTTGCTTTCGCCGTGCTCGCAGGTTTTGGCACCATCGTTGCCCAAACCCCCGCTGAGCATTCAGACCTTGCTTCCAAATTGGCCAAACGCCTGGAAACCGGCGAAGCCACCCTCGAATACAAGAACAAGTGGGGCTACCTCCAAAGCCTGCTCCGCGAACTCGATATCCATACCGATTCCCAGGTCCTGGTCTTCTCCCGCACCAGCCTGCAACAGGAAAAGATCGGCCCCAAGACTCCCCGAGCTATCTACTTCAATGACACCATCGCCGTCGGCATGGTCCAGAACGGCGCTTTGTTTGAGATCACGGCCGCGGATCCAGCCGGCACCCAGTTCTACACGCTCGATACAACCAAGGTCGACAAGCCCAAGATCGAAGGCGACCGCTCCATCTGCCTCGCCTGCCATGGCTACACCTGGGCCGCGCACACCTTCGTCGCCACCGTCTATCCCGGCGTCGATGGCTCGCCTTTCTTCATGGGCGGCGACCTCTTCCACGCAACCGACCATCGCACCCCTTTTGAGGAGCGCTGGGGCGGCTGGTACGTCACAGGAACCCATGGCAAGATGCAGCATCTGGGCAATGCTGTCGCCGAGAATCCTTACCGCCCGGTGGAGTTGCAGACCAAAGGCACCCAAAACCAGACCAGCCTCGTTACCAAGTTCGACGTCACCAAATACCTGACGCCCACCAGCGACCTGATCGCCTTGATGACCCTGGAACACCAAACCCAGGCCATGTATTACATGGCCGCCCTGAGCGCCCAGTTCCGAACCACCGGAGCCAAACGCCCCACTGACGCGCAGCTGGATGCCGCAGTCGAAAACCTTGTCTCGTATCTGACCTTCGCAGACGAAGCCAAACTCACTAGCCCCATCAAAGGCGTGTCGACATTCACGCAGACTTTTCCCAAGCGCGGCCCCACCGATTCCAAAGGCCGCTCCCTAAGAGATTTCAACCTGCAAACGCGCCTGTTCCAGTATCCACTGTCTTACACCATCTACACCGAGATCTTCGACAAAATGGAACCTACCGCGCTGGCGCGAGTCTACAAGCGCGTCTACGAAGAACTCTCCAAACCTCAGAACCGTGCAGCCCTCGAAATCCTGCGCGATACTAAACCCAATCTTCCCGATTATTACCGCTAAGGAGCAGCATGAAGCGTTTTGTTCTTTTTCTAGTGGCGGCCGTCGCCTACTCCCAGCCCGTCACTGACAAAATGCTCGCCGAGCCCGATCCCGCCGACTGGCTGATGTGGCGTCGCACGCTGAACAGCTGGGGCTACAGTCCTCTGAACCAGATCACCAAAGCCAACGTCGGCAAACTCAAGATGGTGTGGACCCGAGGCATGGGTCCCGGCGTCCAGGAAGCCACGCCCCTGGTCCACAACGGCGTGATGTATCTTCCGAACCCCAGCGACTATATCCAGGCCATGGACGCCGCCACTGGCGAAATGAAGTGGGAATACAAGCGCCGCTGGCCCGATGACCTCGGTAAATTTATCCCCGTCCCGAGCATCAATCGCAACCTCTCTATCTACGGCGACAAAATCATCGATACCAGCGCCGACGATTTTCTCTTTGCGCTCGACTCCGCCACCGGCAAGCTGGCGTGGCAAGAGCGCATCGTCGACTATCGCGAAGACCCTGCGCAGGAAACCTCCGGCCCGATCATCGCCAACGGCAAGATCTTCTCCACCCGGGGCTGCGAAGTGAAGTTCACGCCCAACGGTTGCATCATCACGGCGCATGACGCCGTCAGCGGTAAGGAACTCTGGCGCACGCGAACCATTCCGCGTCCCGGCGAACCCGGCGACGAAACCTGGGGCAACGTCACTGACGACAAACGCCGCCACGTGGGCGCCTGGATGGTCCCCAGCTTCGACGCCGAAACCAACCTGTTGATCGTCGGCACGTCGGTAACCTCGCCCGCGCCGAAGTATCGCCTCGACGGCAATGACAAGCAGTACCTGTATCACAACTCCACGCTCGCGCTCGATGCGAACACCGGCAAGATCGTTTGGTATTACCAGCACGTGGTCGATCATTGGGATTTCGATCATCCGTTCGAACGCCTGATCGTCGAGACGGCCATTGCTCCCGATGCCGCGCAAGTCGCTTGGATCAACCCCCGCATCCGTCCCGGCGAGCGCCGCAAGGTGATCACCGGCGTCCCCGGCAAGACTGGCATCGTCTACACGCTCGACCTCAAGACCGGCGAATTCCTGTGGGCCCGCCCCACCGTCATGCAAAACGTCGTACAAAAAATCGACGGCGCGACGGGCAAGGTCACTGTGAATCCCGAAACCATCTTCGAGAAGGCCGGCGAGACCAAATTCGTTTGCCCCACGCCCAGCGGCGGCAAAGGCTTCCAGGCAGGAGCCTACAGCCCGCGCACCAACGTCATGTACTACGGCCTCCAGAACACCTGCGAGAACGTGACCTCGATCGATAATCAATCGGCGTACGGAATCAACGGCCGCGCGCAAATCGCTCCCGGCACCGATAAAATTGGCACGCTCTTCGCCATCTCGGTCGAGACTGGCAAAACCATCTGGCGCTACGACCAACGTGCCGGCATGATGTCGAGCGTCGCCACCGGCGGCGGCCTGATCTTCACCGGCGACACCGTCGGCCACTTCCGCGCGTTCGATGACGAAAACGGCAAGGTGCTGTGGGATGTAAATCTCGGTTCGCCCGTCACCGGTTACCCCATCACGTATTCGGTGAACGGCAAACAGTACGTGGCTGTCAGCGTAGGCAACTCGCTAGTGTCGAGCGGCCTCAACGGCCTCGCTCGCGAGCTCTTGCCGAGTAATTCGAGCAACATCTTTGTGTTTGCGTTGGAGTAGGAATGACCGACCAAGAGTTTTCCGTCTGGTGGAACAAATTGTGCGCCAAGTTGCGACTAGGCGCCAAGATTCAACACTGGAGCGTAACCGAGGGATTGAAGGTCGACTCCTTCGTTGTACGGCACATAGCCGCCAACTATATTCAGATCGAAGGTCCGAAAGATCGCATCTATCAGCGGACAATAAGCGCATATGACTTTAGGCAGGTGTTAATTGATTGGCATGGATACCGCGTTGGAAGGGTGTCGAGAAAAACAATTGACGCAGCTTCTAAGCATTCCACTTACGTTATCGGGATGATTCACTGGATGGAGACGGCTACTTCACCTTCATCAACCCATTAACTCGTGACGTGCCACAATATAGGCGATGACCCGGGACCAAGCCATCGCCGCCCTGCGCCGCCACGCGCCGGAATTGCGAGCCGCCGGCGTCCGTTCCGCCTCGCTGTTTGGTTCGACCGCGCGTGGCGAAGCATCCCCCTCGGACGTGGATGTCGCCGTCCAGCTCGACAAGAGCTTTTCCAAGGGTGGCTTTGACCATTACGGCCAGCTAGCCGAATTGCAGCAGCATCTCGCGGCTATCCTCGGCTGTCCCGTGGACATAGTCGAAGAACCCGTACGCAAACCACACCTCCAACAAGAGATTGACCAGGATCGCGCCGTTGCCTTCTAGCAAGCCAGCGGGCCGTTTGCAGGACATCATCGACAACGCTGAGGCAGCACTAAACTACACGCAAGGTTTGGATGAAACCTCCCTCGACGAGAACAGGCTGGTCTACGATGCGGTCGAGCGCTGCTTGGAGCGCATCAGCGAGGCCGTAACGAAACTTGGCGACCAAGCTCAGATCCTGCTGCCCGATCAGCCGTGCCGCGCGATTCGAGCGCTCGGCAACCGGTTGCGGCACAGCTACGACGACATCGGACGGGACCATGTCTGGGAAATAGTGCGCGATGATCTCCGTCCGCTGATTCTGTCTTGCAAGAAAGCCTTAAACGAACAACCCCACGGGTGAGGCGCGGGGTTACTTCATTTCCTTCATCAACCCATCGAGACTAAACATCACGTGGAGGTCCGCGTAATGGAAGTCCTTGCGCAACATCGCCTCAATCTCCGCCTTGCTCTTCTTCGCGACCATCATCGCGTGAACCTTGTTTTGTAGTGACAGCGTCGACGCCCGGAAATTCGCCATCTCCGCCTTCGTCGTCACCACTCCATGCCCCGGTACCACCCTCTGAAAATCGAGCTTCAGCGCGCCATCAAGCGTCGTCGTCCAACTCTTCGCGCTGCCGCCGCCCTCATAGTCGATCAACTCCGGAGTCGCATCGCCATACGCGAACATATCCCCTGCGGACAGCACCTTCTGGGCCGGAAAATGCGCCACGATGTCGCCATCCGTATGCGCCCGTCCGAAGTAGTAAAGATCCACAGTCTGCCCGCCCAAGTAGATGTGCCCCTTCTGCTCGATCGTCACGTCGGCCGGACCCGGCTGCTTGGCCGCGAGCATCCTCTTATGCGCAGCCTCGGAACTAACCACCTTAGCTCCCAACTTCTGCATCAGCGCGTTACTGCCGCTGTGATCGCCGTGATAATGCGTGCTCACCACGAACTTGATCGGCTGCGAGGTCAGCTTCTTCACCTCAGCCACGATGTTCTCGCCGTCCACGTCGAACTTGTCGTCCACCAGCAGCACGCCTTCGTTGGTGATTAGCGCCGTCGTATTCCCCGGCACGAAATCGTTATGGATGGCATACATGTTGTCCGCGAGCTTCACTACGTCGAGCTTCGAGGGCTTGTTCGGAGCCTGCGTATACGCGAGCGTCGCACATACCACAAACGCTGCAGCCGCCATCATCCGAACCAGGATCGTCTTGCGCATAGGACGAACGATACCAGACTTACCCCGCTGCGAACAACGTCCCCCGCCCCAACAACCCCGCCGGATCAAACCGAGCCTTCACCGCCCGCATCGCCGCAATATGCTCCGGTCCATATTGGTAACTCAGTAGGTGAGCCTTCCGCTTCCCCAGCCCATGCTCCGCCCCCACCGTTCCGCCCAGCTCCACAACCTTGCGGGCCAACTCCGCAATTACCTTGGGCGACCGGTTCCACTCTTCCTGATCCCGAGGCAGCAACTCCGTGTGCACGTGCGCATCACCAATGTGGCCGAACATCACAAACCGGTCCTCGAAATGCTCGCTCAGTACCTCGCGATACGTATCGAGCATCTCCCGATTCTTCTCCAATGGCACAGCGTAATCCGTCGCAATCACCACCAGCCCCAGCTTGCGCAAATGCGCGTGAATCTTTTCCGGCAGCCGGTGCCGAAACAGCCGGAACTTCTCCCGATCGCTAGCCGACGAGCCAAACCACGACTCGCTTTCCAGCGCGCCCGTCATATCCAACTCTGAATCGCCTTCAAGCTCAATCAACACTGCTGCCCCATACGGCAGCTCCATCAACTTGATCGAACGCGAATCCAGAAACTCCAACAGCCGCAGGCCCGGCGTCGGTCGCCACCGATCAACAGCCTCCAACGCGCTCTCCTCATCCGGGAAAAAGACCACGCCCCCGAGAATTTCCGCCGGAGCCGGCAGCAACCCCAACTCCGCCTCAGTAACGACCCCGAGCGTCCCCTCACTCCCAATGAACAGGTCGCAATAATCCATCCCCGGCTTCAATTGATACCCGCACGAAAACTTGCGGACATTCGGCAGCGGAATCTTCGGAACTTCGAAATCCACCGGCGTTCCTCGCCGATATTCCACGATCCGCCCATCCATCGTGACTACGCGCAACGCCCGCACATGCCGCCGCGTCGCACCGAACATAAAGCTCCGCGACCCACTGGCATTCGCCCCGATATTCCCGCCAATCGACGACGTGTTCTCCGTCGGGTCCGGCGCATAAAACTGCCCGCTAGCAATCGCGGCCTTTTGCACATCGCACAGCAGCGTCCCGGTTCCCACGCGAGCTGCGCCATCGGTGACTTCAAGTTTCTTGAAGTTCCCCATCGAGATAGCCCAGCCCCCTTGAGGCACAGCCCCGCCCGCGAGCCCCGTGAGCGCCCCCTGAATCGTAACCGGCACCCCCTCGCGATTCGCCCGCGTCAGAATCTCCGCAAGCTCCTCTTCATTCCGAGGTGCGAAAACCAGATCGGCATGTCCAGCAAACCCAGAAGCATCCGTAAAGTCCATCCCTAAATTCTCCGAGACTTTTCCTCGTACCACAACACTCAAGTTCCTATGCCTGAATACCATCGTCACCTCCCCCACTTCCATCCCGAAGCAGTCCTGCTCTTCCTAACGTGGCGTCTCCACGGTTCCCTCCCTGCCACCTATCGTCTACCTACGCTCCAAACCCCAGCTCAGCTCTTTACCGCAAAAGATCGCTTCCTGGACCAACGCACCACCGGCCCTCTCTGGCTGAGCCACCCACCTATCGCCGACCTGGTCGCGACAACCATCCGACGAGGCGAGTTCGAACGCCACTTCTACGAGTTAGAGGCTTGGGTGGTCATGCCAAATCACGTTCACATTTTGATTCACCCCCTGGTCGCTGGTCCCGTGCTTATGCGTTGGCTCAAAGGCTCCACTGCCCGAGCCGCCAACGTAATCCTAAACCGCACCGGCCAGCGATTCTGGCAAGACGAGTCCTACGATCACTATCTTCGCCGCAATGACAAAGTAGGACGAACAATCGCCTACATCGAGCAAAACCCTGTCAAGGCAGGCCTAGCCACCGCAGCCGAGCAATGGCCCTGGTCCAGCGCTAGCAGGCGCAAAGGTGGGACAGGCGTTTCCGCCTGTCGGCCGGCAGGCCCAAACGCCTGCCCCACCGTGCGAGACTGAAAATCGTGACTTCCCCCTACACCGGTGGTTCCGCCCTCATCGAAGCGCTCAACGACGCTGGCATCACCCACCTCTTCGCGAATTTCGGCAGCGACCATCCCGCCATCATGGAAGCGCTCGCAGTCTGCAAGAAGCTCGGCAAGCCCGCGCCGAAAGTCATCACCTGCCCCAACGAAATGGTCGCGCTCAGCTGCGCTCAGGGCTTCACGCAACTCACCGGCAAGCCGCAAGCCGTGCTCATCCACGTCGATTGCGGAACGCAAGCCCTCGCCGGAGCCATCCACAACGTCGCCAAGTGCCGTATCCCCGTCGTCATCCTCGCGGGAGCGTCGCCCTACACCCAGGAAGGCGAACTAAAAGGCACCCGCAACGAATTCATCCATTGGCTGCAAGATGTCCCCGACCAGCGCGGCATCGTGCGCGGCTACATGAAGTACGATAACGAACTCCGCACCGCCCGCAACATCAAGCAGATGCTGCACCGCTCCGTGCAGATCGCCACCAGCGACCCGAAGGGCCCTGTCTACCTGGTCGCAGGCCGCGAAGTTTTCGAGGAAGAGATCCCCGCGATCGAAGTGAAGCAAGCCCAGTGGCAGCCGATCGCGCCGTTAGCGTTACCTGAGGACGGCCTCACCGAACTAGTAGAAAGCCTGGTCGCGGCCAAGCGACCGCTTGTCGTAACCAGCTACCTCGGTCGCAACCCCGACGCCGTGAATGAGCTCGTGAAGCTCTGTGATCGCCTCGGCGTCGGCGTGCACGAATCCGTGCCCAACTACATGAATTTTCCTGCCGATCACGCTGCCTACGTCGGACAGCAAGGCAACGAGAAAATGCAGAACGTCGCGCTCGCCGAAGCCGACCTGGTCTTGGTCCTCGATTGCGATGTCCCCTGGATTCCTCTCTTCAACCGCCCGTCGGACCCCGCGAAGATCGTTCACATCGACGTCGATCCCATTAAGGAACGCACCCCGATGTGGTACATCCCCGCCGCGCAAGTCTTCCGGGCAGACTGCGCCACCGCCCTGCGCCAAATCCACGCCCGCTTGGACAAACTGAAGTTCGACGCGAGCGAAAAGATCGCCCACTACTCGAAACTGCACGACGCCTGGACCGCCAAGCTCGCGGCGAAGGAAGCCAAACAGGCCCGCACTACTTCCGAATACGTTACCGCCTGCGTCCGCCGTCTCTCCGGCCCCGACGCCGTCATCGTCAACGAAGGCGTCACCAACTACAGCGCCATCAACAACCACACCATGTGCAGCCTTCCCGCAACGCGTTTCACCAGCGGAGCCAGTTCCCTTGGCTGGAACGGCGGCGCGGCCTTGGGAATGAAGATGGCCGATCCCGGCAAAACCGTGGTGTGCCTCACTGGCGACGGCTCTTTCATGTTCTCCGTGCCTGCCACGGTCCACTGGATGGCTCGCAAATACAAAGCGCCGTTCCTCACCGTCGTCTACAACAACGGCGGCTGGAACGCCCCCCGCCACTCGATGTTAGGCGTTCACCCTGAAGGCTACGGGAGCCGCGAACCGGACATCAATATCGCCTTTGACCCCACGCCCGACTTCTCCGGAATCGCTGCGGCCGCAGGTGGAGCCTATGCCCGCAAAGTGACTAACGTAGACGAGGTGGAATCCGCTATCGCGGAAGCTCTCAGAGTGGTGCGCGAGGAACAGCGCTGCGCCGTTCTCGACATCGTCTTGGGGTAGCCCTTACTTCCCTGTGGGCGGTGCAACCGGACCCGCGCGCAGCGCCACTTGCGGCACCTTCGGAACAGCATCCATCATGGCGATCATCCGGTCGCGCTCAAACGAAAACAGATCTTTCAGCGCCCCCTGTAGCGACTCCGTCCGAGGCGACCGCATCTTCTCCCAATTGAGATAGCTTCCATTGCGGCTGATCCGAATATCCAGGTGCGGACCCGAGGCCAGCCCTGTCATCCCCACCAGCCCGATCCGCATCCCTTGGTCCACCATCTGCCCAACTTTGACCATGATTCGCGACAAGTGCAGATACTGCGTCTGCAATCCGCCATCGTGCCGGATCGTGACCAAATTGCCGGAGCCACCCGACATCCCCGCGCCAACCACTTTCCCCGCCGCCACCGCGCGCACCGGAGTCCCCGTCGGCGCAGCGTAATCGGTCCCGTAATGCGCGCGAACCGTATGCAACACGGGATGCAGCCGATTCATCGAAAAATGCGAACTCACCCGGGCATCAAACTCCAGCGGCGATCGCAGGAACGCAGCCTTCAGCGATTCCCCTTTGCTGCCGTAATACGCACCCTTGCCATCTGTGGAAGCTGGATCGACAAAATAGTAAGCATCCGCCACGTGCCCTGCATTGTTGTAGCGCGTCCCCAAAATGCGCCGATACGTCGGCGGCTGCCCGTTGTCGTAGAACTTCTTCTCCACCAAAATGCAGAAATCGTCCCCCGGCTGCGGATCGCGATAAAAATCGATGTCGAACGCCAGCACATCGGCCATCATCATCGCCAGCAGGAAACTCTCACCCGCGCGATCCATCGTCGCCGCCAGCGAATCCTGCAACCGCGCGCACACCGGGATTTCCTTCACCACGCCCGGAATCTCAATCAACTCCGCTGAGCTAACCCCGTTCGTCCGGAACAACCGGACCTCGTGGTCTGCATCCGCGCCGTACTCCAGCGAAGCGACTTCCCCCGTCTTCTCCCAGCGCGTCAGCACCAACTCCCGCCCGGCCCGAACCTTGCGAATATCGTAAGCCGCGTCAAAAGCAGCAATCAGCTCCAACCGGATCGCCTGATCCAACCCTGCGGCCACCAGGATTTCATCCAATGTGTCGCCTTCGTGAATCGGAAGGTGCTCAACGGTTTGCTTGGGAATTTCAAACGCCGGAGCAGCCGGCTTCGGCAACGGCGGCGGTACGTACAGCGCACCCGTAAGGTACGGTACGGCGACCATGGCTCCCACTACGAGGAACCCGAGAATTACGCGGGAGTTCCGGTCCATTCTGTCAGGGTAACCAGGAATCGCAGCCGGGGTCAAACGCTATACTTTGGGTAGATGTCGGTGAAACGTATCTTGCTGGATTTGTTCGTGATACTCACGGCATTGTGCGCCGGACCCATCCTTGTCCGCATGCTCCGAAACCGCCTCCAAAGGGAGTATCTGCTTGCGTTAAGAGCACTCATCGCCGCTGGCTCCGTGTTGCTGCTCAGCGGACTCGTCGTCCTCCTGCTTCAGGCTGTGGAAAACGAGCTCGGCTTTCGCTGGCTTCTGGCCAGCGGAGTCGCTTTCGCCTGGGGCGTAGCTCTCGTCGCCGCCACCGGACTCTGCTACATCTTGCTGAAAATCCCCACCCCAGTCGCCCCCGCGCGCCGACGACTCCTCACCCTCGCCTCCACTGCCGCGATCACCGCCCCGGCCGCGACCCTCGGCTACGGAATGTTCATCGGCCGACGTCAATTTCACCTCAAGGAAGTTGACCTCGCGATCCCCAACCTCGCCCCGGATATTGACGGCCTCCGCATCGCCCACCTCAGCGACATCCACCTCAGCCCCTTCCTCAGCCGAGCCGACTTGCAATGGTGCGTCGATATGGCCAACGAAACGCGTCCCCAAATCGCGGCAGTGACCGGGGACCTGATCACGGGCGTTCGAGACTCCATCGACGATTGCCTCACCGACCTCCGCCGACTCCGCGCCGACGCCGGCATCTTCGGCTGCACCGGCAACCACGAACTCTATATCCGCGCCGAAGCCTACACCGCAGAACGCGCCGCGCGCCTGGGGATGAAATTTCTTCGTCACGAACAGGCGAGCCTGCGCTTCGGTTCGACCACCATCAACATCGCGGGAGTCGACCACAAAGACAACCCATGGGCGTTCCGGCCAACCGCCGCTCTGTTGCGCCCCGGCGAGTTTAACTTGCTACTCAATCACAATCCCACCATGTTCCCCTCCATCGTGAAACAAGGCTGGGACGTGACACTTTCCGGACACATGCACGGCGGCCAAATCAACTTGGAACTCGCCAACGCAAATTGGAACCTGGCCCGCTTCTCCACCCCCTACATCTACGGCACCTACCGTGAGCGCAACTCCACCATGTTCGTCACCCGAGGCATCGGCACCATCGGCATGCCCGTCCGCCTCGGCGCCCCGCCCGAAGTTGCGCTGATAACCCTGAGAAAATAGCTCGGCCGACCCACTGTGCTTCCGTGGCCAGGAATTCTCGGGGGTGGGCGGCAGATAAATGGGGTTGTGCGGACGGGTGTCGAGACGAGTCTCGACACGGCACGCAGGAGTGCGCGCGCTACAACCTCGCCATCTCGAAGTCGCCGGAGCACTTGTTGAAGAGGAGCCATGCGAGCAGGTAGAAGCAGCTCATGGTGATTAGGATGGGGGCGTAGCCGACGGGGCCTAGGAGGTAGCCGGGGATTAGGCCGCTGAAGAGGGCTCCTCCCATGGAGCCCGCGAAGGCGCCGCAGCCGTTGGCGCTGGCTACGGCTGTTTTGGGGAAGAGGTCGGCGGGGGTGGTCATGATATTGGTGCTCCACGCTTGGTGGGCGGCCGTGCCTAGGCCGAACAACAGGATGGCTAGGGTCGTGTTGTCGACCACCATGCCCAACGCGGAGAAGGGCATGACTACGGCGCAGGCTAGCATCGTTGTCTTGCGGGCTTTGCCTACGGGCCAGCCTCGGCTCATGAGGTAGCTGGAGGCTGCGCCTCCTAGCAGTGAGCCCACGCCGGAGATGGCGTAGATGATGCTCAGGGTGTAGCCTCGTTCGGTGGCGGTCATGCCGCGCTCCGCTGTCAGGTACGTCGGCAGCCAGAAGAGGTAGAACCACCACACGGGGTCGGTTAGGAACTTGCCCCAGATGTAGCCCCAGGTTTGTTTGTATTTGAGCACTTCGAGCAGGTTGAGTTTGGGAGCGGAGGTTTTAGCGGCGACTTGCTTTGGGGTCGTGAGGAACCAGACGGGGAGCCAGAGGAAACCTAGCAGTCCCATGACGGCGAAGCAGGCTTGCCAGTTCCAGGTTGCGGCGATCCAGATGAAGAGTGGGGGTCCGATTACGCTCGCGAAGTTGGTGCCGAAGTTTACGATGCCCATGGCCATCGCCTTTTGATTGGGCGGGAACCATTCGGCGATGGCTTTGTTCACGGCGGGGAAGTTGGGGGCTTCGCCTAAACCGAGTGCCAGGCGCAACGCTCCGAAGTGGAAGGCGCTGGTGGCGAACGCGGTGAAAGTTCCGGCGAGACTCCAGAAGCCGGCGGCGATACCGTAGCCTAGGCGCGTGCCGAAGGTATCGAGCAGTCGGCCGCCGAATAGCGCTCCGAAGCCGTAGGCGAATTGGAACCAGAAGGTAATCTCGCCATAAGCGGCCTGGGTGAAGTTGAGCTCCTTCTGAATCTCAGGGAGCAGGACGCCGAGGATGCCGCGGTCGAGGTAGTTGATGGTGGTCGCGACAAATAGCAGCGCGATGATCCACCAACGGTTCGGATTCGGCAAGCGATCACGCTTTGGCGCTGTTGAGCTTGGGCTGTTCTCCGCCCATCTTCAGGAACATCAGCACGCCGCCGGCAAGCAAAGAGCCGACGCCCATGATCAGCGCGACGGTGGGCAGGCCCATCTCGGCTTCCAGCAGGTAGCCCGCGAGGATCGGGGACAGCACCGCGCCGCCCCGGCCTACGCCGACGACGAAGCCGGTACCAGTGGCTTTCACGTGCGTGGGGAAGGCGTACGCCACGATGGAGTACAGCCCGGAGATGGCGGCGTTTCCACAGAAGCCGACGATGATGGCCAGCCAGGTGAGTGTCGTGAGATCTTGCGGGCTGCGGCCGAACGCGGCCACGGCGATCGAGTTCAAAAGGAGGATGGTAACGGTGAGCGGCTTCAAGCCGAAGCGCGCGGTGAGGATGCCGAAGACGGCTCCACCGGCGGCTCCACCGAGGTTAGCCAAGGCCAGGACTTGGCCAGCGCCCGCAGGGGAGAACTTCATCATCGTCAGAATCTGCGGCGTCCATTTCACCAGGAAGTAGAAGGTGAGGATGTGCAGGAAGTAGGTCGCGGTCACCAGTAGGGTGGTGGAAATGAGGGCGGGAGAGAAGATATCGCCGATGGATTTCTTCTTTTCATCCGCGGTGATCACGGGCAGCGAGGAAACCGTGGGCAGGCCTAATTTTGAGAGCGACGCATTCACCTTGCCGAGCGCGCCTTCCGGTTGCTTGCGGGTGAGCCAGTGGACGGATTCGGGAACCGTGAAGTACAGCAGCGGCAGCAGGAGGCCGGTGGCCGTCGCGCCCAGATAGAAGACAGCGCGCCAGCCGTAGGGGCCGATGAGGCTGGAGGCGTACAAGCCGCCGAAGCCGGCTCCCAACGGGTAGCCGATCACCATAATAGAGATGCACAGAGCGCGGGACTTCTTGCTGGTAAATTCGCCCACCACGGCGTTGGTGGCGGAGAGCATGCCGCCGATGCCGAGACCGGTGAACACGCGCCACGCGGAAAGGATCACGGGGCTGGAAGCCGAAGTCGCACCAAGCATTCCGATCGCCATGACGACGAGGCATCCGAGGAGGGTGGGGCGACGTCCTATCTTGTCCGCGACGCCACCCAGAAAGATGGACCCGATGGCCATGCCGATCAATTCCATAGAAAGCACGATGCCGAGTGCGGCCCGGTCAATGCCCCATTCCGCGGCGATGCCCGGAGATGCGAAGGCGATCGACAGCACGTCGAAGCCATCCATTGCATTGAGGAGCACCGTGAGGGTCACCACAACGATCTGGGCCATTGTCATCTGGGACTGGTCAATAATATCGCGCGGATCAGCGGTGCTCGTAGCCATTCTTTCCTGTCTCCTGCCAAGGGCGCCGAGCCCATTTTCCACAGGGGGCGCGCCGCAACTACAGTATCATAGCGCGCTCAGATGGCTTGTGGAACCGTGCTCCCAGAAGTGCGGCCGGGATGATCAGCGGGATGCTGACGAGCCAGGTCCAGAGAGGTGCGACGCCGGGGAAGGTGTACATGACGTCGATGGTCATGAGGGTTTCGACGGCTCCCATGACGAGGGAGTGTTTGATAGGGGATTTTGGTGCGAGGCATGCGGTGGTGTAGCCGCCGACGGCAATGGAGAGGAAGGTGTAGGCGGTCATCCAGAGTTTGGCGGGGTCGCTGCCGGGGAGTGCGGCGTTGAAGGCGAACTCGATCGCGAAGGAGATGACGGTCAGGACAATGATTCCCGCGAGGATGGCGAGCATGCTGCGGACCATGTTCGGCATAACTTCTGTAGTCTAGCGTGGTGTGGGTTCGGCGCGAGCGGCGGCGTGGAGGCCTAACTTTTTGAGTAGGCGGACCAGCTTCTGGCGCTCGCGGGGACCCAGGACCGACACGGTTTCCTCCATGTCAAGGCAATGCTTGTCGAAGGCCGGTTCAATCAGCTTCCGGCCGGCGGGAGTGAGTTGGACGAGGCGTGAGCGGAGATCCTCGGGGTCGGTGGTACGCTGGACCAACTTACGAGTTGCCAGGCGGTCGATCGCGGTGGTGATGGAGCCGCTGGACAGCAGTACGGTGCGACCGATCCGGTTTACGGGCTGTGGGCCTTTGTGGAGCAGCAATTCGAGGATGGCGAAGTCAGAGAGTCCCAAGCTGAGTCCAGCGATACTGTCCAAGGCGTTCCGTTCCAAGGCTTTGGCGGCCTTAAATAGGACCAGCCAGATGTGCGTCGCGGTTGTATCGGTGGCCACGACTGAGTATACCTTGATATCAAGAGAATCGTTTGTCAATCCAGAAGCATCTATCTTGATGTCAAGATAAAAGGAGGACACTTCAGTTATGATCGAGATTCGCAAGAGTGAAGAACGGGGCCATGCCCAACACGGGTGGCTGGATTCGCACCACACGTTTTCGTTTGCCGACTACTATGATCCGAAGCACATGGGATTCCGCACGCTGCGCGTGATCAACGAAGATCGCGTGGACCCTGGCCAGGGCTTCGGGACGCACGGGCATCGCGATATGGAGATCCTGAGCTACGTGCTGCAGGGGCAGATCGCGCACCGGGACAGCATGGGGAACCAGGAGGTCCTGGGGCCCAATGAGATTCAGCGTATGTCGGCGGGGACAGGAGTAAAGCACAGCGAGTTCAATCCGTCGAGCACGGAGCCGCTGCATTTTTTCCAGGTCTGGATTCAGCCGGCGAAGGCGGGTACGCAGCCGGGCTATGAGCAGATCAAGTTCGATCCGACGGAGAAACGGAACCAGTTGAAACTGCTGGCGAGTCCGGACGGTGAGGATGGTGCGGCGTGGATCAACCAGGACGCCAAGATGTATGTGGCGGAATTGGAGAAGGGCGTGGAGATTCCACACGCTCTAGGTGCCGATCGCGCGGCTTGGGTGCATGTTGTCCGCGGCGAGGTTTCCGTGAACGGTAAGGCGCTGAAGGGCGGCGATGCGGCGGCGGTGAGCGGGGAAGCCTTGGTTACGCTGCTTGGGCGAGGTGCGGAACCGAGTGAGGTTCTGCTGTTCGATCTGCGTTAACGGCTAGGCGAACGAATCCGGCCAGCGACGGGCGGAGTGGATGATCGCTAAGATGGCGATCTCCGACTGGCGGACACGATAGGCCACCACATACGGGGGGACAACGAACTCCCGAGTCTGTGGGACGCGTCCGCTGCGGCCCATTTCAGGCTGCGTAGGTAGTAGTTGGACGCCTTCCAGAATGCGATCCACAAATCGGTCAGCCGCGGCGGGATCATCCAACGCGATGTAGGAGTGGAGGGCGTTCAGATCATGAAGCGCGGTCCGGGTCCACTTGAGCCTCATTTGCGGCGGAGTTTCTTGATGGTCCGCTCGACTTCGGCATCGGGGGCGAATTTCCCGGCATCGGCTTCGAGCAGGCCCTGGCGGATGTGGGCCACCTGCCATTGATGCACATCGATATAAGCGGCGAAGGCTGCGTTGATGACGTAACTGCGGTCACGGTCGAGCAGGGCGGCGATGTCGTCGAGCGTCTGACGGGTCTCCGGCTCCAAGCGGACAGTTACGGTTTCGCGTGGCATAACTACAACGTAACACGACCGACTACGTTGCATTCCGGGGGCGCTATCGCCCGGGAGTCATGTCGGGCAGGGCTGGCCTTGCAGCGGTCCTTAATTCTGGTACTATCAGAAACATGACGATCTCTATCCGCGAGTCCTTGTCTTAATGGGTTCTTTTCCGAGAGGCATGCCGCCTCGCCGCCCTCGAATTCGCGAGAACGTCAATGAAGCGATTCGTGCCCGCGAAGTTCGCGCGGTGTTTCCGGACGGCTCTGTTGAGATCCTTCCCACTCTAGTTGCCGTCCGCAAAGCCAAGGATTTGGGCTTGGATTTGATCGTAGTTTCGCCGACGGCGGAGCCTCCGGTTGCCAAGGCCATGGACTACGGCCAGTGGCAATACGAGAACAAAAAGAAGCAGCACGAAGCCAAGCGCAAGCAGCACATCATCCTTGTAAAGGAGCTGAAGTTCCGGCCCAACACGGATGATCACGACTACGACTTCAAACTGAAGCACGCGGTTCGATTCCTGCAAGAGGGAAATCGCGTGAAAGCCGTGGTGCAGTTCCGCGGACGCGAAATCGCGCACGTGGATCTGGGCAAGAAACTGTTGCTTCGGTTCGCGGAAGACTTGAAAGAATTCGGCACCATCGAAGGCCAGCCACGCCTGGAAGGCCGCAATGCGCACGTCATCTTTAGTCCGGTGAAGGTGGCACATCCGGCTCCTGTGAAGGAAGCCAAGCCCAAAACGGCTGGGGATCCCGCCGCACCCGAAAATAACTAACGGAACTTCATCCAGGCCTTCTGCGTATTCCACAATACGCAAGGAGGCCTTTGATGTTTTGCACCCACTGTGGCGTTCAGCTAGGCGAGCAACAACCCAATTTTTGTCCCACGTGCGGTCAGCGGACCCAGGAGGGCGCTGCCTACGCGCGGCCTGCGCAGAAACGTCTGGAGCGGTCCATCTCCCATCGTGAGGTTGGAGGCGTTTGCGCGGGGCTGGCGGACTATCTGAATTTGGACGTGACGCTGATCCGTCTGCTGGCGGTCATCGGCTTGGTGTTCAGCGTGGGCACGGGCGCGTTGGCCTACATCATCGCGATGTTTGTGATCCCGGAAGAGCAGCCGCGGACCGGGGAAGCGCCGGTTCGGTCGTAAGGAGCCCTCATGTTTTGTACCCAATGTGGATCTTCGCTGGGCGATACTGAGCCGAACTTTTGCCCGTCGTGCGGGCTGCAGACGGGGCCGGGGCGCGGGCAGTATCAGGCTCGGGCGAGGACGCTGCAACGGCCGCGGGAAGGTCGCCGCATCGCGGGCGTGTGCGCCGGGTTCGCAGAATATCTGGATGTAGACGTCACACTGATCCGGATTGCTTGGGTGGTAGCGCTCTTCTGTTTTGGAACCGGATTTCTGGCGTACCTGGTGGCAGCACTCGTAATCCAAAATGAAGAAATGCGGGCGCCCGGGCACCTCGCGGCGAATAAGTTTTAGTACTTTTATCTAGTACGAACTCCTTTGTATGCAGCTATTTAGCGATTGACCAGGGTACCTTCGGAGGGCTATAGTCGAATCTCCAGCACTACCAGACTCGGAGGATTCTGTGCTTAAGTCGTCTGTCTTATTTTTTGGCGCGCTTTCCATATTTTCAGGCATCGCATACGGTGTACAGTTCACTGCCACGTCTGACATTTGCATCGACATCAACTGCGCAAACGTGGCCGCCAATTACTCCGGTGCCAACGCAGGAGACTCGGTAATCTTCGGAAGCATCGAACCGACGGACCTCCGCGGGGTAGTCGCCGATGGTGGGAATGATGCGTTCGACGAATTTGGCTATGTTGCAAACGTGGGTTCTTTCTCTTTGGATCGACAAACGGAATTGCTCAGCGGGAACATCTACCGATTTTTCGACACTTACACAAACACCTCCAATGAGAGCGCCAGCAATACGGTGACGTTTGCGGGCGATTTTGGTTCTGACACTGCCACAGTTTACGCCAACGTAAATCCGTACCGCCAGACCAGTTCCGATGGTGGTCCAGGAGATCCCGTAGTTGGGTTTATTTGGGGCAATAACGACTTTGCCGCCGCTATGGTTCGTTCCACGGGGGATGGATTTCATGGTGGCCTCAATGAAAAAGTTGCGATTTCAGCTACCCTTAACCTAGCCCCAGGGCAAACCGTGTCGCTGATGTATTTCGCCTTCCTGGCGAACGATCTCACTGACCGTTCGGGGGATAACGCGCTGGCTTTAAGCACGGTGAATTCGTTGTTCGGCAGTCCGGACTTCTCCGGATTGAGCAGCCAACAACAGGCCCAAACGCTGAACTGGGGATTAGGTCGCGGCGATACCTCGGGGGTTCCGGAACCTTCCACGGCGTTGCTGACGGTGGGCGGACTGGCAGCGTTGTTCGCGCTGCGTCGGCGTCGTTAGAGCGGGTTGCCGTCGGCGTCGACCGGGGGCAGGATTAACTTCGCCATCGCCTGTTTCAATTCTTCGATCCCCTCGCCAGTGGCGCTGGAGATTTTGAAGAACGGCAAGTTGCGCCGCTTGGCTAACGCGCGGAGCGAAGATAACCGCTTCGGGTCTTGAGCCGCATCGGTCTTCGTCGCAACCACGATCATCGGCTTGGCGGCCAACTCCTCCGAGAAACTTGCGAGTTCGCCCATCACGATTTTGAAGTCATCCACCGGCTTGCGGTTGGAGGACTCAGATACGTCCACCAGGTGCGCCAGCAGGCGGGTGCGTTCGACGTGACGCAGGAACTGAATACCCAGGCCGTGGCCTTCGGACGCGCCTTCGATCAAGCCGGGGATGTCGGCCACGATGAAGGTGCGGTAGTTGTCCGCATCGGGCGATACGACGCCCAGGTTCGGTTCCAGAGTGGTGAACGGATAGTCGGCAATCTTGGGCCGCGCGGCAGAAATGACGGAGATTAGCGTGGATTTGCCTGCGTTCGGGAAACCGACCAGGCCTACGTCGGCGAGCAGCTTCAGTTCGAGGCGAACACGACGTTCCTGACCGGGCTTGCCATCTTCATGCTCAGTGGGCGCCTGATGGGTGGAGGACATGAAGCGGGCGTTGCCGCGTCCGCCGCGTCCACCTTTGGCGATGATGAAGCTGTCGCCTTCGACGGCGAAATCGTGGAGAAGGCCGCCTGTTTCCGCGTCGGTCGCGACCGTGCCGACGGGGACACCAATTTCAATGGAATGGCCGTCGTGGCCCTTCTTGTTGCTGCCTTCGCCGTGCCGACCGCGCTGGGCCTTGTGCTCCGGGTTATAGCGCATATGGAGCAGCGTGTTGTAGCCGGAGGTGGCCACCATAACGACGTTGCCGCCACGGCCGCCGTCGCCGCCGCTGGGCCCGCCCTTGGGGACGAACTTCTCGCGCCGGAACGCAAGGATGCCGTTGCCGCCGTCGCCGGCCTTCACGGAGATAATAACTTCGTCAATAAACACGTTTTGAGTCCAGACACACGAAAGGCCAGGGGTCCACTTAGCTGCAGCGGACGGACCCTGGCCTTATGTTAATTACTCAGCTGCAGCGACGCTGACGAACTTGCCCATGCGGCCACGATCACGGAAGGCGATAACGCCGGTGATTTTAGCGAACAGGGTGTCGTCTTTGCCGACGCCGACGTTCAGGCCCGGCTTGATTTTGGTGCCGCGCTGGCGAACGATGATGGATCCGCCGGAAACCAGTTGGCCGCCGAACGCTTTCACGCCCAGCCGTTGGGCATTAGAATCGCGCCCGTTTTTTGAACTGCCTAATCCTTTTTTATGTGCCATGACAACTAAGCGACGATGTCGCTAACCTCCACGCGGGTGAAATTCTGGCGGTGGCCCTGGGTGCGCCGATACTGCTTTTTTCGCTTGAATTTGAAGACGATCGTCTTTTCGCCACGGCCCTGTGCCTTGATGGTGCCCAGCACCTTTGCGCCGCTCACGGAAGAGCCAGCCTTAACGGCGTCTCCATCCGCAATGGCCAGGACACGGCCGAACTCTACCTTGGCTCCCACGTCGCCGGGGAGGCTTTCGATATCCAAAAATTGGCCGGGGGCGACGCGATACTGCTTTCCGCCGGTTTCGATGACTGCGTACATAGGAATCCTTTAGTTGAGCGAGACTGTGGCTCCCAGCTCAGGTCGTGAGGCGGGGACAGAACTTTTAGCGTACTACAAAACGAAGACCATGTGCAAAACGGGCGAGCCAGCCGACAGTGTTGCAGCCCTTCCGGTCTTTTCGCCTGTCTGGTGGCCGGGTGCGCGGATCGGGCGAAAACTAGTTCTCCGTGGGAGTTCTCTCGACATGATCCACAACGATGGATTGGACAGGGGCTTTGGTAGATTCCAATTTCAAGCCGAGTTGGTCCTGGAGCGCCGTGAAGATGGATGGAATCTCGGCGTCGGAGGCTTCTCCGCTGGTCCAGTCCAGCTTCAAATCGAAAGAGCCAGCGAGGTCGGTGTGATCGAGAACGGGGCGACCTGCTTGTTCGGTGAGGATTTCGGCCAAGCGGCGCATCGTTACCTTCGCGGTGAGGTGCCATGCCTTGCCGCTGGAATTTGTCGCCACATCGCCATCGGACTCGCTGGGTTTGAGTTTCGGGCCGTTCTTCGCGACTGTCAGCAAATAGGCGGGGAGTTCTTTGGTTTCGCGATGGATCTTGAGCTTGAAACGGTCCGCGAGCAGGGCCTGGAGCATTTGCGAGACTTGCTCCGGGGTCACTCCGGGCCTAAAGGTGGCGCTGACATCGAAACGCTCGGATTCGATTGAGTTGGGTCCGCTGATCTGGTATTGCTGAACGCGAAAGGCTCGCCCAAGCATGTCCTTCAAATTCACGTTGGAATAGACCAGACTGCCAGTGTCCGTATCGGTAGACATGCGTGTCGAGATGCGGCCGATTTCCTGCGGCGCTGCGGGCTTGATGGCGGCGACGTCGAACTCCGGTGACTGGGCAAGTAAAGATCCGGCGAAGAGAATTGCGGCTGAAATCTTACGCAGCATAGTCAAATTCATAATACGCTCATGCTTAAGAAACGTTCTTTCTCCCCGGTTTCTCTAGACCCGTAGTAGTATGTAGAGACAGTCACGGAAGGAGGCGTCCAGATGTCGATGTGGAACCGCCGAAAAGATGAAGAGCAACCAGTAGAAAAGCCCGTTTCGGCCCCACCACGCCTCTCGGAACCCGCCAAGGAAGGAATCCCTATGTCCACGACGCCAAACCGCTTGCACGCCGATGTTCCGGACCCTGTTACGCGCGGCGGCAACGCCGTTTTAGGGAAATCCGTGATTGTGAAGGGACAGATTTTCAGCCGCGAAGATCTGACGATCGACGGCGAAGTGGAAGGCACGGTGGAATTGCAGGAGCACCGGCTGACCGTGGGACCGAACGGCAAAGTGATCGCGACGATCAAAGCTCGCGAGATCTGCATCATTGGGTCGGTGACGGGAAACATTGAAGCCTCCGACAAGATCGAGATCCGCAAGGACGCCAAACTGATGGGCGACCTTCGGACCGCGCGCATTGTGATCGAAGACGGCGCCTATTTCAAGGGCAATATCGACATCATCCGTACGCCGGCGGCCGCACCGCCTAAGCCCGCCGTGGTGAACACTCCGCCCGCCGCGCCGAAACCGGCCGTAGCTGCTGCTGGAGCGCCGGGAAGCACCCCGAATCAAGGATCCCGCTAGCCGGCCCTGCAGTGCTAACACGGAACAGCAGTGGGCTGGACCAATTCTGCGGCTCGCTGGAAGAGCGCGCCGGAATGAACATCTTGGATCTCGCGGGCGCCAATCAAGGCACCGTCAGTTTCATCACCAACTACGGCCACGGTCTGTATTCTGACGACATGCTGCTCCAAATGGATCAAACCTTTGGAGATGTCGATTTTTTCGAAAACCAGCTGAGTCCGCGCCGCGTGGAAGATTTCCTGGAGCGCACGCTTACGTTTCCCGATGAAACTTTCGACGGGGCGCTGGTGTGGGACACGCTGCAATATCTTTCGGGTCCGCTGCTGGAAGTGGTGATCGATAAGTTATGGCGGATGCTGCGTCCCGGAAGCTGCATGCTGGCGCTGTTTAATGCGGCTGAGCAGACGGAAAAGGTGCAGTCCTATTCGTATCGGATCGTGGATCACCGCACGATTGGCATGTTGCCGCGCGTGATGCGCAGGCCGTCGCAACCGTTCAACAATCGCACTCTGGAGAAGCTGTTTCAGAATTTTCACTCGGTGAAGTTCTTTCTCACACGCGATAGCCTGCGCGAAGTGATCGTGCGGCGCTGAAAGGTTCGTATACTTCATCTATGTCCTTGGAAGACGAGTTATTTGCACAACGCCGCGGCCGCTTGGCGGAAATTGAGGCGTTGGGGTTCCGCGGCTACGGGCAGCGGTTCGATTTTTCGCACACGGTCGCACAGATTTTAGAGGCCTACAGCGCGAAGACGGCCGAGGAGCTGGTGGACAAGCCGCAGGTGAAACTTGCGGGTCGCATCATGACGATTCGGCGCATGGGCAAAGCCGGATTCATGCATGTGATGCAGGCGGGCGAGCGGATGCAGGTCTACGTGCGCAAGGACGGGGTTTCGGAGCGTGATTACAAGCTCTACGAAATTCTCGACATGGGCGACATCGTTGGCGTTGAGGGCTATGTTTTCCGCACGCGCACGGGCGAGCTTTCGATTCACGTGGAATCGCTGACATTCCTGTCGAAGATTCTGATGACGTTGCCGGAGAAGTTCCACGGGCTGGAAGATGTGGAACTGCGCTATCGGCAGCGGTATCTGGATTTGATTGCGAATCCGGAGTCGCAAAAGGTGTTCATCACGCGCGCGAAGATTGTTTCTTCGCTGCGGCGGCAGCTGGAAGAGCGTGGGTTTGTCGAGGTCGAAACACCGATGATGCAGCCAGTGTACGGTGGTGCCACTGCCCAACCGTTTGTGACGCATCACAACACGCTAGATATCGACCTCTACATGCGAATCGCGCCGGAGCTGTATCTGAAGCGGCTGATCGTGGGCGGGATGGATCGGGTCTACGAGATCAATCGCAATTTCCGTAATGAAGGGATCTCCACCCGTCACAATCCGGAGTTCACGATGCTCGAGTTCTATCAGGCATACACGGACTACAACGGCCTGATGGATCTGACAGCGGAGATGCTGAAGCGCACGGCGATCGATGCGACCGGGTCGGCTGTGGTGACGTATCAGGGACACGAACTCGACTTCGGCAACGTGAAGCGCATGACGATGCATGAGGCGGTCGGGGACGATTCGCTGCGCGGCGATGAGTTGGTGCACGCGTTCGAGAATCGCGTGGAAGCGACCCTCATTCAGCCGACCATCATCTATAAGTACCCGGTCGAAGTTTCACCGCTATCCAAACAGAGCGTCGACGATCCCGCGTTTGTGGATCGCTTTGAAATATACGCGGCGGGCATGGAGATCGGCAACGCGTATTCCGAGTTGAACGATCCGGCCGAGCAGTGCAGGCGCTTCGGGATGCAGCTGGACCGCAAGGCCGCGGGTGACGCGGAAGCGCACCAGATGGACGAAGACTACCTGCGGGCGATGAGCTACGGCATGCCTCCGACGGGGGGCGAGGGGATCGGGATTGATCGCTTGACGATGATTCTCACCGATTGCAAATCGATCCGCGACGTAATTTTGTTCCCACTGCTACGTCCTGAGGGTGACATCGGGATGGTCGAGAAGCTGAAGTAAATGTTCGAGCTCTTCATTGCCGGGCGATACTTGCGTGCGAAGCGCAAGCAGGTGATGATCTCTGTCATTTCCGTGATCTCGGTGATCGGGGTCGCAACCGGAGTGATGGCGTTGGTAATTGCGCTCGCGGTGACCAATGGGTTGCGGAATACGACGCAGCGAACGTTTCTGGCCGCGACGGCGCACGTCATGATTATGGAGAAGACGCGCGGGCCGGGCATCGATAGTTGGGAAGCGATTGCGCAAAAGCTCGCCACGTTGCCGGGAGTCCAGTCGGTGTCGCCTGCGCTGTACGACGCAACGCAAGTGAACGGAAACAGTAACAGCTTGGGCGTAGCGGTGAAGGGAGTCTCGTTCGCGAAGGGCGGCTACCTGCCGGACATCCTGGTCCATCTAAAAGAAGGCTCGCTCGACGACATGCGCGAGGAGAAGGACGGGACGCCAGGGATTCTGCTCGGTGTGGAAACTGCCAAACAGGTCGGTGCAATCGTAGGAAGCACAGTCCGCCTGCTGATCGTGCACGTTACGCCGTATGGACCGCGACCGAGTTTGGAGCCTGTGCGCGTGGCGGGCGTGTTCGAGTCAGGCATGTACAACTATGACAATGGGCTCGTGTTCATGTCGCTGGAGGGCGTGCAGAAGCTGTGGGGCTACCCGGACATCGTCAACAGCATTGAGATGAACCTCAACGATATCTATCAGGCTCCGGCGGTGGCGAAGGCGGCGGAGGCGGTGATTGGGAAAGACTTGGCCGCGACGACTTGGCAGGAGCAGAACAAGCCGATTCTGGACGCGTTTCAGTTGGAGCGGACTGTGTCCGTAATCACTATTGGGTTGATCCAGTTGGTGGCGGCGTTGAATATTTTGACCACGCTGGTGATGATGGTGATGGAGAAGAAGCGGGACATCGCGATCCTGATGGCCATGGGGGCGAAGACGGGGCAGATCCGGCGCATCTTCATTTACAAGGGCGCGATTATCGGGGCGATTGGGATTGCGATCGGGCTGGTGCTGGGGTACGGGATCAGTTACTTCGCGGAGAAGTATCAGTGGCTAAAGCTGGATGCGGCGGTTTATTCGATGAAGTATCTGCCGCTGGAAGCGAACTGGTCGGATGCGATTTGGATTGCGGCGGCGGCGATGACGGTGAGTTTGCTGGCGACGATTTATCCGGCTCGGAGCGCGACGAAGATTACGCCGGTGGAGTCGATGCGGTACGAGTAACGGGTGCACCGTGTCGAGACTGTCTCGACGCGGCACGCTGAGAGTGTGCGCCACATTTGAAGAACTAGGCTGCGGCGCCTAGGGTGCGGAGCTTGGCGGATAGGGTGGTCCGTTTGAGGCCTAACAATTCTGCGGCGGCGGATTTGTTGCCGTGGGTTTGGCGGAGGGCATCTTCTAGCAACTGGCGCTCCAGGTGGCTGATGGTTTGGTCGAAGTCCAGGCCGGTGTGGGATGCGAGTTCGCGGATCGGGGCGGGCAGGGAGCGGGACTGCACGGGGATTCCGAAATCGGCTGCGGTGAGTTCTTCGCGGTCTCCACTTAGGGCGACGGCCATCTCGATCGCGTTTTCCAATTGCCGGACATTGCCGGGCCAGGGGAGGCTCTGCAGGCGTTGCATGGCTTCGCTGGTCAACGTGCGCTCGGGGATTTGTTCCAGGGCGCAGACTTTTTCTACGAAGTGCTGGGCCAAGAGCGGGATGTCCTCTACGCGTTCGCGCAACGGGGGCGTCACGATGGGGACGACGTTCAAACGGTAGAAGAGATCTTCGCGGAATTTACCTTCTTCGACGCGTCGCAAAAGATCTACATTGGTCGCGGCGATCAAGCGGACGTCTACGCGTTGCGTGTCGGAACTGCCTACGCGTTGGAACTCGCGCTCTTGCAGGAAGCGGAGCAGCTTTGTCTGCATCTCCAGCGGCAGGTCGCCGATTTCGTCCAGGAACAGCGTCGAGCGGTGGGCTTGCTCGAAGCGGCCTAGGCGTTGCTGGATGGCTCCGGTGAATGCGCCTTTGACGTGGCCGAAGAGTTCGGCTTCGATCAAATTCTCCGGGAGTGCGGCTGCGTTCACCACAACCATGGGGAGGTGTGCCCTGGGACTCGCGCGGTGCAGCGCGCGGGCGATCATTTCTTTACCGGAGCCGGTCTCGCCTGTGATGAGCACGGTGGCGCGGCGCGAGGCTACTCGCTCAATGATCTCTGTGGTGCGCTGCATGGCGGGCGAGGTGCCCACCAAAGAAAGACGCCAGTCGTGTTTGGGTTCCATCCGTTCTTTTGAAGAGATCGGAGGAAGCCTCGCACCACTGGCGTCCAGATTGTTCTGAGCTGGCTATTTGAAATAGCCGCCGGCGAGCGAGGCGTCCGCTTCAATCGCGCGACCCCAGGCCTGACGGGCTTCGTCATCCTGGCCCAAGGCTTTGAGGGCGTGCCCGAGGTTGAGTAAACCGGGGGAGAATTCGGGCGCCAGTTCGGTCACCGTGCGGTAACACTGAGCGGACTGCTCATGTTTGCCGGCCTGTTGCAGCAGGAGGCCCAGGTTGTAGGGGATCTCAAACGACGAGTCGCCCGTTGCGCCGAGGCGCTGATAGGCGTCCCAGGCGCGTTCATGATCCTGGCGCTCAATGGCGATGGCCACGAGCGCGCGCAGGGCGTCCTGGTTGGAGGGCTGCAGGGCGAGCACTCGGTCAAAGGTTGCGTTGGCGGTATCGAGGTCTTCGAATTTCCAGCAAGCCAGGCCCAGGTTCAGAAGTGCTTCGACCCAGTCTGGACGACGGTTGACGCACAGCTCGAAGCTATCCACGGCTCCGGCGAATTCGCCGCGCTGCAATTGGAGGAAGCCCAGGCGGAAAGCCGCATCCTGGAAATTGGGATCAGCTTTCACCAGGCGATCGAAATACTGTTCGGCGTCCTGCAGGTTGCCGGCTTGCTCAGAGGCGATGGCCAGGTTCCACAATACTCCTGGCATTTCGGGGAAGGCGGAGAGCGCGGTCTGATAGGCTTTGACCGCATCGTTGGTTTCGCCGCGCTGTTGCAGAGAGGCTCCCAGGTTGGCATGCACTTCGGCCGCGTTCGGACGGATGCGCGCGGCTTCGCGGTAGGCAAGGGTCGCCTGATCCAGACGGCCACTGCTGTGGTGCGCGACGCCCAGGTTAAACCAGCCTTCGTAGGAATCCGACGCCAGCTTGACCAGCTGCCCGTATTGCTGGGCGGCACCGGCGAAGTCGCCTTTGGAGAGGGCCAGCGAGGCCAGGGTTTCGAGAGCGGGACGGCACTGCGGGCGAATCTTGAGCAGACGATCGGCGAACTCGCGCGTCCGGGCGTCTTCCTTGCGCGCGGCGGAGAGTGCGATCAGGTTCGTCAACAATTCTTCGGAGCTGGCGTTGCCGGGCAGCAGCTTGCGATAAAGATCGCTGGCTTCGTCCAGGCGTCCCAGGCGGTGCAGGGCGACGGCTTTGCCGAAGAGAGCGCGATCGTTATTCGGTTGCGAGCGCAGGGCTTCGTCGAAGCAGCGCACGGCCTGGTCATTCTGTCCCGCGTGCAGCAGGCAGAGGCCGCGACCGGTGAAGGCCTGCCAGAGTTTCGGATTGCGGCCGGAAGCAGCTTCAAACTCGGTGGCAGCTTGGCCGAACTTGCCCTGGCGTTCGAGCGCCAGACCGAGGTTGTAACGCGCCGAAGGATGCTTGACGTCGAGCGTGGTCACCTTGGCATAGGCGGCTGCGGCATCTTCCCAGCGATGCTGCTCAAAGCGCACATGGCCCAGGGCGGAGTAAACCTCAGCGGGATCGTCACCTCGCTTGACGGCTTCTTCGAGGGCTTTGGCAGCGTCGTCCAGGCGACCGGCGGTGGCCAGTTGGATGGCATCGGCCAAAGCGCTGGTGGCAGCGGGACGCGTGGCTTTGCCGGGAACCGGTCCATCGCCGCGCAGCAGTCGTTCAATGAGTTCGTCGTCTACGAAGAATGCTTGCTGATCGTTGTCTTGCGCCATGTTCTTCTGTCTCCTTGCTAGCCTACTTAGTCGATACCAATTCGTAAACGTTTACAGTTCCATTGACGGAGGAGGCTTCTTCGCCTTCCGAGTACAAACCTACGCCGCCCGAGCCAAGGCGGGAATCGTGCCACTCATCGATCTTCGTGTTCTGGACCCACAACGTGAAATCCGTTCCGACAGCGTCGAAGCGGATCTTGTAGCTGGTGTCGACACGGACCTTCAGGGGAAGGACCTTCTCGACGCGCTTCTCGTTGTCGCCGTCGATCACCGCGTAGCGCACCATCTGCACCACGGGATCGAGTCCGGACTTAATTTTTTCGAGCTTCACCACGTAGAAGTTTTTCGGATTCAGGCCGCGATACATCCAGCCGATGGCTTTGTTCTGGATCTGGGCCTGGAATTCGATGCGGTAGTCGCTATAAGGCTGAGAGCCGCGCAACAGGGTGATGCGGCGGAACGTGTCGGCCGGGGCCCAGTCTTCGATCCAGCCCCCGCTATTGATCTGCTTGCCCAGATTGTAGGCAGGTACCAGGTTCGCGGTCGGTGTTGCGCTGGCATTGCTGCCGTTGAACACGGTGTAGGCGACGCCTACGATGGCGAGGGCGAGGACCGCTCCGATGCCGGCTTTCGCGGCGCCGGGGAGTTTGGCCCACGGGCTGAGCACTTCGGGGTTGTGGAGTTCCGGCAGGTGCAGATCCAATTCGGGTTTGGGAGCGGGCCGGGGAGTTTCGGTTTTGGCCGCTGCTCTTGCCGGGGCGGACGGAGGCGCGGCCTGGGGAGCCGGATTCGACTTTACCGGGGCGGCGGGCGCTTGGGCAACCGGCGTGGGTACGCGGGCGGCCTGGACGGGGGCAGGCGGGACCGTAGCGGTTGGGGCGGGAGCAGCCGGGGCAGGCTGCGCAAGGGGCTGGCCCGCCGCTTGTCCGGACGTCTGGACCACGCGCACTTCGGGCCGGCGGATCTTGCCATTGGGTCCACGCACGGGGCGGACGACGGATGTGTTCGCTACAGGGGCAGGCTGAGCCGTGGGTGCGACGGGGGCGGGTGCGGCAGCCACGGGCTTGGGAACGGGCGCGGCGATCGGCGCTGGGGCTGCGACGGGAGTTGGTTGGGGAACAGCTTGCTGCCTCGGTGCCAGGACCATGGTGGGGCGGAGCGGCAAAGCCGACGAAGGTGGAACCTGCGGTTCGATGGTGGACGAGAGACCGGCGCTGATGATGGAGGTAGGCTTGGCGGGGTCCGCGCCCGAGCCATGCAGGGTGATGGGAAGGGATGCGGTGACGGGCGCGGGAATCGGCGCGGCGGACGGCTGCGCGGCCACCACGGGCTGCGGCACGGCGATGGGCCGGGGGGCCACCGTTTCCAGGATCTCGCGCACCGGTGGCGCGGCTACGGGATCGACCGAGGCAACGGCGGGCGCATTGGCGAAGGGTTGCGTGGCGCGCGGAGCGTGTTCCGGGGGAACGTCTTCTCCAAAACCCGTGGACGCAAAATCGAGGCGGGAGAGATCTCCCAGCAGCAGGTCGATTGCGGGGGCAGGCTGTGGGCCGGCTTGCCAAATCATCGGCGGATCTGCTGGCGGACGGGGCTGATTCGTGATTTCCATGGCTTCTCCGAAGGCGCTCGATAGCGCGGTGTCATTGGTGCGAATAGTCTGCTGGGGTGGTGCGGTGGGCGTGACTGCCTGCCGCGAAAATTCCCGGATTTCCAAGTTGCCATCGCGGGGGCGGATGAGGGAGGGACGCCGTTCGATGGTCAGCGTCACGGGAATCCGGCTGGCGTGAGAAAAGCCGCTTTCCACGGGCATCGCCTGAAACAAGTGGGACGGCAGTTCCGGAACAACGGATGCCGCAAAAGGGGGTAAGCCATCGGGAACCACTGCGTCGATCGTTCTCCCGACGGGTTGTTCGATCAGGTAGCTTGCGATCGCCGGATCTTTTTTTTGTGCCGTGGTTGGCTTTGCCCGTTCTGCCCGGGGAGTAGGGTTTGCGACTAGCGTCGGTCCGGGGCTGCTTGCAGGTTGCGTGGAACGGGGGCGTGGCGGCGCGACGGCCACGGGCGGCGGAACGATTTTCGGTTCTTCAGGCACTGGCTCTGGAACGGGAAGGGGGGCGGCGGGAGCAGTGGGCGTCTGGAGCAAGCGGCTGAGCGCTAAGTCGTTGAATTCTTCCTGGTATTTCTTGCGGTGTGCGTCCGAGCAGAACTCGGCTCCGCCGGTCAGGCGTTTGAGCAGAGCTAGCTCCTTATTGCAATACAGACACCGCATGGATTTATACATCGGCCTTGAGCGCCTATTCCTAAAGGCCACCCTTACGACTTTCTCTGCGGTAAAGCACTTATGAAATCAAATTAAGGCGGAACTACTAGGGCGTAGGGGGTGAGTGGCCGTAGGACGGCATGGGGTGATGGTTCAAGAAAACACCTAAAGGTCTGGATCTGAAAGGACGATGATCCCTCAGGTCCCAAGCTCGGACATCCAAAGGGGAGACTCGCATCCATGGCAAAAGTAGAAGTCCTAAAGAACCAACTGGAAGCGCTGAAAGGCGCGATTCCCGACTTGAAAGGCGTGCTGTTGGCGTCGAATGAAGGACTGCCGATCGCGCATTCTTTTACAAATGGAACAGACCCGAATCGGGTAGCTGCGCTGGCGGCTGCGGTGTCCACGTTGGGCCGTAAGATTTCTGAGAATTTGGGCAGCGGAGCGCTGGGCGAAGTATCCGTGCAGGCCGAAGAGGGAGCCTTGTTCGTGTACTCGGCTGGCACCAAGGCGATCCTCGCCGTGGTCACGCCGCAAGGCGCGAATGCGGGCTTGATCCATCTGGAAGCGCGTCAGACCGCGAAAGAAATCGGCGAGCTATTTTAAGCGGGCGCTATACTGCCTTCATGAAATTCCTGCCGCTCTTCGCCGTTGCTACGTTGACCGTCTCCCTTTGGGCGGCCGACGCTTTCGAGTATCGCGTGCTTGCGACCAACAAGACGTCCACCATGGAAAAGGAAATGAACGAAGCCGCGGATGCGGGTTTCGAGTTCAGCCACGTGATGGGCGGCGATACGGCGATGGGCGGTAAAGAAGTGGTCGCGGTGATGGTGAAGGCTCCGAAGGGCGCCAAGAAGAAGTACAAGTTGCTCGCGACGTCCAAGACTTCGACCATGCAGAAGGAAATGCAGGCCATGGGCGATGAGGGTTTTGAGTTCCGCGGGCAGACGGTTTTTGAATCTACCTTTGGCGGTCGCGAAGTCGCAGCGATTATGGAACTGGATTCCTCCAAGCCGCCGCAACGCATCGAATTTAAGCTGCTGGCGACATCGAAAACGTCGACGATGCAGAAGGAACTGAATGACGCAGGCAAAGAAGGCTTCCTGCTGTCGGGACTGACGGTCGGCAAGACCGCGCTGGGCGGCAGTGAGTTAGTCAGCGTCCTGCGGCGCAACGGGAAGTAACGCGGCCCTGAGCTTGCGGGCGGCGGCGCGACCGACATGCGCCGCCAGGTCGTCTTCTGAAGCTTGCTTGACGCGCTCGTAGCTACCGAATTCTCGCAACAACTTTGTCGAAGTCTTGTCCCCGATGCCAGCGATCAGAGCCAGCTCGCCTTTCAAGCGCGACTGATTGCGGCGCGTGCGATGAAAAGTGACGGCGAAACGGTGCGCTTCGTCGCGGACCTGCTGGACCAAGTGCAGCACGGGTGAGGATTTATCGAGGATAACTGGTTCCTCTTCCTGGCCGTAGACATAGATCCACTCTTCCCGTTTTGCGATGGACGCGAGAGGCTGGTCGGTGATGCCGAGTTCTTCTAACGCGGTCGCTGCGGCGTGAAGCTGGCCGAGGCCGCCGTCAACCAGCACCAAGCCTGGGAACTTCGCGCCTTCTTCTTTTAAACGGCCATAGCGGCGCGTGATCACTTCGGCCATGCTGGCAAAGTCGTTGTTGCCGACAACGGTCTTGATGATGAATTTGCGGTAGTCGGACTTCTTCATCTTGCCGTCTTCCCATACCACCATGCTCGCGACCTTGTCGGTGCCCTGGATGTGCGAGATGTCGAAGCACTCGATGCGGCTCGGGGCCGATTCCAGATTGAGGGCATCGGCCAGCGCGCCTTGGATTGCATCGGAAGAAGGCTTCAGCACGCGGAAGCGCTGCTCAAAGCTGTGGCGCGCGTTGGATTCGACCAGGTCGATCATGGCCTTCTTCGAGCCACGTTGGGGAGTGTGGATTTCCACCTTGCGACCGCGGCGTTCGCTGAGTAGCTCTTCGAGGACATCGCGATCTTCGAACTCGACGGGGACGTGGATGACTGCCGGCACGTAGGGCTCGTTCAGGTAGAGCTGCTTCAAGAGCGCGGAGAAAAATTCAGGGACGTCGAACTGGTGCTGATCTTCCCAATAGAATTCGCGCCGGTCGACGATGTGGCCGCCTCGCAAGTGGAACATGTTGACGGCGACCTGCGGAGGCTCGGCGTAGTAGGCGAAGATGTCGGTGTCGTCGCCCGCCGCAGCCGCCATCTTCTGCTTTTCGCCGACTTCCTGGACGGTTCGCAGCAGTTCGTGCAGAGCGGCGGCCTCTTCGTAGCGCATGGCCTCGCTGGCTGCTTCGATGCGACCGTGGAGCGCCGCGGACAGATCCTTATGGCGTCCTTCGAGGAATAGGCGCGTGTCGCGCGCGGCCTCGGCGTAACGCTCATCCGTGACCAGACCCGCGACGCACGGACCGTGGCAGCGATGGATGTGAAATTCCAGGCATGGGTGCGAATGCTTCTTCGTGAGATCCACCTTGCAGGACGGGACCTTGAAGCTGCGATGGATCAGGTTCACTAAGCGGTAGGCGAGATTGCCGGGAAAGTAGGGTCCGTAATACGTGGAGCCGTCCTTGCGCAGACGTCGCGTGACGTATACGCGTGGATATTTTTCGCCAGTGAGTTTGATGTACGGGTACGACTTGTCATCGCGCAGCAGGATGTTGAAACGAGGCTTCCACTGCTTGATGAGATTGTTCTCCAGCGCGAGGGCTTCCTTCTCGTTATCGACGTGGATGTAATCGATCTGGCGAGCGGTGTGGATCAGGGTGCCGGTTTTGGAGTCCTGAAGGCGGTCCTCATTGAAATAACTGCGGACACGGTTACGCAGGTTCTTCGCCTTGCCCACGTAGAGCACGGTTCCGTGTTCGTCTTTGTAGAGGTAGACGCCGGGCAGCGCCGGAAGCTCGGCTGCACGTTCACGCAGGTCTGGATAGAGGGGGCCTATACTTGAATTGTGGCACGTGCGGTTCTACTCGTAGCGTTTTTCGCGGGCGTAAATTACGCGCAGCTTTTGCCGCCTCCGCCGCCGGATCCGACTCCCCCGGTGTACGCGACTCCTCCCGAAGAAGACGAATCCCTGGCGACGCCGAAGGTCTACACGTTTAATCCGCTGCAAGCGAAGAAAGAAATTTCTACAGGCGACTTCCACATGAAGCGTGGCAACTTCAAGGGCGCGGTGTATCGTTTCCGCGAGGCCACGCAGTGGGACGACGGCAATTCCGATGCGTTCTTCAAGCTAGGCGAAGCGAGTGAGAAGGTGAAGGACTACGCGGGGGCCAAGGAAGCGTTCGCGAAATACGTGAAGCTGGTGGACAACAAGAAGAAGTCCGACGAAATCGCCAAGCGGGTCGCGAAGTATCCTGCGGTGGCGAGTGTGAAGCAAAGGCCCGCAGAGGATCCGGTTAAGGCTGCGCGTGACGCCGAGGCCCGGGCTCGCAATGCCGCCAGGTCACGCACGGTTACGCCCGGCGCGGGTCAGGTGCGTCAGAATCCCACCGGAGCCACGCAACCCGGAACCAACGTTCCGATCCAATGACCGACAAGATTGTGGTGTTGTCGACCTGCGAATCTGAGGAGCAGGCGGCTAGTCTGGCACGGTCGTTGGTGGAGCAGCAGCTCGCGGCGTGTGTGAATATCCTGCCCGGTGCTCGCAGCATTTATCGCTGGCAGGGCACGATCGAGGACGCTGCGGAGTGGGTGCTGGTGATCAAGTCGCGGCGGGATTTGTTTGAGAAGCTGCGCGAGGCGATCATCAAGACGCATTCCTACGAGGTGCCGGAAGTGATCGCACTGCCAGTGGTGGATGGCAGTGAGGCGTATTTGGCTTGGCTCGATCGGGAGTTGGAGGGTCGGTAGGCAGGCTTCAGCCTGCCTTAGCTAGCGCCCGGGAGGGTCTAGGGGCTACCGTGGTTAGGAGTGTTCGACTACGTTGTCATCGGTGCGGGGACTGCGGGTTGCGCGTTGGCGGCGCGGCTGACGGAAGATCCCACGATCCAGGTGCTGTTGATGGAGGCTGGGCCTCCTGACCGCGCGCGGGCGATTCGCATTCCGCTGGCGTTTCCGAAGCTGTTTCAAACTCCCCTGGACTGGAACTTCTGGACGCAGGCGCAGTCGCGCATGGGCAATCGGCATCTGTACTGGCCGCGCGGGCGAATGTTGGGCGGGAGTGGGTCGCTGGGCGCGATGGTCCACATGGATGCCTGCGCGGCGGATTTCGCGGAATGGGATGTCCCGGGGTGGAGCGCGGCGGAGATGTCGGAGTTGCCGCAGAAGCTAGACGCTGAGCCCGTGGCGGAGTTGAACCCGCTGACGTTGGCGTTTCTGGACGCGTGTGAAGCGGCTGGACTGCCGCGCAAAGAGGCGCTCACGGATGCGTCCAAACCCATTGCTGCTCCCTTCCGGCTCAACACGAAAGGCGGCAAGCGATGGAGCGCCGCGGACGAATACCTCCGTCCCGCGTTGCAGCGCGGGAATCTTACGGTGTGGACGGGCGTGCATGTGCGGCGGGTGCTGTCTGAAAACGGTCGTGCCAGCGGTGTGGAATATTCTCAGGCCGGGGCGCTGCAGACGGTCGCGGTGGCGCGCGAAATCCTGCTGTGCGCGGGAACGGTGGGGTCGCCGCATTTGTTGCTGCTCTCCGGGGTTGGGCCGCTGGCGGATTTGGAAGCTTGCGGAGTTCCGGTGGTCGCCGCGCTGGCGGGCGTGGGATCAAATTTGCAGGATCACTTGGCGGCACCGGTTTCCTATTTCAGCCTGGAGCCGATTTCGCTCAGCGGCACAGGGACGTTTTCGAATGAATGGAAGCATCGCTTATCAGGCACCGGGCCGTTGGCGTCGAACGGTGCAGAAGCGGGGGCGATGGTGCAGACCGAGTTGGGGCTGCCTGCCTGCGATGTCGAAATCGCATTTGCGGCGGGTCACTACGTGGACCATGGTTTCGCGTCTCCTGGAGGGCATGGGTTCAGTCTGGTTCCGGCGTTGCTGACGCCGAAAAGTCGAGGGCAGATTCGGCTGGCTTCGTCCGATCCGGAAGAAGCGCCCTTGATTGATCCCGCGTATCTTTCCGATGACCGCGATATGGAACGTTTGGTAGAGGGCGTGCTGTTTGCCAGGCGGTTGCTGGATCAAGCGGCGTTGTCGAAGTATCGTGGCGCTCCGGTGCAGGGGCATGTGGACGAGCCGGAGAAGCACATTCGCGAATGGGGGCAGACGCTGTATCACCCCGTCGGGTCGTGCAAGATGGGCTCAGGTGAGGACGCTGTGGTGGATGCAAGCTTACGCGTTCACGGCGTGACGGGGTTGCGTGTTGTGGACGCGTCGGTGATGCCGAAGATTCCGAGAGCGCAGATCAACGCGACAACGGTTTTGATTGCGGAGAAAGCCGCGCAACTGATCAAGAGCTAAGGGATTACAATACCGACATGGCTTCTTCCGAGTTGAAAAGTTTACTTCCCGATGTTGCGCCTGAGAGCCGGCGGCAGTTCCTGGTAAGCAAGCTGGCCGTGGGATTCGCGCTGGCGGTGAGTCCAGCAGGGGCGCAGACGATCCAGACCGATACCAATGGGTTGACGGCGGGTGAGGTGCAGATTCCCGTTGCTGGCGGGCAGATTCCCGGTTATCGGGCGATGCCGTCGCGCGGGGGCAACTTCCCCGTCGTGCTGGTGGTGCAGGAAATTTTCGGAGTCCACGAACACATCAAGGACGTGTGCCGCCGTTTCGCCAAGGCCGGCTACTGTGCGGTGGCGCCGGAACTCTTCGCGCGACAGGGCGACGTTTCCAAGATCACGGACGTTCAGCAAATTATCAACACGGTTGTTTCCAAGGTGCCGGACGCGCAAGTGATGAGCGATTTGGATGCTACCGTGGCGTGGGCGGCTCGGAATTCGCGCGCCAATCAGCAGCGCGTGGCGATCACGGGCTTCTGCTGGGGCGGCCGCATCGTGTGGCTCTACTCGGCACTCAGCGGGAATGTGAAGGCTGCGGCTGCTTTTTACGGACGGCTTGAGGGTGACACGAACGCGCTGACGCCGAAGAATCCCATTGACTACGCGGGTGGCTTGCGGGCGCCGGTGATCGGGTTCTATGGTGGTAAGGACGCGGGCATTCCACAAAGCTCGATTACGAAGATGAAAATTGCGCTCGACGTGGTCGACAGTCCCTCGGGGATCAATGTGTATCCGAACGCGGATCATGGGTTCCACGCGGATTATCGGCCGACGTACAACAAAGAGGCGGCGCAGGATGCGTGGGCGAAGATGCTGGCGTGGTTTAAGAAGTACGGCGCTTAAGCGGGTCGGACGTAGGTTCGCCAAATTTCGCCGAAGTGTATGAGGGCTTCCGGTGCGCGTCGGCGAGCGATCATGCGGATCACCTGCACGCCTACCCAGGCGTATTGCATGATGGCGATGGGTTCAGCCCACTCAGAATTCGCGAACGGGATCGCGAAGAAAACCAGCATCAGCGTCGCTTCCCACCATGCCAGGCGCATGTTGATCAGGAACAGCAGACCAATGACGGCTTGGCCTAGGGTGAGAATTAACTCCAATTGTTGATGGTCATCGAAGACAATTGGCCGCGCTTCACCGACGCTCACCGCGTAGACCACCGCGAGCATTGCGGGCAGCAGGGTCCACTGGTTGATGTTGCTGGAGACCATATTCATCAGGGCCATCGGGGCTTTCTCGACCGTGCGGGCCCAGTAAAAGGTGGAGGCCATTTCCGGGAATTCGGAGACCAACGGCGCTACCCACTGCACGAACACGAATGCCGGGATGCCCATCGTGGTGGAGATGGAGAGCAGGCTGGCGAGGAACGGCTCGGCTGAGAAATAGATGAGAAGCCCTCCGGCTACGAAGAGCGCGGAGATGTAGAAAATCCGCCGGAGGCGGGGCGCGGTGACGATGGTGCGCGGGACGATTTCCAGTTCGTGAATTTCGTCCGGATCTTCGGGCGGTAGCTTGCTCAGCACGAGCAAGTAGGCGACGTAGATCAGCGTGAGGACCAGACCGTCGTAGACCGAAAGGCTCGATTTCGCGGTGATGACGGCGATGTAGAGCAGGGGGCCGATCAGTCCGACGACTTCCACGCATTGTTGCTTTTCAAGCTGGATGAAGTGCAGTTGCCCTTCGCCGCGTTTACGTTTGGCCAGCGCGGCGGTGAGGTAGATTACCGGCCAGCCGAAGCCGGTGAGCAAGCGCAGGGCGCCGGTGAGGTTCGCGAGAAGCAGGGGAACCTGTTGTTTCCACGCGAGCACGGCTTCCACCGCGAATTCGGGCAAGGTTTGTAGCCATGCGAGGATGGCCAGTGCGAATCCCTGCGCGATGAAAAATTGCGCGGATTCCGCAGCCCAGGCGATCATGACCGATGCAATCAGGATGGCGGGTGCCGCCAGCAGGATTGTGGCCGGATGCACGTGGTCGAGCGGGACGGCGAACAAAAGAAGCAATAAAAAATAGGGCGGTTTACGTTGGTTCAATACTGCTCATGGTACAACGAACTATATGCCCAGCTTTCGCGTCGACACGCCGCAGCGTGCCTATGACGCCATTGTGGAACGCGGCTGTGTGAGCCGCGTCGCCGAATTTATTCCCGCCGGTGCCGGAATCGTTTTTGTCGTGACCACGGCCGATGTGTGGAAACTGCACGGCGAGTCGCTGAAGCGCTCGCTCGGTTTCCGCAAGTATCACGTGCTCTTTTTCCCTGGCGGCGAGCCGAACAAGCGGCTCACGCAGGTGGAGGCGCTCGCGGACCAGATGGTGGAGGCGGGTGGCGATCGCTCCAGCATCGTCGTCGCGTTCGGCGGCGGGATTGTGGGTGACCTGGGAGGATTCCTCGCGGCGATCTTCATGCGCGGGATTCCGGTGATCCAGGTGCCGACTACGCTGCTGGCGCAAGTGGACGCGGCGGTGGGCGGCAAGACCGGTGCGAATCTGGTCAACGGCAAAAATCTCATCGGGAGCTTTCATCAACCGCTCGCGGTATTGATTGACCCGGATGTTTTGAAGACGCTGCCGGAGCGCGAATATCGCGCCGGGCTGTACGAGATCGTCAAGAGCGGGATCATTCGCGATGCGGAGTTATTCCGCACGCTCGACGAACAATCCTCGCAGGTGCTGAAGCAGGAGCCGGCGATGGTGGAGTCGGTGATTGCTGCCGCGGTCCGCATCAAGGCAGAGGTGGTCACGGCGGATGAGCGCGAAGGCGACCTGCGGCGCATTCTGAATTTCGGCCACACGTTCGGGCATTCGCTGGAAGCTGAGACGAAGTATGAGCGGTTCCTGCACGGGGAAGCGGTCGCGTGGGGGATGCACGCGGCGACGAACCTGGCGGAGAAAATGGGCAAGGTGTCGGCAGACGATGCGAAGGCCATCCACACGGTGGTGGCGAAGTACGGACCGATTCCCTCGCTCGACGGAATCCCTGCGGAACGGCTTGCGGGACGTTTGAAGAGTGACAAGAAAACGGTCCAGGGCAAGATCCACTTTGTGCTGCCGACGAAGATCGGTGAGGTCGCGATTGTTTCCGGCGTGGACGACGCGCTGGTGTTGGAATCCATCCAGATGGCTCTACCCCAATGACGACCGGATCGACGCCCAGAGGCGCTGCGTCGGAGCAAGAGGCCTCGCGGTGGGTGCAGGGTATGTTTGGCCGGATCGCTGGCCGCTACGACCTGCTGAATCACGTTCTGTCGTTCAATCTGGACAAACGCTGGCGCGCACGCACGGTGGAGCGTGTGGCCGATATCCTGAAGCGGCCGAATGCCCGGGTGCTGGACCTGTGCTGCGGCACGGGCGATGTTCTGCTCGCGATGGAGGATCACGGCGGGCGCAGCGTGCTCGGCAGTGATTTTTGCCATCCGATGCTAGTGGAAGCGAACCACAAAATCGCGGCGCGCAAATTCCACACACCTTTGTTTGAAGCCGACGCGCTCGCTCTGCCGTTGGCCGATGGCTCGCTGGACCTGATCACCGTGGCCTTCGGGTTCCGCAATCTGGCGAACTACGAACGCGGCATGAAAGAAATGCTGCGGGTCTTGAAACCCGGGGGCGTTGCGGCGGTGCTGGAATTCTCGCAGCCCACCAACAAAGCCTTCGGAGCGCTGTACGGATTCTTCTCGACAAAAGTGCTGCCATGGGTCGGCGGGATGGTTTCGGGTTCGTCGGACGCGTATTCGTACTTGCCCGAATCGATCGGGCGTTTCCCCGGAGCCGATGACCTAGCGGCGCAGATGAAGCGCGCCGGGTTCGCTGCGGTCGAATTTGAGCGGATGACCGGCGGCGCCGTGGCGCTGCACCTCGCTCGCAAATAGCTACTTGAAGCGTTTGCGGAACTGGAAGTCGACGGAGAACAATCCGGTTGGATCGCGCACCGCGATCGCCGACCAATCGCGGCTCAAATCCCATTGCATGCGCACGATCTGCTCCTGCGTGCGGTTCAAGTTCGTGATGTAGGTCAGCGTGATGTCCTTGGACACCTGCTGTTCCAGCGTGAGACGGGCTTGCGGAATATTGTCGACGCCGGTGAGCGTGGGATCGATCTTCACGCGACTGGCTCCGAAGAAGCGCTGCACTTTGTTCGATACCTGCGCGGAAAGCGCTTGCCCCAGGATGTTGCCGCCCGCGCCCATCGCGCTGTTGGTCGAATTCCCACCAATGCTAGGCGCGGATTGGCTGCTAGCAAGCGACGGGTCACGGCCCACGGCGAGTAACGCGATGATCTCAGAAGGCAGCAGCGGAGGATCCGAACTCCAGTTCGGACTGATCTTATCCAGCGTGCCGGAAAGACTGATATTCACCGTAACGCCACGCGCACGCGTGCTGAGATCCATGTCGATGGTGGGTTCGATCTTCACCGGATTCAAGAAGCGAATGTCACCGCGCTCCAGCGTATATTGGTTGCCAAAAACCTGGACCAGGCCGCGATTGATGCTCGCCGAGCCGGACAGCACCGGGCGCGATGGAGAACCTCTGAGGCGGAGGTCCACCTCGGCTTCGACTCCCGATGCGAGAGACGTTTCCAGCTGGAAATTGGCAGAGTTGGTGATGCGCACGTCCAACTGCATACCGGTTAGGTAGTCATCTTCAGCGTTGAGCGCGACGGTCGGCTGCGTGGATTGGGCCAGTACCTGACCAAGGTCAGTGCTCACGGTGAACGCGGTGCGGCTCAGCGTGACTGCGCCGGAGAGGGTGCTGGCTTCGGAGGTTCCGTTGAGCGAAAGATCGGCATCGAAGGTCGTGCTGACGTCCTGCGGATAACGCACGCGCACGCGTCGAGCGCGGGCTTGCAAGCGATAGACCAGGGCGTTGCCGAATTCTACGAAGCCGGTGAAGGTCACTTGTCCGCCACCTGTTTCCGCAGTGAGTTGCTGCACAGTGGCTCGGGTTCGATCGAAGAGAATGGTGCCGGAGGCATTGTCGGCTCCGTTCGGCAGGTCCGCCAGGTAAAGCTTGGCGCCGGAGAATGTGAGCTGTCCGTTCAGGTTGGGATTTTGCAGGCTGCCGCGAATGGTTGCGTTCACCGTTGCCGTGCCAACAGCCTGTAGGTCGGACCGCAGCAGCTGCAGAATCGTCAGGTCGATATTGCCGCGAACGGTGAGGTCGGCTCCGGTTTGTGCGTTGAACGGGACGACGCCCGCGACATCCATTTGCGTGTTTCGACCGGTGAAGCGAGCGGCGCGCACGTTGGCGCTTTGCGAGGTGACCTCCAGCACAACGGGCTGACTATTGCGCAGGATGACGTCTTCAGGCTTCAAGCCCAGGCGGGGAGCGGGGTTCTGTTTCGGGCTGGCCTGCACGTTGGCGAGCCGGACTTCTGCCCGGAAGTCACGAGGCTTTTGCAGCGCGACGTTGACCGTCGCCTCGCCGTCTATGAAGCCGTCGACGGAGGAAGCGGGTGCCTTCATCAGGGCTTGCAGGGAATCGATACTAATGCGCGAAAAACTGATTTTCGCGGAGCCGGGGGAATCGCCCTCCAACTTCCACGCGCCCGTCGCATCAATACGCGATTCCCGCAGCGTGCCGGTGGCCGTCAGCGTCAGGTCGTTGCCTTTGGTCTGTGCATTGAAGGTCGCTTCGCCGACGTTCAGCCCGTCGACCACGATCTGACGCGCGGAGACGTTGGCCGTCGCCGAAGTCAACGTGAAGGGTGTAGAGTTGCTTTGGTTGATGGTGCCGCTCCCGATGATTCGGCCACCCAGGATGCCGGAAATATTCGGTGCAATCGCGACAACTTTTTCCAGGCGCGCGGTCGGGAGGTTTTGTGTAGTGACTTCAAATGTGGCGTCGCCGGAGCGCCAGCTGGCAAGCGGATGTTTGTAGGTGCCGCTGAAGCGAACTTCCGATGCGCCATCGTTCACGATCCCATCGGTGAGTTCGAGCGTACCGGGAACGTATCGTAGGCTGGTCCGCACGCGATCCGCCTTTTCGCCTTCAAAGACGGGGTTCTGGACGTCGAGAGCGACGGTGGCTTCGGGGCGTTCGAAGCTGCCGGAAAGTCGAACGGTGGCGGAGGCGATTCCGGAGACGGGTTGCGTGAGACCACCTTCGCGCGCCGTCTGCGCCAGGTCCACGTTGCGCAACGTGAGCTGGCCCACCATTTCTGAATTTGCGAAGGATCCAGAGTCTCCGGGGCGCTCTGTCAATGCCAGGGTACCGGAGGCGGTGGTCCGGCCACGCGCGGCTTCCAGGTTGCGTGCCAGGACCTCGCGACGATTCACGTCGAGGTCCGCCGAAAATCTATCGAAGCGATATTCGCGAACTTGGCCGTTGGCGATGGCGACCTGTCCGTGGAACTGCGGATCGTCCAGCCGTCCGGTGATGTTCCCATCCAGCGACACGCTGCCGTTGTTCAGCTTGAGCGGCAAGTCTACAGGGCCATTGGTTGCAAGCTCCAGCGCGGGAAGCACGTCTTCCAGGCGCGTAGTGCGGGCCCGGACTCGCAGGGTCTTGCCCAGCGTTCCATCCAACTCGACGCGCGTGGCGGAGGTGGCAACGGAAGACGATCCCAGCGCGACGGTGCCTTTCGCCTGATCGTAAATTACTTCGACGTGGCCGGTGATGGGATCTCCGTCCCCCGCGGGCGTGATTTCCAGATTCGCGCTGGCCACGGTGTTGGCCTGTTGAAGGGTCGTGCGGGTTGAGAAGGTTCCGGCGAGTGTGCCGTTCCAGGGGATCGCCTTTGCGGTGACCATGCCAGCGGTCCGGCGCAGATCCAGGCCGTTGATCTGCCCTGCGAACTGGAAGTCCTTCCAGGCGTCCAGGCGGGCGTCGCCTGTCACTGTGGCACCCAGAGCGTGTGCGGTCACCTTGTCGAAGATTGCCCCCGCCGTGGATACTTGCGCGTTCGCGTTGAGGTCGGCATTTTCGATCTTGATGAGATCCTGCGCGTAGTGCAGTCCCTGCGCCGCCACCTGGCCGCTGGCGCTGTATTCAAACTTGCTACCGAAAGAAACGGTCACGTTGCCGTTGAAGCTGGCCTTCCCTGCGGGATCGATGGGCAGCCGGAATTCACGCACCAAGTCGCGGAGCGGAGACGATCCGCGGACAGCCAAGGTCCCGTGTGGTGAGCGCAAATCGTCGAGTGTACCGCTTACGTCGGCGGTGGCGCCTTGTGATGTCCAATGCAATCGGGTTATGCGCACGCGGTTTTGTTCCAGGACAAAATCCGTGTTCACCGCCGTATCGACGGGATCGTAGCCGGGCGGCGTGATGCGCACAGCATCCGACGAGAATTGGCCGCCGTAGGAGGGCGTCGCGGCGTCGTAGGTCATCTTCAAATTCAAATTCTGTCCGTGGAAGTTGAGCGGGATGCGGCGTTCGTCGTATTCCAAGGTCCCGTTGGCAATCTCGTATTCGCCGATTTTCATGTTCAGCAGGTCCTGCGTCCACAGGCGATCCGGCGGGGACTTTACGCCCGGAATGTTGGTGCTGCCATCGGGATAGACGATGACGCGAATTTGGGGGGAGTCCACACGCAGAGAAAGCAGGTCCACTTTCTTTTCAAATACGGAGATGATCTTAAAGCCCAGGGTCGCGGACTGCAATTGCAATAAAGGCGCTTCGCCCGCCGGTTCCTTGCCGTGCAGAACAAAGTTGTCGACGCGCGCGCGTAGCGTTGTCCAATCGAAGTACAGGCCGCCGATTTCTACCTTCGCGCCAGTGGCGCGTTGCGCCTGTTCAATGATCGATTGCCGCAGGTAGTCGAGGAACCACGCGCTGCGGAGTACAAATACTCCGGCGACCACTGCGAGACTGAGCAACGCGGCCAATACGGCGGCAATGCGCCAAAGTTTTCGTTTCATCGGAACACCTGCTGCCGGAATTGAACGCGGGCTGCCGCCCGAGCCGTGACCAGCCATTGATCGAGTGCCGTCGAAGTCCGCTCCTGCGTCAGCAGCGCTTCGATCTTGTCGCGTGTCTCTTCAAACGTCTCTTGCGTGTTCAGCTTGACGTAGTAGGCGCGCAGTTCCTCTTCGGGGATCTGGATGGCCGGCCGGAAGCGGAGATCGGTGAAGGTGACGCTGATCAATCCGGCGTGCAGTTGTGCTACCAGGTCCACTTCTTCGATGCGATACCGTTTGAGGGCGGCCAGGTATTCCGGCAAAGCGCCGTATTGAGATTTCAGCTCGTTCAGGAGTGCGAGGGCGTTTTGCTCCGTCGGAAGCGCCAGGTGGCTCTCCGTGGCTTCACGCAGGATCAGGACCTGATCCACGAGCCTTTCCGCAGCACGACGTTTCGCGGCGACGCTGAGATCGACGGGCGCGCGATCCAGAAATGCTCCCACGCGCAGGTCGACGATCAAGGCGCTTTCCGTAATCACGTGGTTGCCGATGCTAACCGCGATCCGGTCCAGCGGTTCGGCCTGCGCGAGCGCGGTAGTGAACACGGCGATGATGGCGAGGGTCCGCATATCAGAAAGTCTGCCCCAGGGAGAAGTGAAACTGAAGCTGGTTAATTCTTTGGACTCTGCAGAGCGGGGATGGTTCCGAACAAAGTGGAATACTGGGGTTCGAGTTGAGAAGTTCATCGCGCGATCCGGCGAACCCAAAAAACTTCGGCGAATTGGTGCCGTACGCAAGGTCAACGCGGATTGGGCCGATCGGCGTGCGGTAGCGAACGCCCGTGCCGACCGAATGCGCCATGTAGTCGAAATCTTGCAGGGACTTCTGACGCACGCGGAAGCTGACGTTTTCCACGGCCGAGTACACGTTACCCATGTCATGGAAAATGACTCCGCCGAGGTTATCGCCAATCAGTGGGAAGCGCAGTTCGGTGGAGTGGAACAGAAGCGCGGTCCCGCCTAGCGGAAACCCGGTAACCAAGTCGCGCGGGCCGGCCTGGTTATCGGGGAAGGCTCGCTGCGAGGATGCGCCGCCGGCGAAAAAGCGCTCGGCGAGCGGAATATCGGGGAGGCCACCCATGCGTCCGATGTAGCCGAACTGCACGCTGCGCGCGATCACGATGTCCTTGCGAATGGGATGGTAGGTGGAATTGCGGACCAGGAGTCGCGTGAATGAGGTTTGGGAACCAAACGCGGCCAGAGCCGTGGCGACGTCCAAGCTGTTGTAGGTGCCGCGATGCGAATCGACGGGGTCATCGCGACGGTCGCGGAAGATGGTGCTGCCTACGAGGCCCACGCGCACCGGGCGGTTCAGGAAGGAAATCAGGTCAGGTGAAATTTTGAGCGAGTTCGGGTCGAGAGTGACGCGCCGGAAGGTAAATCGCATCTGGCCTGTGAGCGAGCGGGAGAAGCGTTGCGACAGCTGGATAGACGCTTCCCAGCGGCGTGCCGCAAAAGTTTTGACGTCGCGCGCGTCGTTGAAGAGCGCCGAGAACGTCAGCGCCAGATTGGGATTGCCCTTAAATTGCGGAGCGATGTAGTTCAGCAGCGCGCGCCGCTGCCGCGTGGAGGTCAGCGTCTGCAAGCTAATCGTGTGGCCCAGGCCCATGAAGTTGATGCGGCTTAAGCCCACGGATACGCGGGGCGCGAAGCCCACGATGCGCGCAGCCTCCGCACCGACGCCGAAGTTGAGCGAATACTTGCGGGCTTCATCCGCATAGAAGATGACGTACTTGCTTTCTTCCTTGCCATCCGGATTCTGCGTGGCGGTCTGGACCTTGGCGAAGATGCCGAGATCGTACAGCTTTTGCTGACTGGCAGCGATTTGGCTCTGGGAAAGAGGGTCGCCCGCTCGCAGCAGGATGCGGCTCGATACTAACGTCGGGTCCGTGGATTCCAGGCCACGCACCAGGACGCCTCGCACGTATTGTCGCTCTCCCGGTTGAATCGTAAACCCTACGTCGACCAGGCCGTCTGCCGGGCCTGGTGCCTGGGTCCAGGTGAACGTCGCGCCCGGATAGCCGTCGTTATAAAAGTAAGTGAGGATCGTATCGCGGTCGGCCGCGACGTTCGTCGGGCTGAACGGCTGGCCTTCGGTGGATCGCAGAATTGCCCGCAGGTAGGCTTCGTCTTCGGGATTCAAGCCGCTGATCGCCAGCTTGTTCACGAACCATTGCAGGCCTTCCGTGATTTGCAGGTGAATGGAGATGTCGGTATGTTCCAGCGGACTTTCCACCACTTCGGGAACCACCTTCGCGTCGCGGAAGCCGTTGGTCTGGTAGAGGCCCCGAACCGCTTCCACATCCTGCGCCAGCAACCTCGGCGAATAGCGCCCCGAACGGAACCGCAAAAAACTAGCCGGCTGGATATACATTCGTTCGCGCAGGGTGGCGGCGTCGAAATACATGTTCCCGGCGATGACGATGCTGCGCAGCTTGTGCCGCGAGCCACTTTCGATCTGATACTCGATGACCGACCGGTTGAGCGAAGGGGCCGACTCAACATAGCGGACTTCCGCGTCAAAGTACCCCTTCGATTGCATATGCTCGGTGAGGTTTCGCTGGCCTTCCAGCACCAGCGCGGGGTCCACTGCGCGCTCCTGAAAGATGGGGACCAACTCTCGCAACTGCGTCTTTCCAACGTCGTAGCCGGTGGCGCGGACTTCGATAATGGGTCCGTTGTCGATGGTGAGGTGGGGGATGACGATGTTCTTCGCCGCGTCGCGCTCCAGCGAGTCGAGCGTGACGCGGGCTTGCAGGCGGTCATCTCGCTGCAATCGCCTGCGGAGGTTTTCGAGGCCCACTTGCACACGATTCTCTGTGAGGGAACGCCAACCCGGCAGGGTCAGAAAGCGGAGGCCTCGGTGCCACTCCGTGGCGCGGATCAGGCCGCTCCTCGCGATTGGCGAGAGAGGTTGACTGGCAGGGGCCGAGATCTCTACGCCGCCAAAGCGCGCCCGTTTGCCGGGGTTGACGTCGATATAGATGCTGGCTTCTTCGGTATCGTCGATCAGGTCGATGTGATGTTGCAAGGTCGCGTCGTAGAGTCCGTTGGCCCGGAGCCGTTCCAGGATGCGTTGCTTGGCTGCTTCCACGGCATCTTCCTGGAAGGGCGAGCCGAGGTCGAGTTGGGTGGCCGCCGACAATTGATTGCGGTTGGGCGGATCATCTTCGCCCTGGATGCTGACGCGGCTGACGAAGTAGGTGGGCGCGGTGGTGAACGCGATTACGGTGCCTTCACCTTCGATGGTCGCGTCTACGGAGATGTCACTGAAGCGTCCGGTTAGGTAGAGCTTCTGGATTGCCTCGCGAATCTCGGACATCCGGAGGGGTGCGCCAGTGTGCACCGGGAGCAGGCGGTCGAGTTCTTCGCGGGGTAGGGGTTGGTCGGCGGGCAGGAACTCCACGCGAGACACGGTACGACCCTCCATAGAGGGCCCCGGGGGAGCTTCTGTTGCAGCTTGTTGCGCGCGCGCGAGGCTGGCAACCAGCATGAACACGAACGTTCGCAATCGCACGTCTCTCAATGATATCTCAACCGTTCAGAAGGGCTTGCAAACCGTTACCCTAGGTTAGATGACGCATCCCGAGGATTCCCGTTACTCCCGTCAATCCCGATTCGTGCCATTGGGCGAGGACGGACAGCGAAGAATTCGCGAAGCCTCGGTGGTCGTCGTGGGGTGCGGGGCGTTGGGCACGGTGGAAGCCGAGATCCTGGCACGGGCGGGGGTGGGCCGGTTGCGGTTGGTGGACCGTGATTTTGTCGAGCCGAGTAATCTCCAGCGTCAATTCCTCTATTCGGAGGCAGATGCGGAGGCGGGGCTACCGAAAGCCGTTGCGGCAGCAAAACGCCTGGCGCAGGTCAATTCCGAGGTCGAGATCGAGCCGATGGTGGCCGATCTGACGCCGGCCAGCGCGGAAGAGCTGCTGGAAGATGTCGACCTGATCGTTGACGGTACGGACAACTTCGAGGCGCGCTTTCTGATCAACGACTTCGCGGTTCGCGAGGGCAAGCCGTGGATCTATGCGGCGGCTGTGGGCAGCTACGGGCTGAAGCTGCCGGTGATTCCCGGCCAGACAGCGTGTTTGCGATGCGTGTATCCAGAGCCTCCGCAAGGCACGCAGCCCACCTGCGAGACCGATGGCGTGATCGCCCCGATTACGGCGACGATCGCTGCGCTGGCCTGTGGCGACGCCCTGAAGATCCTGGCGAGGGGCGTGGAATCGATTGTGGCGCGCATGACCACGGTGGACGTGTGGTCGGGGGAGATCCGGCAGACCAAGCCCCCCCTGCGCGACCCTGCCTGTCCGTGCTGCGTTCGGCGCGACTTCGTGCACCTAAACGGGCAGCGGCGAGCACCGATCAGCCTGTGCGGGCGCAATGCGGTGCAGATCCACGAACGCTCACGGCCAGTGGATCTGGTGGAATTGGCCAAACGGCTTTCGCTTCTGGCCCCGGTCCGGTCGAACGATTTCGCGGTGCGGGCGCTGGTCGATTCCTTCGAGCTGACGGTATTTCCAGACGGCCGCGCGATCATCAAAGGCACCACCGACCCCGGCGTCGCGCGCGGAGTTTATGCCCGTTACGTGGGCATGTAAACCGGAATTTTTTTCTCTTTCAATTCCAACCAAAGTACTATACGATACAGTGCTGTGACTCCGACGGTAAGCATCGTGATTTCGGGTTTTGGGTCGAGGGGTGCTTCTTGGGACCGCCTCCGGAACTGCTTGCGAGCGGTTGCCGCGCAGGACGTCGCCGGACAGGTCGAAGTCGTGTTGCTGGACATGCCGGAGTTGAATCGGGAACTCCCGGGGGACATTCGCGATCTTATTCCTCAGTTGCGGCAGGTTTCGTGCGCCAGTGTGGATCCGTGGGTTCGAAAATCCGCAGGTGCCCGCAGCGCAACCGCCCCGATCTTGGTCTTCCTGGATGCCGATTGTGTGCCTGAGGACGGGTGGCTAAGTTCGATGATCGAAACGTTCCGCTTCTACCCGGAAGTTGCCGTGGTCCGGGGCTGCGTCGAAGAGGACGGACTTAACTGGCGGCGACTGGTTCCAGAGCGTCGTGTAGCCGGACCGACTGCTGCAACAGCGGAAAACAACATCGCCTTCCGGCGGGACGCATACCTGGATTGCCCGTTTCTGGAAGGGTCCGGGGTGGATGCCGTGCGCTACCAGACTGCCGCGTTGCGGCGGGCCCACTACGTGCTTTGGGCGGAACCTAGAATGCAGGCTAGCCGTGAACGCATCCCACGAAAACTTCCCATTGGGGTCCGCATTCGATACTCGACGGCCGCCTCGCGCTAGCGGTCATGTGGAAAAGGGACGACAGGCTGAAGCCTGTCCCACCAAGCAGCCACGCGTTGTTGAGAACAGGTGGGACAGGCTTCAGCCTGTCGGCTGTGAGCGCAACCTCAAAGTGCCACAAGGCACTGCACTAGCGGAACGCGCCCTTTGATCTTGCGGTTTGCTCGACTTTAATCCCCGGGCCGAACAGTTTTTCGAAGTAGCCTTCCTTGACCAGCTTGTCCACGATGCGGTTGTCGATGACCTGGTGAAAATCGAACGCGCGCATCGCGGTACCAATTTGGGCGTCGGCCGGATGATCGAGCACGTACTTCACCGCGGCCTCCTGGACATACGGAACGCGTTCATAGGCGCCCATCTTGGAATACACGTCCCAAACGCGTTCGATGTCGACGCGCGTTTGCGAGGGGTCCCACTTCACATAGGCGTCGACGGCGAATTTCTTGTCGTCATAAAAGCGCTTGGTGGCTTCGGCATGGGCTTTGATCATACGTTCCGCGATGTCGTTGTTCGCGACGGTGGTCTTCTTGAACAGGTAGACGGACGGCGCGTGGATCTCATCCGCGTCGGCGATGTTGCCCAGGATCTTGTAGCCTTCCTCTTCCAGTTTGAAATACTCGGGAGCGGTCAGCATGGTGGCGTCGGCGCGACCGGCCATCACGGCGTTGCCGCGTGCTCCGGCACCCGCTCCCACGGGAATCCATTCGACATCGCGCGGGGTGAGTTTGGCTCGGGCGAGCAGGCCGACGGCGTAATTATACGGAGCGTCCGCGAGTTGGCTCACGGCAATGCGCTTGCCCTTTAGAGCCGCGACAGAGTTGATGTTTTTGGCGGCGACGAGCGCGAAGGAACTTTTCTTATAAGGCTGGCCCAGCATGACCATCGAGCCATCGCGGAACGACGCTTGCATGGATTGCTCCAGCGTATAGGGCGACATCAAGGCCTGGTTGCTGGTGATCGCGGCGATGGCGGTGGGGTGGACGCCGAATACGAGTTCCACGTCGAAGCCGTATTTTTCGTAGTAGCCGCCTTCTTTCGCGATGTAGAGCGGCCAGGTCTGGGAGGCTCTGGTGGGAAAGATGATCGTGACCTTTTGACGCTGCGCCCAGGTGGCTTGCGTGATCAGGGCGCAGAGCAACAGAAGTTTCAGAATCCGATTCATTTGCGGTCTCCTTATTCCATAGCGGCGCACAACGGACGAACGCCTGTGCCGCCTATTCCCAACACGCGAAGCCCATGGCGCTGCCGGTGCCTGCCTCGGAACGGTAGCACGGGACATAGTCGACCAAACGCATCTTCAAGCCCGCTTCCGCCATGATACCGGCTACGGCGATCCAGTTCTTGACCTCGGAGGTGCCGGATTGGAACATCTCCTCGCCCACGTTCGCCAGCGAAGCCGCATTCCCGGTGAGCATGGCATCCAGCAGCTGTGCGTCGAAGGCTTCATCGATCACGAAGTGCGTCAAGCCTCCAGACGCGATGACGCCGACGCGCAGGTCCTCCGGCCATGACTGGATCGCGCGGCCAAGCGCGCGGCCAAAGTCGAAGCAGCGTCCTGCAGTCGGCTGGTTCGGAGGGTAGAAGGTGTTGATGAACACCGGCACGTGCGGCGGCACCTTATCGCGCATGATGCGGCGGTAGACAAAGCCGTAGGCGTGCGGGGCGGAACTCACCCCCAGCTCGCCGGCGGACAGCTTTTTCAATTGCGAAACGTCGAAGCCATCGGTGACGACGCGCTCCACTAAATGCCGACCGAGGGCCGGGGAGCAGGGATACTTTGTGTCCTGCGCGGGTGTTCGATCCAGTTCCGCGCGCGCGATGGCGGGGTCTAGCTTCGCCAGAAATTCTTTGGAACGAGGGTGACCTTCCAAGTAGTCGCCCCAAAAGATCGCGAACCCGGGCACGTGATCGGCGGAGAATACCTCCATCTGGTCATTGCCGACGATGACCACTACATCGAGTTTGGCGTTGTCGAAAGATTCCGCCAGGGATAGGATGGCGGTCTGGCACCGGGCGTGGCGGCGGGCGGCTTCCTCGGGTTCGATTTGAGCCTCGATCTGCTCCGCGCGGCGCAATTCGGCGAGTTCAGGGAATGTGTAGGTCTTTCCGCGGTAGGGCAGTGAAGGGTTTTTCTTGTCGAAGGGGAGACGGTCGCCCCAATGTTCCGAACCAATCGACAACATGGGGCCGTGCGAGGTACCCAGACCAAGTGTGATGCGCGCCATCTCCGGTATCCTCTCACAATTCAGCGTCGCAGCCCTCGGTGTAAAACGTTTGTAACACGCGCCCCCTCCGAAAACGGGTAATCTGTTGGCATGGCGACGGTCGCGAACAACTCGGATTCAGGTGTCACTCCACCTTTGCCACTGGACCATCCCAGCCTTTATCTCGATCGCGAAATGAGCCTGCTGGCGTTTCAGCGCCGGGTGTTGGGCGAAGCGCGGGACCCCCGCAATCCGTTGCTGGAGCGCGTCAAGTTCCTGGCAATTTTGTTTTCCAATATTGACGAATTTTTCATGGTGCGCGTCGCGCTGCTGAATCAGAAGGTGGATTCGAGCAAGAACGATCCGGCGGCAACCGAACATCTGGAACGCATCGGCAATGAGCTACGTAAGTTGTTGGGCGAGGCTTACGCTGTGTGGCGCGAACTGGACCTGGCTCTCTCGCAGGCCGGTGTGGATATTCGTGAGTATCGCAACCTGACGGAGAAGGAACGCGATGCACTGGACACGTACTTTCACGACGTTGTCTATCCCGTTCTGACGCCGCTCGCGTTTGATCCGGGGCATCCGTTTCCGCATATTTCCAATCTAAGTTTGAATCTGGCTGTGATTGTGAAAGATCTTGCGGGCGCGCGGAAGTTCGCTCGCGTGAAGATTCCGGACACGTTTCCTTCCTTGGTGGCCGCGACGGCAGATCCGACAGCGCCGCAGACGTTCGTGTGGCTGGAGCAATTGATCCGAGCCAATCTACAGTCCTTGTTTCCAGGGCTGGAGATTGTCGAAGCGCATCCGTTCCGCGTGACCCGCGATGCGGAGTATGAGATCCAGGAACTGGAAAGCGACGACCTCTTAGAGACGATCGAAGAGGCTGTCTGGCAACGGCGTTTCCGGGACGTAGTGCAGATGCAGGTTTTGCAGGATATTCCGCGTGATCTGCTGGACGTGTTGCTGGAGAACCTGGAACTGCATCAGCGCGACGTGTACTACGTGGAAGGTCCGCTGGATCTGAGCCGTGCGAAGCAGCTGATGTCGCTGGACAGGCCTGCACTCAAGGACCATGTATTTCATCCGCAGATCCCACGCGCGTTGCGGTTCAAGGACGGCGAGGATGTTTTCGCGGCCATCCGCAAGCACGACATCCTGCTGCATCATCCGTTCGATTCGTTCCAGCCGGTGCCGGAACTCCTGCGCCACGCGGCTACCGATCCGGATGTTCTAGCGATCAAAATCATGCTGTATCGCGTGGGCCGCAACTCGCCCATCGTCGAGCATTTGCTCACGGCTGTAGAGCACGGTAAGCAGGTGGCGGTGCTGGTGGAGTTAAAGGCCCGTTTCGACGAAGAGAGCAATATCGAGTGGGCTCGAGCGCTGGAATCGGCTGGTGTGCACGTGGTTTATGGGCTGGTGGGTCTGAAGGTTCACTCCAAGGTCGCTCTGATTGTGCGTCGTGAGGGCGCGCATATGCGGCGCTACGTGCATTTGGGGACGGGGAATTACAACGCGGTTACTGCTCGGCTGTATACGGATTTGAGTTTGATGACGGCGGATGAGGCGATCGGCGCGGATGTTACGGACCTGTTCAACTACGTGACTGCGTATTCAGGCAAGCGCGAGTTTCGCAAGTTGTTGGTGGCCCCGCGGAGTCTGCGTCCGGGTATCGAGGCGTTGATCCGTCGCGAGATTGCGTTTGCGCAGAAGGGTGAGCCCGCGTATTTGATCTTCAAGATGAACTCGCTTGAGGACCCGGCGATGATTCGCTTGCTGTACGAGGCGTCGCAGGCTGGCGTCCAGGTGAACCTTTTGGTGCGCGGGTTGTGTTGTCTGCGTCCGGGTATCGATGGGGTTAGCTCCAACATCCGCGTGATCAGCGTTGTTGGTCGCTTTCTGGAACACAGCCGCGTCTACTATTTCCGCAATGGCGGGCAGGAGCAGATTTACTTGGGCAGCGCGGACCTCATGGGCCGCAATCTCGACCGGCGTGTGGAGGTTCTGTTCCCGGTGGAGAACAAAGGCCTGATCGCGAAGGTGCGCGGCGATATTCTGGGGACTTACCTGGCAGATACGCGCAACGCGCATTACATGCAATCCGACGGGTCGTATCGGAAGCCGGAGGCGGGTGCGAGCCAGCTCAACAGTCAGGCGCACTTCCTGTCGCTGTAGTTATTCGCGGCAGATGCCGCGCTTGCTGGATCGGATGAAGTTCACCAGATGCAGCGTGTGCTCGGTCGGCACGTCTGTCTCGATCTTCACAAGGGCGTCTTCCAGCTTCAGGTTCGAGCGGTAGAGCAGCTTGTAGGCGGTCTTCAGCGCCTGCACTTGCGCCAGTGTAAAGCCTGAGCGTTTCAGTCCGACCACATTCAGTCCGCACGGCGTTACGTTGAAATCGGTGTAGAGGAAGTAGGGTGGCACGTCCAGATTCACGCGGGTGTTGCCTCCGATCATCGCTAGGCGGCCGATTTTCGAGAATTGATGAATGACGACGCCGCCAGAGATGAAGGCCTGATCTTCCACGTCGACGTAGCCGGCGACGAGTGCGCAACTCGCGATCACCGTGCGGCTTCCGATGCGGCAATTGTGGGCGATGTGCCCTGAGGTCATGATGTAGTTGCCGTCGCCGATGATCGTTTCTGATTCCGGGGCCGTGCCGCGCGAGATGGTGTAATGCTCGCGGATAGAATTGTCGTTGCCGATCTTGAGGTAGCTGCGCGCGCCGGAGAAATTCTTGTCCAGCGGATCGGTGCCGAGAACGGTGCCAGCGGAGATCTTGTTGCGGGCACCCAGAGTGGTCCAGCGCTTGACGTAAACGTGCGGTTCAAGCTGCGAGCCTTCGCCGATGACGACGTCCTGCTCAACGATGGCGTAGTCGGCGATGATGACGCCCGCGCCGATCACGGCTTCGGGATGGACTCGCGCGGTGGGCGCAATCTGCGCGGAAGGGTCGATGGGCATGCGGTTAGTGGGTCAGAACGAAGAATAGCGCGATCCACAGGACGCCGAGGAAATGCCAGTAAAAAGTCGCTGCGTCGATGACTTCGCGACGTCGGCTTTTGCTCATGGTTACGAACGCTAGTGCCCCGAGGCCGCCGATCAAATGGGCCGCGTGCAGGGCGGTGAAGAGGTAGAAAAAGCCGCTGTAGGGGTTCTGTTGGAGGTAGGCGCCGCGATCAATCAGGGCGAGCCACGCGGTGACCTGCGAGCCGAGGAAGGCGAGTCCCAAAACGCCAGTGACCAGAATTAACTTCGACGCGAGCGCGTATAGACCTCGCCCGTAGGCTCGGCGGCCCGCTTCAAAGACAGCGCTCGACACGAGGATAATGGCTGTTGAAATCCACAAGGCTGCGGGTACGGAGCCTTGGTCCCAGACCCCTGGTTCGTTTTTGCGCCAATAGTAGGCGACGACCAGCGATCCGAAAAGCATCGCCATCGACCCGCAGGCGAGCCACAATCCCAGCCGCACCATTCCGGGCGGGGCCTTTGAGGGATCTTCGGTCGATGCCGGGAGGACGACGACTTCGGAGGTTTTGCCAGCGCGGTCACTGAGCAGGGACATAGAGACTTCTCAACTCCATTGTCGCATCGGTAACCAAGCCCTACGCAGGGTGTTCCAGTTCTTCAATGCTAGAATTATTCCAGTGGGGCTGTGGCGGAATTGGCAGACGCACCAGATTTAGGTTCTGGCGGTTCACCCCGTAAGAGTTCAAGTCTCTTCAGCCCCACCAATCCTCTTTAGCGAGCAAACATCGCTGCGGCACGGACTCTTTCCACGCGCTCTGGCGAGGAAACACGCGGAGTGCGCAGCCCACAAGCGCATTGTCCTTCGTCGAGAGCGAAACCGGTCCAATCTCCAGTGAGCGATGCAACATGCAGGCCGTCGTGGGCTTCGCATTCGGACGCCAAGCGCTCCCCGTTTGATCCAATCAGTTGCTCAAAGATAGGCACGCGGAAGGCTCGCCACAGGGTATCGCGGTCGGCGACGGTGAGCAGCATATCGTGGGGCCGGGCCAGGACAATCACGGCGTGAGTCAGCCTCGGGGGAGTTCCCGCCAGCGTTAGGAATTGCGTTCGCGTCGCGGCGATGGCGGCGGGGGCGAAGGCAACGGCCTGCGCGTTCCAGCCCGGGAACGTTCGCACGGAGGAGCGGGAACCAAACAAGGGCTCAGCGAACCAGGGGACCAAAACAGCGGTCCTTGGGGCTTCTCCCAGCGGGTATTGAAACCCGGCTTTGCGCGATTTCCAGAATTGCAGTGGCACTCGCCAAAGGAGTTTGTTTAGCGGGCGAGAATTCTCAGGAGATTATCGCCGAAGATCGCCTGCGCGTCGGTACCAGTGGCTCCCAGTTCGTAGAGAGCGGTGGCCTGGGTGTCGAAAATTGGATGTTGCCAACCGCGAGGGAAGAAGGACGAATCGGTCCCGAACAGCAACCGTTGCGGGCCAAGCACTTTCAGGGCCTGTTCGAACGCTCCGCGCAGGTTGATGGGCGGAACTTGCAGATTCACCCACTCGTTTGAGCTGGAGGTGTCGAAATGGACGTTCGAGCAGAGGCTCGCGACCATCAGGGCCTCGCGGAAATAGCCTGCTCCAAAGTGTGGGATCACAATGGGAACATCCGGGTAGCGGAGCGCGACCGCATGAAGGTCTATCGGGTTGGAAAATTTCAGATCGAACGGCGAAGGCAGGCCGAGCTTCTTGCGCACGCCGACGCTGAGCACCCCGCAGTGGATGAAGACCACTCGCTTTTCGCGTTGCGCCCATTCGAACACAGGACGAACGCACTCGTCTTGAATCGAATAGAGATGCATCGCCGGAAATAGGCACGCGGCGCGAATATTGGCGAGATTGTCGAGTTGCAGAGTCTTCGGATTCACCATCGCGTACGGCAGCAAGCGCTCGGGATGCTTGGCAGCGGCGGCGATGACCGATCCCTCGTCGCCGGGGATGCTTGCAATCATTGCCGCAGCCTGGACGCTGTGCGCGTTGAGTTCCGCGACCCATCGTTCGCCGAGCGATTCCGGCTCAGCTTGTGGGAATTCCCAGTCGAGGATTTCTTGCGCCCCTTCGAGGGTGAGGTCCGGTTTCTGCGAAGCGAGCGCGGAGAAGAAGCGATGAGAGAAAAAGTGAACGTGCGCGTCGATGACGTGGATTGGTCCCCAGGGGGATTCCCGCCGGATCACTCGGCGTGGCCCTTGGCGAGACTCGTGAGACCGGTGGAGAGCGCGAGTTGAGTAAGTCCGGCGACGTTATTGACGCCGAGCTTCTTCATCATCGTCTTGCGATAGCTGCGTACGGTCTGCTCGCGCAGATCGAGCAGGACCGCGACTTCTTTGCTCGATTTACCATCGGCGACCAAGCGCAGGACTTGGACTTCGCGCGGTGAAAGAGAGTCAAGAACGGCTGAAGCGGGTCGCGATTCCAGGTCGCCCTTTTGAATGCGGTGCAGTAGGCGGTCAGAGACTTGCGGACTCAAATACATCCCGCCAGCGGCCACCATTCGCAGAGCTTCGAGTAAATCCGAGTCCGACGCCTTCTTCAAAATGAACGCCCGTGCGCCGCCGCGGATGGAGCTTACGACGGAATTCTCATCGTCGAACATCGACAGGATCACGACCTTGCAATCCGGATGCGCGCGGAGGACTTCTGCGGTTGTTTCGACACCGTTCAAGCCGTTGGGAAGGCCGATGTCCATCAGGACCAAGTGGGGTTTGCGAAGCTTAACGAATTGGACCGCATCCGTGCCGTTCTCGGCTTCTCCGACCACGCGAAAATCGTCTGCGCGAGCAAGGATCGCCTTGATCCCGTCCCGCATGATTTTGTGGTCATCTACCAGTAGAACGTCGAAGGGCATGGCTGACTGCAACAATTGTACTCTTTCCCGTTGTGACGGTGATAGCAATTCCAGCAGCTTGCGCGAGGCGGAGGGGCACGGCGAGGGCTCGCTTGCGGCCAGCGGCACGACCGTTATCGGTGATGCGGATGCTGATTCCAGCGGTGCCGGTTACGTGGACGCGAATTTGTTTTGCCTCCGCATCCTGTGCCGCGCGAATCGCTGCTGCTGCCGCTTCGTACACCGCCGAAGCCGCTTCGCGAGAGAGCGTCGTAGTAGCGGTGTAGGTAATTTCTATGCGTGGATCCCGTTCGGAAAAACGCGTCAGGGCATGACGCAGTCCCAGGCGGTCTACGGGCGAGGCGTTCAATTCCTGGCTGAGGGCGCGTACGCTTTCCATGGCTTTGTTGAGCGCGACGAGGACATCCTCTACGGCCGGCGCGGCTTTCGGGAAATCGCTCTTTACCAGCGAAAGTAACAAGCCGGAACCAGCGAGTTGAGGTCCGACGTCGTCATGCAATGACCGCCCAGCACGCGCCAGCGTTGCGTGTGCTTTCGCGCAGAGGGCAGCGAGTTCTTCAGTCTCGCTACCCGCGGATTGTTTGGCCATAGAGAAATCTTAGCGCTTGCGCTTCAGCACGCGCCGGGCTGCCGCGAGAACGTCTCGGGCAAGTAGGCCGTACTTATCGAGCAGTTGCTCCGGGGTGGCCGATTCGGCGTAAGTATTTTGCACACCGACGAACTCCATGGGCGCGGGAGAGGTCTCGGCGACCACCTGCGCGACGCGCACGCCGAGTCCTCCATCCACCAGGTGTTCTTCGGACACCACCAACGCGCCGGTTTCTTTCGCTGCCTTCGCGATCGCGTCGCGATCCAGAGGCTTTACGGTATGGAAATCCAGAACGCGGGCTGAAATGCCCTCAGCTGCCAGCGTTTCGGCGGCCCGGATGGATTCGGCGACCATCAAGCCCGTCGCGATCAGTGTGACGTCGGAACCTTCCATCAGCGTGATCGCTTTGCCGAGCGTGAATGTTTGATCGGGACCGTAGATCACCGGTGTCTTGGCACGCCCGGCGCGAATGAACATAGGGCCGACATGCTCGGCTGCTGCGTGCATCAGCGCGATCATCGAAACTTCGTCGGCCGGAGAAACGACCGTGAATCCGGGCAAGGAGCAGGCCAGGCTGAGATCCTCAATGCTCATCTGCGAGGGTCCGTCTTCGCCAATGGAAATGCCGCTGTGGGTCCCGACAACCTTGAGGTTGACGTTCGGGAAGGCGGCGGTGACGCGCAACTGTTCAAACCCTTTATTCATCGCGAAGGCGGAAAAGCTGGAAGCGAAGGGGATTTTTCCAGCAGAGGCTAAGCCTGCCGCGATCGCGATCATGTTGGATTCCGCGATGCCGCATTCGATGAAACGGTCTGGAAATTCTTTCGCGAAGGGCGCCGTGTAGGTGGACTTGGATAAGTCCGCATCCAGCGCCACGACGTTGGGGTTCTTCTTGCCTAATTCGACGAGTGCTTTGCCGAACGCTTCGCGGGTGGCGGCACCGGGTTTCAATTCGTATTTGGCCGCCATTTAGCTGAGCTCCTGCATTGCTTTTTCAAATTCTTCTGGTGTGGGTGCCGCTCCATGGAATTTCGGATTGTTCTCCATGAAAGAAACGCCCTTACCCTTTACCGTGTGAGCCAGGATGCAAGTGGGCTTGCCTTTGGTGGCAGCCGCTTCGGCAAACGCTTTTTGCAGAGCGGTCACGTCGTGACCGTCGGCTTCGATGACGTGCCAGCCGAAACTGCGCCACTTGTCGGCGAGAGGATCCAGCGCCAGGATGTCCTTGACGAAGCCGTCGAGCTGGATCCGGTTCCAATCCACGATGGCGACGACGTTATCCACCTTGTGGAAGGAGCCGAACATCGCCGCTTCCCAAATTTGGCCTTCTTGGATTTCACCGTCACCCAGGACTACGTAGGATCGTGCGGGACTGCTATCCATCTTCGCCGCAAGGCCCATCCCCAGCGCCAATGACAAGCCTTGGCCCAGAGAGCCCGTGGAGGCTTCCAGCGCTGGGAAGAAGCGCACATCCGGATGCCCTTGATAGATGGAGCCGAGTTTGCGCAAGGTGTTCAGCGTTTCTTTCGGGCAATAGCCGCATTCCGCCATCGTTGCGTAGAGGATCGGGCAGCAGTGGCCTTTCGACAAAATGAAGCGGTCGCGGTCTTTCCATTTCGGATTGGCCGGGTCGTGTCGCAGGACGTCGAAAAACATCGTCACAACAATTTCCGCGATGGAAAGCGAGCCGCCGGGATGTCCCGATTTGGCCGCAAAGATCATTTCGATCGCCGTGCGGCGCATGCGCTTGGCGAGGGCCGAAAGTGAGGCCGGGTCACTGGTTTTTTGCATGTCTACCTTCAATGTAACATCCGTCGTTCCACGTTACACTCAACAAATGCCAGCCCTGGAACAACTTGTCGCGCTCAAGAACGTGTTCGGAAGTGACCCCGAGCAGCGTGTCGCGAAGTTGCTGGAGCGGCTTGCTTCCACGCGTGTGCGCGATCCCGAAAAACTCATTCTACTTCACGAGACAGTGCTCTTCCTGCGCGCCTATCCGCACGGTGCACGAGTCTTGCGGTTGGCGGACAAGCTCCTTTTTGCTTTCGAACGCAGGCTGCAAGGAGTCGATCCGTGGCCGTTTGAAGCCGGCGAGGTGTCGGGAATCGTGGGAACAGCGCTCTCCACGAACTATAGCCACGCGTTCGCTAAGTTCCTTTCGGCGCGGCATGGCAAAAAGGTCAAAGTGGACTGGGACAGTTACGCGCACGCGGATCGATTGGGACCCGTGCTGGCTCGGCTGGCTCCCCTGGCGCTGGAAGATTGGAGCGTGGAGCCGCACATCGATTGGCGGCGCTGGTTCGAGGCGCTGCAGGGGGATGTGGCCTGGTTGGTCGAGAATCTTGATCCTGCAACCTATGACTCGCTTGAGTTGGTCTTGTGGTGGACGATCGATGCTGCGGCGAGTCGTACCTTCGCACGCTTGCCGCGGAGCGAGGTGTTCTATCACAAGGAGCCGTTGCTAAAGCGGCGCGACGTGTCTTTGGAAGCGGAACTCGCGTCGAAGAAGATTCCGGTGCGGCGGCTCTCCCAGGCCGAAGCAAATCGCGTTCTGGACGTCATCATCAGCACCAACGCTGTTCGCTATCGGGAGCTGTGGGGGTTCTCCTTCCCTGATGCCAAGCACGTCTATCACGCGGATTTCGGCCGCGGCCTTGACCTCTATTGGTTTGGCGTCCCGCCGACCGCTCGACTGCCTTTGCGCGCCTATCACGGCGGAGCCTTCTTCAAAAACGGGGTTCCGCTGGGTTATATCGAGACGCTATCGTTCTTCGATCGCATGGAGGTGGGTTTCAATTTGTACTACACCTTCCGCGATGGCGAGTCCGCGTGGCTGTACGCTCGTTTCCTGAAGTTCTGCCAACAGCAGTGCGGCGTGACGTGTTTCTCCATCGACCCGTATCAGATCGGTCACGAAAATGAAGAGGGGATAGAGTCGGGAGCGTTCTGGTTTTATCGCAAGCTTGGCTTTCGCTCGGCTTCGGATGAGATTCAGAAGCTGGTCGAGAAGGAAGAAAAGAAGTTGGCGGAGCGCCCCGGCTATCGCACGCCGCCGGCGATGCTTCGGCGATTGGCGAAGGCTCCGGTGCTGTACGGCTCCACGCTCGACGATTGGAAGTCCTTCTCGCTCCGTACCTTCGCGCAGAAGATCGGGCGGGGGGAGGCGTGGCCCGCGATTGTGAGCCGCGTTCGCAGTGAAACCAGCGCGGAGGAGATCGTACGCGCGAAAAACGCAACGGAGGAGGTCGGCTACTTGCGGCTCTTGCAGCGCTCGCCGCAACTTCGCAAAGGCATCCTACGCCTGGGGCAGCCTGCTAAGGCGTGATAAGATCCAGGCCGGAGGCCTCCATGCGGATCGTTCTTGCTCTTCTCTTAGCCTCAGTTTGTTTCGCGCAACAGCCGGGCCGCGTGGAAGGCCGTGTGGTCACGCCCACGGGAGAGCCGGTCGGCAAAGCGACCGTTCGCTTGGCGCCGACAACCAACGTTCCAGGCCAGGCGGCAGCGGCGTATGTCGAGATTACTTCCAGCGATGGCCGATTCGTCGCAGAGAACGTTGCCCCGGGACGTTACAACGCAAGCGCGCAACGCATCGGCTACGCGCTGACGCGAACCAACGCCGGGGTGGCTGTGTCATCCATTTTTGATGTAGCGGCCGGCGAAACGAAGAGCGGTATTGAAATTCGGCTCACGCCTCTCGCGGTGCTGACTGGCATCGTGACCGACGCGGATGGCGATCCCGCGCCGGGAGCCCAAGTGCGATTGCTCCGTTACGCGTTTAATCAGGGCCACGCCGCGCTCACCACGAGCAGCGCTACGAATGCCGACGACCGTGGCGGGTTCCGTCTGCCCAGCGTGCAGCCGGGACGCTACTACCTGATGGCGTCGCCGGCGGCGAACCCGCTGGTGGGGAACGAAATCCGTGGACGCAGCGCCCAGGAGATGAGCCTGCCAACGTACTATCCCAGCGCCACCGATGTGCGCGGCGCCGTGACGATCAACGCTGCCTCGACGGAGATCGGCAATCTGACCGTCCGGCTGCGGCGCGGGGGTTTGTATTCGATTAGAGGCACCTTCATCGGCCCAGAAGGAGGCCCGCTAACCGCTGCCCTGACCGTGTTTCCGAAAGGTGGCGAGACCTCGCCTCCGGGTATGATGTCGCAGACGCGCGATCCTGACATCTTTCAGCTCGGCGGGCTTCCGCCGGGCGAGTATACGCTGGTCGCGCGCGGCAATCCCCCGCGTCTTAACGCTACGCCTGCGCCCACCGGTCCGAGTTCCGCCCCGCGCGCCGTGGCCCTCCCGAACCAAGGGGGTGCCCTCAGCGGACGCGTGGACGTGATCATCGGGAACGCAAATCTGGAAGGCGTAACCATCCGCATGTCGGAAGGCGCGGAGATCACAGGCAGGATCGCGATTGACGGCGGGGGAGACCCGGCAACGCTAATAACCTCCAACACGGTTGGGAATCTCGCCGGGGCGCAGACGCGCATGCCGTCGGTGATGATTACTGCTTTGGAAGGTCCGGGTGCGCAGCTGATGTCGCTGGTCAATAGCGACGGCACCTTCCGCATCCCGAACATTCCGCCGCTGAAGCGGCTGCTTCAGGTCTCGCCTTTGCCACCGAATGCCTACATCAAGTCCGTGCGCTTCCGAGGCCTGGATGCCACGCGCGTTCCTCTAGACCTTTCGACGGGCGCCGGCGGAGTGCTGGAGATTCTGATTGGAACCAAGGGCGCTGAAATTGTTCCCACCCCTCGCAATGAAAAAGGGGAGATCCCACCAGCCGGTGCCGGGATCACGATTTGGCCGCGGACGCCGAATCCCAGCAGCCCCACCGGGGACGTGAAGTTTTTTGGATCTACTGCGGGCGCGAAAGCGCAAGGTCTTGCGCCAGGCGAATACTACGTTGCGGCCTGGGAGGCGACGAACGCGGACTACCTGCGCGACCCGGCGTTCCTGGCGCGATTCACGGCGCTGGCTACCAAGGTCTCCGTGGCGGAAGGCGAATCCATCGCCGTCGAACCCAAAATCATCCCGCGCGAGGCGCTGGAAAAGGAAGCGGCCCAGTATCCCTGAGCTTGCTACTGAAAGCGTTCGGTTCCCGTAGAATATTTCAAAGGAGGCTCCTATGCGATTGTTCGTATTTCTCCTGTTCGCTTCCCTTGCTAGCGCCCAAGCGCCGGAACAAACCGCACCACCCACCGAAGCTCCGAAGAAGGCCCGCATTGAAGGTAGCGTTGTGAGTCTGACGGGCGAAGCCATTCCGCGTACCCAGGTGCGTCTTAATGGCTCCATCTCCGTCCAGAACGGACAAGTCACACAGGGCGCGGCTTTCACTGCCACCAGCGGCGACGACGGAAAATTTGCCATCGAGAACATCGACGCTGGTCGTAACTACCAGCTATCCGTACAGCGCCCCGGTTTTGTGCCAGCAAGGTACGGAGCGCGTTCGGCGAACTCCGCAGGAGCTCCGATCTCGCTCGAAGCCGGGCAAGTGCTGAAAGGGATCTCCATTTCCATGACCCCACAAGGGGTGATCAGCGGCCGAGTCACCGACCAATCCGGCGATCCTGTGCAGGGGGCGATGGTTGCCGTGATGCGCAAAACTTATCAACGCGGTTCCCGCCAACTTCAGCCGCAAAGCACGATGTCGACGAACGACCAAGGGGAATACCGCGTGGCCAACCTGGCTCCTGGCCGCTATTACGTGGTTGTCTCCGGAGCCAGGCTCGGACTGCCGGCATCTTCGTCAAAAACGGCGAACGTCACTACCTACTATCCAAATGCGCCCGATCCGCAGGGCGCGGCCCCGGTCGACATCACGCCGGGGTCAGAGGTTCGTGGGTTGGATGTGCGATTGCGTCAAGGTGCTGTCTTTTCGATTCGCGGGAAGGCGGTGGACGCGAATGGCGCACCCGTGATCGGCACGATTGTTACCTCGGTGCCAGCTGGAGACCAAGGGGGAACGAATATCCTGTCCGCACTGAATCGTGCACCGTCGCAAACGCGAGCGCCGGAGGGGACGTTTGAAATCCCGAATCTGCCACCGGGCACCCATGTGCTACAGGTGCTGACGAATATCACCCTCAACGGCACACCTGCGCCAAAGATGACAGGACGCCTGGAAGTTACCGTGGCAGACTCCGACGTGGCGGGTCTGATATTTCCTCTTTCCTCAGGGTCCATCATCAACGGCAAGGTGAGCCTCGAAAACGGAGATATCACGAAGCTGTTGCCGCCCACTCCGGCTGGACAGCAGAACCAGCCTGCTGCGCTAACGCTAGTGGCAGGCCTCGCCGGTTTCTCCGTCTCGGGTGGAACCACCCTAGGGATGGCGATCGGGCTGATGGATCAAACTATGGGATCGACGACCCCTGTGCAAGTCAAGAGCGACGGAACCTTTACCGCTGACGGTGTGGCCGCTTCGAAATTCCAGGTCCAGGTAGGAGGATTGCCACTGGGTCACTACGTGAAGTCTATGACGTTTGGGGGAACCGATGTAATCAAAGCAGGGCTGGATCTCACTGCTGGCGGCGGAGGTGCGCTCAACATCGTGCTTTCGGGCAAAGCCGCAGACGTGACCGGCGTTGTTCGCCCGCAGAAAGAGGAATCGGTTGCGGGTGTCATGGTTACGCTGTGGCCTCGCGATCCTCAGGCAGGGACCCAGAACAACGGCATGAAACAGGCAACCACAGATCAGAATGGCGGATTCACGTTTTCGAACTTAGCTCCCGGCGTCTACTACGCGGCGGCCTGGGAAGACATCGAGACCGGACTCGCGCAGTGGAGGGATTTCGCAACGCTGTTTACCAGCGACGCGGGCAAGCTCGAATTAGCCGAGGGTGCCCACGCCGCCACGGAAATAAAACTGATCCCGATTGCGAAGATCAAGGCTGCGGAAGAGAAGCTTCCTTAGAGGCCTTTTTTCGTCAGGAACGTGACCAGGTCGACGACGCGCATGGAGTAGCCCCATTCGTTGTCGTACCACGCGACCACCTTGACGAGATTGCCGCCCAGCACCTTGGTCAGTGCGGAATCCACGATCGCGCTGTTGGGGTTGTGCAACATGTCGGTGGAAACCACCGGGTCCGTGGTGTAGCCCAGGATGCCCTTGAGTTCGCCTTCCGCAGCGGACTTCAACGCCGCGTTGACGTCTTCCGTGGTGGTCGGCTTCAGCAGGATGGCGTTGAAATCCACGACGCTGACGTCCGGCGTTGGAACGCGCATGGAGTAGCCGTCCAGCTTGCCCTTCAATTCCGGCAGCACAAGTCCGATGGCCTTGGCCGCGCCGGTGGAGGTCGGGATCATGTTCAGGGCGGCTGCACGCGCGCGGCGCAGATCCTTGTGCGGGAAATCGAGCACGTTCTGGTCGTTGGTGTAGCTGTGGATCGTGGTCATCGATCCCTTTTCGATGCCGAACGTCTCATGCAGAACTTTGGCAACGGGACCCAGGCAGTTCGTGGTGCAGGAGGCGTTTGAGATGATGTTGTGCTTCGACGCGTCGTAAGCCTTGTCATTCACGCCCAACACGATGGTGACGTCTTCTCCCGTGGCCGGTGCGGAGATGATGACCTTCTTGACGGTGCCCTTCAGGTGCTTGCCCGCGCCCGCGGCATCCGTAAACTTGCCGGTGGATTCCACCACGATTTGGACGCCCAGGCCGGACCAGTCGATCTCCGCCGGATCTTTCAGCGCAAATACCTTGATGCGCTTGCCTTCTATCGTGATGCTGTCGGCGTCCGAGGTAACTTCGCGGCCCAGGGGGCCCAGCGTCGAATCGTATTTCAAAAGGTGGGCCAGCGTTTTGGTGTCGGTAAGGTCGTTTACCGCGACCACTTCGACATCCGTGCCCTTCAGGGCTGCGCGCAGAACATTCCGGCCAATGCGGCCAAACCCGTTGATCCCAATCTTGGTTGCCATTTGTTCAGTGTATCTATTTCGATGTCTCACTCACTAGTTTGCTGGCGAGTGGGCGTTCCTGGCCTGCGTACTTGTTGGAAGCTTTCTTGTGATACGGGACTGACGAAGGTGTGGAGAGCTGCTCAAATGTGAACGAGCAGATGCGCATGCCGGGATAGAGAGCGACGGGCATGCGGCCCAGATTGCTGAGTTCCAGAGTGGCTTTGCCGCGCCAGCCTGGATCGAACAAGCCAGCAGTGCCGTGTACGATGATGCCGATGCGCCCCAGGCTCGATCGGCCTTCCAGCCGCCCCAGCACATCGTCGTCCAGTTCCAGCCGCTCTTCGGTGATCGCCAATGCGAATTCGCCGGGCTGCAGAATGAACGCTTCTCCCGTGGGAACCTCGATCGTACGCATCAATTCCTGAATCGCTGTTTTCTCCCGCAGGTCGATGAACGCGTGCTTGCTGTGTTCAAATACGCCGAACTCGTTGCCGAGACGAAAATCCACAGAGCAGCTGCCGAATTGCTCCGGTGGGAGCTCGGGCGTGACCCGGATCTTGCCCTCGGCAATGTAGCGGTGGATATCGACGTCGGAAAGGACCATCTTTAGATTCTATAATTGTCCGTGGCTCGCATTGTTATCGCTGCGTATTTGCTCGCGCTCTTCAGCTTCAATGTGTACCGCGCTGCAACCCAGTCCTTTACCACCGACGAGATCTATTCCTACAAGCTCTACGTCGGCGCAGTGCCGTTCAATCTATTCCACCAATACGACGCGAATCTGCATTTCCTGCACACTCTGGCCACGTGGGGGATCGTGAAGTTGCTCGGCTTCTCGGAGTTCGTCTTCCGCCTACCTTCGCTCGCTGGATGCGTGCTTTATTTTGGCGCAGTCTACAAGTTGGCCAGACGGACAACGCCATTGGCGGCATTGCTGCTGACGGCGCATCCGTTGTTGGAGGACCACATGTCTGTAGGGCGGGGCTATGGACTGGCGCTCGGGTTCTTCGCCTGGGCGTTTGTCGAAGCGGTTGCGGAAGTTCCGCGCCTCACCAGCATTGCTGTCCTGCTGGCGTTAAGCATTGGCACGAATCTCACGTTTCTATTTCCGGCGTCGGCGTTGATTGCTGCACTTATCCTGCAGCGGCGTGACCCCTTGTTGCTGCGTCTCACCGGACCATGGATCGGGTTGACCGCGTTGCTACTCGCGATTCCACTGAGCAACATGCAGCCTGGAGCACTGTACTTCGGCGCCGCGAGGATTCCCGATTCGCTGCGTTCCCTGGTGGAGTACCCGGAATCTCATGCGATATTGCCATTTAAGGTTGTCGCCGCAGTAACCGCGACGATACTCCTTGGCTGCGCATGCACCGCGTTTTGGAAACATCGTTTTGCGGCCAATCAATACTCGTTCGTGTCCACCGCAACACTGTCCCTGACCGTACTGGCCGTGCTGGCGAGCCACTACGGTTTCGGCATGCCGTATCCCTACGCGCGAACCGGACTGTACTTTCTGTTCCTGGTCCCGCTGTGCCTCGCACCGCTAGCCGCGCGTAGAACCCCGGCGATTGTGCTGGCCACCGCGGCGATTTATGTGGCAAGCTACATTCGCCCGAACATCTACGGCGAGTGGGCTTTCGATGCGGCTGTCCCTGGGATTCTGCAGACCATTGAGCAACAGCACACATCGGGCGCGCCCGTACGCATTGCAGCCAGCGCCCCGATGGACACTGTGCTTGGGCATTACCGGACCGAGCGCGGCATGGACTGGATCACTGCGATTGAGCCGGCGCAATGGCAGCCGGGCTTCGACTACTACGTTCTACGCGCGGGCGATTTCAACCAGATCCCCTTGCTTGGACTGAAAGAAATATCCTGGGATGTCCAGGCTGGTGTCAAGGTCGCGGTGCCGTGAACCCGCCGGTTTACACTAAGACTAGTTCCCTCTGCCCAATGAAACCCACTACTCTTCCGCAACGACCCTTTTTCTCGTCCGGCCCCTGTGCGAAGCGCCCAGGGTGGACGCTGGAGGCTCTTCAGGGAGCTGCCGTTGGGCGGTCCCATCGTCACAAGATTGGAAAATCGAAGCTCGAAGCGGTCATCGAACGCAGCAAAGCGATGCTCGGTATCCCCAGCGACTACGTTCTCGCGATTGTGCCCGCTTCCGATACGGGCGCTGTTGAAATGGCGATGTGGTCGATGCTCGGCGAGCGCGGAGTGGACGTTCTGGCGTGGGAGAGCTTCAGCAGCGGCTGGGCGTCGGACTGCAAGAGTCAGCTGAAGCTGAAAGACCTGCGGGTTTTCAAAGCAGACTACGGTCAGCTCCCCGATCTGAAACAGGTGGACTGGGCCCGTGACGTGGTGTTCGCCTGGAACGGCACGACATCCGGCGTCAAAGTTCCAAACGGAGATTGGATCGCCGCCGACCGGCAAGGGCTCGCCATTTGCGACGCGACTTCCGCAGTGTTCGCCATGGAGATTCCCTGGCAGAAGCTCGATGTGGTGACGTGGTCGTGGCAGAAAGTGTTGGGCGGCGAAGGCGCGCACGGCATGATCGCTCTGAGTCCACGAGCCGTACAGCGCCTGGAGAGCTACACGCCGGATCGGCCCATTCCCAAGATTTTTCAGATGACCAAGGGCGACAAGTTGATCACCGGATTGTTTCAGGGCGAGACCATCAACACGCCGTCGATGCTGTGCGTGGAAGACGCGCTGGACGCGCTGACGTGGGCGGAATCGATCGGCGGGCTTGCGCAACTTATCGTAAGATCGAACGCCAATCTGGCCGCGCTGGAAGCATGGGTGGCGAAATCTTCCTGGGCCGGATTCCTGGCGGCGGACGCGTCGACTCGTTCCAACACGTCCATTTGCCTCAAGGTTGTCGATCCCGCGTACACCGCGCTCTCGGCCGACGATCAAGCAAAGCATGCCAAGTCCATGGTGTCCGCGCTCGAAAAAGCTGGTGCCGCGCTGGACGTCGGCGCGTACCGCGACGCACCTCCGGGCCTCAGGATTTGGGGCGGAGCAACGGTCGACACCTCCGATATTGAAGCGCTGCTGCCGTGGCTCGATTGGGCCTACGCGGAAGTGCGAGCGCAATTCTAAAAGGAAAACGAATGCCAAAAGTATTGATTTCAGATTCACTCAGCCCCCGCGCCATTGAGGTGCTGCAAGAGGCGGGCGTAACCGTGGACGTCAGGATTGACCTGAGTGAGAACGATCTCATCGCGACGATCAGCGAGTATGAGGGTATTGCGATCCGTTCCTCCACCAAGCTCAACGCGAAGGTTCTGGACGCGGCGACCAAGCTCAAGGTCATTGGCCGTGCCGGGATCGGCGTCGATAACATCGATCTGGCGGCTGCCGCGGCGAAGGGCATCGTGGTGATGAACACGCCGTTCGGCAATTCGACGGCGACGGCCGAACATACGATCACCCTGATGATGGCGGTCGCGCGCCAGCTCGGCTCCGCGAACTCCACGACGCACGCGGGCAAATGGCTCAAGAACAAATACATGGGTGTGGAAGTGACCGGCAAGACGCTGGGCATCATCGGTTGCGGCAACATTGGCTCGCTCGTTGCCGATCGCGCGCAGGGTCTGAAAATGCGCGTGATCGCGTATGATCCTTCCCTCGATCTGGAACGCGCACGCGGGCTCGGTGTGGATAAGGTGGAGCTGGACGAACTGCTGGCGGCTGCGGACTTCATCACGCTGCATACGCCGATGACGCCGCAGACCAAGCACATCCTGAACAAGGAAACGCTCGCGAAAACCAAGCAGGGCGTCCGCATCATCAACTGCGCGCGCGGTGGACTGATTCAGGAAGCCGATCTGAAGGCCGCCATCGAATCGGGCCACGTCGCCGGGGCGGCGCTGGATGTTCTCGAAGTCGAACCCGGCAAAGAGAATCCGCTCTTCGGCATGGAGGAAATCGTCGCCACGCCGCATTTGGGAGCGTCCACACACGAAGCGCAGGAAAATGTCGCGCTGCAAGTGGCCGAGCAAATCGCCTCTTTCCTGAACACGGGCGCTATCGTCAACGAAGTCAAGAAGAAGTAGCGCTCGCGTCACTGAACCCGCCAAACGGCGGAGCAGTCGCGGAGAGAGGCCATGATACGATTTAAGGCGATTATGAGCACTCGCAAGATCGCCCTTGTTTTAGGCCCTGTCGTCGCCTTCGGCGCAATGCTGGCTTGGTTCGCCGTCGAACCTTTACCTGCCCAACAGGCTCGCCGCGTGGATGATGCCATGCTCCGCAACGCGGGGAAAACTGGCGAGGAATGGCTCAGCTACAACCTCACGCCGGGCGAGACTCGCTACAGCCCGTTGAAGCAGATCGATACGGCCAACGTCGGAAAGCTCGCGCAGGTGTGGTCGTATGAGATCAACTTCGGCGGCGGTGGGACGCAGGAATCGACTCCGCTGGTGCACGATGGGGTCATCTACTCTGTTACCAACTGGAGCAAGGTATTCGCGGTGGACGCGCGCACGGGTAAAGAGAAGTGGCACTTCGATCCGGAAGTGAACCAGACCACGGTGCGGCCGAAAATCTGCTGCGGCATCGTGAACCGAGGCGTCGCGATTTACGACAACCTCATCATCTCCGCAGTGCTCGACGGTCGCCTGATCGCGCTGGACATGACCACGGGCAAGCCGGTCTGGGAGACGCGCCACGTATGGTCGCAGGATAGCTACACGATCACCATGGCTCCGCGCATTGCCAAGGGCAAGGTGATCATCGGTGCGGGCGGCGCGGAATATCCCGTGCGAGGTCTCGTCGCTGCGTATGACGCGAAGACCGGCAAGGAAGCTTGGCGCTTCTACACCGTTCCGGGAGATCCGGCAAAGGGTTTTGAGAATGACGCGATGAAGAAAGCTTCCGCTACGTGGAACGCGGATTCCTGGAAACTGGGTGGCGGCGGTACGGTGTGGGACGGCATGGCCTACGATCCCGACGAAGAGTTGGTTTACGTCGGCACCGGAAACGCCGGCCCGTGGCCCGAAGATTTACGCATGACCGACGGCAAGGATGTGCTCTACGCCTGCTCGATTATCGCGATCAACGTCAACACGGGCCAGATGAAGTGGTACTTCCAAAATGTCCCCGGCGATTCGTGGGATTACGACACCGTCGCGCAACTGATGCTTGCTGACTTGAACATCAAAGGCAAGACGCGCAAGGTGATCATGCAGGCCAATAAGAACGGTTTCTACTACGTGATTGATCGCGTGAGCGGCGAGTTCATCTCCGGGAAGCCGTATGCGAAGGTAACGTGGGCCGCTGGCCTCGATGAAAAAACTGGCCGACCGATTGTTCACCCAGCCGCGGTCTACACCGACATGGAATCGATCCAGCTGACGCCTGGTCCGGGCGGCGCGCACAACTGGCCGCCGATGTCATTCAATCCGAACTCAGGTCTCGTCTACATCCCGGGGCAATCGGGCGTGGGCTTTAACTATCAAGTGGACCCGCAGTTTGCCTACAAGCCGGGCGAGCTAAATCTGGGTATTTCGACCGGTGGGCCGCCCGCTCCGCAAACGGGCCGCGGCGCGAATCAAGGGAAGAACGCGCCGACCGCGGAATCGCCCGAGGTCGCCGGTGCTCGTGCCGCGGCTGCCGCGAGACCGCAGACAGCCGCTCCTAAGCCCGCTGCGGTGACTCGTCGGCCGACGCCCCCGTCCATCGGACCCGACGCCACTGGTAATTTTCTCTTCGCATGGGATCCGGTCAACCAAGTGGAAAAATGGCGCAAGCCCGGCGGCGGCAGTGGACAGGGCGGAACGCTCACCACGGGCGGCAATCTGGTCTTTCAGACGTTGCCTGATGGACGCTTGATGGCTTACAGTGCCGACAAAGGCGATGAACTTCTGGAACTCCGCATGGGACCCGAGAACGGCATCGGACCGCCGATGACCTTCCTGCTCGACGGCAAGCAATACGTCGTGGTGCAAGGCGGGCAGGGACCCGGACAGCCGCAAGGCTTCGGCGGCGGCGTTGCGGTGAACCCGAACGCTCCACCACCTCCGTTCCCGAAATTGATGGTGTTCGCAGTTAAGTAAGGCGAGGTTAAGTAAGACCGGGTCCACCAGGTGGGGCATCCTTGGTTTTGAAGAACCCCACCTTTTGCATTTGGCGAATGCACCATTCCTTCAGCGGGCGCAGCCATGCGAGCTGACGGAAGCACCACTGGATGATGGGATGATCGGTTCCAAGTACGCCGACGGCAGCGGCGAAGAATATCCAGCCTTGCAGTAAGGGCAGCAACGCTCCGATCACCGCCATGATCAACAAGCCGATGCCCAATACGGTGCGGAATTTCTGCTTCATCGTGACTACTGCTTGGTCAATATCAGCAGGTGCTGCCGAGGCAGAGTCTCAATCGGCTTCTGCAGCTTGAACCCCTCCGGCTCGATCTCCGCTCGCACTTGCTCGACGGTCATCTTGTGTTCCGGATTGATCGGAATCGCAGGGTCTTCTGCGCGATACTCCAGCAGGATCAGCCGACCGTCGGCCTTCAACGCCTGCCGGATCTTGCGCAGCATCGCTTGCGGTTGCGAGACCTCGTGATACACGTCGACCATCAGGATCATGTCGATCTGCCCCTCGGGCAACTTCGGGTCGGCAGGCTCGCCCAACACAGACTCGATGTTGGTGATCCCGGCCGCCTTGGCGTTTTTCTGCAATTCCGCCAACATCCCCGGTTGCAGATCGACGCCGTAGATTTTCCCCGTGGGCCCGACACGCTTCGCCATGCGCAACGTCATGTAGCCGACGCCCGAACCGAGATCGGCGATTGTCATGCCGGGCTTGATGTTCATAGCATCCAGCGCGCCATCCGGATTCTCCTCCGCCACGCGTTCGGGCCGGACCAGCCATGTGGCTCCGCTCATGCCCATCACGCCAGCGATCTTGCGACCGGTAACAGGGTGGGTCCCGGGCGCGGTGGCCACCGCCTGATAGCCCAAGGCAGTCAGCGTCGCAACAACGAGAACAAGGATTAGTTTCTTCATAGAGCCGCCTCAATTTCCCGCACCAGTTCGGCTTCGCTCGCCATGCCCGGGTGATACCAACCTACAATGCCCTGCTTGTCGATCAGGGCGAAGGTCGGTGTGGAACTGCATCCATAGGCTTCGAATATCGTGTTGCTCAGCGGAGCGGCGAAGCCAGCCATGGGTCCATAGTAACGATCCCGGATCTGGCCGATGTAACGTTTTTCCGCCGGGCGCGCGGCATCCTCGCCACCCTCGACGTAGCCGTAATACCGAGTCGGCGTTACCATCACGAGGCCTTGCGAGCCGTAGCGCCTCATCAGATTCGCCAGCACCGGAGCTTGTTGTTTACAGTCCGGGCACCAGTGCGCCCAGAAAAATACCAGCACGGGCTTGCCGCGGTAGCTGGACCAGGCTGCGGGCTTCGTTCCAATCCATTCGGTGGCATCCAGCGAAGGCGCGCGTTTGCCCTTGAGGCTCAGCAGGTTGATGTTCTTCGAAATGCGTTCGACGATGGAGGTCCCCGCATACTTGCGCTTTTCCGTCTCCATGAACCCGACCGCGCTGGAGGTCTGGCCGCGTTGCGCCATCACCTGCCCGTGGACTTCGATCGACGCGCCCAAGGCCAGCGGCAGCATGGGTTCGGCGTCCAACTTGCGCCCCTTTAAAACTTGTAGCGAGAGATCGCGAGCCCGGTCAGCATAGGTTTCCGCCTTGTCCAGTTGCCTGAGTGCGAGCGCCGCGCGCGCTTGCCACGACATTGCCAAAGCGTACTCAGCATTGACGCCGAAATGTTGCCGGTAGTTTTCCAGCGCCCGATCGGCGGTCGCGAAATCGCCCTTTGTATTCGCGGCGCGAACCTGATCCAGCAGCGCCGTTTGCGCGTTCGCCGAAAGCAGCAGGAACACCACCGCCAGCACGACTCGCGCAATCCCAGATTTCTTGAATGTGTACAGAGTAGCTCCTGTTCATCCCATTGTATCTGCCAAAAAACCTGCTGTTCGCGCTCCCGGCCGCGGGACGTATAATGATGCGAAGTGGTGAACAAATGAGCACCTTTGCCGATCCCGCCGCGCGCGCTTCCGTGCGCCAACGTATCGAACGCTTGACTCCCAATGCCTCGCGCCAGTGGGGGCGGATGACACCGCACCAGATGGTGTGCCACCTCACCGACGCGTATCGCATGTCCAGCGGCGAGCGTCAGCCCCGCGCGGTCGACAATCTCTTCACCCGTTCGGTGGTGAAGCTAATCGCGCTGCACACCAACCTGACTTGGCCGAAGGGCGTCAAAACGCTTCCCGAGGCCGATCAGGAAAAGGGCGGGACCAAACCTGTTGCGTGGGATCGCGACTGCGAAGAGCTGCTGGAAAAGATCAGCGCGTTTCAAGCTGTAGCGAATCGTAAGCACCCGATCTTTGGGCCGCTCACCGAGGAAGAGTGGAACGTTTGGGGCTACCGCCACGCGGATCACCACCTGCGCCAGTTCGGCGCCTAGTGCTTTAGTAGGGCGGCCTCTCAGGCTGCTGCGGACTCCCAGTCCGCCTGTTCCGCAGTATTCTACGCTCCTGAGCGGCCTTTGAGCCCGCAGCAGCCAGAGTGGCTGCCCTACCGCTCAGTAAACTTTCAAAGCCGGATTACAGCTTGTCTTTCAACAGTTTGTTGACCACCGCTGGATCGCCTTGACCGCGCGAAGCCTTCATGACCTGGCCCACGAAGAAGCCGATCACCGTGGTCTTGCCGGCCCTGTATTGCTCCAGTTGCTTGGGATTCGCGGCGATCACCTCGTCGATGATCTTTACCAGCGCACCCTCGTCGCTGATCTGCGAAAGTCCTTCGCGCTCCACCAATACGTCTGGTGAATCGCCGCTCTCCGCCATCTTGGGCAGCAGTTCCTTGGCAATTTTGCCGCTGATCTTGCCATCGGCGATCAGTTGGATGAGGCGGCCCAGGTTCTCCGCGCTAATCGGCGATTCCGAAATCTCTTTTTCCGAGTCCTTGAGCAGCGCCGCCAGATCCCCCATCACCCAGTTGGCCGCCGCGCGGGCATCGTCGCTTGCAGTCACGACCTTCTCGAAATATTCAGACGTCGGCCGCTCCGCCGTCAGCACTTGAGCGTCATACTCGCGCAGACCGTATTCATGGATGAAACGCGAGCGCCGCGACGACGGCAATTCCGGCATCACCGCACGGGTCCGCTCTTTCCATGCCTCGCTGATCTTCAACGGCACCAGGTCCGGCTCCGGGAAATAGCGGTAATCATGCGCGTTTTCCTTGCTACGCATGGTGACCGTCTCGCCTGTCGAGGGGTTGAATAGCCGGGTTTCCTGCACGATGCGGCCGCCGCTTTCTACGATCCCGATCTGCCGCTCAATTTCCTGATCCACGGCCAGCTTCAGGAAGCGGAACGAATTCAGGTTCTTCACCTCGGCTTTGGTGCCGAATTTATCCGCGCCCTTCGGCATCACGCTGACGTTGGCATCGCAGCGCAAGTGGCCCTTCTCCATGTCGCAGGTGGACACGCCCACGTACTGCAGCACCTGCTTCAACTCCGTCAGGTACGCGTGCGCTTCATCCGCGCTGCGAATATCCGGTTCGCTGACGATCTCAATCAGCGGGGTGCCACTGCGATTCAAATCGACGTAGGTGTATTTATCGGAATCTTTGAATCCGTCGTGGACACTCTTGCCGGCGTCATCTTCCATGTGGATGCGCGTGATGCCGATGCGCTTCTTCACGCCGCCGACTTCGATGTCCACGTACCCATGCTCCGCCAGCGGCTTGTCGAACTGCGAAATCTGGTAGCCCTTGGGCAGGTCGGGATAGAAGTAATTCTTACGCGCGAATACCGACACTGGATTGATCGTGCAGTTCAGTGCCAGCGCCGCTTGAATCGCGAATTCGACAGCCTGCTTGTTCAGAACCGGCAGCGCACCTGGCAGGCCGAGGCAAACTGGACAAACGTTGGTGTTCGGAGCCGCCCCGAATCCCGTGGCGCAGCCGCAGAAAATCTTGGTCCGGGTTGCCAACTGACAATGCACTTCCAGGCCGATGACCGGTTCGTAGCGGGCGATTACGGAAGCGTCTGGCGGGGCGAGGCTCGGCATGCAGTCTATTATAGCGAGACGCCCGAAAACCCCGCCTTCACGCCGTAGTACTGGCTTAAGTGCCTAGACAACATCACCTTACGCCATGGCGGAGCGCCGAACCCATCCCGATCAATGAACTGGAAGGGAAGACCCTCCAACCCCTGACAACGGTGCCGCTAGCGGGGTGGCGTAACAGCCGCTCCGCCGGTTCGGCCTTCTTCCATCGCCGTATGGAACTTTCCGGTGCCACTTCACGTAAGCTATGTCCATGAAACCCCTCATTGGACTGATCGCCACCACGATCCTCTTCACGAGTTGCGAAAACGTGCAAACAGGTCCCATGCAGCATGACTCCGCGCATATCGATCTGGATAAGTCGGAGTTGACCCGTGTGGAACTCAAGATGGGCGCCGGAGAGTTGCATGTCGCAGGCGGCTCCGCCAAGCTGGTCGACGCCGAATTTGCCTTCAACGTTCCGGCCTGGAAGCCGCATGTCGAATATCACTCCACCGGGGTCCGCGGCGATCTGGTTATCGAGCAACCGTCAGGGATGGGAGGCATGGGAAACACCGAGTACCGTTGGGATGTGAAGCTGAACGACGGCGTGCTCATGGACTTGGTGACGCACCTGGGCGCGGGTGAGGCTCACATGAACCTGGGCAGCCTGAGCCTTCGGAATGTGGAACTCCACATCGGCGCGGGTGAGGTAAAAATGGATCTGCGCGGGAATCCGAAGCGCAGCTATGACGTTCGCATCAATGGCGGTGTCGGCGAGGCGACGGTCTATCTACCAAAAGGTGTCGGCATCGATGCAACCGCGAAGGGTGGAATTGGAGATATCCACGTCGAGGGTCTGGAGCGGCGCGGGGAGCGTTGGGTAAATACTTCCCAGGAAAATTCCCCAGTGAAAATCCACCTGGACGTGAAGGGGGGCGTTGGGCAGATCAATTTGATCGCCGAGTAGCGCCTACTCGAAGAGCAGTTGCTGATAGAGCCGGGCGCGAACCTCGTCAGGGCCATTGGTGACGGCGGCTCGCTCACGCCCGGTTTGCTCCGCCGCCGCACGCCAGAGGCTGTTCAGAAGCGTTGCCAATTGTTCGTCGTCGATCGACGCGTAACGTTTGCGGAGCCAGCCTTGGTTCTGAGGTTCATGCAGAGTGAATACATCCCCGCCGCTGCGGAAGCGCACGCGGATGCGCGAGCCGGAGCGTTCGTAAATCTCTCGGATCTCGACGGCCACTCCTCCCATTTGCGCCACCAGGCCGGGAGCCTCCCGCGACGTATCCTGCCAAACAATGCGCGGGGGTCTCGCGATAGTACCCTCCAGCAGAAATTGCAGCGTGTACGCGTCGGAAATCATGGTCGTCTTCAACTCAATCCTAAGCGCGCTTGTGGTTGCCGTCCAATAGAAAGGTTGGATCGCTTGCAGCAGTTTCGTCGATAACGACTGTATACCGACTAGCCCAGGTGGAATTGATCGCAGGTTTTCAGGAAGAAGCCATCGGTCATGCCGGAGATGTAGTCGCAAACCTGACGATGCAGGGGCACGTTGGCGGATTGTTCACGGTAATCCACCGGCATGTGCTCGGGATGGGCGTACAAAAAATCGAAAAGCGCTTCCATGCGGCCCACGGACGCTCGGGTGGCTGCACGCACGGGTTCCGATTCGTAGACCTGGGTCCGTAGGTAGGCTTTCAATTGCCGACTGCATTGGGCGGCTTCGTCGGTGAAACACGCGATGCGGGCTGGAGCAGGGCGGACAGCTTCAAAATGATCCAGACCCTCGGCTGCGGCGATGGTTCCCTGAAGCAGGCCGCCCACCATGACGTTAATCAGTCCTCGGATCACTTCCTGCACGCGGACGCGCTCCGACGAGCCCGGGAACATGGACTCGGCGTCCTCCCAAAGTTCAGCGAACTTGGCGACGGCGTGAGCGGCCTCATCCAGGTGCAGCATCCCGGCGGCGTAGGCGTCATCGAAATCGGCAGCGTTGTAGGCGATTTCGTCGCACAGGTCGATGAGTTGCGCTTCGATCGGAGGCTTGAGTGCTGGCAGATACTCGTCGAGCAACGGCATCTGTCCGGGGACCAGATCCCGCGAGTGTTTCACGATGCCTTCGCGGACTTCAAAGGTGAGATTCAGGCCGGGAAAGCGGGCGTAGGGATTCTCGAAACTCTCTACAATCCGAAGGGCCTGGAGGTTGTGCTCGAAGCTTTCTCCGTAGCGCTGCAAAATGCGGTTCAACTCGACCTCGCCGGTGTGGGCGAAGGGCGGATGACCGATATCGTGGGCCAGGGCGAGGGCTTCGGTGAAGTCACCATTGAGGCCGAGCGAGGCGGAAACCGTGCGCGCAATCTGCGAGACCTCAATGGTGTGGGTCAGGCGATTGCGGAAGTGGTCGGAAACGGCGGCGGCGAAGACCTGGGTCTTGTCTTCCAGCCGCCGGAAGGCACGAGCATGCACGATACGGTCGCGGTCTCGTTGAAAATCGCTGCGGTAGGGGTGCGGAAACTCAGGATAGCGCCGACCACGGGCGCGCTCTTCCGGGAACCTCAAGCGTCCCAGGGGCTGGCTCAGCGGCGGTTGGTGTGCGGCAGCCACGAGCCTGATACTTAGTTCGCGACCGGTGGAATTTGTCCCAGAAGTTCCACGGCCATAGAGCTGACGGTTGTCGAACTCTCGCGGAGTTTTTCCAGCGTCTTCTTGGCTTCTGCGGGATTGGTCTGGATTTGCAACCGTCCCAAAGTCAGCGAAGCTTGGTCGGCCGAGACGAAAAGCGTCGGATTGCTGATCAGGCCCTCCAGCAGTTTCTTGCCCTCGTCGACCTTGCCTTGTCCCCACAACACTTGCGCCAGAGCGAGCTTCGCACTGGATTCAAATTCCTTAGGTGCGTTGTCGGCTACTTGCTTGTAAAGCGCGGCAGCTTTTTCGGAATCTCCACGGTCGAGGGCTTGTGCGGCGAGATACATACGGCCGATGGAGCCTTCGGTGCTACCAGCGTACTTATCGCCAAGTTCGGTAAAGGCTGCCGTGATGGCCTTCTGGTGGTCTTCTTTGGTCGGGTAGCTCTTATTCGGAGGCGTCGCGGTCGTCCCAACCTGAGCGTTGAGAACCCGGCGGGCTTCCCGCAGTGCTTCCTCGCGCGCCGTTGCCTGCCGGCTGCTGTAGATCCAATACCCGCCACCGATCACCAGGATCGCGAGCGCGATCAGAGCGTACCGAGTCACCTGACTCTTGTGCGACGCGACGTATTCGACTCCTTGTTCAACTTCAGCGACAAGTACGTCTTTCTTAAGGTCTTTACGGTTTAGATGGGAAGACATGGAAACTCCAGAAGGGCTTGTCCAATTGTAGCCCAACTCGGTTACGGTTTCCGTTCCAGACCGCCAGCGATCAGCTTGGCTAGGCCAAATCCGCCGTTCTTAGAGAGAACCTGGGCAAATTGCTGGGCGGCCATATCCCACATCGGCTCTGCAGTCGAATCTTCGGAGTCCTTTGAAGGACCCACGTCTTTGAGCATTTGCCCCAGTAACAGGGACTCAAATTGTTGGGCGGCATCGGCGACGTTTTTCGGCTTGGGAGCCTCATCGCTGCCCCTCGACAGGGTTCCGGAAAGTGCTGTGATCTCCACTAGATAACCTCGATGTCGGCGGATAGGGCGCCAGCCGCCCGCATGTTTTGGAGAATGGCGATAATGTCGCGAGAGGTGGATCCGATAGCTTGCAGGGCGCGGACCAGATCCTCCACGGTTGCCCCTTGGCCTAAAGTGACGTTCTGCGCTTTGGCCTCTTTGGCGTCGACATTCACCTTCGAGACGGTGGTGGTTTCTCCCTTGGCCAGCGGATTCGGTTGAGAGACTTCAAAGGTTGTGCGGACTTCCACGCTGAGCGCACCATGCAAGATGGCCACTGGGGAAATGCGAACGTCTTTGCCCAGGACGATGGTGCCGGTTCGCTCATTGATGATGACCTTCTGCATGCGGTCGGCTTCCACGGTGAGATTTTCCATTTCAGCCACAAATTCGACGGAGCGTGAGGCAAAGGATTCGGGGACCGTCACCAAAACGGCTCCCGAGTTCTCGGCATGGGCTGCGTTGGGGAAACGTCGATTCAGGGCTTCGGCGATGCGCGCGGCTGTGCTGAAATCGGCTTGCCGCAACTGCAACCGGAACTTGTCGGTGGGCGCGACTGTCGGAGGACTGCGCTCGATGATCGCCCCGCTGGGAATCCGGCCGACCGTCGGATGATTGAGGGTTTGGGCGTTACCGCCGCCTCCGGCCACGAATCCGCCGGTCAGCAAAGCACCTTGGGCGGCTGCGTACACTTCCCCATCGGGGCCTTGCAGCGACGTCAGCAACAACATACCTCCTTGCAGGTTTGTCGAGTCGCCGATAGCGGCGGCGGTTACGTCTATCCGGGTTCCCGTTTGCCCGAAGGGAGGAAGCGTCGCGGTGACCATGACCGCCGCCATGTTGCGGACCAGGATTGCCGTGGGATTCACCGTCACGCCCATTCGCCGCAGGATATTGGTTAGCGCTTGAGCGGAAAACACGGTCTGCCGCTTGTCGCCGGTCCCATTCAGCCCAACGACGAGTCCGTAGCCCATCAATTGGTTGTCGCGCACACCCTCAAGCGATGCGAGCTCTTTCAAGCGCGTCGCGGCGGAGGAGGCCATCGCCGTTAGTAGCAATAATCCGAGGAGTCGTTTCATGGTTTTCAAAAGGGCAACAGTCCGAGTAAGATCCGATAGAGCACAAATGGCCTTTTGATGGCGTCGTTCACCACGCCTTTTCCGTTGACATCCAGAGTGAGGTCGGAAATTTGGTCCGAGCGGATGGTGTTGCCGGGGGTCACGTCAACGGGCCGGATTAAGCCCCGCACGATGATCGTCTGGCGCTCGGAATTTACGACTGTTTGTTTTGTTCCTTCCACCGCGAGCAAGCCGTTGGGCGTCATCGCCACAACCCGAGCGGAGACGGTAGTGGTCAAGGTCATGGCACGGTTTGTCTCGCCCTGACCTTGAAGCTTGCGCTGGTTGGAGAAGTCGAGCAGGCTGCCCAACGGATTTCCGGCGGCCAACGTACCAGCAAGGGAAGATATCTGCGCGTTGCCGCTCGATTGACGAGAAGTGTTGGTGGTTCCCGTTGCGCTGGCCGATGCCTGATCGGAGACGACGATGGTTACGATGTCGCCCACCGAACCGGCGCGAACGTCGCGAGCAGAGTTGGCGAGCGGGCCGGAGGAGGTGAATAGAGAACCCGGCGACTGGGCGTGAATTGCAAGGGGCAGGAGTAACAAGAGGGAGTATTTCATTTCCGGGCGCCTACTTTTCCGGGGCCTTCGACGACGGCACGGAAGCGTTGACCGTTGACTGGGTTTCTTACCGTGACCTGCTCCCCGGTGTGACCCGAGCTTTCGGTTGTCGCGTCGAATGCCAGCAGAACCCCGCCGCTGCGGATCTCCACGCGCACTGTGTCGCCGCGCCCAATTTCGTGATGGAGGGAAGGCGCTCGCAGGCCGGCCCCGGTTGCCGTGGACTTCACGCGCGCCCAAATGGGGACGCTGCGATTTTCCCCGTATAACCAGCGTCCACGCCACATCCCTTTAGGCGAAAGTCCGTCGACGCGGAACTCGGGTTTCCCCGCTGGAAGTGCATTCCGACTGTAGTCCAGGACTTCCAGGTCAGGTGCGAGGAGTTCGGCGCGGAGCATCGAACGCAAAGTTTCGCCTTCCAAGTGAACGGTCGCGCGTTCAAAACAGGCTTCCCGAGGGGTGTCCGGAGGGAGCGTCACGGCGTTTTCCCGGGCGATGCGCTCCACCTCAAAATAGCGAAAGGAACGCCGCGCACCAGCGACGGGAGCGGGTCCCAAATCAGCATTAGCGTCCACCCCTGCGAAGGAGGCGTGCTCTTCCGCCAGATGCCGCCCAAGGATCCGGTCGCCTTCGACCAGCGTGCAGGCTTCGAGTGCGCCGACAAATCCCAGAATAATGGCGAGTCTCATCGCGTAAGGTTGTTCACTTGGGAATACATCTCGTCCGCTGCCTTCACCACCTTCGTGTTGGCTTCGTAGGCCCGCTGGCTGGTGATCATGTTGATGAATTCTTCGACCACGCTGACATTGGAGGCCTCCACGTAACCCTGTTGCAGGGTCCCGAGACCTTCTTGCCCACCCGGATTGCCAACGGTGGGGTCACCGCTGGCATCGGTGGGTAAGAATAATCCTCCGCCGGTGCTATTGAGGCCTCCGGGATTTGTGAAATTCGCCAACTGAATTTGCCCCGCAACCTGAGCCGCAGTTTGACCTGGCTGCGTGTAGCTTACCGTCCCGTCGGCGGCGATAGTCACGGTCTGCGCCTGCTGCGGTAGGGTGATCTGCGGTTCCAGGGGGTCTCCCGCCGACGTCACCATGTTGCCGTCGCGATCCAGTTGAAACGCTCCGGCGCGCGTGTACGCAACTTCGCCGCTCGCCTTTCGGATCTGAAAGAACCCTTTGCCTTGAATCACGACATCCAGTTGATTCCCGGTTTGCTGAAAGTTGCCCTGCGTAAAAACGATGCTGTTGGCGGACGGCCGGGCACCCAGTCCGAGTTGCAGTCCGCTTGGTATGGTGGTCTGCGATCCAGCCGCTGCGCCGGGTTGCAGGAAGCTCTGGTAGAGCAAGTCTTGGAATTGGGTCCGTCTCGCCTTGAAACCCGCCGTATTCGCATTGGCTAAGTTATGTGCGATGTTGTCGATGCTCATTTGCTGGGCGTTCAGTCCGCTGCCAGCGCTGTATAAGGCTCGAATCATAATGTCTCCTTAACTTGCGCGCGCGACTTCATCAATCGCCCGCTTGTTCATCTCCGCCCCCACCGACATGGCGCGCTGTAGCATTTCAAACTGCCGCATGACGCTGATCAACCGGACGGCCCCATCGGTCACCGGCACGTTGGATTGCTCCACGGCTCCCTGTTTCACAACGGCCTCCGGCGCAGTCCCCGAGGGCGCGGCCGGACCGAGGCGCGCAAAATAGCCCGATCCCAATTTGGACAATTCAGTCGTGGCATCCGCGAATCCACCGATTTCGATCTGACCAATTTCCTGGCCGTTCTGCTTCACGATGCCAGCTCGATCAATATCAATAGGCCGCAACGGGTCGACTGGAATTGGCTGCCCGTTGTTGCGCGTGTTTCGCAACGTGTATCCCTCTGCGGTTGCAAGCTGGTTTGAACCGGAAACCTGGAAACTCCCGTTTCGCGAGTAGACGACGCCCGCCGGAGAATTGAGAGCGAAGAAGCCCTTGCCGTCGAGCGCCAGATCCAAGGGATTTCCTGTCGGCAACACCGTCCCCTGGCTGAAATCGGTCCAACGCTTTTCGACCAAGGGGAGTTCCTGGTGGAAAAGACTGTAGAACTCGCGATCCGCTTTGAACCCGTTCGTGCCTGTGTTCGCCATATTGTTGGCCAGCATGTCGAGCGATTCCATGCGAGCTTTCATGCCGCTTGCTGCGGTGATCAGTAAAGGGTCCATAGGCGCCTGCTGCGCTTCAGGCAATTTGCGCGCCGTTGTCGGAAACGCAGAATTGCAAGCAAATTCAAGGTTTGGACGACGGCCACTTCGGGACGAGCGACGAAATCGTGCCAATTCGGATTCCATTTCGGGCAGGGAATTGGCGGTCACGGATTCGCATCAAAGGCAAACCGTTTGAAAACAACAGGATCAGCTTTGGTTACCGACCTGCAATTCAGTTAGTCGTGATAGGCCTCGCGGTTCCCTCAGAGTCAGCCGTCAATATCCCCGCCTTGTTTGGGAGCAGCGCCCCTGCGTCGCCGAATTCGAATAACGCAGGCTCGCTTCTGTTCCTGGACCTACTCGGGCTGTTCGGCGGCGAGAGTCTTCAACAAGACGTTCCCCTAGAGGAAGATTCCGAGCCGCAAGTCCCCGAATCGACCAACGTTTCTCTATCCAACATATTCCCGTGGAATGCGCCTCCCAGAGACATTGCGAATGCGCTGATCCGTTCCATGTTGACTCCCGTCGAGCGTCCCGCGACACAGGAAGTTACCACTCCACCGGTCGCTCCGCTACCCATTGACGTTGCATGGCCCGCTCTGCAGATTGAGGACGACTGGGATGTTCCCCTGGATTGGGTTGCTCCGGAGGAGTTGGACGAACCTGAGTATGCCGATGTCGATCCAATGCCCCTCTCGGCGGCAATCGACGTTCCCGCAGCAGTTCCAGCTCAGACTTTGCCGATACCTTCGCCGGTCCCAGGAGTGGAATTGGGACCAACATTGGAAGCAGCACTCGGTGATGTTCACGAGCGTGCGAAGGTCGCTACGTCAAGCTCACTGCCGATTGCTGCAGCGAAGCCGAACCTTTCGACGGTCGTGATGCGAGGGCCGGAAGCCGTTCCGGCCAAGGTGCCCCTCGCGTTTGGGCTGAAGCTGACCGAGAAGGAACCTCAGGCTCCTCCCGCCGTGGCGGAACCTGCGAAGGCAGTTCCCGCAGCTCGTCCCGAACTGCAGGCAGAGACCGGTGCTCCTCCAAGCAAGCTGAACGTGGACAATCCGCCGAAGGTTGCCGTCAAAGGCCATGAGGTCGCGACGCCGGTCACCGGCAACCTCGCCGATGGCAGCGAGGAATCGGGCGACGCTTCGGGCAACCCGTCGTCTAAGAATGAACAGTTGGCTGCCAAAAATCCGGAGCCTAAAGTTTCGCCCCAACGAGAATCGCTCCCAAAGTTCACGCTGCCTCACAACCACCCGCCAGCGGCGATTCCAAGCACGCAGATGGTGGCCGCAACCTCCGTTACCTCGTCAGAAGTCATACTCACGAAGCCCAGCCTGGCCGAGACGCCGGTAACGAACGGCAATCCGCAGATCATCGAGATCCAACCCCGAGCCGAGGTGCGCGCTATCCCGGCTCGCGAGATCGCTGTGCGCATTTCTGCTCCAGACGCGGCTCCGGTAGACCTGCACGTAAAGGAACGCGGAGGAGAAGTGCATGTCGCCGTCAGAACCGCGGATACGGAGCTGCAGACCTCGCTTCGCCAGGATCTAGGCACGCTGGTGGAGCGACTGGATCACTCGGGTTTTCGGGCGGAGACGATCGTCACGCAAGCGGTCGTGCCGCGGACTCGGGGGGAATCGTCGCCAAGCCTGGACCTCTCGAGTACGTTCCGGGCGGCGGTGCCGACCGAGCCGCACAGTCCGAGCAACGACAACCAACCGGACAGTTCCAAAGATCGTGACCCCGCAGCTGGATACCAGAATCCAGATTCCAGTGGCCGGCAACAGCAGCAGCGGCGCCAGAACTCTTCGCGGCAATTCAAATGGATGCAAGCAATGGAGGAAGAAGCATGACGACGAATGGGATCGCTAGTAGTGAATCGACGGGCAGTACCGCAGATACCCCGACGCGACTAGCTACCGACAAACTGGGGGCCGACAAGGCCACGTTCCTGAAACTCCTGGTCGCGCAATTGAAGAATCAGGATCCGCTGAACCCTCAGGACGGAGCACAGTTCGTCTCGCAATTGGCGCAATTCACTGCCGTCGAACAATCGGCCCAGATGAGCACCGACATTGCCGAAATCCGTAAACTTTTGACCGAGCAGACCGCATAAAGGAGCCTCACCATGCCATCATTCGCAACTGCACTTTCCGCACTCGCCGCTCACACCACGGCCATTGATGTTATCGGCAACAACCTTGCCAACTTGAACACGCCGGGCTTCAAGGCTAGCGTGGTCTCTTTCCACGACCTTGTTACCCAGTCGCTGGGCGCGGGCCTTGGCGAAACCCAGGTTGGATTCGGCGTCGGTGTCCCGGTGACGCTGCGCCAGTTTTCGCAAGGCGCGATCCAAAGCTCCGGCGGACCGCTGGACGCGTCCATCCAGGGCGATGGATTCTTCGTCATCAAGGGCAGCGCGAATCAGACCCTTTATACCCGGGGAGGTAACTTCCAGGTGGATACTGCGGGAAACCTCACGATGGCGACAGGCGAGCGTTTGCAAGGCTGGTCATCAGTGGGTGCTCCGTTGGACGTAAACCTGCCTATTGGAGACATTACGGTCCCGGTTGGCAGCCTGAAGGCACCAATCGCCACGACGAATTTTTCGATCGATCTGAACCTTGACGCCTCGGCGACCGATGGCCCGCCGGCGGATGCGTTCTCGACGTCAGTAGAGGTATTCGACTCACTCGGTAATTCGCACATCATCACCACCCGGTTTACCAAGACCGCGAATGCCAACGAATGGGACTACGCGCTTTCCTTCCCCGATGCCGATCTCACAGCCGCGGGTACGCCGGTGACCGGCACGGTCCAGTTTGATTCGAGCGGGCAGATGATCAGTCCGGCGATCACGGACGCGCCGCTGGTGCTGGCAGCAAGCGGCCTGAAAGACGGCGCGGCGGATATGAGTATCACTTGGAAACTATTTGCCGGCACGACGCCCAGGATCACTCAGTTTTCGCAACCCTCCGCGAGTTCCGCGCTGGCGCAGGACGGTGCCGCAGCCGCCAACCTGGTGCGAGTAGGCCTGGGTAACGGAGGCAAGATTCTGGCGCAGTATTCGAACGGACAACAGGTCGTCGTGGGCCAGGTCGCTATGGCCACGGTGCGCAACCCGGAATCCTTGATTGCCTCGGGCAACAGCACGTTCCAGCTGAGCGCACGAACGGCGCTACCAGCGGTCGGATTGCCGGACACCGGTGGTCGGGGCTCGGTGCTCGGCGGGACGGTGGAGGCCTCGACGGTCGATATCGCCCGCGAGTTCACCAACCTGATCGTGTATCAGCGTGGGTACCAGGCGAACGCCCGCATGATTACGACTGTTGACGACATCAGTCAAGAAACCATCAATCTGAAGCGCTAACCCGTGACCGTCCTCGAACAGACCGCGCATTTTGCGAACGTTCCTATCGATCTCGAAGCCGAGCTGGGGCGAAGAACTATGACGCTCGATGCGATTCTCGCGTTGCGGGTGGGCAGTGTGATCCGCCTGCCGCGCTCGGCGGGCGAGAACATCGACATTCTTGCCGGTGGGTATCTCTTGGGTTCGGGCGAGATCGTAATTATCGAGGAGCGGTTTGGGGTGCGGATCACCGATTTCAAGGAGGAATCGTAACGACATGGATGTCGCTGAAGGAGATTTCATTCGCCAGGGACTGGCGGTGCTGGTGGTGTTCGCGTTGCTTGGCGCAGCGGTTTGGAAGCTGCGAGGTGGGCCGCTTCTCCTGAGCCGATCCGAAAGGCCTCGGCTGGCTTCGATTGGCCGACTTGCACTCACCCCGCAGCATGCCGTTCACCTGCTGCGAATCGATGGGCGGGAGATGGTCGTTGCGACGCATCCTCAGGGCTGCTCCGTGCTGAACGAAGTAAGCGAATCGCGAAAGGCCAGCGCATGAGACGGCTCCTCTTTCTTCTGTTGGCAGTACCCGCCATGGGGGCTCCCAACGATTCGCTACTCGGGGTGACGCTCGTCGCCGACAAGTCGGGGCAATCGCTGGGTGCCCCGATGCAGATCATCCTATTGCTGACTCTGCTGACCATGCTGCCGGCGATTCTGATGTCGGCGACACCATTTCTGCGCATCGTGGTGGTGCTGCACTTCCTGCGTCAGGCGCTGGGCACGCAGACAACGCCGTCGAACCAGGTTCTTGTCGGGTTGGCTCTCTTTCTCTCCCTGATTGTGTTGCAGCCCGTCGGGACCGAACTGGTCCATCAAAGCTGGGAACCCCTGGAGCAGGGCCAAATCACGGCGAGCGTTGCATGGGAGCGAGCCTCGGTCCCGATTCACGCGTTCCTGCTTCGCTTCGCGCGCGAGAAAGACATCGCGCTCTTCATGGAACTGTCTCATGCTCCGGCTCCGAAGTCTCCCGCCGACGTGCCTCTCAGCGCACTTGCCCCTGCCTACGTCCTCAGCGAACTGAAAACGGCCTTCCAGATCGGCGCTGTGTTGTTTCTGCCCTTCCTTGTCATCGATCTGGTAGTTGCATCGGTGACACTCTCGATTGGCATGGTCCAGCTGCCGCCCGTGATGGTATCGGCTCCGTTCAAAATTCTCCTCTTTGTTCTCGTCGACGGCTGGAACCTGGTTGTCGGGTCGCTGGTGAGGAGCTTCAACTGACATGACACCTGCTACCGTTACCGACCTGCTTCGCAATGCGTTTATGACAACCTTCTGGATCGGGCTTCCAGTGCTGGCCGCCGGGTTTGTGATCGGCATCGTCGTCAGCCTTGCCCAAATTCTGACATCAATTCAGGACTCCAGCTTCAGCACAGTGCCGCGACTTACTGTCTTTCTCGGGGTGCTGCTGTTCACCATGCCGTGGATGCTGGCGCGCTTAGTGAGTTACACTGCGGCGCTGCTCGGCGACCTGGGCAGGTTCGCTCACTAAATGACTCTCGGTCTGCCGCTCGCGACCATTTCGGCCTTCCTGGTAGTCCTCGCCAGGGTCGCGGGGCTGGTCGCTTTCTTCCCCCTACCCGCGTTTCGCGCTACACCCGCTAGCGTGCGAGCGGCGCTCGCCTTCATGCTCACGTTTGCGCTGTTCCCCGTCTGGCCGAATTTGCCGAATACTCTGCCGACCGTGACCCAGATGCTCACCTGGGCGTTCACCGAAGCGGGACTCGGACTCGCCGTGGGGCTCGCGGTCGCGTTCTTGATGGAAGGGTTTCAGCTGGCCATGCAGATTGTCGGACTCCAGGCGGGCTATGGATACGCGCTGACGGTCGACCCCACCAGCCAAGCCGATTCGAGCGTCCTGCAGGTGATGTTGATGCTGACCACGGGCTGGCTCTTTTTCATCTTCGGCTTCGACCGCGAGATCATTCGGATTCTCGCCAAGAGCTTTGAGCGCTTTCCCGCTGGCTCGTGGGCACCCTCGGCCGCGAGCCTCGATGGGATTGTGCGACTCGGCGCGAACATGCTGGTAACCGGTGTTCGCCTCGCGCTTCCGGTCGCTGCGCTCCTGTTACTGATCGATCTCGCACTCGCTCTGCTGGGACGAATGCAGCAACAATTGCAGCTGCTCTCGCTCGCGTTCCCCGCGAAAATGCTCGCGACCCTCATCATCCTGACCGCGCTGGCACCGATGCTGCCGCGTATCTTCTCGACTGCGGCGGAGCGCACGATGACCTCCCTATGGCGGCTACTCGGATAGCCGATGGCGAACGCCGAACAGACTGAGAAGCCCACACAACGGCGGCTCGACCGGGCGCGTAAAGAAGGCAACTTCCCGGCCAGCCGCGAATTCACCGGAGCGGTCCACTTTGCCGGAGTGGTCATTCTCATCTCGATGTTCAGCGGAGACTTTCTGGCCCGACTCATCCGCCTGACGCGCCAGCTCCTCTCGCTCGCTTTCACCACCTCGCTCAGCCAGCGGCAATTCATTACGGTGGCGCGCACGCTCATCGCGCCCGACCTGGTGCCGCTGATCTTCGGGGGCTTCACTCTCGCTGTGCTGGTCATTGCGATTCAACTGGGCAGCACGAAGCTCGGTATCTCGTTCGCAAAACTTGCGCCGGATCTGAAACGCCTGAATCCGCTGAGCCGCCTGACCGGATTGCCGGGGCAGAATATCCCGACTCTGATTCAGGCCATCTTGCTCCTGCCGTTGGTCGGGCTGGTGCTCTACTACGAACTCACGGAGAACATCAACGCATTCATGGAGCTTCCGTGGCTCCACCCACGTTCGGCCCTCGCCCGAGTTGGATTAACCCTCGAAACCTTACTCTGGCGCGCCGCCGGACTATTTCTGCTGATCGGCATCATCGACCTACTCTGGCAACGCCATCGCTACACGAAACAGCTACGCATGTCGAAACAGGAAATCCGCGAGGAGTCGAAGGAGTCCGAGGGCAATCCTCAAATCAAGGCGCGCGTGCGCCGCATTCAGCGCGACATGGCGCGCAAGCAGATGATGAAGGAGGTCGCCAACGCGACGGCGATTGTCGTTAACCCGACGCACTACGCGGTCGCGATCCGCTACACCCTGCCGGGCGCGCCAGGGGAAGTCGCCTCCGCGCCTCGGGTTGTCGCCAAGGGCAAGAACTACCTCGCGGCCAGAATTCGAGCTCGTGCGCGCGAGCACCAAGTCCCTATCGTGGAGAATCCTCCCCTTGCCCGAGCGCTCTACAAATCCGTCGACGTCGGCCAGGAGATTCCCGGACATCTTTATCGTGCCGTCGCAGAAATTCTTGCCTACATCTACAAATTGATGAATGGGCGCCTTCCTGGCTGATCGGTGTTCATTTCCTGCAACCACCTCCGCTATTGCAGCGTCCAATGGAGCAGAAAGAGAGAGACAACAAAATGAAAATCGCCAGCACGATTTCAACCCTAGTAGTAGCGGCAACGCTGATGGCACTGCCGACTTTCGCTGCGACCAACGGCGCTCCCGTATCGAACCCGAACCTTGAGCGCGATGTCCGGCACGCGATCAACACGCTGGCCTACTACGGCGTCTTCGATGATCTTAATTTTTCGATCGACCCGACCGGCGCAGTAACCTTGTCGGGCCAAGTGATGCAATACAGCGTGCATAACAACGCGCTGAAGGCGGTACGCAACGTGTCCGGCGTGACGCAAGTCAACGACCAAATCGAAGTGCTTCCGCTATCGCCCTTCGACAACAACATCCGCATTCGCGCTTACAACGCGATCTTCGGGTTTCCGGCGTTGAGCCGCTACGCGCTCAACTCTCGCTCGCCGGTCCGCATTCTGGTGAAGAATGGTAACGTCACCATCGCCGGGGTAGTGAACAACGAGTTGGATCGGACGCTGATTTACAGCCGGTTACAGAGTCTACCTCAGGTGTTCTCAGTAACGAATCATCTGCGACTGGACAGCGACGTAACCGACTAAGTGTTCGTTCTTTCGACCTCTCAGTGTAGGTCTTGCTTTGTAACCAGCTTGGGTCCCGGACGCAGTCACCTTCTCCCAATGCTCGCGGAGAACGCCGGGGACCCCACGGCGGCTCACGCACCTCCGGTGTGAGCCGCCGTTTTCATTGGCCAGCACGATAGAATACGAGCAGTGAGACTCACAACCATAGCCCTCTTGAGCATCACGCTAGTCGCGGCACAAACCGCACCGCCGTCCAGTTCTTCTGATCCCAAGGAGCGCGTCCGGGCCATCCGTGATCTGACGAAGCAAGCAGACGAAGGCATTCCGGGGATCGCCGCCTACGCTGCCGATCCGTCTGTGGAAGTGCGCCTAGAAGCGGTGAAGAGCCTGAACGCAATTGGCGGTCCGCGCACGCTGAACGGGCTAGCCCAGCTAAGCGCGGATAGCGACCCAGAAATTCAGATCAACGCGGTCGATGGCTTGATCAACATCTTCGTGCCCGGGTACCTAAAATCAGGAATCGCCCGCGCGACCACGCGTTCCGGCGATGCCCTCAAGGTGAAATTCAACGATCCCGGCGATCTTGTCGTCGACGGCTACGTCAATGTCACACCGGAAGCGATCACCGCTGCGACCAACGTTTTGGCAAAATCGAAGAGCCTGGAGGCCCGAGCCAACGCCGCCCGAGCGCTCGGCATCTTCCGCGCGCGCCCCGCGATTCCCCAACTGGGTGAAGCGCTCTATTCTAAGGACGATCAGTTGATGTACGAGTCGCTGGTCGCCATCCAGAAAATCCGCGACCCGGGCGCCGGACCATCGGTAGCGTTCCTGGTTAGAGATCTCAATGAGAAGGTGCAGACGGCTGCTTTACGAGCCAGCGGCATCCTGCGAACGAAGCAGGCTGCTCCTGGTATTCGCACAGTGATCGACGACATGCCGAATGCTCGCGTCCTTCGCGTGGCGACAGACGCGCTGGCAATGATCGCCGACCCGCCTGACCGCGGAATTTTTCTTCGGTTTTTGACGCACAAGGATGCGGCCGTTCGCGCGGCTGCTGCTGAAGGTTTAGGCCGGATCCGAAATCCAGCCGACGCCGAGCGCCTAAATCAGGCTTTCGAAGACGAACGGGAATTCGGCACGCGCCTTTCGATGGCCTTCGCGCTGGTGGCCCTTGGCCGGATGGAGATCAACGACTTCAGCCCCTTCCGCTACTTGATCAACGGTCTGAACCGAGCGACATTTAGGAACGTTTCGCTCGCATTCCTGACGGAACTGGCTCGCGAATCTGCGCCTCGCCTAACGATTTACCCCAATATCGCGCGCGCGACCAAAGACGAGAAGACAGGGATCTGCCAAGTGCTGGCCGAATCCGGGGAACGGGAGAGCGTCCCGTACGTGAACGGGTTGAAAGACGACAAGGACCCCGAGGTGGCGCAAGCCTGCCTTCGCAGTTTGCGGACGCTCGAGGCCCGTCTGAAGTAGAAATTAGCGGAAGAAAGAAACGAGAAAGGCTTACTTCGCCTTTTTCTGTTTCTGCTGACCGACGCGGACCTTGAACTGCTTCTGCATCGCTTCAGAGTGCGCCTTCCAGTCAAACCGCTTTGCAGCGTCGGAAAGATACGCGTTGACGTCGATATCCTTGGGAAGAACTGCCATCAAGGAGGCGGTCATCGCCCCGTCCGGGCTGGTGATGCGGTAGCGCTTTACGTTCGGAATTGCCATAACGTTTCTAGGGTACCACGGCAGCGCGCCTCGGGGTCTCGGAACCTAAAGGCACCCCGTGGACGGTGCACGGCGCGAACAATTGTGCTCCAATCGTCGTCTATGAGAACCTTCGCCGGTGTCGCAGCCTTGCTTGCCGCAGCGATCGCGCCTGCTTCTGCCCAGTTAGATTTGAGCGGCGTGTGGGTCTCCGTATTCCATGAAGACCAACCAGAGCGCATCCCCGGTCCGGCACTGGTGGATTTCGTGGGTCTTCCCATCAACGATTCCGCTCGCAACTGGGCGCTGGCCTGGGATCCCGACCGGCTTACGGCGCAGGAGCATCAATGCCAGGTCCATACTGTTGCTTACATGTATCGCGGTCCGCTGCTGATCCGGGCGTGGGAAGAGCGCGACCCGCAGACGCAAAACATCGTCGCCCTGCGCCAGTACCTCAACAACTACGAACAGAACCGCACCATCTACATGGACGGTCGGCCGCATCCGCCGGAGTTCTACCCGCACACCTGGATGGGCTTCTCCACAGGGGAGTGGCACGGCAATATTCTGACCGTTTACACCACGCACATCAAGCAGGGCTGGCATCGCCGCAATGGGCTCCCTTCCAGCGATCGCATCAAACTCACGGAGCATTTCATCCGTCACGGCGACCAGCTAACGCACGTCAGTATCGTGGAAGATCCGGACTATCTCGAAGCGCCGCTCATCAAGAGTCAGGATTTTGTACTGAGCCTCACCGCGGGTTGGGAGACGCAAGGCACGAATCTGCTCGCCAACTGGCTGTATCCATGCGAGTACGTGGAGGAAGCTCCGTGGCGTTTCCGTGATCGCGTGCAGAGCTTCGCCCCGGGCGAAAATCCCTTCCTGGATGAATTCGCCAAGCAGAGCAAGATTCCCCTTACATCGGCCCTAGGCGGCGCGGCGACAATGTATCCCGAATATCGGGACGCGCTAAAGCCAGAGTTGGTAAAGTAGGTGTTCACGAATGAGTAAACGGATAGGGGTTTTCGGCTGGGGCATTGTTGCGCCTAAGTCACCCAACATCGAAACATTCCGCCGCAATCTGACCTCGTCCGATAGCTGGCTCGCTCCTTTCAACGGCTTTGGACCCGACAATTTTTTGGTCGGCACGCCGGAATTTGATTTTGCCGACTACCATGGCTGGGTCGGCGAGCGCTTCGCTCCGCGGCATTTCCAACGCCTGGTCGACAAAATGGATTACCCGTCGCTCTACGCCGTCGGCGCCTTCATTCAGTCTCTGGGGCAGAACCCCGGTCTTGAGCAAATCCTGCAAGAGCTGAAGGGTCAGGCGCACGTGTACGTCGGAACCGGCCTGGGTAGCCTGCACACGATCCACGACGCGAGCGTCGCGTTGCATGAATCGCAACAACGTTGGGATCAATTCTGGGCCGGCCGCGAAGCCGGTTTGCAGGAATACCTGGATGACCTGGCGCGCATCGACGGTCTGGCAATTGAAGGCGGCATCGAAGCCGGCAAGCTGCACGCGATTCGCGAAAAGGAAAAGAGCCGCGTCAAGCTCCAGGAAAAATGGGGCGCTCCGGAGCCGCCGTGGAACGTTTCCGCGAAGCTGATCTGGAACATTCACAACACACCGGCCGCGCAGATTTCGATCCTGGGAAAGATCACCGGCATGGCATTCGCTCCCGTAGCCGCCTGTTCGACGTTCGGCGTGGCGCTGCGCCTGGCGATGAGTGCGATCAAATCGGGCGAAGCCAAGGCGGTGGTAATCGGCGCGACGGATCCACCGCCGCATCCGCTCACCGTCGGTTCGTTCTACAGCGCGCGCGTGCTCTCGGCAGATCGTAATCTGTCCGCTCCGCTGACCCGTTTACAAGGGACGCACGTCGCCGGAGGTTCCGTTGTGTGGATCGTCGGCGACATGGAATACATGGAAGCGCGCGGGATGAAGCCCCTGGGCATGGAGCCTGTCGGCGTCGGCGTAACCTCGGACGCGGACCACATCATCACCCCGTCGCCCGACGGCCCCCGCGCCGCGATGACCGAAGCGATGCACGACGCCGGAATCGGTCCGGACGACATCGGCACTTGGGATTTACACGCCACGGCCACGCCTGGCGACTACGCGGAGATGACGAATCTACGCTCCATGTTCTCCGATTCGCTCCTGGTGACCGCGCGTAAAGGCACGTTTGGCCACGGTATGAGCGCTGGCGGCGGATGGGAGCTAACTGCGCAATATCTCGGTTACGCCGAAGGCCACCTTTTCCCGACGCCGTTGCGTCGCGAAGATCTTAACGCGACCATCGGCGAGATGCATCAGAACTTCGTATTCAACGAGGCCTGCGATATTCCGAAGGGCCTGACTGGCAAGCTTTCCATGGGCATCGGCGGCATCAACGCCTGCGTGATTTCGCGACCCCTTTAGCCCGGGCACGCGCCACCATGGATCACTCTGACCTGACCGCTCGTGCCTGTCAGGAGTTAGACGAGGCAGGCTTCACCATCGTTCCGGGTCCGGTGTCGGTCGAGGACCTCGCTCACCTGCGTACGGCCTACGATACAGCCATAGCGAGCGCCGCTCCCGATGATGTCAAGGTCGGAAGCTCGACCACTCGCGTCAGAGATTTCGTCAATCGTGGTGCGGAATTCGACGCGCTGTACCTGCATGCACCCGTTCTCGACGCGTGTCGTCGCATAATCAACCAACCCGTCAGGCTCAGTACGATGCACGCCCGCACGGTGAGGTCACATCTGCCGGCCCAGAATCTCCATCTCGATTACGAGCGCGATATTCACGGTTGGACCATGGTCGGGTTCATCTTCATGGTCGACGAGTTTCGAAGCGACAATGGAGCCACCCGTTTTGTGCCCGGCTCACACCTGTGGCAGTCGGTTCCACCATACTTCCCGGATGACCTGAAGGCAGACTGTCCCGGACAGGTTCTGGCGTGCGGTCCCGCAGGATCCATGATCCTATTCAACGGGTCCGTCTGGCATGGACACACAGCAAATTATTCTGGAGAGCCGCGGCGCTCCATACAGGGTGCCTTTATTCGCCGTGCCGCGGAATCGGGAGAAGACCTGCCTGCGGGCATGCTTCGTGAGACGCTGGCCCGCATTAGCCCGCTAGCGAAGTACCTGTTAGCCGTCCCCAACGCGTCCGCACGGTAGTCCCGTTCAATACCCAACCGTGAACCGATGCCCCGTGTATTGCGGGTTCTCGATCTCGTTGACCAGCGCCACCGCGAAGTCTTCCACTGAAATCTTGCTGGTGCCGTCGGCCATCACGATCAAATCGTCGAAGTCCAGACGGAACTTGCCGGTGCGTTCCCCGGGGACGATCATCGTCGACGGGCAAAGCACGGTCCAGTCAAAGTCTTGTTCTTCCTGCAACAGTTCCTTGATCACCGCCGTCGCTTTCGCGCCGCCTTCGAACTGCTTCGGAAACTCCGGCCGATCCATACTCGGAATGCCGTCGATGAGCAGAGTTCCAGCACCACCCACGGCGATAATCCGGGGAATCCCGCGAGCCTTCATCGCTTCAATAATCGCCTTCGTGATGGCCGTCTGCGCCGCGATCTTCGGAGCCATCTCCATTTCGCGCGGCGGTGCGCAGGCGTGTACTAGGATGTCGTGACTTGCAACCGCATCCGCAAGCGCAGCAGCATCACTTGTGTCTGCAGCGCAGGTGCGAACGCCTTCTTGTGCAGCAATTTTCTCAGGGTGGCGGCAGATCGCCGTCACAGTATGGCCGCGGCTTACCGCCTCCACCAAAATCTTCGATCCAATGAATCCCGTGGCTCCAACGAGCGCAATTCTCATGGGACTATTTTAGCGTTTAGCGCGGCGGCAGCGTCTGATCGTACTCGCCGATTTTGCCCGTCGCGGCCAGACGAGCCTGGATGTGCTCCACGATGTCGTACATCTGGTCGCGTGACTTGCGCGATTCCGCCACGATCACCAGCGACGGTTTGTTCGACGACGCGCGCAGCAAGCCCCAGCTATCGTCGGAGAGCTGGAAGCGCACCCCGTTCACTGTCACAATGTCTTTAATCAGTTCCCCGCCTACGCGAACGCCGTTGGCTTTGTCCTGTTGATACTGCGCGGCGATGCCGTCCACTACAGCGTACTTTTCGTTGTCGGCACAGTATGGTCCCAACGTCGGCGAGTTCCACGTCTTGGGGAGTTCATCGTTCAGCACCGAAAGCGGCTTGCCCATCGCTGCCAGCATGCGTAGGAATTGCACGGTGGAGGTTACAGCGTCATCATAGCCGCGTCCAACCGGATTGTTCAGGAACCAATGCCCACTCTTCTCAAAACCAGCCAGCGCGTTCGTCTCGGCGACCTTCGCCTTAATGTAAGAGTGGCCTGTCTTCCACGTGATCACTTCGGTCTTGCTCTGCTTCAGGATGGGATCGTCGAAAAACAGCCCCGTGCTCTTCACATCAATCACCACAGCCCGGCCAGGATTGCGTGGACAAATCCAGCGCGCTAGCAACAGCCCTAGAATATCGGAGAAAATTTCCCGACCCTTGTCGTCCACAATCCCGATGCGATCGCCGTCGCCGTCGATCCCGATGCCTAAATCCGCTCCGTTCGATTTCGTAGCGTCGCTGATCGCATGTAGGAAAGAAACGTCCTCGGGATTCGGATTGTAGCGCTTGAAGTCCCAATCCGGGGTGCAATCCAGCTCAATGACCTCGCAGCCCAGCGCCCGCAGGATGTCCGGCGCGAATCGCCCCCCGGTGCCATTGCCCGCTGCGACAACAATCTTCATCTTCTTCGCGATCGGCCCGTCTTTGAGCGCGTCCTTGGTGTATTCGTCATACACGTTGCCTACCGATTCATAGGACCCGCGCCCGGTCTCGAAATCTCCGCCTTCCACAATCTTGCGGAACGCGATAATGTCATCCGGCTCCAGCGTCGACGAAAGACCCTTGGCGATTTTGATGCCGGTCCAGCCGTTTTCGTTATGGCTGGCCGTCAGCATCGCGCCGGCCTTGCACTGATAAAGGTGCTGCGCGAAATACAGCATCGGCGAAAGCGCCAGCCCGATATCGATTACCTCGACGCCGGTCGACAGTAGCCCCACGATGAACGCATTACACAGGTCCTGGCTATATTTGCGGAAGTCGTGCCCAACCACCACACGGTCTTGTTTCAGCACTCGCTTGGCGTAGGTGCCGTAGCTTTTTCCAAGCACGATGAACCCGTTCGGATTCACTTCCTTGCCCAGCAACCAGCGGACGTCATATTCCCGGAACCCGTTGCCCGTAATCAACGTATTCTCAAAGTAGCTAAAGGAATTCAGTGGAACTTCTGTTTGGATCTTCCAGCGCATTATTTTCATCATAGAATGACGAGGTACCTCGACACACGAAATGCCTGAATGGATCTCAACTCTTGGTTTCGCGATGGGCTCGGCGTGGCTTTCCGGGATCAACCTTTACGCGACCGTCGCGACGCTTGGATTACTGCAGCGCTTCCAACTGGTGACGCTCCCGGGGCAACTGGGCGGTCTCGGAAATGAGTGGGTGATTGGCGTGGCCGCTGCGCTGTATGTCGTGGAGTTCGTCGCTGACAAGATCCCAGTCGTGGATTCCGCGTGGGACATGGTCCACACCTTCATCCGCGTGCCCGCAGGCGCTGTGCTGGCGTTTCAGGCCTTCGACGGGGACGACCCGACCATCCGCATGATCGCGATGCTGCTCGGCGGCAGCGTTGCCCTCACTTCGCATGGAGCCAAAACAGCCGTCCGCGTCGCTGCGAACACCAGCCCGGAGCCATTTTCCAACATAGCCCTCAGCCTGATGGAAGACCTCTTCACGATCAGTTCCAGCGTGGTCCTGGCCTGGTTCCCGGTTGTCCTGCTGGCCGTTGTCGTAGTGTTCGTTGTCCTCGCGGCTTGGCTCGCTCCGAAGATCTTTCGTGCCCTCCGCGGCCTGTTCGTCGCGTCGCCGCCACTTGCGAAAGACGCCTCCCTGACGCACAATCGATAGATCGCAAATTTCTGAATTGCCCAGTTCGCAATTCCCCGTCAGGAGACCTCGCTTGTCGCCGCTTCGTTTTGGCCTATTGGCTCTCACTGCCACGACTGCGTACGCGCAGACCCCCGCGTCCGCGGAAGAAATCGCCTCTCTAAAAGCCGCCGTCCAAGCCGCGCAATCCGCCGGCGACAACGCCTGGATGTTAGTCAGTTCCGCACTGGTGCTGATGATGACAGGTCCCGGTCTGGCGCTCTTCTACGGAGGACTCGTTCGCCACAAGAACGTGCTCGGCACCATGATGCAGAGCTTCGCGATGATGGCCATCGTCACGCTGATCTGGGCCGTCTGCGGCTACAGCCTGGTGTTCGGCGAAGGCTCTCCGTTTCTCGGCGATCTTCGCTATCTCTTCTTGAACGGCGTCGGCAGCGCTCCCAACGCCGACTACGCGCCGACCATTCCGCACCTGACCTTCATGGCCTACCAGATGATGTTCGCGATCATCACCCCTGCGCTGATTGCCGGGGCGTTCGCGGAACGCGTGAAGTTCCGCGCGATGGTGATCTTCTCTACCTTGTGGATGTTCCTGGTGTATTTCCCCGTCGCGCACATGGTGTGGGGCAAAGGCGGCTTCCTCAATCCGTTCCTCGGCGGCACGATCCCCGTGTTCGACTTCGCGGGAGGCACTGTGGTCCACATCACGTCCGGATTTTCGGCGCTGATCACCGCGATCCTGCTGGGCAAGCGTCACGGCTACCCCTCAGAGCCGATGAAACCGCATAGCCTCGTCCTCAGCTTCATCGGTGCCTGCATGTTGTGGGTCGGCTGGTTCGGCTTCAACGCTGGGAGCGCGTTGGCGGCATCTGCACTAGCAACCAGCGCATTCGTTGCGACGCACTTTGCCTCCGCAGCCGGAGCCGTCGCGTGGATGATCGGCGAACGCGTTCGCAATGGTAAAGCCAGCGTGCTCGGCGGGATCTCCGGCGCGGTCGCAGGCTTGGCCACAGTCACGCAAGGCGCGGGCTTCGTCGAGCCGTTCAGCGCCATCCTGATTGGCTTCATCGCGGGCTTCGTGTGCTTCGCCATGGTGACGATCGTCAAGATCAAGCTCGGCTATGACGACTCCCTCGACGCGTTCGGGGTCCACGGTGTCGGCGGACTCATGGGTTGCCTGCTCACCGGCGTCTTCGCCACCAATTCGATTAACAACGCGCTCAAGCTTCCCAACGGAGCCGCAGCGCCCCTCGGATGGGTAGACGGCAACCCGTCGCAGGTGATGAACCAAGGTATTGGCGCGTTGATCGGAATCGCGTTCGCTGTCATTGGAACCGTCATCGCCTTCAAGGTGACCGGACTCCTCACTCCGATTCGTATGGAGCAGCATGAAGAAACGCAGGGCATGGACGTCAGCTTGCACGGTGAAGAAGGCTACGTTTTTGAGGACTAGGGCATGATTTTCAAAATTGAAGCTGTCATCCAGCCCAACAAACTCGAAGTTGTCCGCAAGGCGCTCGCTGACATCGGCGTCGATGGCATGACCGTCACAGAAGTTCGCGGCCACGGCCGGCAGAAGGGCCACAAGGAGATTTACCGAGGCCGTGAGTACGTGGTCGATTTGCGTCCCAAGACGCTGGTCGAGATCGTCGTCGGCGAGGCACGCAAGGATGAGATCGTGAACGCCCTGGCGCGTGCCGCGCGATCGGGAGAGATCGGCGACGGCAAGATCTTCGTTGAGCCTGTTCTTATGGCCATCCGCATCCGCAACGACGACCGCGACGAAGCCGCCCTCTGACGGAACTTCTTTCGCAAGCGTAGTGTCCAATCTCACAGCAGGAGGACACAGGCGATGGCGATGAATGTGGGTGGCCGGAGTCAGGCCACGATCAACGTAACTCCGATGATCGACGTGCTGCTGGTACTGTTGATCATCTTCATGGTGGTGGTGAATAGTGACGCCGTCGGTCTCGACGCGCGCGTCCCGGAACAGTCTAAGGAAAAAGGCGATGCGAATCCGCAGGACATCGTGATCATCGTCCATGACGTCGCCGTGTCACTGAATCAGGACGAGGTGCAGGATGCGGATCTCGAAGGCCGGTTAACTCAAGTATTTCGCACGCGTGGCGATCACCTGATCTTCATCGGGGCAGAGGCGGACCTGGACTTCGAGCGCGTGGTCCACGTGATGGATGTCGCTCGCGGCGTGGGCTTGAACCACATCGCGATGCTGCCGCATCAGCCTTCGAATTTGTAACCCATCCCACGCACAGTCAGGAAATATTCCGGCACCCGAGGATTATCTTCCAACTTGCGCCGCAACCAAGCCATGTGGACATCCACGGTGCGCGTTTCGGGAAGCGCATTGTAACCCCAAACTTCCTGCAGCAGCCTCTCGCGCGAGATGATCTCGCCCTTACGGTCGATCAGGTAGCGAACCAATTGAAACTCGCGAGCAGACAGCGTCACGCGCTTGCCTGCTTTCAGAGCCTCGCCGCGTTTGAAGTCGACCTTCACCGCGCCGAACTCGTAGGAATCGGTATCCGATGCCAGCCTCGGTTCCGCTCGTCGCAATAAGGCACCGACACGGGCCATTAGTTCCATCATGTCGAACGGCTTCGTCAGATAGTCGTCCGCGCCGATCTGCAAGCCGACAACTTTATCTACTACTTGCCCGCGTGCAGTGAGCATGAGAATCGGCATGTGCTTACCTGCTTCCCGAATGCCACGGCAAACATCAAAGCCGTTCTTCTTGGGCAGGCCCACGTCGAGGATGACCAGGTCGTGGCCGCCGCTGATCGCTTTCTCCAGCCCCGTTACGCCGTCGTTCGCCTCATCGACTTCATAGTCCTCGGCGCGCAGGCGATCGGTCAGCGTCATCACTAACCCCAGTTCGTCTTCAACCAAAAGAATTCGTTGACTCATGCTCTCACCGCCGGTAGCAGCAATCGGAATTTCGCGCCGTTGCTGCTACTCACACTCACGCTGCCGCCATGAGCTTCCACGATCTTCTTCACCAGACTCAAACCTAGGCCCGACCCTTGCACCTGATCGTCCTTCGCGCGCTGCCCGCGATAGAAGGGTTCGAAAACGTACGGTAAGTCGGCGGCCTCAATTCCAGGGCCATGATCTTCCACCCGGATCTCGATCATCGATCCTACGGAGTGCGCGGAAAGCTCCACGGGCGATCCGCCCCCATGCTTCGCGGCGTTCGTCAGCAGGTTACGCAAGCAGTGCAGCAGCGCTCCTCGATCTCCGTCGATCGCAGGCACCGAGGGCTCGATGGATTGCTCCACCGCCGAACCTGCGACCGCCAGTTCGTTACGGCAATCTGCAATGGCTTCGTCGATCAGGGCCGCCACTTCGACGGGCCCACGTTGCAACTCGCCATGCTGCGAAGACAACCCTGCGAATCGTAGAACCTGCTCGACCATGTTCCCGAGCCGCTTCGAATGCTCATGGATCACGCCGCCGTAGCGTTTCGCTTGCGCCTCACCGGTGGCAACGCCATCCGCGAGGTTCTGGCTCGCCGATTGAATCACGGCGAGCGGCGTCCGCAATTCGTGCGTGACTCCCGCGACAAATTCCATCTGCTGCTGCGCCAGCGCGTTCGCCCGGCCGGTGGAGCGAATTAGCATGCCCACGCTTATCCCCATCAGCAGCAAGATCCCAAAACTGACCGCAAGATTTCGCAAGCGCAGGTTCTCGACCATTTGGCTCATGGTTCCCGATCGATAAGTCGCCGAGACGCGCCACCCCGGATCTCCGCCCTCGCCGAACGGGGGACGCTTCCCTTGTTTGTTTCCGAAATCCGGCGGAGGCCCATCCTGTTTCCCCCGACCGTTGAAATCCGGCGGAGGCCCGCCCTTTCCACCACGCCCGAACCCGCCTTGACGCAGAGAAAATAGGGGAGCCGACTCACTCTCCTGCGTGCGGTCCAGATGCGGTCCCACATGGACGTCGTAGTCTTCTCCGAAATCCTTCGCGATCAGTGCGGGTATCCATGTGCGATCGATGTAGGTTTTGTCCAGTTCCAGGATCGTCCAGTGAATCGGTCCTGTTGGCTGCAACTCTTGAATGTTGGGAATCGCCAGCGCCGGAATGGTGTTCTCGATCATGAGAAACGATCGACCGCCGCCACCCCGGCCCGGGCGAAACTCGCCAATTGTGCTGGGCAGGCGTCCGGCGAATGTTTTCAAGTACTCGGGCAGGTCGGTCGCATCCGTCGCCCAGGCACGTTTCAAGATTGCGGAATGCTCGGACAGTTCTGACCACAACGCTGGATTCGACCCGCGAACGATCACTTGCACCAGACGTTCAATCTCACCATTGAAGTCGTCGCTGAAGCGCGTCACGGAAGCCCGCAAGCCCTGACGCAACCTGTCTCCGTCGACTTCGCTCACCTGACCAATCCAGCGATACTGCAACACGGCCAGCACCAACAGCGCGGTGAACAACACGCCGCCGATGGTTGCGTCGCGCATTTTCGAATTGGTTCCGAGACTCATTCTGACATCACTATAGCGGTTGCTTCACGTTCTGAGAACCCTTTCGTTAAGAATGTAAAGCCTGTTTTTTCAAAGTCTTAATCAACAATGGCGGCCCCTTCCTCGCATACTGAACCCGTCGAGAGCTTCTGAGGCTCCGACCATGAAGGAGACAAACAATGAAACTGAAATACGCAGCAATCGCAACCGTAGCAGCCATGGCAGTGGCGGCCTTCGCCTATGCTCAGCCGCCCGGACGCGGGTTCCGGGGGGCGGCGACCACAACGGGAACAACCCGGGTCGGGCCTGACGCCGCAGTGAAGACGTACCTAACCCTGACCGATTCGCAACTGACGGGCTTTGACGCCATTCGGACCACGGCGCGGACCGCCAGTGAACCGATCCGCACGCAACTCCGCACGAAGATGGACGCACTACGCGCGGCGATGAATGCAACCCCCGTGGTTGCCGCGACCATCACCAGCTTGCAGGCCGACATCGCGGCCTTACAGGCACAACTGGACAAAATTCAGGCCGACGCCCGGGCGCAGATGATCGCGACTCTGGGTGCGGACCAGAAAACCAAACTGGCGGTATTGACGGCTGCCGCAGCCCTGCGTGGTGAAGTGCAAGGTGCCAGCATGCTCGGCTTAGTCGCCGGCGGTCCTGGCGGTGGACCCGGTGGTGGCTTCGGCAAAGGCAAAGGAAAAGGAGGCGGTCGCGGTTTCTAACTCCCTCTCACTAGAAAGCGTGGCACCATGGCCGCCAACTCCTCGGAGTGGCGGCCATTTTGTCTTGAGAGGCGGCACCCGATGCTATACTTTAGCGTTGTTCCAGGCCTGTTTTGGTGCCGAAATCTCTCTGTGGAGGCGTCTATGTTCAAGAAGTTATGGGTGTCCGCCAGCGTCGCAACCCTCGCATTCGTGTGGAGCCTTGCGGCCCAGAGTCCCGCCCAAAAAGTCATCGACGACGCCATGAAGGCGATGGGCGTCTCGGACGTCAAAACCCTAACCCTGTGGGGCGAAGGCGGCGACGGAGCCATTGGACAGCAGAGAATCTCCGCAGGTGACTATTGGCGCTGGTATTACAACGCCGACGTGATTCGCGGCTACGACTTCGACGCCAACGGGTTCCGCACCAAGCGCGTCCGTTGGGAAGGCTCCATGCCTCCGGGCGGAGGCAACGGCACCACGACTCCGGCCCCGATGCAGACTCAGGACCAAATCACGCAGGCGAACAATTTCAACGCGCAGATCGAAATGGCCATGACGCCCATCGGTTTCCTGAAAGCCGCTGCCGCCAACAAAGCGACGCTTGCCTCCCGCACGGAAAAAGACAACAAGGGCAAGGCGAAGAAGTGGACCGTTCTTAGCTACCCTGTCACCGGTGGTCAAGGCAAAGCGACCTATGCGACGACCGTGAACGGGTACATTGATGAGAAGAATATGGTCCAAAAGGTGGAGGTCCTCATCAGTCAGGACTTCCTTGGCGACGTCAAGTGGGACGCGCAGTTCACCGACTGGAAAGACTTCGGCGGCGTGAAGTTCCCCGGCAAGATCGTGCAGCGTCAGTGGAACCCCAAAATTTTTGAACTGACCGTCTCTAACGTCAAAATCAACGAACCTGTCGATCTTACGCCTCCGGCCGCGGCCGCTGGCAAGGGTGGACCGGGAGCGGCCAAGGGCGCAGGTCCTGGAGCCGCCAAGGGTGGGGGAACTCCTCCCGCAGCTCCTGCCGGCATCAGCGAAGACCTCGGTGGGGGTTTTTGGCTCATCACCGGCGGCTACGCTTCGATCGTTGCCGACTTCAAAGACTACGTCATGATCGTCGAACTGGGCTCCAATGACGATCGCACCGTCCAGGTGCTCGCCGAAGCCAGGCGGCTGGTGCCGAACAAACCGATCCGCTACGTGATCAATACCCACTTCCACTTCGACCACACAGGTGGCCTCCGTGCCGCTGTGGCGGAAGGCATCACCATCCTCACGCATGAGGTCAATCGCGGGCTTTACGAAAGTGTCATGGCGAACCCGCACAAGCTGATCCCAGACGTATTGGAAATGAAATCGCCGCGTCCCAAGGCGAAGGTGGAATACGTCGGCGACAAGCACGTTTTCACCGACGGCACGCACACCATCGAGACTTATCACTTGGAAGGCAGCACGCATAACGACGGCATGTTGATCGTTTACCTGCCGCAGCAGAAGATCCTGCTCAATGGCGACGAATTCAACGTGAATGGCCAGGCCCCCAGGGAACCTGTCGCGAACCCGAACGGCTACCAGGTGAACCTACAGAACCAGGTCGACCGCCTGAAGCTGGATATCCAGCGCCATATCCCGGTCCACTTGCCGGGCGATGCGCGCAAGGTAACGGCTCAGGAACTGCGCTTCATGGCGGGCCGCCCGTAAAAGTGGCCACGGAAACTGAGATCAAACTGCGCCTACGGGACGGCGTCCGTGCGCGAATCGAAGCGCTGGGGTTTCACGTCCAGACCCTCCGCCAGCTCGAAGCCGACCAGTTGTACGACCGCGCCAGCGAACTGCGCGATTCCGGGCAAGTACTCCGCCTGCGCACGAGGGGTAGCCGATCCACCCTTACTTATAAAGGACCCGCTCAGCGCGCCCCGCACAAGAGCCGCGAGGAGATCGAACTCGACGTGACTGACGGCCCCGCGTTCGCAGTAGTCCTCGCAAGGCTTGGGTACCAGCCCGGGTTCCGATACGAGAAGTATCGAACAACCTTCGCCGCCGAAGGCGAACCGGGCATCATCACGATAGACGAGACTCCGGCTGGTGATTTTATGGAAATCGAGGGTCCAGGTCCGTGGATCGACAAAATAGCGCTAAAGCTCGGCTATTCCCTGACCGATTACATTACTGAGTCGTACGCTAGCCTATGGCGCGCGCACTGCAAGTCGAATCCTAAGGCAGTACCCTCCGCGATGGTGTTCTAGTAAGTCCTACGAGACCCTTAGATAAAACCACCTTACTACCCCTCAGTTCTCTTGTTCCCAGTTGGTTCCGATGCTAATCTGCCAGTGTAGTTAAAAAGCTCTCAGACTCCCCCGAGGACTGTGGAGATCGGAAACTGAATGTTCGAGACGGCAACAACAATACTCATCATCGTTGGCTCGGTGCTGCTGTTTGGGTATTGGTTCCGCTATACCTGCCTGTTGATCCTGAGCGCGAAGACGACTCGGGACTACGCTGGCGAGGTCGCTGCGGCGAACCAAATGAGCTTCCTGGAAGTGCAGGCACTTCTGCGTGAAGCTGGTCCGGTTGATTTAGACCAGTTGAGTGCTTCGCTGGAGCGTGATTTCACGCTGGTATCCAATCTGATTCAGAACGCTGGTGGCGGCAACGCGGAGTTCCGCGTCGAAGATCGTATGCTGGCCATGAACTACAGTTCCGCACGCTTCTTGTTCAAGACGGTCGGACGCTTCTCGCCGGATGTGGCGAAGCATGCTCTGAATGAAATGTCGACGGTCATCTCGCACTTCGCCAACGCGATGGGCGAACGGGCCTCGGCCGGCGCCGCCGCGTAGTAGACTTCTGGCGGCCTGCGAGGCCGCCGCAGCCAAGGTGGCTGCCCCACTAGGTTGCAACGGAAGTTTGTAGGGCAGGCACTCTGCCTGCAGCGACCACCCTGGTCGCGCTTTACCCGAGAGTGAAGTTTTCCCCCAAGTACACGCGCCGGGCTTCTGGATCGTGACCCAGTTCGTCCGGCGTTCCGCTTCTGAAGATCTTCCCGTCGTTGATGATGTATGCCCGGTCCGTCACCGCGAGCGTTTTCTCCACGCTGTGGTCCGTAACCAGAATCCCAATCCCTGACTGCTTCAGATCCAAAATGATCCGCTGCAGTTCCATCACCTGAATCGGATCGATCCCCGAAAACGGTTCGTCCAGCAGCAGGAAGCTCGGCTCAATCACCAGGCTGCGCGCGATCTCTGTGCGCCGCCGCTCACCGCCGGAAAGCACGTAGCCCTTGCTGTTGCGGACCTGCTCCAGCCCCAGTTGCGCGATCAATCGGTTCATCCGGTCGCGCCGATCCCGCCGCGAAATCGGCAGCGTTTCCAGAATCGCCATCAGGTTGTCTTCCACCGTCAGCTTGCGGAACACCGACGCTTCCTGCGGCAGGTAACTAATGCCTCGGCGCGCGCGCTGATACATCGGCAGCGAGGTAATATCTTCATCGTCCAGCATCACCTTGCCTGAATCCGGCAAGATCAGCCCCACGATCATGTAGAAAGAAGTTGTTTTTCCCGCGCCGTTAGGGCCGAGCAGCCCTACGACTTCGCCCTGCTCCACGCGAATGGACACATTGTCGACGACCTTCCGTCCACGGTAGGCCTTAGCGATTTCCGTCGTTTGGAGAATGCTCACAAGCGCTATTTCTTGGGAATGATGGTGCGAACCTGCTTGGATTCCTGCCCATCAACCAGCAGCCTATCATTGTTGGCCCACCAGGTCAATTCTCGGCCTGTGGTGTCCACTTTCTCTGTATCCACCAGCCTAGGCGAGCCGCCGTTCAGGATCACTTTTTGCTCATCGACGTAATACTCGGAATGCTCAGAAGTACCAGTCCGAATGCGCCGAGGTTTACCCGGAACAGTCGTGGTGCTCACCATCTTGACCGCGCCATCGGCGAAGGCTTTCTCTAGCGACGAATCCGAGCCCGTCTCTTTGAGGAACGCCCGCAACTCTTTCGAATCGACAGTTAGGCCGGGGCGATCCAGGTGAACGCCGCCTTTGTAGTGTGCGATGCGAGTCTCCGTCGAGTACTCTAAATCCGGAGCACGCACCGTCGTCACTGGAGCTGGTCCCGATTTCGTCGTCTTGTCGTAGAACTGCGTTTCCACCTTGCCGTGCGCGGTCATCACGTGGCGGATCTGGTCGATGTCGAGAACGTCGCTCGAAACACGGTTCGCTCCCTGCCAAGCCTTCGCGTCGCCTTCGTAGTGGACCTTCTGATTTTTCTCGGTCGACGTCATCTTCTTCGCCGTCGCCTGCATGATTTCTTCGTTCGACAGCATGGCGGATGATCCGCCCTTGCGCGAAGGCTGCCGCGTGGTGAAGACGCTCCCCTCCGCCACATAGTCGCCCGTTTCCTGGTCCAGCGTGATGTGTTCCGCGTTCACCTTGCCCGACGGATCGGAGGTGCTGGCCGCCCCATCCAGCGTGAGCAGGTTCTTGGCCTGCTCAAACGTGGCCTTCTTGGAATTGGCGCGGCGGTCGCCCTCTTCGTAGCGAAAATCCATATTCTGCTCCAGCCGCGTCAGCGTGCTCTGGGTATCGAAATACGCCAGGATCTCTTTGCTTTCCGTGATGCGAGGCGGCTTGGTCTCCGTACGTGTTGTGGCGTTGGTGGACCGGAAGTGCTCAATGCGATTCTCCGGACCATAGTAGATCCAGATCATGTCGCCCTTCAGGGTGCGTTTGGACTGCTCGGGACGATTCGGTAGGAAGTCCATTGTGCCCGGCCCACCAGTTTCGACGCGGTCAATGTCCTCGCCGCCCGGCCGCATGATCATTCTTACGATTTCGCTTCGCAATACGCGTGTCTCCGGCAAAGGAACGCCCGCGCGGGCAACCGGTTCGGCGTTGATGATGCTTTTCCCCGTGGCCGTGGCTCCGGTCAGCACGCTTTCTCTATCCACGGCGGCAAAATTGAGGTCGAGCCGATCCGAGGTAACCGTGGTGCGCGTCGTGGGTGCAGTGGAAACTAAGCGAGCATTGGTCTCCGCCAGGATGTAATTCACCGTCATGTGGTCGTCAAACAGAATGTGCAGGTCCTTCGCTGCGAACTCCACGTTGCGACCTGGCCCTGTTTGTGTCCCGTGTCCGTTGCTGGTGTCGGCGCGCGTGATCGAGCCTTCCTTCAGCAGGATTTCGGACGTCCCACCTTCCATCACCAACCCGCCGCGCGTGAGTTTGGACCACGGCTGCAGCACGACTTTAGATTGATTCTCCAGGTACGCCGCGTTGCCCGCTTCGATGTACATAGGCTGCGCGTCCGGCGTAGTGCTCCGCCATTCGAGCCACACCTGATTGTCCATGAAAAGTTCGCGCGTGACCGGGTTGTAATGCGCCCCCACTGCGGAGCCGCTACCGCGGTCGAAATCGAAGCGCACCGGGCGAACGGTGGCCGCTTCGCCCGTTTCGCTGGAGAACTCCACGCCCGAACTGTGGATCTTCAACAGCCGGCCCGGTGGTGCGCCCTCCGCAGGCACGGCCAAGGTGATTTCGACATTGCCTTCGGAAAACAGCTTGCGCTCCGCCTCGTCGAATTTCGCGAAGTCGCTGGTGACCAAGTCATACTCGGTGGCATCTTCGTGGAAGAGCTGAAGCTCCACGCCGTGCAGTTCGGTGACCGTCCCCGCGCGATTCATGGAAGCCGCGCAGATCCTGACCTTTGAACTCGCACCTTGGGCTTGGTCCACGCAGTATTTCAGTGCGCTCGCCTCCACCCCTGATTTCAAGAGGTCCGGCCGCTTCGGAGAATCGCCGCGAAGCCGTTCGAGCTGCTGGAGATACACCACGCCTACATACCCAAGAATCCCCAAGATAGCCACTGGCAAAAGCCAGCGAAGGCGGCGCATAGACGTAACTCCATAGTAACCGCTTGTTATAATGGCCGAACCGCATGCCAGTTCTTGATACCGACGCAATTCGCAAGATTCTTCCCCACCGCTACCCGATGCTGCTGGTGGACCGCATCCTGGAGTTGGATGAGACGCACATCGTTGGCATTAAGAACGTCACCTCCAACGAGCCGTTCTTCAACGGGCATTTCCCCGATTTCCCGGTCATGCCCGGAGTGCTGATCATCGAGGCTATGGCCCAAGTGGCAGGCGTGCAAGTGCTGAGTTCCATCCCCGATCGCGAAACCAAGCTGGTGTTGCTTGCGTCCGTAGAGGAAGCAAGGTTCCGCCGCCCCGTGCGCCCCGGCGACCAACTGGTGATCGAGATGACCCTACTGAAACGAAAAGCGACCTTGGCCAAGATGTCCGGCGTCGCGAAGGTAGACGGCGTGATCGTTGCCGAAGCCACGTGCATGTGCGTTTTGCAGGACCGGCCCAAGTAGCCATGATTCATCCAACCGCGATCGTGGACGCCAGCGCGGTAGTCGACGCGTCGGCGGAGATCGGTCCCTTCTGCGTCATCGGGGCGGACGTCGTGATCGGTGCGCGCACGCGCTTGAAGGCCAATGTCTACCTCGAAGGCCCGCTCGAGATCGGCGAGGACAATACTTTCTTCCCCTTCTCGACGATTGGCGTCGCGCCGCAGGATCTGAAGTATAAGGGAGAGCGTTCGCGCACCCGCATCGGCCATCGAAACCAGATTCGCGAATTCGTAGCGATCCATCGCGGTACAGAGGGCGGGGGAATGCTCACTTCCATCGGCGATGACAATTTGTTGATGGCGTATACGCACGTCGCGCACGATACGCACGTGGGCAACCACACGGTGATCGGCCACGGAGCGACGCTGGGAGGCCATGTGACGGTCGGTGATTGGGCGGTGGTCAGCGCAGGCAGCGCGGTCCACCAGTTCTGCCGAATCGGCCGGCACTGCATCATCGGCGGCTACAGTGTGATCACGCAGGACGTTCTGCCGTTCTCAACAACCGTGAGTTCGCGCGAAGTGAAGGTGTTCGCGGAGAACGCCACAGGCATGGAGCGCCGCGGTTTCTCTAAGGAGAACATTGAGGCGCTGCACAAAGCGTTCCGCCTGATGACGCGCGCCAAACTCAATACCAGCCAGGCCATCGAACGCATCAAAGCCGAAGTCCCCTCGACGCCAGAACTGGAAGAACTGCTCGAATTCATCCGCACCTCCGAGCGCGGTTTCATCAAATGAAAATCGGCATGATCGCCGGAAACGGTCGCTTCCCTGTGTTGGCTCTCGAAGCCGCGCGGAAGAACGGCATGGACGTGGTCGCGATCGGCATCAAAGAAGAAGCCTCACCGGAGATCGAAGCGCTGGCATCCAGCTTCCATTGGATCTCGCTCGGCGCGCTGAGCAAGCTCATCGACATCTGCAAAAAAGAAGGCATCACGCAGTTGATGATGTGCGGCCAGGTGAAACACGTCAAGATCTTCTCTTCGATCGTCCCGGACTGGCGCTTGGCGAAGCTGCTGATGTCGCTCGAAGCCAAGAACACGGACGCCTTGATCGGCGGTGTGGCCAAGGTCCTTGCCGATGAAGGCATCACGCTGGCGGATTCCACCTTGCTGTTGAAGGACTTGTTGGCTCCCGAAGGCGTGCTGACTAAGCGCAAGCCGAATTCCGATGAGGAACGAGACATCGCCTACGGCCGCCGCATCGCCGGAGCACTCTCGATGCACGACGTGGGTCAGAGCGTCGCCGTAGCCGAGCGAGCCGTGGTCGCAGTCGAAGCCATGGAAGGCACCGACGCTATGCTCCGCCGCGCCGCATCGCTGGTCGAAGGCAAGCCTCTACGCTTGATCAAAGGCTCGCGCCGCCGAGGCCATTTGCTCTTCGACGTGCCTGTGGTTGGCCCCCAGACGATCGATGTGATGAGAGAGACAGGGACCACGGCGCTCGCGGTTGATGCTGGGCGCACGTTGCTACTGGACCGCGGAGAGTTGATCGAGAAGGCGAACGCCGCCAAAGTGACGATCGTCGCCGCGCCGCTGGAGGGGTGAATGGAAGATCGCTTCGAGCGCGTGAAGGTAAATGTGTTGAACGAAATCGCCGACGACTTTGAAGAGATCGGCCAAGTCATGATCCAGCTGGATCGCTGGGCCTCAGATATCGCGATCACTCGCGACGAGGCGAAGGCCGCACTGCTGAAGCTGGTCGAGGATGGCTTGGCGAAAGCCTACGACCTGCATGTTTCGCAGGTACCGATTTCCGGTTCACCGAATCCGGAATATCACTTCTTCTACATCACGCCGCAGGGGCTTGAATCCACGTGCCGACGCCGAGCGAGATCGTTAGTCGAATCGATGCGCGGGTGTTTGGCCGCAGCAACCGTGACTGTCGACTAAGCGGACTCCCGCCCCTCGCTCAGCAATTCTCCAATCGCCTGAAGGCCCTCTACGCGCTCGCACACAATCTTGATCACCATCATAATCGGCACCGCGAGCAGTGTCCCCGGCACGCCCCAAATCGTCCCCCAGAAAAGCAGCGAGATAAAGAGCGCGACCTGATTGATGCCCGCCACTTTGCCCATCAACACAGGTGTCAGCAGCATGCCTTCTAGAGAAGTGATCGCAAACGCTCCCAGGGAGACCTGTACCGTTGCCCAAAAGGTTCCAAATTGAAGGAATGCAACCAGCGCTAAGCCGGCGGAAACGATAATCGCTCCAAAATAGGGAACGGAGTTTAGAACCCCTGCGAACACGCCCCAAATCGCAGCATTGGCGACGTCCATCCACAGCAACAGCAACCAAGTGGCTAGGCCAACGATGACGCTGGTGAAGACCTGCACTTGGAGGAATCGCTCAATCTGCGCGCTGATCTCCTGCAGCGCATCCACGGTTGACCGCTTGTGTGAGAGGCGATCGCCAATCAGATGCACAAGCTTCCGCTTGTACAAATCGCCTGAGGCCAGCAGGAAGAAAATCAGGAACGACATCACCAGAGCTTGGCCGATCAGTCCGAAAATGCCGCCCATATCGGCCAGCAGGTAGGACTGCAGGTTGAAGCTGGGGGCCTCTACCTGCACTTTCGTCACCCCAGGCTTCGCGGGCGTTTCCCCAGCAACAGCCTCAGCAGTCTTTTCAATCTCCTTGGCGGCCTGCTGGAGGTGCTGCACAGGGCCGGGCGTGCTGGGACGGCGAAAGAGCTTCACAATGTCGGCTTCGATTCTTTGCGTCGCACCGGGCAAGCTCTCCACCACCGCAGCCGCCCGATTTCTCAAGTTGTACGCGGTGAAGCCGATCAGCCCATACAGCGACAGGATGGTGATCGCCGCTGCCAGAACCCGGGGGATGCGGATTTTTGTCAGCGCCCGAACCACTGGTTCTAATGCATAGGTCGTTAGAATCGAAACGACCACCGGCAAAATCATAGACTCACCTAACTTGAGACATGCCACGAGAAGCACCGCGATGAGAGCGATGGACGCATTTCGAACCAAGCCGCTGTCAGGCGCGGATATCGCAGCTGTGTCTGGAAATTTAGCGAGCTCTTCTTGCTCCACTCCGGGTAGATCCAACCGCGGAGAAAGCGTTGCTTAGGGCTTAATCGTCGTCGTTGTTGGAATTGCTGCTCACCTTCAACACCGCAAGGAACGCCTCTTGTGGGATGTCCACCGTGCCGACCCGCTTCATACGACGCTTGCCCTCTTTTTGCTTTTCGAGCAGCTTGCGCTTACGGGAAATATCGCCGCCGTAGCACTTGGCCAGGACGTTCTTACGGATGCCGGAGATCGTTTCGCGAGCGATGATCTTCGCGCCGATCGCCGCTTGTAGCGCGACTTCAAACTGCTGCCTTGGGATCAGCTTGCGCAGGCGCGAGATCAATTCCTTGCCACGTTCCTGGGCGAACTCGGTGTGTACGATCAGCGATAGTGCATCGACGGGCTCGCCGGCCACCAGAACGTCCAGCTTGACCATCTTCGATGTGCGGAACCCCGACAAGTGGTAATCGAGCGACGCATAGCCGCGCGATGCTGACTTCAATCGGTCAAAGAAGTCGAGCACGATTTCGTTCAGCGGCATCTCGTAAACCAACATCACGCGATTGCCGCCAATGAATTCAAATTTCTGTTGTGTGCCGCGCTTCTCTTCCAGCAGCTTCAGAATCTCGCCGATGAATTCTTCCTGCGTGATCACCGTGGCTTCGATGATCGGCTCTTCGATCTTCAGGATCATCGATGGATCCGGAAACTTCGAGGGATTGTCGACTTCCAGTTCCGTGTTATCCGTCAGCGTGATCTTATAGCGCACGCCCGGAGCCGTAGTGATCAGGTCGATCTTAAACTCGCGTTCCAGCCGCTCCTGCACGATTTCCAGATGCAGCAGACCGAGGAAGCCGCAGCGGAAGCCAAAGCCCAACGCGACCGAGTTCTCCGGTTCGAAGCTAAACGCGCTGTCATTCAGACGAAGCTTTTCGAGCGCATCTCGCAGCAACCCGTGCTCGTGCGATTCCACCGGATAAAGCCCGGCGAACACCATGGCCTTCAACGGTTCGAAGCCAGGAAGCGGCTCGAGCGCCAGATCGTTGTGATCCATGATCGTGTCGCCGATTTGCGCGTCCGACACCGTCTTGATGTTCGCGAAGAGGAACCCGACTTCGCCGGCTGCGAGTTCATTGCACGGAATCGGCTTGGGCGATTGGTAGCCCACGCCGTCCACTTCGAACTGCTTGCCGCTCGAACCTAAGCGGATCTTCTGTCCCTTACGAACCTTGCCGTCGATGATGCGCGCCAGAATGATGACGCCTCGGTATGGATCAAACCAGGAATCGAAAATCAGTGCCCGCAGAGGGTCATCCGGCGAACCCTTCGGGGGCGGGACCAAGCGGACCACGGCTTCCAGCACGTCTTCGATGCCGATCCCGGCCTTGGCGCTACACAGAATCGCCTCGCTGGCATCGAGCCCGATCAACTGCTCAATCTGCTCGCGAATGCGTTCCGGCTCGGCTGAAGGTAGATCGATTTTGTTGATGACCGGGATGATTTCCAGGTTGTGGCTCAGCGCCAGGTAGGTATTCGCCAGCGTCTGCGCTTCCACGCCTTGCGACGCATCCACCACCAGCAGCGCACCCTCGCAGGCCTGTAGGCTGCGCGAAACCTCATACGAGAAATCGACGTGTCCAGGCGTGTCGATCAAGTTGAGCTGATACTCAACGCCGTCCTTAGCGATATACGTCAAACGCACCGCGTGGGCTTTGATCGTGATGCCACGCTCGCGCTCCAGGTCCATGGAATCAAGGACCTGCGCCATCATCTCGCGCTGGCTGAGCGCACCTGTGACCTCGAGCAAGCGGTCGGCAAGGGTCGACTTGCCGTGGTCAATGTGCGCGATGATGCTGAAATTCCGAATTCTCTGCGGATCCATGAATGTGTTCTGGGTACTGTGTCGGGCGCGTTCGGCGCGGTATGATGAAACCTCAATTATCTCACGATGTCAGCTGAAATCCCCAACTGGAATGTAAATCTGAGCGCCAAGGGCCTGCGCGTGGCCATTGTCGTGGCTCGTTATAACGAAGCAATCACGCGAAAACTAGTGGAAGGGGCGCTAAAAGCTCTGGAAGAGACGGCGGCCGAAACGGTTGACGTGTTCGATGTTCCGGGTGCTTACGAACTGCCGTTCGCCGCCAAACAGCTTGCGCCGCGCTTTTCCGCGATTGTTGCGCTAGGAGCTGTGATCCGAGGCGATACACCGCATTTTGACTACGTCGCCGGTGAATGTGCTCGTGGAATTCAGCAGGTAATGCTGGAAACCGGAGTGCCCATCGCGTTTGGCGTGCTCACCACCGATACATTGGAACAGGCGCAGGCCCGCACCGGCGGCGCTCTGGGGAATAAAGGCTACGACGCGGCCATGACGGCGATTGAGATGGCTGGGTTCGGAAAGCAGTCGAAGTAGATGCCCGCACGCCACAAATCGCGCCAAAGAGCCTTGCAGGTGATGTTCCTGTGGGACCAGCGCAAGCAGCCCATTGAGGAGGCCATCGCGGCGTTTTACCTCACCCTCGGCTCCGAGGAAGAAGATCCCCTGCCGATTCCGCACGACGATTTTATGGAAGCCTTGGCGCGCGGCGCGAGTCGCAAAGCCACAGAGATTGACGCGCGGATCACCGCGAAATCCTCAAACTGGCGCATCGAACGCATGGCCGTCGTCGATCGCAACATCCTGCGGCTCGCGATCTACGAAATTCAATCTACCGAAACTCCTCCCGCCGTGGCTATCGATGAGGCGCTGGAACTGGCACGCGAATTCGCTGGCGATGAATCGGTCGCTTTCGTGAACGGCGTGCTGGATGCCGTGCGGCGCGAATCCGCGTAAGCCATGAACCTGCGCGTCGTGCTGGTGTCCCCGCGCAACCCACTCAATATCGGTGCCGCCGCGCGAGCCATGAGCAACTTCGGCGTGCTGGACATGCGCCTGGTGAACGCCTACGATGTCGCGTTTCGCGAAGCCAAGTCCGCCGTGAACGCAGCGAAAGTGCTCGAAGATGCTCAAGAGTACGCGACCGTCGCCGAGGCTGTTGCCGATTGCGAACTGGTCGTTGGCACCACATCCATCGGGCACCGGGTGTTGGAGCATCCGATACGCCGCCTGGAATTAGGCGGCAAAGCGATCGCCCGAAAAGCCGCCTCCGCTACCGTTGCCTTGCTGTTCGGCTCCGAAAAGTTCGGCCTGTCGAACGAAGACATGGCCCATTGCCACTGGTTGATGCGCATCCCGACGCGCCTGGAGCACGAATCGATGAACCTGGGGCAAGCCGTCGCTGTCTGCCTCTACGAAATCATGCGCAACCCCATCGCGGCAAAGGTTCAGCCGGACGACGACACAGCATCCGCCAAGGCCGAAGACGTAGAGCGCATCACCGCGATGCTGGCCGAGCTCCTGGAACACTCCGGGTACATTAAAGAACGCACCAGCGAATCCATTCACCTGAAACTCCGACGCATGCTGCGCCGCATGAATCTCAACACGCACGACGCCAGACTGTGGCAAGGAATGCTGCGGCAAATTAAGTGGAAGTTGTTATCCTGAGGATTCCCTATGACGAAGGTTACTTTGCACTACAACCTCAGCCGGACGCTGAATGACGAGGATTGCACCCAGATCGCTGCGTTGCATAGCGTGTTCGGCATCGCGCGCGTGCAGCCCAACGCGGCGCTGGACAAGCTCACGGTGGACTACGACGCTTCGCGGATGATGAAAAAGGATGTCGAAGCCACCCTCGCCCGCTTTGGTGTGCCGGTCGCGGCCTAGCGCAGGTATCAAACAATCTACCAGAGAACGTTTTATAGGCCGCTGATCGGCAGCGGCGGCGTGGCAGTGCTAGCATCGAAATTACGGGGAACCCGCTTGCTCGACTTCCTTAAACCGCCCATCCAAACCTTTCAGGACTTCGTAGTGATGAGCGGCAGAGCCGTGGGCAATATCTTCCGCCGACCCCACTACAACGCCGACATTTTTAACCAGATGGACGTCATCGGTGTTGGATCCCTGCCCATCACCAGCATGGTGGGCCTGTTTAGCGGGATCGTGATGGCGTTGCAGATGGCTCGCGCGTTAACTACCTACGGTGCAGAGAGCCGGGTGGGGGAAATTGTTTCCATCACGCTGGTTCGCGAAATGGGTCCGGTGCTCACCGCGCTATTGGTGGCCGGACGCAACGCCAGCGGTATGGCGAGCGAACTCGGCTCCATGAAAGTGACCGAGCAGATTGACGCGATGCGGGCTCTTGGCACCGATCCGTCGCAGAAGCTAGTGACGCCGCGGCTGATCGCGTCGGCAACCATGCTGCCGCTGCTGACCATCATCGCCGACTTCATCGGCATGATCGGTGGATTTGCGATTGCGAACACGCAGCTCGGGATTACGTCGTCGGAATACTGGACGTCGGCGTGGCAAATTCTGGAATATAACGACATCGCGCAGGGTATGCTGAAGCCTCTCACCTTCGCCATCATTATTTCCCTGGTGGGCTGCTTCTACGGTATGAGAACCTCGGGTGGCACGCAGGGTGTTGGTCGCGCGACCACGGATGCAGTGGTTTGGTCCTCGCTGTGGATCATCATCGCCAATGCGGTGATCACGCAGGTTTTTGTGAGTCTCTGAGGATGAGCGCAGAAAATACCATCGTGCGGTTCGAGGACGTCAGCCTGCATTTTGGCGATACTCCGGCGCTCGATCACGTTTCGTTTCAGATGGGGCCGGGGGAAACGCGGGTGGTCTTCGGCGCCGCAGGCAGTGGCAAGACCATGCTCTTGAAAGTGGCCGTTGGTCTGGTGAGGCCGGACTCCGGTCGCGTATTTCTGCTGGGGCAGGAGATTTCGCACATGCGCGAGCGGGAACTCTTCGACCTGCGCGCGCGTGTTGGGATTCTGTTTCAGGAAGGGGCTCTCTTCGATTCGTTGAATGTCTCCGACAATGTCGCCTATCCCCTAGAGAACCAGCGTAGTCTGCGCGCGACGGCCAGCGGGGCCGCTGCGCGCACGACCGAAGCGCGCGTCTTGGAAACGCTGGAATTCGTGGAGTTAGAGCATACGCTCGAGAAATTCCCCAGCGAGCTTTCGGGAGGCATGCGCCGCCGCGTGGGCATCGCGCGCGCCGTGGTCACGCATCCGGCGTTGGAGCTTTACGATTCCCCCACCGCCGGCCTCGATCCAATTACCGCGCACACCATCATCAGCCTGATCCTCAAGGAGCGAGACATGCGCAATACCGCGACCATCATGGTCACGCATCGCTACCAGGACGGGCAATTGATGGCGAACTTCCGCTACAATCCCAACAGTGGCGAAATCGAGAGGGCCCCGCGTGGCAGCGCCGAAACCGTGGACACCAAGTTCCTAATCATGCAAGAAGGCCGCCTAGTTTTTGAGGGTAGTGAAACCGAGTTCCTGGCCAACCAGGATCCGTACGTGCGCAAGTTCGCGCGGCCAGGAGCCTCCTAGATCCCATGCCATCCGCCGCTAAAACACATTGGTCGCAACTGAAAGTCGGAATCGTCGCCGCAATTGCGTTGCTGATTCTGGTCTTCCTGGTCATCACGATGTCCGGGACCAATCCGTTGTTCCAAAAAACAGCTCTGGCCTACACCTATTTCGACGACTCGTTCGCGATGACTGCCGGGGCAACTCCGGTTCGGTTGAACGGAATTCTGATCGGCAAAGTAAAAGAAGTGAATCTCTCCGGGGACAACACGCTCAATCGAACGGTACGCGTGACGCTGGCGTTGAACGAAGACCAGTTGATGAATATTCCAATCGATTCCACTGCTGGCCTGGCGCAGCAGAATCTTTTGGGTGCGCGCTACATCAACGTGAAGCGCGGCAAGAGCGCGGAAAAACTTCAGGCGGGCGGCGAGATTCACACCGAAGCCACAACCGAAATCCAAGATATGCTCGATCAAGGCACCACCACACTGGCGGCCTTGCAGACCATCCTGAAACGTGTCGAGAACATCGTAATCGAGATCGAGGACGGCAAAGGAACTCTCGGTAAGTTCCTGCACGACGAGACTCTCTACAACAGCCTGAATCAAACTGTCCTGGAAGCGAAAAAACTGGTCGGGACGTTCAACAATCCGAACAGCACGCTTGGCCGCCTCCTCAATGAGGATGACCTCTATACCGATATCCGCGGCACCATGGCCAAGGTCAATCAGGTTGTGGATGGTCTCAACGCGGGAGAAGGAACAGCCGGTAAACTCCTCAAGGACGATGCACTGTATGAAGATCTCCGTGGAACTCTGGGCGATCTACGCGAGACCCTGCGCCTTGTGAATTCCGGCGATGGCACCATCGGCAAGCTGATGACGACCGACACGCTGCATCGTCGACTGGAAGATACGATGTCTCGCCTCGATGGGATGCTCGACAAAATCAATAGTGGCGAGGGTACGCTGGGGCAACTGCTGCTGAACCCCGCGCTGTACGAGAGTCTGGATGGCACGGCGCGTGAAGTCCAGGGCATGATGAAGGACTTCCGGGCGAACCCCAAGAAGTTCCTGACGATCCAACTCAAACTGTTCTAACGTGAAACGCCTCATCGTCAATGCCGACGATTTCGGCTTCACGCGCGACGTCAATCAGGGGATCATTCAGGCGCATCGCGAAGGGATTCTCACGGCGACTACTTTGATGGCCACGGGCGCGGCGTTCGACGATGCTGTGCGCCTGGCCAAAGAAACGCCGACGCTCGATGTGGGCTGCCATCTGGTGCTAGTAGGTGAGCCTCCATTCCCCATGTCGATCCCGCAACTGGTTCCTGCGGTCCTGCTGGGCCGCATCGCGATCTACGAGGCATTCTCGGCACAAATACGCCGCATTTTGGCGGCGGGGATCACGCCCACGCATTTGGATACGCACAAGCACACGCATCTGCTGCCGCAGGTTTTGGAAGCGGTCGCGCGCGTTTCGGAAGAGTTCCACATTCCGTGGGTGCGGCGACCGTTTGATTTCCGAGCGCAGCCCGGGGGCATTGGCTGGAAGAATTCGTTGATGCATCTGCGCGCGGGGGGCTTCGCTCGAACTCTGGCCAGGCACGGATGCCGTTCGACAGATTGGTTCGCGGGCTTCCGCATGACGGGGCACTACGACGCGGCACTGTTGGCGGCAGTGATCCGGGCGTTACCGGAAGGCTCCACGGAATTTATGTGCCATCCCGGGGTGTTGGGGGCGGAGCTTCAGCAGGCCGGGACGCGATTGAAAAAAAGCCGCCAGGATGAACTGGCGGCTTTGACTTCTTCGGAGGTTCGCGACGCGATTGCCGAGGTGGATGTGCTGCTGTGCGGCTATCGCGATCTGTAGCGCGCGCACTCTTGCGACAGGCATCGAGACGAGTCTCGATGCGGCACGCTGAGAGCGTGCGCCACTTCTAATTGAGGCTTAGGATGCTGACGATGTTGCTGTAGTCGTCCGTCCACGCTTTGAATCCTGCGGTCATCGCCGGAGGATAAATGTTCGCACCGTTGAAGGATCCTGACTGGAACAAGGCCTCATCGGCTGTGATCAGCACCCAGGTAGTCGAATTCGAGAATTGATCGCCTTCGTCGTAAACCACCATCGCCTTACGACCCAACGCATCGGCACCCTTCTGGCACACCGGCGCGAGATCCAGATAACGATTCGAAATATGGACCGCGAGCACGCCATTCGGCTTCAGCAGCTTGCCGTAGAGCTGGAAGGATTCCTTGGTCAGCAAGTGAACGGGAATCGCGTCGCTCGAAAACGCGTCGATGACCAGCACGTCGTATTGCGGTGATGGTTGCTTCTCCATCACCAGCCGCGCGTCACCCATCAGGATGTCTTTGTCAGCCTCGGAGTGGGGGAAGTAGTTAAACTCGGTTTTCGCGATCACCGGGACAATCGGATTGATCTCGTAAATGCGCACGTAGTCGCCCTTGCGCGCATACCCCGACATCACGCCTGCGCCCAAGCCCACCACGCCGTAGCGAATCGGACCGCGGCTCTGGATCTCAGTCATCGTGCGACCGATGCCTGAGTTCAGGCCGTAGTAAGAACCGACCTTGTATTTATCGGCCTCCGTCAGTCGCTCTGATCCGTGATTGATCGTTCCGTGCAGCAGGTTGCGAGTAGCGTATTCGGTCCCGACATCGTCATCGCGAACGCGCAGTGCACCGTAGAAGTTGCGAACCATCAGATGGTAACCCTTCTGATCCTGCGCTTCCATGCGAGCGAGGTAGCCGCCCAACAGGCCAACGCCTATAGCCAGCACGAAACGCACTGCCCACAAACCCGTCTCGCCTTTGAACTGGATATCGACATCCCACAATGCGATTACGGCGAGCACGCCGCAAGCAGTGAGTGCGATCGGCAGTTCCAGGAACGTCTTAAACACGTTGGGTGCAATGAGTGCCACGAAAATTCCACCCAACGCTCCGCCCACCGAAATCATCAGGTAGAAGGACGTTAGGTAGCGAGCCGCAGGCTTCCGCAGCGCGAGTTCGCCATGGCACAACATGCAGCAGAGGAACAGGCCGATGGAGAAGATCGGAATCGAATACTTGATGTGGTAGTTGCCTTCCGCCGCGTAGATCGAATACGCCATCCAGCCGAGCGCGGGAGCGACCCAGGGGACGAACAGCCAGCGCTGGTAGATCTTATCGCTTTCGAAGGAGAGGATGAAGCTCAGCAAATACAGCGCGAGCGGCACGACCCAAAGAAGCGGGATCGGGGCGACGTTGGCGCTCAGGTGGTTGGTGACCGAGACCAGCAGGGTGGAAGCGCAGGCAGCGAGCGCGACCCACAGGCCCATCTCGCCGAACGACGGTGCGGGCGTCTCTGCTACGGGAACTTCGACCGGAACCTCCGTCGGGACGATCACCGGGGCCGCGACTGGAACCGCGGCCTCCTGGCTGGCCCACGCCGCGTAACCGCATAGCAGGGCGAAGGCGACGTAGAGACCGCTCCAGGTGTAGGCCTGCATGGGAGAAGTTAAGCTCGGCTCTACCAGGAACGGGAAGCTCAACAGCGCCAACATCGAGCCGAAATTCGACAGCGCGAATAAACGATACGGAACCTGATTGCCAGTGCGGCGCACGTACCAGACTTGCAGCAGCGGAGTGGTCGAACTGAGGATGAAGTACGGCAGCCCAATCGTCGCGGCCAGCAACATTACGATGCGCAGCGTCGGATCCCCTACTTCGTCCGGTTTCCAAGTCGCCGACGGTAGAATCGGCAAGAAGAAGCAACTGGCCAGCAGCAAGCCGCCATGGACCATCATCTGCGTCCGGGCTTTCGCCTTGCCCAGGAAATGCGCGTAGCCGTACCCGGCAAGCAGCGAAAGCTGGAAGAACATCATCGCGGCGCTCCACACAGCTGCGGAACCGCCGAACCACGGCAGAATAATCTTGGCAATCAGCGGCTGCACTTGAAACAGCAGGAACGCGCTGAGAAATATCGTTACGGCATAGAGAAGCATGGGAAGGTTGGCTCTAGTTCAGGATATTCAAAATGTTGCTGTAGTCGTCCGTCCAGCTGCGGAATCCCTTGTCGGGCACCAGCTCGGTTGTTTCCGGACCCTGGAAATTCGGGTGGCTAAAGAAGTTCTTGTCGCGATTGAAGAGCGTCCAGGTGTTGGAGACGTAGTAGGGTTCAGACGTGCCTTCGTCGTAGATCATGATGCTGGAAAATCCATTGGCTTTCGCCGATGAAGAGACGACATTGCGAAGATCGAGGTAACGGTTGGAGATATTGATCGCGATGACGCCGTCTGGTTTGAGGTGGCGCGCATAAATCTTGAAGGCTTCCTCGGTGAGCAGATGCATGGGAACGGCGTCGGAGGTGAAAGCGTCCATCGCCAGGAAGTCGAGCTGCTCGTCCGGCATTTCCTCTAGGGTCAGGCGGCCGTCACCGAAGAAGATCTTTTTATCGGCAGGGCAGGCTTTCCAGAAGTCGAACCGTGTTTTGGCAATATCAAAAATGGTCGGGTTTAGCTCGTAGTAGTGAAGCGTGTCTTCCTTACGAGCGAGCGTCGCCGTGACTCCCGCGCCCAGACCCAGAATTCCAATGCGGATCGGCCCCTTCTCGCCCTTCGCCCGGATGGCTCGGTTGATGCCGGAGGTATTGCCGAAGTAGGAGGTTGGTATCCGGCCTCCGTCCTGCGCCAGCAGCTGGGTGCCGTGATTGATCGTGCCGTGGATCAGCACGCGAACCGGGTACAAACCGCCGTCGGCCGGATCGTCGCGCACGCGCAGGACACCGTAGAAGTCGCGATTGGTCATGTCGTAACCCGCGGAAATATTGCGCTCAATTCGTCCGAGATAGATCGCGAATGAGCCGACCACAATTAGCAGCGCCAACCGAATCGGCAGCGGTCGAGGTTCGCCATTCTCTTCGTTCCATACGGCGAGCGCCATCAACAGCGCCAGAACTGCGAGCGAGATCGGCATTTCCCAGTAGTCGGGGAAAGCACGCGGAGCGAGGAACGCCACGAATAGGCCACCGATGGCTCCGCCGACCGAGATCATGAGGAAGTATTGCGTAAGGTAACGAGGATGCGGCTTCCGCTTCGCCAGTTCGCCGTGGCAGATCATACAGGCCACGAAAAACGCGCCGCAAAGAATCGGAATCAGCCAGTGGATGACGTCTTCATTGTTTTCGTAGTCGTTCATGCCCCGTGTGTAGAAAGCGAGCGCGACCATACCCAGCGGCAGGAATAGCCAGCGCTGGTAGATCTTTTCGCTTTCGAAGGAGAGGATGAAGCTTAGGAGATAGATGCTGAGCGGCGCGATCCACAGCATCGGGATCGGTGCGACGTTTTGCGTCAGGCTGGACGTGGTCGCGAGCAACAGGGCGGAGGCGCAGGCGGAGAGTCCGATCCAATAAAGGATGCTACCCATCTTGGGAGGAGCCGGAATTTCCACGGGCGCGGTAATCGCTTCCGGTGTTGCGGCAACATTCTTCGGGTCGCTGCTCTTCCAAGCCGCAAACGCGCAAGCCAGGCCGAATATCGCGAATCCACCGGACCAGATCCACGCCTGATTGTGCAGAGCGATGTTCGGCTCCACCAGAAAGGGATAGCTGAGCAGGGCCAACATCGAGCCGAAATTGGACAGCGCGAACAGGCGGTAAGGAATCACTCCTTCGTGGGTGCGCACGTACCATGCCTGTAATAGAGGACTGGTGGCCGAGAGGATCATGTACGGCAAGCCGATGGTCGCGACGAGCAGGGCCAGAATCTGGAAGGTTGCATCACCACCGCCCGTGGGTTTCCAACGGTCGGCAGGAATAATCGGCAGGGTCGCCATCGCAAGCACTAAAAGGATCAGGTGAACTTTGAACTGCTTCTTGGGGCTTAGGTACTTAATGAGGAAGTGAGCGTAGGTGTAGCCGGCCAGCAGAACAAGCTGGAAAAACAACAGCGCTGCGCTCCAAACCGCAGCTCCTCCTCCGAACCAAGGAAGAATAAACTTGGCGATCATCGGCTGAATCTGGAAGAGCAAAAACGCGCTCAGAAAGATGGTGACAGCGTATACAAGCATGGATTCGGTCTAGGATACCGTAAACAGGCGAGGTTGGGGTTAACTTTCGCCCGTCCAGCCGTCTATGCCAAAAGGCCCATACGCCAAGCGGCGGATAGTCGCCCACCTCTTCTTTTGATATGATCTAACACGGTCGAGTTTCGCCCAAAATTTGGAGGGGCTAGTGAAGACAAATTTATTGATAGCGGGAAGCGTTGCGCTGATTGGCGCACTCCTTCTCTCTGGCCAAGCCCCGCAGCCAGGCGCAGCCAAGGCGGCTTCGGGTGCGGCGGCGCAGAAGGCGGTGATCGACCGCTATTGCGTCGGGTGCCATAACGCGCGAACGAAGACGGCCAATCTTTTCCTTGATCAGTTCGACTTGTCGAAGATCAATGAGCATGCAGATCTGGCGGAAACGCTGGTCCGCAAGCTGCGCGCCGGCATGATGCCTCCCACCGGCATGCCGCGTCCCGACGCTGCAGCGATGGAAACCCTGATCTCCTATATGGAGACCGAACTTGACAAGGGCGCCAAAACCCATCTGCCGGCCCCCGGCCTGCACCGCATGAATCGCACGGAGTACACGAATGCGATCCGCGACGTGCTTGCCCTGGAGGTCGACGCGACCAGGTTCCTTCCGGCCGACGACTCGACCCGCGGTTTCGACAATATCGCTGGTGCGCTGACGCTGTCTCCGGCTCTGATGGAAGCTTATCTCTCCGCCGCCGGTAAGATCAGCCGCCTCGCGCTCGGCGACATTACCGCCCCCAGCCAAGCGGTTTTTGAAGTCCCGGCCGACACCGCACAGAACTACCACGTGGAAGGCCTGCCGTTCGGTACCCGCGGCGGCATCCTCATCAAGTATCAATTCCCCGCGGACGGCGACTACACCTTTAAAGTTAAAGGCGTCACCGGTTACTTCCAGGCCGTCCTTGGCGGCGTGAAGGGCGAAAAACTCGAAGTCGTCATCGACGGCGAACGCGTCCACCTCTTCGATTGGGACAAAGACATCTCAAACACCACCGGCAACGGCAAGGCGACTCCGAAGATCCACGTGAAAGCTGGCCTCCACACCGTTGGCGTGACCTTTATCGCCACCAATGATGTTCCCGGCAGCGAAATGGACCGTCCGTTCCAACGCACCATGAACACTCCCGGCTCGATCCCCGGCTTCGTGTTCTTCCCGCACGTTGGTCAGGTGTGGGTCGAAGGCCCCTACGATGCGAAGGGCGCAACCGATACCGCCGCCCGCAACAAGATTTTCGTGTGCCACCCGGCCACGACGAAGGATGAGCCCGCCTGCGCCAAGACCATCGTCTCCGCGCTCGTAAAGCACGCCTACCGTCGTCCTGCCACCGAAGCCGATCTTTCCGCCGTCCTCGCGTTCTACCAGTCGGCGCGCGGCGAAAAAGGCGCGACGTTCGATGACGGCATCGAAGCAGCCCTGCAACGCATCCTCGCCGATCCCGAATTTGTCTACCGCATGGAGCAGGAACCGGCCAACGTTGCCCCCGGCAAAGCCTACCGCATCAGCGATCTGGCCCTCGCCTCTCGCCTGTCCTTCTTCCTGTGGAGCAGCGTTCCTGACGATGAACTCCTCGACTTAGCCGTCCAGGGCAAGTTGCGCGACAACGCCGTTGTCGAAAAGCAGGTCAAGCGCATGCTGGCCAATCCCAAGTCCAACGCGCTGATCTCCAACTTCACCGGTCAGTGGCTCAGCGTTCGCTCGCTGAAAGCCAGCGAGCCGGTCGTCAACCTGTTCCCTGATTTCGACGACAATCTGCGCGCCGCCTATCAGAGGGAAGTGGAACTCTTCTTCGCCAGCATCGTGCAGGAGGATCGCAGCGTGCTCGATCTTCTCGATGCCAACTACACCTTCGTAAATGAGCGGCTCGCCAAGCAATACGGCATCCCGAACATTTACGGCCCGCAGTTCCGTCGCGTGACCCTTCCTGCCGAACTCGACATGCGTCGCGGCCTCCTCGGCAAGGGCGCTCTGCTCACCGCGACTTCAAACGCCGCGCGTACATCGCCGGTGGCTCGCGGCAAATGGTTCCTCCAGACGTTCCTCGGTGTCAGCCCGCCGGACCCGCCGCCAAACGTTCCTGCCATCAAGGAACGCGCCGTCGACAGCACGGGCAATACCCATGTCCCGACGATGCGTGAACAGATGGCGCTGCACACCCAGAATCCGACCTGTGCCACGTGCCACAAGATTTTCGAGCCGCTGGGTATCGCGCTGGAAAACTTCGATGCCGTGGGAACCTGGCGGACGCTCGACGGCGAAAGCCCGATCGACCCGTCCGGCATTCTCTCGGACGGCACCAAGCTCGAAGGCGTCCAGAGCCTGCGCGGCCACCTGATGGCCCGCAAAGATCAGTTCGCCCGCGTCGTTTCCGAGAAGCTCCTGATCTACGCACTCGGCCGAGGCGTCGAATATCAGGACATGCCGCAGGTTCGCGCAATGGTGCGCGAAGCGGCCCCCAGCAAATACAAATTCTCTTCACTCGTAATGAGCATCGTGAAGAGCGAACCGTTCACCATGAATCAGAAAGCAGCCCCGGCGCCCCAGCAGAGCGCGTCCCGGTAGGCAAGGAGACCGACCATGTTTATCACGAAAAAACACATCTCGCGACGGACGGTTCTACGCGGAGCCAGCGGCGCACTGGCCCTGCCGCTGCTGGACTCGATGATCCCGGCCCAGACGGCGCTGGCACAAACCGCGGCTGCCCCGAAGCCGCGCTTCGTCGGCTGCTTCGTGCCCCACGGCATGGCGCCCGGCTACTGGATTCCGAAGACGGAAGGCAAGCTCGAAGGCGAACTGCCGTTCAACTTCAAATCTCTCGAACCCTTCCGCGACAAGACCGTGATCCTCAGCGGTCTGCATTCGCGTTCGGCCGAACCGCCTCCGGGCGCGACCGGCGCGGACCACTGGGTCGCCGCGGCGTTCCTCTGCGGTAACAAGCCCAAGAAGACCACCGGCGCCGACGTGTACGTCGGTACGACCATCGACCAAATGATCGCGGGGAAGATTGGGCGCGGGAATCTGATGCCGTCCATGCAGCTCGCCGTCGAAGACCCGGGCGCGAACTCCAGCAACTGCGGCGAAGGTTACAGCTGCACGTACACCAACACGATTTCCTGGTCGTCTCCGACACAGCCGCTACCCATGGAACTCAATCCGCAGGTAGTGTTCGAGAAGATGTTCGGCGACGGCGGCACCATCGAGCAACGCGCCGCGCGCCGCAAACGCGACGGCAGCATCCTCGATTCGCTCACCGGCAGCCTCTCCCGCCTGAAGAGCGTTTCGAGCAACGACGACAAGGCGAAGCTCGACAACTACACCGAAAACGTTCGCGAAATCGAACGCCGCCTACAGATCGCGATGAAGGCCTCCTCCGTCGAACGCGCGGACCTCACTGTGCCGATCGGTGTGCCGCAAACCTTTGACGAACATATCAAGCTACAGTTCGACCTACTCACCCTGGCGTTCCAGGCGGACATCACCCGGGTCGGAACCCTGCTGGTCGCGCGCGATCTTACGGGCCGTACCTACCCCGCGAGCGCTGCTCCGACCGTCGGTTTCCATGGCGCGTCGCATCACGGCGAAGATCCCCGTCGCATCGACGAACTCGCGCGCATCAACCAATATCACGTGAAGATGATCGCGCACCTGGTGGAACGCTTGGCCACCACCAAGGACGGCGACGGTACGCTGCTGGATCAATCACTGGTCCTGTACGGCTCCAACATGGGCAACTCCAACCAACACGTGCACTACGATGTGCCCCACGTCCTGATCGGCGGTCTGAACGGCAAGCTCAAGGGCGGACGCCATATCGCGTATCCGAGCAAGCAAGTGCCGACAGGCAACCTGCTGTTGAGTCTGCTCGACATGTACGACATCCATCAGGACAGCATCGGCGACAGCGAAGGCCGCCTCACGAGCCTCTAGGAGCAACCAACATGAAACGCAAACTCCTACTAAGCACAGCGTTCTTAACCTTGTCTGCGACCGGGTTCGCCGCAACCTCTGAAGTCGCCGAAGCCGCGAGCCGTGGCGATAAGGCCGCGATTCAAAAGCTGGCGGCCTCGAAAGCCGACGTCAATCAGGCGCAGAACGACGGCGCCACTGCACTGCATTGGGCCGTGTTCCGCTCTGACAAAGAGATGGTGGACATGCTGCTCAAGGCAGGCGCGAATCCGAAGCTTGCGAATCGCGAAGGCTCCACGCCGATGTGGCTCGCCAGCGTGAACGGCGACGCAGCCATCCTGGCCTCGTTGCTGGCCGCCGGGGCCGACGTCGACGAAAAGCTTCCGCTCGGTCGCACGCCTTTGATGGCCGCAGCCCGCACCGGCAATGTCGAAGCGATGAAAGTCCTGATCGACAAGGGCGCTAACGTAAACGCCAAGGAAGATCTTCACGGTACGACGCCCATCATGTGGGCCGCAGACGAAGGTCACGCCCCGGCGATCCAATTCCTCATCCAACGCGGTGCCGATATCAAAATGCGCTCCGCTCTGGTCGAACGTGGCCGCGGTCCGGCACTTGGTAAAGCGAACGATCCCCGTAAGCAAGTCGCGGATCAAGTTGCCGCAGTGAATGCGGGGAATGCGTTGGGTCTGGGCGGAGTTACGGCATTACGCGACGGAAATGGCACCGGACAAGCGGCGGCGGGTGCCGGTCGTGCTGGGGCTGCTGGTGGTCGTGCGGGTGCTGCTGGTGGTCGCGCGGGCCGAGCTGGCGCAGGCGCGCCTCCTCCGACGCTGGCCGACGGCACTCCGATTGGGGCAGCCGATGGTGCTGGTGACGGCGCGGACGATGCGGCTGGTGCGGGTGCGGTGTTCGGCGGCGGTCGGGGCCGTGGCAATCAACCTGTAAAGGACGGCGGAGCGCTGACGCCGCTGATCTTCGCGGCGCGTGCCAACGATTTGGAATCGGTGAAGGTGCTTCTTGCCGCCGGTGCGGACGTCAACGAAACGTCCGGCTACGGTTGGAGTCCGCTATTGGTGGCGACGCAGAATCGCTACTACAAGTTGGGTGCGTACCTGATCGAACGCGGCGCGGACGTAAACCTTGCGAACAAAGGCGCGTGGACCCCGCTGTACCTTGCGACCGATAACCGCAATATCGAAAGCGGAGACTATCCGGTCCGCAAAGGCGACATGGATCATCTGGAGTTCATCAAGATCCTGCTCGACAAGGGCGCGAATGTAAATGCGCGCATGAAGGACAGCTCGCAAACGCGTACCGTGTTCACCAATCAGTGGCTGGACGAAAATGGCGCGACCGCGTTCTTGCGCGCGTCTCAGTCCGGTGACGTTGCGCTGATGAAATTGCTGCTCGCTCACGGAGCCGACCCGAAGATCAACACGGTTCTGAACGTGACGCCCCTGCAAGTGGCGTCGGGGATCGGCTGGGTGGAAGGCATCACCTATGAATGGTCCGAGGAGGCGACGAACGAAGCCGTGAAGTTGCTGCTCGATTTAGGCGTCGATCCGAACATCCAATCCGATACCGGTCGCACAGCATTGCACGGTGCGGCCCACAAAGGCCGTACGGTGGTGATCCAAGCGCTGGCGGATCATGGTGCGAAGTTGGACGTGCGAGACTTCGGGAACACGGATGCTCGTGGCAGCCTTACAATGGCAATCCACACGTGGCAGCCGGTCGACTATGCCGACGGTCTGGTTCGCGTCGGTGTGCAGTCCGCGATCGGGCATCCGGAAGCGGGAGCGTTAATGCGCAAGCTCATGATCGCTCAGGGTCTCCCTGCGCCGCCGATGGGCCGGACGCTGGAATCCATCTGCATCACGGAAGCCTGCGAGTAGTTTCTCTTTGCGTGTGTGCAACATCTGCAAACACGCGACCTTCTTCTCACTGAAGCTGCGTAACTATCGGCCCGAGGGACCGATTGGGACGCAGCTTTTTATTTCTTTTGACGATCTCTGCCGCTTGGGCGGAGACGCTGTCCATCCGCACCGATTGCGACATTTGTACGGCTGCCGAAGCAATCCTCGCGATCGACCTCAGCACTGCGGTTCCCCTGAAGATCGCTGTCAACTCCCGCGTCACCATCGTGCATCCCTCCGCCGCAGGAACGTGGCAAGCCCCCCTCATTCTCGATCCCGGCCGCAACGACATCACCGTCGAGGCACTGGGACATGTGGCGACCACGGTCGTCTACTACCAACGCGACGATGCAAGGAGTCCTCTGGCCGCGACAGGCTTCTTCGGCATCTCGCTCGACTCCTTCGCCGACAGCGAATGGAACGCCTACATCAACCCCGACCAGAACTCCAAAATCAAAGAGCGCGGCATCGGCGGTATCTCCTTCGAGTACCGTCTTCTCGGCGACCCGAACAAACCCCGCACACAGCTCTGGATCTTCGGCAAAACCATTCATGGCGTCCGCAGCGCGGGAGTCGACTGCGCTTCAATAGGCGTCTGCGTCAACTTCCATCCCGCGAAACCCAATCGAACGCTGTACATGATCCGAGCCTCCACCAGCCTCGAAGCCATCCTCGGCGCGCGCTGGGAGTTACACTCGCTCCAGTCGCGCACTGCCACCGCAGCAGCTCTCTACCTCAAAGCCCAAGCGGGATTCGTCAGCGTGGCGGGTAGCGGAGGGGGCCTGATGGACGTCCACCACATCGCACTGGGAGCCATCGCCAAGACCGGAAGGTTCGCGGGCAGTTATGTCGAGGCCGGTGTAGGTAAGGCGACGCTCTTCCCGCACGACGCGTTCCCGCGTACGAAGATCGATGCCTATCTCCAATGGCCGCTCGCGAAACGCGCGTTGACCGGGTTCGCGCAAATGACGGTCGATTCGAATCCCCATAAAGGCGGTGCCGACAGCGTGCAGAGCTACTTCGGTATCAAATTCGACCTGCGCAGCCTATTCTGAGCAGAATCGCTTCGTCATCCGATGCCGATACCGAAACATCTGCCACAATCCGATCCGCACCGCCCACTCGGTGAGCGCGCCCCCAACGAACCGATACTCAACCCGATCCGTCAACCGCGTGCCACCGGGCACTGACTCGAACTCATGCCGATGCACCCACTTCTCAAACGGCCCACTCACTTGCACATCCTCGAAAAATCGATTCTTTTCAAACCCAGTGTGTCGAGCCAGCCACCGTATTGGCCCAATCTGCAATTCCACCTCTGCGCCCACTTGAAGCCCGCCAGTCTTTCGCAAAACCCGCATGGGAGGGAACGGCGGACTCAGTAACGCCAGCGCGTCTTCGCGCTCGTGAAATCCAAACACGACCTCCACTGGAGCCGCGATGATCGAACTCATGACAAACGTCGCCATGGCTACTCCGCGAACAATTTCTGGATGCGCTGCCGCCGATAGTCAAAAATCGTTCGCACATCCGCGCGAACTTTCAACGCGTGAACAATCCGCCCCAACAGACCAAACGGCAGCGTGTAGCGAACCACGTCGATCATCTTCGTTCGACCCTGGTGTGCTTCAAAGCGATGCGTGTGATGCCATAGCCGATAAGGCCCCGATCGCTGCACGTCGACGAATCGATGCGGAACATCCCACTGCCGGATCTCCGTTTTCCATCGAATCGGAATGCCGTGCAGCTTCAGGCGATACCGGATCATTGTCCCCTCGGAGACCGTTGGCGAATCGATCGAAAGAATCCGGAAACCAAGAAACGGTGGCGTGATCTCCTCCAAATTGTGAGCGTCGGCGAAGAATGCAAAGACCTCTTCAATGGGGCGAGGGATCCATTGTTCGCTGCGCAAAGTATGAAATCGAATGCTCATCGTGTCGGCTGGAACAAGTAATGCGACACAACCCACTCGCGCCCCCCGCGATAGCCCCACAACTCGGCGCAAGCCAGGAAAAAGATGCGCCAGCGGACAAACCACATCAGCGCTTCATTTTCTCCGTAGGCTTGGGAAAATAGCGCCATCACATCCCCGCGTTTGCGATCCATATTCGCGAGCCATGCCTCAGACGTCTTTTGGTAGTGCTCGCCGTCCACCACCCAGTGGTCGCGAATCTGCAGGTCATCCTGGAAGTACAGCAGCAGATCATCGCTAGGCATCTGTCCGCCGGTAAAGAAGTGCTGCGCCATCCAATCGCTGGAGTCGCGGGCTTCAAATGGATACGCAAATCGATGGTGCGTAAATATATGAATAAAGAACAGTGCTTCAGGCTTCAGCCAGGTCGAGATGCGGCGAAATAGCCGCTGATAATTGCGCACGTGTTCCAGCATTTCGACAGAAACAATGCGGTCGAACTGCTCGCCGGCGTCGAACTCGTTGATGTCGGCCGTGACGATGCGCAGATTCGTCAGTCCACGCTGTTGGGCCTGTTCTACAATGTACTGGCGCTGCGACTTGGAGTTTGACACTCCCAACACCGAACTCCCCGGAAACCGAGCCGCTGCGTAGAGTGAGAACGCTCCCCAACCGCATCCCAGATCCAGGATCGAATGCCCGTTCTCGATCTGCGCCCGCTCCGCCGTCAGCGCGAGCATCCTTAGCTCCGCATCGTCCAACGTGTCACCCGGTTGCCAGTAGGCGCAGCTATATTTGCGATGCTTGCCCAACGCGGCGCGGAAGAACGCAGCGGGCACTTCGTAGTGCTGCTGATTCGCGGCAGGCGTATGAATCGCGATCGGGCTTGCCTTCAACTCCTCGACGTATCCCATCAAGTGCGATTGTTGCCGCTCAGGACTGCCCTTGTCCTCCTGGCGGATGCGCTGCGCGATCAGGCGGCGAATGCCTGCGCGGAGCAGCGCGTCTGGAACCAGATCGCGATCAACCAAAGCTTCGTACCACGCGGGTTTAGGCTCCGGCACGCGTCGCCCTCCGGAACCAGGGCACGAAGGCACTGGTTGTCTGTTGATACCGTCGATACTCATCGCCCCGCGTGCGGAGAGCCTGGGCCTCGGTCGCCGGAATGCCGGTGACGCGCACCACGAAGTACAACATCAGCGCCGGAGACAGCAATCCCCAGAAACCATTCGGCGAAGCGATCCCATACAGCGCGAACGCAACCCAAATCAGCCACTCGAAAAAATAGTTGGGATGGCGCGAGTAGTGCCACAATCCCACTTGGCAAGTCTTTCCCCGATTGGCCGCATCCCGCTTGAACGCCGCGAGCTGTGCATCCGCGATCGATTCGCCGACCCAGGCAAACCCCCACAGTCCAACGGCCGCCCACTCCAACACGGAGATCATCGGTGATTCATTCCGCGACGCTGCCAGAAACGGGATCGCGAGCACTACGCATAGGAGCGCCTGAAACTGGAAGAACAAAAGAAACTTAAGCGAAATATTCGTCTTCCACTGTCGCCGCAGTTCCTGATAGCGACCTTCTTCCGGATGTCCAATGATGCGCGTCGCGAGTAAGTAGACCGCCAAACGGAATCCCCAGATGCCAGTCATCGCGGCCAGGATCGCGTTGCGCAACCAGTAGCCCTCGCCCAGGGCCGCATAAAGAATGCCGAGCAATCCCACTCCACCCGCCCAGCCCGCATCCACAATCGCAGCATTGCCCGTGCGCAGGTGGATTAACCACAACGCCAGCATCAGGCCCGCCACCATCGCAGCTCCGATGAGAACCGTCATCGGCGTAGCAACGCCTCCACGGGTTCTTCTGGCTTCAATCGGAACAATTGCACCAGCACGTAGGCAGACATCGCGATGTTGCCCAGACATAGGATCGCCACCAGCCACAGCAGTCGCGACAGCATCGTGCGTTCCTTATACGCCACCCACACCCAGAACGTGATGAAGCCGAAGTAGGCATCGTAGAGAGTGGCGACCGCCCAAGGGTTTTTCGCGAACGAATCCCACGCGTCCCACAAACTGATCTGGAGGCTGGTGCGGACGGTCAAAACGACCATCCATACGAAGATGAATGCGAACAGCACCTTGAGCACGGTCTTCATGCGGTCCTCCAGCGGCGGCACTCGCCCTCCAGCGCCGGAAGGTCGGCGAGCAGGATGACCTTCCGCGCCAGATTGGACAGATCCAGTTCCACCGCAGCAGCCCCGCCGATCCACAGCTCGGTGGTTTCCGGCATGGCGGCGGCAATCGACCGTATCTCGGCGGCCACAGTCTCCGTGGCCAGGGTAACACCCAGAATGATCACCTGTGCGGAAGTCCGGACTGCAGTGGTTGCGATGTCGGCGGCGGGAAGGTCCGCTCCCAGGTAAACTGTTTCAAACCCCTCAATCGACGAGAGCATGGCGGCGGCCAGAATGCCGAATTCGTGCGATTCGCCAGTCGGCGTTGCCAGCACGAACTTCAACCCGGTGTTGGATTTGCCAAAGAGCCGCATCATGCTTCCCAGCAGATTACGCAAAAGCTGCGATGTCAGATGCTCCTGGGCGATGACGAATGTCCCGTTGTGCCACCGAGTTCCGACTTCGCGCATCAACGGCAGCACTACCTGATAGACCAAATCTCTGGGACTGAGCATGGCGGCTAACCGGCTAAGCTCCTGCCCGGCGGTGGCGGAATCGAAGCTCCCGATGGCGGAAAGAACGGGGCTAAGAAGTTCGTCCGATGACTCCCCTTTAGGTGGACTGGGTTCCTTCCCCAACAGGTTTCGTAGTTCCAGATCCGGAAGTCCCGCAATCCCGCCGATTGCGTGGCCCCTCTGAACCAGCTGTTGCAACAGCAGCAGCCGGTCGATGTGTTCGGGGCCGTACTGGCGTCCCCTCTCCGAACGCTCTGGCACCACCGCTTTGTAACGGCGCTCCCAGCCGCGCAAGGTATCCAGGCTGAGGCCTGTGATTTTTGCGACAGCGCGAATCGGATAGCGGGTCGACATCCGTATTCATGATAGCGAGACAAGTTGTTTGTGTCAATAGTTTGTCATGGACAAATACTTGACAAACGTACGTCGCTTGGACAAAACTGGAAACGTGACCTATCAGTTCGGTGTGGTCTTGTTCTTCGCGCTGTTGCACGCGGGAGTCGTCGGCGTCCTATGGACACCTACGACCGCGCCCCTGCTGGCGTGGTGCGCCGGGAGTTACGCGGTCCGCATGTTCGGTGTGACGGCGGGCTACCACCGCTATTTCGGACATCGCAGTTACAAACTGGGCAGGGTGGCTCAGTTCGCGATGGCGTTTCTGGCGCAGAGTTCGGGGCAAAAGGGAGTGCTGTGGTGGGCGGCCCATCACCGCCAGCACCATCGCGAATCGGACCGCGACCACGATGTCCATTCGCCAGCGCGGCGCGGCTTCTGGTGGGCGCACGTAGGCTGGGTGATCTCCAACGACTTCGACACCTACGATCCCCGCTCTGTTGCCGAGTTCGCCAAGTTTCCCGAACTCCGCTGGATCGACCGACATCACTGGATCCCCACCGTCGCCTATGGAGCCGCCCTTGCGCTCGTCGGCGGCTGGCCCGTCTTCTTATGGGGCTACGTGGTGTCCACCGTGATTCTTTACCACTGCACGTTCGCGATCAACTCCCTGGCGCACCAGTGGGGCACGCGACGCTTTGACACTCCCGACGAAAGTCGTAACAATTGGTGGCTCGCACTAATCACCTTCGGAGAAGGCTGGCACAATAACCACCATTTCTCGCCCGGTAGCTGCCGACAGGGCGAGCGGTGGTGGGAGATCGACATTACGTATCTCGTCCTACGCGCCTTAAACTGGATCGGCATCGCGCGGGATCTGCGCCCATTTAGAAGGCTGGCCCAATGAAACGTGTTGCCGTGATCGGAGCAGGCATCTCGGGATTGTCAGCGGCCTACTATTTGAGCCGCCGGCACGAGGTGCACGTCTTCGAACGCGACAGCCGCTTGGGCGGACACACCAACACCGTGATGGTGGGTTCGATCCCGGTGGACACCGGCTTCATCGTGCATAACGAGCTCACCTACCCGAACTTCTGCCGTTTGATGCGAGAGTTGAACGTCCAGACTCAACCCAGCGACATGTCGTTCGCTGTGACGGAACGGGGCGGGGCATTCGAGTATTCGAGCCGCGGCTTAAGCGGCTTTTTCGCGCAGCGAAGCAATTTACTCTCTCCCAGCCACTACGCACTTTTGCGAGAAATTGTGCGCTTCAACCGCGAAGCTCCCGCGATCCTCAACGACGAACCCGACACGACGCTGGGAGATTTCTTAGAAGCCGGCAGGTATTCGCGACCCTTCATCGACCGCTACCTGATCCCGATGGCAGGAGCCGTATGGTCCATGGCCCCGGAACTGGTGCCACAGTTCCCCATTGTCACCCTGATCCGATTCATGCAAAATCACGGGATGCTCGGACTCAACACCCACCCACAGTGGAAAACGATCCGCGGCGGCAGCAATACGTACCTCGCGCCGCTCACCGTGCCTTTTCGCGAACGAATCGTGAAAAACGCCGCTATCACCTCCGTTGAGCGAAGCACCACTGGCGCGACCCTACACTTCCAAAACGCCGCCGACCAGCAGTTCGACGAGGTCGTCTTCGCCTGCCACGGCGACCAGATCCAGCCGATGCTCGCCCAGCCGACTGTGCCCGAGCGCGAGATCCTCGGCTGTTTCACCACAACTCGTAACGAAGCTTGCCTGCACACCGATTCGACTTTGCTCCCGCGCAGACCAGACGCTCGAGCCTCATGGAACTACCTGCTCGGCGATTCACGCAAGGTAACCCTCACTTACCACATGAATCGCCTCCAATCGCTGAACACGACGGATGATTACTGCGTGACGCTGAACGCCACGGACGCCATCGATCCGGCGCGGATACTGAAGACGATCCCATACGAGCATCCCCTGTACAACCGCGAGGCCATCCGAGCACAACAACGCTGGAGCGAGATTAGCGGACACAATCACACGCATTTCTGCGGAGCCTACTGGTTTTACGGCTTCCACGAAGACGGCGTGCGCAGCGGCATGCGGGTCGCGGAAGCCTTGGGGGTTCCCTGCCTATGATCCCCGCGCCCGGCATCTACACAGGAAGCTTGCGCCATCGGCGCTTCCGCCCCGCGAATCACGAATTTACGTACAACCTCTTCATGGCTTGGCTCGACATCGACCGCATTCCCGAGTTGATGGCGCAATCGCCGTGGACCAGCTACAACCGCTTCAACTGGGCCAACTTCGACCAACGCGATCACTTCGGCGATCCCCATCGTTCCCTTCGCGAACGAATCACCCAGGACGCGCGAGAGCATGATGTTCCGGCACCCGATGGCCCGATTTACCTGCTCACCCATCTGCGCTATCTAGGCTATTGTTTCAATCCCATCTCCCTTTTCTACTGCTATGACCAGAGCGGAAAGTTGCAGACCATCCTCGCCGAAGTGAACAGCACGTTTGGGGAGAGCCGCAACTATTGGCTAACTTCCGCGAATCAACGGCCCGCCAATCAACAGCCCGCGACCAACGCCCTGCACTATCGCTGCGCGAAGACCATGCACGTTTCCCCATTTCTAGGCATGGACCTGAATTACGAGTTCACGTTGACCGAACCTTCGCAAACGTTGGTCGCCCACATGAACACCCCCGAGCCAGGAATTCCCGAGCCTCTGTTCGATGCGACCTTAACGCTCGAACACCAACCCTGGACACCGCAGAACCTCTTCCGGGTTCTCATGCGCCATCCGTGGATGACGCTCAAAGTGATTGTCGCGATTCACTGGCAAGCCCTGCGCCTCTACCTGAAGCGCGTACCCGTATTCACCCACCCCGCTCGCATCGATCAGGAGGCAACCAAACGATTATGAGCATCAGCTTCGCTCGCAAGTCCGTTCTTCGCATGCTGGAAAAGATACGCTACGGCACGCTGGAACTGGTCTGTCCCGACCAGATCCACATCTTCGGCGACTCGACCGCAGACTTGCACGCCTGCGTCGTTGTCCACGACGAACGATTCTTCCAGCGCGTCCTCTGGGGTGGAGACGACGCTGCGGGCGACTCCTACGTCGACGGCGATTGGTCTTCTCCCGACCCCGTTGCTGTTGTTCGCATTGCGGCCCGCAATCTCTCTGCCCTCGAAGGCGGCAATCCCTTGCTCTCTCTTGGCAGCCGCCTGCTGAACCGAGCGCGGCACACTCTTAAGCGCAATACGATCTCCGGCAGCCGACGCAATATCCACGCCCACTACGATCTGAGCAACGAATTTTTCCGCCTCTTCCTGGACCGCAACATGGTCTACTCCAGCGCCGTCTATCAGGACGCGAACGATTCCCTGGAACAAGCGCAAGTGGAGAAGCTGGACCGCATCTGTCGCAAGCTCGCGCTCGGCCCGCAGGACCACGTCCTCGAAATCGGCACTGGCTGGGGAGCCTTCGCCCTCCACGCTGCCCGCAACTACGGTTGCCGCGTCACGACCACGACCATCAGCCGCCAGCAGCACGACCAGGCCAAAGACTCCTTCGCCAGCGCAGGCGACGACGGCCGAAGAATCACGCTCCTTCTGGAGGACTATCGAAATCTGAAAGGTTCCTTCAATAAGCTGGTGAGTATCGAAATGTTCGAGGCTGTTGGCCTCAACTATTACGATGCGTTCTTCTCCACCTGCGACCGCCTGCTGACGGCGGACGGCTCCATGGTGATGCAGGCCATCACGATGAACGAACACCGCTTCGACGCCTACAAGAAGCAAAGCGACTGGATCCAGCGCCGCATTTTCCCTGGCGCGCAACTTGCCTCGATTCGCGAAATTCTTAGTTCCCTGGTACGCTCGACCAAGCTCTCGATCTATCACTCCGAAGACATCGGTCTTCACTACGCCTATACCCTCGCGGAATGGCGGAGCCGCTTCCACGCCTCCATCGACAATATCCGAGGCCTAGGCTTCGACGAACGCTTCTGCCGCATGTGGGACTACTATCTCGCGTATTGCGAAGGCGCGTTCCGCGAACGCCATATCAGCGACGTCCAACTGATGCTTACCAAGAACGCCAATCCTGCACTCCTCCACGGGGAACCCTGGGGTGAAATTAAATACAACTCGACCCCTGCTGACGGAGTCCAAGCTTTCAGATAGGAGCGGTGCGTGACAACCACTATGGACGTTTACTCGGTAGCGGATCTTCTCGAGGGCATCACCACTGAATCCGGTCGCCGCTTCGTCGATCTTGCCCAGGATTCTTCCCTGCTTCTGGTTTTTCTTCGCCACGCCGGCTGCACTTTCTGCCGCGAAGCCCTTGCGGACATCTCTCAAACCCGCCGCTCCATCGAAGCGAAGGGAACCAAAATCGTACTCGTTCACATGGGCGATCAGGAGGCGATGAAACACCTTCTCGACAAGCGCTCCCTTCAGGATCTGGAGCGAATTTGCGACCCCGATCAGGTTCTCTACCGGGCCTTTGGCCTCAAACGCGGCTCCCTCCCGCAGCTGGCCGGATTCAAAGTCTGGTGGCGAGGCTTCGCCGCCGGCATTCTTGCCGGGCATGGACGAGGTCCCTCTCACGCTGACGTCCGCCAGATGCCTGGGGTTTTCTACCTCGAGAAAGGCATGATTGCCGGCCACTTCCGCCACAAGAGTGCCGCCGATCGTCCCCACTACGACGAACTTTGCAGCCCCGTTCGGAGAAACTCCTAGTGACGGAACCCCTACTCCTAGCCGACGCCACCGAAGCCGAACTGGTCCAGCGCGCGCAGCAGCGCGACGAAGAGGCTTTCGCCGAACTGGTGCGTCGCAATACATCTGCCTCTTTCCGGCTGGCGCTCTCCATCCTGAAAGATCGCCAGGAAGCAGAAGACGAAGTGCAGACTTCGTTCCTCAAGGCCTGGATCAATCTACCCCTGTTCAAATCGGAATCTCGCTTCTCCACCTGGTTCCGCACTATCGTCGCCAACCAAAGCTTCATGAGTCTGCGAAAATCGCGTCGCGTGAATCTTCGCTCCCTGGACGAAACCGACGACGATGGCCGCACCATGGAAGTCCCCACATCAGAACCCGGCCCTGAAGTCGAACTCGCGCAAGTGGAGCTTAACGCTCACCTCAAAACCGAGGTTCAAAAACTCCCCCGCATCCTGCGCGACGTGCTCATTCTTCGCGACTTACAACAACTCTCCACCGAAGAAGCCGCGTCGCGTTTGGGTATTACCGAGTCCGCGATAAAGAGCCGCCTGACCCGCGCAAGGAACACCCTGCGCCAACGAATGGAACGCCACAATGGAGCACCGACGCTCCTCGTCTGAGTGACGCCTTAAAAAAGATTTGCTCCCTCGCCCGTTCCGTGCTAAATTCCTTTATCAGCACAAAGCAACGTCTGCGCTGGTAAGTTTCACACTCCCCGTCGAACGCACTCCCCGGTGTCTTGTTTTCCCCAGTTAGGCTAAATTCCCGTTGGACCGTCGTCGCTTGTTTACGCCGGCCGCATGTTCAGATCTAACTGTGGCGACCCAGAGTCGGTAATTCCCGCCACTTTTGCATAGTTTTTTGTAGTTGCCGCCTCACTGCAGAGCGGCTGACTGCACGTCCCCGTTCGGACGCTCTCGTAGACAAAAGTCCCTCGCATTGCGCTTGAGCCAATGCTGACGGCGGAGGAGTGTTTCGAAAAAATGACATCTATTCTCAACTTAAGAACCCGACTTACCAACCGCAGTGGTTTGCTGACATACGCCATTGCTCTGCTGATGGCCAGCGTTAGCTGGGGCCAGTCTACTTTTGGCTCGTTCGTCGGAACCGTAAAGGATTCTGCTGGAGCAGTGATCCCGACCTGCGTCGTCAGCCTGACCAACAAGGGCACAGCCGCAAAGCGCGAAGCCATCACCGACGCCGACGGATCCTACGCTTTCCTCAATATCGAACCCGGCATGTACGACGTCTCGTTCTCTGCCGACGGCTTCCGTTCCGCGACGATTACGGGGTTTGAACTCCAGGCACGCCAGACGCTGCGTGCGGACGGCACCCTGCAAGTCGCTACGGTCGTCGAGTCGGTCAACGTAACCGCTGCCATCGAGCCGACCATCAACACGGATGTGGCCAACATCGCCGAAACGAAAACGGGCCGCGAGTTAATCGATCTCCCTCTTGCCATTGGATCGCGAGGCGCGGGTTCCACCAGCCCGATGTCGACCCTCACGACGCAGCCCGGCGTGCAGACAGACTCGGGCGGCAACATCTCGATCGCTGGCGCTAAGCCCAGCATGATTTCCGTGACGCTGGACGGCATCAGTACGTCGAGTGCCAAGACGGGCGCGCCTGTCGCGGAGCTTTTCCCCTCGTTTGAAGGTATCGCCGAAATCCGCGTCAGTGAAATCAGCAACACTGCTGAGTTCGGTGGTGTCAGCGACATCACTACTATCTCCAAAGGCGGTAGCAATGCCTTCCACGGTAGCTTCTTCGAGAATTATCAGGGGTCCGCACTAAACGCGCGCAACCCTTTCAGTGCGACCAAACCTAAGCTTGTCATGAATGACTACGGCTTGTCGCTGGGTGGACCACTTTCTATACCGAAGCTCTACAGTGGGCGCAACAGAACATTCTTCTTCGGCGACTACGAAGCTCTCAAGTTGCCCCAGTATTCACTCGTGACCCGCAGTATCCCCACCGAGGCGATGCGGCGCGGAGATCTATCGGTCTACCTGCCCGGTACGGTCATCAAGGACCCGCTTTCCCCCGGTTCCACATTTGCGGGCAATCAAATTCCAATCACCCGCATCGCGGCTCTCTCGCAGCGCGCGATGGACTACTATTTGAAACTCGCTCCCAACGCTGGCGCGCCGGGCGCGATCGCCAATAACTATCGACAGAATTACCCGACCAACATCGTTAGCAACCAGGGCGATGTGCGGCTGGATCAGAATATCGGAAGTCGGCAGACGGCATTTGCCCGCCTTACCTACAAAAGGCGCGAAAGTCTGACCGCCCCAAGTGGCTCCCCGGTCCTCGGCGGCGGCGAATCCAAGGAGAACGTTTGGAGTCTCGCAGCGGCTCACAACTTCATCATCACGCCCTCTCTGTTGAACGAAGTGCGCGTGGGGATCAGCGGTCAGAACACCGGCACCGAATACGGGTACACCGCCCAGGGCGTCGCCCAGGCGCTTGGACTGAATTTGCCCAGCATTCCGAACGGCGCGGCTTCCACAAATTTTGCCATCACCGGATTCTCGGGCGTGAGCGGCGGCAGCACGGCGAAATCCCGCTCCAAGACAGCCCAGCTCCTCGACAACGTGAGCTACACGGTGGGGCGTCATAGTTTCAAATTCGGCGGCGATCTGCGGTGGCAGAGCGGACTGTACACCAACGTCTTCTCCGGTGGCCGTATGAGTTCCTATACGTTCAATAACTCCTCGGTGACCAGCACAACGATCGGCAATCCGTTTGCCTCCTTCCTGTTAGGTGTTCCCGATATCTCGAATCTGACGACGGTCCAAAATCCGGACTCCTTCGGTTACTCCGTGCACTACGCGTTTTACGCGCAGGACAACTGGAAGGTGACGCGCAATCTAACGATCAACTACGGACTGCGTTACGAATACCACCCGAACTATCAGGACCACTACCGCAACACCGCGAACTTTATTCCGGACGTGGATACGATCGTCAACGGCGTAAAGGTCCATGGCATCGTCGTCATCCCGGACGGGGGCGAGGTCAATATCAACCCGGCCTTCCGGGATTCGATTGCCCCGACGCCTATCCTGACTGCCTCCCAGGCGGGCCTTCCGCAGAACCTACGTTACTCACAGCGGACGGACTTCGGTCCCCGCATCGGTTTCGCGTGGCGCCTTGGCACGAAGACCGTCATGCGCGGCGGATACGGACGCTTTATCGAAGCACTGAGCGGCACCGGGTTGAACTCGGCTTGGGCTGTGCAGTCTAGCTTCGTAGGTCGTTACACCAACAGCTTGGTGAACGGAAAACCGTTGTACTCCTTCCCGAACCCCTTCCCGGCGAATCTTGCCCAGCCTGGTACTGAATCCTTCCAACTCGCCTCCGAGCTGCGCTATAAGGATCCGAAAGTCGATCAGTGGAACTTCACCATTGAACGCGACCTCGGTTTCAACACGGGTTTGCGCGTGACCTACGATGGTAGCCACGGCCACGACCTGGGCCTGCAGTACAACGCCAACCAGTTGCCCGCGAACACAGTGGGCGTTGCAGCGATGAAAGATCAAATCGCGCATCCGCTCTTCAATTCCATCTCCCAGACGGGCAGCGGAGCTCGCAGCAACTATCACGCTCTCACGGTCTCCGGTAACCGCCGCTTCTCGAACGGCCTGCAGTTCCAGACCAGCTACGCCTTCGCCAAGAATCTCTCGAATGGCGCAGGCGCCAATCCCACGGGTTTCACGGGTCAGAACGGTGGTAGCGTCTCTGATCGATTCAACTACGATCTGGACTATGGCAATGTCGCCTTCACCCGTCGTCACCGCTTCCAGACCACGTTCCTCTATGCTCCCCAAGTGAACGTAAGCAATTCGATTCTGCGCCACGCGGCGAATGGCTGGGAACTCGCTGGTGTCGTCATGGCTCAGACCGGATCGTTCATGACCGTTATCACCAACGGCGCTGACCCTATGGGTCTTGGACAAGGTCAGACCGCAGGCGGTACGGTTCGCGCCGACTACGCCCAGGGAAATGTTCCGCTATATCCGACGAATCAAGGCCCCTCGCTCTGGATCAACCCGGCAGCGTTCGTGGTGCCAAAAAACAATATCGGTCGCACCGGCAACACTCCGATCGGCTCGGTTATTGGCCCCGGAACGCAGGCCGTATCGCTCTCTGTTTTCCGCTCCATCAACATCACGGAAAACGTTCATCTTCGGCTCGGACTCGCCGCGGCGAATACTCTGAATCATCCGAATTACGCCAATCCTGCTTTGACGCTGGGCAATGCCACCTTCGGAACCATCACGGCGTTGCAGTCAGCGGAGGGCGCGGGTCCCCGCAACTTGCAGTTGACCGGTCGTCTCACTTTCTAGGAGCCTAATGAAACAGTCAATCTTACTGATTACCGCAATCCTCTGTGGGGCCATCCTGATGATGGGCCAAGGCGGAGGCGGAGCAGGTAAAGGAAAAGGCGGCGGTGGTGCTGCAGCCGCGAAAGGCAAAGCGGTTCCCGAAGAAGGCATCCCCGTCACCAGCGACTTGGTGATCGCCAAGTGCGGCACCTGCCACACCAAAGACGAGAAAGGAAACCTCAGCCGCATCTCCTACTCGCGAGCCACTCCCGAAGGTTGGGAAGAAGCCATCAAGCGCATGGTTCGCTTGAACGGCCTCTCACTCCAGCCAGCGGAAGCCCGCACGATTTTGAAATATCTCGGTACGAACCATGGTCTAGCACCGGAAGAAGCCAAGCCCCTTATGTACATGGCCGAACACCGCATTCAGGACGAAGTGATTCCGAATGAGAGTATTCGTACGACCTGTATGCAGTGCCACGCGCTTGGCAGAGCGTTCCAGTGGCATCGCACGAAGGAAGATTGGACGCTGCTCACCAACATGCACGTGGCCTTCTTCCCTCAAGCCGACGCAGCGTTCCGCAGGGGCGCTAACGGCAATGGCGGTGGAGGGGGCGAAGCTGCCCCCGCCGCAGCACCCGGAGCGGCTCCTGTATCCCTCGATACGTCACTCGACTTCTTGGCCACGAAATACGGCCTCCACACTCCTGAATGGTCCGCGTGGAAAGCCCGCATGCGTACTCCGAAGATCGCTGGCAAATGGATGGTTCTCGCGCATATCCCCGGCAAGGGTCAATATGCGGGCGAGATGACCGTCACCCAAGGAGCTGCCGAGGATGAATTCACCACCAGCACGACGCTCAAACCCTTGATGGGGTCGGGGCCCGCCATCACTCGCACAGGCACAGGCTTGGTCTACGCCGGCTATTCCTGGCGCGGCCGATCGAAGGCGACCACCGCGGTCGCCACCCCGCGGCCTGGCGAACTCTCCAGTGAAATGCGCGAAGCGATGTGGCTGTCGCCCGATCAGACCTCCGGCGAAGGCCGCTGGTTCTGGGGCGAATATCAGGAATTCGGTTTGGACGTGACACTGAAACGCGTCACCGGTGCGCCCACTTTGTTCACCATGGACAAACCGTCTCTGATGCGCGGCACCACAGCCCAACAGGTAAAACTGATGGGGTCTAGCCTGCCCGCAACGGTCACTGCCGCCGACCTTGATTTCGGCCCCGGCGTCACGGTCAAGTCGATCGTTTCCAAGTCCGCGACCGAGGTCGTCGCCAGTGTCGACATCGCACCCACCGCAGTCTTCGGAAAGCGCGACGTAGCCCTGGGACTCGCAGTTCTGCCTAGCGCCTACGCTGTCTACGATAAAGTCGATTACATCAAAGTCACTCCGGACACCGCTCTCTCGCGCCTTGGTAGTGACGTTCATCCCAAGGGCTACCAACAATTCGAAGCCGTCGGTGTCAATCGCGGTGAGGACGGCAAGCTCCATACGGCGGACGACGTGGAAATCGGTCCGATCGAAGTCACCTGGGCCATGGAAGAATTCTACGCGGTCTTCGGTGATGACGACCGCGACTTCGTTGGCTCCCTCAACGACAGCGGCCTCTTCACGCCGAACACAGACGGTCCGAACCCGGCCCGCAAATTCAGCCGCAACAACTACGGCGACGTCTGGGCTGTGGCCACGGCGACCAAAGAAAAAGATAAAGAAGGCAAACCCCTCACGGGCAAGTCTTACTTAGTAGTGACTGTTCCCACTTACATTCGTTGGGATCAGCCGGAGGTGGGTCAATGATCGCTGCTGAGACAACTACGTTTCGACCAGGTGAGTTCCATGAATTTCAAGGTGCTGGCAAACGCTTTATCTACCTCGTAAACGCTGGCGCCATCTTCGAGGTGGACGAAGATACATCGTCCGTACTCGCGGAACTCTCGAAGGGCGGCGTTACGCGTGACGAACTCGTGCGGCGGCTGGCCGCCCGCGGTTTGAGTATGGAAGCTGCTTCTGAACTGGTGGACGAGATGACGATGTCCCGCGTCATCGTCTCTGGCGAGCCAGTTCATGAGGCTCTCCAGGAACCGCCTGCGGATTTTCCGCTGCAAAGCCTGGTGATGAATCTCACCAATCAGTGCAATCTGTCCTGCACGTATTGCTATGAGTTCGGCGAAGACAAAGTCGCCACACCCGAAGGCAAGCCCAAGTTCATGGACTTGACCACGGCGATGGCTTCGGTCGATTTCCTGCTTACGCAATCGGCTGGCCGAGAAGCTGTACACATCACCTTCTTCGGCGGCGAAACGCTGATGAACTTCCCGCTGCTTAAGGAAGTCGTCACGTACGCAACCGAACAGGCTAAGCAGCAGGGTCGCGGCATCGATTTCAGTTTGACCACCAATGCGACGCTGATCACGCCGGCGATTATCCAGTTCCTCTCGGACAACAACATCGGCGTCACAGTCAGCATGGACGGACCACCGGACCTGCACGACAAGCTTCGTGTGTTCGCGAACGGTCGCGGCAGCTACGACATCATCGCGCCTCGGGTGAAGGCGCTGATTGCCGGTCATCGCACGCGGCCCATCACGGCTCGCGTCACGCTCACCAGTGGCGTGACCGACGTGATGCGCATCTATCGCCATCTGAAAGACGAACTCGGCTTCCACGAAGTCGGCTTCGCGCCCGTCACCACCTCGCCCGACCGCTTGTACTCCATTGGCGAAGTTGGCATGCACGGCGTTCTCGGACAGTTTAACGTTCTCGCGCAGGAATACCTCGAATACGCGCTGCGCGGCGAAATGCACGGCTTCTCCAACGTCAGCGATACTATCGCTGAACTCTATCAGGGCGTCAATAAATCTCACCCCTGTGGAGCTGGCTTGGGATTGATGGGCGTCGGACCCTCCGGCGACATCGCCCCGTGCCACCGCTTCGTCGATTCCGACGAACACGCGCTCGGCAACATCAACACTGGTGTTGATCGCGAAAAGCAGGCGGCATTCCTGAACAAAGGACACGTCAACGCAAAATACGAATGTCACGAATGCTTCGCCCGGCCACTCTGCGCGGGCGGATGCCATCATGAAGCTTTTGTTCGGTATGGTGACACAGGCCATCCGAACTTGCACTACTGCGACTGGATTCGGGAATGGACCGACACCTGTTTGCAGATCTTCGGGGCGATTAGCGCCCAAAACCCGGGTTTCCTGGAAACGTTCGCACAGAGGAAGGGTCTATGAAGCATTTGAGAGCTGTGAATAAAAAGGCGCGCCGCATCGACGCGCAGGTCAGCATGATGAAAGAGGACGTCGTTGCCTTGCAGAATGGCAACAACCCCACGCCGCAGGCGCGGCCGCACGTCCCCATGGGATGCGCCCTCGCATTCTCACCGGGCTGGGAAGTCGACTCCGCAGGGGGCACCGCTGGCCTGTGTCAGCCTGTCGAACGCGACATCTACGATTGCTACGTCACTTGTTTCTGGCCCGCACAGGTCCCGGATCATCTCAACAACTATCCCGATTGGGCCAGCAAGTGCGCCACGGCCACTAAAGATTGGCGCAATTTGGACTTGGTCTTCCCATAGACCAGGAATTCCTCTCACGCAGACTACATAACGACGAGGCCATACGAACTATGAAGCGATTTCTTCCCTTAGCTCTATTCACGCTGTGCGCCGCCGCGGCGAATGCGGGTGTGCTCTTCATGGGAGCATACCCCAATTCCATCATCGTCATCGACGATACCAACGGGAAAGTGGTCCAACGCATCATGTTGGAAACCGGCTTGCCCACCAGCCTGCGAATGTCGTTCGACAAGAAGTCCATCATTGTCGCGACGAACGATCACGCTGGTATTGAAGTGATTGACATCGCCAGCCGCAAAGTGGTCAACAAGTGGGTGCTGAACGACGCCACGCACCGCTTCCGCTTCGGCGGCGGTACAGTCGACCCGAAAGGCGAGTTCCTCTACGGCCAGACGACTGAAATCACCAAGATGAACGATCGGTTCGAAGTAGGCAAACCGAAATACTCCATCATCGACATGAAGACCGGGAAGATCGCCAAGACCTTCGATGTACCGGCCAATCAGGCGAACGGTGGCGGCGGAAATCGTGGTGGCGGGTTTGAAATCTCTCCCGACGGCAAATACCTCTACCAGTTCGGCTCACAGATCACCGTGTTCAAGGCCGAGGACTTCAGCGAAGTCGAGAAGATCGATCTCGCGCAGCCCGACGGCCCAGCCCTCGAAAACCTGGGCTTCGGAGGCTTGCAGGAATCGCTCAGTGAACCCGGCCAGCGCGTTTCGATCTTCAACTACTCGGATCCCATCGTGCACAACAAGGTCTTCGGCCTCGCTCACTTTGATCTGAATACACGCAAGTTTGACTTCACTCCGATTGGCCCCGCGCCCGTCGCGATGAGCAATCTTCGCATCACGCCCGACAAGAAGATGGGCTACATGGTCACCAACAACGGAACCGGCGGCAACAAGCGCTGCGAGTTCTGGGCCATCGATCTGACCACCAGTCGCATGGCTGGAACGTCGGAAGTCATCTGCCGCTCCCGCTACAGCTTCGGCCTCTCGGGTGACGGTCAGAAACTCTACATCTACGGCGCCGGTTTCGAAATCGACGTCTACGATGCTAAAACCTTTAAGTCCGAAGGCACCTGGGATCTCCAAAACGACACCACTGGCGGAGGAATGATCTACAGCGCTCAGTGAGCAAAGAATGAACGACGCTAAAAGTCTGTTCGCAGGATATAAGAGGGCCGCGCGCTACTTGGTTCCATACCGAGCACGCCTGGCCCTCATCGTGCTTACCGGTGTCGCCGCTACCTCTTTCGGCCTCATCCAGCCTTACACCTCCAAGCTCCTCATCGATGAGGCGTTAATCCCTCATGATTTCCGCAAGCTCGTATTGGTCAGCCTGCTCATGGTGGGTGCGACCGTCTTCAGCTTCGCTCTCAATATCCTCTCCAGCTATCAATATGTTCGCGTCTCCGCCGTTGTCCTCTTCGATATGCGCGTGGCCCTCTATCGCCACCTGCAATTGCTATCACCGCGCTTCTGGGTGCGCAGCAAGCTCGGCGACGTAGTCTCGCGCATCAATAACGACATCTCCGAAGTACAGCGCATCTCGGCAGACAGCCTGCTCAGCGTCCTCTCGAATGTCGTGTTCCTCATCGGCAGCGCCGTCATCATGGCCTCGATGAATCTCAAGCTCTTCCTGCTGAGCCTGATCGTCCTCCCATTCAGCCTCTGGTCGCTCCGTTATTATCAGAGCCGCCTGATCGGTCGAGTCAAAGCCGTCCGCGAACGCGGAGCCGACATCGGTAGCTTCCTCATCGAAACCCTGCTCGGCATCCGAGTCGTAGTTACCGCCGGTGCCGAAGTCCGCGAAGTAGAACGCTTCCGCAGCCGCAACCAAAGCTTCCTCGACGCTCTGTTGAGCATGCAGATGACGTCGTTCCTCTCCGGCGCAGTGCCGGGAACCCTCATCACACTCAGCACTGCAGCCCTCTTTCTCTATGGCGGCAAACTCGTCATCGACGGCGAACTCACCACCGGATCTCTCGTCGCAGTCATGGCCTACCACGGCCGACTGCTCAGCCCGATCCAGAACCTGATGAGCCTCTACAGCAATCTGGTCTCCGGCGGCGTCTCGCTCACCCGAGTCTTTGAGCTCTTCGACACCAATCCAGAAGTGATCGAACGCAGCCTAACCCGCCCCAGCGCTCCTGGACGCGGTGCCGTCGACTGCTGCGACGTCTCGTTCTCTTACGACGGCGATTCCATTCTCAACAAGCTTTCGTTCCATGTTCCCGCCGGCAGCATCTGCGCCATCGTCGGACCCAGCGGCGTCGGCAAGTCAACACTCGCCGACCTCCTAGTCCGCTTCTACGATCCCCAGAGCGGAGAGATCCACCTGGACGGCCAGGACGTTCGCGAGCTCCGCCTGCAGGATCTCCGCCGACAAGTGATGTTGCTCGACCAGGCCCCGTTCCTCTTCCAATCCACCGTTCGCGAGAACATCGCCTACGCGCGACCCGACGCCACCGACGAAGAGATCATCGAAGCTGCACAGGCCGCGTCCATCCATCAGCGCATCATGTCCTTTCCGGATGGCTACAACACAACACTCGCCGAACGTGGCCAGGGCCTCTCCGCAGGAGAACGTCAGCGCCTCGCACTCGCCCGAGCACTCCTCGCCAATCCCAAAGTCCTCGTGCTCGACGAGCCGACCTCTGCTCTCGACGAAGACAACGAACGCATGATTACCGAAACCTTGGCCGTCGCACTCCAGGGCCGCACCGCCATCATCATCACACACCGCCCCGCCGTAGCCAGCATCGCTGACCAGGTGATCACGCTAAGCAGATGAGAATCGCAATCATAGACAGCGGCGTTTTTGAATCCCACCCGCACGTCGGAAAAGTAGCGGGAGCGGTCCACGTCACAGCCACCGGCATGGGCGACGATCCCCTGGACCGCCTTGGCCACGGCACCGCCGTTGCTGCAGCGATCCGCGAAAAGGCTCCCGATGCCGAACTATTCTCCGTAAAAGTATTCGGCGGCAAACTCGCTGCCAACATGGAAGTCATCCGCCGAGCCCTCGCCTGGTGCCGCGATCAGAAAATGGATCTGATCAATCTGAGCCTCGGCACCGCGAACCCCGATCACGAGCCTCTCTTCCTAGAAGCTCTCGAAGGCACCGGCACCGTAGTCAGCGCCGCGCACATGCTGCCCGGTAAACTCCCCGGCGTCATCGCCGTCGACGTAGATCCCGACTGCCCCCGCGACAGCTACGTCTATCGCGACGGTATCTTCTACGCATCCCCGTACCCGCGCCCCATCGATGGAGTGCCCCCCTCCAGAAATCTTCAAGGTGTGAGCTTCGCCGTCGCCAACATGACTGGCCTGATCGCGCAGATGACAACCCCATGAGCACCATCATCAAAGGAGACGGCATCGCGGCAGCCTGTTGCTCGCATCTTCTCGCACAAGGCGGGATCGCGACCTCTTGGCAGAAACTCGATCGTCCAAGACTCCCGGTAATCATGTTGAGCGGCGCTGCTCTATCGCTTATGGGCGATGTCTTCGGCCCCATGGAAGCCTTCGCCAACGCTCATCGCATCCGTCGCCGAGTCGTAGCCTGGGGGGCCGACTCCGCGCCGGTAACCATGGAACATCCCGCAGTCGTGGTCTCCGAAAAGTTCTTGCTCGACACCGTCAGCGAAAAACTTTCGCAGCCCGCAACAGCAGACGTTAACGATTGGTCGATCCTAACTGCGGCCCCTTTACCGCCCGGAACAAAAGAGCATCACTTCGGCTACCGCAAAGCCGCCGCAGTCTCCGTAACGCTCCGTGACCGAGCCGACTCCACAGCCTGCTGGGTAGAATCCGTCGCAAATGGATGGCTCTTTCTCATTCCCACCGCGCCCAACTCCGCCTACCTTCTAGCTGTCGGCGATTCTGCCGAACATCTCCTCGCTACCAGCCGCTTAATCGCGCAACGCATCGAACAACTCGGCGAACCCGCCGGATCATTCCCCGCGCACCCGCGCCTCCACTGGCCCCTCTGCGGAGAGAAATGGTTAGCCTGCGGCAGCGCCGCCATGGCGTTCGATCCCTTATGCGGCGACGGAACCGCGCAGGCCATTCGTGAAGCCATCCTCGCCGCTGCCGTCATCCAGTCAGTCGCAAAAGGCGCCGACGCGAAGCCGCTACTCGCTCACTATCAATCCCGCCTAGCCGCCGGGCTCGCGCGCCATTTGCTGCTGTGCGAAGAATTCTACCGAACCGGTTCCGATACCCCCTGGTGGACGAACGAACACCGAGCCATGCGCGATGGCGCCGAATGGTGCGCCAAAAAAGTCGGCGAAGAAAAACGCTTCCGCTTCCAGCTAAACGGCTTCGAACTGCAACCCGTCTAGTGAAAGTCGTGTGACCGCGTCACACCCATCGGATTCGCTAACGGCGAAATCTTCTCCGCCAAAACATGCTGCACCTTGTCCACATTTTGCAGCTTCCCCTGCACCATCACCCACGGATGACTTAGAATCGCCGCTCGCTGTTCCTCAAAAAGATCCGGCATCACCACCACATTGGAGATCCCCGTCTCATCTTCGAGACTCAGAAACATCACGCCCTTCGCCGTCCCCGGCCTCTGCCGAACAATAATATTCCCCGCCACCCGCACCACCCGACCATGCATCATCCCCGCAAGCTTCGCCGCCGTAGTCACGTGCAGCTGATCCATCTCTGCCCGCCTGTAAGCCATCGGATGCTTACCAATCGTCATCCCGATCCCCGTAGTATCCGCGACCAATCTCTCCCCGAGCGTCATCTGCACCAACGGCGACTCCGGCATCGCTTCAGCAACCTCGCGCAGCAGCGGCCCCGTCCGCCGAGCCCTCCACGACGCCTGCCACAGCGCATCCCTCCGATGCTTCGCCCCTATAGAATTGAGCGCTCCGATCGATGCGAGTTGCTCCATACGGAGCCCCGGCACGCGGAGTGCGAGATCGTCGATCGACTGGAATGGTTGCCGCGCAGCAATAGCCTTCGCCGCATCCTTAGTCAGCCCACGCACATAATTAAACCCCAACCGAAGCTGACCCTTCTCCAGCGAACAGACACTTCCCGAAAGATTGACATCCACCGGCAACACGCGTAGCCCATGCCTCTGCGCGTCCTTCACTAATGTCGACGGATGATAGAACCCCATCGGCTGATGATTCAGCAACGCGCAGGTAAACTCCGCCAGATAGTAAGTGCGCAGGTAAGCGCTCGCATACGCCAGCAGCGCAAAGCTCGCCGCGTGTGATTCTGGAAATCCAAACATCGCGAAAGCCCCAATCGCCTTGACGATCTTTTCCTGCGACAGACCCACGATGCCGTTCTTCGTCATCCCCGCGCGCAGCTTTACTTCGATCTCCTGCATGCGCTTGACGGACCGCTTGAATCCAAACGCGCGCCGCAGCTCCTCCGCCTCACCTCCCGTAAAACTCGCCGCCTTCATCGCGATGCGCAGCAACTGCTCCTGAAACAGCGGCACCCCCAGCGTCCGATCCAGAATCTCGTTCAAGCACGGATGCAGCGGATCAGGCCTCTCCCTCCCCTGCCGCCGAGCCAAATAGGGATGCGCCATCTTGCCCTCAATCGGTCCCGGCCGAATGATCGCGACCTGCACCACTAGGTCGTAAAACTTCACCGGCTTCATCCGAGGCAACGAAGCCTGCTGCGCCCGGCTCTCCACCTGAAACAGCCCGATCGTATCCGCACGTTGCAGTGCATCGTACACTTTCGGATCATCTTCCGGCAGCTGCCCCAGATCGATCTTCGTCCTCTGATGCCGCTCGATCAGCTCCAGCGATTCCTCCAACGCCGCCATCATCCCCAGCCCCAGCAGATCCACTTTCACGATGCCCATGTCCGCGCAATCTTCTTTGTCCCACTGCACGACCACGCGCCCCGGCATGGTCGCCGGCTCCAGCGGCACCACCGAATCCAGTTGCCCCTGACAAATAATCATCCCGCCCGAATGTTGACTCAGATGCCTCGGCAAATCCTGCAAGGCCACCGTCAGATCCAGAAACTTACGCACGCGCGCATCCGCGACATCCAGCCCCGACTCGCGAAACTGCTTCTCCGGAGTCTCTGAATCGTCCTTCCACCCCCACATAGGAACCAACTTCGAAAGCCGCCCGAGCGTCTCTTCATCGAAGCCCAACACCTTCCCGGCCTCACGCGCAGCCGATCGTCCGCGATACGTGTTCACGTTCGCTGTCATCGCCGCACCCAACTGTCCGTAGCGTTCGTAGACATACTGAATCGCCTTCTCGCGCTGCGGCCCTGACGGCAAATCCAAATCGATATCCGGCCACTCCGCGCGATTCTCCGATAGAAACCGTTCGAACAACAAGTCCATCCGCACCGAATCCACAGCCGTAATCCCCAGCGCGTAACAGACCGCGCTATTCGCGGCCGACCCGCGCCCCTGTATGAGAATCCCCTGCTTGCGGCAGTACTCAACGATGTCCCACACGATCAAAAAGTAGCCTTCGAACTTCAACTTCTCGATCATCGCCAGTTCTTTTTCGATCTGCGCCCGCGGCTTTCCCTCATACCGAGTGCCGAATCTCCGCTTGGCAAACTCATACGTCGTCATGCGCAGAAAACTTGCTTGCGTGTGACCCGCAGGTACCGGGTAGTGAGGAAATTCATACCCCAGATCCTTCAGCGTGAACTGCAATCGCGACGCGACTTCCGTCGTGTTCCCGATCGCCTCCGGCACATCCGCAAATAACCGCAGCATCTCTCGCGAAGACTTCGGATAGCGCTCCGCATTGCGCTCCAACAACCGACCCGCCCGCGCCAGCGTCGTGTGATTGCGTAGACACGTGAACGTGTCCATCACCTCGCGCTGCCCAGCCTCCGCGTAACAAACCCCGTTCGTCGCCACCAGAGGCACCCCCAAGCTGTGCCCCAACTCAATCACTGCTTGATTCCGAGCCTCCCCGTCCCGCAGAAAATGCCGCTGCAATTCCAGGTAAACATTCCTCGGCCCGAACATCTCCTGCAGCCGCGTCACCGTCGCGCGCCCCTCTTTCTTATGCAGCCCCTGCGCCAGCGGACCATCCTCCGACCCTGTAAGACAAATCCAATGCCCCGCAAACTCCGCCAACTCTTCGCGAGTCGCCAGCGCCGGCTGCTTCTTCGGAACCCGCAGTTTCGTCCGCGTAATCAGCCGGCAAAGATTCTGATAGCCCTTCTGATCGATCGCCAGCAACGGATACCGCGCGCCATCCGTGCACGCAATCTCCGCTCCCACGTAAGGCTTCAGCCCCGCCTTCGACATCGCCTGATAAAACCGCGGCGCCCCATAAACACCATCGCAATCGAGCAGTGCCATTCCCGCCTGATCCAACTCCTGGCAGCGCTCCGCATAGTCTTCCGGAACACACGCTCCCCGCAGGAAACTGAACGCCGAGCGCGCATGAAGTTCGATGTATTTGGGCTGCATTTTGGGGTTGACGCCAGCCTCTAGTATAGGCGAACATAAGGCGAAGATGGCAGCCCTACCTTTACCCCTCGGCTTTCGAAAACACACCAGCGAAACCCTGCCATCCGTAGCCGGCGAAATCCCTCGCGGGGCGCTCACAGAGATCGCTGGGTTCGCCTCCTCCGGTCGCACGTCGTTGCTTTACTCTCTTCTAGCCGCGATGACATCCCGTCACGAATTCTGCGCCCTGCTCGACGCGGAAGACACGTTCGACCCCGAAAGCGCAGCCGCAGCAGGAGTTCGACTCTCGCAAGTCCTGTGGGTCCGCTGCGGCGGCAACGTCGAGCACGCGCTAAAAGCCGCGGACATGCTCGCGCAAGGTGGAGGCTTCGGCATGGTCGCGATCGACCTCGGCGACGCGCCCGATAAAGCCATTCGCCGCATCCCGATGGCCGCCTGGTTCCGCCTGCGTCACGGCGTCGAGAACACGCGGACCGCGCTCGTCGTGATGGCGAAACAGATGCACGCGCGCTCGTGCTCTGCTCTCAAAATCGAACTCAGCCGCAATCGATCCCTATGGCGAGGCCAGTTGCCCGGCTGCCTCCTCAACGGTTTCGAAGTCCTCGCCCAGTGCACGCAGAATCATCGCGCGCAGGAACGCACTTTCCGAATCGCACGGTGATCCATGTTCGCGTGTCTCTATGCTCCCGGAAATCTGCCGCTGCTGCTCGAATGCGCCGCGCACTTCTCGCCGCTGATTGAAGAAACCTCGCCCGATACCGTCGTGTTCGACGTGCGCGGCCTCGGCCGCATCTACGGCGCTCCCGAACAACTCGCCGCCGCGATCCTCGCCCACGCAGTGCCGGACGCGCATGTTGCGATCGCTGCTAACCCCGACGCCGCAGTCCACGCAGCCCGCGGCTTCAAAGGCATCACCGTCATCCCGCAAAACAAGGAAGCCGCCGTCCTCGCCCCTCTGCCTCTCTTCTTCTTGGGAGGCTCACCCGACTTCGCCCGCAACCTCGACCTATGGGGCATCCGCTCTTTCGGAGAATTCGCCGCGCTGCCCCCGATCGGCGTCACCTCGCGCCTTGGCGACGAAGGCACCCACCTGCACCAACTCGCCAACGGAGCCGGACATCGTCAACTGCGTCTCCGCATTGATCCGCAAGTCTTCCGCGAAGAGCGCGAGCTCGAAGAGTCCATTGATCTGCTGGAGCCTCTTCTCTTCCTGCTCTCGCAAATGCTCGATCAACTCTGCGAACGTCTCCGCTATCACGGTCGCTACACCAACGAACTCCGCTTACGTCTGAAATTAGAACGAACCGACCACACCGCGACATTGCGTTTGCCGGTTCCCATGTTGAATCCAAAAGTGCTACTCAAGCTGGTGCAGTTGGAACTAAACGAACGCCCCCCGCGAGCACCCATCGAAAGAATCCATCTCGAACTCGCGCCCGTAGAACCGCGCACCACACAACACGGCCTCTTTCTTCCGCAAGCCCCCGAGCCCGAAAAACTCGAGATCACTCTCTCGCGCATCCGTGGGCTTGTGGGCGCGTCGAACGTAGGCTCGCCCGAAATCCTCGACACCCATCGCCCCGACGCATTCCGCATGACCGGCCTCACGCGCTCCAAAGAAGTGGACCTGCCCCTGCGCCCCAAACTCGCACTCCGCCGCTTCCGCCCCCGACGCCCCGCGCAAGTTTGGTGCACCAATCAAGGTTTGCCCGCGCGCGTTTCTTCTTCTTTGGGTGGAGGCCCGGTGATCGCATGCGCCGGACCTTGGCACTATGCAGGCGATTGGTGGACAAACGAAAAGTGGGATCGCTACGAATGGGATATCGAAGTGAGGGATTTGGGAGTATCCCGGTTGAGCCAGGATACTCTGCTACAACGTTGGTTTATAGAAGGAATCTACGACTAGGTAGGGCAGGCGCTTCCGCCTGCCTTCTTACTGCTTTGCCTTCCCCTTGCCCTGAGCCGGTGGCCGAGCCAGTGCCGCTTCAAAACTCTTCTCATACTGCGCGACATGCGCGATGTACCCATCCGGATCGATGAACGGATTCGGATCGTTCGGCCCGCGCTTCTCGAGCTTCGCGTACTTCTCCGCCAGCCCGTAGAACGAAGCGTGCGAACTAACCCACACATCATGCGGCAGCGTCAAAGCCTTCTTATAGGTGGCACGGAAGTCGTCCAGAATCCCCGGATACTGATCCAGGGTCTGCACGAACTGGCCGTTCAAACTGCATTCGACCAGCGTGTGATACGTCTTGCCGCCTTCTTTCAAATCCAGCGTCCACGCCAGGCATCCGCGAGTATGACCCGGCATCACATGCGCCGTCAGCGTCGTGCCGCCCAGCGAAACCGTATCTCCTTCGTCCACCAGCCGATCAATCGGATGTTCCTTGCCGCCGGGCTTGAACGCGCGCGTCGCCGCTTCATCCAAACGACCCACAACCACCTGCGCGCCCGTCATCTCCTTGATCATGGCGTCGCCTTCGACGTGATCCGGGTGTGCATGCCCCGCGATCAGGATCTTGATGTCGCTCATCTTGAAGCCCAGCTTCTCCACGCCCGCCTTGATCACTGGCACGGACGCTTCATAGTTGCTGTTCATCAGGATGTTGCCCTGCGGCGTGACGATCAGGAATGTTGCCAGCTCCTTCGTTCCCACGTAATACATGTTGTCCATGATCTTGTGAGGTGGGAAGGCATCGTTCCATCCCGCAGGCTGAGCCAACGCCGCGACGGCGGTTAGAGACAAGGCAAACAGAAACTTACGCATAATTACTTGGCGTCTTTGCCGTCTTTACCAGCGCTGCTGCCTGTGTCGAGCTTGCGACCATCCGGGAATTCAACCCCGCGCGAGTTCGCACGCAACGAACCATCCTTCGCCGGCGAAGCCTGCACGATCACGCGCATTCCCTCAGGCAGCGAATCTTTCTTCCAGCCATTCCGGAACAACACGTTCGGCGATCCGAATTCCACCGCCCAACGCTCCGTTTTGCCGTTGCGATCGACATCGATATAGAGCCACGCGTGCGGATTCACCCATTCCATCTTCGCCACGCGGCCCGCCAGCACCAGCTGCTTGTCCTTCGACCCGTCGAACTCGGCCGAAAAAGAATGGTGCGCCGATACAGGGATGGCCCCGGATACCAGCAGGAGGGCAGCGGCGAGAGAGCTTGCCAATAATGTCACTAGTTTGCGATTCATAAACTTGTCTCCTTCTTACTTAGATGCGGCGGGCTTCTTCTGCGGTTCCAGGTGCATCAGGTCGCTGTACAGAAGTTTATCGGCGAACGCCACGCACTTATGTTCCTGGATCTGCGCGTTCTCTTCGATCAGGCGATACAGCACGAGTTCGATGGTCCAGGGCCGCGAAAACACCACCGGATCCGTCATCGTGGCTTCGTACCGGATGTGATCCTTATCAATCGGCGTGAAGCGTTCGGTCACCATCAGATCGTCGCTATGAAAATTACCCGCGCGATCAAACCACGTCTTGTCGTTCTGATCTTTCGTGACCACTTCCAGAGTCGTGCCAGTCCACTTTCCAGTCGATTGCCCCATCCACGATTCCACCGGCAGATCTTCAATCGGCTTCATATGGATCACCCGATTCGTTGCTGCGAACGGCTGCGAGATCGCGTAATCATCGTTGCCCTGGAAAATCTGGAACGGCATACCAAAGTAAACCGACCGCGGAACGCCCAGCATGTAGCACCTGGCTTCCGGATCCGCTTCCGGCCACGCCGCACGATTCTTGTTGCGCTGCTCCAGCGCTTTCGGCAGATACGGAATCGTTCCGCCACCCTTCAGGATGCTCTTGCCCGCCGGGATCGCCGCGATCGCGCCCATTCCCCAGAACGCATCAATCGCTTCCGCCGAGTGCGCTTCCAGATTCCAGTTAGCAGTGCTGATCGCCTGCCACACGCCATTCATGTTGGGATGACCGGCAACCGTTGCCGGACGGGCCGCCTGGCCCCAAGCCGCCGACGCCAAAGTCGCAGCCAACATCACACCAATGAATCGATTTTGCATCAGTCTATTCTCTCTCCCACGCGGTGTTTTCTGCCACCGCGGATCGTTATGCATGCATAACTCGACCTAAGCATAACACGCTGCTTTACCAGTGTCTTGAGCCGTTTAATCGACCTCCAGGCTTCTTCAAAGCAAGTTCCCTGCCGCAACTCCGCCCCCTTGAAAATGCCAATTCCAAGGAGTTGCGCCGCCTTTCCCTGGAGCCCCTGCGCGACCTCGCGCCAGTCATGGGTCAACGCGCGCGGCCAGCCTTGACTCGCTGCGAATAGAAGCGTAATTTTAGTTCGAGCATGAAACACATCCGTCGCAACAGCTTGGCAATCGCCCTACTTATGATTTCTGGAGCGGTCCAAGCGCAAGTACCCAGCCCAGCCGATCGCGGCTACATGGCGATCGACGCGGGTATCGGTGCGGCCGGTGAGTCGAAACAGGCGCAACTCGCCCGTGCCATCGCCGCGGGACCAAAGCAGGTGACCGATTCCGCGCGTATCGAAGGCAGCGACGCCCAAGGCAAACGGATCGTTTTGCGAGAAGGGACCAACGGCTTCACGTGTTTGCCCGGGAACCCCAAAGTCGTCGGCCGCCCCGCCTCCTGCTCGAATCAAGCCGCGCAACAGTGGAGCGCCGATCTGGCCGCAGGCAAACCGGCACCTACCAATAAGGAAGCCGGATTTATCTACATGGAATCGGGAGCCACCGAACGCAGCGCCTCCGGTGCCACCGTCAAGATCGGTCCGCAGTGGATGATCATTTGGCCCTTCGATCCCAAAGCGTCCGGCTTATCCGCGACGAAAAAAGATACCGGTGCCTACATCCTATGGCCCGGCACCCCGTACGCCCACCTGCACATCATGGGGCAGGCTGTTGGACCTGCAACACTGCACCTGGCGTCGGAGCACTCCGGTCACATGCCGGCAATGGGCGTGTACGACGGCGGGGCGAATGCAGTGGCGGCATCGAATGAATCGGCCGAAGTGCAGCTCGCCCGTGCCCTCTCTGCGGGGCCGAAGCATGTCACAGACGGTGCGCGCATCTACGGAGCCGATGCACAGGGCAAAAGAGTCACGCTTCGCGAAGGCGATAACGGATTCATCTGCTCGGCAGGCAGTCTCAAGAACGTCGCCGAACCTCCCCAGTGCAATTCCGTAAATTCAAAGCCGCCGATCACCTACATGCTGGCAGGTGCCACCCAACGAAGCATCTCGGACCCGGATGACAAGGTCAGCCCGTCCCTCTCCATCGCCCCGCATTGGATGATCATGCTGCACTTCGATCCCAAGACATCCGGAATACCGGAGCACTACAGCGATATCGGCGCGTACCTCATGTGGTCCGGATCGCGCATCGGCCACATGCACATCAACGGGACTCCGTAATGGCAAGTAAGGATAGTTAACCCCGAACTCAGGCCGCAGCCGTCTAATTCTCCGAAGGCCTCTGTACGGAGTCGATCACCAAAACGTCCAAGGGTGCCTTCGCGGACTCCAATTTCAATCCCATATCTTGAAGCGCCGTAAAGACCAAGGGTGCGGACGAAGCCTCCGTTCCCGCATCCTGGCTGAACTCCAAGTTCACATCGATCAGACCCTCGAAGCCAGTCTGATCAACGATAATTCGATCGGATCGTCCCTGTAATAAACTGACGAGCATAGAAACCGCGATCGCGGTCCCGGTGAGAATCGTGCCGGTCGAAGTCGTGGTCATTCTGACAGCTCCGCGCGGCAACTCTCTAGTTGGCTGCCCTTCCGACACAAAGTCGATGAAACTAGGAGGCGGCGGAGTTTGATCCTTTGACAACTTGAGGCGGCTTTTCGTTTGAACCAGGGTGTACACCGGCATCTCGCGCTTCTCCCGGTGCGCCTTCAGTTGAAACCGGTCTTTTAGTAGCGATTGCAGCAAGGTTCTGGCCTCATTGGGGCCTAGCACCAAGCCCCCCTCCGTCTTAGCTTGAATGTCAAAGTGGTCCGCGTCGATCCAGGCTGGGCCTCCGACAATTTGCTGGTTTAGCAGCAGCCCTGCGTTGGCCGGAGTGTACGCGTACATCAGCACACTCTTCAGCGTTACGTTCTTACCGAAAAACGTATCTTCGCGCGGGCCCATCGAGCCGCCACCTTGTCCCGACGTATTCAACTTCACCGTACCCACCGCGAAGGTGGACTGCTGGGCGGTCCCGCGCCACGAAAGAAAAAATAGAAATGCGCCCAGAGTCAAAAATCGCATCAGGGTGTCCCTCCGGTTCTAGAAAAGAGACGCGGCAAAATGCAAAACGTTTATAGTAATGTTGCAGTTTGCTATCCTGTCCGCCATGCGAACTCTGGCCTTAGCCCTCCTTTGTGCCGCGACTTCCTTCGCCGCCAAGCCCACCGTCACCTCCCTCCGACTCTACGTAATGGACTGCGGCAAACTCAAAGTCGACGACCCCTCGCGCTTCGACTTCCGCAAGGACCAGCTCAAAACCCTCGATTTCTCGGTAGGCTGCTACCTCATCGTTCACCCCAAAGGCGTCGTTATCTGGGACGTTGGCGCGGTCCCCGACACTCACTTCAAGAACGACGGCCAACCTGCGACGAACTTCTACGCCACCGCCACTAAATCCCTAACGTCGCAAATGTCCGCGGCCGGCTACACCCTCGCCGACGTCAACTACCTCGCTCTCTCTCACTACCACTGGGACCACATCGGCAACGCTGCCCTCTTCGCGAAATCCACCTGGCTCGTCGAACGCATCGAACACGATACCCTCTACGGCCCCACGCCTCCCGAGCGCACTACCCCCGACCAATACATGCCCCTCGCCAAATCCAAAACCGTCTACCTCCCCAACCGCGACTACGACATCTTCGGCGACGGCACCGTCATCATCAAACCCGCCTACGGCCACACCCCCGGCCACAACGTCCTCTTCGTGAAGCTCCCTAAGACTGGCCCGATCATCCTCTCCGGCGACCTCTATCACTACCCCGAAGAAATCACCACCGGCGTCGTCCCCCACATCGACTACAACAAAGACCGCACCCGCGAAGCCCGTAAAGCCGTAGACGACCTCATGAAGCGCACCGGTGCCAAACTCTGGGTCCAGCACGACCTGGTGCAGTTTCAGACCCTGAAGAAATCCCCCGAGTTCTACGAGTAGTGACGCGTTTGCATGCAAACTCCCGAGACGCTAACATAAATCTGCGGCGGCGCGTGGCCCCGAAACTTATCTCTACGAGGAGTCTTGCGATGATCCAACGAATTCTTGCCCTGGGTGGTCTCACCATGGCCATCTCCCTAGCGCAAACCTCACCGGCTCCGGCAAAACCCAAGCCCACGGCAGCCAAGCCCGCAGCAAATTTCGTCGCTCCCAAGACCCCCTGGGGTGAGCCTGATCTGCAAGGTATGTGGCCCCTGAACCACCTCATCGCTGTCGGCCTCACGCGGAACGCTCGCTTCAAGGACAAAGCCGAACTCTCCGACGCTGAGATCGCCACCGCGCAAACCAACCTCGATACGCGCAATGCCCGCTTTGATGGCGCTGCGATTCCCGTGGCCGACGTTTCTAAGCGGGTCATGCGGCAGACCTCGCTGATCGTCGATCCGCCCAATGGCTTGTTCCCGGAACTCACCGACCTGGGCAAGAAGCTCCAGGCCGACATGCGGAGCAGCTACAAGCCTGGACAGACCGTATTCGACTCCATCGCAGATTTCAGCTCGTGGGATCGTTGCATCACCCGCGGCATGCCGGTTTCCATGGAACCCCGCAATTACAATAACGGCATCAAGATCGTGCAGTCCCCTGGCTACGTTGTGATCTACGTCGAAATGGCGCACGAAATGCGCGTTATTCCCACCGCCAAAATGCCGGATCTCGATCCCACGATCAAAACGTGGCTCGGTGAATCGCGCGGCCACTGGGAAGGCAACACGCTCGTCGTCGAGACCAAGAACTTCAACGGCCTCACCGGCCAGACCAGCGCCGGCGTCCCCGGCTCGCCCGGTCCTCTGCAGCCGGAGACCACGGACTTCAAGGTGACCGAACGCTTCACCCGCACGGCTGCCGACACCATCCAGTTCACGATGAAGGTGGAGGATCCGGCAGTCATGAAGAGCTCGTACACCGTCGCCTATCCCATGTATCTGGACAACAAGTACGACTTCTACGAATACGCCTGCCACGAAGGCAACACCGCCGTGCGCAACTACATCGAGACCTCCCGTTTCGAGCGCGCGAATCCCAAGAAGTAAAGCCTCTGGATCTGACCCCATTCGCTCTCCCCGGCTGGTAACTTCCACCGCAGGATACCCGCCTTCATTTAGTGATGCGGAAAACTCCTTCCAACCCCCTTCTCCGCTGCCAAACGGGGGATTCCCTTGGACTTTTCGCGGGAGTATACTGTACCTGCTACTAACCATGTTCGTTTCAACGCGTAGGACGTTCCTCCAGACAGCCGCGGCAGGCCTCGCGGCACCCTGCATTTTTGCGCAAGCACCCAAGATTTCCACAACCGAAATCGGCGAGAATACCTTCCTTCTCACCGGTGCCGGCGCGAATGTCATCGCGCACACGGCGGCCGATGGTGTCGTCCTCGTCGACGGCGGACTCGCGTCCAACGCCGCAGCACTCGCGCAAGCTGTCGCGGCGCTGCCGAAATACAAACCCGTTAAGACTCTTTTCAACACCCACTGGCATCCCGAGCAGACGGGTTCCAACGCCAGCCTCGCGCAAGCCGGAGCCACCATCATCGCTCACGAAAACACGCGCCTGTGGGAACAACAAAACGTCACCTGGCCGTGGAATGGGCAGAAGTTCCAGAAACTCCCCAAAGCCGCGCAGCCCACGAAAACCTTCTACGACAAGGACGCGCTCGCCAACGGCATCCGCTATGGCTGGATCGCCGATGCGGCGCACACGGACGGCGATCTCTACGTCTACTTCCCGCAACAAAATATCCTCGCGGTGGGCGACGCCGCGTACGGACAAGGCTGGCCTGTGGTCGATTGGTGGAGCGGCGGTTGGATCGGCGGCATCGTCGGCGGCTTGCAACGCCTTCAAACCGTCGCCAACAAAGACACGAAAATCATTCCCGCCGTCGGCCCCGCGCTAACCTTCGCCGACCTCACCGCGCAGGTGGACATGTACGGCGGCATCTACGACAAGCTGAACCAGATGATGAACAAGGGTCGCGGCCCGTCGGAAGCCGTTGAGGCCAAGCTCGCCAAGGATTTTGAGGCAAAAATGGGCAATTCCGACGAATTTATCCGACGCTCTGCGGAGAGCTTGTGGGCGTATCTGTCCCCCGACGCATAGGATTCAACATGACGAGACTTTCTAGAAATTCCATCCCCGCGATTGCCGCGATCGGCATGCTCGGCTTCTACGCCGCACCTTCGTCCAGCCAAGCTCCCGCCACGGCGGAAGCAAATATCGCCACCGTGAACCAGTATTGCGTCGGCTGCCATAGCGACAAACTCAAGACCGCCGGGGTGACGTTTGAGCACATGACCACGGCGAGCATCGCCAAGGATCCCGAACTTTTCGAAAAGGCCGTCCGCAAGCTGCGTGGTCGCGTGATGCCTCCGCCGAACATGAAGCAGCCCGACGGCAAAGTCGTCGACGCGCTGGTCGCGTTCCTCGAAGAATCGCTCGACAAGATTCCCACCCAGTCCTACATCACCGACAAGGTGGAACTGCACCGCTTGAATCGCAAAGAGTATGCCAACGCTGTGCAGGATCTGCTGCTGGTGGAAGTGAACGGTGCCGAACTGCTGCCGCAGGATGACACGGCGCAAGGCTTTGACAACATCGCCTCTGCTCTGCAGGTCTCCCCGTCCTTCATCGAAATGTACGTCAGCGCAGCTCGTAACGTCGCCGCGAAAGCCATGGGCAATGGCGACTCCCGCGCCCAAGGCTGGAGCTTCCGCGCGGGCCCGGGCAACCAACTCACACACGTTGCCGGCTTGCCTCTCGGCACCCGCGGCGGCATCCTCGCGAAAGTCGACCTGCCCGCCGACGGCGAATATCGCATCAATATCGGCGACATGGCCACCCATATCTGGGGCAATGGCATGGAGTACGAAAACCCACTGGTTGTCACGCTGGATAACAAAGTCGTCTACGAAGCCACCATCGGCGGCGAAGAAGACATGAAGGCGTACGATCAGGTGCAGAGCGGAGCGCTCGACAAAGTCAACGCCCGCCTCAAGAACATCAAGTTCAGAGCGACCGCTGGACCCCACAAGATCGGCGTTACCTTCCGCCGTCAAAGCTTCGCCGAATCGGACGACCAGATCCAGATGTACACGCCCGGTGGCGGCCAGGATCGGTCTTATCGCGTGAACTCGTTCCAGTTGCTCGGACCCTTCGATCTCAGCGGCCTCAGCTCGACCCCGGCCCGCGAACGCATTCTCACCTGTGTTCCGGCGCGCGACAAGAAAACGCCCGAAGCCTGTGCGACGGAGATTTTCTCCCGCCTCGCGAAACTCGCCTACCGCCGTCCGGTCACCGGCGAAGATATCTCCGATCTCATGCTGTATTACAAAGATGGGACCAAAGAAGGCGGCTTTGAAGGCGGCATCCGAGCGGGTATCACCGGCATGCTCGCCAACCCCTTCTTCCTCTATCGCGGCGAGCGTATTCCCGCCGGTCTGAAGCCAGGCGAGCGCTACCCTCTGACCGACCTGGAACTCGCTTCCAAGCTTTCCTTCTTCCTGTGGAACTCCATCCCCGACGAAGAACTGCTCGACCTGGCGATTAAGAACAAGTTGAAAGATGCCTCGGCCGTCGAAAAGCAGGTCACGCGTATGCTGGCCGATCCGCGATCGAAGACCTTGGCGAGCAATTTCATCCCTGAGTGGCTGGACATGGGCCGCCTCGATGCCATCGTTCCGGACAACGACGTATTCCCGTACGCCTCCGGTCGCATGGATCCTCGCGCCGACTACCGCACCGAACTCACACTCTTCGCCGACGGCATCTTCCGCGACGATCGCAACGTCGTTGATCTGCTGCGCGCCAACTTCACCTACTTGAACGAACGCGTCGCTCTGCAATACGGCATCACCGACGTAAAGGGCGAGCAGTTCCGTCGCGTCGAATTGAAAGACTCCACCCGCTGGGGCCTGCTCGGCAAAGGAGCTGTCCTGATGGCCGCCGCGTATCCGAACCGCACCTCTCCGGTGCTGCGTGGATCGTTTATCCTAGGTCACCTGCAGGGCGTTCCGCCGGCCAATCCGCCGCAGGGCGTTCCTGCCTTGAACGACAAAGACATCGGGACTACGAAAGCCCTCACCGTTCGTCAATTGATGGCGATCCACCGCGCGAGTCCGACCTGCGCATCCTGCCACGCCGTGATGGACCCGCTCGGCTTCGCACTCGAAAACTTCGACGCAGTCGGCATGTGGCGCGATCGCGATCGCTTCGCTGGCACCGTCATCGACTCCGCTGGCGAACTGCCCGACGGCACCCCGATCAAGGGACCGGATGATCTTCGCAAGGCGCTGTTGCGCCGTCCCGAACAGTTCGTGCAAACCTTCGTCGAAGGCCTCATGACCTATTCGATGGGCCGCACCCGCGAGTATTACGACATGCCCACCGTGCGCAAAATTGTGCGCGAAACGGCAGTGAAAGACTACAAATTTTCGGCCATCGTGCAAGCGGTGGTAAAGACCGACCAATTCAAAATGCGCCGCGTACCGCAACCGGTGCCCGTGCAGAGTGCCAGCAAATAGGAGACGACAGCCATGTTCTTAACCAAAAAACACGTTTCACGCCGTACAGCGTTACAGGGAATCGGAGCCACCATTGGACTCCCGCTGCTCGAATCCATGATCCCCGCCGGCACCGCCATGGCGCAGACCGCCGCAGGCAAAAAACCGAAGCGCTTCGCCTTCGTCAGCTTCCCGCACGGCGCCATCATGGACAACTGGTCGCCCAAGGAAAAGGGCTCCAGCTTCACCATGTCGCCCATCCTCCAATCTCTGGAGCCGTTCCGCAAGCACATGACCATCGTCTCCGGCCTGCGCAACAAGCCCTCCGAAACCAATGAGCCGCACGGCTACATCGAACAGGGCTGGCTCACCTGCGTCAAGCCGTGGGACTTCGGCAAGGCTGGCCCGGACTCCGGCGTCAGCGCTGATCAGCTTGCCGCCCGCGTAGTTGGCCAGGACACACGCCTGCCGTCGCTCGAACTCGCGATCGGTGCGGGCAGCGCGCGCATCGCATGGCGCACCCCGACCCAATCTCTGCCGCAGGAGAGCAACCCGCGCGCAGTGTTCCAGAAAATCTTCGGCGAAGGCGACACCGATAAGGACCGCGCCCAGATCCTGGTCGAAACCGGCAGCATCCTCGATCGCATCCAAGGCCAGGCCCAGCGCCTGCAAAAGAGCCTCGGCGTCAGCGATCGCGTGGTCGTCAGCGACTATCTGGATTCGGTTCGCGAAATTGAACGCCGCGTACAAATGGCCGCCAAGGCCGACAACAGCGCCCTCAGCATCCCCGATGCGCCCGTCGGCACGCCGAACGAACTTACCGAATACTTCAAGCTGATGTTCGACTTGATGGCCCTGGCCTTCCAGGCGGATATCACGCGCGTGATCACGATTTCGCTGGATCGCGAAGCCAGCATGCGCACCTACACGAACCTCAGCATCTCCGAAGGCTGGCATCCGCTCTCCCATCACGGCAACAATCCGCAGAAGATGGAAAAGCTGGTACAGATTCAGAAGTATCACACGGAGCAATTCGCAGGCTTCGTCAAGAAGCTGGAAGCGGCGAAGGAAGCCGACGGCACGGTACTGGATCATTCCACCATCCTGTTCGGCAGCAACATGAGCAACAGCGATCGCCACAACAACGATCCTCTGCCTTCGGTGATCCTCGGACACGCGGGCGGATCGATCAAGGGCGGCCAGCACATTAGCTACCCGCAGGATTCGCGCCACGCCGACCTGCTCTACACACTGCTCGAACGCAACAACATTCCGGTGAAGTCCATCGGCGATAGCGGCTCTGGCATCCCGGAGGTCTAAAATGCGCAAATTCCTCGTGATTGGGGCCGTCTTAATCGGCTCATCTTTGCTGTTTGCTTTCGACCCGTCGCTCATTGACGCAGTGGAATCGGGCGACCGCGCGGCAGCAATGCGTCTCATCGGCACGAAGGGTACCGACGTCAACGCCACGCTCGCCGACGGCAGCACCGCCATCATGTACGCTGCGGCGAACGGCGATGTCGAACTGGTCCGTGCGCTGATCAAGGCCGGTGCGAACGTCAAAGTAAAGAATCAATTCGGAACTTCGCCGCTGACAGAAGCCTCCATCATCGGCAACGCGCCGATCATGGAAGCCCTACTCAAGGCGGGTGCCGATCCGAACTTTAAGAACCTCGATGGCGAAACTCCGATCCAGGCGGCCGCGCGGAGCGGCAAAGTGGATGCGGCGAAAGCGCTGCTGGATGCCGGTGCCAACGTCAACGCCAAAGAAGGCTGGGGCGGCCAAACCGCACTGATGTGGGCCGCCGCGCAAGGTCAGGCCGACATGGTGAAGTTCCTCGCGTCGAAGGGCGCGAACCTGAACGAGCGCGGCAAGGCGAATCAGTGGGAACGCAAGATCATCCAGGAACCTCGCCCGAAAGACATGAATAAGGGGGGCTTCACCGCGCTGCACTACGCCGCGCGCGAAGGCTGCACCGCTTGTGTCGCGAATCTTCTGGCTGCCGGTGCTGACCCCGATACGGAAGACCCGGATCGCGAAACACCGCTGCTGCTGGCGATTCAAAACATGCACTATGACACCTCCGCTGTTCTGATCAACGGTGGAGCCGACCTCGACAAGTGGGACATCTATGGCCGCTCGCCGGTGTTCATGGCCGCTGACATGAGCACGCTCCCGATGAAGGGCAACGGCGGTATCGCCGTGATCCCGAGCGCGGACAAGCTCACCGCCCTGGACATCGGTCGCATGATGCTGGCGAAGGGTGCAAATCCGAACATCCAGTTGAAGCGGCGTCCTCCATACCGCGACGTACCTCAGGATCGCGGTGGCGACGGCATGCTCGCGCAGAATGCCACGCCGCTGCTGCGTGCGGCGCGTGGCGGCGATGAAAAGTTCACGGCTCTGCTGCTCGAATATAAAGCCCTGGTCGATCTGCCGAGCAAAGAAGGCATCACTCCATTGATGGCCGCTGCTGGTGTCGACTTCGGCGCCCGCGCGACGCGTGGCCGCAACCGCACGGATGAAGGGGTCCTGGCGACGATGGCTCTTCTCGTTAAGGCCGGCGCGAACGTCAACGCGAAATCAGTGGTCGACCGAGGTGGTGGTCGCGGGGCTCCGGGTGGTGGTGGTGCCGCTGCCGGTGGCGGTCGCGGCGCGGCTCCTGCAAAGCCTGCGGCTCCCGCTTCTGACAGCGCTTCGGCACAGATCGCGCAAGTGTTCCGCCGCGGCAGTCAGATGCCGAGCGTGAATGCTGTCCCGAACCAGACGGCTCTGCACGGCGCTGCGGAACATGGCTTCGATAAGTTCATTACGTTCCTGGTTGCCAGCGGTGCGGACCTGACCGCGAAAGATGTGAACGGCCGCACGCCGCTCGACGTCGCCCGCGGTGCAGGCGGTGCCAAGGGTGGCGCGGATGCGTTCCCTTCTACCGTGACGCTGTTGGAAGGCTTGATGAAAGAAAAGGGTATTCCGGTCCCGCCGACGGCAATGCGCTAGAGAAGTAAACCGCAATAAAAAGGCCGCTCCGAGATCCGGGGCGGCTTTTTGTTTTTGTGGGGCAGCCACTTTGGCTGCGGCGGGCACGTTGCCCGCCTGTTCGAATCGCAGCACGGGCGGCCTGGGAGGCCGCCGCAGGCAGGGTGCCTGCCCTACCTCTACGGCTTCACGCAGCTGAAGTTCGAGGCTTGATCGATGCTGCCTTGTCCCGAATACTTCGCGACTTGCGGATAGGGACACAGCGGACGAGTCCGAACCGTTTGGTTGTTCACGACGCGGCTGGCCTGGATCACGTCGGGAGCCTTATTCTTCTCCACCCAATCAATGATCGCCGTCATCGGATCGAAGCGATCGGTGCCATAGCCGCCCGCGCAATGACTCATGCCGGGCACCATGAACAAGCGGGCGAAGTCGGTGGTGGATGCTCCGTTTTTCGCTATGACCTGTTCGTAATAGTGCACACCCATAAGCGGTTGCAGGATCTGGTCGGCCCAGCCGTAGCTCATCAACAGCTTGCCGCCTTCCTTCTTGAACTTTGAAAGGTCGGCATCTTTCGCATCGGCCTTCTTGCTCCATGCGCCAAGCACCGGAATGTCGCGATCGAAGTCGAAGGTTTTGTAGTCGTAGTTGGGGTTAGGTGGCGTCGGCACGAGGTAGCGCATGGTTCCCTCCGCCAGGTTGAAATCCGCAGGCTTGGCGGTGGGGTTCGCGGCGACGATCGAGCCCATCCAGCCGTTGTTGGCTTCGCTGCCGAGCATGTATCCCGGGAAGAAGGGCTTGCCGTTGCTCGACGGGCCGTTGTAGATCTTCATCAACGCGTTGGCTTGCGCGGCGGTGAGGCAGTCTGCGGTGTCGGCCCCCGCGGCGCAGGCGGGGACATCCACTTTCGTATCGAACACGCACTTGCGGGGATCGTCGATCAAGCCGTCTTTGAGACCGTCGACTGCATCGCACTTGGCCATGATTTTCTCGGACACCATGGCGATTTTCGCGGCGCTGACAGGGGCTTCGCTGAGTGCTTTCTGATTCCACATGGCTCCGATGGTGAAGCCGGTTTGGTCGGCCCAGGGAGCATTCGCAACGATGCCGTCGAAGTCCCCGGGATAGCGCTGGGCCTCGAGCAAACCCTGGCGACCACCGTTCGAACAGGAGTTCCAATAGGCCTTGGACACCGCCTTGCCGTAGTAGTCCTTGGTAATGGCCTTGGCGGTGACGGTGGTGAGATGGACGGCTCGGTAGGCGTAGTCAATGGCCTTCTGCGGGTTGCTCATGACGAAGCTGCCGCCGGGTTCTTTGCGGGAATCGTGGCCGGTATTGGTTTGAGCGACGGCGAAGCCCAACTGGAGCGCGACGTTGCGTTGGGCGACCCGGCCAGCATCATCGAGGGCTTCACCGGCATGTCCGCCGTTGCCGATCATATAGAAACGGCCGTTCCATTTGTCGGGGAGCGTTACTTCGAAGGCGATCTCAGGCGAGAGCATCCCGCTCAGCTGGCAGAAGGTCGGCTGCTTGGCCGCGTGGATCTCGACGATTTCCTTGGACTTGAATTTACCGATCCCGTCGCAGGTTTTGCGGGGGGCGGCCTCGGACTTGGAATAGTCGACGAGGGCGCTCTTGATGTCCGCGAATACTTGCGCGTGGATCGGGTACGCGGCGACGAAAAGCATGAGAGCGATGGGCAGGCTGGGATAACGTCTTTGCATGGGATTCCTTGCTTGATTGGCGGACGGGAGTAGTTTAGCACCAAGAAACCCTGCGCTACCGAGCCTGTGTGGGAATGCCCGCCGGACGGGGAAAGAGAAGAAGCGAAGACAGGAGTATCGGGTAGGGGGAAGTGTAGAAGGGAATTGCGGTTAGATTCCCGTTGATTTGACGTGCGGGACGGGGTCCATTCGGTGCGGACCGCCTGCATGAACCCTGCAAAGTGTCCTTCGCCCAACTCGTCCCGCACACTCGCCGGCAACAGCATTGCTTGATCTGGGTTGTCGTAAATGTACCGGCTCACTCTTCCTTTCGCGCTTTCCTTCCGGCTGCCGCTCTCGTTTTCACACAGACTCGGTAGCGCGGGGCTGGTCTAGCGGAGTGCGGGGGGACAGACTGCATGTTACCGCTGCTGTAACTCCGGAGCCGCTGCAGGGAGGGGCTTTGGAGCGGTTACCGCTGGCTTGGGCATTTCCGCTTTGCCGTCGAGAGCGAAAACGAACAGAATCGGTGGGCTGTCGATCTTGGCGTCGTTGGGTCCTTCAACCGTGGCAGGTCGGCCTAACCCACCCTGAAACGCCACGTATTGTTTGCCGTCGACTTCGTAGGTGATGGGCGGGGCCATGCCGGTGCGGCCGGTTTGGATTTCGTAGAGAATTTCGCCTTTATCGGCGGTGACGGCTCGGAAGCGGCCGTCGTTTATGACCTGGAAGACCAGGTTGCCTGCGGTGGTGACCGTACCGCCGCCGATGCCGCCTCCGCCTTCGATGCGCCAGATGAGTTTCTGATTCACAGGGTCCCAGGCCTGTAGGGCCGACCGCATGCCTTCGGCGGTGGGCGGGCCGATCACTGGCCCTCCGATGGGCTTGGGATCGCCCTCGCCTCGGGAGTAACCGGTCGCACCAGGCTTCAGCTCAGCGGTCGCAGCGTAGGTGAACGGCGACAGGGACACGTTGATATAGACGTAGCCGGTTGCGGGATTGAAAGACATCGGCGACCAGTTGTGCGCGCCTCCGCCGGTGGGGAAGAGGGAAATGGGGTCGAGGTCGTAGTAGGCCTCGGGATTGACGATCGGGCGGCCTTTGTCGGTGAGGCCGCTGGCCCAATTCACTTTCACGTAGGGAGCGCCGGAGATGTATTCGCCGGTGACGCGGTCGAGCACCCAGAAGAAGCCGTTCTTCGATGCTTGGGTGATCACCTTGCGATTCTTGCCCTTGATGTTCAGGTCGAGCAGCATGAGTTGTTGGACGCTGTCGAAATCCCAGTTGTCGTTGGGAGTGGTTTGGAAATACCACTTGAGCAGGCCGGTGGTGAGGTCGACGGCGATGATGGAGCAGGTGTAGAGATTGTCGACGCCTTGCGCGCCACGGAATTTTTGCACCCAGGGTTCGGCGTTGCCGGTGCCGACGTAGACCAGGTTGGCATCGGGATCGTAGGCGAAGCCATCCCATACTGCGCCGCCGCCGCCTTTGGTCCAGAAGTCGCCGCCCCAGGTTTTCAGCGCGGCTTTCATCGCTTCATTCTCGGGTGGGAGAGCTGGGTTGCCGGGGACGGTGTAGAACTTCCATGCTTGCTTGCCGGTCATGGCGTCGAAAGCCATGAAGAAGCCTCGGGTGGCCCTGTCGCCACCAGACGCCCCGACGATCACCTTGTCACCAGCGATGCGCGGAGCCATGGTCAGCGTGAAGAGATCCTGCGGATAGGCCATGCGCGCTTCCCACTTCGGCTTGCCGGTGATGGCGTTCAAGGCGGTGAGGCGGCCATCGTTGAGGGCGGCGATGATCAGGCCGTTGTAGAGCGCGATGCCTCGGTTGACGATGCCGCAGCAGATTTTGGGGCGGACGGCGTTCTGATTGATTTCGGGGTCCCACTTCCAGATGCGCTCGCCGGTGCGGGCGTCCATGGCGTAGACGACGCTCCAGGTGGTGATGCCGTAAAGCGTCTTGTTCCACATGAGGGGTGTGCCCTCCTGATTGCTACCGCCCGCGCCGACGGATTGAGACCATGCGAGGCCGAGGTTCTCCGCATTCTTGTCGTTGATCTGCTTGAGAGTGGTGTAGCGCGTCTCGCCTTGGTTGCGGCCGTAGCTGAGCCATGAGCCGGGCAGGGGATCGGCCGCGACGCTGCCGGCGTTGCGCAGGACCTTGCTATCGACGTTGACCGGCTTGGCCTGTTGGGCTCCCAACCACGTGCCCCCGGCAATGGTCACGACTCCTAATGCCAGTTTCCATTTGAGAGTGCGCATGGAAAGCCTCCTGAAGAAATGATCGGAACAACGATATCATGCTTGCGGCTACAATCTGTGGAGACGGAAAAGGAGTGACCGATGCGACGTTCGACACGTGCCGTTCTGATGATCTCTGTGTTTGCTGCGAGTGCGTTTGGGCAGTGGGCAGATTTCCCGATCAAGGCTCCCAGAACAGCGGACGGAAAAGTAGAGTTCACAGGGGCACCGCCCAAGACGGCGGATGGGAAGCCCGATTTCTCGGGGTTGTGGGAGATGGCGAAGGGGTCAGATCAGAAGGGACTGACGTTCAATTCGATGCCCCCTCTGCCGTTCGTCATTCCGACGACGCCGGATGCTCCGCCGGTGGCGCAGTTCTTCAATATCGGCGCCGGTATCAAGGAAGGGTTGCCGATGACACCGTGGGCGGCGGAATTGCGCGCCCAGCGGAAAGCGGACAACGCGAAGGACAATCCGGACGCGCTGTGCTTGCCGTTGGGACTGACGCAGCTGCATATGCACATCCAGCCGCGCAAGATCATTCAGACGCCTCGGGAGATTGTGCTGTTGTATGAGGCGAATGGCAATACTCGGCAGATTTTGCTTGATGGGCGACCGCTGCCGAATCCGAAAATTGTTCTCCCGTGGTGGTACGGATATTCGGTCGGGCACTGGGAGAAGGACACGCTTGTTGTTGAGACGGTTGGTTTTCGGGATGATGTGTGGCTCGACGTGGAAGGCAGTCCCCTCACCAGTTCAGGGAAAATGACGGAGCGGTGGACGCGTCCGAAGTTCGGGCTGATGCAGGTCGACATCATGATCGAAGATCCGAAGGCGTACACCAAGCCGTTCACGGTGCGCGTGAATCATCAACTGATGGCGGACACGGAAATGATGGAGTTCGTGTGCGAGGAACGCGACGCGGTGCACTACGTCGGGAAGAAGTAACTACTTCGTAAAGAGATCGTCGAAGTTCACGTCGGCGGGCAGTTCTTTCGGTGCCGTCGCGTGGGATGTCGAAAATCCAATGAGGCGGCCGGTGAAAATGACGCCGATCCACAGGATCAACGACACAGCGGCGACAATGCGGCCGGAACGTGGGGCGGATGCGGCTTTATTCCACTCCTGAACCCGTTTGCGCGCGGTCACTTCGAAGGCTCCCATGTTTACGGCCGTGAGCAGCAGCAGCATCATCTTCACCCGGAAGTAGGTGTTATGGAAGTAGACGTCGGCATTGGTGATGAACATCAGCGAGCCCGTGACGCCCGTTAAAGCGAAGGCCACCCAGGTCCACTTCAGAATGTCTGTTGCGACCACTTCGAAAGGGCGCTCAGAGGAAGCTTTCCCTAACAGGCGCAGGTCGATCACGATGATGGTGCCAAAGACCAGGGCCAGGCCGATGACGTGTGCGGCTTCGAGAAATGGGAAGAAGAAGAGCGACTCGCGGATGTTGGTCGCGAGGGAGGTTGCTTCGAGCCATTTGAGGATTGCTGCGATGTCCATAATCTATGCGGCTGCGGGCGACCAGGAGCCCCAGACTTGATCGTAGGCGATGAGACGGCCTAGGACGATGATGGTCGCCCAGATGAGCAGCGTGAAGACAGCCATGGCTTTCACGGAGCCTCGGGCGGTTAATGAATCATTACGGAGAGAAACGCGGAAGATCGCGGCGATGATGGTGCCGAGGACGATGAGCGCCATCTTCAGCCAGAAGGAAAACGTGACCAGTTCGCGGACGGGTTCGCCGATGACCATCAGGACTCCGGTGACCAGCAAGAGCCACAGCGATCCGGTCATCCAGGGGCCATAGCGACTATTGGTTTGGCGGAGCGACTGATCCATGCCTGCAAGGCCGAGAATGCGGAGGTCCATCAAAAAGATGGAGCCGAACACCACGGCAATGCCAATGATATGGATGGACTGAATCAGTGGGATGGCCCAACTGTTGTTGGTCTGGATGAAGACACTGGGACCGGTCGTGGACAACCACTCTGCGAATTGCTTCATCGACTGACTAGAAGGTCGTTCCGCCGCTCAGGGTGTTGCCGGGAACGGAATCGCAATGTTGCCCTGCGGCCGGGAGGACGGGCTTCTTGGTGGTGGCGTCCATGGGGCAACGCGCGATTGCACCGATGCGTGATCCGTAGTTAGTGCCGTCGCGCAATGGATTCAGCTTCACGCTGAAGACGGTGCCAACGGGGAAGGATGCTGCGGTGATGCCTTGCTGAGCAACAGCTGCCGCGCCGGCCATCTCGACGCCCCATTCCATGGGCTTGCCGTCTTTGTCTTTCTCGAAACCCTTGCGGTCGGGTGCAATCAGGACGAAGTGCAGTTCGGCGTGGTTGGCCTGTCCGACGTACTGCTTCATGACGCCGGTCAGGGTCACGGTTTTCGTTTGGTCGTACATGGCGAAGGAATGGTGCGCGAGGACCGGGGAAACGATGACCGCGAAAAGTCCTGCGAACGCCCATCTTTTGGTTACTAGGTTCATATGTGCTCCCTGCCAATCGCCGTGCGGAGTGGCCAGTATTATTCTACAGAGACTGCGCGAGTGTTGCTAGGGTTACACACCGCTTGCTGACGCGCGCGGCTCGGTGCCAGAATGGGACGGCTTGATGTTCCTCGCAAATCCATTGAATGAGAGTCCCTGGGCGTTCCCGGTGCTGGAGAGCGTGCATTTGCTCGGGATCTTTGTTGGCTTAGGCACGGCGGCGCTGGTGAATCTTTCCCTGCTGGGCGTTGCGAGCGGTCCGGCGAAGCTGTGGCGGGAGATGCTGCTGCCGACAATGATTGGGCTGATGGTGGCGATCTTCTCCGGACTACTGCTGTTTTCGATCGATCCGGAACTGTATTTGTCGAACGAAATCTTTCGATACAAAATCGGGGTACTGGTGGTGGCGCTCGCGTTTTACTACACGGCGGTGCGCCGGGCGGCGGGTCGGGACAAGAAGGCTTCGGTGGTGGCGATCCTCTCCCTGGTCTTGTTTGCGTTGGTGCCGCTGGGCGGCGTTTATCTCGGGTACAAATAGATGCTCCTGGACGCCTATCCTGTTCTGCTGTGGCTGCACATCGTCGCGCTGATTGCGTGGAGCGGACTGCTGTTGGTGTCCGATCTGCGGCGGGCGAAGTGGATTAGTTTCGGCATCGCGGCCGTGTGCGGCGGCCTGCTGTTTGCGGCGAAGCCGGGGGCGTATTCCAACAATCCAGGGTTCTGGATAAAGATGGCGCTGGTGGGGCTGCTCGGCGTATCGCTGACTCTGCGGCGGCGAGTGCTCACGCTGGTGCTATTGGGCGGGGCGGTGCTGGTCGCGCGCGGTCCCGCGACGGTGAAAGACATCATGCATTCGATGGTGGACCCAAGTGCCGACTTCCTCTTTGAATCCGTGCAGATTGTTTCGAATGAAACGGGTGTTCACGAAAAAGCTCCTCGGTCGGAGGCGGAGTGGCAGGACGTCGACGCTCGCGTGCGGGTGCTGCTCGAAGCGCCGAGCCTACTGAGCGCGCCCGGTCTCAGGGCCGCGCGGCCCCGGGATCGCTCGCAGAGTCCCGAGGTTGAAAACGAACCGGCGGAGGTCCAACAGCTTCTCGACACCCAGCATCCGGACTTCGTCCGGCGGGCGGAGAGGTTGCGGGCCGCGGCGCTCGTGGTCCAACGGGCGGTGGTTGCCAAGGATAAAGACGCGCTTTTGCATGCCCTGGACGGCATCGATCGAGCCTGTGAATCGTGCCATGTGCACTACTGGTATCCGAAGGATGCGCGGGCGCGAGAAGTGGCGAGGGAGAGCGGGATTGAGGAGTGAGTAACCCTCCCAGGGCTCGAGACGCCGATGTATCATAGAGCGACTTGTAGGAGCATTCGATAAATGAAAATGAAGCTGTCCAATATCTTGCTGGCCACTGTGGCGGTCGCAGCGTTCGCCGGGATGACCTTTTTTGCGCCGCCATCCAAGGCGCAGGCTCCGCCCGCGGGAGCGGTTCCCAAAGGGAAGGGACGGCCCGCTCCTGTGATCCTGGGGCCACCGGCGGGCGTGACTCCGCTCGACATCGACATCTTCACGTCCAAGAATTTCTACAAAGACAAAGCGAACTGGCTGGATAAGCGCTATTTCCGCTGCAATCCGCCGATCCGCCTGACGGAGATGTGGAACGAACAGCGCATCGGTCCGAATCCTCCGGGGTCGGCGTCATGGGGCGACTGCAACGCGGACATAAATCGCGACACCATTCTCAGCAAGTATCCCTACAAGACCGCGAAAGAACACTACGCGGCTCTGCTGGCCGCCACCAAGGCCAAGGGCGGTCCGACGGTTTACACGCGAGCCACGATGCCCGATTGGGACGGTTACTACCGACGCGATCAACAGGCCGATCACGGGTCGGAATGGATCTGGGGTATGAGCCAGTCGCCGACAGTGCTTTCGCTGCTGACGCCGGAGTATCAGAAGCGCATGGTGCAGTTGACCTATCACGAGACGAATACGAATGCCCCGCAGTGGAACGCGTCGTTCTGCTATCCGGAAGGCTTCATTCGCTGGTGGTCGCAGCCTTCGCAGGCGGGCAATTTTCAACTATCGATGACCACCTGGCAGGTGCAGTTCCTGTCGGGTATCGCGGATAACTTCCTGCGGCAGGTGATGGTGGGCAAGGAAAGCCATGTGCAGAAAATCGCGCAATGGTATGGCGAGACGATCGGCTTCTGGGATGGAACCACGCTGGTGACGCACACCGCGAACATCCAGGGCTGGACATTAACGCATTCGATGTTTGAGACCAGCGATAAGTTGGAAACCGTGGAAACCTGGAAACCGGCGCTGGACGCGACAGGTAAGTTCGTCGGCCTGGATCACGAGACGACGTTCTACGATCCCGAAGCCTTTATCGCGCCGCTGCACGCCAGCTTCCGCTTCGCACGTCAGGCGACGCCGGACGATCCGAATCGCCGCTACACCTTCATTGAGTGCCTGAGCAATATTCAGAACACCAATGGACGTCCCACGCAGTTGACGAATGCCGATCCGCGGTTCGTGGATTTCTACGGTCGACCGTGGGCCAAGAACTGGGAAAAGTATTTTGAAGTCGGCTGGGATAAGCCGGCGGACAATCTGCCGAAGGAAATTCTCGACATCTTCAACTAAGGGCGGTCTTGACCTGCCGAGCCAGTTGGGACGCGGCGTAGGGTTTCTGGATGAACGAGGTCTGTTTCTCGCTCACCAACTTTCCGATCGCTTCCAATTCGTTGTACCCGCTCGACAGCACAACAGGAAGATCGGGGAACACGCTTCGTATGTGTCGTAGTGTTTCCTCGCCGGACAGGACGGGCATTGTTAAGTCGAGGAGGACCACGTCGATGGAAACTCCTGGTTCAAGCAGGATATCCAAGCCGACTTTGCCGTTCTCCGCGACTACCACTGTGTAGCCATAGCGCTCCAGTGTGGACTTGGCCGTGCGACGAACGATCTCCTCATCATCGATCACCAGAATGGTTCCGTTGCCTCGTAAATCCACATCAAGCGCTACTGGTTTCTGGACGACTGCGCCTTCGCTGACCGGGAACAAGACCCGAAAGCGACTTCCGGTGCCTGGAGTGCTGTCTACTTCCAGGGAGCCTTTATGCCCACGAACGATGCCCAGCGCGGCGGCAAGGCCCAAGCCACGTCCGGTGAATTTCGTGGTGAAGAAGGGGTCGAATATTTTCGCGAGGGTCGCCTCGCTCATGCCGGTCCCGGTGTCGGTTACCTCCAACATGACGTAGTTTCCCGGGCGGATATCGTCGTGAGGAAGCATCTGCTGGAGGTAGAGGTCGTCCACGAGTTGGAGACGGGTTGTGACGGTAACCGATCCCGCATTCGATTCTCCAATGGCTTCGGCGCCATTGATGACCAGATTCATCACCAGTTGCTGGATCTGCGACGCATCTGCCTCAATGGCGGGCATCGGGTCGCCGAGCGCGAGGCGCAGGTCGACGGTTTTCGGAATGGACGTCTTGATCAGGTTGCTGGTTTCACGCACAAGCGCTGAGAGGTCTACTGGCCCGATCACGAACCGTCCCTTTCCCGCGTACGCCAGCAACTGCTGCGTGAGACCGCCGGCGCGGTCCGCGGCGCTGACCACATCTTCCAAACTTTCGCGCATAGGGCTGACCGGAGGAAGATCTTCGAGTACCATGCTGGCGTTCCCCATGATTCCGGTGAGCAGGTTGTTAAAGTCGTGCGCGATGCCGCCAGCCAGAAGGCCCAGGCTTTCCAGTTTTTGCTTTTGTTGCAGCTGTTGTTCGAAGCGCTTCCGCTCTGTGACGTCGCGCGCGAAGATCGCGAATCCGTCGCGGCTTGGATACGCGATCACCTCAAGCCAAACTTCCAGGGGCGCGTAGTATTGCTCCAGGTGCGCGGGGATGTTATCGGTTGCGGCTTGCTGCAACACTGCGCGTATCTTGCCGCTGACGGTACGCGGAACAAGTTCCCAAAGTTTCTTGCCCAGCAATTGTTCCTTGGGAACGCGAGCCAGAGCGACAGCTTTCCGGTTTACATAGGTGCAATTCCAGCTTCGGTCAAAGGCAAAGAAGCCTTCGCTGATGCTCTCCAGAATGTTGCTGATCTGTTCGCTCGATTGCAGCAACTTCGTGTGGGAGTCTTTGAGCGAATGGGCCATGGCTTCGAAGGTCAGGGCGAAGGTTCGGATCTCGGCAGGTCCGCGAACCGGGACCTCACTGTCGTAGTCGCCGGCCTGCAACAGTCTGGCACGGTCGCTGAGTTGGTTGATGGGTCGCGAGACCAATTGCGCGAAGAGGAAGGAAAACGGAATCGCAAGCACCGCCAGAAGGCCCGAAACTTGTATGACCTTGGTGCGCAGCGCGCTCGTCGGAGCGAAGGCTTCCGCTTGGTCGATTTGTGTCACGACGCAGGCGCCACCAACCTGCACCAAGCGGCGGAAACCGTGGATTACCGGGACACCGCGATAGTCCCGATCCAGCACTTCGCCATCCGTGCGCGTGGAGCAGACATTCGTCTCCGGCTGCGCGGGGAGCGGCCCAGGAGAACCGTCTTCTGTCACCGGTACCGTCAGGAATCGACCTTTGGCGTCCGCGAGCAGGGTTTGGCCGGATTGTCCCAGCCCGTAGCGGTCGCTGAACATTTGATGGATCGCCTGCATGTCCCCGCGCACGGTCACGGCCATCTCGCCATCACGAGTCAGAGCTCGGGTGACCATCACGTAGTAGGGCTGTTGCTGGTCGTCGAAATCGAAGCGCGCGAGCTGATCGTCGTCCGGAGCAGTGATCGACGCCAGCGCCGCAGCGCCCACTCCGGCGGTGATGGGCTCGCCGCGCCGGTACGTTAGCCGAGCCGCTGCGGCGCCCCCGGTGGCCACAAAATCCTGGAGGACTCGACGCAGGCACGGAGTTTCGTCAGGTGCGCAACCGAGGCTCGCTGTCTTTAATACGGCGGTGGCGCGGGCTTTCTGTTCTATGAGGACGGTGAGCAGAGCCTGCTTGCGGGCGTTCGCCGCGATGCCAACTTCGCGCACAGCGGCACCCTCAATGATTTCGCGCGAACTGCTGAAAGCCACGGACCCGAGGCTCGCGGTCGCGACAACAATCAGTGCCCCCAGCAGCAGCATGAGTTCGGTGCGGAGAGAGGGAGCCCAACGATGGAGATTTTGGGCTTTTGTCATTTACGACTGCCTACAAAAGGCGAACTGGGCCTCTGCTGCAATTATAAGGCCCCCATGCGCGCATGACAGAAGTTCGTTAGCGCATGGGGGCTGGTGTAAGGAGCGTTTAGGGCAACACCATGATTCCCATGGCATTGCCCCACCGCGAAGGTTAGAACGTGAGCCGGGCGATCATCGTACCGGTGCGCGAACCAGCGGTTCCACTGGTCGGGACGATGGTACCGAAGCCGCCGCTATACAAGCCGGCGAACGCACCGGAAGTGAATTTGTTCGCGCTCGCGGTAAAAGTGGCCACCGAGGGTTGCGGCAACCGCGTACGATTCAGGGCATTCTGGAACTCGACGCGAATGTGGAGCACCACGCGTTCCGTAAACCGGAAATTGCGGCTTAGGTTCAGGTTCTCCTGAGGCTGGCGGATTCCGCGGAACTGGCGGATGGCGGTCTGCTGTGCGCCCCACTGGCCATTCGGAATGCTCACCCAGGCGTCGCGGTTCAACACAACGTTCTTCGTTGGATCGAAGCAGTGGCAATTGATGTCGATGGGATCGGTGTGCTGCTTGCCGTCATAATCCACCCAGTTGGTGGACCACAAGCTCTGTCCCTCCACATACTGCGCCGGACCCGGACCACGTCCCAGCCACTGGCTGATCGGTTGGGACCCTTGGTTGGCCGGACGGGCCAAGATGGGTGCACTTTGATATTGGAAGAACCAGCCCAATCCCCAGTCGCCCAGGATGTAGGAGACCACGGGATTCGAAAGACCTGTGATGCCGCTGTTTCTCAATTTAGGCACCTGGTATTCGGCGCTCATGCGGATTTGTTGGGGGATGTCTGTCGCCTGGAGGTCTTTGCCCAACTTTCGGTTGAAGACATCGGGGGAGGACATCAATTCCAGTGCCTTCGAGGCAGTGTAGTTAAAGTTGAAGGACAACCCGTGGCTGAACCGCTGGATGACGCTCAATTGTAGGCCGTCATACCAGGTATTTCCCACAGGCGCCTGCGACGGCGCGATTGTATTGTTGTACTGCGGGAAAGGTACCAATGCCTGGCGGACGATTTGGCCGGTGGAGTACCCGGCGTAAGGGGTGACCGTGACGCCCTTCGTGGCCAAGGTGGTGCGGTCGGCCGTCGTGAGAGCGGAAATTTGCTTCGCCAGCAGAATTCCATCCGCCGCATTGTTCAGTGAGAACCCATAACGCCCAAGCAACTGTTCAGACATCACGTTCAAGGGACCGAGGTTCGCTACGGGTGCTGCCCACCACGAGCCCCGGTTCGCGACATACGTGGCTTCCACCACAAGGTTGCGGTGGATTTCCCGTTGCAGGCCAATGGACCACTGCTGTTGGCGGGCGGGTCGACCGGCATTTGGATCCAGCAAAGTGGGAGACGCCACAACGGCTCCGGAGGGCTGTCCCGCATCCGCAGCAAAGTTCGGGAACTGCGGTCGCACCTGGGCCGGGACGCCGTCCTTGAATTGGCCGACGATTTGACCAAAGCCGGGAGTACCTGCAGTGGCGCTGTTCACAGCGGCACCGCTGGCATTCAGGACAGTGGAGTACACAATGCCGTAGCCGCCGCGCAGAACTGTCTTGGAGTTAATTTGGTAAGCGGCGCCGAGACGCGGCCCGATGGCGTACGGATAGTTCGAGGCGAACTTGCACTGGCAGGTTGCTTCGTAAATGGTGCCCCCGGGATGACCTCCCGCGGCGGGATTGACCACAGTCGGGCTGAAGCTGCCGTAGCGCCCAAACTGCTCACTTGCGTAAGTTCCGTAGTCCCAACGCACGCCGTAGTCCAGCGTGAATTTGCGCGTTACCTTCCAGGTATCCTGGGCGAACAACGCCGACTGGCTCTTGGAGATGCCGGCCACCAGCGGAACCGCTAGCGTAGCTCCGGAGGTTCCGCCCAGCAGGAAGCTGGCCAGTTCAAAACCCGTCGCACCCTGCGAAAGGACACGGCCTTGCAGCGCGCTTTGGGTGGTGTAGTTTGTGTTGAAGGTGTAGTTGCCCGCTGCGTTGGTAAAGCCGCGCTGCGGATACTTCTCCAGGCGATATTCGGCCCCGAACTTGTAACTGTGGTTGTTCCTGACCCAGGAAAGATTGACGACGCCGGAGGGTCGCCGTTCGAACTGATTCGCCTGCGCGCCTTGGCCCAGAACGTTCAAGCCGCCGAGCGCCACGGAGGTTGCCGTCGTGAGCACGGGGAATTGCCGGTTGATCCCGCGATTCTGCAAGCCCAGCAGCGTCTGCTGGTTGAGCGGACCGGTAGTATCCAAAAACGGCGCATGGTCGTCAAAGTTCCAGGTGAACATGCCAGCGCCTACGTGCAGAAGCACGGTTGGCGTAATCGTGTGGTCGTAGTTTACCCGAGTACTGTGGGAAACAATGAATGAACCCCGCGCTGCCGTGATGGGCTCAGGCAGGCCCTCCATGCCTCCGTTCGGAAAGCTGTAGGGAGCTCTCAGCTTGTTGAACTGGTAGTAGCCCGAAAGACGCCCTTTCGACCCAATCGTCTGATCGATCTTGAACGAGGGGAGGTCTGATCTTCGCGAGGCTCGCCACGCACGCTGGAAGTTTTCACCGATCTGGCCCTTGGCTGCGTTCGGCCCCTCCGGTAAGGGAACAAGTTTCAAGACGTTCACGGCCACAGGGTCAAAGCGAGTGACCGGAATAAGGTTTCCCGCGAAAGCGGAACGAACCTGGACCGATTGGTTGGCAGTGCAGTTGGCACCGGTCGCGGGACAAGTTACGGTACGCTCCGTAAGCGGATCGAAGAGTGTGCGATCCAGCACCGTGGCGCCCAGGGGATCGACGTAATTGGCAGTTCCCTCCCGCAAGAGGCGGTTGGCGTTCGCGGTCCACAAGCCGCTGAAGTCGCCGGCGCGGTACGCTGCGGTCGGCACGGTGGCGACCGTGGAGTTGATGTTTAACTTCTCGCGAAACTGCTCAAAACTAAAGAAGAAGAACGTCCGGTTCTTGCCGCTGTAGAGCTTGGGAATGCTTACAGGACCACCAAAGGTCGCTCCGTAGTCATGTCGCTTGGCTACGTTTCGCAGGCCGGTATAAGGCTGGTACGCGTTCAGCGCTTCATTTCCGGCGTAGTCGTAGAAGCTGCCATGATACTGATTCGTGCCGGACTTCATGGTCACGTTAAAAATTCCGCCGCCCGCCGTTCCAAACTCGGCTGCGTAGTTTGAGGTTTGCACCGCGACTTCCTCGACCGCATCCACCGAAGGCTGCGACTGGGCCGTGAACCCGCGGAAAGCGCCTGTATTGCCAGCTGTCTGCCCTTCGACGCGGAACTGTACCGTGTCGTCGGGGTTGCCGTTTACGATCATCACGGAGTTGTTGGTGTAGCTGACGCCCGGAATCATCTGCGCCAGCGAGTAAGGATCGCGGAATCCAACGGTGTTCGTGGATCCCGTGCCGCCCAGCACGAGGATGGGTAGGTTCTTCATCTGCGACACAGTGACGTTATGCGTCAAGCCGCCCGTTTCCGTCTTGAGCAACGTGGCTTCGGCCGTGACCGTCACACTTTCAGCAGCCGAACCGACTTCCAGCGATACGTCAATTCGTAGCGTCTGTGTCGCAGCGAGCCCAAGGTTCACGCGATTGTACGCCTTGAACCCGGAAAGGGTCACGTTGAGATCATACGTGCCAACGGGCAACTGGGGAGCGACGTAGTTTCCGGTCGCCGTACTCACGGAATTGAATATAAGTCCCGTGGCCGTGTTCGTAACTCGAATCTCGGCACCGGCGACAATGGCGCCGCTCGGATCCAAGACCGTACCTGTGATCGTCCCGTTGGCTCCTTGACCGTAAGCCAGTACTGCGGTGAAAACCGCGCACACAAATGCCAGAAACACCCTCATCAATACCCTCCTCAAGCTCTTTTTCCACCGAAAGCTTGTTAGACTCTACGACTGTCTAACAGTGGGTGTCAAGCGGGACGGTATACCGTGAAGATACGGAGGGGTTTTCCCCTGGATACGATACGAATACAGGGGGCCTTCCCCTGCCGTGCAAAGGCGCGCTAGAGATCGGTGCCGGTTACTCGACCGGAATCCCGCGAGCGGTCATCGTTTTCCGCAGAATCTCCGCCACCGCCGGGGACTCCTTCTTGCCGTTCGCGATATACAGCCCGCCCGCTACCATCAGCGGAGTCCAGCCCAGCTGGTTCTTGGCATTCAAGACGGCTCCCTGCGAGATCAGGTATTCCACGATCGAAGTCTGATTGCCGATCACCGCCCCGTGTAGCGGCGTCATTCCGTTGAACCTCATGTCTCCGACCTGGAGGTTGAGGATCTCCTGGATATTGTCCGGATACCGCAGCAGCGTGGCCTGCGGAGTTCCCGTCATCGGGTACTCTCCGAAGGTGGTCCGTCCATTGACATCGTTTCCCAATTCAACCGTAAACTTCACCGCCTCCAACCGTTCCGCCTCCGGAACGCCTGAGTATGGACCCGCCGTTTCGCCTTCGTAGTAGTCCAGGCACGCGGCGGCCATCAGCGGAGTGATGCCGTGCTTGGTTGGTTTTTTCGGATCTGCCCCTGAAGCTGCCAATAACCGCATCATCGCGATATCCCCGTTCCTCGCGGCCAGATAAAACGGCGACGCGCCCTCATAGGAGAGATAGTGGCGACCGATCTGCAAGAGCTGCGGATTCCGCGACAAGCCCCCGCCCGGAGCAAAGCGCCCTTCTTTGATCGTGACCTCCGCGTTCGGATTCGCGCCCTTTTCCAGTAGCTTCTTCGCAATGGCAAGGTGATTCATGCTGCCGCTCGGCGTCGCCACGGGCTGCGGATCCAATCCGTTCATCGCGAAGTCCGGAGGCGCTCCCGGCTTGTGCAGCCAGATAACCACGTGCAGCGGAGCTCCTCGCGGATCGAAATGGTTCGGATCGGCACCCTTGTCCAGCAGCAGCGACGCGAGATCGAAGTCCGCGTTCAACACCGCCATATTCAGGGCCGCCGTGCCATCCGGAAGAGCATCGTTCGAATTGGCGCCGTGCTCCAGCAGGTACTTTGCTGTTTCGTAACGGTTGTTGCGCACCGCGAAAAGCAACGGAGTCAGCCCCGCCTTCGACTTCGCTTTCAGATCGGCGCCAAACTCCAGCAGCATCTCTGTCCCGCCAGTGTTGCCCTCACCCGCTGCGAACATCAGAGCGGTCTGACCTTTAAATTCTTCCGCGGCGTTCACCTTCGCACCGGCCGCCAGCAGCAGGCGAACCACGTCCGTACGCCCATTGCGCGCCGCGGTCATCAGGACTGTTTGCCCTTCTTCGGAAACAGATTCCGGGCTCGCGCCGGCTTTCAGCAAACGCTCCACCAGAGCTGCGTTGCCGTTCTGCGCTGCCAGCGTCAACGGCACCACCTTGTATCGCGACGCGGTATCCGCTTTCGCTCCCGCGCTCAACAGCGCGTCTACCAGGGCCGTATCGTTCCGATGCACCGCCCAAAGCAGCGCCGTCGATCCATCCACGGCGATCGAGTTCGCGTCCGCACCGCTGGCGAGCAGGGCTCGCACCGCGCCCGCATCACCTGTTTTCGCGGCGTCCACCACGCGAGCATCACTGGCGGCCCACACCGCCGTCGCCATCATCACCGTCGAACTGAGATTTAGGAGTATCCGCATAATTCCCCCCTCCCTTCACTTAGCAGTGGTTTCCCGGTATACTCTTGTTCGTCAAGATGTATACTTCGCTGCCATGTCGAGCATAACACCACAGAAGATTTGGGGCACGGCCTCCCTGCTCGCGCTTTGCTTGATCGGTACGCGCGCGCCGTCGCAAACACCCGCCGATGGGGCCGAGGTACAGGCAACCATCAACAAGTACTGCACCGGGTGTCATAACGCACGCCTGAAGACGGCCGATCTTGTGCTCGACCCCGCTGCCGCGACCCATCCTGGCACGGATGCTGAGACGTGGGAGAAGGTTCTTCGTCGGCTACGCGCGGGCACGATGCCGCCTCCCGCTTCCCCGCGTCCCGAGAATGCCGTCTACGCACGAGCCTCCGCCTTTCTCGCTCGCGAGCTCGAAACGTCCGCTGGTGCCCGTCCGAATCCCGGAACGCTCCCCATCGTGCATCGCCTGAGCCGCACGGAATACCAGAACGCCATCCGCGACCTGCTCGATCTGACGGCTCTCCCCAAAGAACTCGATTACTCCACGCTCCTGCCCATCGACAACGTCAGCAGTGGCTTTGACAATCTCGCGGATACGCTCTTCATGTCCCCTGGCACCACGGAACGTTATGTTGCGGCCGCTCGTAAGATTGCCAGTGTGGCCGTCGGCGATCCTTCCATGGGTGCGCTGGTCAACACCCACCTCACGCCGCTCCGCCAACCCCAGGACAACCGCAATGAAAACCTCCCCTTCGGGACGCGCGGGGGCACCTCGATCCAAAGCTATTTCCCGCTGAGCGGCGAATACGAATTTCGGGTGCAGACCACAGGGTCCACCCGGGACGAGCATGTCCTCGAACTTTCCATCGACGGCGCGTCCAAACAAACCCAACGCATCGCTTCGAATGCGCGCTCCGAAGAGTTTGAGTCCGAAGTCGGTGACGTCTGGAGATTCCGCTTCCCGGTCGCAGCCGGACCGCATAACATCGGGGCCGCATTTCTGGAACGGAGCGAAGCCCTCCCTGAAGGTCCACTCCGGCCTCCCGCCCGCAGCCGAGGCCTCTTGCCGAGCGTTGTCAGCGTAACGATCACCGGAGCTTTCAATCCGACCGGATCCGGCGATACACCCACCCGCCGCCGTATTTTTGTTTGCAGCCCGACCTCGGCAACCGAGGAGTCGGCCTGCGCGGATCGCATCCTCTCCACGCTGGTCCGCCGAGCCTACCGTCGAAATATCACCGCCGCTGATCTCGCCCCCGTGCGTCGCTTTTATGAAGTAGGCCGCACCGAACGCAACTTCGAACTCGGGATCCAGCGCGCGCTGGAACGCATCCTGGTCAGTCCGCAGTTTCTTTTCCGGATCGAAGAGCAGCCGGCCAACGCGACAGCGGGAACCGTCTATCACATCGGCGATTTTGAATTTGCCTCGCGGCTCTCCTTCTTCCTGTGGTCCAGCATTCCGGACGACGCGCTGCTCGATGCAGCGGCCAACGGCTCCCTCCGACGCCCCGAGGTGCTCGCGCAGCAGGTCAATCGCATGCTCGCCGACCCGCGCTCGGAATCGCTCATCAATAACTTCGCCGCGCAATGGCTCTACCTCCGCGACGTGGAGACCAAGGAGCCGGACCTCTATCTTTTTCGCGAGTTCGATGAAGGCCTTCGCGCCAGCTTCGTTCGCGAGACGGAGTTATTCCTCGACAGCATCCTGCGCCAGAATCGCAGCGTGCTCGAACTCGTGACGGCGAATTACACCTTTCTCAACGAACGTCTGGCGAAACACTACGGGATCCCTAACGTCACCGGCAGCCACTTCCGCCGCGTGGACCTGCCCGCCAACAGCCCTCGGGCCGGTTTGCTGGGGCATGGCAGCATCCAATTGATCACCTCGTATCCCACGCGCACCTCGGCTGTGCTTCGCGGCAAGTACGTTCTGGAAAATCTGCTCGCGTCGCCGCCCCCGCCGCCTCCTCCGAACGTTCCCTCGCTGAATACCGAACGCTCTGGTCAGGCCCTCTCTATTAAAGAAGCCATGCAGCTGCACCGAGCCAATCCTGCGTGCGCCTCCTGCCACGCCAAGATGGACCCCATCGGCTTCGCCATGGAAACTTTCGATGCCACCGGCCGCTACCGCACGGAGGAGAACGGCCGCCCCATCGACAACGCCAGCAATCTTCCCGACGGCACACCCGTCAAGGGGATCGATGGCGTTCGCCAGCTGGTTTTGAAGAATCCCGATCTCTTCGTCGAAGCCATGAGCGGCAAGTTGCTCATGTATGCCCTCGGTCGCAACGTGCAGTATTACGACGAGCCCGCCATCCGTGCGATCGGCCGCGATGCCGCCCGCGCTAACAACACTTTCGCGGCGCAAGTGCTGGGGGTCGCCTCCAGTCTGCCCTTCCAGAACCGTATGGTCCCCGCGCGCCCTCAACAGAAGCGAGAATAGTAGTAAGGAGCCGATGATGAACTTCATTACCAAGAAATCGATCGACCGACGGACCGCCCTGAAAGCGCTGGGTGCCACCATCGGCCTGCCGCTGCTCGATGCTATGGTCCCGGCGCTTTCCGCGCAAACGAAGGCAGCTCCCCAACGCTTGGGCTTTGTTTACGGTGCCCACGGCATCATCCACGCGGACTGGAAACCCAAGACCACCGGACGCAAGTTCGAGATCTCACCCAACCTCAAGCCGCTGGAAGGCCTGCGCGACCACTTCAACGTTTTCTCCAATCTCTCCCACCTCGAAGCCGATACGAAAGGCGATGGCAGCGGCGACCACAACCGCGGCGCGGCCGCCTGGCTCACCGGTGTCCACGCCTATGACCGTACGCGCCCTGGGGCTGAGATTCGCCTAGCCGCTTCTGCGGATCAGATCGCCGCCCGGCATCTGGGTAAAGAGACGCCGCTCCCCTCCATCGAGATGACGCTCGATGCCGCCTCGCAGGGCGCCTGCGATTCCGGCGACTGTTTCTACGTCAACACTGTTTCCTGGCGCAGCGAGACTTCGCCGAATACTCCCGAGATTCAACCGCGCGTGGTGTTTGAAAGAATGTTCGGGGAAGGGGGCAACGCTGCTCAGCGCCGAGCTCGTATGCGTACGGAAGGCAGCCTACTGGATTCCGTGCTCGAAGAAACGGGACAACTCGCCGCCAAGCTAAGCCACTCCGATACGGCGAAGCTGGATGAGTATCTGGATTCGCTCCGCGAAGTCGAGCAACGCATCCAGCGCGCCGAAGCCAACGTGCAGGAGTCGCTGGAACTCCCCGACCGCCCTATCGGTATCCCAGGAACCTTTGAAGAACACGCCAAGCTGATGTTCGATCTTCAGATCATGGCCTTCCGCTCCGACATTACGCGCGTTTCTTCCATCATCATTGCCCGTGAGTTGAGCAGTCGCTCCTATGCCAACATTGGCGTCCCCGGCAGCCACCACGGCATTTCGCACCATCGCGACGATACGCAACTGAAAGCCCAGAAGTCTAAAATCGACACGTACCACATGCAGTTATTGGGTTACTTCCTGGAACGGCTGCGCAATACGCCGGACGGTGATGGCTCGCTGCTGGATCACAGCGCCATTATGTACGGCAGCGGCTTGGGCGACGGCAACCTACATCGCCACTCGGACCTTCCATGCCTGGTCGCAGGCAACCTGGGCGGGAAATTCCAAACCGGATATCACTTTGACCATAAGCCCGACACGCCCATGGCGAACCTGCTGGTCACCCTGCTGAATGGGGTCGGCGTGCCGATCGCCAAGCTGGGCGACAGCACCGGTCAACTGCTGCTGGAATACAACCGCGCCTAAGGCGCTCGGAGCCCTGCAGGATTGATTTCGCAGCCTTCGGCCAGAGGCCACATCGGCTTGTTTAGATTGGTCGGGGCGGCGGGATTCGAACTCGCGACCCCCTGCGCCCAAGGCAGGTGCGCTACCAGGCTGCGCTACGCCCCGACATTTTGTGCTTCTTTGATTCTAAACCACTTTCGAAGTTTCCGATACTGTCCCGCCTGCCCAAATCGAGCCAAAACAACCTCGACCGTGGCAAAACCGTGACAAAACCCCATCAGTTGGGCCTCACCGTGTCAAAACCCGGACCGTCCTCATTGGCCTTCCGGTTCAACTTCTGCAGAGCCTCCCGTTTCATCTGCAACTTCATT
>JBDSXJ010000034.1:0-417653 GCA_039926185.1 Bryobacteraceae bacterium | reverse complement strand
CACCTGTTCTCAACAACCTGTGGCTGCTTGGTGGGACAGGCTTCAGCCTGTCGGCCCGAACTACACTCGGCGCTTAAACGTTCACGCGAGCCGGATCAACACTGCGGGCGAGCGTTTCGATGTCGGACTCGGCGGCAATTTTGTAGGTTTGCGTATAGCGCTCGTGGTTGAACTCAATGCGGTTCAGGCGATAGACATAATTCACCATCAGTCCGAACGAATTCTTCAGCCCCGATGGCGAGACGTCTCCGAGCCAGTTAATCCGGTCTAGTTTGGCTCCGTTCCGCAGGTGGAAGCGAGCGACGGGATCGTGTGGCTCACTACCCTTCTTGGCTTGCAGCAGGTAGTGGGCGCACAGCGGGACGAGCGCGGCCTCCAGTTCCCGGCTCGCTTGCTTGTCCGTCACCCAATCGTTGTTTGCGAGCAACGGGGCCAACCCCTTGTAACAGGGCTGCGTCTTGAGCCATGCGGCGAAACCTGGAACCGGCGACAAAGTTGCGAAGCGATAGAGCCGGGGTAGTTTCAGGCCCAGGTCTTCGGCGACCTGCTTGATGAGGAAGCTACCGAACGGAACGCCGCGCAGGCCGTCGTGGCAGTTGGTGATGGAATAAAAGATAGCGGAGTTCGCTTTGGTGAGGTCGAGCACCGGGGCATCTGGATCAAGCAGAGGTTGGACCTTCGAACTTACCCCGCGCGTGAGGGCGATCTCCACGAAAATGATCGGCTCGTCGGGAATGGCCGGGTGGAAGAAGGCGTAGCAGCGGCGATCGGCCGCGAGCCGTCGCCTCAAATCCGGGAAGCCCTGGATCTCATGGACGGCTTCATAACGGATCAGTTTCTCCAGCACGTCAGCGGGAGATTTCCAGTCGATTCGCTGCAGCGTGAGAAAGCCGCGATTGAACCAGGAAGCGAACAGGTGGCCCAGGTCATCCACGATCGGCTGCAACTCGGGGTGGCTGGGGAGTTCCAGCAACACTTCGTGCCGCAGGCTGACCAGCATCGAAGTCGCGTCCGGCACCCTATTGAGGCGGCGGAACAATTCCTGGCGTGGGGGCTCCACCACATGCTGCAAGTGGGCTAGCGTTTTCGGAGACGGGGTCTTACGGTAGGCCTCGCTTGCGGCGGAGACCGATTCGGGATCGGGGGAAAACTCCTGGGCCAGAGTATCGAAAAATCCCAGTCGCGATGCGGGAGTCATCGCACTGTACAACTCAAATATCTGGCCGGCGATGCGGGCCCCGGAAACTTCTCCGCGCTCCGTCAACAGGCTGTGGCAAAGCGAAATCGCGCGGCGCGCGGTCCGCGGCGCGTCGGAGCGTACGTCCTCGACGAGTCGCGCTCCGAGACCAATAAACTCCACCAAACTTGTCGGCATGATTGGGTAGTGAGAGTTACACTCCAGCGTAGCCTAAGGCGATTAACGAATGGTGCGACCCAGGAAGTCCGGGACCGACTCCGCCGGTTTACCGGAGAGGCGACCGACATCATGAGTCACCATGTCGAAGGCACCTGCGCGAAGAGCGGAGTGGAAACCGGCGATGCCGTCCACCAGGAATGGCGGCAGGCCAGCGGCGGTCAGGCCTTGATGCTGTTGTTCCGCGGTCATCTCTGCGAATGCGATGGACTTGCCGGAAGCTTTGGCGATCATTTCGGCCAGCTCTTTTTGCGAGACCGAATGCAAGCCGGTGGCGTGGTAGGTAACCCCGGAATGACCGATCGAGGTGGCGATGCCCGCTGCCGTGGCGGCGATGTCGTCGCGTGTGACGTAGGCCGCAGGTGCGCCGGGAACAGCCGAATAGGTGCCCGAGGCGATCGCACGCTTGGCAGCATCCACAAGGGAATCCGCGTACACATTCATTCGTAACATGGTCCACTTCAATCCGCTGGCGATGAGCTTCTGTTCGGTAGCGAAGTGGGAATCGAGAAGGACGTTTGTTGGGTCGGGGCGAGGGCTCACCGAAGAAATATAGGTGACGTGCGGAACGCCGGCTTTCACTGCCGCGTCGATGGCGTCGGAGTGCTGGCGGATGCGAACGCCGGGTTGGAGGTCCCCGGTCGGAATAATGACCAACCGTTCAATACCGGTAAACGCGGCGACTAGGCCTGCGGGATCGCTGAAGTCTCCGGCGCGGGCTTCCACGCCCTGGATCTTGGCGGGACTGCGTGTGATGGCGACGATGTTGGACGCCGAGGTTCGTGCCAAAGCGTGCTTTACGAGCGCGGTGCCCAGTTGTCCGCTGGCGCCCGTGATACCGATCTTCATGTGCTGTCTGCTCCTGTCCATCCAAAGATAACGCTTAGCGCAGGCCCGACGCTGGCGAAAACCGAACAGAAGCATGCGAGGATGGCATCAGGAGAAATTATCGTGGCAGCCAAGAAACTCCTCATGCTGGTCGGGGACTACGTTGAAGATTACGAAGTGATGGTGCCTTTCCAGGCATTGCTGATGGTGGGACACACGGTCCACGCGGTCTGCCCAAAGAAGCGGGCGGGCGACGTGGTGCGGACGGCGATTCATGATTTTGAGGGTGACCAGACCTATAGCGAGAAGCGTGGTCACAACTTCGCCTTGAACGCTACGTTTGACGAGGTTCAACCCGAAGCCTATGACGCACTGGTGATCCCGGGCGGACGCGCGCCGGAGTATTTACGGTTGGATGCGCGGGTTTTGGAAATCGTGCAGCATTTTGCGAATGCGAACAAACCGATCGCGGCGATTTGCCATGGGGCGCAGATCCTGGCCGCGGCGGGCGTGCTGAAGGGGAAAACCTGTTCGTGCTACCCGGCGGTGAGTCCCGAGGTGACGGCCGCGGGTGGCACTTACCCGGACATCGCAATTGATGCGGCGTATACGGATGGCACGCTGGTGACGGCACCAGCGTGGCCGGCACATCCAGCCTGGATTGCGCAGTTCCTCAAGGTGCTGGGAACTCGCATCGAACTGTAATAGGGTGGCGCGCGCTCTTAGAGGTTGCGGCAAAAGGCCGACAGGCTGAAGCCTGTCCCACCAAGCAGCCACAGGTTGTTGAGAACAGGTGGGACAGGCTTCCTGCCTGTCGGCTGTGAGCGCACCAGGGCCCCTCCGCAACCTCTGAGATCGTGCTGCATCGGCACTCATGCCGACGACTGGCGTTTGTCTCGACGCGGCACGTACGAGTACGTGCGCCACGTTGCCCGCTCGGCTACTATTTCGGACGCACTACACTAGCGGGACGCCAAATAGAGCGCGATTACCAATAGGACGGCAAAGAGCACGAAGCTGAGCATCGCGGTGGTCATGGGACCCTTGCCGGATTTCTTCAGCTTCTTCGGCTCGTCCGAGGCTTCAATCACCGCACCACCGAAATTAAATCGGAAGGGTTCGGCAGGTGGAGTCGCGGATACGGCTGGAGCGGGCGGCGGGGGCGCAGGTGCAGCGGCGACAGGTTCTGGCGTCGGTGGCGCAACCTCAACAACTACTGGTGGTGCGCTGGTCGTCTCAACAGGCTGGCCACCGCGCTTCAGGCCGCAGGATGTGCAAAACGCATCCTCTGGTTCCAGTGTTGTTCCGCACGCGGAACAGACAACTTTTTCGATACGCCGTTCTCCACATTTGGCGCAGAACTTAGTCCCTTCACGATTTTCGTGATGCTGCGAACACTGCCACATCGGATGCTCCCTTGGAATCAGTGTACAGAAATTGCCGATCGATCAACATGTGTAAAGTGGCTGTATGACGAAGAGGGTGACGATTTATCACAATCCAGGCTGCGGAACCTCGCGCAACGTGCTGGCACTCCTGCGAGAGAACGGCGTCGAGCCGGAAATCGTGGAGTACCTGAAGCAGCCGCTGGACCGAAAACAATTGCAGGAACTGGTTCGACGGTCAGGCTTGGGCGTGCGCGATTTTTTGCGGACACGCGAGAAATTGTTCGTCGAGCTGGGCCTTGCCGATCCAAAGTGGACGGATGACGAGCTGCTCGACTTTCTTGCACAGAATCCAGCGCTGCTCAATCGACCGGTGGTTTCGACACCCAAGGGCGTTCGCCCGTGCAGGCCTGCCGAAACCGTACTCGAACTACTGGGTTAGTGTTCACAAAAGCCCAGCATCGCTGAGCGCCTGCTGGTAGTCGGCTGGAGTATTCAAATTACGGAGAGTTCGCAATTCAGGATCGATGTCGATCATTTCTTCGGGACGCACTCGTCGCGTGCGGGCGTTTTCGCACAAAAAAGTCGGACTTCGCTGATCCGCTTGCAGCAGTTCTTCGATACGCGGTAGCATTTCGCGACGATAGACCGCGGAAAGCGGCTGAAGGAAACCGTCGACCTCCATGACCGCGATGTCGTCATCGCCCAAAAGTTCGATCATGCGCCGTGCAAAACCGGGCACCAGGAGCGGCACGTCGCAACTGGTTATGTACGCCGCATCAACCGATTCCGGCAGCGCGGACAAACCGGCTCGCAGGCCTTCCAGGGGACCTGTCTGCTCGCGCTGGTCATGCGTGATCTGCACACCCTCAGGCAGGTCCGGCAATGGCTGGTCCCGCGAGGCGACGACCACTATAGGCGCAACCACGGTTCCGAGCAGGCGCGCGACGCGTTGCAACATCGTCTCGGGTCCGAAGGGCAAAGTGGCTTTCGGCGCACCCATTCGTATTGAACGGCCGCCGCACAAAATGATGCCGCCTGTGGTCACGGATTCGCCTGGAAAACTTCTTTCACTGTCTTGACCAAACCCGATTGGTTGGGTCGGTATCCCGGCAATCGAGCTATAGCGCTGGTGAACTCTTCACTCCTCATGATCTCCAAAACCCGCTTAACTGGCTTGAGTTCCAGGAGCTGTTTCTGACAGACAAAAAAATAATCTTCGGTGACCAGCCGAACGAAATCCAGGTCGAACTGTCGTGCTGCCGCCTCCACGCCGAAGCCGACATCGGCCATGTCGCTGGCCACGAATGCGGCAACCGCGGCGTGCGTGAACTCCACTTGGTCGTAGCCGTTGATCATCGTGCGGTCGACGCGTTCCTGCAACAGCAGCTGGTCGAACAGTTGTCGAGTCCCGGAATCCGGATCGCGATTGATGAATCGCACCGAGGACCTGGAAAGGGACTGCACGGAAGTAACCCCCAGCGGATTTCCGCGCTTCACCATCAAGCCCATCTCGCGGGTGGCTAAGCCGATGACGCGATGCGTGGACGGCTTCAACCAAACCTTATACCCCGCGATACTGCTCCTGCGCAGACTCCCTTGTGGAAGATGCATCCCCGCGAGTTCACATTCATCGTTCGCCAAGGACATCAACGAATTCTGATTGTTCACGTAACGCAGGTCAATCCTGAGATCCACTTCGCGGCTGAGCAGTTCCCGCAGCTTTGAGACAGCAAACCCGTGGCTCGCGTGGACGCGAATGATGGATGGATCGTTGGGCAGAAATTGATGAATCTCAGTTTCGAGTTCCTGCGCCAAGTTTTGCAGTTGCGGTCCCAGGCGCGCCTCAAGCCGTTGGCCCGCCCACACCAGCTTCCCTCCAAACGGGGTCAGCGTTGTACCTCTGCCGCGTTTCCGTTCGACCAGGGGAATATTGAAAAAGTCGGACCACTTTTCAATCAGGTTCCAGGCATGCCGGTAGGACAGACCAGATTGTGTCGCCGCCCGGCTGATTTTCCCGCTCAAGCGAATCTCATTCAGCAGGTCGAGCATGACCACGATGGAGTGCGGCTCTTCGTCGCGGGTGAACCGCCAGGCCGGCTCGATTTGAATTCGAATCACAGAGCCATTGTAGGTAACCCTGTGCAAATGCACCAAGTGGCCCCGCAGTCGGGCGCTCTGGTCGCTTAGAATCCGGCGAACACACCATAACGACCGATTGCATCCGTCGGCCGTTTGGGATAACGTGGACCGGGGGAAATGCGATTGGAATCAATCGCGAAGATCGATGCCGCTTTTTGAGTACGCGTGTTGCGAGTGCGAGCAGCAGTTTGAATATCTGCTGAGGAACTCGCAGTCCCATGCAGAATGCCCGGCGTGTGGCGGGCAAGAGGTGCGACGCTTGGTTTCCCTGTGTGCAGTCAGTTCGGATTCCAGCCGGGCGGCCAATTTGAGCGCGGCGCACCAGCGGGCCGCGGGTCGGCGGCATGAAAAGCAGCACAGCGAACACGCGCAGCATCACGAACATTTCGGCGATTCAACCCAAGGGACGGACTAATAATGATCTCGCGGTGGCAAAACCGATACATGGTTGGGAGTTTGACGGTCATTGCCGGAGTTCTGGCATTTCAGCAAGTGGCACCGAGCCAGCAGTCGACGCCTGCGGCCAAGAAGGCCACCGCGAAGGCCGCCTTCCGGCCAACGCCCCAAACCGCCCAAGGGCTGCTGAACCAGTACTGCGTAGGCTGCCATAACGATAAGATCAAGGCCTCGAATTTCACGCTAGAGAAAGCGGACCTTTCGTCGGTAGGAGATCACCCCGAGGTCTGGGAACGCGTGATTCGCAAGATGCGCGCGGGAATGATGCCGCCTCCGGGCATGCCGCGCCCGGCGCTGGCCACCTATGAAGGACTGCGTGATTGGCTGGAATCCGAGGTGGACCGAAAAGCCGCCGCGCATCCCAACCCAGGATCCGTGGTCCTGCACCGATTGAATCGCACAGAGTACGCCAACGCCATTCGCGACCTGCTCGACCTGCAAACCGACGTTTCCACGCTGCTGCCTCCGGACGATTCGGCGCGAGGCTTCGACAACATCGCTGGGTCGTTGACCATTTCCCCGACACTATTGGAGGCTTACACGTCCGCTGCGGCGCGCATCGCACGCATGGCCGTGGGCTTCTGGAAATCTCCCACAGAGGCCGCCTACATCTCTCCTGGCGACACCTCGCAGACGGAGCACATTGACGGACTCCCGCTTGGGACACGCGGCGGAATGGCGGTGCGGCATCTCTTCCCGTCCAATGGCGAGTACAAGTTCACGGTGCAGAACTTCGGACTGGGAAAGTTCATCCCCGGCGAGAAGCTGCAATTCTTCATCGACAACGAACTGGTGGAGGCGCGCGAATACAAGGGCGTCGGGCTGGCCGCTGCCAATTCCTCGGACAACGACGGAACCATCGAAGTGATCGTGCCGGTCAAAGCTGGCTCGCATCTGGTGGGGGTCACCTTCCTGGCGGAGAACTATCGTCCGAGCCTCGACCTGATCCGCCAGTATGACCGCAAGTCGCTGGAAGACAATCCGATTCCCCAACTGCAATACCATCCGGCGGTGGGATCGCTGCGCATTCGTGGACCGTTCACCGCCACGCGCGCGGAAGATTCGAAGAGTATCCGCAAAGTCTACGTCTGTCAGCCCGCCACTCCGGGACAAGAAGCGCCCTGTGCCAAGCAAATCCTGACCACGCTGATGCGCAGCGCCTATCGGCGTCCGGTGGACGCGCAGGACATGGAGTGGGTCCAGGGCTTCTACCAGGAAGGCCGGCGCGAAGGTACCTTCCAGGATGGCATCGAGCTGGCGTTGCGCCGCATTCTGACCAGCCCGCAATTTCTGGTCCGCACGGAGCGCGAGCCGGAGAACGTCAAAACGGGCCAGTCCTACCGGATCACAGATTTGGAACTCGCGTCTCGCCTGTCGTTTCTTCTCTGGAGCAGCATCCCCGACGAAAAACTGATTGAGGTTGCTACCAAGGATCAGCTCCATCTCCCGCTGGTTCTCGAACGCGAAGTTCGCCGTATGCTTGCCGATCCGAAGGCGGATGCGCTGGTGAGCAATTTCGGCGACCAGTTGCTCTATCTGCGAAACCTGCCGACAACCTCTCCCGACGGCTTGTTTTACCCGAATTGGGATGACGAACTGCGCAAGAGCTTCCGCCGCGAGACGGAACTTCTGTTTCAGAGCGTCATCAAAGAGAATCGCAGCGTGGTGTCTCTCTTGACCGCCGACTACACGTTCCTGAATGAGCGGCTCGCGAAGCACTATGGGGTACCGAATATTTACGGATCGCACTTCCGTCGCGTCGCGCTTGGCCCTGACCTGGCATACCGCCGAGGCTTGCTGGGACAAGGAAGCGTTCTGGCCCTGACGTGGCAGCAGAATTTCCGCACTTCGCCGGTGAAGCGAGGCGTATGGGTGCTCGAGAACATTCTGGGAACTCCGCCGCCGGAACCGCCCCCCAACGTGCCGCCGCTCGAAGACAGCAATAGCGACAACAAGGTCATGACCTTGCGTGAGCAGATGACGCTGCATCGTAAGAACGAACCCTGCGCAGGCTGTCACAAGCTGATGGACCCCATCGGATTCGCGCTGGAGACGTTCGACGCCGATGGTTCCTGGCGCACCATGCAGGGCGGCAAGGGCGGCGTTCCGATCGACGCGGCTTCCGTAATTTGGGATGGGACAAAGATCAACGGTCCCACCGAACTCCGGCAGGCGCTGCTCAAATACTCGCCGCAGTTCATGCGGACAGTGACTGAGAAGCTGATGACGTTCGCCCTCGGGCGTGGCGTCGAAAACGAAGATATGCCGGTGATCCGTAGCATCGTGGAGGATGCGCACAAAGACAATGACCGTTTCATGGCGGTGCTGATGGGCATCATCAAGAGTGGTCCCTTCCAGATGCGTGTCAAACAGGTCGATAATTAGGTAGCGAGGGCATCATGTTTCTTACCAAGAAATTCATTCCGCGACGAACATTTCTCAGAGGAGCAGGTGTGGCCATCGGACTGCCGCTGCTCGACAGCATGATCCCCGCGCAAACCGCGCTGAACAAGACGGCAGCGGTTCCCGTGCCGCGATTCCTGGGCATCTGGCATCCGCATGGTGCGGCTCCGGGCTACTGGAGTCCCTTGCAGGAAGGCAAGAACTTTGACTTCTCCTTCATCACCAAACCGCTGGAGCCGTTTCGCAATCGCCTGACCTTGATCAGCGGCCTCGACATGCCGGAAGCCATCGCGACGACGGACGAACCAGGCGGCGATCATGCGCGTGGCGCGGTGCTTCTCTCCGCGGCACGTCCGCGGCGTAACGCGGTCAGCCCGTACCTTGGCGTCACGATGGACCAGTTGATCGCCAAGAAGTATGGCGAGAGTACAATCCTTTCCTCGCTTCAGCTTGGCGTGGAGGAGGACGGCAACTTCGGCAACTGCAACTGGGGCTATAGTTGCGCTTACACGAATTGCGTTTCGTGGACCTCCCCCACCCAGCCCTTGCCCACCGAAGTGAATCCGCGTGTGGCCTTCGAGCGTCTGTTTGGCGATGGAACCAGCCCCGAAGAGCGCCGCCTGGGCCGCAAACAGAGCGCCAGCATCCTGGACTCCGTAGCCCAGGAGATCGCCTTTTTCAAACGACCCCTGGGCGAGGGCGATAAGCACCGCCTGGACACGTATCTTGAAAACATCCGCGAAATCGAGCGCCGCATCCGCATCGCCATGGAATCGACGGTGCAGGAGCCGAACGATGAAATCCCGTTCGGGCTACCGGAGAACAAACACGTTCACTACCGGCTGATGTACGATCTTCTGGCTCTGGCCTTCGAGGGCGACCTGACGCGTTCTGCCACCTATATGTTGGGTAAGGATCTCTCCGGAGCGAACTTCCCCGAGTCCGGCTTCACCGGCGCGTGGCACGGTTCCTCGCATCACGGCGACAAACCGGATAACGTGGCCAACTACGCCAAGATGAACCGCTATCACGTGCAGAACCTGGCGTACTTTGCCGAGAAGCTGAGCAAGATTCCCGATGGCAACGGTTCGCTGCTGGATCACACGCTGATCTACAAGGGCAGCAACATGGGAAACTCTCATCGTCACGCGCACATCAAGGTCCCCGTAATTCTGCTGGGTGGCCTGGACGGAACGTTCCAAGGAAATCGTCACATCGTGTTCCCGGACAACACGGAACGGACTTCGAATATGCTTTTGGCGCTGCTCCACAAGTACGGCATTGAAGACATGCCGAAGTACGACGCCAGTGGGCGAGAGACCGGGAAGCAAAAGGCGTTCGGGTCGAGCACACGGCCGTTGTCACTGTAATCATCCATTCTGTAATCAAACATGAAGATCGCATTCGCTATAGCGCTACTAACCGTCCCGCTGCTGGGTCAGAATAGAGCGACCCGCCCGAAGATCGAAAGGCCGGAGGGTCCGGTATGGGAAGTCATCCGCAGGAACTGCACCACCTGTCACGGAATCGATGACTACGCGTTTTTCGCGCTCGACAAGAGCGGATGGCAGAAGGTGATTGCGGATAAGCACAAGAGTGCGGATTTCAACCTTCAAGGATCCGACCAGGAACTTCTGCTGGGCTGGCTCGCGACGAAATTCGGACCGGACACCAAGCCGTTTCCGCGCACTTATATTCCGCCTGAGATCACGACGTTCTTCTCTGACCCGGAAGCGTTTCGGTTGATGAACCGGTCCTGCACGCGATGCCATGCGTTGGACAAGGTGCAATCCACGCGAAAGGCGGCAGAGGGTTGGCGAGTCACATTGGTGGATATGCGCGAACGCGGTGCGCAACTTGCTGACGATGAATTAGAAAGGCTGGTCGAGTGGCTGGATCGAGTATGGGGAACCAATCAGGACAAATGAGAGCCACCCGCATCGTCGTCTTAGCGGCCGCTTTGGCCGCAACCGCGTGGCCCTGGGCCGAGGCCCCAGCTGGATTGGACTTATCCGCATCCATCACCAACGTAGCGGGCGCCCCCGATACGGCGCGGTTCGAGATCCTGAGATGGTCTACCGACGACGAACGCCAGCGCTTGCTCGACGCGTGGAATCAAAAGCCTGCGCCTACGGCGGCGGGTAAGGGAGCAGCGAAGGCAGCAGCGAAAGGCAGAGGTCCTGCTGCGCCCACCGTGGCGGCCAGCCCCGAAGAGTCGTTGGCCAAAGCGTTGCAGGAGGCACCGACGGTGGGTTATCTTTGGTCCTCTGAAAACGCGGGCTATGCGCTGCGATACGCCGGACGGTTTCCCAACGCGGACGGATCGCAGAGAATTGTTCTCCTGACCCAACGGCGGCTTGGCTCCCTGAATCCGTTGTGGAAACCGACCTTCCAGGGCGCGCCGAATGCCTATGAATTTTCCGCGATTGAACTGCGCACCAACGCCAAAGGCGAGGGCGAAGGCAAGGTCTCGCTGGTAGGAAAGATCGCCGCCGATCCGGCAATCAAGATGGTTACGCTGGAGAATTATCAGGCGTTGCCCGCAATTTTTGAGAAAGCGCGACGCCGCGCAACGCAGCCTTAGGAGACGTGGACCCATGACACGCCGATTCTCACTTCATCTCACATTGATCTTAGCGGCCGCATGCACGCAAGCTGCGCCGGTAAAAAACATGGTCGCCGATGCGGCCATGCGCGGGGACAAGGTCGCGGTGCGCCAATTGGTGTTAGCGAAAGCCGACGTCAACGCGCCTCAGGTGGATGGCACCACCGCGCTTCACTGGGCCGTGCAGTCCGACGATCTGGAGTTGGCCGACCTCTTAATAAAGGCGGGGGCCAAAGTATCCACGTCCAACATTGCTGGAGCGACGCCGCTACAGCTGGCGGCTGTGAATGGCCGAGCCGCGATGCTGGGGCGGTTGATCACCGCCGGTGCCGATCCCAACGCGCCCCTGACCCGATCCGGCGACACCGCGCTGATGATGGCCTCCCGCACGGGCAAGCTGGATGCCGTCCGAGTGCTGCTGGATCGCGGCGCGAAAGCCAACGCGCAGGAAACCTGGGGCGGAACCAGCGCGCTGATGTGGGCCGTCTCCGAAAAGCACCCCGATATCGCGAGCCTGCTGATTGAACGCGGGGCCGACGTGAACGCGCGATCCTATTACGTTCCCTCCGCCGCAGGTCGTGGCTTTGAAGGCACCACGCCGATTCCCAACAAGCCGAATCAGGAGTTTGAGGAATTCGCCAGCGGCTGGCTCACTCCATTGATGATGGCGGCTAGAGAGGACGACCTGCCGTCCGCGAAGTTGCTGGTGAAGGCGGGAGCAGACATCAACGCGCGGTCCGGCGATGGAAAGGATGCCCTGTCGCTCGCCTTCTTCGATGGCAGCTACGCGGTTGCAGAGTTCCTGATTGACAGCCACGCCAAGGTAAATCAGGCAGACGCGCAACGTTTCACACCGCTATTCTGGGCCGTGGATCGGCGCAATATGGAGACGGCGCCGAATTTTCCGTGGATGGAAACGCGCGATCCCCTGCCCCTGATCAAGAAACTACTGGATGCGGGAGCCGATCCGAACGCGCTGATCAACTCCACGCCCAGGGCACGAATGCGCGAAGGCTCACCGCGCCTGGTCTATGCGACCGCGCTGATGCGTGCGGCGCTGGCTGGCGACGTGGAACTCGCGAAATTGCTTCTGGCACACGGTGCAGATCCGCGCATCCCGTCGAAGGATCGGGAAACCACACTGATGGCCGCTTCGGGCACGGGTTTCATCAACGGCTATCATCGCCAGCGAACCCCGGCTGAGCGGCTGGAACTGGTCAAACTGCTGGTGGAACTGGGCGAAGACGTGAATGCCGCCGACAACTACGGCATCACCCCGCTGATGGTGGCCGCCAACCTGGGAGATATCGAGATCGTGAAGTACCTGCTTTCCAAAGGCGCCGACTTGGGCGCGCACGATCTGGGCAAGAAAAACGACGGGGCCTTCGGTTCCAGCGTGGAGCCGCTTATGCCCATCGACTACGCCATCGGCGTTGGCACGTTCGTCCCGAATAACGCGGTCATCATGCACGCGGACGTGATGCAGTTGATGAGCGAAGAGATGAAGAAGCGCGGCATCCGGCACATCACCTCGGAATGCACGCTTCGAGGCTTCACCTGCTCGCTGGCGAACGTAGATCCCAAAACAGCCACGCCCGCGGAAATCGCGAAGATCCGTACCATCCAGACCGGATACCAAGTGGACGGACTCACGGGCGGGTTAGCGGTGGGCGACAAGACGCAGAAGTAACTCCCCTCGGTTGTGGAATACTCAGTACGGATGGGTCTAGCTCCGTGCGATACGGATCGAGGTTCGTAACTCAGAATCGGCAATACAGCATCTAGGAAGATATAGTGACCAACATAAAGAAGACAGCCTTGTGGGCCGCTGGCGCTTTCGCCACGCTTACACTCATTTCGACAGTCGTCGCCCAGCAGCAGCGCGCGGTGGACGCGAACATTCTCAAGAACGCAGGCACGGCCAAGGACGCAGAGCCGGGAACCTGGCTCACCTACGGGCTGACGCAAACCGAACAGCGTTATAGCCAGTTGAAGCAGATCGATGCGACGAACGTCGGCAAGCTGGGCTTGGCCTGGTCTGCACCGCTCACCGCCCCCGGCGGCCGGGGTGGCACCGAAGGCACTCCGCTGATGTGGAACAACACGATTTATCAGTCCATGGACAACAGCATCGTGTACGCGATCGACGCGCGCACGGGTGCGCAGAAGTGGATGTACGACGCGAAGACGGACCCGATTACCGCCCGACACATGTGCTGCGGCACCCATAACCGCGGCCTGGCGATTTCCGACGGCAAGCTGATCCTGGCGGCCAACGATGCCCGGCTCATCGCGCTCGACGCCCTCACCGGCAAGGAATTGTGGCAGAGCAAAATTGCCGAAATCAGCGAGTACTACTCCCTGACCATCGCGCCGCGCATCGCTGGCGACAACGTTGTTGTTGGCATCGCGGGCGGCGAATACTTCATTCGTGGCTTCTTTGCAGCGTACAGTCTGAAAGATGGCAAGCTGGCGTGGAAGTTCTACACCGTTCCTCCCGCACCTGGCAAGCCCTTTGAGGACAAAGCCCAGGAAGAGGCCGCAAAGACGTGGACCGGCGATTGGGCGAAATACGGCGGCGGCGGTTCTGTGTGGGATGGCCTGGTCTACGATCCCGAACTGAACCTGATCATCGCGGGCACCGGCAACCCGGAACCGTGGCCCGTGGAACTCCGCGGTTTGAGCCAGGAAAACTGGTTGAAGTACCCGAACCTTTACACGAACTCGATCGTGGCCGTGGATGCCAAGACAGGCAAGTACAAGTGGCACTATCAGACGGTGCCGAGCGATGGCTGGGACCTGGACGGGATCGGCGGCTTCATCATGGCCGACGTCCAGATCGAAGGCAAGACCCGTAAGGTCGTCATGCAGGCTCCCAAGAGCGGCGTGTTCTACATCGTGGACCGTACGAATGGCCAGTTCATCTCGGCCGAACCTTTCGTTCCGATCAACTGGGCGACCGGCTTCGACAAGAAGAACAACGGCAAGCCGATCATCAACCCCGATGCCTTCTACGATCAGAACAAGGTCGTTGTGATTTATCCGGGTGGTGGTGGCGCACACAACTGGGCACCCATGTCCTTCAACCCGAACGCCGGGTTGGTTTACCTGCCCTACAGCGCAGGCACCTACAACTTCGTCGCGGCCGCGGAACCGAATCCGAACGCTGGCGGCGGCGCGCATGGCTTGGGTCAGGCTGGCAACAAGGCCAAAATGACGCCCATGCCGATTTGGGGACCCACGCAGGAACAAGTAGGTCGTGGCGGTTTGCAGGCTCGCGACCCCAAGACCAACACCATCAAGTGGGTGAAAACGGGACGGGGCGGAGCGACCGGCGGTGGCACAATGACCACGGCCAGCAATCTTGTCTTCCAGGTTGTCGCCAACCAGAACACGCTGTATGCCTACAAGGCGGACAGCGGCGATGAGTTGTTGGCGCTGCCTTTCAATCTTGGTGGTGGCGCTCCGCCGATCACCTACACGGTCGACGGCACGCAGTACATCGGATTCGCCACGGGCACTCAATTCCTGGCAATGAAGGTTGGCGGAACGGCGAAGATGCCGGACCCGCCCCCTGCGCCCGCTTTCGGAAAAGGCAAGGGAGCGCCCAAGGGTGCGCCCGCACCTCCACCGCCTCCTCCGCCCGAAGCACTGCACGGGAATGACAAGCAGTAATTCGCAACGGAGTTGAGAACGAGAAGGGCCGCCGCAGTCCGGGCGGCCCTTTCCTATTTCTGTGGAACTGCTGCGGGTAAGGCCGCTTTGCCGTCCAGCATGAACGCATAGAGCCTGCCCGGGCTGGTCCCGCCACGGCCCGCGAGGATGGAGACATACTGCGTGCCGTCAATCGTGTAGGTCACTGGATTTGCAAAGCTCGGGGCCAGTTCCACATCCCATAGCTTCTCGCCTTTATCCGCGCTGTAAGCGATAAAGTGTCCTTCCGCACTGCCGTGGAATACCAGATTGCCAGCCGTGGACATCGTGCCGCCTGTAAAACCCTGGCTCGTTTTCACACGCCATCGCTCGACTTGCCCCACAGGGTCCCACGCAACCAGGAAGCCGCCGATTTGCTGTGTGGATGACGCCGTAGGAATAGGCGGCGGTGGCGGAGCATCGGGGTCGGGGGTGCCACGGCGGCCTGTATTGAAGCGCCCCAGCTGATACTCATACTTGGCCTCGCGCGCATAGAACCCACGCGTCTCCTGGCCGGGAATGTAGACCAACCCGGTAGCTGGATTCCACGACATCGCCTGCCAGTTGTGTGCCCCGCCCGGACCGGGCTGAAGAAAGGTGCCGTCGGTTCCGTAGCGGGCTTCCGGCGTTTCAATCGGCCGACCCTTCGCGTCAATGCCCGTCGCCCAGGTCACCTGCGCATAGGGCTTCGCGGAAATGAACTCTCCGGTGATGCGATCGATCACGTAGAAGAATCCATTCTTAGGAGCCTGCATAATCACCTTGCGCTGCCGACCGTTGATCGTCAGCGTCGCGAGCATCAGCGGTTGCGTCGCCGTGTAGTCCCAGTTGTCGCCCGGCGTCACCTGATAGTGCCAGACGTATTCTCCGGTATCCGGCCGGACCGCGACGATGGAGGAGAGAAACAGATTGTCGCCACCACCGGGGCTGCGCAGGTCCCGATTCCAAGGGGAGCCGTTGCCAGTACCGATATAGAGAAGGTCGGCCTCGGGATCATACGCCATGCCATCCCAGACCGTGCCACCGCCACCGTTTTTCCACCAAGCGCCCGTCCAGGTCTTGGCGGCCATTTCCATCGCCTTACTCTCGAAAGGAAGCGTGGGATCGCCGGGTACCGTGTAGAAGCGCCACGCGAGTTTGCCGGTGTCGGCGTCATAAGCCGAGACATAGCCGCGCACGCCGAATTCCGCGCCGCTGGCGCCGACAATCACTTTGCCCTTTACGACACGCACGGCTCCGGTGAGGCTGTAGTCGTCTTCTTTGTTTGTTGTCTGGACCCGCCATAACAAGCGCCCGGTCTCCGAATCCAGCGCCGCCAACGATCCGTCCAGCAAGCCCGCGTAGATCTTGCCTTGATACATCGCGACGCCGCGATTTACCGGTCCACAGCAGACGCTGGGACCCTGGCGAACGCGAACACCCTTGTCGTTCGTCACCATGTTTTGGCGCGGAATCTCCGGGTCCCATCGCCATTTGAATTTTCCGGTTCGCGCGTCCACCGCGAACAAGACGCTCCAAGTCAGCGAGCCGTACATCGTGCCATTAAATATGAGAGGCGTGCCCTCCAGCAGCCCCGATGCCGCGTCGGTGTCCCAGGACCAGGCCAAGCCCAGGCGTCCTACATTCGATGCGTCGATCTGCTTGAGCGGGCTGTAGTGAGTTTCCGCATAGTCGCGCCCATTGGTGACCCATTCCTCGGCGGGAGGCCGGCGAAGCAGGTTGCTATCGACGCGGCGCACGGATTGCGCCATCGCGGCGAACGCGACCAGGATACTTGCGGCTACGTAAGCGGAACGATTGAGGCGACTGAGACTCGGCAATTTCGGGACCCTCCGAACCAACATCGTCTCACATCGGAAATTGGCGCTCGCTGCCGAGTGTATTGTTCGGTCCAGGTATTCTGATTCCGTCCGCGAAGTATACAGGCATGCATGGTGCCTTGCGCTCGTTGTCTCTAGGGTATATCTTTTGTGGTGGACCGAAACGGAGGGTTAGCCATGCGTAAGGCGAAAATAGCGAGTTCCCTATCTATGACACGGGTAGTGTGGTGCCTATTTGTCACGCTGGGATTCGTGTCGACGCAACCCATTGATCCGCTCCGTGCTGCTTCCAATCAAAGCCCTTTGGTTGACGCCGCCAAAGCCGACGATCTGTCCGCGGTTCGCAAGCTGATTCAGGAGAAAGCGGATGCGAATGCGCCCGCGAGCGACGGCTCCACTGCGCTTTTGTGGGCGACTTACCACTCCAATGTGGCGATGACCCAGGACCTTCTCGCCGCGCGGGCCGCCGTGGACGTCGCGAACCGATACGGCGTAACCCCACTGCTACAGGCGAGCCGCAACGGCGACGTTCCGGTGATGCAGGCATTGCTCACGGCGGGAGCCGACCCGACGCGTTGGCACCCTGAGGGCGAGACGCCGCTGATGGCTGCGGCGCGCACAGGAAATACAGAGGCGGTTCTTTTGCTCCTTTCCCGTGGCGCGTTCGTCAATGCGGTGGATCCATTTCAGGAACAGACTGCGCTAATGTGGGCGTCCGCGCAAGGGCACCTGGATGTAGTGAAGGCGCTGCTGAAGGCGGGCGCAGACCCTAACCTTAAAGCTCACGTCACACAGATCACGAACCGCAAGAATGCCGACCACCCATCGGGAGGGTTTACGGCGCTGATGTTTGCGACTCGCAACGGTCACAGCGATGTGGTGAAGGCGTTGATCGCGGGCGGCGCGGATCCGAAACTGACCAATGCTGATGGTGCCACGGCGACCATCATCGCCATTGTGAATGACCGCCTCGATCTGGCAAAACAGCTGCTGGACCTGGGTGCCGACCCCAACGACGGAGCCTTATTCTTCGCCGTCGATATGCACGACGCCACCACCGATATGCGCGCGCATGACGGTTCCAGACTGCAGCCGAACCATGAAAACAGCGTGACAGCTTTAACGCTGGTCAAGTCTTTGCTGGACCTGGGTGCAAATGTGAATAAGCCGTTTGTCGGCGCGCTGCACTCCACCACCTTGTGCTGCGCTTCGGCGGTGAGAAGCTCACCGTTTTACCGAGCGGCATCGGCAGCCGACGTGGAGGTGCTCAAGTTGATGCTGGCCCACGGAGCCAAGATCGATTGGACCCCGAATGATATCCCGGCGGACGATCAAGGCAAAGGGAAAGCGGCGGCCAAGGGAAAGGGTGCCCCTCCCGCGACGGCGGTGACGGTCGCCATGAAAGGTGGCAAGGGCGCGTCTTTCGCTGCCGGTCCCGGATTCGGCCGTTTAGGGCCGCCGCCATTCCGCGAGCCGGGCAGCCGTGATCCGTCCGAGGCAATGAAGTTGCTGCTGGACGCCGGGGCCGATGCGAACACGGAGGTCGCGGGCACACCACTGCTCCATCAGGCCGTGCAAGCGGGGCAAATCTCGATGATCCGCGCGCTCGTTAAGGCCGGTGCTGCACTCGACGCCGGCAACAGAGAGAAACAGACTGCATTAGCTGTGGCGGAGAAGATCAGAACCAGCCCTCCTGTGGGGCCGAATCCTCAGGACCCGGACGCGTATATTCCGCCGAAGGATTCGCCTGAGAAGGTGGTCGCGGTGCTGCGGGAGTTGATGCACTTGGGACCCAATGATCCGATACCCGCTGCGCGTGGAGTCACTGCGGCTGCGGCTGACGATAGCAAAGGCAAGAGCAATCCTGCCGCAGCGGGGGCGGCGTCGAAGCAATGAAGAAAATCGGATTCCTGGCCGCAGCGGTCGGCTTCAGTATCGTTACGCTGCTGGTCGCACAGACTCGTCGGGACACTGCGGCGCAGCAGGCTGTTCCGGCCACCGATGCCGCTAAGTACAGTGCGTTGGTGAAACAGTATTGCTCTGGTTGCCACAGTGGAACTGCGGCGCAGCCTGCGGAAAACCCCGTCAAACTGGACGGGAACCTCGACAATCTCCTGGACCATGCCGACACCTGGGAGCGGGTTCTTCGGAAACTGAGTGTGCGAGCGATGCCGCCTCCGGGCATGCCCCGCCCTCCCGAGGCCGAGTACGCCGCTTTTACGGGCTGGCTGTCCACATCCCTTGATCGCGCGTGGGAAGGCCGCAGCACTCCGGGCCGTTTCGTATTGCACCGCCTGAATCGCGCCGAATATGCGAACGCGATCCGTGATCTTCTCGCAGTCAATCTGGACGTCTCCGGCCTGCTGCCCACCGACGGCGCGGAGTTTGGGTTCGACAATATCGCCACGGCACTCAAAACGTCACCGCTGCTGATGGAAGGTTACGTGAACGCCGCTCAGCGCGTCAGCGCGATGGCTGTGGGCGATCCCCAGGTGACTCCCGGAATCGCGGAGTATTCGATCAATCGCGAATTCAGCCAGAACGGATACGTGGAGGGTCTGCCGCTGGGAACCAGGGGCGGCACGGTTGTTCGGCACGTCTTTCCAGCGGACGCCGAGTACAACCTATCCGGCAGGCTCATCCGCGGAATCGCGGAAGGCTACTCCGGCGTCGAAGGAAACGACATCCCGTTCACCTTCATCATCACCGTCGACGGAGCCGAAGTGTTTTCGGCGTCGATCGGCGGTCCCAAGGACCATGACGTTCAGGCCGATGACGTCAACGCCAACCGCACGGCGATTGAGAGGCGGATGACGGGCCGCGCGCGGATTACCGCCGGGCCGCATGATGTCGGCTTTACATTCAAGGAACGGCCGTTCCAACTCCAGGACGTTTGGGAACCCTCTAAGCGTGACAGCCAGGAAATCCACATGACAGCGGGCGAGCCTAAGCTTCGCACCGTGGCGGTTGATGGTCCCTACAAGGTATTTGGCCTGAGCGACGGTCCCAGCCGGCAACGGCTTTATGTGTGTCACCCTGGGTCCGCAACAGAAGAGACGAGTTGCGCCACCAAGATCCTCACGAGCCTCGCGCACCGCGCCTATCGGCGGCCTGTCACGGCAACGGACGTAGAGGCGCCCATGTCGTTCTATAAGAGTGAGCGCCAAAGCGGCGGAAATTTCGACGATGGTATACGCGCGGGCGTCGCGCGTGTCCTGGCCAGTCCATTCTTTTTGTATCGAATCGAGGCGGATCCGGCTGGTTCCCGCAGTGGCGAGGCGCACCCGGTCAGCGATGTCGAGCTTGCCTCGCGTTTGTCCTTCTTCCTGTGGAGCAGCACTCCAGACGATACGCTGCTAAACCTCGCGGAAGCCGGACGGCTGCGGCAGCCGGGGGTGCTCGCCTCCGAAGTACAGCGTATGCTGGGAGACGATCGCGCCGGTGCCTTCGTGGAGAATTTCACCGGGCAATGGTTGCAGCTTCGGAATCTGGAGGCGAAGGTGGTTCCGGACCTGCTGACCTTCCCGGATTTCGACGATAACATCCGCAAGGGGTTTCGCAAAGAAACGGAAATGCTCTTCGCCTACATTTTGCGCAACAATCGGAGCACTCTTGAGCTTCTGAATGCGGACTATACTTTTGTGGATGAACGGCTCGCCGATCACTACGGCATTAAGGGTGTCTACGGCTCGCGCTTCCGGCGTGTGAAACTTACCGATCCCAATCGTTTCGGTCTGCTGGGCCATGGAAGCATCCTGGCGATGACGTCCGTCGCTACCAGAACCTCTCCGGTTTACCGCGGGAAATACGTCCTGAGTACCTTCTTCGATACGCCGCCACCGCCCGCCCCGCCGAACGTCCCGAGTCTCGAAGAAAGTAACAAGGCTTCGACAGCTGCGAAGACGGTGCGGGCGCAGCTCGAACTACACCGTGAAAAACAGCCCTGTGCGACCTGCCATCGCGTGATCGATCCGCCGGGATTTGCGTTGGAGAACTTTGATCCCGTCGGAGTCTGGCGTGACAAGGGTGCCGATGGCGGTCTACTGGATGCTGCTGGCACGCTGGCGGATGGCACCAAGGTCGATGGTCCTGTGGCGCTGCGGCAAGCTATCCTAAGCCGGCCGGATGCGTTCGTGACGATCGCCGCCAACCGCATGCTGACCTACGCACTAGGCCGCGGGCTGGAGCCCAGCGATATGCCGGTGGTTCGCAATATTGTGAAGAAAGCCGGGCAAAACGATTACCGCCTCGCTTCTCTCGTAATGGGTATCGTGGAGAGTGCGCCGTTCCAGATGCGCACCAAGTTGAACACCAGTGAAGTTAACGCCGCAAACAAGGAGTAGAGAAAATGTTCATTGCCAAGAAGCATCTTTCGCGCCGCACTTTCATGCGAGGCACTTTGGGCGCTACGGTCGCCCTGCCCTTCCTGGACGCCATGGTCCCGGCCCTCTCCGCTGCGCCTAGCGCACCGTTTCGTTTTGGCGCGGTCTATCTTCCGTGCGGCGTACAGCCCGAGAATTGGGTTCCGGATAAAGCTGGTGCCGATTTCGCGTTTAAGCAGGTGATGCAGCCACTGGAGCCGTTCCGCAACCAGTTGGTGACCGTCAGCAAAATGAAAGCGCCCTGGGGCGAATCGGTTCATATGGGCGCCAGTTCCGCGTTCCTGAACGGCGTGGGACCGGTCATCGACCGCGCGGGCACGGGCGATGCCTTCGGCAAGATTCGATCGAAGAAAACCCTCGACCAGTTCATTGCGGACCGCGTCGCGGGCGATACGCCCCTGCGCTCCTTGGAACTGGGCACCGAAGACATGGGCACCGCGGTGGGCGCATGCGATGGGTTCGCCTGCACGTACTTCAACACGCTCGCCTGGCGCGACGACACGAGTCCGCTGCCAATCAGTATCAACCCCCGCGTCACCTTCGAACGGATGTTCGGCGAGGCGGATTCGAAGCAACGGCGCTTTGCCCGCTTGAAGCAGAAACAGAGCCTGCTGGATTCGGTGACCGAAGAAGCCGCGAGACTGCGAAGTTCGCTGGGCACCCCAGACAAGGCGATCCTCGACGAATATCTCACCAACATCCGAGAAGTAGAGCAACAGCTGGATCGGATGGAAAATCGTCTCGGCACCATCACGGGTAACCCCGAAGCACCCATCGGCTTGCCGGAAGCCTTCGACGATCACATGTCGATCACCTATAACCTGATGTTCCTGGCGTACCAGGGCGACATGAGCCGCGTGATCACGTTCATGATCGGACATGAGCCGACGGATCGCTCCTACGCGCATATTGGCATCCCGGAGCAGCACCACACCATCTCGCATCATGGCAACGTTCCGGAGACGATGGCGAAGTACGCCAAGATCGGCACCTACCACGTGGTGAAATTCCAGGAGTTCCTGGAAAAGCTGCGCGGAACTCAGGAAGCCGACGGAACGCTGCTGGACCACTCGATCCTGTATTGGGGCAGCGGCATGGGCAACGGCAACGCACACGATCGCAACGAACCCCCTGCGGTGATCGTGGGCGGAGGCGGCGGGCTCAAGGGCAACCGGCATATCGTCGCGAAAGAGGCGCCCACGGCAAACCTGTTGCTGGCGATCGCACATCTGGGCGGCGTGGAAGTGGAGAGCTTCGGCCCGAGCACGGGCAGACTCGAGCTCTAATCAAACCTTCGTTAACGGGAAAAGGCGTGCCTTGCAAGGGGCACGCCTTTTTTATTGATCACCTACGATTCTGTCTCTTCCCAATCCAACGCACGGGTGACGGCCTTTTTCCAACGGTTGTAGAGCCTACTGCAGGTGACACTATCCATGTGCGGCGTCCAGGTAGAGCCGGCCGACCAGTTGGACTTTAGGTCGGACGTGTTCGAGTAGAAGCCACATCCCAAGCCCGCTGCGTACGCGGCACCCAGGGCTGTGGTCTCATGCGTCGCCGGACTCACGACAGTCCGCTCCAGGATGTCCGCCTGAAACTGCATGAGGAGCTGATTCGCGACCATACCTCCATCCACACGCAGCCCGAGCAGACGATTGCCCGAGTCTTTCTCCATGGCTTCGACGACATCGCGAGTTTGGAATGCCGTCGCTTCAAGCACCGCTCGCGCCAGGTGCCCTTTGTTCGCATAGCGCGTAAGGCCCGCGATCAACCCGCGGGCTCGTTCGTTCCAATACGGCGCGTACATCCCAGAGAAAGCGGGGACAAAGTAAACGCCTCCGTTATCCTCTACAGTGCGAGCCAAGTCTTCGATTTGATCGCTGGTCTGAATCACGCCCAGATTGTCGCGCAGCCACTGCACCAGCGCGCCGGTAATCGCGATGCTGCCTTCGAGGGCATACCGCGCCGGCTCTCCGGAGAACTGATACGCGACCGTCGTGAGCAGCCCATGGCGCGATTCCACTGGCCGTTCGCCGGTGTTCATCAGCAGGAAACATCCCGTGCCGTAGGTGTTCTTGACCTCTCCCGGCTCGAAGCACGTTTGCCCGACCAGCGCGGCCTGTTGATCGCCAAGAATGCCGCACAGCGGGATTCCGGCAAGAGCGCCGTGCCGAATCTCTCCAAAGGTCCCGCTGCTGGGGACAATCTTCGGCAGCAGCGTCTCCGGGATCTCGAATTCCTGAAGGATGTCGCGATCCCATGCGAGCGTACTGAGGTTCATCAACTGGGTACGGCTCGCATTCGTGACGTCTGTGATGTGCAGGCCGCCTTGCGGTCCGCCGGTCAAGTGCCACGCGAGAAATGTATCGATGGTGCCGAACAGCAGTTCGCCGGACTCCGCCAGTTTGCGCACTCCCGGGACGTTGTTCAGAATCCAGCGCAGCTTCAGGCCGCTGAAATAGGGCGAAAGCGGCAGGCCGGTTTGACGGCGGAAGCGATCCGGTCCTCCATGCTGCGAAAACTTTGCGACGTCGTCCGCCACGCGAAGATCCTGCCAAACAATCGCGTTGTAGACGGGTTCGCCAGTGGACCGGTTCCACACAACGATGGTCTCGCGCTGATTCGCGATGCCGACCGCGGCCAGGTCCGATGCCCGCAGTCCTTGCTGCGCGAGCGCTTCCGCGATAACTCCGGCGGTGCTGCTCCAAATTTCGCGGGGATCATGCTCCACCCAGCCAGGATGCGGGTAGATCTGCCTGTGTTCCTTTTGGGCGCACGAGATGATTTTGCCAGCGCGGTCGAACACCATGAAGCGCGAGCTGGTTGTTCCCTGGTCGATTGCTCCGATGTAGGAGGGCATCCTGATTCTTAGCTCATTCTTTCTCTCATGCGTTACGAGGCGACGATTGAGTCATCCTTTTCTGAAGGGCCTCGTACCGCAGTCGCCGGGGCTTGGTTACGCTTGCGCCTGCCTTAGCCTGGCGGCTTCCAAGCCTTCCCTCTGCTTCTTACCTTCAGGTCCCTCGGCTCCCATCTTCAAGAACATCAGCATCAGACCGGACAGCAGGGATCCGAAGCTTAAGAACAGCGCAATCGTCGCGATCACACTGCCTTTATCCAACATCAAACCGGCCATCCACGGCCCTATCACCCCGCCAATCCGTCCCAGGCCAATCACGAAACCGGTGCCGGTGGCGCGCACATGGGTCGGGAAGCCGTAGGAAATCATCGAATAGAGACCCGACATTGCGGCGTTGCCAAAGGTGCCAACGAAGCCCGCCGTCCAGGTCAGGTAGTTCGCACCTGCCCCATCACGCCCCGGCACAAGACCGAGTCCGCCTGCAACTTGGCCGAAATAGGCGACACCCAGCGCGTAGGTAAACATGATCCCGATGGTCAGAGGCTTGATGCCAAGGCGAGCGGCCAGCATCCCGAAAAGCGCCCCCCCGATGGCTCCGCCGAAGTTCACCCAGGCGAGCATCCCTGTGCCGATCGGACCGGGGAACCCGAGGTCGGTTGCGATCTTCGGCGTCCACTTCAGAATGAAGTAGAAGGTGATCGTGTGCAGGAAGTAGCCTGCTGTAAGAATCAGCGTTGTTGCAATTAATGCCGGCGACAAGATGTCCGTCACGGATTTCTTGCGATCGCTCTCGTGAACTTCGGGCAGCGCGCTCACCACCGGATGCCCCAGCTTCCTCAGCGCCCCGTTGACGCGGGCCAGTGCGTTCTCAGGCTGGGTGCGCGTCAGCCAGTGAATCGATTCCGGAACCGCGAAGTACAGGGCGGGCAGCAAAATCACGGTTGCCGCCGCTCCGATATAGAAGATCGAACGCCATTGTGAGATAGGATCAATGCTCGCCCGGATCATCATGCCGCCCAGCGTTCCTCCCAGCGGGTAGCCGATGACCATGAGCGAAATCGCCAGGGCGCGCCACCGTTTATTCGAAAACTCGGTCGCCACCGCATTCGTGCCGCTTAACATGCCACCGATGCCCAGACCGGTAAACACACGCCAAGCCGAAAGACTGTACAAGCTTCCGGATGTGGTCGCTCCAATGATGCCCGCGGCCATGACCAGCAGACAGCCCAGCAGAGTAGGACGGCGGCCGATCTTGTCGGCGACGCCGCCCAGCAAAAGACTTCCGATCGCCATGCCGATCAGTTCCATGGATGAAACGAGTCCGAGTGCGCCCGCGCTGGTCTTCCATTCCGCAGCGATACCGGGAAGCGCGAAGGCGATCGACAGTACGTCGAAGCCATCCATCGCATTGAGCAATACCGTGATGGCGACAACGGCGACCTGCGCCATGGTCATCCTTTCCATGTCAATAATCTGTCTTGGATCTGTTAGTCGCGAATCGGCCATGGATCGTCGCACCTTTTTTGAAAGTATGGAGTAGACATCATAACGCATACGGACGAGGTCCTTATGATAGGATGGCTGCGGGCCGACGGCACCACTGAAGGAGAATCACCATGCGATTGTTTGCACTGCTCACGCTTCTGGCGAGCGTCGGTCTGGCCGATACCGCCAAGACCGCAAACGGAACGGTCAGCGGCACGGTTGAAGAGGGCATCGCCATTTATCGCGGCATCCCCTTCGCCGCGCCCCCGGTCGGAGACCTGCGCTGGCGCGCGCCGCAACCCGCTTCCAATTGGAAGGACGTCCGGTCCGCGGACAAGTACGCCGCACCGTGCGTGCAAGGCAACGGCGGTGCCGCCAAAGGCAAAGGCACACCGAGCAGTGAAGACTGCCTCTACCTGAACGTGTGGACCCCCGCGAAATCCTCCAGCGAACGGCTGCCGGTGATGGTGTGGATCTACGGCGGCGGTTTCACGGGCGGGTCCACTTCCGCTCCATCGCAGACCGGTGAGCAGTTGGCCAAGAAAGGTGTCGTAGTGGTGGCCGTCGCCTATCGCGTGGGAGCCATGGGCTTCCTGGCCCATCCCGCCTTGTCCGCCGAATCGAAAGACCATGTATCGGGCAACTACGGAATGCTCGACATGGTCGCTGGCCTGCAGTGGGTGCAGAAGAACATCGCAGGCTTCGGAGGCAATCCCGGCAAGGTCACCATCTTCGGCGAATCGGCGGGTGGCATCGCGGTGAGCCAGCTATGTGCCTCGCCGCTGACCAAGGGTTTATTCCACGGCGCGATTTCGGAAAGCGGCGGATCGTTCGGTCCTACGCGCCTGCCCACCATGCCTGGGGAAAATATGATGACGCTAAAGAACGCCGAACGTCTGGGCGAAGCTTACGCAGCCAAGGCAGGAGCCTCTTTGATCGCCGATCTCCGTAAGCTCAGTCCGGACCAGGTCCAAGCGGCGGCCGCCGGCAGCCAGGGCGTGGGTTGGCCGATCGTCGATGGCCACGTCATCCCTGACGATCAGTACAAGCTCTATCAGGCGAAGCGCTTCAATGACACGCCCATCCTGGTGGGCTACAACTCCGACGAGGGCCTAAGCTTCGGAGTTCCCGCGACGCCAGACGCCTACCGCCAAGCTACGCGCCAGCGCTACGGCCCTTACGCCGACCGCTTGCTCGCCGCCTATCCGACGGATCCGGATAAAGTCACCAAGACCGCTCGCGATCTGACGCGCGATGCGGCCTTCGGGTGGCAGACCTGGAGTTGGGCACGCCTGCAAACGAAGGAAGGCAAGAACAAAGCGTACCTGTATTACTTCGATCAGCATCCCGACTATCCGGCCGATTCTCCCCAAGCCGGCCGAGGCTCGGCCCATGGCTCAGAAATCGTGTACGTATTCCAACATCTCCGTCCCGGCGCGACGAAGTCGGACGAAGCGATTGCGGAATTGATGGCCACCTACTGGACGAACTTCGCAAAGAAGGGCGATCCGAACGGCCCGGGCGTCCCGGCTTGGCCCGCTTACGATGATTCCAATGCGAAGTCAATGTACTTCTCACAAGACGCGCACGTCGGTCCTGTGCCGAGCCTCAGTGCCATGAAGACTCTCGACGAATACTTCACGTGGCGGCGCACTCCGGAAGGCGCTCAGTTCGGAGCGTCAGGTGGGAAGCTGCCATAGGCGTTAACGAATCGTGTGCGCGTTATCCTTCTCGTTTTCGCACACGTCTTCGATAAGATCGGTGTCCGGCATGAGCTCGAATTGCATACGGGTGGTCCAGGGCTTGGCGTAATATTTCGGATCATTGAAGGTGATCTCCAACTCCATATGTCCTACGTCGACGCGGCGAAACCGCTCCGTGGTGCGAAGGGCGTCGCTATGCGGATGACCGTAATCGTCAAGTCACGTCCCAGCGGCCGATCGACGACCCAAGCCACGCAGGATTTAAATCCGCCGGGAATGGTCGGCCGTCGGTGAAGATCTGCCGGAAGCGGGCAAACTCTTCGTAGAGGATCAACGTCAACCCGGGCATCTGAACGATCTTGGTCGGTGCTCCAGGAATCACCATCGCGTCGGGAATTCCATGCGGAAGGCACTTTTCGGAGGGGCGATTCGCACCGAACATTCTGCGTGATCCTGGTAGAGAGCGAGGGCGGGTGGGAGCATTTCCAGCGACGAACCGGGAGCCAGAAAATTCTCGATGTTCAAGAAGGTTGGCTCGGCTGGATTCGGCACGGGTATCCGTCGCGGGGGTAGAATACTGGTCCAGACGCCAGAGAGATCCGGCTTCTTGTCGGACGTGCGCGGCACGGGAGCCGAAAGGTTCGCCCGACCGTCCCTGGTGCGAGGCAGCCCGGGCGTTGGATAGTTGATCCATTGGGCACAAACCATCTCGGCACAGCAGAACAGCCCAAGGACTAAGAGGCGCGATCGCATTTCGAGGATTGTAGCACGGAGCTGCGGCAGAAACCGCCATTGGGAATACTTGAAGTAACTACAGGAAATGGCGGAGAGGGGGGGATTCGAACCCCCGGTAGCCTTTAAAGGGCTACGACGGTTTAGCAAACCGCTGCTTTCGACCACTCAGCCACCTCTCCGCGAGGTTGGTAGGTCTACAAAGAGATCATAGCACTACTTGCCTGGTAGAGGCACGGAATCAGCCGTAAATGCCGCGCAGCTTAATCGCGGCCGCGACGCGGTCCATGCCGAGCATGTAGGCCGCGATGCGGTTGTTCACGTTGTGTTTCTTCGCGTAGGCGAGGACCGCCTGGAACGAATTGGTCATGATCTCGGCGAGCCGTTCGTTGACCATGGCTTCGCTCCAGAAATAGCCCTGGCGATCTTGCACCCACTCGAAGTACGACACGGTAACGCCGCCGGAGTTGGCCAGGATGTCGGGGACGACGAAGATGCCTTTTTCATCGATGACACTGTCCGCAAGATAAGTTGTCGGGCCGTTGGCACCTTCGCACAGGATTTTGCAATTCAGCCGATTTGCGTTCAGGCTGGTGATGACGTTCTCTTTCGCCGCAGGCAGGAGGACGTCGGTCTCCAGGAACATCGCCTCGTCGCGATCGATGTTCTCTCCGCCGTCGAAATCCGTGATCGAGCCGGTCTCCTTGCGGTGGCGCGCCAGCGCAGCGATGTCGAGTCCCTTGGCGTTGTAGACGGCTCCGTCCCATTCGACGATCGAGACGATCTTGAAGCCGACTTGCGACATTAATTTCGCGGACATGCCTCCGACGTTACCGAAACCCTGGATGACCACGCGGGCATCGACGTGGTCCATTCCAATCGCCTTTAAAGCCTGCTGCGTAGCGATCATGCAGCCGCGACCGGTGGCTTCGGAGCGCCCTCGCGAACCGCCCAGCGAGATCGGTTTACCCGTCACAACAGCCGTTTCCGTGTGGCGCGCATGCATCGAGTAGGTATCCATGATCCACGCCATGGTCTGCTCGTTGGTGTTCATGTCGGGCGCGGGAACGTCGAGTTCGGGTCCGATGAAATCGAACAGCTCCGCCGTGTAGCGGCGCGTGATACGCTCCAGCTCCACGTCCGAGAGAATCGTGGGGTCGCAGATGACACCGCCCTTGCCACCGCCAAACGGTATGTCGACGACGGCGCATTTCCAGGTCATCCAAGACGCGAGCGCCCGGACTTCCTCGATATTGACGTCGGGTGCGTAGCGAATGCCGCCTTTGGCCGGACCGCGTGCCAGCGAATGCTGAACGCGATAGCCCGTGAAGACCTCGATGCGTCCATCGTCCAGCATCACCGGAAGATGCACTGTCACTTCTCGCGCCGGATAACGAAGAACTTTTTCGATCCCTTCATCCAGGCCGAGCAGTTCTGCTGCTGTATCCAGACGTGCCTCAGCAGAGAGGCGCGGATTAAACTCACCTTCGGTTCCAGCGTACGGGGCGGAGGCAGTGGGAGCGTTCGCGATCATAACGACCATTATCGCGTTTTATTGCAGGTACGCGATCAAGGGAGCCAACGTTAGCGGACTGGCGATGGTGGAGAGGAACACGGCGGCGGTAACGAACTCCGGGGCGAGGCCGAACTCCAAAGCAAGGATCGTCGTCACGACGGCGACCGGCATGGAGGAAAGAATCACAGCGGCTTGCCTGGCCGGTCCTGTGATGCCGAGCAGCGAGGTCAAGCCTAGTGCCATCAGGGGCGCGACCAGCAGAGAAATCGCCACCGCCCAGATCACGATTCCGGGACGCGGCGGCCACGCGGCCCGCTCCAGTTGCATGCCGAGGACCAGGATCATCACCGGAAGCGCGGCGTCGCTCAGCATCGCGACCGGACGCATGAGGCTTTCCGGAACTGGCTGGCCAATCGCCAGAACGATGAGGGCTGCGGCGACTCCGTAGAGCGACGGCATTCGCCATATCTTGTCCAAGACCCCGCGAAGTTGTCCCTGTCGGCTACTAGCGAAGAAGGCGCTGGCAACATAGGTCGCCACGGAACTGCTGATGAAAAGGATCGTTCCGTACGTCAGGGCCTCCGGACCGAAGGCAAACTGCACCACGGGCAATCCGTAGTTGCCGCTATTCGAGAACATCACGACCATCAGAAACGCGCGGCGCGACGGACCGTCCAATCCAAGCGGCTTCGCGGCGATATACCCGACGATGCCCATGACGACCATGATCAGTACCGACAAGATCATCAGCCGAACTACGTTGGGTCCAGAGGCCGTCGACGTTACCAGCAAGCGGAACGAGAGGCACGGCATGAAGGCGTAGAAGGTCAGCCGCGAAACGTTGCGCACGTCGACGGCCGCGAATCGCGCGATCAGGAACCCCGCCGCAGCGATGGCGAAGATGGGCAGGATGTCGGAAGTGAGAATCGAAAGGAGAAGTCCCATAGGGAGAGGCGTTACGATTTATAGGTGGGACGCACTCTCATTATTGTAGGGCTGGTGATGGTGGCCTTTGGGATACTAGTCACTTTGGGCGACAAGCTGCCGGTGAGGCTCGGCCGGTTGCCAGGGGATATTCGGATTGAGGGAAAGAATGGCTCCTTCTATTTTCCGGTGGTGACGTGCCTGCTATTGAGCGCGGTCGCGAGCCTGCTGATGTGGCTGTTTGGGAAAAGATAAATGGACAATCACGAAATTGCGCGGATGCTGACGGAGACCGCGGACTTGATGGAGATCGCTGGCGAGGACGGGTTTCGCATTCGCAGCTATCGCAATGCGGCCTCGGTGATTGAGGGCTATCCCGAACCGATCTCGGCCATCGTGCGCGATCCGGAAAAGAAGGTTACGGACGTGCCGGGCATCGGCAAGGGGATCGCTTCGGCGCTGGAAGAGATGGAAACTCGGGGGAGTTTCGAGCGCCGCGACCAGATGCTGGAGCTTTACCCACCGACGGCCTTGGAGATGCTGAAGATCCAGGGACTGGGTCCGAAGACGATCAAAGTTCTGTTTGAGACGTTCCGGGTTTCTACGATCGACGATCTGGAAAAGCTCTGCCAGGAGCAGAAGCTGCGTGAGTTGCCGCGCATGGGGGCGAAGCTCGAGGAGAAGATACTGCGGTCCATCGCGCAGTATCGGCAACGGGCGGGGCGTTTCCTGTTGAGCTTCGCGTACAGCACGGCGGAGGAGTTAACCGAATACTTGCTAAAAGTGGATGGCGTCGAGCAGGTGACAGCAGCCGGTTCGATGCGGCGCGGCAAGGAAACGGTCGGCGATCTGGATTTGCTGGCGACGGGTCCTGGTGGCGATGCGGCTTTGGAAGCCTTCGTGAAGCATCCCAAGGTGCACGAAGTGCTGGCTCGTGGTGAGAACAAGGCCAGCGTGCGGTTTGGGCTGGAAGGCCTGCAGGTGGATCTGCGTGCGCTACCCAAGGAACATTTCGGCGCGGCACTGCAATACTTCAGCGGTAGCAAAGAGCACAACATCCATCTGCGAACGCGCGCACAGAAGATGGGGATGACGCTCAGCGAGTACAGTCTGGCTCGGATCGACACCAAAGAGACGGTTGCCTCTGCGACTGAAGAAGAGATTTATGCGGCGCTGGGGCTGGCATGGATTCCACCGGAACTGCGGGAGAATCAGGGCGAGATTGAAGCTGCGGAAACGGGGAAGCTGCCGAAGCTCGTCACGCTCGCCGATATGCGCGGCGATCTTCACATGCATACGACCGAGAGTGATGGTCGGGCGACGCTGGAAGAGATGGCGGAGGCAGCCCGCGCGCAGGGCTACGAATATATCGCCATCACCGACCATTCCAAAGCTTTGGCGATGGCGAATGGATTGGATGAAAAGCGCGCAGTAGAGTTCGCGGCTCGCGTCCGGGAGCTGGATCACAAAGGGCTCGGCATTCGAGTGTTCTCGGGCCTGGAATGCGATATCAAGCGCGACGGGTCCATGGACTTGGCCGACGATGCACTGGCCGAACTCGACTTTGTCGTGGGCAGCGTTCATAGCTACATGAATTTGGAGTCCGCAGAGATGACCGACCGGCTACTGCGAGCGCTGGAGTGTAAGCATCTCAAAGTCATCGGGCATCCGACGGGACGGGTCCTGATGCATCGCGATCCGTTCCCCTTCGACTTCGACGCGGTGGCTGCCACGGCGGGACGAAAGAACGTGATGCTGGAGATCAACGCAAGTCCGGAGCGATTGGATTTGACCGCGTCGCTGGCTCGCGCGGCGAAGGCTCGGGGAGTGAAGTTCGTCATTTCAACGGACTCGCATCATCCGAAACATCTGGCGAATATGCGGTATGGAGTGATTATGGCCCGGCGGGCGTGGCTGGAACCGTCGGATATCTTGAATACGCTGCCGTTGGCGGACTTCGCCAAGGCGATTGGGAGAGCATGAAGACCATTTCTTCAACAGAGTTGCTGCGGACTCCGATCTTTTGGGTGACGCGGGATGTCGCGCTGGACCCGGATGGGTTCGAGATTACGCGGGCGATCGTGAAACATGGTGGCTCGGCCGTCGTCATGCCGGTTGACGATCGCAATCGGGTGATGTTGGTGAAGCAGTATCGGCTGCCGACGTTGCAGTACATGTGGGAGCTTCCGGCTGGACGCGTAGATCCGGGCGAGACGGTGTTGCAAGCCGCTCGGCGGGAACTTGCGGAGGAGACGGGATGCAAAGCGCGGAAGATAGTGAAGCTCGCCGATATGTGGGCGAGCCCGGGCTTCCTGGCGGAGAAGATGACAATCTACCTCGCGACGGGCCTGACGCAGGGCAAGCAGACACCGATGGAAGATGAGCGTATCGAGACACGCTGGTTTACCGTCGCAGAATTAGACAAGCTAATTTCGAGCGGCAAACTTACGGACGCGAAGACGGTGGTCGGGTTTCTGAAGTGGCAGCGGTATCTCGTAAAAAAGAAAACATCGCGTTGAGCGCCTGCGCCCGGTGGCTGACCAGCATTTTGTCGCCGATGGCGGCTTCGCCGAAGGTGCAGCCGAATGGCTCGTGGAAGAAAAGCGGGTCGTAACCGAAGCCGCCGGTGCCTCGAGGTTGGTCGAGGATGCGACCTTCGACCGAGCCTCGGAAAGTTTTCACGGGCTGACCATCCTTCACCAAAGCGATCACGCAAACGAATCGTGCGGTGCGGTTCTCAATGCCCGTTAGGTTCTTCAGAAGCAACGCATTGTTGTCCGGATCGCTGGCGTGCTCGCCTGCGTAGCGCGCGGAGTGAACACCCGGCGCTCCAAGCAGCGCGTCTACTTCCAGTCCGGAGTCATCGGCAAAGAGATAGCCGTCGGCGTGCTGACCGTAGTAGCCCGCCTTGAGCATCGCATTCTCTTCGAACGTGTCCGCAGTCTCGTCCGGTGCAGAAAGCGATTGGGGTAGCTTGCGCACGTCGAAATCCGGGGCTGCCAGTTGGAACTCGCGCAACTTGCCGGGATTGCTGGTTGCGCAATGGACGATCATGCGTGGGATTTTTGAATCGCGACCAGATCCTTGATACCGGCTCGGGCAAGCCCCAGCAACGTAGCAAGTTGCTCATCGTCGAACGCCGACTTTTCCGCCGTCGCCTGCACTTCAACGAACTTCCCTGCTCCGGTCATGACCACATTCATGTCGACCTCGGCGCTCGAGTCCTCTTGATAGCAGAGGTCGAGCATGGGGACACCGTTGATGATGCCGACGCTAGTGGCGGCCACGTAATCGATGAGCGGATTCTTCTTGAGTGTGCCGAACTTCATCAGCTTGCCAATGGCGCTGGCTAGCGCGATGTAGGCGCCCGTGATTGCTGCCGTTCGGGTTCCGCCGTCGGCTTGCAGGACGTCGCAGTCGAGGATGATGCTACGCTCGCCGAGCAGTTGCATGTCGACAACCGTGCGGAGCGAACGCCCGATGAGCCGTTGGATCTCCATCGTGCGGCCGGATTGGCGGCCCTTCGTGACTTCGCGCGCTGTGCGGGTATTGGTAGCTCGCGGGAGCATGGCGTATTCCGCGGTCACCCAACCTTTGCCCGAGCCTCGCAAAAATGGGGGCACCGATTCTTCCACCGACGCCGCGCACAACACGCGTGTGTTACCGACTTCGATGAGCGCGGAGGCTTCGGCCGTCGCTTGATATCCCGTTGTCACCTTCACGGGCCGCATCTGTGCGGGTTCACGTTGATCGATTCTCATTTACTGTGCCGAGCCTTTTAGGGAGTAAAACATCAACAGAGCAACCAATCCCATGCCGACCAAAATCACGATCGCACAAGGGATGAGGCCTCGGGTGGATGCCGGCGCTTCACGCTTCTTGGTGCTGCCAGCAGGTTTAATCTTTGCCATGTTTGAACTATTTTAGAGCGCCGCGGAGCTTGTCTGCGAACGGGGATGCCACTACGGGCTTGGCTTCCGGCGCTTTCGCGACTTCAGGCTTTGCGACGGGCCGGTCCGCCAGATAGCGATCCTTCTTCATGGCGCTACGCTCCAGGATGGAGCTGTATGTCGTCCAGTTACCCTCGATCTGCCGATCATGCTCGATCAAACCGCGCATGTTCTCCATCTTGGAGTCCATGTTATCCAGCAAGTGCAGCAGCAGGGCCTCCGGGAACACCGGCAACTTCGGCGACCCGTATTCCAGCTGGCCATGATGGCTCAGGATCATGTGCAGCAAAAGATCGCGCAGACGCGGCGGAAAGTCCGGCATCTTCTGGATCTGATCAGAGATCATCTGCATCCCGATCTGGATGTGCCCGAGCAACTGCCCACGGTCGCTGTAGCGAATGGAGCGAGCAAATTCGAGTTCGTAGATCTTGCCGATGTCGTGGAGGATCACGCCCGAAAGCAGCAGGTCCGCATCGATATCCGCATAGTGGGCGGCGGTGAACTTGGCCAGATTGCAAAGCGACAGAACGTGTTCGATCAGCCCGCCAATCCAACCGTGATGCACGCTCTTCGCAGCAGGCGCGTCCCGATAAGCTTGGGCGATAGCCGGGTCCGCAAAGATACCCTGCAACATCCCTTGAAGGTGCGGATTGGTCATCGCCGAAACGTAGCCTTGCAACTCGGCGAACATCTCGTGACGATCGCGCTTGGACGCCACCAGGTAATCGCCCAGGTCGATTTCGGATTCCGGTACGACCTTCAGCTTGTGAATGGTGAACTGCAGGCGATTCTGAAACACCTGCGTGGCGCCCTTCACCCGAATAAAATCATTGTGAGAAAAGATCTCAATGACTTCGGCCGCGTTGTCCCACATCTTGGCGTCGAGATCGCCCGTGCGATCGGCCAAGGTCAGGGATAGATACGGCTCGCCGGTCTTCTTTTGCCGGACTTCTTTGTGCGAAACCAGGAACGTCGCTTCGATGTTCTGGTTCGGTTGTAGCTCGTTAACGTAGGGAGACTTCATTCGGTGGCGCGGGGCATCGGCCTAACGTGAGGACGAGGCTCCGGTCTTTTTGGTCCCAGGCACCGGGAACATGCCGAGCAGGCGCTTCATGCTCGGATTCGCGATCACTTCTTCACGGGTGATCGTCTCGGGCTTCAGCGTGGCGACGTCACCCCAGCGCGTGTCCTTGCCAGGAGCGATGCCGGAATCGACGTAGCCGTCTTTGATCTGCAGGAAAGCTTCGTTGCGAAGCTTGGTGAGATATGCGCGTGTCGCAGGGCCCTGGCGTTGGCCGTAGAGCATATTCTGAATCTCACCTTCGACTTCTTCGTAACCCGCGAGGCCCTCGCGTTGGTGATCTTCCACCTTGAAAAGTTCCCAGCCGTTATCGAACTTGATCGGACTGGTGACGTACCCCGGCTGCTTGTCCCACACTTCATTTTCGATGACGGGGTTCAGTTGCCCCCGGGTGAACGGGTCCAGCATTCCGCCGCGCTCCTTGGTCATCTCGTTGTCCGAATTATTCGTGACCATGGAAGTGAACGCTTCGCCATTTTTGGCTCGGACACCCAAGGCCTTGGCTTTCGCCTCCAGAGCGGTAAGTTCTTCGGGAGTTTTCTTGCCGTCACTCGCAATCAGCAACTCGCGCAGGAACACGCGCTCCTGACGCTGGAACTCGCCCTTGTGTTCGTCAAAATAGGCGCGAACTTCTTCCGCCGGCACTTGGATCTTGCGCATGACTTCTTCGCGGATCACGCCCTGGACCAAAGCAGTGTCGGTCAACTTGCTTTTGAAGTCTTCATAGGAACTGCCGGTCTGTTCGGCCACAAAGCGCTGGAACGCGTCAGGGTCGGGAAGCTTGAACTGGCGCTGGAAATCACCAATCTGTTTGTTCACGTCCGCTTCCACCTTCAGACTCAGATCCTTGCCTTTTTGACGAAGCAGAATCTCGTCGATGCGATTGCGCAGCAGGTCGGCCACCTGTTGGGTCAGCGCCTGCTCATATTGAGCACCTGTGATGCCCTGTTTGGTGAGTTCCTCTTCAACGGCCTTACGGTCATCGCGAAGTTCGGTGCTGGTAATGATATCGCCGTTGACCTTGGCCACGATCTCTTCCATCAACACCACGTCAGCGGCGTGGATGAAAACAGGGGCAGACAAGGAAAGCACAAAGGCGACATAGAGGAATCGCATGTGTCGATTATAGCGCGTAGGGCTCATGCCCTACCGGGACGCGGCGCCCGCTGGATTGGTTTCGCTAAGATCGGGTCAGGACGGCCCGGATCGCGTCCGGATTCGCGCCCGAAAGCCCCTGTGCAACGGCTAACGCGCGGTCATCGAGCTCAAATGCCGGGGTCGCGGCATGAACCAGGCCCCAACTGATGGCGTCGGGAGTCGTAAAGATGCGGCCCGTCAGCGCGAGTTCCCGGGTACGGCGCTCCCCCAGGATGGCCGCTACCGCAGCCTGAATTCCGGGATGCGAACGGCCTTCGCGGATGTCCGTTAAGCCGAAACTCGAACCTTGCGCTGCAATCACGATGTGAGCGTTGGCCAGCAGCGCCACGCCCGCCGAGGTCGCCACACCCTGCATGGCGGCCACGATGGGCTTGCTCGCCCGCTGTCCGAAGGTAAATATGGCGTAATCCGGAGGGTCTTTGAAATCCAGGCCCGCACAGAAAACCGGCCCCTCCGCATCGATCAGGATCGCACTGGTTTCGGCGTCACCCTCGGCATCCGCGAGTTCGGCAAGGATCTGCTTGGCGAACTCGGCAGTCAAGATATTGCGGTTCTGTGGTGCGGCCAACGTGATCCTGCGGACCCGGGCATCCTGCTCGCTACGAATCATGGGTTTCCTTTTGCAAAAACGCGATGGGCAGGTGTTCGCCGCCCGGATAGGCAGTGACGGCTTCGAACGCGAGTTCGAGAACCCGCCGGGTTTCCAGGGGATCGATCAACGCGTCTACGTGACCACGGGCAGCGGCGTAACCGGAATCCAGCCAACGCTCGTAGTCAGCTCGCGTGGCCTCCATGCTGGCTATCAACTCGGCCGGAATGGCCTCGCCGGATGCCTTGTATCGCGCGATTTCCGAACCATGAACCGCCTGCACTGCTGCGTCACCTTCCATCACACCAATGCGCGCCGTAGGCCAGCCAAAGGTGAAGTTCGGGTCGAAGCCCTGACTCGCCATCGCGTAATAGCCCGCACCCGACGCATGATTCAACGTGACGACGATTTTCGGCACCGTCGCGCAGGCCATGGCCTCGACCATCTCTGCTCCGGCCCGGATGATGCCCGCGGATTCAGCCTCGCGGCCCACCATGAAGCCGGAGACATCCTGCAAATAGAGCAGCGGTAATCCTCGGCGCTCGGCGTTTTCCACGAAGTAGGCAACTTTACGAGCCGACTCCGGATACACGATGCCGCCGATGCGCGGTCCTGCGGCTGACTTCAGAAAGCCCCGGCGATTCGCGATCACGCCAATCGGTCGACCGTGCAGGCGGGCAGTTGCGCACAGCAGTTCCGGGGCGTGCTCCGGTTGAAACTCCAGGTAGTCGTCGGCGTCGACGATGCACTGAATCACGCTCTCGATCGGATAAGGCAAACGGTGATCGGCTGGCAGCACGTCGTAGAGAGTATCGGCTGGCTTCGCCGGAGCGACGCCTTTGGGAACGGGGGCGGCAGCGGGTAACGCTCGGACTTTTTCGCGGATCAATGCGAGGCAAGCCTCATCGTTCTTCACCGCGTAATGCGCAACGCCGCTGACTTTCGTATGCAGCGACGCCCCTCCAAGCGATTCGGCATCGACCACCTGCCCCACCGCACCCTTAACGAGGTTCGGACCACCCAGCCCCATAAAGCTGGTGCCTTCCACCATGATGATCACGTCGGAGAGCGCGGGCAGGTAGGCTCCACCTGCGATGCACATCCCCATCACTGCGGCGATTTGCGGGATCTTCAAGCGACGGCGCATCAGTGAGTTGTAATAGAAAATTCGTGCGGCACCGTACTGTCCCGGGAAGATGCCATCTTGATACGGCAAGTTCACGCCGGCCGAATCTACCAGGTACACAATCGGCAGCCGATTGCGCATCGCGATCTCTTGTGCGCGCAGAATCTTGTGGATCGTTTCAGGCCACCAGGCACCGGCTTTCACCGTGGCATCGTTCGCCACGATCACCACAGGACGTCCCTCCACCCGCGCAATGCCCGTGATGACTCCGGCTGCGGGTGCCTGACCCTCGTAGCGGTCATGGGCGATTAACAAGCCGATTTCCAGAAACAGCGCGCCTGGGTCGATTAAGTGCGCGACACGTTCGCGAGCCGTCAGCTTGCCCGCCTGATGCTGCTTTTCGATCTTCTTTTCGCCCCCACCCAGACGGAGCCGATCTTCAAGATCCTGTAACTCGCGAGTGAGGGCGCGCATGTGCTCAGCTGGGGTTGCGGTCACGTTCCTATTCTAGTGGTGCTCACCGCGTAGCTGCTTAAGGCTATGCTAGTAACCATGTTCGGACTCGACCTGCGGACGCTGAGAATTGTGTGGACAGTTTTCCTGTTCTCGCTGATCGCAGTCCTGCTGTACATGATCGGCAGCACCGTAGTGGTGTTCACACTCGCCGTCTTCCTGGCACATCTGCTGGGCCCGATGGCGGAGCGTGTCGAGAAAATGATTCCGGATGAATGGGTCTCGCGGAATCTATCCTTGGCCGTGGTGTACCTGGTCATGATTCTGGCGATCGTCGCGGCCTTGATTCCTGTGATCTCGCAAGTAGGCCAGCAGGCGGTCGCCTTGGCGGGGCAATTGCCGTCTTCGCTGGATGAAGATCCGCTGACTAAGCTCAAATTGCCGGCGTGGCTAGAACCATTGCGGGATAAATTAACAGGTACGCTGCGCGATCGGCTGGACGATTTTGACGAAAAACTAATTCCGTTTTTGCAGGATGTGGGTTCCAACATCGCGGGGTTCCTGGGTAGCGCCTTGGCGTTCGCGTTGATCCCCATCCTGAGTTTCTTCTTCCTGCAGGATAGTCGTGACATCCATGCCGCCGTCGTCGACCTGGTGCCTGGTGAACACCGCGACCTTGCGGAAGATATTCTGTCTGACTTGCATCACTTACTCGTCGAATACATTCAAGCGCTGGTGGTGCTCGCCCTCATCGTGCTCGCCGTATACTCGGGATTCCTGTACTTCACAGGAGTTCCCTACCCCATCCTGCTATCGGCGCTGGCCGCGCTGCTGGAAGTGATCCCTATCGCAGGCCCGCTGGTCTCGGCGATCATTATCTTGATCGTTGCCTTGCTGACCGGCTATGCGCACATCGCGTGGCTGATCATCTTCCTAGTAGTTTTCCGCCTCATCCAGGATTATGTGATCAGTCCACATTTAATGGCTGCAGGCGTCGAGATTCACCCGCTTGCCGTGTTGTTTGGAGTGCTGGCTGGCGAGCAGATTGCGGGCATTCCTGGAATGTTCTTCTCCGTGCCGTTGATCGCGGCATTGCGCATCATCGTGGTTCGCATCCGGCGGCAAAAAGTGGATGTGGAGTCGAGTGTCCTGTTGGAATAGAGTTGCGCTTGGGCTAGTCCTGTGCGCCGTCGCGCAAGGACACGTAGTCAGCATCAGCAATGGCGAACTGCGCGTAACCGGACGCTCAGCGACGTTTGAATTAAGAATTCCCGCCTACGAAGTCGAGTCCATCGCCAGTCCGGAGACAACTCTCCTGAACGAACTGCGCTTCGGAGATGCCACCCGAACCTCTTCGGAATGCAAGAAGGATGTGGACTGGCTGACTTGCCACGCCACTTACCAATTTGCGCAGCCCGTTCCCGACAAGATCGAAGTAGAGTGCACCTTGTATCGCGTCAGTGTGCCGAACCATATCCACATGCTCTACGCGGTGCAAGGCGAAAATAGCGACCAGCGCGTGTTCGACCAAAATACGTCGATCCGCGAACTGCGCTTTCATCCGCCGTCGTTTTGGGAATCCATCACGCGAGACGGCAGCGCTGGGGTGCTTCGATTGTTAACGTCGCCTGCCGGAGTCTTGTTTTTGTTCGTGATCGCCTTGGCCGCGCGCTCCGCTCGCGACGTCGTCATTCTAGGAGCGATGTTCCTCGCGGCAGAATGGGCCGTCCGGCCAATCTCGCCGTTTATCCCTCTCGCTCTTTCGCCCGAATTCCTGGAAGCTTTGATGGCGCTCACCGTGGCCTACCTTGCGGGCGAACTGTTGTTTCTACCGGATAGTTCGGCGAAATGGGTAATCGTGCCAGTGCTCGGGTTGGTGCATGGATTGCCGTTCGTGGCGTTCCCACCGCTCTACCTGGCGGGTGCGACTTTGGCTCAGGCGCTTTTGCTCGCGGGAATTGCCGCCGCTGTCTTGCGAGTGCCCGCCAGTTGGCGCAAACCGGCGACGGCTACACTATTGATCGCAGCCGGCGGCTGGTTCGCGCGTTTGGTATTCGCTTAACTCTTTTCTATTCCAACTTAAGACTCGATGTTGTGCGTGATGCTGTGCTTCCGGCTGTATCCGAAATAGATCACCAAACCGATCGCCATCCAGACAAATAGTCTCGCCCAGTTTCCCCATCCGAGGAAATACATCAACGTCAAATTGAATGCGATACCCAGTATGGGAATCACCGGCACCCACGGAGTCCTGAATGGCCGCTTTAGTTCGGGATGCGTGCGGCGCATAATCAGGATGCCGCCGCAGACCAGCACGAACGCAAACAGGGTACCGATGCTCGTTGCCTCGCCCAGAATCCCGATCGGCGCAAAGGCTGCTGGCAATCCAGTAATTGCCATCAAGATCAAATTCGACTTCCAAGGCGTGCGGAATTTCGGATGCACGTCAGAGAACAGTTTCGGCAGGAAGCCATCGCGAGACATGGAAAAGAAGACCCGACTTTGGCCCAGCAACATCACCAGGATCACAGACGTGTATCCCGCTATGATCGCCAACTTCAGGGCTGGACGCAGCCAAACATAGTCGGTTCGGTCAATTGCCAAGGCTACGGGCGCTGCGGTACCCAGCTCGGTATAGTTCACAATCCCAGTCAACACGTGCGAGAACAGAACATATAAAATTGTGCAGACAGCCAGCGATCCGATGATGCCGATCGGCATGTCCTTCTGTGGATTCTTGGCCTCCTGCGCCGCTGTTGAAACAGCGTCAAAGCCAATGAATGCGAAAAACACGACCCCCGCCCCTTTTAAGACGCCGGTCCAGCCAAACGCTCCTGTCTCTCCAGTGTTTTCCGGAATAAACGGCGTGAAATTATTCGGGTCGATATAGGCCCAGCCGAGGGCGATGAACACCACAACGACCGACACCTTTAAAAGCACGATCAGAGCATTGACTCGCGCCGACTCCTGAATGCCGATGATGAGCAAGAGGGAAATCGCGCAGACGATAAACAGCGCGGGCAAGTTGATGATCCCTTCAATCACCTGCCCAGTCTCTGGCAAAGTAACAGGTTCAAATGGCGAGGCCGCAAGCTGTGGCGGAAAGGCGATTCCAAAATCCGCGAAGAAACTCATCACATAGCGGGACCAACTCACACCAACTGTTGCAGCGCCGACCGCGTATTCCAACACTAGGTCCCACCCGATAATCCACGCGACAAGCTCACCCATCGTTGCGTAAGCATAGGTATAGGCGCTGCCCGCGATCGGAATCATCGTTGAAAATTCGCTGTAGCATAAGCCCGCAAACGCGCATCCGACAGCAGCAATCACGAAGCTGAGGACTACAGCCGGACCGGCATTCTGGGACGCCGCAATTCCAGTCAAAGAGAATAGTCCAGCGCCGATGATGGCTCCGATACCGAGAGCGACTAGCTGCGAAGGCCCGAGGGTTCGCTTAAGCGCATCAGTTCCAGAGTCCTTCATGAGCGCCTCTAGAGGTTTTCTGGCGAAGAGGCTCATTTGTGTTTGAGCATAGCAAAACCCGCGTGTGCGATATCTTTCAGCGAATCCGGACACTTCGCCGGGCACTCTTCGGAAGCGGGACTTCGAACCCTATCAGGCAGAATTGATCCAGAGCGAAACCCACCACGCTCTCGAATCCTTTGCCCTCAGCGATCCGCATTTCCTTCAGCCACGGGGCGGTTGAGTCGCCCAGACCAACTAGGTGCGCTCTTTGAGTCGGACTGAATCCCAGCGCATCTCCCATCCCGATACCGTCCTCACTAGCCGCCAGGTTGCGCGTGAACGTCAAACTGAGGCCCTCCGTCTTCAGACAATCGAGGGCCGCAGGTGTCCAAAACCCAGCTGGAAAATTGAACGCGAGGTTGAACGCGTTGCTGTTGACATCAAATGGATATAACACTTCAAATCTGGTCGAGGGCAACGATGCACGCACATAAGCGATAATCGCATCGGTAAATTCACCAATGAGATCCGAAAGGAAGTCCATCTCATCGGGATAGGACGACGGGTCGTAACTGTTGTCAACAAATACCGCCATCGCGTGTCCATAACGTGCCACAAACTCCGACGTAGTCCAAGCATCGTAGAATGGCATGCTGGAAAAGTTCACCCGATCGGGAGGGTTGCGTCCGTCGTGGGGGAAATACCACCATTGTTCTTCGCCAAATTGTAAGTACGGCGTGATCCCGGCTTCGTCCATTATCTGGGCACAGTCCGCGTGAACTTGCTTCCAAAAGGCGAGACTCGTTGGGGAAAAATTGGTCTGCAACGCGGGCGTCGGCAGAAGGATTGGATCTCCCGCGCTGTCTCGCTGGGCAATGCCCGCCGCAGGCGAAGGATCACCATGTTTTATTTCAGTACTGAATGCGCAAACAGCATCAATTCCGTATCCGTTCAAGGCAATGAGAAAGCTCCGCGTCCAGTCCCGCATCGCGCGATTCAGCCGCGGTGTCGCGGCGAGGTCCGTGCGCCACAGCCCGTTCACTCCTCCTTCTAGTGCCGAACCGGATAGTCCGATGGTCATCGTCGTGCTGTCCGTGAACGCCGCAAGGCTGATCGCGTGCCCCGCCGTCCCCAGTTCTCGGGAAAAGATCGTCAGCACGCCGCCCGAAGCCGACGCCCGAATCGTCGTGTAACTGCCCAGCACTTCCTGCTCATAAAACCGAGCATCGTAGCTGTGCTTCAACCGCTCGTAATAGTCGGGAATCTGATCCAGCAAAAACCGATTCTCAAACGGCTCCGCGAGGATCGTCTCGTACCCCTCGACCTTCGCCGCAATAAACCGCTCGTAGACCCAGTCGTACCCCTTCGGCGTCCACACCGCGAACCCGCACAGCTCCGTAGCCTTCGGGTCCCGCAGCCGCCCTTCGAGCCGAAGCCAAGCCTCTTCGGACGTGTAGGTCAACTCATCCACACCGAACCATGCGAGGTTACTTCCGCGCAGCCGCTCGAACTCCTCCACCGCGCGAAACAAAATCTTCGACCGAATCTCCGGAATCACCAGGTGATTCTCAGACCGATTGAACGTGTACGGAATCCGCTTCCCCTCGAGATACTCCAGCACCGCCGGAATCGTTGCATCCCGCAACATCGGATACGTAGGCGACCCAATCAAACCCGTCCGCCCAGGATTCCTGTAACTCAGTCGCACTGCCTCCGAACACAACACCAACGTCTTGCCCGAACCCACCGGCCCCGAGAATCCCTTGAACCGAGCCTTCGACGAAAAGAACCGCCGCTGCGACGGCAGTAACCGATACCCTAGTTCCCGCCAGACGACTCCGGAGGCTCCACCCAAGTCACCCGAATCTCCCTCGGCTCGTCCTCCTCCAACTCCTTCTTCAACTGGACCAGCCGTATGTAATCCGCCAACGTAGCCTTCATCTCTTCCCCGCCCAACTTCTTCTCCACCTTCTCCAACAACTCCCGAACCACGTCCGCCTGACTCCGCCCGCTCTGTTTCGCCACGCGATTCCCTCACGCACACAAGTTATCCCCACCCGAAAAATCCGCCCGTGGACTTTTCAACTAAACTGATAATTCTGAAGGAATTGTTGTTGTGAGAAATACTGCGACCGAAGCATTGCACCCCGATCTAGCCCGCTACGCGAACGAGATCCGCACCAATCTCGCCGACTTCGAAGCCCTTTGCGCCGGCCTAACCAACGCGCAATTCAACTGGCGGAGCGAACCCGGTCGCTGGTCCATCGCCCAGTGCCTCGCGCACCTGAACGTCGTAAACAGCCAGGACCTGGCCCCCATGGCCGACGCCATCGCTACCGCGAAACAGCACCATCCCGGCCCCTACCGCTACGCTTGGATCTGGCGCTACTTCATCAACAGCATGGAGCCGCCAGTCAAAACCAAGTTCAAAGTCCCCAAAAGCTACGAACCCCCACCAGAGTCCGACCTCAAAGAAACTCTGGAAGGATTCCGCCGCATCTCAAACACGCTGCTAGCCCTGATCCCGCAAGCCAACGGCCTAGACCTGGCGCGTGTAAAAACACCTCTCCCCGCAATCAAATTCCTGAAGATGCCCCTAGGCGCCAGACTAGCCCTTCTAACCGCACATAACCGCCGCCACCTCGCCCAAGCCCGAGCGGTAGGGCAGGCGTTCCCGCCTGCCTAGCGTTTGACGCTCAACACCAGGGTCTGCGGAATAGTAGTATTCCCAATCTTGATCGTCACCGGTTGATCCCCATCCGCCATGTTAGGCACGATCACGTTGAACTGGTAAAGCCCCACAAACCCCGGAGCCAACCCCGCGTACACCAACGCGCTCCCCGTAATCTGCGTCCCCCCAATCGTCATCACAAACGGATCCACCAACGGCGCCAGCCCTGGGTTAATCTGTCCGGCGGGAATCACCGGATTTGTCGTCCCAAACCCAACCCCGTAAGTGATGATCATCTCCCCCGGCTTCGCAGGTCGCGATGGCACTCCCGCAATCGTCCCGATCACCGACAGCCCATCCGCCGTAGTTGCACCCAACAACTGCTTCCCCCCCGAAGTAAACGTCGGCGGAGCCCACACACCCGGAGCAATGGCCGCTTGCGTAATCGTCTTCGGAGCACTCGTCTGATCGCAGTTCGTCACCGTCACCGTCATCGGACCCGTCCCCGCATTATCCGGAGCCTGCACGTTCAACTGCCCCGGACTCACCACCCAGGTAAACGCATCCTTCCCATTCACCTGCGCCCGCACACGATCCAGCGAAATCGGCGCAGCTAGGCCACTGAAGTCCGCCCCATCCCAAAGCTTCAACCCGTTAGAGAAATTGGAGCCATAGATCTCCAGCCACGACCCCGACGTGAAGTCCGTCCGCGCCCCAAAAGCCCCCGCCGAAATCACTCCCGTCACCACCGGCGCAGCCGACGTGCAGCCGAGCGAGGGCGTCAGCGTATAGCTCGCCGTATAGACGTGATCGTTGCCATCCGAGGATAAATCCCCGTTCACCGCATTGCCCGCTACGTAAAAGCGAACCGGTCCGACGGCTGTTGCGGGCGGATTCCAGGTGAAACTCCACGACCCGGTGGATGGCTCGCTATGCTCGATAAATTCGACCGGACTGCGCGCCGGACAATTGCCGCTCGGAGTGCGCACAGCTCCCTCCGTGGTTCCGTCATCGCAGAGCACGACAACACCACTACCCGAAGGATAGGAGAAGCGACCTGCGGCTTCGTTCGCAAGATTGCCCTCCGGTCGTGCCGTCATCTGGAAGCCGTATTGCGAATTGATGGGATCGGAAACTCGCACGGTAATGGTGACAGGCGTTCCCGGCGTGTAGGTGCTACCAGCGGAGAACGACGCAGTAACTCCGCCGCCGTGAAAGTTTATCGGACCACCTGTGACCGAACTGGTGTGGCATCCGGCAGAGGAGCATGCAACTGGACTATCACCTGGAGCCGCAGTGTGCCGCACATCGGGTCCTTTCGCGCGAGCCCATAGCGTCAGCGGAATCAATCCCATGACAACCGAACACACCAACCGCACCGCGACCCCATTTCGCATTCCCAAATCCCCTTATGCCCTATCTAAACACGCCAAGGCCTTCTTCGACGCGGTACTGAAGGGAATTTCGTCCAATTTTTTCTCGTCCCACCAGCGAGCCCCCGCGGGAGGCCTGCCCCCTGTGGCCTCCCGCACCTCAAATACATATTGACTCGTGGTGATGGCATGCCGGAACACGCCAAGACGCGCCCCCAGACGTGTTCCTGAAAATGGCTCCGGAAGGTCCCAGAAACCTGGCACACGCGGGCTGGGAACCAGTAACAATTTCCCTTCTCTGCGCATCACCAGCAAAGTGCGCTCTTTGCGCAATGGCTTCGATTTGACCTTCAAGGGAGGAAGTTCGCCCTCCAGCCCCGATTGGCGCGCCCCGCAGAACTTTTCTACAGGACATCCGCCGCAACGCGGCTCGCGCGGAACGCAGATCATCGCCCCCAGTTCCATCATTGCTTGGTTGTGCCGACCCGGATCTTTTTTGTCGACCAGCGCCGCGGCCTCCCCTTCGATATCCACCTCAGCCGTCCCGGCCAGCCGAATCACCACCCGCCGAACATTGCCATCGATCGCAGGATACGGCAGTCCGAACGCGATGCTCGCAACCGCACCCGCAGTGTAGTCCCCAATGCCCGCCAGCTCACGAATCTTTGCGTGCTCCCGAGGAAAGGTCCCCAGCGCAACCAACTGCTTCGCCGCCTTCTGCAAATTCCGAGCCCGCGAATAGTATCCGAGCCCCGCCCACATCATGAGTACCTCGATCTCCTCAGCACCCGCCAGAGACTGAAAATCAGGGAAACGAGAGAGAAATCGCTCGTAATATGGAATCACCGCCGCGACCCGCGTCTGCTGCAGCATGATTTCCGAAATCCAAATCGCGTAGGGATCGCGCGTGCGGCGCCAAGGGAGATCGCGTTGCTCGCTCTCAAACCAACGTCCCAACGCTTTTCGTATAGCCGAGTGATTCAACTTACTTATAATAGAGGTTTCCCCCCATCCACTTGAACGACTCTATTCGAATCCGCAACGCTCGTGTCCATAACCTCAAGGGCATCTCTCTGGAGATTCCGCATGAGAAGCTGACGGTGGTCACCGGCGTCTCCGGCTCCGGGAAATCATCCCTCGCCTTCGACACGATTTACGCCGAAGGCCAGCGGCGCTACGTCGAATCCCTGTCCGCCTACGCCCGTCAGTTTTTGGAGCGGATGGAAAAACCCGACGTCGAGGAAATCGACGGCATCGCTCCCCCGGTCGCCATCCGTCAAAAGAACACCACCCGCAATCCCCGTTCCACCGTTGCCACCACCACGGAGCTTTACGATTTCTTGCGCCTTCTGTGGGCTCGCGCCGGACGAACCTATTGCCCGAACTGCGACCTTTACGTCGAGCGCGATACCGTTGATCAGGTCGCGGCGAAGTTATCCGCGCTCCCGATTGCGTCCCGTTGGTATGCGCTGTTCCCCCTGCCTCCGGAGAAGACCAAGGACATTTCAGACGAACTGCGCGAACGTCTGTTTGACCTGCGCAAGCGCGGCTTCACCCGCCTCTATCAAAACGCACAGGTCTATGAGTTCTCGACTCCCGAGTCCCTTCTCGACATCGACTTCTCAAAGCCGGTCCACGTCCTCGTCGATCGCCTTGCGATCTCAGACAACATGCGCCAGCGCGTCGTCGACACGCTCGAGATTTGTTATCGCGAATCCGGAGAGGCCCTGTTTCAATCCGCCATCGGCGATGAAGTTCTGCGCTTCAACCAGCGCTTTGAGTGCAAGAAGTGCGGCAAGCAATTCAATGAACCAGAGCCGGGATTGTTCAGCTTCAACAATCCTCAGGGAGCCTGCAAACGTTGCCAGGGCTTCGGCAATACCGTCGACTACGATCTGGACCTAATCATTCCCAATCGCGCGCTCTCCATCAATCAGGGAGCCGTCGACCCCTGGACCAAGCCGCAACACGCTTGGTACCTCACCGAATTCCGCCGCGATGCGAAGGGCAAGGTGCGGTTCTCGGTCCCGGTCGGCGAGCTAAAGCCGGACGAGATGGCCGTGCTGCAAACCGCCATCATCAAGGACTACTTCAAGCAGGTAGAGAAGAAGAATTACAAAGTCCACGTTCGCGTTTTCCTGAGCCGATATCGCGGCTATACGCTGTGTCCCGATTGCGGCGGATCGCGCCTTCGTCAGGAGGCGTTGTGGATTCGCGTAGGCGGAAAAACAATTGGGGACATCGTCAAGCTCAACATCGCCGAGGCCAAAGCGTTCTTCGACGCTATGCAATTGTCGCCCGAGGAGACGGCCATCGCCGAAAAGATTCTCACAGAGATTCAGCAGCGACTGAAGTTCTTGAACGACGTCGGGCTGGAGTATCTGACGCTCGACCGCCTCTCGCCTTCACTATCGGGCGGCGAGGCGCAGCGTATCCAACTGGCGACCTGCCTGGGATCGAGGCTCGTGGGCGCATGTTACGTCCTCGATGAACCGTCGATCGGCCTGCACTCACGCGACACCGCCCGCTTGATTGGAATCCTGCATGAGCTGCGGGACCTGGGCAACACCATTGTCGTAGTCGAGCACGATCCCGACGTGATGCGCGCAGCCGACCACATCCTGGACCTGGGACCAGGAGCCGGCGAACTCGGCGGCCAAATTGTCTTCGAAGGCACCTTCAAACAATTGATGTCCCCAGGCAGCAATTCGCTGACATCCAAGTATCTGCGCGGGGACTTGAAGACCAGCTACCTCAAGACCCGCCGCGAGTTCAATCCCAAGCGAGCGATCAGCTTCATCGGGTGCCAGGCAAACAACGTCAAAGGCGTCGACGTCACCATCCCCCTGAACTTGATGTGCGCCGTAACCGGCGTGTCCGGCTCAGGCAAGTCGACCCTGGTTCACGACGTGATTTACCAGACGCTCCAGAAGCGCATGGATCGCAGCGTCCCAACCGCGACGACGACTCCCGACGAATGGGGCATTCCCCCGGAAAAGCAGACCTGCCGCAAGGTGGAAAAGGCCGACCTGCTCACCCAAGTGGTGCTGGTCGATCAATCCCCCATCGGCCGCACCCCGCGATCGAATCCCGTCACCTACATTAAAGCGTTCGACATTATCCGCGAGCTGTTCGCGAGCACCCCCGAGGCCTCGCGGCGCGGCTACACAGCGGGACACTTCTCCTTCAACATCCCAGGTGGCCGCTGCGAGACCTGTCAGGGCGACGGCACGGTCACAGTCGAAATGCAGTTCCTGGCCGACGTCGAACTGGTATGCGACGACTGCAAGGGCACGCGGTTTAAGTCGACGGTACTGGACATTCGCTATCACTCGCTGAACATTCACGAGGTGTTGCAGCTCAGTGTCAAGGAAGGGATCTCGTTCTTCTCCGGCACCCCAAAGCTGGCGAATAAGTTAAAGGTTTTGGCGGACGTGGGCCTGGGTTATGTAAGGCTCGGGCAGTCGGGCACAACGCTGTCAGGCGGTGAGGCGCAGCGCGTGAAACTAGCGTCGCACTTATCGCAAGCAACCAGCGAAGGCACGCTTTACATCTTCGACGAACCAACCACCGGCCTACATTTCGACGACATCGCAAAACTGCTCGATGCATTCGAACAGCTACTGCGCACCGGCGCGAGCATCCTGATCATTGAGCACAACCTGGAAGTCATCAAACGCGCGGACTGGGTGATCGACCTGGGACCGGACGGTGGTTCAGGCGGCGGCAAGATCGTCGCCGTAGGCACGCCGGAGGACGTGATGAAGGTGAAGGGGTCGTATACGGGGCACTATTTGAAGTTGGAGGGGTAGTTCAGAAATTGATAAACGGTGTGGGGCCGCTGATCAAAAACATGTTCGGTGCGATCCAGCGGTAAGTAGCGTCCCCGCTCCCGGATCTCCCGCCGTCGAGTAGAAACTCCAATCTTAGGGTTACTGTCTTGCCCTCACAACCAGGGTCAAACTGCCACTCGCCCAAAGCCTGCTGCAGTATCCGAGGTCCGTCGACGGTCTGCTTTTCGACGTCTCCGCTCTTCGATACAACGATTCGGACCGTTACGATGCCCTGCACGCGAGCTTGACGCGCGATTGGCGGATAGGTTGGTGCACTCATAGATCGAACGCAAGCCATGTTCGACCCACTGAGTTCCTGCGCCGCAGCACTGGCCATTGCGAATACGAGAAGCACCCCTAGTTTCGCAATCATTTCTGGAACGGCTCCGAGTTCGCAGAAATCAGGAAGACATTTGGATACGTGTAGCCGGCGGTCGGTCGGCGGTCAACTGCGATTTGGAACCGAAAAATCAGTGTGACGGTCTTTCCGTTGCACGCTGCGTCGTACTTTCCAAAAGGCACATGGTTTTCTATGACTGTGGCCAGGATTTTCGCGATTGGTGAATCGTCGGGTGAAGACGTGTGCACCGCAAGGACCCTGCCGTTGTCCCCAAGTTCGATTCGCGCCGTAACGTCACCCTGCGTCGAGGTGGCGCGCGCGATCCCGGGGTATCCTGGCACCTCGAGTTCCTTGACGCACGCGAAATTGGACGTGTCTGGGGTTTGCGCGAATACGGAGTGACTCAACAGCAGCACAAGCAGTACCCTCATGCTTCTGCCTCGCTGTCATCCGGCATCAACTCTGCCGCGGTAGGAACCGCCTCGCGCTTCATCGTCGCAACGTCAGAGACCGGGAGATTCATCGAGAAGAGGCGCCGGGCCGCCGCTAACTTTTCTTCGATCGTTGGCGCGTCTAGTTTCCCGGAGAACAGTTCCATCCCTACATGCTTCTATGGAACGGGATCGCAGTCAACCGTCACGCCTTCTGCGACTGCCCCCATGGCCAATTATGCAGAACCCACGCCAACAACTGCGAGCGCAGGCTCTTGCGAGGCACCTTCGGCGGATTCAGCTTGGCGAGCGACTCGCCGAAGTGGACAGGCGAATTCAGAGGCGGCTTGGCCGGAACCTTGGGGGCCGCCGCGCGAACTGCGTCCGCGAGGCGCTGTGTGTCGACCGGCTTTTCTGCTGGCACGCCGGTCAAGCGGGCAAACACAGCGGGCGAGGCCACATCAAATTCACGACTATCGTCGCGCGTCACGTGAGCAACCGGGACTTGCGGAAGGGGAGCCTGATACACGGGAGACGGCGGTGCCTCGACCTCCGCAACCAATGCCGCCACCGGAGCAGGAGCAGCATACTGCGGTACCGGCGCCTTCGCCGGACCGGTTCCTAGAATATCTTCAATCGACGAACCCACCGGACGATACGCCTTCAGCGCGTCATGGGTGCGGTGCAGCAAGGCGACAGCCATTTGTTCCTGCTGTTGTTCAAACGCTTCCTGGTGCTGCTTCGAGCAATACTGCCCGTTGCCAAACTTCCGGAAGATCGGAATTTCCTTGCCGCAAAAAGAGCAATTACTTGTGTCAGTCCACGCCATTAACCCAATAGTACGGGGATCGGCGCGAAGTTACCACGAGGCAAATCCCTCATTGTGAAGGTGAGGGGGAGGACTTCCGTACTAAGTAAGAGCCTCAAACTCCCCAGCAGTAGTCTTCCACGGCCTTGTCGATGCTGTCGTCTTTCTCGGTCAGACGCATCAGTTCCAGGCGCAGGGCATCGGTCAGGGCGAACCAGCTCGCTTCGATCACGTTTTCTGAGACGCCGACCGTGGCCCAGCTCTTCTTGTGGTCGGACCATTCGACCAGCACGCGAACGCGAGCCGCCGTGCCCTTCTTGTTGTCCAGCACGCGAACTTTGTAGTCGGTGAGGCGGACATTCGCGATGTCCGGATAGAGACCAGCCAGACATTGGCGCAGAGCCAGATCCAGCGCGTTCACCGGGCCGTTGCCGGGAGCCGTGGCAGTGTGGGTACCGTCCTGAACCTTCAGCGTGACGGTCGCCGTCGAACCAGTGTTGCGAGAGATGGTTTCGTAGCTCACCACCTCAAACATCTGGACACCAGGGTTGAGCGCTTGGCGAACGACTAATTCAAAGGAGCCTTCCGCCGCTTCCAGCTCGTAACCCTGGAATTCCATCTGCTTGATGCGGTCCAGCAGTTCGCGGCGCGCGGTGTCATCCAGCCGGTCTTCAAGGCCATGTTGCTTCAGCTTATAAAGGACGTTGCCCTTACCGGAAAGATCGCTCAGCAGAACGCGCTGGCGATTCCCGACCACTTTGGGACTGATGTGCTCGTAAGTCGCGGAGTCTTTCAGAACCGCGCTCACGTGGACGCCGCCCTTGTGCGCGAACGCACTGTGACCGACGTAGGCTTGGTCGTTGCGCATCGGCAGGTTGGCAAGCTCGGCAATGTAGCGCGCGGTGGACGCCAGATGCAGCAGACTTTCCTTGCCGATGGTCTGGTGGTCCATCTTCAATTCCAGGTTCGCGATGATCGTGGTGAGGTTCGCGTTGCCACAGCGCTCGCCGTAGCCGTTAGTGCAGCCTTGCACGTGCGCGAAGCCGCGATCAACGGCCGCGAGGGCGTTGGCCACTGCCAGTTCACAATCGTTGTGCGGATGAATCCCAAGGACCCCGTCAAAACGGCGGCGGATGTCAGCGCAGATTTCCGAAAGCTTACTGGTCAGCATGCCTCCGTTGGTGTCGCACAGGCACAGAACGTCCGCTCCCGCCTTCTTCGCCGCTTCGAGCGTACGCAGCGCAAAGTCGCGATTCTTGACGTATCCGTCGAAGAAATGCTCCGCGTCGTAGACCACTTCCCGGCCGTGATCTTTGAGATACCGGACCGTGTCGGTGATGATTTCGAGATTTTCTTCCTCGGTAATACCGAGGGCCCTGTGTACATGCAGATCCCAGCTTTTGCCGAAGATCGTCACCACAGGAGTGTTCGAGGCGAGCAGCGCATTTACGCTCGCGTCGTCTTCCACACGATTGCGCGCGAATCGTGTTGCGCCGAAAGCGGCCAGCCGGGCGTGCTTTAACTTCTCACCCTTGGCGAGTTCAAAGAACTCCTTGTCCTTGGGATTCGAGCCCGGCCAACCGCCTTCAATATAGTCAATACCCAGCTCATCCAACTTGTGCATGACCAGGATTTTGTCCTCGGCCGAAAAGCTGACGGCTTCGCCTTGCGTGCCGTCGCGGAGAGTGGTATCGAACGTGAAAACGCGCATTGTTTAACAAGCACAGAGCCGCGACCGTTAGGAAGCGGACAAACGGTATGCCACCGTTACGCTACGCCTGCCTCCTTCTTTTTCTTCAAGAACGTCATCATCTTCCGCAGTTCGGCACCGACCGTTTCGATCTGTTGCACTTCCTGCGCCGCGCGCATCGCCAAAAACTTCTTGCGACCGCCTTCTTTGTTTTCCGCCATCCATTCGCGAGCGAACTGCCCGGTCTGGATTTCGCTGAGGATCTTTTTCATTTCGGCGCGGGTGGCGTCCGTGACCACGCGAGGTCCGCGGGTGTAGTCCCCGTATTCCGCCGTGTCCGAAACCGAGTAACGCATGTAGCCGAGCCCGCCCTCATAGATAAGGTCGACGATCAGCTTCACTTCATGCAAGCACTCGAAGTACGCCATTTCCGGAGCATAACCGGCATCAACCAGGGTCTGGAAGCCGGCGCGGATCAGCTCGCTGACGCCGCCGCACAGGACAGCCTGTTCGCCGAAGAGATCGGTTTCGGTCTCTTCTTTGAAGGAAGTCTCAAGGATACCCGCACGCAAGCAACCGATACCCGCGCCATACGCCAGAGCGTTCTTCAGGGCATTGCCCGACGCGTCCTGATGGATAGCCACGAGGCCGGGGACTCCCTGCCCTTCCGTGAAGACTTCGCGAACGCGATGGCCCGGCGATTTGGGCGCGATCATGGTCACGTCCACGTCCTTCGGCGGAGTGATAAAGCCGAAGTGAATATTGAAGCCGTGCGCGAACATCAGGGTCTTGCCCTTGGTGAGGTTCGGTTCGATATCGCTCTTATAGAGGTCCGATTGCACGTGATCCGGAACCAGCATCATGATCACGTCCGCAACCTTGGACGCTTCGTTCACGGGCAGCACTTTCAAGCCCGCCGCTTCCGCCTTCGCCTTGCTCTTGCTGTTCGCGGCCAGGCCGACGACCACGTCGATGCCCGAATCGCGCAGGTTCATCGCGTGCGCGTGACCCTGGCTGCCGTAGCCGATAATGGCGCAGGTTTTGCCCTTGAGCAGGCCCAGATCGCCGTCTTTTTCGTAGTAGCGCGTAATCATGTTTAGTGTATTTACTCCGTGGTAACTGTTTCCGCTTCCAGATGCTCTTTTCGCACCGGCGGCGCCAACTTCAATTTCTTCGGTTCCATCGAGACCGCGACCATACCGGAACGCGTCACTTCGATGTCGCCATAACGCTCAATCACGCGGATGAACGCGTCGAGCTTTTCGGTATCGCCCGTTGCTTCCAAGGCGAATCCATCGACAGAACTTTCCACCGCGCGGGCGCCGAAGATATCGGCTTCCTTTAGGATCGTTGTCCGGTCTTCTTTAGAGGATCGCACACGGACGAGAACCAACTCCCGCCGCACTGCCGGGGCTTCGGTAAGGTCAGTAGCCTGCAGCACGTTGATCAGCTTGTTGATCTGCTTGATCACCTGCGCGCATTGGCTCGGCTCCACGTCCACGGTGATGCTCATACGGGACAGCTCGGGGTCGAGGGTGCGGGCGACAGTCAGACTTTCGATGTTGTAGCCGCGGGCCGCCAGCACTCCGGTGACACGCATGAGCGCGCCCGGTTTGTTTTCGACCAGCAAGGAAATTAATTGCAGCATGTTCTCTCTTAAACCTCGACCGGCGTCGGCGGCGCCAACACCATCTCATTGATCGCGCCGCCCGCGGGCACCATCGGGTAGACGTTTTCGAACTGTGTCACCATGACGTTCAGCAGGTACGGACCCGGATGATCCACAGCAGCCTGCAACGCCGCCCGCAGTTCGCTCGGCTTGGTCACCGTCTTGCCCGTGAAGCCGTACGCTCCCGCCAGCTTTTCCGGATCGGGGAAGCCTTCCAGCAACACCGAGCTGAGGCGGTTCTTGTAGAACAGTTCCTGCCACTGCCGGACCATGCCGAGGTAGCCGTTGTTCATGATGATGATCTTGACCGGCAGATTGTTGTTGGCGATGGTCCCAAGTTCGGGGATCGACATCTGGAAACCACCGTCGCCGCACACCGCAAACACCAGCTTGTCGGGTTGCGCGAACTGCGCGCCCATGGCTGCGGGTAAACCGAAACCCATGGAGCCGAGGCCGCCGGAATTGATCCAGAGACGCGGTTCGTTAAAGCGAATCAGCTGCGCGCACCACATCTGGTGCTGACCCACGTCGCTGGCAACGATCGCGTTGCCGCCGGAGATGCGGTCAATTTCCGCCATAAGGTGCTGCGGTTTGATTTCTTCGGTGGAGTACTGGGGAACCAGCGGGTGCTCGGCCTTCCACGCACGCACCTGCGACCACCAGGCTTTGCGCGCCGCGGAATTTTTGGGGCGCATTTCGTCCGCAAGTTCGCGGACGTTCTCGTTGAGCTTTTCCAGGACACGCTTGGCATCGCCCACGATCGGGATGTCCGCCACGCGGTTCTTGCTGATCTCCGCTGGATCAATGTCCACGTGAATGATGCGGGCATGCGGAGCGAACGCGGCCAGACGGCCAGTGACACGATCGTCAAAGCGCACCCCGAGGCAGATCAGCAAGTCCGATTCGGTCATCGCCATGTTGGCAGCGTAGCTGCCATGCATACCAGGCATGCTGATATAGTTCGGATGCTCCGCCGGCATCGCGCCCAGACCCATCAGCGTGCAGACGGACGGGATGTCGGTATACTCGACGAACTCGCGCAATTCTTTGGACGCCTCGGAGTGCAGGATGCCGCCGCCCGCATAGACCATCGGGCGTTCCGCTTCCCACACCATTTGCGCCGCACGCCGAATCTGTCCCGCGTGGCCGTCCATGCTGAACTTGTAGCCCGGCAGGTGGACGCTGGTGACCGGCGTGTAGTGCCCTTGCGCCTGCAGCACGTCCTTCGGAATGTCGACCAGCACGGGGCCGGGACGTCCGGAATTCGCGATGTGGAAGGCCTCATGCAGGATCTGCGGCAGTTCCGCCAGAGTCTTCACCATGAAGTTGTGCTTGGTGCAGGGGCGCGTGATGCCGAAGGTGTCGGCTTCTTGGAACGCGTCGCTGCCGATGAGCTTGGTCGAAACCTGACCGGTGATGGCGACCACCGGAATCGAATCCATCAGCGCGTCGACCAGCGCAGTAATCAGGTTGGTCGCGCCAGGACCCGAAGTCGCGCAGCACACGCCCGTCCTACCGGTCGCGCGCGCATATCCCTGGGCGGCAAAGCAGGCATTCTGCTCATGCTTCACCAGGATGTGCCGGATCTTGGAATCGTACAGCGCATCATAAAGAGGAAGCGTTACCCCGCCGGGATAGCCGAAGAAGGTGTCGACCTTCTCGCGGATCAAACATTCCAAAATGATTTCTGCACCGGTCATCAATCGAGCCATAAAAGTCTCCTAGTCACTACTAGCGCACACAACAAAAAAGCCACTGTCCGGGGATTTTCCCCGCCAGTGGCCAAGCTCCGTGTAGTACGAACTCGTCCGTTAGGCGGGGCCGGGTACGACCCCTACAATAATAACGGTTCGTAGTACAACAATGACGTCTCGCAGAACGGACCGGTTGGAGTTCGTGAGCGTCATGTCTACAAGAAGTGTACTAGGTAAGCAGTACAAATGCAAGGCGGATCACTAATGAGAAATATTAATAGCGCCATCATGCTAGAATTGGATTCTAGGAGTGGGATTTCCCGCATGAAAACCCAAATCACCATGGACAGTGCCGGTCGCGTCCTAATCCCAAAGAGCCTGCGCGAAAAATTTCAGCTACGGCCCGGCGATGAGTTGGAACTGGAATCGCAAGGAGAAGACATCACGCTGAGGCCCCAGAAGGTCCACGCGACCATGACAAAGGAACACGGTATCTGGGTGTTTCATGGAGAACCGGCGGACATCGATATTTGCGACTTGATCCGCCAGCAACGCGAAGACCGTATCCGCCACGTCGCTGGACTCGATTCCGAATGAGAGTTTTCTTTGACACTTCGGTGTTCATCGCCGTGTTCTGGGGAAATCATCCCGGCCACGCCGAGAGCATCGACGCTTTCCGCCATGCCACGCCGAGTGATTCTTTTTGTGGAATCCACAGCTTGGCTGAGGTCTACGCCTCCATGACCGCGATGCCCCTTCGCCCTGCCATCGCACCGGAGCAAGCCGCCCTATTTGTCGAAGAAATCCAAAGCCGTTGCTCCCCCGTTGCACTCACCGAGCGCGAGTATGTAGACACAATCGAGCGTGCGGCAGAGAGAGGATTGAAGAGTGGCGTGATTTACGACGCACTGTTGCTCCGTTGTGCAGAGAAGGCAGATGTGGACCTCATTTATACGTGGAACCTGAAACACTTCCGAGCCGTTAATCCAGCGTTGGCGGACAAGATCCGTACTCCCTAGACAGTTACCCAAGGTGCCGCCCGTCACCCATCAGGGAAGAAAGATCTCCTCACGGGATGGTTCCGCACTAACCTACGAAGACCTCATGCTACCGTTCCTTGTCGTGCTCAATGACGGTGAGGTGCATTACATACGAGACGTTGGGGACGAGGTCTCGGCGCGCCTCAAGCTATCCGAGCAGGAACTCGCGCAAATGATTCCCAGCGGCCAGTCTTCTCTATTTACGAATCGGCTCGGCTGGGCACGCACATATCTAAAAAAAGCCGGATTGATTGAACCAGTCGCGCGCGCCCGCTACCGGATTACCGAGCGCGCGAAGAGCCTATTGGAATCGAAGCCCGAGAAAGTCGATGGGAGATTGTTACGCAAGTATCCGGAATTCCTGGAGTTCATCTCGCCGCGAAACGGGGCCAAGCCTACTGCGGAAACTGTCACGGAGCAGGCCGGAACTCCGCTCGAAATTCTCGAAGCGAGTTACGAACAGCTACGACAACAATTGGCAGACGAGCTATTGCAAACGATTCTTACATGCAGCCCGGCGTTCTTTGAACGCCTAGTAGTCGAAGTTCTCGTCAAGATGGGTTACGGCGGTTCGTTAAAGGATGCCGGGCAGGCTGTGGGTCGAGCTGGAGATGGGGGCATTGACGGAATCATTAAAGAGGATCGGCTGGGACTAGACCAAATTTATGTGCAGGCCAAGCGATGGGCAGGAACGGTTGGAAGGCCCGATATCCAAGCTTTCGCGGGAAGTCTTGAAGGCCATTGCGCCCGCAAAGGGGTTTTCATCACAACGTCACAATTCAGCGCGGATGCTCGAGACTACGTGACGCGAATCGAAAAGCGCATCGTGCTCATTGATGGCGAAGAATTGGCTGGATGGATGATCGACTTTGGGGTAGGTGTCAGTGAGGTTAGCAGCTATCACGTCAAGAGGCTTGACCCAGACTACTTTGAAGAGTAACTCGTTCGCCCAGTCCTCACCGCGGCCCCGCAATCGCAATATACTTGAGGCCTATGGACCTCACCGGCATTCTAATCGGCATTGGCTTCTGGTTCGTCCTGCGTTGCCTTCTGATGGGCTTGTACACCGTCGATCAGAATGAGCGCGCGGTAAAGACTCGATTTGGACGGGCGGACAGGCTTGGCCCGACGACGATCGACGATCCGATCGCGGCGACCTTGCGGCCAGAGGAGCGCGAGCGCTACGTCTATCCGCAAGTCCGCGTCATTCCGCCGGGCGGCCCGTACTTCAAGATGCCTTGGGAAACGATCCATAAAGCGTCCATCGCCACGATGACGATGAACATGGCTCAGGATCTGGAAGATCCGACAGTAAATGAGAATGGAACTCGGTTGGAAGCGGTCACAAAAGACCAACTCAATACCGGGCTCACGGGGCAAATTCGGTATCGCGTCAGCGAGCGCAACCTTTACGCGTACCTCTTCGGAATCAAGCGGCCTTTCGTACACGTGATGGCGTACTTCGTCTCCGTGCTACGGCAGCGCATCGCGAACTTTGAAGCGAAGTCGGAGCCGCCGACTACTCCGTCCACCGATCCGACCTTGAATGTCCCTGGAACAGAGATGATCGGGGTCTCCATCAACGACCTTCGCAAGAACCTGCGCGATCTGAACGACTATATGGAATCGGAGTGCAAGTCGGCTGAGGCTCGCTACGGAGTGATGTTCGATGCGAGTTTGATTACCGGCATCGATCCACCGCCCGAGGTCGAGTCCGCGCTGGCCGCAATCAACACGGCGCACAATCACGTATCGAGCGATATCAGCCTGGCCCAGGCCACCGCGGACCAGAAGATCGAGCAATCGAAACGCGCGGTGGAAATTGAGACGTTGAGGTCGCAGGCCGAAATGGAACCGCTGCGCGCGCAGGCAGCGGAGTTAGCAGAAACCTACAAGGCCGGACCCACCGTACTGGAAGCGTATCTACGCAATGTGAGGCTCGCACTCTACGACAAAGCTTCGCAGGTGTTCCTGGAGGTGAAGCGATGATCGAACTTATGGACCTCCTCCGCACAGTGGGCATCACCTTGATCGCGATGGTCATCGGTGAAGTGCTGCTGAAGGCTCTGGGGCGCATGTTCGGGCTTTACGCCATCGTTCAAGAACGCCAGTGCAAGGTGTACGTGCTGTTTGGCAAAGTGCTCGGAGTGCTCGACGAACCGGGGCTCCACATTCTTCCCATCAGCATCGGTCCCGCAGCAATCATCGTGCCGCTTTTCGGCAACGTCTACACACTCGACTTGAGGCTCGACCAGCAGTATCTGCGCAGCCAGGCTGTCAATTCCGAAGAAGGCGCGCCGATGGGCATCGGCATCTGGTATGAGATGTGGATCAGCGATCCAGTCGCCTACCTCTTCAAAAATACCGACCCGCGCGGGTCGTTGAAGGCCAACGTCAGCAGTTCCACCGTGCGCTGCTTGAGCAATATGAAGCTAGCAGAGATGCTGGAAACGCGGCATCAAATGAGCCAGGCGGTGCGGCAGGAAGTTTCGGCGAAGTCCAATGAGTGGGGCTATCGGACCGGTTCGGTGTACATCCGCAAGGTGCACTTCCGCGATCTGGGAATGATCCGCCAGATCGAAGAGAAGGTCGTCAACCGCCTGCGACAGGTGACCTCGGCGATCCGGCAAGCGGGCGCGAATCAGGTGAGCGTAATCAAAAGCTCGGCCGAGCGCGAAGCCGCAGTCGAGTTCGCGCGCGCGGCGGCAATCCGTCCCGCAACATTGCGGCGGGTGCTGACCGAGATCGGAACCCCCGAAGTGAGTGCCGCGCTGTTTGAGATTCTCGAAACGCAACGCATGCTCGCCAGCGGAGCGAAATTGAGCCTGCTCGCCGCCGGCAGGCACAATGACGCTTTGACGAAGTTACTTGCGTCGAATCCGGTGCCGGAAACGCCCGGCTCCTCTAACTAGTGGCCGGGACGAAACCGGTGACTTGCGCTTCTACAGGCATGGGACCGTCCTCGCCTTTCGCCCGGAAGGACCGGCGTAACTCTTCGGCCGCCCGGCTCACCGCGTCTCGCGCCTGATCGACGAGCGCAGCCAGACCGAAAAATTCATGCATGACGCCGTCATAGTGGTGATAGTGCACCGGCACGTGGGCCTCCTGCAAACGCTTCGCATACGCCCGGCCGTCATCCCGTAAAGGATCAATCTCGGCGGTAATGACTGTGGCAGTGGGTAAGCCCGAGAGATCGGTCGACTGCAGGGGCGATGCGTAAGACTGCTGACCATCGGCTTCGGTCTCCAGGTAGTGTCCCCAGAACCAATGCATCATCGCGGCGTTGAGGGGAGCAGCGTGGGAATGCTCACGATAGCTGTCAGTATCGAAACTGAAGTTGGTTACCGGATAAACCAGCAACTGATGAACCGGCATCAGAACTCGTTTGTCTCGCGCCATGAGGCACGCCACGGTGGCCAGGTTGCCTCCCGCGCTTTCCCCGCCGACAGCAACGCGCAGGGGGTCTCCCTGGAACGCCGGGGCATTCTTCATCACCCACTGCGTGGCCGCGTGCGCGTCTTCCGCCGCAGCAGGATATTTGTGTTCGGGAGCCTGACGGTACGCCACCGACACGACGATGCACTCCGCCGCTTTGCAGAGGGCACGCGCAGAGCTGTCATAGTGATTCGGGCTGGCGATCACCCATCCACCGCCGTGAAAATACACCAGCACGGGAAACGGACCCGTCCCCTCCGGCGTATAAAAACGCAGTAAGATCTCGCCGCCGGGGCCCTGGATACACTGATGCGTGATGCTGGCAATCTGCTCCGGCATCGGAGTGGTCACCGTGTGCATGCGCTTCGCGGTTTTCGACGCCACCAGATCGCGCACCGCGTAATCGAGCAATGGGAGGTTCCTGGCCGCTCGCGGGCTCAGAGTTTCCATCGGGGGAGAAGCGTACTTCCCCAATTGATCCATCACTTCTTTCGCTTGTGCGTTGAGGTCCATGAGAAGCTCCTTCTCCTGCTAGACCCTCCGCGTGTGCGAATGTTTCGCTACTTGGCGTCGCGCCAGTTCACGCCGACACCAACATCCACAATCAACGGCACATCGAGTTTGCGGACGCCTTCCATCTCGGACTTCACCATCACCTTGATCTCGTCGACTTCATTCACGGGCGCTTCGAAGACGAGTTCGTCGTGCACCTGCAGCAGCATGCGCGTCTGCGAGCCTCGTGCCTTGAGGTTCGCCTCGATGCGGATCATCGCGACCTTGATCATGTCTGCGGCGGTGCCTTGCAACGGGGTGTTCACCGCAGTCCGTTCCGCGAACCCGCGCGCGTTCGGATTGCGATTGTTCATGTCCGGGATCGGACGGCGCCGGCCGTAGAGATTTACGGAAACACCGGTGCGCCGCACATCAGCGATAGTGTGGTCAATCCACTTGCGCACGCCGCTGTAGCGTTCGAAATAGGCCTTGATGTAGGTGTCGGCTTCGCGGCGGTCGATGCCCAAGGACTTCGCAAGACCGAAGGCTGTCTGGCCGTAGACGATGCCGAAGTTCACGGCTTTGGCTCCGCGCCGATGTTCGGGAGTGACCATCAGGGGAGGAACGCCGAAGACTTCGGCGGCGGTGCGCGTGTGGATATCCTCGCCGTTGCGGAACGCTTCGACTAACACCTTGTCGCCTGACATGTGCGCGAGGAGGCGGAGTTCGATCTGGGAGTAGTCGGCGACGACCAGTTTCCAGCCCGGACGGGGGACGAAAGTGGCTCGGATCTCACGGCCCAGTTCGGTGCGGATGGGGATGTTCTGCAGGTTGGGGTTCGAACTGGACAGTCGCCCCGTGGCCGCCCCGGCCTGGTTGAACGTCGTGTGGACGCGGCCGGTCGCGGGGTCCATCAACAAGGGCAGCGCGTCGGCGTACGTGCCCTTTAGCTTCGCGATCTGGCGGAACTCCAACACCTTGGCGGCGATGGTGTGCTCCTCGGCCAGTTCTTCCAGCACGTCCGCTGCTGTGGAGAAGACTTTGCCCTTACCGGTTTTCACGGTCGCAGGCAGCTTCATATCCTCAAACAATACTTGGCCTAATTGTTGTGGCGAGTTGATATTGAACGGCTTGCCTGCGAGGGCAAAGATCTCCTCGGAGAGCTTGCCAAGCTCCTCTTCCATGCGAACGCTCATGCGGCGAAGCTGTTCGGGATCGATGGTAATGCCAAGCGATTCCATGCGCGCCAGGACGCCGGCCATGGGCAAGTCGATCGTTTCGTACAGCTGTGTCAACCCGAGCGCTTCCACCTCAGGGCGCAGCTTGTTGTAAAGGCAGAGAATCGCGTCGGCTTGGGCAGCGGGGTCGGAATCGAAACTGCGTTCCAGATATTGTTCGCAGAGCTTACCCAGGTCCGTGACGCCAGTATCGGCGGAGAGCAGGAACGCGTAGAGCATGACGTCATGCTGGAGGTTGGGCAGGTCGCCGAAGCGACGGAGGAGCGCCTTGGCGTCATGGGCCAATAAAACATTCTTTGGTAAATTGTCTTGGACCGCGGAGCGCGCGATCCCAGGCTCGGCGCAGACACCTACGACAAGGCTTCCCATTTGCTCTGCAATCGACACGGCTACGAGGGGTTTGCCCGTCACAAACGCCTCTAACTCGGCCTCAGACTCCAGCGGTTGGTAGTCGGTGAGCACGGGCGCTGCCGCCTCTGCACCCAGTTCGCGAAGCTGGGTGTGGAACTCGAGAGTTCGGTACAACTCGCGCAGCGCCGCCTTATCGCCCGGCTGCACCGCGAAGGCATCAAGGTTGAACTCCAGCGGCACGTCCTGGTGAATCGTCGCGAGCTTCTTACTCAATAGGATGATGTCGCGATTGTTCTGCAGACTCTCGCGATAGGTTTTCCGTTGGACCTCAGCCGCATGCTCCATCGCGCCTTCCACAGAGCCGAACCTCTGGATCAGGTCCAGCGCACCTTTTTCGCCAATACCGGGAGCACCGGGGATGTTGTCGACCGTGTCGCCCTTCAATGCCAGCAGGTCAATCACCTGCTCCGGCCGGACGCCCATAAACTTCTCGACCTCGTCGGCGTCGTACCACTGGTCGTTCTTCATCGGGTTCAGCATCCGGACATGATGGTTCACTAGCTGAAGCATGTCCTTATCGCTGGAAACAATGGCTACTTCGACGTCCGCTTCGACCGCCTTGCGAGACAGGGTGCCAATAACATCGTCCGCCTCGAAACCGCTGGCTTCGATCACGGGGATGCGCAGGGCTTCGAGCGTTTTGCGGATCCACGGGATCTGTTCGAGAAGATCGGGAGGGGTCTCGGTGCGGTTCGCTTTGTAATGCTCGTAGGCCTCATCGCGAAACGTGGGGCCGAAGCTCTCGAAGATCGCCGCGAGATGCGTCGGCTGGTGCTGCGACAGGACCTTCTTCACCATGTTGTGGAAGATGTAGATAGCTTCGGTGGAGATGCCAGACGCAGTCCGCATCGGTGGACCGCCGGAGCGCGCGCGGGCGTGGTAGGCGCGGAAAATGAAGCCAAACGAGTCAATCAGGAAGAGACGCGGCACGTTGACTATGGTACACGACGGTCCGGAAACTCCAGCTATACTTGCGAGATGCTGGCGCCGTTCCCGTGGAACGTTTCACTAGGCTCAATTCAGATTTCGGCGCACGGATTTTTTGAGGCCGCGGCGTACCTTGTGGGCGGGTGGCTTTACAACAGCCAGCGTAAGCAATCGGGCGATGTGGTGTCGGATTCGGAGCGCAGTTCGGTGCTGGTCGCCGCCGTGCTTGGGGCGCTGGTCGGGAGCAAGCTGCTCTATTACGTCGAAGACCCGATGCTCACGCTCGCGAGTTGGAAGCAGCCGGAATATATTTTGGGCGGCAAGACCATCGTCGGAGGGTTGCTGGGCGGGACGGCGGCGGTCGAGTGGGTCAAGCGGCGGATGGGCGTTCGGCGGCGAACGGGCGATCTGCTGACATTACCCCTGATGGTCGGCATGGCGATTGGGCGAATTGGCTGCTTCGTCTCGGGACTCGCGGACCACACTTACGGCATCGCGACGTCGCTCCTTTGGGGGATCGATCTGGGGGATGGGATCGCTCGGCATCCGGTGCAGCTATACGAGATTGGCTTCCTGGCGCTCGCTGCCGTGGCGATTCGGAGTGTGCGCCATTCCCTGCCCGAGGGTGGCCAGTTCCGGTTGTTCCTAATGCTCTACTGCGGCTGGCGACTGGCGATCGACTTCCTGAAGCCCGGCATCTTTATCGCAGGCATGACGACGATTCAGTGGACTTGCGTGATCGCGCTTGTCTGGTACTCGCGTAATCTTGTAGCTTGGTTCTCACCCCGAACGGAGGCTGTGCATGGCTGATCGCGAACGACCCTACTTGTTTTATGACACGGCCACCTCTGTGTGCTCGCAATGCCTGCGGCGCGTGGACGGGAAGATCGTATTCGAAGGCGGCTCGGTCTTCCTGCTGAAGCGATGCCCGCAACATGGGTTCGAGCGCGTGTTGATGGCGGACGATGTCGATTACTACCGCCGCTGTCGCGAAGTATTTTTGAAGCCGCCGGAAATGCCGAATCGCTACAACACTCCGATCAAGTGGGGTTGTCCCTATGATTGCGGGCTGTGCCCGGATCACGAACAGCATTCGTGCCTGTCGCTGATTGAGGTTTCGGATTTTTGCAATCTGCGCTGCCCTATCTGTTATGCGTCGAGCGGGCCGGAGCGCAAGGCGCATCGGTCACTTGAAGTCATCGAACGCATGCTCGACTGCGTGGTGCGCAATGAGCGGCGGCCCGATGTAGTGCAAATCTCCGGCGGCGAACCCACGCTGCATCCGGACTTCTTTCGCATTCTGGACATGGCTCGGGAGCGGCCGATTCAGCACCTGATGCTAAACACCAATGGCACGCGTATCGCCAGTGATCCGGAATTTGTGAAACGGCTCGCCGACTACATGCCGGGGTTTGAGATTTACCTGCAATTCGATTCGCTGGAAGAAGCTCCATTGCGCGAACTGCGCGGGGTTGATCTGCGAGCGACACGGCTCGCGGCGCTGGAGCAGTTGAACAAGTACGGCATCTCGACCAGCTTGGTGGTCACGGTAAAGCGCGGCACCAACGATGGTGAGTTGGGGCGCATTTTGGAATACGCGGTGCAGCAGCCGTGCGTCAGGGGCGTGGTGTTTCAGCCGGTGCAGACAGCGGGTCGCTTTGATGGTTTTAATCCCGGGCAGGACCGGCTGACGCTGACCGAGGTGCGGCGGCGGATTCTGGAACAGTCGTCGATTTTCCGACCTGAGGACTTGATCCCAGTGCCATGCCACCCCGATTCTCTGGCCATGGCTTACGCGTTGAAGCTCGGCGGACGCGTTCAACCCCTGACCGGGTTGGTGCCGCCTGAGGTGTTGATCAATGGCGCTCGGAACACGATCGTCTTTGAGGCGGATGAGAAGCTGCAAGCGTCCCTCTTCAAGACCTTCTCGACGAACCATTCGCCAGAGTCCGCGAGTTCGACGCTGCGGGAGTTACTGTGTTGCTTGCCCAAGGTCGACGTGCCGTCGACGCTCTCCTACGACAACGTGTTTCGGGTGCTGATCATGCAGTTCATCGACGCGTACTCGTTCGATGTGCGCAGCGTGAAGAAGACGTGCGTGCATATCGCACATCCGGATGGGGAACGATTGATCCCGTTCGATACTTACAATCTGTTTTATCGCGATGATTTGGAAACACGTGTGTTGGCCCCGCTGCGCGCGCGGCAGGAGTTGGCTCTATGAGTGGAGGCGGCTCGGTCTTGAAGGGGATTGGCCTCGGGATTATGGCGTTCGGCTTGGGACTCACGGTCATCGGGTTCCTGTTAGGCTTCGCCCCATCGACCGCAGAGTGGCTCTTCATCCCGCTATTCTACATCGGCGCAGCGCAGCTGGTATGGATCGTGCCGATGGTGTTGCGGTTCCGGTCGAGAGGTGAGACCGAAACGGTCAAAGGAATCGTGATCATTGCTGCGGTGGTGGCGATTCTCAACGCGTCCTGTTGGGGACTTCTGTCCAATTTCAGGATCGCTGGCTAGAGGGAGATGATTCATGTCTGAAGAACAGCCTATCGTCGTGCGACCCGTTGGCTCCGTCCAAAGGGGCGTCCTGATTGGTCTGGCCATCTCGGTGGGCGTTTCCATCGTCACCGCTCCCATCGTGATCCCGTTCCTGGGAATCGGACTGGTGCAACTTGCCTGGGTGATTCCGATGGTCCGTAATTTCCGGCGCAAGGGCGAGACGGAGACGGCGAAGGGCATGGTGATTCAAGCGGCAGTTGTGGCGATGCTGAACGCCACCTGCTGGGGCGTGCTGATCGTAGGCTTGTCGAACGCCAGCTTCCACTAGGACTCGCGGAAAAGTTCCCGGCAGAGACTTGACAATATATTCATACATGCTAATATCTGAATATGTTGATGTACGCATGTCATGTATTTCCTAACAGGAGCGCGCGATGCCCTTCCGTGCAACCGCCAGCAAACGATTAGCCGAGTTGTTTGGGCTCTTGTCCAACCCGCATCGTGTTCGCTTGGTGGAGGAACTAAGTCGGCGCGGCGAACTGGACGTCAATAGCCTGGAAGAGGAACTGGGCATCAGCCACTCCGCAGTCTCACAGCACCTCACGCTGCTTCGGGCGCACAGGATTGTCGCGGAGCGCCGCGAGGGCCGACACGTGTTTTACCGGCTAACGCAACATGGGCTGGCAGAATGGATTCTGCACGGCCTGGACTTCCTGCAAAAAGAATTCGAGCACAGCGAACCGGCCCTGGACGAAATTGAAAAGGCCCGGAACTACTGGGCCCCCAAAAAGCGCACTGCGCGCTGACAACGCAGTTTAATTAGCCCACAAACCAGACAGGAGAAGTGTGTCTACATGGCCAGCTATGCAGCCGAGTATCCCGTAACTACAGACCACGCCAAGGAGCCGAGCCCATTTCGCCGCCTATACGGGATGGTGCGCCAGGAACGGCGGACGCTTTGGACAGCCGTCATTTACTCCATCGCGATTGCTTTGTTGACGCTAGCCTTGCCCATCGCAACCCAGGCCATCGTCAACACCATCGCCTTCGGGAATCTATTCCAACCGCTGCTGGTCTTGACTCTCGCGGTGGCCATTGTTTCGGTGTTGTCCTCGATCCTGCAGATGTTCCGCTTTCACATTGTGGAGATGTTGCAACGCCGGGTATTCGTGCGGATCGCTTCGGATTCGGTCAATCGCTTGTTGCGGGCGCGCGTAGATGAACTGCAAATGCGGAACGGTCCGGAAGTCGTCAACCGCTTCCTGGAAGTCGTGGGTCTACAAAAGGCCGCTGCCACACTCTTGGTGGACGGTTTGAGTGTGGGCATGCAGACCCTGGCGGGGATGCTGTTGCTGGGGCTCTACCACCCGTGGCTATTGGCGTTCGATGCGATCTTGCTGGTTGCTTCCCTGGTCTTAATTTTTCCGTTCGGCATCGGTGCCACGGCGACGGCGATCGGCGAATCGAAGGCCAAGTACGCTCTGGTGGCGTGGCTGGAAGAACTGGCACGTAATTCCCGCACGTTCCGCGGACAGGTGGAGGCACAATGGGCCTTCGCCAAGACAGACGAGTTGGTGACGCACTATCTCGATTACCGCTCGCAACACTTCCGGATCCTGCTGCGTCAGTTTGGAGGGTCCCTGGGCGTGCAGGCTCTGGCCGGGGCCGCGCTGCTGGGAGTGGGCGGACTGCTGGTGATTCAACGGCAACTCACGTTGGGCCAACTGGTGGCCGCCGAACTGGTTGTCTCCGCGGTGTTAGTTGGCATTGCGAAGCTGGCGAAACATTTGGAGAGCTACTACGACCTGCTGGCTTCGGTCGACAAGCTGGGCATGCTGACCGACCTCCCCATGGAACGGGATGGCACGGAAATCCCGCAGTCCCTGGCGGCACCGATGGAGATCCGCGTGCGCAATGAGTCTTTCGACATTCTGCTGAAGTCCGGTGACCGCTTTGGGATTGACGGGGTCAGTGGGTCCGGGAAGTCGCTACTGACGGATGCGATGCTGGGCTTGCGGGACCCGGTTGGCTGGAACATTGAAATGGACGGCCACAACATTCGTCAATTTCGTCTGGCGGAGCTACGCTCCACCGTGCAACTGGTTCGCGGCACGGAAATTTTCCACGGAACGATTCTGGAGAATGTGCGCGTCGGCCGGCAGCACATTCCTGTCAGCTTGATCGAGGATACACTGCGGCAATTCGGCATCTGGGACAGCATCCAGAAGCTACCCAACGGGCTAGATACGCAACTGGCGACGGGCGGAGCCCCGCTTTCCGAAGGACAGGCTCAGGTGCTGATGATCGCCCGGGCGGTGGTAGGTGCACCGCGGTTGCTGATTCTGGATGAAACGCTAGATCACCTTATGGATGCGGTGGAAAGAGAGGTTCTGATGGACGCACTGTTCGCGCCCGAACGGCCCTGGACGCTGGCGGTGGTGACCTCACGAGCGGATGTCCAGGCCCGCTGCAACCGCATCGTGACCATGCCAGATGGAACCATCCGGGAGGTGCGCCGATGAGCGCAAAAACAAATTCAAACTGGCACGTGCTTCCGGCAATGGATCGCGTCCATGTGCCCGCTCCGGCACGCATCGTGGCGTACATTCTGGTGTTCATCTTTCTGGTGATGGCGGGCGGGCTTGCCTATATGCCGTGGCAGCAGAGCATTTCCGGCAGCGGGCGAGTGATCGCGATGACACCGATTGAGCGACAACAGACGCTCTCCTCTCCCGTGGATGGGCGGGTGGTTCGCTGGTACGTGGTCGAAGGAACGCGCGTCAAAGAAGGCGACCGGATCGTAGAGATTTCCGATAACGACCCGAATGTGGTGGAACGGCTGGAGAGCGAATTATCGTCGGCACGCGAGCGCGAACAGTCACTGAACGACCGTATGGGCGGGTTGCAGGCGTCCCGCGAAAGCGCGCTATCGGCTGCCGAGGCCCGCATCGGCATGGCCTCCGAGCGCGTCTCGGCCGCCGAACGGGGTTTGGATTCGTCGAACGCCACACTGGTGGCCGCCCGTCAGAATCTGGATCGGCAAACGCAACTGCATGTCCGCGGACTTACCGCGACGCGCAGTGTGGAACTCGCGCAGGCGGATCTGGATCGAGCCGTGGCGGAACTCGCGCGCTCCCAGGCCACACTGAACGCCGCGCGCGCGGATCAATCGGCAACCGAATCGGACCGCATGAAAGTGCAGGCGGACTACAAAGCCTTAATGGACGATGCCAACGCCACACGAGCTTCAGCCACAGCGGCCTTGCGGCCCATCGAGACACGCTTGGCCAGACAGACCACGCAGGATGTACGGGCTCCGCGCGACGGAGTGATCTTGCGGCTACTCGCGCAACCCGGCAGCGAGGTGCTGAAGGCCGGCCAGCCCTTGGTGGTTCTGGTCCCGGAGACGGACCAAAACGTGGTGGAACTATGGGTCAACGGCAACGACATGCCTCTTTTGCACGAGGAGGATCCGGTACGTTTGCAATTCGAAGGTTGGCCGGCGATCCAATTCGTAGGCTGGCCGTCGGTGGCCGTGGGTACGTTTGGAGGACGGATCGTATTGTTGGACGCGACTGACGATGGCACTGGCAAGTTCCGCATCCTGGTGGCTCCGGATGAAAAGGATCAGGCATGGCCCCCTAAGCGCTATCTTCGCCAGGGCGTGCGCACCAATGGGTGGGTATTGCTGAAGCAAGTACCGCTCTGGTTCGAAGTCTGGCGGCAGTTTAATGGATTTCCGCCGACCAGCCCGAAGGGGCCTCTGTTGACGGATCCCAAGGAGAAAAAATAATGCTTCGAGTGGTGATGCTCTGCGCGCTGACGTTGCGCCTGGGCGCGCAAGCGTTGACCGTTGACGATGTGTTGCGCAGCGTCGAAGCGAACTATCCGCCCCTGTTGGCCACGCTGCTCGAAAGCCAGGTCGCCGACGGCGCAACCCAACAGGCACGCGGACAATTCGATACGCAGCTCGGCGTTACCGCAGGAGCAGATCAGTTCGGCTACTATCCCAACCAGCGCCTGGATGTGGGCGTGAACCAGAACCTGCGCTGGCAGGGGGCGTCCGCATACGGGGGCTGGCGCGTGGGCGCAGGAGACTTTCCCGCTTATCGCGGCCTGGATGAAACGCGCAACCTGGGCGAGTTTCGCGCGGGGATCAAAGTCCCTTTATTGCGGGGCCGGGAAATCGATGAGCGACGCGCGGCCTTGGCGCAAGCAGAAATCGGCCAGCGGATCGCAAGTCTGACCATCGATCAGCAACGTTTGTTAGTGCGGCAACTAGCGACCAACCGCTACTGGGACTGGGCCGCCGCCGGGCAGCGGTTACGAATCGCGCAAGACTTGCTGCGAGTAGCCCGTGAACGCGACCAGGCGCTGCAGGACGCGGCAGATCTGGGAGCTGTGGCGCGCGTGGAGGTCACTGAGAATCGGCGTCAGATCTTGCAACGCGAGGCCCAAATCATTGAGGCACAACGGGGCGTGCAGCAGGCCTCGATTGCTCTGTCCCTGTTCTATCGGGATGCGACAGGGCAACCGCGCATTGCGCAGGATTCTCAGTTACCGGCCTCCTTGCCGGCTACCGAAGTACTGGATGGTGCGCAGGTGACCGAAGATCTGGCCCGGGCACTGACCAAGCGGCCTGAAATTGCCGCCGTGGCGGCCCAGCGCTCACAGACTCGGATCGATATCGACCTGGCGTCGAATCAAACCCGTCCGTCGATGGATTTTGGCCTCGGCGTAACAAGCGAAGCCGGCTCCGGTGCCGTCAAACGCGGACCCAACGAGGTCAAGGCGACACTCACCTTCCAGGTGCCTTGGCAGCGGCGCGTGGCTGAGGGCAAACTGCAACAAGCCTCCGCCAAACACAGTCAACTTACGCAGCGCGAACAATTCGCCCGCGACCAGGTGTCCGCGGAAGTGCAGGACGCCGCCAGCGCCGTCCGCGCCGCCCATGAGCGAACCCTGCTCGCGACCCGGGAAGTCAGCGTCGCTTTAGATCTGGCCGACGCGGAACGGGAGAGATTCCGGCTGGGCGATAGCACACTGTTCCTGGTCAACTTGCGCGAGCAGGCCGCCGTGGACGCGGAACTGCGTGAGGTCGCGGCAAACCTCGACTATCTACGGGCTCTGACCATCTACGACCAGGTTACGGCTAAGCTGCTCCCGTAGCGGGTCGTATTTACCACAGCCGCACCCGGAACTGTGTCTGTTTTACCACGCCTCGCATTTAACAAGTCTTTTCGATTCATATTACTAGCCCTTCCATGAATACCCTGCTACAATCACCACAGTGCGATTCGAGACCACCACGCAGCGGCCTGTGGAAGCATCCGGAGTTGGCCTCCACTCCGGCGTACCGGTAAAAATTCGAGTCCTCCCCGCCCCGCCGTCCACGGGCATCGTGTTCATCCGCACCGACCTTGAAGGCTTCCGCATCCAGGCAAGTTGGCGCTATGTGCAAAAGGTCAGCTACGCGACCAGCCTGATGCGCCAGGGCGTCCTGATTTCCACAACCGAGCACCTGCTGAGCACGTTCTACAGCATGGGCATCGACAACGCGTTCATCGAGATCGACAATTTGGAAGTGCCGATCCTCGACGGGAGCGGACAGGTGTTCGTCGAGATGCTGAAGGCGGCCGGTCTGCGCGAATCGCGGCGGCGGCGGAAGTACTTGCGCATTCGGCGCGAAGTCGAAGTGGAATCGAACGGCAAGCGCATTCGGATTGAGCCGGCGGACAAGTTCCAACTCACGTGCGACGTTTTCTTTCCGCATCCTTTGGTGGGGCGGCAAGTGGTCGAGATGGAAGTGACGCCTGAGAATTACGCTCGCGAACTGGCACCGGCGCGGACGTTCGGGTTCGAGTACGAACTCGCGCAGATGCGCGATATGGGATTGATCCGCGGCGCGACGCTCGATAACGCCGTGTGCTTCGATCGCGAGAAGGTGTTGAACGACGGCGGTTTGCGCTTCCCCGACGAATGCGGCCGGCACAAGGCGCTAGACCTGATCGGCGATCTGGCGCTGATTGGCAAGCCGCTGCTGGGGCATGTGATCGCGGAGAAGGCCGGGCACGCGATGCATTTCGCGCTGGTCAACCGCATCATGAGCGACCCGACGCTGTATGAGATCGTGACTTACGATCAACCGCTCGGTCGCGTCGCGATGGTTTCGTAGGGCACGCGCGGAACGTCCGTCGCTGCGAAATCGGCACCCTTGAAGAGGAGCGCCTCCCCGGACCACTGCGCGAGAGCGTACGCGGCACAGTCTCCGAAATTCAAGCCCGCAGGGTTGCGACCTTTGCCGTAGCGGCGAAAGGCAGCGCGAGCAAGCCCCAGTTGATCGGCATCGAAAGGAATCGTTTCGATTGAGGCTCGGTGAAGGAACAGATCTAAATCCATTCCTCCACCATCTCTTTTTCGGTTCTCGACAACCATGGCCGCTTCGAGCACCGATACGGCGGAGATAATCCGCCGTTCTGCCTGCTTGATCAGCGACACAAACGCCACTCGTTCTGGCTCGTCGAGCAGGATTGCGACGACGGCGGAAGTGTCCAGGGTCATCGGGTGGGAATCCCGAATTCGTCGTAGCCAAGGACCTCGTCGTCTGTCAGCGTCGAAACATCCGGAAGTTGGGCGCAGTGGAGGGCGATCTGATTGAGCTCAGCTTCGAGAGAGCGCCCGGAGCGGTCGCGCTTGAGGCGCTCGTAGCGCTCGGAGACAGCGGTGCGAACGGCGTTGGTAATGGACTCCCCGGTAAGCTCCGCGAGCTTCCGGGCCAAGGCCTCGGTCTCTTCATTTTTAATACTGATGGGCATTGTCTACCTATCATGAATTCTATCATGATAGGTAGAAATTAGTTCCCGAGGGCGAAAACGGTCACCTTTTGCGCGGGCTGATTCGCAGCGCCGCGGCCACCGGCGATGGCGATGTATTGCCTGCCGTCGACTTCGTAGGTAATCGGAGTTGCGGCTCCTGCACCGACCGCACCTTCCCACAGCTTCGCGCCGGTCTTGGCGTTATAGGCGGTGAGGGCACCGGTCGGGCTGGCTTGGAACACGAGGTTGTCGCCGGTCGCGAGGGTTCCACTGCCGCTGCCGCCGGTGTAATTCACTCGCCACACCTCTTTCTGCGCGATCGGGTCCCAGGCGACGAACCAGGTATTCGCTGGGGGAGCTTCGCCTTCGACCCGCGGGAGGGCGCCGGGGCGCGCGATGACGCCTAGATTGCGACCGCCCTTGTTATAGACGTACTCGCCGTCGATGCCGTATTCGAAGGCGCTCATCTGCGCGGGGAAATACACGAGGCCGGTGCTCGGGTGGAAGGCCATGGGCTGCCAGTTGTGCGCTCCGACGGGGCCGGGCGAAAGCGTTACCAACTCCTTGCCGTAGCGAGCCGCGGGCGTCTCAATCGGACGACCGGTTTTTTCGTCGAGGCCGGTGGCCCACGTGGCTCGGCTGTATTGCTTGGCGGAGATGAATTCGCCGGTGACGCGATCGATGACGTAGAAGAACGCGTTCTTGGGGGCCTGCATCAGCACCTTACGATCACGACCGTTGATCTTCAGGTCGGCGAGGATCATCGGCTGGACTGTCGTGTAATCCCACTGGTCGCCGGGGACCTGCTGGAAATACCACGCCATGCGGCCGGTGTCGGGCTTGATGGCGAGGATGGTCGAGAGGAAAAGATTGTCGCCGCCTTGCGGGCTGCGGAAGTTGCGATCCCAGGGGCCACCGTTGCCTGTGCCGATGTAAAGCAGGTCGAGGTCGGCGTCGTAGGCCATGCCGTCCCATACGGTGCCTCCACCGCCGTACTTCCACCATTCGCCGGTCCACGTTTTGGCGGCGGCTTCGAGCTCGGGATTTTCGAAGGGCTTCGACGGATCGCCGGGGACAGTGAAGAAGCGCCATGCGAGCTTGCCGGTTTCGGCATCGTAGGCGGAGAAGTAGCCTCGGACTGCGTTTTCCGCTCCACCGTTGCCTATGATGACCTTGCCTTTGACGACGCGCGGGGCGCCGGTGATCGAGTAGGATTCCTTGAGGTCGACCGAGGTCTGCACGTCCCACGCGACCTTGCCTGTGTTCGCATCGAGCGCGACCAAGCGGTTATCAAGCAGGCCGATGAATACCTTCCCCTGATGAATGGCGACACCGCGGTTCACCGATCCACAGCAGAGACGCGGTCCGCCGGTGCGCGGCAATTGCGGGTCGTACTTCCACTTCTGTTGGCCGGTGCGAATGTCGATGGCGAAGACCGTGTCCCATTGGCCGGTGACGTACATGACTCCGTTCGAGACGATGGGCGTGGTTTCGAGCGGACCCGCGGGGCTGCCAGCTGCCGTCATGTCGAAGCTCCAAACCGGCTTGAGGTTGGCGACGTTCGCTACATTGATCTGGTTGAGCGGACTGTAGTGAGTCTCGGCGTAGTCGCGGCCGTAGTTCAGCCACTCGGCGGTCGGTTGAGCGAATGCGAACGATGCAGACGCGAGGGCAAGGATGGGGAACGTTGGCCAATTCATGAGTTTCATGATAGCCGAGAGATCGGTGTCAGACACCATAACTCCCGAACTGTCCTGAAATGGGAAAGATCGGGAGTTTTTTAACGGGGCGCGTCCAGGCGAGGGCCGAGCGTTAGGAAGTTTAACGCGGTGGAGATAACGGCGCACGTCAGGATCACGAGGGCCATCGGGATCGCGGGATTGTCAAGTGACCCGAGGAAAGCTGTTCCGACCGCAGCGATCAGGAATTGAGTTGTTCCGAGCAATGCCGATGCCGTGCCCGCCATCTCCGCGTGTCGCATCATCGCGATGGTGGAGCCGTTCGGGAACACGAAGCCTTGGCATGCGATGTAGATGAAGATACTGAAGAAGACAACGGGCAAGCCGCCGATGCCTGAGAGCACCGAGGACAGCAAAAGAATCGCAGCGGCCAGTTGCACTAAGTTCGCGCCGCGGAGAACCTTCCACAGCGGAATGTGGCTCGACATCCGTCCGTTGATTTGCGAGGCGGCGACCATGCCCGCAGCCACGCTGCCAAACAGCCACCCGAAGTGTTCGATGGCGACTTTGTATTGGCTGATGAAAACGAAAGACGCGCTGGCGATGTAGGCAAAGGCTCCTGCGGAGCTAAACCCGCAGACGGCGGAGGCTCCCATAAAAGTGCGGTCCTTGATCAGCGTTGCGTAGCTGGAAATAATCGTACCGAGGTGCAGCGGTCGACGTTGTTCGTCCGACATCGATTCCCGTAAACGGAAGTGCATCCCGAGAAAGCAGAGCACTCCTACCGTCGCCTGCGCAAGGAACGCAGACTGCCATCCGAACCACAGCAGCAGGTAACTGCCCAGCATCGGAGCGAGTATCGGCGACACGCCCAGCACTAAGACCAACATCGAGAACACGCGGCGTAGTTCGGAAGGCGGGAACAGATCGCGCACCATCGCTCGGGAGATGACAGATCCTCCGCACGCGCCGAGGGCCTGAAACAAACGCAGCAGCGACATCATGCCGATTGAGGGGACGAAGGCGCACGCGGCGGACGAAATGGTGAACAACACGAGGCTGAAATAGAGCGGGGGCTTGCGGCCGAAACGGTCGGTGATGGGGCCGTAGAGAAGTTGTCCGAAGGCGAAGCCGATCAGGAACGTGACCATCGTGGACTCGACGGCGGCAGCCGAGGCATGGAACACCTGCTCCAACTGCGGCATCGCCGGCAGATACATATCGATCGACACCGGCGCGATGGCCTGCAGCATGCCCAAGAGGATCAATAGTTCAAAGCGTTGCCAGCGCGGCATTTCGGAAGAGGGGGTCACTTGCAAGAAACATCAGTGTAGCAATGTCGGGATAGAATCGAAGAATCATGATCGACATTACTTGGCTAGGTCACGGGACCTACACGCTTCGCCTTGCTACGGACGAAGTCATTCTGGTGGACCCGTGGATCGAAGGAAATCCGGCGTATCCGGCTGGCTACAAATTGGATCGCGTGGACGTGATCCTGATATCGCACGGGCATTTTGACCATATTCACGGTGTGCTGCCGCTGTCGAAGGAATTCTCACCGCAGATCGTCGCGATCTACGAGACCGCACATTGGCTGGAGAAGAAGGGCGCTAAGAACGTTATTGGAATGAATAAAGGAGGCACCGTTCCAGTGGGTCCGGTGTCAGTCACCATGACCACGGCAGTTCACAGCTGCGGCATTCTCGACGGAGAAGAAATCATTTACGGCGGCGAAGCAGCGGGATACGTGGTGCGCTTGCCGGATCGCCGCAGCGTCTACTGCGCTGGGGACACAAACGTGTTTACCGATATGCAGTTGATCGAACGGCTGTATAGTCCTGAACTCGCGTTCCTGCCCATCGGGGATCTCTATACGATGGGGCCCAAAGAGGCGGCGCTGGCGTGTAAGCTGCTCGGCGCGCGCAAGGTGATCCCACTGCACTTTGGAACGTTCCCTGCGTTGACGGGTCGACCGGAAAAGCTCAAGGAGTTGCTGCGCGACCAGCCGGGCACTGAGATTTGGGCGCTCGAACCAGGCAAAACGGTCCAGTGGTGAAGCAGGCGCTGGTCGTAATCCTGCTAACGATCCTGCTGCGCCTGCCGTTTCTTAACGAAGCGGTGCAGGGCGATGATGTTTACTATCTCTACGGCGCGCAACACGCGCAGGTGGAACCGTTGCATCCGCTGCACACGCACTTTGCATTTATGGGGCAGATGGTGGACATGCGTGGGCATCCGCATGGTCCGCTGAATTCTTGGATTCTGGGCGGGCTTGTCGCCCTATTCGGTGAAGTGCGCGAGGTCCCGTTTCATAGCGCCTACATCGTGTTCAGCTTGATGGCATCGCTGGCGATGCTCTCGCTCGCGCGGCGGTTTTGTCCAGGGCGGGAGCTGTTCGCGACGCTGCTGTTCCTAGCGGTCCCGGCGTTCGTCGTGAACGGAAATTCGTTGGAGACCGATTTGCCGTTCCTCGCATTTTGGCTGATATCTTTTGTGTATTTCGCGAAGGCGCTCGATACGCAATCGGTATCGCTGCTTTGGGTCTCATGCGCCGCGGGCGCACTCGCAGCATTAGACGCATATCAAGCCGGGATGCTCACGCCGATCCTTGCGCTGTACTTGTGGCCTCGACGCCGCACGTGGACACCCGCGTGGATCGCGATCCTAGCTGCGCCCGCGACGATCGTCCTATGGCAAGCGTGGGAGTGGTGGACCAGCGGCGTGCTGCCAGCGGCGGTGCTGATCGGCTACATGCGGAGCGCGGCCCTGCAATCGTCCGCGAACAAACTGGGGAGCGGAATCTCTCTCTTCGGACATGCAGGTTGGATCGTGTTCCCTGCCCTGACGGTCTTGGCGTTTGGAAAGACGGCTGGTCTGTGGCGATGGGCCGCAGTGGCGATCGCCACGCTTGCCGGACTGGTCTACGATCCGAATCCACTCTTCTGGATCTCACTCGGCACAGGCGTGCTGCTGGTCACTTCGGTGATGAAGAAAGAGTTTTTGAGCGCATGGGCCGTGCTGTTCTTCGCCGCATCGCTGGTGCTCTTCTTCGCGGGCTCGGCGCGATACCTGCTGCCGATCGCGGCGCCTGTGGCCATCCTGGTTGCGCAGGCTGTCTCGCCCAGATGGTTGATCGCGGGGATCGCAGCGCAATTTGCTGTCTCGCTCGGACTTGCTGCCGCGAACCATCAACACTGGGCGGCCACGCGAAATTTCGCCGACGCCGCGATGAAACAAGCGAATGGCCGACGTGTGTGGGTGAACGCGGAACTCGGATTGCGCCACTATCTGGAGGATCGCGGAGCGCGGCCCCTACTACGCGATACCGTTTTGCGGGCCGATGACATTGTCGTCACAAGTGCTTTGGTGATGCCGGTAACTGTAAACGCTCCCATGGCTCGGATGATGGAGGCCATCGTGTCGCCATCCGTTCCCCTGCGCTTGATTTCGATCGAGGGAGGCTCGGGCTACTCGGCGTCTTCCAAGGGATGGCTACCGTTTGAAATTTCGACGGAGGTGGTCGACAGGCTCACAGCGGATGTCGTTACGGAGAGGAGGCCCGAACTGAGCTACCTCGACCCCAAAGATCCGAAAGCCGCCTCGCACGTGATTGCCGGGTTGTTCCCCGACGGTTGGATGTCGCAAGCGGCAAGCTTACTACTGAAGATCCCGGCCTCTCTGAAGTCTTTGGACGTAGAGTTCTTCATCCCGCCCGATGCACCGGCGCGACGCGTGACGCTGCTGGCCGACGGCAAGGTGATCGCAGAGAACACGTATGAAAAGCCCGGTGCCTACCACCTTACGGCACCGTTCAAGACAGACGCCGCGCAGGTCACGGTCGGCCTGCAAGTGGACGCGACGCACACGGTGCCGCCGGATAGCCGAGCGCTCGGGATGATCGTCACGGGCGTGGGATTTCACTAAACATGCGCCACGTCCCCAACATCCTGAGTGCCGCGCGGTTGATCGCCGCTCCCTACGTATTTGTGTTGCTGTGGACCCATGAATGGAACGCCGCACTCATCTGGATGGCGATCATCGGAGCCACGGACGGCTTCGACGGCTACCTCGCACGCCGCTTCGATGCCACATCCAAATTGGGAGCGATCCTCGATCCGGTCGCCGACAAAGTATTGCTCAGCGGATCGTTTCTGACACTGGCTCTCAACCACACCATTCCGACGTGGCTAGCCGGGTTGGTACTGGGGCGCGACGCTGCGATCCTACTGGTCGCGGTCATTGTCATGCTGCTGACAACAACGCGGCGCGAGTTTCCGCCCAGTCTTGCAGGCAAACTCAGCACGCTGATGCAGATCCTCTATATTCTCTCTCTGGTGGGCCACGAAGCAGGCTATTTCCCCGAAATCCTGCCGTTCGTGCTGGCACATGCGGTCCTGGTCGTAACTGGTTGGAGTTGTGTGGATTACGCGATAAAAGGATGGGCAATGAGGCACGCGTAAGGGGAACTGTGCTACCCTCATCTATTAATGCGCACAATCGACCTCATCCAACGGAAGAGGGACGGCGAAGAACTGTCCCCAGAAGAGATCGATCTCATCGTTGATGCTTATACGAGAGGGGATCTCCCGGATTATCAGATGTCGGCGTTTCTCATGGCCGTTTTCTTTACGGGCCTTGATGAACACGAAGTGGACGCGCTTACGGCGCGCCTGATTGCATCCGGCGATAGCATTGATTTATCGGGGATTCCGGGCGTTAAGGTCACCAAGCATTCCACTGGTGGGGTGGGCGACAAGACCGCTCTGATCGCTGCTCCGCTGGCTGCCGCTGCGGGCGTGATTGTGCCGATGGTTCCGGGCCGCTCGCGGGAATTTTTCGGTGGCACGCTGGATAAATTGGAAGCCATTCCTGGGTTCCGCTCGAATCTGACGATCGACGAATTCAAGTCGCAACTGGCAACCCACGGTTTGGCCTTTATGGATCAGCCTGAGAGCGTCGCTCCTGCGGAAGCTCGGTTGTTCGCTCTACGTGCTGCGTCGGGTTCCGTGGAATCGGCTCCCTTGATGGCGGCGTCGATCATGGCTCGCACGGCCACGGAAGGCGCGGACGCGCTGATCCTGGACGTGAAGGTCGGCAGCGGCGGGCACATGAAGAAGCAAGTGACTGCGCGGCGCATGGCGCAAACCATGGTATCGGTAGGCCGCCGTCTCGACAAACGCGTCCAGGCTCTGATCACAGATATGAACCAGCCTCTGGGCTTTGCCATCGGCAACGCGCTGGAAGTAATGGAAGTTTCGCAGACGTTGCAGAACGTCGGGCCGGCGGATTTGACACGCCTTTCGCTGGAACTCGCGGCCCGCATGATTTTCATGGCCAAGATCACGGCGACCCTCGAAGAAGCTCGTGAACTGGCGCAAACCAAGCTGCTGGACGGCTCGGGCTACCGCAAACTGAAAGACGTCATTCAAGCGCAGGGCGGCGATCCAAAGGTTCTGGATCGCTTCGAACTGCTGCCGAACGCCACCGGAGCACGTGAAATTTCGTCTCCTCGCAGCGGCTACATTTCCGGTATCGACGCCGGCGACATCGGTCGCGCGGCTGCCATGATCGGCGGCGGACGCGATATCCCCGGTGGAGCGATTGACCCGGCCGTCGGTGTCATCCTCGAAGTCAAGAACGGCCAGAAGGTGGACGCGGGCGGCGTCCTGTGCCGCCTGTACTACACCGCAGAAGAGAACGTCGAAGAAGCCGCGCAGATCGTGGAAGGTGCCTTCCGCATCTCCTCGACTCCTCCGGACGAACGCGCGCTCATCCTCGAAGTCGTCGGCTAAGGCATACGCGATGCAGAGGTTCACGGGACTCTTGGGTCTGGCTGTGATCCTGGCCATCGCGTACTTGTTCTCCCGCGACCGCAAGGCGATCAAACCTCACATTGTTGCCTGGGCCCTGGGCTTGCAGTTTGTCTTCGCATTCCTGGTTCTGAAGACACCGGTCGCCGAACTATTCACGATCGCAAGCAACGGCATCATGCACCTGCTCGGTTACGCGAGCCAAGGGATCCAATTTGTGTTCGGCGACAAGCTGGGCACCGAATCGGGTGGCTTCGGCGTCATCTTCGCGTTCCAGATCCTGCCCATCATCATTTTCATCGCGGCGCTCTTCTCGGTTCTCTACTACCTGGGAGTGATGCAGTGGCTGGTTCGCGGCATGGCCGTGGCGATGCAACGCATCATGAAGACCAGCGGCGCGGAGACCACGAACGTCGCGGCGAGTATCTTCATGGGTCACACCGAGGCCCCTCTGACAATCCGTCCGTTTCTGGCCGGACTCACGGAAAGCGAGTTGTTCACCGTGATGGTGAGCGGCATGGCACACGTTTCCGGATCGGTGATGGCGGCCTACGTTCTGATCGCGCACGTCGAATTGCGTCACCTGCTTACCGCGGTGATCATGACCTGCCCCGCGACGCTGATGCTTTCGAAAATGCTGGTGCCCGAGACAGACAAGCCGGCGACATCGGGCGAAGTGAAGATTGAGATTGAGCGCCCCGGCGTGAACGTGATCGACGCGGCCTCGCGCGGTGCAAGCGACGGCCTGATGCTGGCCCTGAACATCGGAGCCATGCTGGTGGCCTTCATCAGCCTGATCGCGCTGCTGAACGGAATTCTTGGCTCGATCTACAGCGGCCTCTCGATGCAGGCCATTCTCGGGCGAATCTTTGCCCCCGTCGCGTGGCTGCTCGGAGTCGCATGGGACGATTGCGCGACGGTCGGCAACCTGCTTGGTACGCGCTTGATCCTGAACGAATTCGTGGCGTTCTCCGACTTGGGCAAAGTATATAAGTCGCTGGACCCGCACTCGATGGTGATCGCGACGTACGCTCTTTGCGGTTTCGCCAACCTATCATCCATCGCGATGCAGGTGGGCGGCATCGGGGCGCTGGCACCGTCGCGTAAATCGGACATCGCGCGGCTGGGTCTGAAAGCGATGGCCGCAGGCACCATGGCAAATTTCATGACCGCGGCGATCGCCGGAATGCTGTTATGAGCATCGGCGTCGTACTCGGTAGCGGGCTGGGGGGCTTCGCGGATTCGCTCGAAGATCGACGCGAGACCAAGTACACTGACATTCCTGGCTGGCCGGCATCGGGGGTCATTGGACACGCTGGCAAGCTGATCGAAGGACGGGTCGGCGGAGCCGACGTGATCGTGCTCGCTGGACGCGCGCACTTGTACGAGGGGTTTTCCGCGCAGCAGGTAACGTTCGGCATTCGCGAGTTGGCCAAGCGCGGGGTCAAGAGCGTCATCCTCACGAATGCGGCGGGCGGCATCAACCTGGGCTACAAGCCAGGCGAGTTGGTGCTCATCTCCGACCACATCAATCTGCAGGCGACCAATCCCCTACAAGGCGCGACCTTCATCGACATGAGCGAGGCCTACTCGCTGGAGTATCGAAACATCGCCAAGGCGGCAGCCCAGCGGGTGGGCTTGACGTTGCAGGAAGGCGTCTACGCCGGTCTGCTCGGACCGAGTTTCGAGACACCCGCCGAGATTCGCTATCTCCGAACCATTGGTGCTGACCTAGTTGGCATGTCCACCGTGATGGAATGCATCGCGGCGAACCACGCGGGGATGCGGGTACTCGGGATCTCCTGCGTAACCAACATGGCCGCAGGTGTGCTGCCACAGAAGTTGTCCCACGCCGAAGTGATCGAAACCGGCGATCAGGTGAAAGGCACCCTCACTTCCCTGCTCCGGGAAATTGTCGTCGCGCTGAGCGGTCAGTGATGACGGACGCGGGCCTGTGCGCGACGTGCCAGCACGTGAAGCTGATTCGCTCAGATCGGGGAAGCGTGTTCTACCAATGCGGACTGAGCTTCGTCGACAGCGGCTTCCGCAAGTATCCCAGCCTTCCGATGCTGCGTTGCCGAGGCTACCAGATTCGCGAAAATTAGGGTAGCTACTGCCCCTGCTTTACCTGTCGATTCCGCTCGATCCACGAGGTCGTTGGAATTCTGCTGATCTCCTGTCGGAATGCCGAACTATTCTGCACCTCGCGAGTGCGAGCTTCCTCGGCAGGACTGAACCGACCGATCTTGGCGTGGAGGTTCTGCTCCATCCAATTTTCCGGGGCTTGCAGTGCCTGTCGAGCCGTAGTTGGCTGCGAAGTGTAGATGCCGAGCTTTGCCTTGGCATGTTGCTCAATCCAATTGTTCGATACCGGGGCGGCGAGCAGGCTGCTGGCTCCCAGCACAAACAAGAACGTCTTGGTTCTCATGACTTTTCTCCTACTTGGGAATGCGGTCACCTGCAGTATGCCAACGTAATCGACGGATGAGGATAGCCTCGACGGGGGAGAAATGCACCCGGAAGACCCACAAAGAATCCTTATGCACGGCATCGAACCTTTCGATTGGCGTGAATTCGGGGGCGACCCTATACTCGGGTTGTGAGATTCGGCACTCCAGCGACGTGGGTTCTTTTGGCGCTGAGCATGGCTGTGCCTGCATGTGCCGAGATGGCTCCCACGGAAGCGTGCACCGCGTCAGGGCAAACGGTGAGCGCGTTCGTCGAAGGTCGGTTGGCGTTCTGGCAGACGAAACTGGATCTTGTCGGCTGGAAGGTCTCCGCTGTGTTGACTCGCCGCAGCGATCTGAAGGCGAAGACGCTGGGCGGCATTCGTTGGGACAAGGGCAAGAAGACTGCTTCGATGGCGGTGATGGCCGCGGCGGACTATACGATGTCTTGCAACGAGATGCTCGCGGACATGGAGTTCACCATTGTCCACGAGCTGATCCATCTGGAACTCGCGTCGTTGCCGAAGAGTGAGGCGAGTCGCGGCAATGAGGAGTTTGCTGTAAATCGGCTGGCGGAAGCGCTATTGAAGGTCCACCGCGGAGAGTAGGCCAAGGACACAAGAACACTTTAGTCTGAGGGGAGAAGTAGCTCTGCGAGTTCGTCGAATTGCTTCTTAAGTAGAGGCCGATTACCCGGTCGGCGGTTCACATACTTAGGGCTTGGATGTTTCATCCTTACAATCCTTATACCGGGATTCAAATACTTCAGTATTTCTTCCTTCGCTGAGTAGGCTTTGTCTCCCATGAGCGCGACAACTTCTAGTCTAGTCAACGCACCAAATAGTCGTTCGAAGTAGGGGCCAGCGGCCAGAATGTCTTGACGATCCGCTGATCGAATCTTTGTGCCTGAGCCGATGTACCAAGGCACAGTATTCCAAAGAACTGTTTGTTGCCTTGGAATTCTTGCTTCCAAATTGAACTCAAAGAAATTTCTTGCTGTCTCATCTGGATTGTTCCTTGAAATGAACCCCGTTGCCACCGCCTTAGGCCCGGGGGCCTCCATTAGGAAAAGACATTTGGCATTCTCGCCGCCATCTAAGGGATCGAAGTATGGAACGTTCTCGTAGCGTCCAGTTTCACCACGGATCTGCGCAACCAAAGCATTCAAACCAGCCACGTGCGGCGATTCAAGAGCAGCCATCCTCCTCTCGCGCTCGGCTTCATTGCGTAGCGATTTGGGTAGATCGACTTCGGTGACTGTCATGGGCGCCTTAACTAGCTACAGCTTGTAAATCGTAATCCCGCTTAGCAACTTCGGAAAGAAGTCCGTCGACTTCTGCGGCATTACTCCGCCACCGAACGCGATCCTTGCCATATCGTCGATAGGGGTAGGGTCCAGCAAAAACGCCACCTGCGCGCTCTTTTCTCGGACCTCGGCCGAAGCGGCGTCCATGCCTCGGACGTAGGTGATGAAGTGCTCGTCGCGGACGGCTTCTTCGGTGATGTTGAGGAGTCCGGTTAACACTTCCTGGTGCAGGACCGGCACGTCCAGTTCATCCTTCTTGCGCGGGCGCGAGAGGAGATTATCGCCAGACGCCGTGACCATGCCGATACGCACGTTCTCCGGGTCGGGGTGCTGCATCGCGGCCTTGAGTTCGAGCGTGCTCGGGAACGTCGTAACCTTCCACTGGTCGAAGGCTCGCTTCAGGAGTTCGTCCTCGGTGAAGTTGACAACGTTGCGCAAGACCCGGTGGGTGGCCAGGATGCGCAGGCCGGGGGAAAACATGTTGACGAAGGTCATCATCACGAATCGCGCCGCAGGATCCGTGGGGTGTTCCTTGCTATAGCCCAGCGCGGTCTCGTAGCGATGATGGCCGTCTGCGATGAGCAGCTTCTTGTCGGCCATGACGGTTTCCATCTTCGCGATCGTCGCGAGATCAGTGATCGCCCACAGGCGGTTGCGCACGCCGTAGTCATCGACCACGTCGAGCACGGGGGTGCCGTGAGCGGCCTCGTTGAGAATGCCGTCGATGATCGCTTGCGGATCGGGATACAGCATGAAGATATGGCCGAAGTGGGCTCGCGTGTTGGTGAGCACCTGCATGCGGTCTTTCTTCGGACCGGAGAGCGTCTGCTCGTGGCGGTGCACGATCTTCGCTTCGTAGTCTTCCACCTTGCCGAGTCCGATGAAGCCTTGGCGGGAGGCACGCTCGTGCGTATCCGGGACGGTGAACTCCTGCTGATAGGCGTAGAAGGCAGTCTCGGGATCTTGCGCCAGGATGCCTTCGCGGGTCCACTGTTCGAGATAGGCGGCGGCTCGGGTGTAGCAGTTGGTGGAGTCGTCGTCCGGAGGCAGGCGCTCGCCTAGGATGATGCGGACCAGATTATAGGGGCTCGCGGCGAGGTACTTGGCCTGCATCGCGGGGCTGATCTTGTCGTAGGGCTGCGTGACCAGGTTGGCGGGGTCGCCTGCCTTGGGCGTGTAGCGATAGGGTTGGAAGGGTTTTACGGTGGCCAAGTACTTAGGGTATCGTACTGGCAACACGGGCGACGACGGGCGCGGTGACGGAGACGGGCCTCGGGTTCATCAGCTTGTGGGCGAGTCCCGGCCACCACGGGGCGAAGAGCGGAGCTTCGAAGTTGACGATTTCCAGATGCAGCGTTTCGACATCGTTGGAATCTGCCTCGACGGTACGATAGTTCACGAGTACGTTGTCGGCAATCAGCCCGAGATAGCCTGTGGTGCTGGAGACCTCCGTCGTACCGTAAAGAACCAGATTGCGGACAGGATCGGGACCACCTTCGGGATGGAGTGAACCCCAGCGGACTGCGGCGCGAGCTCGTTCTGTCAAAGATTGATGTGCGAAGAGAACTTGTCCGAAGTCGACGACGCCCAAGAGGAGCGCGAAGAACACCAGCATGACCAGCGTCCCTTCGACCAGCGCTTGGCCTCGTTGATGGCGTCTCATTGAGCCGTTCCTAAAACGGGGAATTCAACCCCTGGGCGTCCATCAAATTCGAATTCACCGAACACGGCGTCGACCTTGTAGCCATGGATCGCAACGCGCACCGCGGGTCGATCCTCCAGGTACTCGACTTCGACTTGTTCCGGTCTGAGATTGCGAACGGAGGGCACCGCGTTGGGAGCAGGTTTCGACTCGCCGTAGACCACCATGTTGCGGATCGCGGCTTTATCCAATTCTGCGTCAGTGCTTTGCGGTCGCACCGAAGCGTAACGCGCTCCATTGCCGACAGCGGAGACCAACTGGTTGTAGACGTAGAAGGTGTAGCCGAACTGGAACGTGCCTCCCAGGCACGTGACCATGACTCCAGCGGAGATCGCCAACTCCAGCATGGCGTGACCCTTTTGCGCGCGGCGTCTCACTCCGTGAGCCTCACTGGATTCGTCGCGGCGACGCTATGCGCGGGCACGGTAAAGGAAGCCGGTCCGCCGACGGCTCGCAGGAAGGTGATTTCAATATCGTTCGCGGGTGCGCTGACGCGGGCATACGCTAACGACCCCGTATCGTCCGGCGACGCGTCCCACTTCTTCCCGTCGGCGCTAAATTCCACGATCACGCCAGAGAACGGCTTCGTACCTAAATTCCAGCGATGAGGCAGCTGTAGCGCAGCCTCGCGCGCGGCGTTCACTCCTGCCGACGTGCCGTCCAGCTTTAAGGCCGCGGTCAAAGCGGCCGCGTCGGTGAACACCTGCGCCTCATTGCGAGCGATGTAGATGCGTCCGAAATCGAAGGCCAGGCCCAGCGTTCCCAGCATGAGCAACATGCCGACCGCCATGCCGATTAAAACGAAGCCTTTTTGCGTTTTCCGCATCACCCTAGCTATCGACCGGGGCGAGCTAAATCGTTAGGCTTGAGCCAGTTGAGTGCTCGGGATAGGCTTACGGACCAACAACACCGCGCCCAACACAGCGAGGCCAACGGAGATCCACTGGGTGAGGGACAGGCCCAGGTTCAGGCCCTGCTGATGGACGCGCAGGAACTCGATCCCAAAGCGCAGGGCGGAACTGATCACCAGATAGAGGCCGATAATGCGGCCCGGCGCGTGGGGTTTCTTGTACATCGAAAACAGCCACAGGAATAAGGCAAATTCGGCGAAGGATTCGTAGAGCTGGGTGGGGTGCAAACCGACTTCGAGAGGCACTCCGGTAAGGCCCGCGGCGACGGGATCGTGGAAGGTAACCGCCCACGGCAGGTCGCATTGTACGCCCCAGCAGCATCCGGCGGCGAAGCATCCCAGGCGACCGATAGCGTGGCCGATCGCGACTCCGGGGGCGAAGGCGTCCGAGGTTCCCAGGAACGGCAAGCCCTGCTGTTTCATGTAGAAGAAGGCGGTCACCAAGGCCAGAATCAGCCCGCCCTGGAAGACTCCTGCGGCTTGCAGCGTTTCCATGGAGAAGATGCGGCCGGGAGCCGACGCGTATTCGTTCCAATCGAATGCAATCATGGCGAGCTTGGCACCCAGCATGCCACTCAACGCGACGTAGACCGCCAGGTTCGTGATCAACTCGGAGTTGTATCCGGAGCGTTTCGCTAGCTTTACGGTCGCGGCCAACCCAGCCAGGAAGCCGAGCGCGACCAGCACGCCGTAAGTGGGCAGGTAGAAGCTGCCGATTTCGATAAGTTTGGGGTACAAGCGCCTTCAGGGTAACACCCTAGTCCACTTCCCTCAAGGGCTAGTAGTGCGCCACACGGAGTGCACCTTAATTCAGACTCTAGTAGCGCACGCACTCTTGCGTGCCGCGTCGGCACTCGTGCCGACGCCTGCCGTTTGCCGTCAGGCCCCACCGGGGTGTCGAGAAAGTCTCGACACGGCACGCAGGAGTGCGCGCGCCACACGCAGACCACTAAGCTCGTGGCTCTACACGTTCCAACCTGTGGAGCTTCATCAGGTTGGTGCTGGCGATGTGCCCAATGGGCTGGCCAGCGACGAAGACCACGTTGTCGCCCGGATGCAGCAGGCCGCGTTCCAGCAGAGCTTGTTCCATTTGCAGCAGCATGCGCTCTGTGGTCAACACTTCCGGGGCAAGGATTGGATGCACACCGAAGGATACGGTGAGCTGGCGCGCAACGTCAGAATTTTGGGTGAACGCGTAAATTGGAACAGGGGGCCGGTAGCGGGAAATCAGACGCGCGGTCACGCCGCTAGTGGTGAATACAATGATCGCCGCGACGCTGGCCGATCGCGCCGCGTGATAGGCAGCCTCGGCTACTATCTCCGCATTCGATGGCGTGACCCGCGGCAGAGGGTCCGGGAAGCCTTTGGGCCGAAGCCAACCTTCGGTCTCCACGGCGATGGTCCCCATGGTGTGTACGGCCGCAGCGGGATTGTGGCCGACCGAGGTTTCGGCGGAGAGCATTACAGCATCGGTACCGTCGCAAATCGCGTTCGCCACGTCGCTCACTTCGGCGCGCGTCGGGCGAGCATTGTCGATCATCGACTCGAGCATCTGCGTCGCGGTGATCACGAACTTGCCCTTCTGCCGCGCCAGTTCGATCATGCGCTTCTGGATGAACGGAACCCGTTCGAGCGGCAGTTCCACGCCCAGATCCCCGCGGGCGACCATTACGCCGTCGCTTGCATCCAGCACGCTTTCGATGTTCTCCCAACCTTCGGGCTTTTCGATTTTTGCGATCAGCATCGCTCGGGATTCGCGCTCTTCCAGCCGGCGGCGGAGTTGATACACGTCATTCGCGTTGCGCACGAAGGACAGCGCGACGAAGTCGACATCGGCATCAAGACCGCGATCCAGATCTTCCGCATCTTTCTCGGTCAAAGCGGGAGTGCTGAGTTTCACGCCGGGCAGGTTGACGCCTTTGTGGTTGCCTACCGGGCCACCGGAGATTACCGTGAACCGCACGCTGGTGGCGTCACTCGAAATCGCTTCGAGTTCCACAGCGCCGTCGTTGAGCAACACGCGATCGCCGGGTCGCACCTCGCTGGGCAGCGGTTGATAGGTGCAGTAGGCTTCCGTCGCGCTCCCCATTGTCGGCTTGCTGCTGATCGTAAAGAAAGCTCCGGTCTGGAGCTCGCAGCCGCCCCCTTCAAATTCACCGAGCCGGATCTTCGGACCCTGCAGATCGAGCAGGATCGCGACCTGTACACCGAACTCGATTGCTGCCTTGCGAACTGCTGCCATCCGGGCGGTGTGCTGGTCCCAGTTGCTGTGGCTTGCATTCAAGCGGAATACATTCACACCAGCTTCGAACAACCCATGCAGACTCTCAGGCGAGTCCGTGGCAGGACCCAGCGTCGCAACGATCTTGGTGTTTCTCACTGTTGTTTCGCGGGTTCCTTCCCGGCCGGGAAAAACTCCAGTGAGGCGGCGTTCATGCAATAGCGCATCTGCGTGGGCGGCGGTCCGTCCGGGAACACGTGCCCCAGATGGCCATCGCAGCGGGCGCAGCGGACTTCGACGCGGCGCATGCCGTGGCTCGAGTCCACGATGGTCCGCATGTGCGAGGGATCGTAAGGATAAAAGAAGCTGGGCCAGCCGGTGCCGGATTCAAACTTTGTATCGGAGCGGAACAGCGGCAGGCTGCACAAGCGGCAGCAGTAGGTGCCCGTCTCTTTGTTATCGAGAAGGCCGCCGCAGAAAGGAGGCTCTGTGCCGTGGTCGATAAGAACGTAACGCTCGTCTGCCGTGAGACGTTGCGCTAGCTTGTCGCGTTCGGCGGAGGTGAGGGGATCGATGGCGTAACCGGCTGGAGAATACGTGGGCATGGGGCTACTGTCATTATCGCAACTTCGTAGCGCACGCTCTTAGCGTGCCGTGTCGAGACTTTCTCGACACCCGGTAGGGTCGAAGACAATTGAGCAGGCGTCGAGAGGAGTCGCGACGCGGCACGCACGAGTGCGTGCGCCACGACCGCTAGATTGTTTCTTCTGAGGTTTCCGAACCGCTGGGGAGAATATTGAAGCCTTCGGGCGTGAACACAACGACGCGGACCTGACCTTTGCCGCCAATCGGGCCGATTTCCTTACCGTTCCACTGCACGTTCAGGCCACCTGCGTTCCCGACGAGAAGGCGCGCCATCTCCAGGCCGGAGACAGTCTTGGTTTCATCCGGCTCCAGAACGCCGGCGAAAATCTGTTTGCCGCCGCTGCTGATGGACAGCCACGTTTCTTCGCTCGCGGAGAGGTTCAGTTCGATACGGCGAATGCCGTCGGCCCCGGTCGTAGTTGTGACGTTCACCGTCGGTTCCGGACTTGCCGGCGCAGTCGAAACGACGATGGGAGCAGGTACCGCCGCCGGTTGCTTCCACCAGGCATAGAAGCCTCCGCCGCCGACCAGCGCAACGAGCAGCGCGGCCATCGGGACAGCCCAGCTGCGGCTGGACAGATCCAAACGATTCGCGGCTTCTGCGATGGGATCGGGAACTCGAATCGGCTTCTCAGGAACAACCGTTTCGGGTTCCGCGAGCGCGGTCAGAACTTGAATATCCGCTTGCAGCTTATCCAAACTTACGCCGAGGAAGTTAGCGTACTGACGAACAAAGCTTTTATAGAAGAAAGTACCAGGGAGGTTTTTGAGATCGTCGGCTTCGATGGCGCGCAAGTAACTGGGCATGAGGCAAAGCTCTTGCGCGATGTCTTCAATCGCTCGTCCCTGTTGTTCCCGCTCACTCCGGAGAACGGTGCCCACGGAAGCCATAAGAAGCTAGATCCTTATACTCACAAAACGTTACATACTTACTACGCTGCCGACGTTAGGGTCGGAGTTCTATGATACAACAAAACAGGTACTCGGCATCGACTAAGTACCAAGTCCTTTTTACATGATCCCGCCCGCCGATTCCACGTCCCCTATCCCGGCAGTTCGGGTCGTCGTCGTCAATTGGAACAGGCGCGAACTTCTCCGCTCCTGTCTGAAATCCCTCGCATCTCAGACTCATCCTTCGTATGAAGTATTCGTCGTAGATAATGCATCGACTGATGGATCGGCGGAACTGGTCGAGGAAATTAGGGTAAACTTTCCAGTCCCTCTAAGCCTGATCCGTAGCCAGGTCAATCTAGGGTTCTGCGCGGGAAATAACCTGGGGTTTGCCGGCGCCCGGGCGGAACGGATCGCTCTGCTGAACAATGACGCCGAAGCCGAACCCGGCTGGCTGTCGGCCCTGGACCAGGCGATGCTCAAAAGCGATGACATCGGTATGACAGCCTCCAAGATCCTGGTTTGGGAGGATCCGCGCCGGATCGACAAGGTCGGCCACCTTATTTACCCGGACGGCCAGAATCGGGGTCGCGGCGCGGGCCAACTGGACACCGGGCAGTTCGACCGCGAGGAAGAGGTCCTGTGGCCGGACGGGTGCGCGGCTATGTACCGCCGTGCGATGCTAGATGAGATCGGCGGCTTTGACGAGGATTTCTTCGCTTACGCCGACGACGCAGAACTCGGGCTAAGGGCCCGCTGGGCTGGGTGGAAATGCCTGTACACACCGAACGCGGTGGTGCGGCATCATCGAGGAGCAACCTTAGGACTCGGCTCCGGACGGCGTCTCACGCTGATTGAACGCAATCGGGTGCTGCTGGCGGTGAAGCTGTTTCCAGGGAATTTGCTATGGGCAAACGGACCATATCTGATAGCAAGGTTGGCGGCGGGGCTGTGGGCCGCGCTGCGCAATCGTGGGGAAGTGCGCCACTACCAGGGTCCAATGGGAAAACTAACGGCGGCGTGGGGGCTGGCGCGGGGAACCTTGTCCGCCCTGCCTCTCATTCCAGCCATGCTGCGCAAGCGGCGGGAACTGCGACCGCTCCGGCGCTTGTCTCCCCAGCAGATGCGGACCCTCCTGCTAGCCCACCGGATCTCTCTCAAGGAACTGTCGGAACAGGGGAACTAGGTTCCCTGCCCCTGCCTCCAGCCTTTCGAGGCGACCCTTGTCCGGCCTGTGGAAATCGCGAAATGCGGGTGCTGTTCCGCTCTACGGACCGCTTGTACGCGACAACGACGGAGATCTTCCAGGTAGTCGAGTGCCGCGGATGTCGATTAATTCGGCTGAACCCACAACCCAAGCCTTCTGAACTACATAAATACTATCCTGCAAGCTATTGGTTTACCCAGGATGCCGGACAAACGGCGCAACTGGAGCAACTCTATCGGCGCTTTGTACTGCTGGATCACGTCCGCTTTATGGAGCGGGCGATTATCGGTTCGGAACAAAAGGGCACGGTGCTTGACGTAGGTTGCGGAGGTGGGCTGCTGCTAAACCTGATCAAGGAGCGCGGCAAAGTCGACGCTGGCCGGTTTATCGGACTGGACTTTTCCCTCGACGCGGCTGGAACCGCCTGGCATCAGTCCGGGATTCCGGCGATCTGCGGGACGCTGACCAGCGCTCCGCTGGCACCGGGCAGTTGCGCGGCAGTCAGCATGTTTCATGTGCTGGAGCATCTCTACGATCCGGCCAGCTACCTGGAAGCGGCGCACCGGCTCCTGGCTCCGAATGGGCGATTGGTCGTCCAGGTCCCCAACGCGGCCTGCTGGCAGTTTCTGCTCTTCGGAGAGCGCTGGAACGGCATCGACGTCCCCCGCCACCTGATCAATTTCCGCGCCTCGGATTTGGACCAACTGCTGGACACCTGCGGGTTCCAAGTCTTGCGCCACAAACATTTCTCCCTGCGGGACAATGCCGCAGGCATGGCAACCAGCATAGCCACCAATCTGGACCCCATGTCGCGCAAATTGCGCAATGTTCAGGAGACGGACCGCCAGCGCTTCTGGAAGAACGTAGCGTACCTGGGATTGGTCGGCGCGTCGACGCCCTTCGCGCTGCTGGAAGCCGCGTGCCGCGCTGGCGCGACAGTGATGGTCGAGGCCCGGAAGAAATCGTGAGCCCGTCTGTCCGCTCCCTTACGGTCGCGGCTCCGTGCTGCATCGTCCCAATGAGCCGCGACCGTCAGGGAGCGGACAGGTGATCTACGACGTTCTGCGCAATCTCCTTCCCTCCCCCGTAGCGCGCTACATCATGCACTTCGAGGCTGAGATCGAACGCTCCGTCACTGAATTCGCCACGACCCTTCCCAAAAACGTCAGAGTCCTCGACGCAGGCGCTGGCGAAGGAAGCTATCGCTCCTACTTCTCCGCCCAAAGATACTGCGGACTCGACCTCGGCGTCGGCGATGGAGCCTGGGACTATTCGAACCTCGACGTGCTCGGAGACCTTTCCGTCCTGCCCTTCCGCAATGGAGCGTTCGACGCAACCTTGAACGTCGTCACGCTGGAGCACGTCAAAGAACCGGCGCAAGTCATTCAGGAACTGGCCCGCGTGCTGGCTCCCGGAGGACAGTTGCTGATCGTCGCGCCGCATGAGTGGGAAGAACACCAGCAGCCCCACGATTACTTTCGCTACACCCGTTACGGCCTCCGCTACCTACTCGAACGCGCGGGCTTCCGCGACATTGAAGTGGAACCGGTCGGCGGCTTCTTCCGTCTGCTTTCACGGAGGCTGCTGAACGCGTTGCAATTCTTCCCGGGTCCTCTGGCGTTGGTCGCGGCGGTATTCTTCGCGCCGCCCGCGCTGCTATTGCCACTGCTCGATCCACTCGACAAGCAAAGAAACTTTACACTGGGGTACATATGTCGCGCGCGCAAGTAGGTTTGTTGCTGATGGCCGCATCGCTGATGACGGCGGCCGATTTCTCGGGTGATTCGGCGTTCGCCTTCACCAAGCGCGCGGTCGATTTTGGACCCCGGCCATCGGGATCGGCCTCGATCAAACTGCTGCAGACCTACCTTCTGGACCAGCTCAAGCAATGCAAGTGTCAGCTCGTCGAGGACAACTTCACCGCACGCACACCGCGCGGTGAAATCGCGATGAAGAACATCATCGCCAAATTCCCGGGCCGCGGCACAGGCAAAGCGATCGCCATCACGGGCCACTACGACACCAAGTATTTCCCCACACGCAAATTTGTGGGCGCCAGCGATGGAGCTTCTTCCACCGGCTTGTTACTGGAACTGACCCGAGCCCTAGCCGGAGAAGCTCGCACCGATGACGTGTACGTTGTCTTTTTCGACGGCGAAGAAGCCTCGGGCGACTGGAGCGACACCGACAAGCTCTACGGCAGCCGCCACTTGGCCGTGAAGTGGCGCGACGACGGCACGCTGGCCAAGATGAAGGGGGTGATCAACGTCGACATGATCGGCGACAAGAACCTGAACATCAAACGCGAAGTGAATTCGACGCCAGCACTCGTGTCGCTCATCTGGGCGACCGCGGCAGACCTCGGCTACAGCAAGTATTTCGTCAACGAGACCATCAATATCGATGACGACCACATGCCCTTCCTACAACTCGGCGGGCAAGCAGTGGACCTCATCGACTTCGACTACGAACCCTGGCATGAGGACTCCGACACGCTCGATAAACTGAGCGCACAGAGCCTCCAGATCGTCGGCCGCGTGGTGCACGAATCCGTGCGGCGATTGGAAAAGCGATAAGGAACAATGGGCTTCAATGGAATCTGCGCTCTCTGCTTGCGGCAAGGCGAACTCCAAGAGAGCCATCTATTGCCGAGGGCGCTTTACAAGCATCTTAGAGATCCCCGCCAGAGAAACCAGAATCCGGTCCTCTTCAGTTCCCAAAGCAGTTCTCAAACGCAAGACCAGGCAAAGCAACACCTCCTTTGCGTGCGCTGCGAAACACGTTTCAATCACCAAGGCGAACGCTGGACGCTCGCCAACTACTGTCGAGCAAAGGATGACTTTCCCCTCCGCGAATTGCTCCGGCCACATAGTGCGCAACAGTTCACTGAAGACTTTTCCTGCTACTACTGCGACAGAATCCCGGACGTTGATACGGACTCTCTGGCCTACTTCGCTCTGTCCGTGATATGGAGGAACTCCTTCTGTGCGTGGAAAATTGGTGCGACTTCGATCGCACAGCTAATCTTAGGACCGTATCAAGAGCCCCTTAGACAGTATCTCGCCGGTGAATCCGACCTTCCAGAAGGAATCGCAATTCAGGCATCCATTTCATCTCTGCTTGAGCCTGCTTTGATTACAACCTTTCCAAGAATGCGCAACCAGCAGGGTTGTACTTCTTCGCCATTCCAGGAATCGACTTCATGATTGATATCGGCGGCAAGATTCCCGATTTCTGCGTCCAAACCAGTCTTTTACACAACTACCAGCGGCCTTTATTTTTTGCCTCTGCGCCGGACAAGATGCTTCTTGAAGACGTCGGCAAGCTGCAACGCAGACTCTTGTACCGGGGCGCGGTATCTTAGAAGCATGGGCGCGAAGACGGCCATTTCCGCAGAGCAGTATTTGCACACATCCTTCCCGGACCTTGACGAAGAGTACCGGGATGGAGAGTTGGTGGAGCGATCCTTGCCTGACTATCTTCATTCAAGAACGCAGGGCTTGCTAACGGCTTTCTTCATTGCCCTCCAGAAGACGTTCCAAATGTACGCATGCCCTGAGTTGCGCCTCCGCATTCGAGAAGGTCTGTATCGGATTCCCGACGTCTCCGTGTTTCATCCAGAGCGGCCGATCATTCCCGTACCGGACGCTCCTCCTTTCGTCACCATTGAGATTCTTTCGCCGGACGACCGTTTGAGCGAAGTGCGGGCAAAGCTCGAGGAATACAGGGTGTGGGGCGTTCCGCACGTGTGGTTGGTAGACCCACATTCCCGGCGGATGTACACCTGCGACGATAGCTTCCGTGAAGTTGCTTCGCTGATGATTCCGGACTTGGGCGTGGAGATCAAGCCGGAAGACATTTTCGAGTAAGCCTCTGGCACTTTTGGAAAACTCCATGCTCGAATGCGTCCCCAACTTCTCCGAAGGCCGCGATCCTAAGGTGGTCGCCGCCATCGCTGCTGCGATCCAGGGCACACCCGGTGTCGTCCTGCTGGGACACGAGATGGACTCCGATCATAATCGCAGCGTCTTCACATTCGCAGGCGAAGCTGCCGCGGTGATTGAAGGTGCCGTACGTGCCACCGAAGTCGCGGCTGCGCGTATTGATCTCTCTAAGCATGTGGGCGTGCATCCGCGAGTGGGTGCCGCGGACGTGATTCCGTTTATCCCGCTGGACGGATCGACTATGGCGGATGCGGTCGCCGCCGCCGAACGCGCGGGTCAGGAGATCTGGCAGCGTTTGGGTGTACCCATCTATTTCTACGGAGAAGCGGCGCGCCGAGATTCACGAAAACGGCTGGAGGGCGTCCGGCGAAAAGGGTTCGATGGAGCACCGCCCGACATCGGCGACGTTGCCTCCCATCCCACCGCGGGAGCCTCGGTCGTTGGCGCTCGCCAGTTCCTGCTGGCCTACAACGTCGACCTGACCACCCCCGATCTCGGCATCGCGCAGGAGATCGCCAAACGAGTCCGCGCTTCGTCCGGTGGCTTTGCCCACGTGAAAGCCATGGGGCTTTACCTGCCCTCGCGACAGCGCGCCCAGGTTTCCATGAATCTCACCAACTTCTTTGAGACTCCTTTGGAAGACGTTTACCAGCGCATCTCCGCTAGTGCAAACGAACTGGGGACCACTGTGGCAGACTGCGAAGTCATCGGTTTCGTGCCCCTGCAAGCCTTCAAGCGCGATCCGGCATTTTTCGCCCGAGCCAGCAATTTCACGGAATCGCGGATTCTGGAGAACCGTCTCCGACAGTTGGCACCATAGGCGGCTTCGCTGGTTGGTAACATAAAAGAGCTTGCTGGTAACCATCGAACCGAAAACTCCCCGCCCCGCCTGGCTCAGAGCCCCCGCGCCCGTTGGCGACAACTACGGCAAGCTCAAGCGATTGGTGCAGGATCTGAAGCTCCACACCGTCTGCGAAAGCGCGGCCTGTCCGAACATTGGTGATTGCTGGAACCGCCGCACCGCGACCTTCATGATTCTGGGCAACGTGTGCACCCGCCGCTGCGGCTTCTGCGCCGTGCAAAAGGGTGGACCGCTAGAAGTCGACTACGACGAGCCCCGCCGGGTGGCCGAGGCCGTCGAGACACTGGGCCTGAAGTTCGCCGTCATTACCAGCGTGAACCGCGACGATCGCAAGGACGGCGGAGCGGAGTTGTTCGCGCTCACCATCCAAGCCATCCGCGGGCGCCTGCCGGAATGCGGCATCGAAGTGCTGGTCCCTGATTTCCAGGGTTCGCACGCCGCGATGGATATGGTGCTCGCAGCGCGGCCCGACATCCTGAACCACAATACGGAAACGGTTCCCCGCCTGTATCGTCAGGTCCGTTTAGGCGCGCGTTACGAGCGTTCGCTCGATATGCTGGCGTACGTGAAGCAATCGACGGCGGCCGGCGACAAGCGCATCCCCACCAAATCCGGACTGATGCTCGGTTTGGGCGAGACGATCGATGAAGTCCTGCAAGTGATGCGAGACCTGCGCGCCTCCGACGTCGATATCCTGACGCTGGGCCAATATCTGCGCCCATCGCTCAAGCACCTGCCGATCATGCGCTACGTCGCTCCTGAAGAATTTATCGAGCTCAAACGTGCCGGCTACGAGATGGGCTTCAAACACGTCGAGAGCGGCGCCCTCGTGCGCAGTTCGTATCATGCCGACGCCGCCGTGGTTTAACGGAACTTTTCGCAGGCACTTGCGTATCTGACAGTGAGATGTTCACTTTCCTGCTGTGGTGTCTCTTATTCGTGGTCTGCTGGCCACTAGCGCTCGCCGCGCTGCTGATCTATCCGATCCTTTGGCTGGTCTTGCTCCCGTTTCGCCTCCTGGGCTTCGCGGTGCACGGGATCTTGCTCGCGGTGTGGAGCATCGTCACGCTGCCGTTCAAGATCCTCGGGAAAGTATTCTAAGCTAAAGATATGTCCACCGGGACCGCCGTTTCGCTCGAACAATATCTGGCTCATGTCTATGAGCCGGACTGCGATTTCGTTGATGGGGAAATAGAGGAACGCAATGTGGGAGAGCGAACACATGCAAGGCTGCAGGCCAGAATAACCGCGTACCTGCTCGCGACCTACGCAGCTTCCGGCGTCGAAGTCTTCACGGAGATTCGTATTCGAGTAAGCCAAACGCGCTTCCGTATTCCAGATGTCTGCGCGACCATCGGCGACCCCGGCGAAGAAGTATTCACCAAGCCCCCGTTCCTGTGCGTCGAAATCCTCTCACCGGAAGATCGTATGAGTCGCCTCGAAGTCCGCATCCAGGACTATCTGCAAATGGGCGTTCCCTATGTATGGGTGCTCGACCCGTCTACCCGGCAAGCGTACATCGCAACCGCGGCGGAAGGCTTACGCGAAGTTAAAGACGGTGTTCTCCGCGCCAGCGATCCAACGTTGGAAATGCCGCTCGACGGCCTCTGGGGTTAATTCAACCGCGCCCTTGACAACGGCATCCCACAGGACCATAGTTCCGGTGGAGGTTCCATTATGCAAGTTGCAATGGCACTAAGTGAACCCTCGGTCCGGTTCGATGAGCCGGTCCGCTCCCTGCTTCAGAAGAAGGCCCCCGTGGTCTGGTCCATCTCCCCGGAAGGCACTGTCTATGAAGCGATCCAACTGATGTCGGAGAAGCACGTCGGCTGTCTGCTGGTGCTCTCAGGAGGTCACCTTACGGGCATTATCACGGAGCGCGACTACGCGCGTAAGGTGGTGCTCATGGGGCGCGCGTCGCAACAAACGCGCGTGCGGGACATCATGACCAAACCTGTCCTGTTCGTCCGGGAAACAGACACGCTGGACGGAGCCATGCGCGTGATGACCGCTCGGCGGCTGCGGCATCTGCCGGTGTTGCATGGCGATGACGTGGTGGGCGTGATCTCGATGGGAGACCTTGTCAGTTGGCTGTTGGACGCGCAGCACGAAACCATCGCACACCTGCGCGGATACATCGACGGGTCGTATCCGGGGTGACGCCGTTATAATCAGTAACGATGATCCTCGCGGACGACGAGTCCTTTCTCACACTGGCGCTCGCCTTGGCACGGGAAGCGGAACAAGGCGGTGAGGTTCCGGTGGGCGCGGTCGTCGTTCTGGACAACAAGGTGATCGGGCGCGGACACAACTGCCCCATTGCGCAGCACGATCCGACCGCGCACGCAGAGATGCTGGCGCTGCGCCAAGCGGCGCTCGCGGTCGGGAATTACCGTCTGGACGGCGCAACGTTGTACGCCACGCTGGAACCGTGCGTGATGTGCGCTGGCGCGCTGGTCAATGCCCGCATTGCACGCTTAGTATTTGGAGCGAGAGACCTGAGATTCGGGGGCGTGCGCAGCAAATTTCGATTAGCGGATGCCGACGTTTTGAATCACCGGATGGAAGTGGTAGAAGGTGTGCTCGGCGCGGAGTGCGCCGAGCTCCTGGAAAACTTCTTCCGCAGCCGACGCTAGGCTGTGCGCCCAACTGGCGGAAATGCCAGCGGGCCGGCCCAACGCGGAATTACCGACGGACCCTTCGTCAAAGCAGTCCGCGCGGCCACCAGTTGTGGCCCAATCCTCGACGGACCGTGGAAATAGTCATCCAGCGGGAACAGAGGGTACGGCTCGAGTTCCCGGAAGACGCGCCCCAACTTCTGTTCGATCCTATAGACCGAATGAAAGAAGTTCCCCCGATCGATTCCCAACCTTCGAGAACACAACTTCCAATCGGCCCCAAGCAGGAAATGGAAGCGGAACAGACGATGCTCTTCCTCGGTCAGGTTGCGTCGCGCGACCAGCGTGAAGTCCGCGATATACTCTTCATCTTTGAGCCCCCAAGTGCTGGGCCGGTTGCGTCCCGCATGCGGTTCCAACGATACATGACTCAGATGCCGTTCCTGGGTCGCGCATTTTTGGAACCGGCTGAAACAAATACGGAAAATTGAACGCAGCACGCAGTTACAAGGCGTCAACACGCCTTTTCTCGCCAAGCGCAATCCGGAACCGTGGCATTGTGCGCATTGGTGCATTGCTAACGCAAGAGTCTCTGAACGAGTCCACTCCATAAACGTTACTTCCTCCCGAACCCGACTGGACAATCGAGGTTGGATCGTCCCAGTCAACCGGCCACCGTGAGGCCAATGGGAGTATATTACGCTTTGCCCCAACTTCTGTCAAATTCTTTTAACCCTATTTCAAGTTAATTCTTGATAAATTCGCAATACCGCACGAGCCGTGTCGTCCCAGTGGAAACGGGCCGCCTGGGCTCGGCCTTCTTCACTCCGGCGCTGACGCAGTTTTTGGTCCAGCAGCAAGGTCCGCAAGCCACGTGCGATATCGAACACGTTGTCCGGACTCACTAACTCCGCAGCATCTCCCACAGCTTCCACCAATGCTGGTAAATCGGAAGCAATTACAGGGGTTCCGCAGGCCATCGCCTCCAGCGGTGCCAAGCCGAAGCCCTCAGATAGAGAGGGGAAGGCGAACACCGTTGCGGCCTGGTAGAAGACACGGAGCGTCTCTACTGGAACGAACCCTAGAAAGCGTACTGAGGATGCGATGCGCGTAGCCGCGACGGTTCTTCGGACTGCCGGGTAGCGCGACAACTCGTCCCCGATAATTACCAACTTTAAGTCGCGGAATTCGGTGCTGGATTCCAGTTCGGCGCGCACCACGGCGAAGGCCTCCACCAGACGCCCGACGTTCTTGTGGGAACGGATCGTTCCCGCGTACAGGATGAAGGGGGGCTGGATCGAATAACGCTGCAAGATCGCCTGGGTTTCGTCCGCGCTTCCATCCGCCGGGCGAAACACCGGATCGGGTGCACTGTACACGGTACGAATGCGCTCCGGAGCAATATTTACAACGGTTTCCAGGTCTCTGCGGGTGGCATTGGAGACGGCGATAATCTTTGATGCGCGGGCTGCGCCGCGCCGGTACCGCTCGCGGTGAAACATTTCCCGCATGCCGCCCGTAGCCTTGTAAGTGATGCTGCTTAAGTCGTGGATGGTGACGACGTACGGCTTCGGCATACAGTATGCTACGGAATTTAGCGGAATATGGCTTAAATCAACCCCAAGTTTATTTATAAACAACGGAAATGTGATGTTCTGTAGCGGGTCGGCGTCGGGGCGCGCGAAGGTTGCCGTGGCGAAGTTTGGTCCCAGGCCAGGAAAGACCTCTGCCCCGGGAAGCGTGATCAAAGTGTAGTGATTGTTCTGATCCAGCTGCGATAGCGCCGAAACTAGATTGCGGATGTAAGTACCGATGCCAAAAAATCCCGAGCGCCGCGCGTCAATCGCAATGTGCAATGGGCGGCCCATGGTGCCTCAGCGCTTCCAGGCGTACAGCGGAAACCGCTCTGCGAGTACGGCGACTCGCCTACGAACATCCGCGATTTTCGCCTCATTTTGCGTATCTTCAAGCACCCGTGCGATGAGTTCCGCCACTTCGCGCATCTCGGGTTCGCGGAAGCCGCGCGTGGTGACTGCCGGACTGCCAAAGCGCATTCCGCTCGGATTGAAGGGCGGGTTCTGATCGAACGGAATCGCATTGCGGTTCGCCGTGATGTGCGCCGACTCCAACGCCGTTTGCGCCTCTTTGCCCCGGACTCCTTTGGCGAAGACGTCGACCAACAACACGTGCGTATCGGTGCCACCCGAGACGACGCGGAACCCAGCCTCGGCCAATCCAGCGGCTAACGCGCGGGCATTTTCCAAAACATTCCGCTGATAAGAGAAAAATTCCGGTGACATTGCTTCCAAAAAGCAAACTGCCTTGGCTGCCATCACATGCACCAACGGTCCACCCTGTGCGCCGGGGAAAACGCTCTTGTCGACCGCCGCGCCGTGCTGTTCCTTACAAAGAATCATGCCACTGCGTGGGCCACGCAAGGTCTTGTGCGTGGTGGACGTCACGATATCAGCCAGTTCGCAGGGATTGGGATGCAGTCCTGCGGCCACGAGGCCGGAAAAGTGCGCCATATCGACCAGCAGTAGCGCGCCCACGCTGTCCGCGATTTGACGGTAACGAGGGAAATCGAAGGTGCGCGGATAGGCGCTGCCGCCCGCCACGATCATCTTCGGCTTGTGCTCGTTGGCCAGGCTGGCAAGTTCGTCGTAATCCACCTGCTCGGTCTCTTTGCTTACGTTGTAAGGGACGAAATTGTAGAGCTTGCCGGAGAAGTTCAGCGGATGGCCATGGGTGAGGTGGCCGCCATGCGCCAAGTTCAGACCCAGGATGGTATCGCCAGTGTTGAGCACGGCTGCGTATGCGGCCTGGTTCGCCTGCGACCCCGAATGCGGCTGCACGTTTGCGTATTCGGCCTTGAACAACTTGCAGGCGCGCTGCCGAGCCAGTTCCTCCGCCTGATCCGCGAACTCGCAGCCGCCGTAGTAGCGCTTGCCAGGGTAACCTTCCGCGTATTTGTTTGTGAATACGCTTCCCTGCGCCTGGAGCACCGCCTCCGACGTGAAGTTCTCACTGGCGATGAGTTCCAAATGCGTGTGCTGGCGCGAAGTCTCTTTGCCGATCAACGCACTGATCTCGGGATCCACTTCGCTCAGGTTGCGCTGCAATCGCTGTTGTTCGGTCATTGTTCCGTTTCCATCTGGGAAATTTTTTCCACCCGAAGTTCGTGGCGGCCGGCTTCAAAAGGAGTTTCGAGAAATGTCTTGACCAAAGCCTGCGCGGTAACGGGATCGGTGAACCGCGCTCCCAAGGTCAGGATGTTCGCATTATTGTGCTGCCGCGTAAGCGCGACGGCTTCCGTATTCATTCCCACGGCCGCGCGAATGCCCTTTACCTTGTTGGCCGCGATCGCCATGCCGACGCCGCTGCCACACACCAGGATGCCTCGGTCCGCGGCGCCTTCCGCGACCGCGTGCGCCACAGGCCCAGCGTAGTCCGGATAGTCGCTCGATTCTGGTGAGTTCGTTCCAAAATCGCGCACTTGATGTCCAGCGGCGACCAGTGCGTCGCGAAGTTGATTCTTCAGATCAAAGCCGCCGTGATCGGCGCCGATTGCAATATTCATGGGAATCTAAAGTTTACCAACCTCGCAAGGAGATCGGTGTCTGACACCGATCTCCTTGCGGTGTTGTGCGTGTACGCGATACGCTACGAATTCCTGTGGCGGACTCTTATCACGCAATCATCGTTGGCGGCGGGCATAACGGCCTCGTCACGGCAGCCTATCTGGCAGGCGCGGGTCGCCGCGTGCTGGTTCTGGAAGCTCGCGAACTGGTCGGCGGCTGTGCGGTCACCGAAGAAATCTGGCCTGGCTATCGAGTCTCGACTGCCTCGTATCTAGCGAGCCTGATGCAGGAGAAGGTCATTCGCGACCTCGACCTGCCGCGCTTCGGCTACAAAGTGGACGCCAAAGATCCCGCGTTCTTCTCTCCCTTCCCCGACGGTCGATATATGTTTATGTGGCAGGATCGGGCGAAAACGCTTGCCGAGATCGCCAAGTTCTCGAAGAAAGATGCCGAGGCGTATCCCAAATACGAGGCGCACCTGGAACGGCTCGCGATTGTTGTCGAATCGTTGCTGCTCACTACGCCGCCCGATTTTCCGCCAGGGCCCGGGGACCTGATCGACTATTTGAAACTCCTCGGCAAACTGCGCGGCTTAACGAAGTCCGAGATGGTTGCACTAGTGAAGATCTTCACGCAAAGCGCCACTGACCTGCTCGACGAGTGGTTTGAATCCGAGCAACTAAAAGTGACCCTCGCGACGGACGGTGTCATCGGAGCCAATGGCGGCCCGCGCTCCCCCGGCACCGCCTATATCCTGATGCACCACTGCATGGGCGGCGTGAACGGACATCGCGGCCTGTGGGGCTTCGTGCGCGGCGGCATGGGAGCAGTCTCGGATGCCATCGCCGACTCAGCCCGCGCGCGCGGCGTCGTCATCCGCACGAATGCGCCTGTCGCGAAAATCTTGACCGAGCGCGGTCGCGCCAGCGGCGTGGTGCTCGAGAATGGCGAAGAGATCAAAGCAGGCGTCGTCGCGAGCAACCTCGATCCCAAGCGCACGTTCCTCAAGCTCGTCGACTCAGCGGAACTCCCGCCCGACTTCATCAAAGGCATCGAGCGATTCCGCGTCGAAGGCACGTCGCTCAAGATGAACCTCGCGCTTCGCGGCCTGCCGAGCTTTAAGGCGCTCCCCGGCGACGGCCCGCAGCACGGTGCGACCATGCACATCTGCCCCTCGGTCGAATACGTCGAGCGTGCCTGGGACGACGCGAAGTATGGGCGACCATCGCGGAACCCTTTGATCGAGATGACCATCCCGACGATGTACGATCCCTCGCTCGCTCCCCCCGGCCACCACATCATGGGCATCTTCCTGCAATACGCGCCCTACACGTTGAAGGACACAACGTGGGAGCAGGAACGTGCGCCCTACACCGAGCGTGTGCTCGATGTGATCGAAGAGTACTGCCCCAACATCCGCGACATCGTGGTGGAGAAACAAACGCTGTCCCCCTGGGACCTGGAACAACGCTTCGGCATCGCCGGCGGCAACATTTTCCACGGCGAAATGAGCGTCGACCAGATGTTCGTCATGCGACCGCTGGCGGGATGGGCCAAGTATCGGACACCCGTCCGCGGCCTGTATCTATGCGGGTCCGGAGCACACCCAGGTGGCGGCGTGATGGGTGCTCCCGGACACAACTGCGCCAGAGAGATATTGAAGGATACTTAAAACCATGGCAACGCCTCCCGATCCCTTCGTCGAGCTCAAGAAGCGGCAGCGCGAGATGTGGGCCTCCTTTACACCCACGGCGATGTTCACCACGCCCGGGGCAGGCAAGCTCGTGAAATTCGCGGGTATCAAAGCGGGTGAAGCAGTGCTCGATGTCGGCACAGGCACCGGAGTCGTCGCGGTTACCGCCGCACGGATGGGAGCACACGTTACCGGCCTCGATCTCACGCCGGAGCTTCTCGAAGAAGCGCGCGTAAATGCTCGCATCGCAGACGCGGAATCCATCGTGTGGACCGAAGGCGACGCCGAGCGCCTTCCCTACCCGGACGCATCCTTCGACGTCGTGGTCAGCCAATTTGGCCACATGTTCGCACCGAGGCCCGATGTCGCCATGGCTGAAATCCGCCGCGTCCTCAAGCCTACCGGCCGCGTCGCGTTCGCCACCTGGCCACCCGAGCACTTTGTCGGACGCTTCTTCGCCTTCGTCGGCCGCAACTCGCCGCCGCCACCTGCGGGAGCATCGCCGCCGCCCCAATGGGGAAATCCGTCCATCATTACCGAACGCCTGGCCGCAGGGTTTGAACCACCCTTCTTCGCGCGCGATCGAATGAGCCTCCCCGCCCTCAGCCTCGCTCACCTGCGCCTGTTTATGGAAAAATCCGTGGGCCCCATGCAAAAACTCGTGGAGAGCCTCGCAGGCGACCCCGAGAAACTCGCGACCATCCGAGCTGAATTCGAAGCCTTGGCCCAGCCTTACTTTGCGGACAACATCATCCGCCAGGACTATCTTCTGACCCGTGCGAAAGCTCGCTGACCGCCCTACTTCCGCAACGCGGCGGTCCAGTTCTGCAACAGCGTCAGCGGCTGTGTGTTCACGCCGTCGTCCGCCACCAGGAACTTCTGCCCGTCGGCAGTGACATCGTACAGAATGCCTCGGCTGGTTGGGACGCCGTCGAACAACTTCTGGACGCTGCCCACTTCCAACGTTCCGTTGCGCGCGCTGATCGGCGCCGCCATCAGTTGCCCGTCTTGCGTGACGTAGAAAAGTTCCTTGCCGTCTCTCCGCCAACGTGGACTGATACCGCCGGCTAGGGAGATTTGCCGCTTGCCACCCGGGCCCGGGTACGGCGTCACATAAATTTGGAATTGCCCCGACTCATCCGATTGATAGGCGACCCAGTTGCCATCGGGAGAAAACGTCCCGCGAGACTCATTGAAAAGCGATTGCAGGAAGCCTTTGGGTTCGGGCTTTCCCCCAGCGGGCGACGCCAACGGAAGCACCAAAATATCGTTCAGGGACTTGCCGCTCGTCGATCCGTAGAGCAACAAAGTCTTGCCGTCGGGCGAAAGACTGCTCGGAAGGGCGTTCTGGAAGGTAGCGTCCAAGGCGAGCCGTTCCTCGGTTCCCGAGCCGTCGGCGGGCTTGCGATACATCTCATATTTGCCGGTTCGATTGGACTGGAAATAGACGGTGGAACTATCCGGCGACCAAACCGGCTCGCGGTCACCTGCCGGATCAAACGTAAAACGCGTGGAGGTGCCTCGGCTGGTGTCGTAGATCCACAAGTCTCCGTTATATTGGATCACCGCACTCTTGCCGTCTGGCGCCAAGCTGATGTTTCCAAAACTGGGTAGAGCCTCCCCCAGGTTGCCCAACGTCTTCCCCTGCCGATCCATCCAAACTGCTCGGGATTGCCCAGCACCAGACGCGTACACCAGCAGCCCGCTAGGCGAAACGAAATAACCGGCAATCCGCGAGGGGTTAGTGTAGGTTGGGATATCTTCCGCAACCGCAACGGCGTCTCCGGTTGTCTCAAGCTTGACGGCATCGAACGGCTGAGCCATCAACGTGCTCTCACGCAGAAAAAGCAAGTGGCCCTGGGAATATTGGGCGTCCGATTGCGCCTTGACTACTTCTTTGCCCGGCTTGCCCGGTTCATCGAGGGAGCCAACCAGCACCGGCATGTCGCCAGCCTGCGTTGCTGTGTAAATGAAATGGCGACCGTCTGGGAGGAAGTGAGGGCTCTGAAAGCTCGCCTGAAGCGTGAGCGGTGAAACGGAGCCGCCAGAAGCTGCAACACGCAAAATGGCGTTGCCGTTCGCCCCCACTAGGATGGTGCCTTCGGAGTTCCACGTGCCGCCGCGTAGCACTGCGGGAAGGTCGGCGATAACAACGGGCGGACCACCTTGAATATCGATCTTCTTCAACTTCGAACCTTGTCCGAATGCCACCCAGCGGCTGTCTGGAGACCAGAAGGGCGTGGAAGGATTTTCCGTACCAGGCAACGGCTGTGCCGTCGTGGAATCCAAACGGCGTACCCACAGTTGTTGCTTACCGCCCTTTTGCGTGGCTCCGAAGACGATGCGCGTGCCGTCCGGGGAAAGCGCGGGCAACGGATACGGCGAACTCGGATCGAACCGTGCATCATCCGGAGGCAGGATGCTCGTGCGAACCGCGCGCAACTCAGCGGGTGTTTCGCGGAAGTGCACAACCCCCACCCCCACTGCCGCGGCCACTGCCACCCCCGCCAGCATCCACCCAAGGGCACCGAACCGCGACCCTGAGGGAGCGGACAAACGCCCCACCTCTACCGCCGGAGCCTCCCACAGCAGCAGATCCACGTCTCCCATGTCCTGCAACCGCTTCTTCTGATCCTTCTCCAGACACCGCTTCAACAGTCGCTGCAACCGCTGCGGCACAGACGACCAGTCCGGCTCCTGCTTCAACACGCTCGCCAGCACATCCGAAATCGTCTCGCCGTGAAACAGCCGTTGCCCCGTCGACATTTCGTAGACCACGACGCCGAACGCAAAGATGTCCGCGCGCTTGTCGACATCCTTGCCGCGAGCCTGCTCCGGAGCCATGTAAGCCGCCGTGCCCAGGAGGGTGCCGACTTCCGTCCCGCCCATCGTCAACGTCGGCGAGTTCTCGCTATCGGGCGAAGCAGGCCGTCCCATCTTCGCCAGCCCGAAGTCCAGAACTTTGATGACGCCCTCAGGCGTGATCTTGATGTTGGCGGGCTTCAGATCGCGATGCGTGATCGCCTTCTCATGCGCGGCAGTGAGCGCGCTCGCGATCTGCGAAGCGTAGCGGATCGTTTCCTCAACCGGCACCGCGCCGTCTTTGATGCGCTCGGCCAGCGTCGGCCCGTCGATCAGCTCCATCACCAGGTAGCCTAAGCCCGACGGCGACGCACCGACGTCGTAAATCTGGCAGATGTTGGGATGATTCAGCGCGGCAACGGCTCGCCCTTCGCGTTCGAATCGTTCGTTGAATCGCTCGGCCGAAATCTTGATCGCAATGTCGCGCTGCAAGCGAGTGTCGTGAGCCTTGTACACCTCGCCCATGCCACCCTTGCCAAGGGGCGAAAGAATCTCATAGGGCCCAAGTTTGTCGCCGGGAGTCAGTGGCATACGGTTTGAACGATTGTAACCTTACCGACGACGACGAAGTACACTAGAGAATTGCGTCCACCGTATCCGTGGCGGGCGTTCATTCAAGCGAGGACACAACATGAAAGTCGGTCTGGCCGGACAAGGCGCGTTCGGCGTAAAGCACCTGGAAGCGATCCAAAATATTCCGGGCATCGAAGTCATTACCATCACCGGCGGCAATCAGACGGCCACCGAAGAGGTCGCCAAGCGATTCAAGATTCCGCATTTCACCGGCGACCTCGGTGAGAGCCTCAAGCAACCCGGCCTCGAAGCCATGATCCTGGCGACGCCCACACAGATGCACGCCGCGCAAGGCGTTCAGTGCATGAAGGCTGGCAAGCACGTGCAGATCGAAATTCCAGTCTGCGACAACCTTGCGGACGCGGAACTGCTGGTCCAGACGCAAAAGGAAACCGGCGTCACCGTCATGGGCGGACACACCCGCCGCTTCAATCCCAGCCACCAGTGGATTCACAAAAAGATCCTGGAAGGCGAGTTGAAAGTTCTTCAGATGGACGTGCAGACCTACTTCTTCCGCCGCACCAACATCAATGCAGCCGGCAAGCCGCGCTCCTGGACCGACCACCTGCTGTGGCACCACGCTTGCCACACGGTCGACCTGTTCTCGTATCAAACGCAGCAGCCGATCACCATGGCTCGCGGCATCGAAGGTCCGCACCACCCCGACCTGAAGATCGCCATGGACATGAGCATCCAGATGAAGGTCGCCTCGGGGGCGCTATGCACCCTGTCGCTCTCCTTTAATAACGACGGTCCACTCGGAACGTTCTTCCGCTACATCTGCGACAACGGCACCTACATCGCCCGTTACGATGACCTGTTTGACGGCAAGGAACAGAAAATCGACGTCTCCAACGTCGACGTCTCGATGAACGGCATCGAGCTTCAGGACCGCGAGTTCTTCGCCGCGATCAAAGAAGGCCGCGAACCGAACGCCAGTATCCAACAGTGCTTCCCGGCGATGGCGACGCTCGATAAGATCGAAAAGAGCTTCGTCTAGGGTATTTTAGGGATAGTACTTTGGTCCTATTCCAGTTACACTTTAACAGTAGTAATTTCTGGAGGAGAAAACGCATGAAACATATCGGAACACTAGTAATTCTATTAGCTACAAGCACTTACGCGTTTGCTGGCGTATCGACGCCCGAAATTGACGGGAACACCGCTGGCGCAGCCATCGCGTTGGTTTCCGGCGGACTGATGGTCCTGCGCGGTCGCCGAAAACGCTAACGAACTGCTTCCCTTTAAGCCGGAACCCCGCAAGGGCTTCCGGCTTTTTCTTTTGGCCGCGAGTAAAATCAACCAATGACCCCGCCCCTTAAATCCCATCCGCGACTGCGTGTGGGATTGCTCTTTGGGATTCTGATTACCGAGCTCCTGATCGGCACCACCTGGCTCGATGGTGCCGACCTCATCGGCAAGAACGGACTGGCGGGGCAAATCGGGTTCGTCGGGGCCAGGGTTCTCAAATTTTTAGTCGGATTCGCCGCAGCCTTCGCAGCGTTCGTGGGACTGCAAGGCAATTTCAAGCTCCCTGACGGTCCTTTTTTCCGTTGGCCGTGGCTGGCACTGCACTTTGCCTCCGCCGTTCTGTTTGGTTTCCTGTCCGACACACTCTACGGACGTGGCAGCGCACGCGCGCAGGACCTGGTCGCCGTCGCCTGGATCGTCGTTGGTCTACTCACTCTGGGGGCGCTGGCACTAGCTTTTTATCCTCTGTCGTCACTCACCGCAGTGATTCGGAACTCAGGAACCGCTTCGCTCTACGCCGCGGGTGTCTCGGCACTCGGATTAGCCGTCGTGGGCCTCAGCCAGTCGACGTGGCAGTCTGCCGCCAACCTGACGTTTCAATTGGTCCAACTGCTGCTCCGCCCGGTGCTCCCGAACCTAATCGTCCAGCCCGAACGGATGCGGCTACAGGGACACACCTTCGGCGTGATCATCAATCAGGAATGTTCGGGACTGGAAGGCGTCGGACTAATGCTGGTCTTCAGCGTCGTCTGGTTGTGGCTCTATCGCGCCGACTTCCTCTTCCCGCGCTCGCTTCTGCTGCTGCCTGCGGGCGTGGTTGCAGTCTACCTGCTGAATGCAGTGCGCATCGCTATGTTGCTGCTCCTTGGTGACGCAGGGGCTCCGCAAATCGCCGCCGGCGGCTTCCATTCGCAGGCTGGATGGATCGCATTCAACGGCGTCGCCTTGGGAATGACGCTGCTGGTCCCGCGCCTGCGCTGGTTCAGCCGCAACCCCGCGGCACAGGCAGCGCCGACTCACTCCGAAAATCCGACCGCAGCTTACATGATTCCTTTCCTCGCCATTCTCGCGACGGGAATGATCACGCGCGCCGCGTCCGCCAACTTCGAATGGCTCTACGGCCTGCGTTTCTTCGCCGTAGCAATTGCCCTATGGAAATTTCGACGCCAACTGCGCCATCTCGATTGGCGCAGCGGCTTATGGGGTCCAACCACGGGCGTTTTCGTCTTCGCGATCTGGCTAGGCTTCGACCGACTTCAGGGTGTTCCAACCGCCGCGATTCCGCCTGCTTTAGCCTCGGGCAGCAGCTTCGCACAAGCGCTCTGGATCGTATTCCGAGCATTAGCCGCGATCACCACAGTACCGATCGCCGAGGAATTGGCCTTCCGAGGGTGCCTGATGCGGCGCGTGTCCTCGGCCGATTTTGAAACCATCCCGCTTCGATCGGCGAGTTGGTTGGGCGTAGCAGTGTCGTCGATCCTGTTCGGTCTTCTGCACGGCGACCGCTGGATTGCAGGGATCCTAGCTGGTTTCGCTTTCGCTTTGGTAGCGCGCCGCAACAACCGAATCGGCGATGCGATCGTCGCGCACGCCACGACGAACGCGCTACTGGCATGGTACGTACTGTACCTCGGCCAGTGGCAATATTGGTAACAAAAGCGGCCTTCTCTGATATACTTCTGCTACCGCAGGGAGGAAAGAAAACATGAAAGCGTTTGGACTATTGCTGATCTTGATGTCGCTCGCTGGCTCCGCTTTTGGCGTTGCCGTTGCCGTGCCCGAGATTGACGGAAGCACCGCCGTTTCAGCCGTGGCTCTGGTCGCTGGCGGACTCCTGGTCCTCCGAAGCCGCCGCAAGTAAGTCCGCGCTATTTTCGGTCGCCCGTTCCGCATGGAACGGCTGCATCAACATCTCCACAAACTCAACGCTACGGGGCTCCTGGTAACCGGGCAAGCCCACCGCGAAAGTGCCTCCCGCCTCCGAACGGTCGCGATACGTCCCGAAGAGTTTGTCCCACCACACGAACGCCTCGCCGAAATTCGTTTGCTGATCCCCAAACGCGTCCGAATGATGAATACGATGCGTTCGCGGCAGGACCAGCCATCCTCGAAGTACCTTCCCCCAGGCGTCCGGCACATCAGCATTGGCGTGCTCAAAGAAGTTGCTCGCCACACTCACCAATTGCGCGGCAATCACGCCCTCCACCGGGAGAGCGAATAGCTGGATCAGCAGCAGATCGGAAGCCACCGGCAGCAGAGGCTCAAGCGGATGGAAGCGCAATCCGGTGGACACGTCGAAGTCCGGATCGGAATGATGAACGCGGTGTACCCGCCAAAACCAAGGGATCGCGTGAAACAGACGATGCGTGAAATACTTCGAGAGGTCCAGCAGCAAAACCGCAACCGGCACTCCGACCCACACCGGCAACCCACTCGCCCAGGGAAAACTCCATGATCGCGCCGGCCCCATCGCAACCGCTACCGGGCTCAATCGTAAGACCGCCGCGCGCAACAGCGCACCGCTAATCATGAGCAGCCCATGGACCGTCCAGCGCCGCCCCGCCGGAACCACCCACGGCCGTTCAGGAGCCCTCGATTCCCATGCGGCAACAAGGAGGAATGCGACCGTAAACGTCGTCCAATACGCCGTACTTCCGATGCGCGCCCAATCCATGCAGTCTCCTCATGCTACGCGATCCCCGTAGAATAGTTCTACACCGTTCGACAAACAATCTAACCAAGATGCGCATTCTTGTTTCAGCAGGCGAAGCTTCGGGGGACCTCTACGCATCGCGCGTCGTGGAAATCCTCAAAGCCCGCCACCCGGATGCCGACTTCTTCGGCGTCGCAGGACCACGCATGCAGGCGGCCGGAGTGCGTACGATTGTGGACCAGCGCCAGTTGAATGTGATCGGCTTGCTCGCCGTGGTTCCGCACATCCCACGCATCTTCCGCATCCTGAATCGCATCACGCGCGCCGCTGAGGAAGAGAAGCCGGACCTCGCGATCCTAACCGACTCCGCGGGATTCCACCTGCGGGTCGCACAGCGCCTGGTGGGCCGCGGCATCCCCATCGTGCAACTGATCGCCCCGCAGGCTTGGGCGTGGCGCGAGTATCGGGTCAAGACCATGCGCCGCACTCTGCGTCGGCTACTCTGCATCCTGCCCTTTGAAGAGAAGTTTTTTCGCGATCGCGGCGTCCCCACAACCTACATCGGGCACCCCTTGGCCCGCTTGGTGAAAGCCAAGCTGTCGCGAGCCGAGCTCTGCGCCAAGCTCGGCATCCCCGAGCAATCGCGCATCGTAGCCCTGCTCCCCGGCAGCCGTAGAGGCGAGGTCAGCCGTCACCTGCCCATCCTATTGGAAACGGTCAAGCAGTTAGGACCCAATGTAGTCCCCGTGCTCGCCCTACCTGGGGGATTTGGCGCAGCCAATGCCAATTTTTTGGAACCGATTCGCTCCGCAGCCATCCAAGTGGTTGAAGGGCTCACCTGGGAACTTCTGGCACACGCAGAGTTGGCGTTGGCCGCCAGCGGAACGGTCACGATTGAGGCCGCCATGCTCGGCACCCCCATGGTGACGTTTTACCGGGCAAACGCGTTAGATTGGTACTTAGGACGGTGGCTGGTCAAGTCCCCGTTTCTGTCCATGGTGAACATCGTGGCAGGGCGGAAAATTGTGGCGGAATTGATCCAGCACGATTGCACACCAGCAAAAATCGCAGCCGAGGGGCGGCGGTTGTTGGATGACGAAGGAGCGCGCAGAAAAATGCAACAGGAGCTAGCTGACGTGGTCGCGGCGTTACGCAGCGAACGCGACCCCATGGAAACTGCGGCAGATTGTATTGAGAAGGTGCTACACGATGTCCGTTAAGATCGCTCTCATCGCCGCACTCGCTGCGTCGCTCGCATCCGCCCAGCCGCGCAGGGCCGATGCGAAGATCGACGTTGAAAAATACACCATCGAAGCGAAAGTCGATCCCATCAAGCAGACCCTCGTCGCGAAAGTGAAGATGGATTTCACCCCGCAGGATGACGCTACAGAGTTCACGTTGGGCTTCCATCAAGCGCTGGAACTGCACACCATCACGGACGCCAGCGGCGCTCCGGCCATCGGTTCGCGGCTGCCCGATTCCAATATCCGCATCTCTCTCCAACAAGCGTTGCCCAAAGGCAAACCCACGTCGCTGGTGTTCGATTATGAAGGCAAGCTCACCGGCAGCGAAGAGTCACCCGTGTGGGGCATCAAGTTCGCAGCCATTCATGAAGACAACGCGTACTTCATGTACCCGGCTCGCTGGTTCCCCGTGAACGACTACACTGTTGACCGCTTCTCGATGGACCTCAAGGTTACGGTTCCCGCCGAGTTCAACGTCGCCGCGAGCGGCCTGCAGCTGAAGTCCGAAGCCACAGGCGGTGAGCGCATGGTGGAATACGAATACACGCAGTCCGGATTCCCCGGCAGCTTCGCCGTGATGAAGGGCGCTCCGCAAATCGTGAACGCAAGCGGCATGAGCGGCACGTTCTTCTTCCGCGACGGCTCGAAGATGGCGGAAGCGTACGGCCAGGAATACGGTAAGGCGATGGAGTTTTTCACCGGACTCTTCGGCCTGCCTCCGAATCGCAAGTTGGCGTTCGTCGAAACGGAAGCCGGCGCGCCGAACGGATACTCTGCTCCCGGCGTGATCTTCATGTCCCCTGGAGGCATCGGAGCGCAAGTGAACAAGCGCATCGTGGCAAACCAGATCGCGCGGCAGTGGTGGGGCGTGTTGCTCTCCCCCGCCTCGCGCAATCATCTTTGGATCCAGAATGGGTTAGCCCGCTACGCCGAACTTTTGTACGCCGAAGAGACCGACGGCAAGGCCGCGCTGACGACGCTGGTGAAGGAAACCTACGTCGAGGCGCTCACCGTTGAGCAGCCCCCTATGATCCAGGCCGCGCGCCTGGAGGACTATTCGCCTGAGTATTGGGCGATCACCGCCGGCAAAGGTGCCGCGACCCTGCACATGTTGCGCGGCATCATGGGCGACGAGGGCTTCTTCAAATTGCTGAAGCAGATTCCCGACCAGTTCGCGAACAAGTCCATCGATACGGAACAGTTCAAGAAAGCCGCCGAAGCGATTGGAAAAGACAACTACACCGGCTACTTCCTGCAATGGGTGGAATCGAGCGGCGCTCCTGAATTCACGCTCGAATACGCCACATTCCGCACCAAAGATGGCTTCCGCGTAAACGGAAAAATCATGCAGGATCTCGACCTGTTCCGCATGCCTGTGAAGCTGCGCATCGAGACCGAGGGCAATCCAGAAGAGAAGACGATCATCGTCTCCGGCACCTCCACCGAGTTCGCCGTGGAGACCTTCGGAAAGCCCACCAACGTCGTGCTCGATTCGGCGGGAGAGGTTCTGCGATACGACGACGAAATGCGCGTCAACGTAGCCATTCGCCGCGGCGAGCAGTTCGTCGAAATCAGCGAGTTCCTGGAAGCCATCAAGGAATACGAAAAGGCGCTGCAGGTGAAGCGCAACAGTTCGCTCGCGCTGTACCGGGTCGGCGAAGTGTACTTCTTGCAGAATAATCTACAGGAAGCCGCCAACAAGTTCCGTGAATCAATCGCAGGCGACCTGGAGCCGACCTGGGTCGAAGTCTGGTCGCATCTCTACCTGGGCAAGATCTTCGACATCACCGGCAGCCGCGACCGCGCGGTGAACGAATATCGCCAAGCGTCGAGAACGAAGGACAACACACAAGGCGCGCTGGAAGAAGCCGAGAAGTATTTGGCAACTCCCTACGAACGAGAACGCCCACGGATCTAAAAGGGGTTGACGACCTCGATTCCGAAGTACTTCTGACCGGGGTTAAAATCCTCCGACCAGATCCGCGAGCATCCGCAACGTTCGGCCGCAGCGATAATCAGTCCGTCGTAGAAGTGAGCTCCGTAGACGCTGTGGGCCTCAATCGCACGCTTCACCAAAGCAGAATCCGTGCCGACAAACGGAATCGGCCACAACTCTCCAAGCATGAGCGAGACCTCGGTGGGATTCATCCGTTTCTTGTGAATGAGCGCAGCCGAAAACTCAATGAGTACCTGCGCCGAGATGAAATTGAAGCCCAAACTTGCAGACCGCACCAGATCGCGTGCGACGACCTGCTTCGAGGGATTTAGAGGATCGTAAGCGTAGATCAGAATGTTCGTATCCAAGAAGCCGGTGATCATCGCTTCTTAGTGCCGCGCTCATGAAGATCCTCTCGCTTCCAATCGATTTTGCCCACAGGAAACTGGAACCGGTCGAAACTCTTCTCGATCGCCTCCAGGCGCCGGAGCTTTTCCGCCGAAGGCAAAGCTCCCGGCTCAGCGACCAACCCCTGCAGATGCTCGCGGACCAACCCAGCCAGCGTAGTATCGCGATCCACAGCAATCTTGCGGACCTTCTTGACCAGATCGTCGTCGAGCGTGAGCGTGACGTTCATGCACCCATAATAAGGGATTCCCTTATTATGGGCAAGTGCCTACCCCTGCGCGCGCCTCACACCCGTCCCACGCGCAAATCCCGACATCGGAGGCGGCGGAGGCGGCGGCTCTGGCGGCGGAGCAACCTTTTTCGGCCGAGCATCCAGATGCTTCAGGATCATCTCCTGCTTCAACTTGGCGAACTTCGGCGTACCGGGAACAGCGCCCGCTGCAGCCACCATTTCGTCCGTCACTTCGAGCGACATCGGCAGGTACTTCTGGAAGTAATGCTTGATGCGGTCCTGCACAATGCGCTGTCCAGAGAACACGGCCAAGTGCAGAGTCTGCTCGCCCGGAGTCTCCGACAACAACTCGTATAGAGCGGACGCCTTCTGCAGCTTCGCGCTCTGCAATGCCCGCTCCAATTTCTTAGCCGCAGGCGCCAGCTTTTCCAGTGCGTTCACTTCCGGGCGCGTGATCCCGGCTGCCTTGATGACCGCGGAACGATCCTTGGCGTTCAGTTTTTCAAACAGGCATTCCAGGAACAGCGGCAAATGCTTGATCTCAAAATCCACACCGAACGGGACCAACTGGTGCGCCTTCTGCAGCTTCATCAGCGTTGAATAATCGACCTTGCCTGCACCGAGCGCGGGCGAAAACAGTCCGAGCAACTTCTCTTCTTCCAGCGCCTTGATCAGATCGTGAGGAGCCGACTCGCGAGCCAGATTGCGCAGTTCCGCGCCCAACGCCTCAGGCCCGATCTTCTCGAGCATGCCGGCCTCGACCGCGTTCTCCACCTGCGAGCGCGTACGCTCGTCGAGCGTAAAGCCCAACCGAACCTTGAAGCGGAACAGCCGCAGTAGGCGACCCGGATCGTCGTAGAACGAATAGTTGTTAATGGTGCGCAGTTCGTGGCGATCAATATCACCCATGCCGTTGGAAGGATCGATCAGCAGCCCAAGCGATGCCTTGTTCAGCGACAACGCCACCGCGTTCACCGTAAAGTCGCGGCGTACCAAGTCTTCGTAAATCGTCGCCGAGGTAATCTGCGGCTTCGAGCCGGTCTTCGCGTATTTCTCCGTGCGAGCCATGGCGATCTCAACCGTGACGCCGCCGGGAAACTTCATCTCCGTCGACTTGGTCTTCTCGTCTTCCGACAGAATCTCCACGCCCGGACTCTTGGTCAGAACCTTGACCAACTTGGCCGGATTCCCCTCCACAGTGAAATCCAGATCGCGCACCGGAAAACCACCGGTGATGTCGCGCATCGCGCCGCCGGTTAGAAACAAACTGAGCCCGGCATCCTGTGCCGCCTTTTGCACCTGGTTCACGACACGGTGTTGTTCCCCCGTGAGGTGGCTCTCCAGCATGAACATATAGTCGCTCATTTGATCCTCAACTTAAACTTGTCTCCCGCCCATTTAACTGCGAGGGTGATGCCGGTCTATCGTATCCCGCAGCCTGCGTTGCGCTACGTGCGTGTAGACCTGCGTCGTAGAAATGTCCGCGTGCCCAAGCATGACCTGCACACTGCGCAAGTCTGCCCCGCCCTCCACCAAGTGAGTGGCAAAACTGTGACGAACCACGTGCGGCGTGAGCCGCCGAAAAATTCCTGCCTTACGCCCGTGCTTGCGCAGCAGGAGCCAAAACGTCTGGCGAACCATCGCCTTGCCCCGAGCGGTCACGAACAAATGCCGGCTACCCCGGCCCTTCAGCAAAGCGGCCCGACCCTCAGCCAAATACCGATCCATCGCCTCGCCCGCCGATTCCCCGAACGGAACCACGCGCTGCTTATTGCCCTTGCCGGTCACCTTCAGAACGCCCATGGAGCGCTCGACGTTCGACAGCTCCAATTTGCACAATTCGGAAACCCGCAATCCGGTGGCGTACAGCACTTCCATCATGGCCCGGTCGCGAAAATCGGTCGGCTTCGACCCATTGGGCGACACCAGCAGGCGTTCCACCTCATCCCGGTTCAGATACTTGGGGATGGTGGTCCACTGCTTAGGCGAGGCCAGGAACTCGGCCGGATCGCTCGGGATGGTGCCTTCGGTGGTCAAGAATTGGTAATAGTTTCTTATAGTTGTGACGTGGCGAGCGATGGATCGGGGCGACAAACCCTGAGCATACATGCCTTCCATGTACCGCGCCAAATCGGTTGCCGTTGCCTCCCGGTCCACGACCGGAAGCTTTTCGGTAAGCCGTTCCAAATCAATCTTATACGAACTTAAACTGTTGCGCGCCAAGCCCTTTTCCACACGACAAAAGTCGAGGAAGCCCTGGGCAAGCCCAGATAGGGGTCTCTTTACGGGACCAGTCGCGCGCAGCGGCGTCAACATTCTGCTAATGATACAATACTCCAGAAATTGTTTGGAAGGGAATCCTTTCAAAACTATCGTTTAAGTGTCTACCTCCACCAACAAAAAGGTCCTGATCGCCCGGTTCGACAAGGCCGCGCTGGAGGGTTTTGCACAGCTTTCCGACGCCCTGCCCCCCGGCGGGCTCGACATCCTGAGCCAGACCGGGGCCATCACCCACGTCCCCTTGGCGGAGGTGCGCGCTGTGTGCTTCATCCGCGAGTTTGAGGCCGGAGAGACCTGGCAGAAGCAGCGGACGTTCCTAAGCCGTCCTAAGGCCCCTGGATTGTGGGTCCGCGTCCGTTTCCGCGACGGCGAACTGCTCGAGGGCATCATGCGCAATAATCTGCTGGGCGATCCCGGCGGCTTCGCCCTTGTGCCGCCCGACCCGACGTTTCAGAACCAGCACATCCTGGTTCCGCGCGAAGCGGTGACTGCGGTGGAAGTCCTCGGCGTGATCGGCAGTCCGTTGCGGCGGATTCCGAAAAAGGGTGCCGTCGAGGGCCAATTGGAAATGTTCAGCTAGGCTCCGTGGGGCAGGCGTGTGGAAAAGGGCGGGCAGAGTGCCCGCCGCAGCCTGGGAGGCTGCCCTACCGGTACAACGCGTTGGCGTGGATATACGCCGCCACTGCGGGTGCCAGCTCTTCCGACCGCTCCCCCCGAGCTAGCTGCGCGCGAATCGCCGACGACGACACCGGTAACGCGATCGTATCCATCCGATGCACACGAGCACCCGCCGGCACCGAATACTTGCACCCCGGTCGGCCGACCACGATGAACTCCACTGCCCGAATCACATCCTGCGCGCGATACCAAATCTCAATCTCAGCAAACGCGTCCGCCCCGATGATGAAGAAGAGCTCTCCGCCGTCGGCCTTCACCCGCTCAATCGTGTTGATGGAGTAACTCTTGGCATTCCCCTCTTCGATGCGGGACGGCACCAACCGAGGATCGCCCGCGCACGCAAGTTCGACCATGCGAAAGCGATGCTCATAGGGAGTCCCGGTGCTCTTGAACGGAGGCGCACCCGCCGGAATCATGAGCACTTGGTCGAGAGAGAAGGCGCTCGCCGCCTCGCGAGCCATCACGATATGCGCCTTGTGAATCGGATCGAAGGTGCCCCCGAAGATCGCCCGTCTCATTCGCGGCCCTCGACCAGGCGCAGTAGTTCCGCTTCGTTCTCGATCTCCACCCCAATGCGCACACACTCAATCGCGAGCGGTAAACGGATGCCTTCGGGCAGATTCATCATGTCCTTCTCGGTTGTGACCAAGGCCTCCGCACCGATACTCTGTGCCGCGCGTGCGATGGTTTCCAGTTCCGAAACCTGATAGCGATGATGGTCGGGGAACGCGTCTCGCAAATCCACTTCGAGCCCCAGTTCTTCGAGCGTTCGCCAAAACGCGCCCGGCGAGCCGATTCCGCAGAACGCCGCGACTTTGCGCGCGGGCGAACTCCACGGCTCGGGCACCATTCGCGAGCGGAAGATCGGCGCGGTGCCGTTGTAGCCCCGAATCATTTTCTCAAGCCCCGTGGTCGCGGCTCCCCGAGGTACGCGCGTGAGAACAATCGCGTGTGCCCGAGACAAGGCTTCGAGCGGCTCTCGACGAAGTCCGACAGGGAACAATCCCCCGCCCCAAGGATTAGTTGCGTCGAGCAGAACAATATCAACATCGCGTCGCAGCTTCACGTGTTGGAACCCATCATCCAGCAAAAATATATCCGGTTCCAAGCGCGTCACAATCAGGCTGCCGGTATCGTAGCGATTCGGACTAATGCCAACATGTGCGACCCCGCGACGGATAAACATCTGCGCCTCGTCTCCCGTTTGCTCGACCGAAGCCGTTGCTCCTAGATGCACCACCAAGGGGGCGCTCGCATCCTTGCGACGGTAGCCGCGGGTCAAAATGGCGGGGGTCTTCTTGGCTTCACGCAAGCGTGCTGCCAGATGCAGGACGAATGGCGACTTGCCGGTGCCGCCCATCGTGAGTCCCCCGACGCTCACGACGCGTGTCTCCAGGGACCGCACCATTCGTTGTCCCCGCGCCAAATTCCGTCGATGGCCGAACGCCCACAAAAAGGTGAATGGTTGGAGCAACGAATGGCCGCTGGGGTTCGGAACGCCATCCCCGAGCGCGCCTAGGACCAATTCCGTAACTCGATCCACAACCCCGCGCTTGGCCATCGCGAGCTGCTGCGCGATCTTGCCCGTTTCGCCCGGAGCTTCCAGCACGCGATTCACGGCCGCCGTCAGCCCAGAGCCATCCGCGATCTGCACTACCGCATTCGCCGCCGTGAACTCCGCAGCCATCTCCGCGAAGTTCTCCATATGCGGACCCACGATGACCGGCTTCGCGAAGTACGCCGGCTCCAAAATGTTGTGGCCGCCGCGGCTCGCCAGCGTTCCTCCTATGAAGACCACGGAGGCTCGCTGAAATACCGCCGCAAGCTCGCCAATCGAATCCAGCAACAGAACCCCAGGCAACGCGAGATCGCGCAATTGCGACCGCCTGACAAAGGGCACACCCGCAGCCTTCAACTTCTCCGCAACGACCTCGAACCGCTCGGGTCGACGTGGAGCGAGAATCAACAACAGCCCATCTCGCCGCACCTTTCGAAATGCGTCGATGACAACGTCATCTTCGTCCGGATCGCCCGGTACCGCAGCGGGCATTGTGCTTGCAGCGACCCAGACCGCACTGGGAGCAACGCGATCCAGAAACTCCGCTATATCCGGTGCGATTTCCTTGGGCGGCTGGAAATCGTATTTCAAGTTTCCCGCCGAGACCACGCGATCCTTCGGAGCACCGGCGAGCACGTAGCGCTTGGCATCCTGCGCCGATTGCACCCAAATCGCATCGGGCAACTCCAACGCGTGACGGAAAAACCAACTCCATCGCCGATAACGCGGCAGCGCACGATCCGAAATGCGCCCATTGACCACAATCAACGAAGCGCCGGAGCGCTTCGCCTCGCGATACAAATTCGGCCAAATCTCCGTCTCCATCACCACCACAGCAGCAGGCCGTACTTTTCGCAAAACGCGCCGCACCACGCTGCAATAATCGAGCGGCGCATAAAAAATCCCACGGACCATGCCACTCAATCGCTGCTCCGCCGTCGCCCGGCCGGCGAGCGTCGCCGTCGAAACGAAAATATCCAAATCCGGCCGAGCATCGCGTAGGCGGCGAATCAATTCGACTGCGGACAACACCTCGCCCACCGAAACCGCGTGTAACCAGAGCGAGCCCATGCCCGTCGAATCGAATGTACGGGGCAGCACCCCCAGGCGTTCTTCCACATGCTCGAAGTAAGCGGGGTTGCGAATTCCTCGGTAGAGTATGTACAGGGCCAGCGCCGGACTGAGCGCGATCTGGAGCACCCGATAGAGGAAATAGATGAGACGGGCCTTAATCGTTTTACTGAGTATAGCGACGGTCTTGGCAGTGGACAAGAAGGCGGGCTTTGCTCCCGCCCCCGCGGCCACCTATCCCGGCCACCAAACCCAGGACAAGATCATCATCGCCGCCAAGCCTTACAACACCGACGAACTCGCTGCCACCGCCTTCGGCAAGGTCAAGCCCCACGCGCGCGGCATTCTGCCGGTTCTTGTGGTCATTCAGAATGACACCGGCAAAGGTCTGCGCCTGGACCTCACTGCGGAATTTGTCACAGCGAGCGGCGAACACCTGGAGGCCATGACGCCGGATGACGTGGTCCGCTTTCAAGGCATTCAGAAGCGCCCGGGCACCAAATCCAGCTTGCCGCGAATTCCGGGCCTGAACAAAGCGCCCAAGGGTCCGCTCAATACTCCGGAGATCGAAGGCCGGGCGTTTCTGGCCAAGCTCCTGCCACCGGGCGAATCCATCAACGGCTTTTTCTATTTCCAAGCTGACGAACTCAAAGGCGCGCAGCTGTACCTGTCGGGCATCAAAGATGCCGCGACGAACCAGTCGTTTTTCTATTTTGAATTGCCGCTCGACGCGCGTTAACCGTTAATGATTGCCGCGAACGATTGCGCATCCAGGCTCGCGCCGCCAACCAATGCGCCGTCGATATTTTCCTGAGCCTTCAGAGCGCAAATATTGTCGGGCTTCACGCTGCCGCCGTACAGAATCCGGCACGCATCCGCAGCTTCCCTGCCAAAAAAGAAGTTGATGCGGCTGCGCAGAAATGTGTGCGCTTCCGAGGCAACTTCCGGAGTCGCGGTGCGCCCCGTGCCAATCGCCCATATGGGTTCGTAGGCGATGGCCACGCGGGCAAACTGATCCGGGGTCAGGTTGGATAGGCCCCCGATAAACTGCGTCTGCAGAACCGTGTGCGTGTGACCCGCCTCGCGCTCGTCGAGGCGTTCGCCCACACACACAATCGGTTTTAATCCCGATTCCAGCGCCGCGACCGTTTTCTTGAAGACTGTCTCGTCAGTTTCCCCGAAGTACTGGCGGCGTTCGCTATGCCCGATGATCACCCATTGACAGCCGATCGCCAGCAACATGGGAGCCGAAACTTCGCCCGTGTACGCGCCTTCCTTTTGCCAGAAGACATCCTGGGCGCCGATTTCGATATTGGTCCCCCGCGCGGCCGTGACAGCAGAAGGCAGACAAACGTAGGGCGGACAGATGACGATTTCCGCGCCCCGGGATTCTTTCACTAAAGGTGCCAGCTCATTCAGGAAGGCGGAGGCCTCATGGGCACTCTTGTACATCTTCCAATTGCCGGCAATGACCGGAGTTCTCATGCTCAATTGAGATTAGCAGGGCTAGGCTGTTCGGAGCGTTGCTGTTTTGAAGGTAGTTTGCACGTTACGAATCGCTTCGCCGCGCTGTTCAATACGAGTTTCTTCCAGCACGCCCTGACGATCCGCTGCCAGTTTCAGGTATTCAATATCCGAGGGGTCCATCCCCATCACGCGGCAACACGTGGCATCGACCGCCACCAAATCCGCACCCATGGCGATCACGCCAGCAGACTTCGCGGTTCCCCCCACAGGACCGTCGCCTTCCATGCCCCACACCCCATCCACAATCGCAAAACTGCGGCGGAAGATGCGGGTGAGTTCGGCGGCGACCTTCGGCGTCCCCAGGCCGTGCGCCTTTTCGTTCGCCCAGCCGTAGACCGAACCGGGGATCAGACCGAACAAATTGGTCATCGAAAGCGCGGCACCGAATGTGGAATCGGTCTTCATCTTGGCGATGGACACGACCAGATCCGCACGCAATGCCGTCGAGGGGAGATAGATCTCCGCTCCCGAGAGGCCTTCCATTGGGGAAACATCGTCGCCGTTCAAATCCACGAAAACATCGTCAAAGTTCGGAATCCGGTCGCGATAACCCGCGGCCTCAGCCAGCGCGTAGGTATCGCGGTGCAGTGCCGGTGCGTCGCCAATCAAGACTTCTGCCGCACCCAATTCCTGGAATGCCGCGAACGCTGCCGCGACGATGGCCACGTGGGTATTCGTAAAATCGTCGGCGGTGAAGCCAGCCAGGTTCGGCTTGAGCAGCACTTTCTTACCCACGACGTTCAGACCGCTGCCTTGCAAACCCTCCAGCAACGTCGCCGCCAGATCGTCCTGGTAGGAAGAGATCTTCCGCAGCGTCACCGCCGAGCGTGCTTCGCGCCGCGGCACTGATTGCCTTCCGCCACGGAATCCCGCGTACCCGGTCAGCAGTCCCGCGGCCGCTAGGGGGATAAATTCGCGCCGGTTCATGCCGCCTCCGTTCGCAACAACCCGTGATTGCCGTCCTGTGCCGCCAAGGCCTCCAACGCCACCACCGCCAGATTCGGCGATAGTGGGGTCTCCAGCGATTCCGCGACATCGATGCCATTTACGCGCAAGCCAATCTGAATCCAGGCGCGCGTCAGTGGAGAACAGGTCTCTTCGGCCCAACGCACCGCCAACGGGGCCAACCCACGAATCTGGCTCGATCCTTGCAACCCTACCAACGCCGGTCCACAAGTCTCCGGAGTCAATTTGTCCGTCAGCAGGAACCCTTCCGCATCCTTCGCCGAATGCGCTATACCTGCGGAACGCAGTGCCAAAATCCCCAAAGCCGTCGGTTCGGCCGCTGGCAAACTTCCGCGACGCCACGCCCAGGCCCCATCCACGGCATTATTTCGCAACCACTCGATACCCTTTGCCACCTGGCCATCGGCTTGCCCGGCCACTTTCACGCCCAGCAACACAGCCAGGGCCGTGGTCCAGTTCGCGCCCGGAACATCCCCCGTAGGTCTCCAGCCACCCGACGCCAACTGCCAGCCCCGGAGCAATTCCCAGGCCCGCTGCGCCTCCGGCTGCCCGTGCAGCGCCAGAGCGGCGAACACCGTCGGCTCCACCCAGGAATTCGTTTTCCTGGCGTAGAACGCCCACCCGCCGTCTGCATTCTGCGTATTCCGCAGCTTGTCGAGACGCGCCGACAAGTATAAAGACGAGTTCGAGTTACCCACGTCTCCTTTATCGGCACGGGCCTTAGGAAACTTTCTGGTACCTTTTTCGCCCAGTACTTGCCCCGTACTCGCGGAGCTAAACCCTAGGAACCGTACTGGTTACGCTGCTCCATTTACCGAGCAGAATAAGAGGTATACATTAGGTCAGTTACTCTCGAAAGGGCATTCTACCGGGTGAATCAAGCCATGCTGCAATATTCGTACCTTCAGGTGTTGGACTTTCTAACCACCGTCGCGTTCTTGTTACAGGGCGTGAAGGAAGGCAACCCTCTGGTTCGCTTCGCTCTGGAGCACTCCTCAAACCCGATTGGCGGCCTGCTGGCGGTCAAACTCCTGGCCGTGGGCCTCGGCCTCTATTGCTGGAAAGTCGGCAAACTCCGCTTGTTGGGACGCATGAACGTAATGTTTGCGGTCGTCGTCGCCTGGAACCTGGGAGCCCTGATTATGGGTTCGATCGCCTAAACGCCTTCGCGCGCCGCGCGTGTGGCCAGTTCATCGCAGCGATTGTTGTCCGCGTGGTCGGCGTGGCCCTTGGTCCACGTCCATTCAATACGATGGGGGCGGGACAAGTCGTCCAGTTCCTCCCACAAATCCTGGTTCACCACCGGCTTCTTCGCTGCCGTCAACCAGCCGTTCCGTTTCCACCCCAGGATCCACTTGGTGATGCCGTTCTTGACGTATTCCGAATCCGTCACGACTTCCACCTCGCAGACTTCCTTCAACATCTTCAGACCCTCTATCGCGGCGGTCAACTCCATCCGATTGTTGGTGGTATGGGGAACGGCCCCGGACATCTCCTTGGCCTGATCGTTGAACCGCAGGATGCACGCCCAACCTCCGGGACCGGGATTTCCTAAACAGGCTCCGTCAGTGATAATTTGAATACGTTTCATAGGAAGCATCTTCTATCATAGATAACAGTGGCTGAAGAGAACCAATTCGAAGGCAACGCGGTCCCCATCGAACCGCCGGTGGACCCCGCGGTGAACGATAGCGACGCGGCCCAGCCGTGGAACCTTGTCCCGGTTAGCGCCGCCGAATTCGCCAAAGTGCAAAATCGCCGCAACTGGATGATTGGCCTGGTAGTCGCCATCGTGCTGGTTTTAGGCGGCTGGATCTACAAACGGAATGTCGACCCCATCCATGCCCTGGAAGCCTTCGACGCCGGAGAACGGCTGCTGAAAACTGCCCGCTATTCGCAGGCTGTTGTATCTTTTGATCGCGCCATCAGCCTCCAGCCGGAGTACGCCGAAGCCTACGCGATGCGAGGGCGCACCAACATCGCGTTAGCCAAACCTTTCGTCGCGATACCCGACTTCACCAAAGTCATCGAGTTGCGCCCCCGTGATCCACAAGCGTTTCTCGACCGAGGTACGGCTTACGTCACCTTGCAGGAATGGCCTGAAGCACTGGCAGATTTCAGCCGCGCCATCGAACTGGACCCGAAGCTCGCTGTCGCATACAATCTGCGCGGCAGTGCTGTGCGAGCCATGGGTGACCCAGCAAAGGCGATGCCCGATTTCATAAAAGCAGTGGAGTTGCTTCCGAACATGGACAACATCTATCAACGGGGGGCGACCTATCAACTGCTGGGCCAGCATGAACCCGCCATTGATGATTTTAGCCGTGTGATCAGCTTTGAACCCAGTAGCGCCCAGGCTTATTTCGCGCGTTCCCAGTCTTTCCGTGCCATCGGAGACATCGCCGCCGCCACTCGCGACCACCGCACCGGTCGAATTTTAGACAGCAAGTAAGGGCGCTTCGACAGGGACATTCGCCGCGTGCCCGCGGAGTTCCTCTTCAAAGAAGCGATCCACCGTATCCAGAATCGGTTGCGCTTCGTGCAGCGTGTAAATTTGCGCCCGCAACTTTGCACCGTTGCGAACCCCGTGCGTAAAGTAAGTCGCAAACTGCTTCATCTTGCCAACCCCGTCTACGCTGCTGCGATCGATCAGCATCGAGTAGTACAGCCGCATGATGTTATAGCGGTCCTGTTCGGAAGGAGTCTGGTACGCGCCGGTTTTCACAAAGCTTTCAATCTGCTTGAAGATCCACGGATTTGAGGAAGCCGTACGACCGATCATCACCGCATCGCAACCGGTTTCCTTCACCATCCGGACCGCGTCCTCCGGCGTGATGATGTCGCCATTGCCGATCACAGGAATCTTTACCGCAGCTTTCACATCGGCAATGCGAGTCCAGTCGGCTTTCCCCGCGTAGCCCTGCTCCCGCGTGCGCGGATGCAACGCGACTGCGGCCACACCGCAATCCTCCGCGAGTTTGGCCATCTGCACGTGCACCAGTTCCCGATCGCTCCAGCCCGCCCGAAACTTCATCGTCAGAGGAATCTTGATTGCACCACGCACCTTACGCAGCAAGTCTTCCACCAGCGGCAGATCGCGCAGCAACCCCGAACCGCCGTTACACCGGACCACCTTTTTCACCGGGCAGCCGAAGTTGATGTCGATGATGTCGAAGCCCTGATCCTCGCAATAACGCGCCGCGTCGGCCATCACTTCCGGGTCTGCACCAAACAACTGTGCAGAGATGGGATGCTCTTCCGGATCGAAATACAAGTAGCGGAACGTCCGCGTGGGCTTGCCCGTGCGTGCAGATTGCTTCGCAGTCGCCACGATGCCGTGCGAACTGGTGAATTCCGTCATGATCAGCCCACAGCCGGACTGGCCGCGAATCAAACGCCGGAACACAGTATCCGTCACGCCGACCATCGGCGCGAGCACGGTCGCCGGTTGCAGCTTGATGGGGCCGATTTGAAAGGATTCGGGGAACATCTAATCTTTAGTTTAACTACTGCTTGGCCTTGGGCGTCGCCGCAGCCGCGGCAACGCTGCCCGAAACCACGCTCTCCGCGAAGTAGTTCACCACGTCCGCGTCATTACGAGCCACTTCATAAAACGCCGACCGCAGCAGTTGTTCCTTACGCGTAATCAACGTCTCGCGAATGGTCTGCTGGACATTTGGATCGTTCAACCCGCGCTGCCCCGCCGGCTCGCGCGTGATCAGCTTGAGCAGGCGATAGCCCTCTGTTGTCTTCAGCGCGGGAGTCACCTGCCCCGGCCGCAGCGCCAGAATCGTCTTGCGAAGCTCGGCATTCGCCTGCTCCAGCGCCGACTCCGGCACAAAGCCCAGATCCCCGCCCGCCGCAGCCGATTCGGGATCTTCGGAATAGTTCTGCGCGAGTTCGCTGAACTCCTCACCCTTGCGCAACCGAGCTTCCAGGCCGTCGATCTTCAGCTTCGCGTCGTGCTCATCCAGGGCGTTATCGCCCTTCAGATTGCGAATGGTTTGGTCCGAAGATGGCGTCACCAGAATCTGCGCCAGGTGCAACTGCGGTTCATTGCGATTGAAGCTGGCTTTGTTGGCCTCGTAGAACTCGGTGATGTCTTTATCCGCGATGCTGATCTTCGCCGTGGTCTCTTTGTTCAGCAACTTCTGCGCACTGAGGTCCTTGCGCAACTGCGCCTTGAGATCCTCCGCTGTCATCTTGCGATCGTTGAGCTGCTTCTTGAACTCTTCTTCCGTGTAGGGCGTGCGCATCTCATTGAAACGAGCCTCCACGTCCGAATCCACCGCCATTAGGCCTTCGCGTTCGGCGCGCTGCAGCATGATCTCGTTATCGATCATCGCCCGCAGAATCTCCAGCCGCTGGATCAAAACCTGATCGTCACTCGGTTTTTCCCCCGGACTGCCGAACTGCGCCACTTGGAACTGCTTGTCGAGTTCCTCGTAAGTAATCGCACGCCCGTTGACCGTGGCCGCCACGTTCGCCCCAGCCGATCTTTCGCAGCCGGAAAGCAATACCACCAGAGGGATAGAAATGACAAGTACTGCGCGCAAGCTCATGAAACCACGATTGTACCGCGCCTCTCTGGAAAAACTCCGCCCCGGAGCTGAGAACCTCGGTCCTGGGCCTCATGGAACCAAAAATGGAACCGCAGACCATTGGGCCGTTCACCTTCCCTCAGTAGTCTCAATCCAGGCAGTATCGGAGGCCTCTCTTGAAACGATCCAACACTTTCCTCGCATTCCTCTTCCTAAGCGCCGCCTTGTCGGCGAACGCTGGACTCATCGGAACCAATGTCACCCTGGACTACCACTACCAGGGGCAATCCACTACCGACACCTTTGCCGTAACCGCCGGCACGGAAGTGAGTTGCTTCGGCGGAGGCTCGGGCAACGCCAACGTCTGCAGCATCCTGCAGGCACCGAACCAGACCCTGGACTTTGGCGACAACACGATCACCTACACCTACACCAGGATCGGCTCGTATGTGGCATCGTTCTTGCCCTCAAATCCCAATGGCTTTGATTTCCTCAATCTGAATTTGGGCCAACCCATCCAACATGTTCTGCTTTCCAGTTCGATCCAGGGATTGGATGCGAGTCGCCTGACGTTTACCGCGAATTCCATCCAACTGAACATGTACGACCTCCCGCTGGGAGAGCACGAATCCTTCACCCTGACGATCGTGACCAATCCGGAGCCTTCCGCGGGACTCTTGGGCGGACTCGGACTCTTGCTGGTCTCGGCCAGATTTGTGCGACGCAAGCGTACGTAAAACCTTTCGAGTGATAAAATGTGGGTTGCAACCCACACGACCCCGCGTCTCCGCGGTCAGCTATCTCAACACCGTTCCGTTAGTCTGGGGGCTCACGCACGACCCGGCACTCCGCGACGTCTTTGACGTGAACTTCGCCCTGCCCTCGCTGTGCGCGCAGCAAATGGCCGCAGGCCAGGCCGACATCGGCATCCTGCCGGTGATCGAAATGGCGAGGCAGAAGCTCGACTATTTCCCAGGCACCGGCATCGCCTGCCACGGACCCGTCCGCACCATCCTGCTGATCTCAAAGGTCCCTTACGCGCAGATCAAAACGCTCGCTGTGGACGCAGGATCGCGCACCTCCGTCATGCTCTCGCGCGTGATCCTGGCCGAGCAGTACGGAGCCAGCCCCACCACCGTCGCCATGCCGGCTGACATGGAAAGTATGCTCGCCCATGCCGACGCTGCCCTGATCATCGGCGACCCGGCCCTGCACATCGATCCCGAAACGATCCAATACAACTGCCTCGACCTCGGTGCCGAATGGGTTAACATGACCGGACTCCCGATGGTCTTCGCCGTGTGGAGCGCCCGCAAGGAATTAATCCTCGACCGTTACGCCGACGCCTTCCGCGCCAGCTGCCGCTACGGCCTCGACCACATGGACGACATTGTGACTGAGCAATCCCCCATTCGCGGCATCAGCGAAGAGCTCACCCGGGCCTATCTCACCAAACACATCGTCTTCGAACTCGGCGAGAAAGATTACGAGGGCATGCGTCGTTACCTGGATCTCGCATTGCGCCTCGATCGCGCTACCATTTAAGGAAAGTATGATCTCCCGCGCAGAAGCCATCGATATCTTCAATAGCCCTGACCTGCTCGGCATCGGCATGGCCGCCGACGCCGTCCGCCGCAAGCTGCACCCGGACAACATCGTCAGCTACATCATCGATCGCAACATCAACTACACCAACTTCTGCACCGAGTACTGCAGCTTCTGCGCCTTCTATCGCCCCGTGGGCCACAAGGAAGGCTACATCCTGCCGCAGGAAGTCATCTTCCAAAAAATTCAGGAGACCATCGACCTGGGCGGCACAGGCATCCTGATGCAGGGCGGCTTGCACCCCGACCTCAAGATCGAGTGGTACGAAGATCTGCTTCGCAATATCAAAAAGAATTTCGACATCTGGTGCCACTGCTTTAGCGCGCCGGAGATCGTCAACATCGCGGAAGTCAGCGGCCTCAGCCTGTATGACACGCTCTCCCGCCTGCGCGACGCCGGTCTCGATTCCCTACCGGGCGGCGGAGCCGAGATCCTCGACGAAGATGTTCGCCATCGCATCAGCCGCCTGAAGTGTGGCACCCAGGATTGGATCGACGTCCATCGCACCTGCCACGCCGTCGGCATGCGTTCCACCGCGACGATGATGTTCGGCACTGGCGAGACCATCGAGCAGCGCATGAACCACTTTGACATCGTGCGCCAGATTCAAGAGGACACCGGCGGCTTCACCGCGTTCATCCCCTGGGCCTTCCAACGCGAGCTCACCTCACTCGGCCGCTTCGTCAAGGAAGAAGCAACGATGGTTGAGTACCTGAAGATGCTCGCTCTTAGCCGCATTTACCTGGACAACATTCTGAACATCCAGTCGAGCTGGGTGACTCCGGGATTGAAGACTTGCCAGGTCGGCCTGAAGTTCGGCGGCAACGATGTCGGCAGCATCATGATTGAAGAAAACGTCGTGAGCGCAGCCGGCACGCATCATCAGGCAAGCGAAGAAGAACTCCGCCGCCTGATCCGCGACGCGGGTTTCATACCGAAGCAGCGCGACTCGCTGTATTACAAATACTTCCTGAACTAGTTCGTCTACCCGCATGCTCACGCATGGCTGCTCCGTGCATCGTCTGCACCGAGCAGCGACCGTGAGGGAGCGGTCAAACGCAAAAACACACCCAGCAGCAAGAGCGACACCACCGATACCCCGAGCCCCGCGCTCAAATATCTCTCCCGATACCGAAACTCCACCGTGTGCGCCCCCGGCGGAACCCGCACCGCCTGAAACGCAATCTCCCACTTCTCAATCGGGACCTCCCGACCATCCACCGTCGCGCTCCACCCCGGATACCCCTGCTCCGCCCACATCAACAACCCGCCCTGCTCCGACGACACGCGCAACAGCCGATGCTCAGGCTCCCGAGCCTGCACTTCCACCGTCCCCGGAAACTGATAAATCGGCTTCGCTCCCAAATACTCAAACACCTTGTAATACGAGTCATTCGCCCCGACCATCCGATACTCCGGACTCGCAACCAACTCTGCGTACTTCGACCCCTGCTCGCCGGTGACCACGTACCGCACCCCGAACCGCTGCATCACGTCGAGCTTCATCGGGTCCAGCAGCAGCGACCGGTCATCCAGCCACGTACCATCGCGCTTGATCAACTCGCGATACGACGTACTCAGGAACGGATCAAACCCCATCGGCGACTTCCACTGCACATGCCGCAAGGTCGACGGTTGGGGCCCGAGCTCATGCAGCAAAATCCGAGTATCCGGATCACTCCGCGTAGCCGCATACGCGCCTTTGTTCATCGCGCCTAAATCCGTCGAGGAATAGATCGTCCCCTGCCCCTTCGTCGCATTCTGACGAAGGCTGGTCCCGAATACCTTGTAGTCGACCCCGACAAACATCAACAGCGCCGCGCCCATCCACACGGTCCGATTCGCCCGATACGCTAGCAACCCAAGCGTGAAAACCGCCAAAGCGACCGCAGCATCGATCAGAGACAAAGGTCCAGCGGAGAACCCGCCGCGCGACCAGCGCACCCACTCATAGGCACCCCAGCCAACCATCGCCACCCACTTCGGAACACCGCCCTCCCCCCCCAGGAAAGAATCCAGCCCCATCGCCGCCAACAAGGCGAGCCCCGGGATCACTCCTGCCATGAAGTACGAACTCCGCATAATATCCGCGAGCAGCGGAGACCACTTGATCGAGTCCCACACAATCGCGTACGGGTTCGTCACCAAAATCAATCCCGCCGCGATCATTGCGATCGCAGGAATCGCGGCTCGCCACCGCCGAAACGCCAGCAGCACCCCGAGAATTCCGGGAGCGCCCAAATACAGATACTCCATCCCGTAATTCGTCATCACGTCTTTATCCAGCCCGAAGTCCCAATAATTCGGAGCTATAAAGGAGAGGAAATACATCGGGTCTTTAATCCCGATCCCATAACGCAACTCCGGCTCGCGGAAATGCGTTGCGTCCCACGTAGGCAGCACCTGCACCGCGCACAGCGCCAGCGAAAACACCAGCGCCGCAAGCACTCCCGGCACCACGCGCGCCCTCGCCGGACTCGCCAACGCGTACACCCCCACCGCCATCGCGACCACTAACCACGTCGGCGGATACCCACCCAGAAATGCCATCGCTGACCCGACCGCCACCATCCACAGCGGTCTCCACGACTTCTGCTGCTCCGCCCGATCCACCCCGATCAAACACAACGGCATCCACGTATACGCCACCGTCAACCCAAAGTGCTGCAACTGCACACACAGGTACCCGCTGAACGCGAAGACCGCCGCGCCCAGCACCGCAGCCATGTCCTGTAACTTCCGACCCCGTAGCCAAAAGAAACACAGTGTGAACGCGAGGGGCACATGCAGCAAGTCCAAATCTTCGAATGACTGATACGACAGCCGTTGCCGACCCCAGGTCGCCAGGAACATCAGCCACGTTCCCGGATAGTAGAGCGCCGCCTGCACATTCGACGCGAAGCTCATGCCCGAGTAAATGCTGGGGTCCCACTGCGGCCATCGACCCTGCTTTAGTTGTTGAAACGCATAGTCCGCCAGCGGCAGATGGTAGCCTTCCAGGTCGTAGGGAATGTGAACTCTGCGTACCGGCGGCAGGTACTCATAGAAGAACGCGTAGGTGCAAACCAGAGCGAAGACAAAGATCCGAATGGGCGAGCGAGTCAAGCCCTCATGCTAACCTATTGGGTGGCACATCGCGTGCTATGACATAGGGTCTACTCTAAAAAATCCATGCGTCTGTTTGTCTGTTTTGCCCTTGTGGCCTGGAGCGCGTTTGCGGCTCCCGATACCTCCGTGATTCAAAAGATCCCGCTGCGCTTCGAGCAGGATTCGAGCCACGGTTGGACCGCGCGCAGCTTCGGCTTTGGTGTCGGTATCAGCAAGAACGCGGCGACCGTCCTGTTGGGTAAAGAAGCACTGCAACTCCAGTTCGTGGGCGGCAATCCCGACGCGAAATTCGCCGGCGAGAAGAAGTCCAAGACTCCCAGTAATCACTTCGGCGGCAACGCGACGTACACCTCAGACGCGTTCCTGCAATTGCGTCGCAATGCAGTGTATCCCGGCATCGACGTCGTTTATTATGGCGTCGGCCAGAGCCTGGAATACGATTTTGAATTGTCCCCCGGTGCCGATCCCTCGCAAATCCGCATGCGTTTTGAAGGCGCAACGCGCGAGCGTGTGGCCGAAAATGGTTCCCTGGTTCTGACCCTGGCCAATGGCGACGTCACACAAAAAGCTCCCGTAACCTATCAACGCAAAGCGGATGGCGAAGTGGTCACCGTCACGTCCTCCTATCAGCGCGAGGACGACGGCAGCTATTCGATCGCACTCGGCAATTACGACCAATCCCGCAAGCTCGTGATTGACCCGCAGATGCTCTTCGTCGCCTACCTCGCTGGCGGCGGGGCGGAAGGCCCGTTGAGCATTTCAAGGGATAAGAACAATTCCATCTATATTGCGGGCTTCACTTCGTCGCGCGATTTCCCGCTCGTCGGCACAGCCTATAGCGGCTTCCTGCTCTCCCCGAATCCGCATGTGTTCACGACCAAACTGAACCCGCTGGGCACCGGCGACGACGTCATTACCTACTCCGGCTATTTCGGCGGCATGTTTGGAGATTCGCTCCGCGCAGCGGTGGTCGATCCCAACGGCGTGCTTTACCTGACCGGCATCACCGACGACTTCTTCTTCCCCACCACCGCGAACGCCTACGCCACCACCAACGGCGAAACGCGCAAAATGTTCTTGTCCGTTTTGGATACCAACCTTCCGGGCGAATCGGGTTTGAAGTACTCGACCTTCTTCGGCGGCACGGGAAATGAAGAACCGACTTCGATCGCGCTAGGCCCCACATCGGGCCAGGTTTTCATTACGGGCTTCACCGACGGCAACGACTTGCCCGTCAAAAACGCTCTGCAAAATAACCGCGCATTCGGTGTCGATGGTTGGGCTGCCGGCTTCGATACGAATCGCAGCGGCACCGATTCTTTGCTCGCCAGCACTTATTTCGGAGGGTCTTTCTTTGATCGCCCCCGCTCCATCGCGGTCGACGCGGCAGGAAAACTCTACATCGTGGGCGAAACCTTTTCCTACGACTATCCCGTGACTCCCGGTGCCTACCAGACCGTCTATCGCGGCGGTAGCGATGCGTTCCTCACCAAGATCGACCTGCTGGGCGCCAAGATCGAATACAGCACCTTTATCGGTGGCAGCACCATCGACCAGGCATGGAAGGTATTGCTGGACGCCCAAGGCAGGGTCGCGATCGGCGGATTTTCGCTATCTGAGGATTACCCCGTCTCCGCACGCGCTATGCAGTCGCGTAACGCGGGCGTCACCGATGCCACGTTAACCATTCTCGACCTGACCACGACCAATTCCGCCCAGGCACTCGTCTATTCCACCTACTTCGGTGGCAGCGACGGCGAATCGATCAACGATATGCGCATCGGGCCTTCAGGCCGCTACTACATCGGAGGCTACACGCTATCGCGCGACCTGCGCACAGTGGATGCCCTCCGGCCCGCGTCAGAACAAGGGGGTCTGGACGGATTCGTAGCCGTCATCGACACGCTGGAAGCCCCTGAGAAAGCGTTGATTTACTCGAGCTACGTAACCGGTCCCGGGAGCCAGCAGGTGCAGGGTATCGAAGTAGACACGGCTGGCAACGTGTACGTCACGGGGCAATCCTTCGGGAACATCTACTCAACCGGCGGGCCTACGCCTCCGGAGAATGGAAGTACCGACGTGTTCATCTTTGTGTTCCGCCCCTCGGCCCCCACAGTGGTGCGGCAGGAAAGTATCGAACTGCCCGCCAACCCTCGCAACCGGCGCTAAAAGGTAGAGGCAGGCTGAAAGCCTGCCCCACCACTACACATCCATCTTTGCGAACAGTTGTTTTTTAAGCAGCCGTCCCTTTCGCCTTATTCTTACTTCCTGGAGGTCGCCCGCGCCGCTTCGGCTCACTGCTTCCCTTCGCCTCAACGCCTTTCAGCTGCGACATCCAGGCCGGCGGACGCCCCCGGCGACGTCCACGTCCTGTAGCGAGGCGCTCCAAAGTTAAAATCGCCTCCTCAATCTGCTCCCGTTCCCGTCGTAAATCCCCTAATATTTTGTGTACGTCCATTTGAGATGCCTCTCTGCATTTCACTCACGCTGCAGACACACTTGTACCGACAACGTGATTCTATGTAGTTAATTCTACGCCTGTTGTTTCGTCATTTCAACACTTTGCTTTGTCCATGACACGACCCAACCGACCGCAAATGTAATGGCCGTACCAAGCAATATATACCAGGTCCAGGCGACTGGTGTGTAAAACCTCACGTATAAAGTAACAGCCAACCCGGCACACATTCCCGCCATCGCACCCGTTTCCGTCGCCCGCCGCGTCAGCAATCCCAGCAGAAATACCCCCAACAGCGAGCCATAAATGATCGACGCAATTCCCAGGCCCGCTTCCAATACACCGCCCCAATTTCTGGCTAATAACGCCACTCCCAGCAATACACCTCCCCAACAAACCGTCACCACACGCGCCCGCCGCAACCAAACGGCCTCACTGGTTACAGTACTCTTTCCGAAAAACGGACGCCATAGGTCCATAACAGTAGTGGATGCAAGGGCGTTCAATGCCGCACTTAAGTTTGACATCGCCGCCGCCAGGATGGCGGCGATGACTAGGCCGGAAATCCCAGCCGGAAGCTGCTCCCAAATAAATCGCGGATAAATACTGTCAGTTACATTTGGACGTGGCAACCCCTGATCCTGATACAGCGTAAACAGGCACACCCCGACAACCAGAAACAGGGTGAACTGAATAAAAATAACCACCCAACTCGACAGCAATGCCGCGCGGCTTTGCCGCTCACTCCCTGCCGACAGTAACCGCTGTACGATCAATTGCTCCGTGCCATGACTCGCCGTGGTCAGAAAACATCCACCAATTACCCCTCCCCAGAAACTATACGTACGCGCGAAGAATTCGGATGGCGGACCCAGGCGAAAATCAAAAATCTGAAACTTATTCAGCGGCCCGGCAACCTCCACCACATGCGCCCAGCCGCCATTGATTTGGTGCAGCAGGGCGAACAGGCTCAGCCCCGCGCCCAACACGTAGAGGATCATCTGCACAACATCGGTCCAGATCACGGCCGTCATCCCGCCCTCGTAGGTGTAGACCAGCGTCAACAACAGGATGACCACGATGCTGGTCATTTCCCCGGTCCCCAGCACGATCGAGATCACGATGGAAATGGCGAATACCCGCACCCCCTCGGCCAGCGCCCGCAGGATCAGGAAGGTTCCCGCCGTCAATTTCCGAATGCGCGGACCGAAGCGCACATCCATAAGTTGATACGCCGTGTACATCTCGCCGCGGAAATAGGCGGGCAAAAATAATGTCGAGATCACGATCCGGGCCAGCAGATATCCAAACACCACCTGCAGGAATCCAAAGTTCCCCGTAAAGGAAAGCGCCGGCGTGCCGATCACCGTCAGCGTGCTGGTCTCAGCAGAAACAATGGACAACGAAATCGCCCACCACGGAGCATTCCGGCCGCCTAAAAAGTAGTCCTTAAGAGAATGTTGCGAGTTCCGGAAGCGGGCTCCGAACCAGGTGATGCCGGCCAGGTAGGCCGCGATCACCGCGAGGTCGATCCATCGCGTGGGCATTCGTTACAGCATACGCGAATTCGTGCTTCGGGCGGCCAACCTCTGTACCAGTGGGGCATGGAACCTGTAGCCCGTTGGTGGCGTCCAATGATCGAGGGAATAGTTGTATGCTGGAGTCAATCGGGGATGCCCTTCGGAGCTTGCGGCAAATGCGCGGGTTCGGTATACTCCCGAGAGTATCTTCGCCTAGCTGCCAACGCGAAGAAAGCACGTACTCGGAACGTATTAATTGGAGGTTTGTGGTGCAAAATAAGAATCGAATCCTGATGATCATCACCGCACTGGGGATCGGCCTGAGCACTGGATGGATGCTGCCAGCGCAAGCACCCGCCGATCCAGCCAAGGGCCCACAGTGGAAAGATCGCGCCGAGTACGATTTGGCCGACGCTTACAGCAAGGCTCCGGATGGCAAAGGACGCCTGGCCGCGCTTGACAAGTGGACCGCCGCGAATTCGGATAGCGAAATGTTCGCCATGCGGGACGAATTCTACTTGGGCACCTACGGCGAGTTGAAGGAAAACCGCAAGGCGTTTGATCGGGCCAAGGCCATGCGCGCCAAGAACGCGAACAACTACTTCGCCATCACAACCATCCTCGCCAACATCTACGCATTCACGCCCCTGCCTCCCGCTGCGGCGGACTTGGCAACCGCCGAAGAGACCGCGAAGTATGTCCTGGATAACGGAGACAAAATCTTCACCCCCGCCAACAAGCCTGCCACGATGGCGGACGAGGCATGGGCCAAGTCGCTCCCACAGTACCGTCCGGCGATCACCGCATTGGCCCTCCGCACCAACGCCTGGATCTGGGTGCAGCGTAAGGACGATGTCCGTGCCGAGACTGAGTTGACCAAAGTCAGCCAGTCCGATCCGGACCAACCCGCATTCTCCTATATGTTGGGCACCGCAAAGTTCAATCAGTACCTGAAAAACAAGACTCTGTTGGCGAAGGTTCCGGAGGCCATCTTCCAATTCGCCCGCGCTGCGGTTTACGCGGGTCCGGCGGCCAACACCGTTTCCGCCGCAAACAAGACGGCTTACCTGAACACGGCCACCAGCCTCTACAAGCAATATCACGGCAGTGACGACGGCTTCCCTGCCCTGCTGGCGTTGGCGAAAACCAGCGCGATGCCTCCGGCGGATTTCAAGATCCTTTCGGTGAACGAAATCGAAGAAGCCAAGTTTAAGAACGCCGCCGAATACGATGCCGCTCACCCGCAACAGACGTTCTGGCGCGATGCCGTGCGCACCCCGCTCACCGGCGCGGACGCAGACAAACTGTTCATGGAAAATTACAAGGATTCGTCCTTGCCCCCTGGCCCGCCGAACTCGCCGATGGCGATGTTCAAGGCCAAGATCATTTCCATGACGCCGGAAACCAGCCCCAAGGAAATGACGGTCGCGATCTTCGACGCCAACATCCCGGACGCCAAGCTCACCTTCAATCCCGCCCTCCCCGGCACCATGGCGGTGGGTTCGGACATCGAATTCAAAGGCACCGTGACCGCGTTCCAGAAGGAACCCTTCATGGTGACTTTTGCCATCGACATGGAAGAGAAGGAACTGGTCGGTTGGACGGGAACTGGTCCGGTCGGCAAGGCTGCTCCGAAGGGTAAGGCGAAAGCTAAAGCCGCTCCGAAGGGCAAAGCGAAGTAGTCCAAACGTAAGGAAGTAAAAAGGGGGATGCCGCAAGGCATCCCCCTTTTTCGTGCCCCGAGAGATCGGTGTCAGACACCATAACTCCCGATCTTTCCCAATTCGGGACTACCGAGGCTGCACCGTCACAAAGTGCCGACCCGCAGCGCCCTTCTGCGCCCCGTTGCTCTCCACATACAGCAACAGCGGCTCCTTGGCCGAGCGAACCACATTGGCGAACTCGGCTGGATCGCTCACCACCTTGCGATTCACTTCCAGGATCACGTCGCCCTGCCGCAACCCGGCCTCTTCGGCCGCGCTACCCTGAGCCACGCTCGCGATCACTAACCCCGCCGTGCGGCCACGATTCAACTTCGTCGCCGGCTCCACCGAGACTCCCAATCGCGGACCTTCCGGAATGGCAGGACCGGATCCGTTCGAAGCCTGCTCTTCCGCCTTCTGCGAGCCCAGCACGACGTTGATATCGCGCTCCGTGCCTTCACGCAGTACCTTCAACTTCGCCGTCGTACCCGGAGCCAGTGCCGCGATGCGCACTCGCAAATCCGCCGAATCCGCAATGTGCGAACCGTTGACCTGCGTGACGACATCGCCCGCCTTGAGCCCCGCCTTCTCCGCCGGGCTGCCTTCTTCGACATCGCCCACCAGAGCACCACGAGCGCTGCTCAAACCGAACTGCTTCGCCATGTCCGAATTCATCGACTGAATCTGCACGCCCATACGGCCGCGCGAAACCTTACCGTTTTTCACCAGCTGATCCATCACGTTGCTGGCAGTCTTCGCAGGGATCGCAAAACCGACGCCCTGGTTCCCACCCCCGCGGCTGATGATCGCCGTGTTGATGCCGACAAGATCACCCTTGATGTTCACGAGCGCACCACCCGAGTTGCCCGGATTGATCGCCGCGTCCGTCTGGATGAAATCCTCGTAGGCTTCAATGCCTTCCCGCGTATTGCGATGCGTCGCGCCGACGATCCCCATGGTGACCGTCTGACCAATCCCAAACGGATTACCCATCGCGAGAACGATGTCGCCGACCTCGACCGTGTCGGAGTTGCCGAAGTTCACGTGCGGTAACCCGCTCGCTTCAATCTTCAGCACCGCCACGTCTGAATCCGCATCCTTGCCGATGACCTTGGCCGTAAATTCGCGATCATCCTGCAGCGATACCTTCACCGTGTCCGCACCATCCACGACATGGTTGTTGGTCACGATGTAGCCGTCCGCCGAAACGATTACACCCGAACCCAGGCCCTGCTTGGGACCCTGTTGCATATCGGGAAGGTTGCCGCCGCCACCGAAGAAGTCACGCAGATCGAACCCGTCGGGAAGCTCCTGCTGCCCGCGACGCGACTGCACGCGCTTCGCATTCGTCGTTGACAATACACTCACGACCGCCGGCTGGACCTTCTTTACAACAGCCCCAAAGCCCGACTTAAACGACACGTCCAAATCCGCATTCGATTGCGCCGCGGCCGGGACGTGGCTGTAACTAAATGGAAATTGACCGGTTTTGGCCGTCACCCAAGCGCCCACAACCGCGCCCACAGCGACCAGTGCCGCACCCGCCAGAACAGAACGATTTCGAAGTTTCATAGGTTGAAGAACTCTCCTTACTGCAATCGACGGAGGACTCGCAAAAACGTTTCGCGTCCCCAGCGTGAGATTTTTGTTGAACCTTTTTCCGATTTGAATCGTCTAACCAATTGAAAGACATTTATGACATCGCTAAAAAACATCGCTCCCCTAGCCACCGGCGCCATCGCTCTTGCTGTTCTTGCCGCCACGTTGCGAGCGTTCCTGAATCACGAAATCGGCAGTCTGGCGCTGCTGATCGCTTCTCAAATCTCCCTACTCTCCTTGTTCTTCGTACCGCCCGTTCTCTCGGAAGTGCGCGACCGGCAGACTCTCTCTCTCTATCGCGCCATGTACACCGGGCGCTAATGCCCGGTAGAATTGAGGGAGGCGGTTCCTCCGCCGTCTCCCTCAATGGGCATCTTTTATACACGATCTGAATTAGTACAGCAGCGCGCCGCCTGGCGCAACGAAGGCAAAATCGTAGTCTTTACTAACGGCTGCTACGATATCCTCCACCCGGGCCACATCCGCCTCCTCGAACGCTCCCGCTCCGAAGGCGATATTCTCATCCTGGCTCTGAATACCGACGCAAGCGTAGCTCGCCTGAAAGGTCCCTCGCGTCCACTTATGTCCGAACAGGATCGCGCTGCCATGGCCCTCGCTCTCGAATCGGTCGACGCTGTGACCTTCTTCGGCGAAGACACCCCGCGCGAGTTAATCGCTGACGTCCTCCCCGACATTCTGATCAAAGGTGCCGATTGGGCCCACTTCATCGCCGGCCGCGAAGAAGTCGAAGCCGCTGGCGGCAAAGTCCTCGCGCTCTCCCTCGAACCCGGCTTCTCAACCACGAATATTGAGAAGGAACTGTTGGCCCGCATTCCGTGACGCATCCCGCAGTTCGCGATCTCTTTCAAACCATCGCACGTCACCCCGCGTTCCAGGACCTCATCTCCCAAATCCTGCGCCGCGACCCCGGCCCGTTCTCTCTCGCAGGCCTCACGCCCACAGCGAAGGCGCTCTACAGCGTCCTACTGTGGCAGGCAACCGAACGTCCTATCATCCTCATCACCGACGGCAACCAGCGCGCCGAAAACCTCTCCGAACTCGCCGAAACATTCTTTGGACTTCTTGTAGGGCGACCCGAAGCCGGGCGCCCCGGCCTCCTCCCCGCCTTCGACGTCCTCCCCGGCCAGCGCCTATCCCCCCACTCCGAAGTCAGCGAACAGCGAGCCACCGGCCTCTTCCGCCTCTCCGCCGGACACTCGCCCATCACCATCGCGCCCGTAGCCTCCGCGCTCATCCGCACGCAAAACGCCGCCTTCTACGGAAGCCTCTCGCTCACCCTACGCAAAGGTGAAGAACTCCCGCTGGAGTCGATCGAAAAGCATCTCCAGTCCATCGGCTATGAACGCCGCGACCCCGTCGAAATGGTCGGCGAGTATTCCATCCGCGGCGGCATCCTCGATGTCTTCGGAGCCGAAAGTTCCCAGCCCCTGCGCGTAGAATTCTTCGGCGACGAGATCGAATCCATCCGCCGCTTCGACGTCCAATCGCAGCGCAGCGTCCTAAAGTTGACCGAAGCCGAAATCCTCCCACTGCGAGAGCATCCCCAAGCCGACGACCACGCCCCCGGCTGGGAATTCGCAGCGGCCATCGACGAGCCACGCGAGCACTCTCTCCTGGACCTCGCCTCCAAAGCCATCATCCTGCTGGACGAACCCGAAGACATCGTCACCGCCGCCGAGCGCCTGTGGAAGCGCCTCATCCAACTCCAGCCCGACCGCGAATTCGAAGCCGCCGCGAACTTCTTCACCTGGCCTGAGTTCTCCGAACGTGCCGCACCGTTCACGCAACTCAGCTTCCGCGAACTCCAAATCGGCGTCGATACGCCCCACATCGCCAGCCGACCATCGCTGGTCTTCCAAGGCAATATGCAAGTCGCCGTCGCCGAAGCCAAGACCCTAGTCGACAAAGGCAACCGCGTAGCTTTCTTCGCGCCCTCGAACGGTGAACTCGAACGCCTCGCCGACATTCTGCGCGAATATTCGGTTCCCTTCTCTCTCGGCCTCGCACCCAACGAAGCGGCCTCCCCCTATCTCGCCGAACGCGCCTACCTCGCCGGCCCCATCGCCAGCACGTATCTGGTCAAAGGCCACGTCCGCAAAGGCACGACCTTCCCCGACGCGAACATCGCCTTCATCGGCTCCGAGGATCTATTCGGCTCCTCCGACCTCATCCCGCAACCCGGAGGCGTCAACAAAACCGCAGCCTCCGCCTTCGCGACTGATCTCGCCGATCTCAAGCCCGGCGACTACGTAGTCCACACTCAGCACGGCGTCGGCAAATTCGTCGGCATCAAGGAAATCGCCCAAGGCGAACTCAAAGGCGACTTCATGTTGCTCGAGTACGCCAACGAAGCCAAGCTCTACGTCCCGCTCACGCGCCTCGACCTCGTAGAGAAATACCGTGGCGCAGGCGAGGCCACTCCGCACATCGACAAGCTTGGCGGCTCCACCTGGACCGCTCGCAAAACACGCGTCAAAGCCAAGATGAAGGACATGGCGGATGAGCTCCTCAAGCTCTACGCCGAACGCCGCATCACTGAAGGCGTCGCCCTTTCGCCGGATTCCAACTGGCAACGCGAATTCGAAGACGCCTTCGACTTCACCGAAACCAAAGACCAGCTCAGCGCCGTCAAGGAAATCAAACGCGACCTCGAATCGCCGCATCCCATGGACCGCCTGCTCTGCGGCGACGTCGGCTTCGGCAAAACCGAGGTCGCCATGCGAGCCGCCTTCAAAGCCCTGGGCGACGGCAAACAAGTCGCCGTCTTGGCACCCACCACCGTGCTGGCGTTCCAGCACTATCAAACCTTCAAGCGCCGCTTCGCTGCTTTCCCCGTGCAGATCGCCATGTTCTCGCGCCTCACCCCCGCGAAGGAAATGCCGCTGAACGTGGAGAAGCTAGCCAACGGACAAGTCGACATCGCCATCGGCACCCACCGGCTGATCTCGAAAGACATCAAGTTCAGTGACCTCGGCATCCTGATCATCGACGAAGAACAGCGCTTCGGCGTCGCCCACAAAGAACGCCTGAAACAGATGCGCAAGAACGTCCACGTGCTCGCCATGAGCGCCACGCCGATCCCGCGTACCCTGCACATGTCGCTGCTCGGCATCCGAGACATGAGCGTCATCGAAACGCCTCCGAAAGACCGTCTCGCGATTCACACCGTCGTCGCCCACATCGGCGACGATCTCATCAAGACCGCCCTTGAGCAGGAAATTTCGCGCGGCGGCCAAGTCTATTTCATCCACAACCGCGTCGAATCGATCTTCGCGCGAGCTGCCCACATTCAGGAACTGATGCCGACCGCGCGCATCGGCGTCGGCCACGGACAAATGGGAGAGAAGGAACTCGAACGCGTACTCCTCGGTTTCATGCACCACGAGTTCGATGTTTTCGTCTCCACCACCATCGTGGAGAACGGTATCGACATACCTCTCGCGAACACCATCATCATCGAACACGCGGAGCGCCACGGCCTGTCGGAGCTATACCAGCTCCGTGGCCGCGTCGGACGCTCGAATCGCCGAGCCTACGCGTACCTGCTGGTCCCCGAAAACACCGAGCTCAGCGAGATCGCGCGCAAGCGACTGGCGGCCCTGCGCGAATTCTCCGACCTCGGCGCCGGCTTCAAAATCGCCGCCCTGGACCTCGAACTTCGCGGCGCCGGCAATATCCTCAGCGGCGAGCAGCACGGCCACATCGCGTCCGTAGGCTTCGACACCTACCTGCGCCTACTCGACGAAACCGTCCGTGAACTCAAGGGCGAAGAAGCCCCGCTCGAAGTCCACTCGACCCTCAACCTCGGTCTCGACATCCGCATCCCGTCGAGTTACATCGCGGACGACCAGCAGCGCCTCCGTGCCTACAAGAAGATCGCTGATCTCCGCGATGACGAACAAGCCGACATCGCGCGTGCCGAACTCGCCGACCGCTACGGCCCCGTCCCCGACGCCGTAGACACACTCATCCGCTTCGCCCAGCTCAAAGGCACCGCTCAGCGCCTGGCAATCGAAGCCGTCGACAAACGAGGCAGTTGGCTGAACATAAAGTTCCATCCCAACTCCCGCATCGAGCCAGCGAAACTCATGTCCCTGGTGGGCAGTAAGGCCGGAGCACAGTTCACTCCCGCGGGCGTGCTGCGGATCCCTCTGCCCACAGCCACAGATACCCCGGCCGTGGTGCTGGAGCAGCTCAAAGAGACATTCACCAGCTTGGCGTAAACTCTCTGGCGCCTAAGGCGTTCCCCCGATGTAAGCCCCGCGTGTTCCTCTCGATGGACCTTAAGATGAGCACACAAATACCCTCTACCGAAACATTGCGAATCGGCTACCCGCTGCGCACAAAGGCAGTAGTGGGTACCGCCGCTTGCCTGGGTTGGCTCTTAACCTACTCGATCCTCGGAGGCGATGCCTCGTTCCTGGCAGGCATTCCCGCGGCCATCGCTGCCATCAGCAGCTACTTATTCGTCGTAACGTTTCGTAGTGGATTCTTAGTCGATGACTCTAAGCTCGTGCAGACGACGTGGCAAGGCCGCAAGGAATACCGCCGCTCCGAATTTCTGTCCGCCGAGTCCGTGCCAGAACGGCGCGGCGCAGCGGCAACGTTGTTACGCTTCGAATCCGGCGTGGCCGTGCTCTCGGAAGCCCGAGGTTGTTCCAACCCCGAAGCGATCCGCACCTTCATCCAAGGCAACTGGAAGGTGCCAGCCGTCAGCCAGGTGCGCCCATCCGTTGGACCCGTGGATCAAACCATCGAGCTTCAATATGAGCCGCTGCATCTCGCCTTGCTCGCCTTCGCCACCATCGCCTTCGCGACGATGTCGTCGTTCGGTCCTATGCTCTGGGTTGCCGCCGTACTCGCGTTTTTTTGCGGTCGAACGCTCTACTTCGTCTCCAGCAGCCGTCACATCTCCGCCGGACCCGAAGGTATCACCATCACACGACCGTTCCAGCCCAAGCTGACCGTTGCGTGGGACCAGATCACATCGGTGCGCTACTGGCACTCTTTGGTTCACGGCGGAATGATTCTCTCCGACGGCCAGCGCACGATCCGCGTGTACCGCTGGATCCAGAACTACCCCCGCTTCAACCGACTGGTGCAGGATCTCGTGTCTCCATCGAGCCTCCCCGCCGCGCGCTCGCTGCCCTGGAAGATCTCGCTAAACCGCCGCCGCCAATCGAGCCTTTTGGTTCTTTTTGTCACCGCTGGCGTATCGCTATGGCTGGTCGAACAGGACGCGTGGCCCGCAGCATCGCTTTTCTTTGGAATCCCCGCTCTGACATTCCTCTTCACCGTGCTTTCCTCCGACCGCAGGTTGGAAATCACGGGCGAACCCATCCGCCTCTTCGAGAAAAAATCCTTTAGGCAGACGACGCACGATTACAACCGGGCAGAACTGGAAGATATGCGTTTGGGACGCCAACTGTCGGCGGGTGGACTGTGGCTGAACTTCGGGCAGGAGCGTCTGGAGATCGCCAACGTGGATTCCGAATGTGCTCCGGAAGAGGTCTTAGCAGTATTGCGGCGCGAATGGCAGGCAAAATCACCCGCCACCGCGCCGAAGGAATTTCGAGTAGCTTAGAACTTCAAGCGCGACTTGAGCGGAGTGAGAGCCTTGACGTTCACGCCGTCCAGCTTCGCCAACGCATCGAAGTTCGCAATCTTCGCAGCCGTGCGAGCCTTTACGATAGACTCCACTTCCGCCTTGCTCAACCCGAGTTCGGTCTCGAGTTCCGCCGGAGCCGCCGTGTTCACGTTCACCGACATGCCGAAGTACTTCGCCAGATAGTCAACGACGACCTTGAATTCGTCTTCGCTGGCCGACGCGCCGCGATTCTTCATCGCGTCCACAGTCTCTTCCCAGCGATTCTTCGAGCCTTGCGACCCAATCACGATATCCGCCCCATGGCACGCGCCACAAACGTTCTCGTAGGTTTCCTTACCCTCGCCATCCGGCAACCCTTGCGCCGCCGCAGGACTAGAAATCGCGACCGCAAAGGCGAGCGGCGTCAACAACATTGCAATTCGATTCATATTGTCCATCATAGCTGCCCTTTGGATGCTTCTGCATCTGTCCGGGTTCCAGAAATCCCCCTATAATCGGACCATGCGTCTCGTATCCCTTTTGGCACTCTCGTCTCTGGCCCTGTTCGCCGAAACCCCCATCGAACACAGCAGCGAGGCCCGCTTCCAGCTCGATTTCCAGGTGCCCCAAGCGGCCTTGAACGCCTACATGCCCCCCGGCTGGACCCCCAACCCGTCTACGACAGGAGCCGCGAAAGACTGCAACCTGCGCATCGTCTTCATCGACCGCAAAACCATCAACAACCCCGACGCGAGCGTTAAGGGAAAAGGTTCCAACCGCCTGGCCTACCTGGTCGCGCCCGTGAAGACCCCGGCGGGCGAAGCCGTCCAGCTAGTCATCGGCGGCCTGACCGAGGACCCCACCGACGCCCCGGGCCCCTTCGGCAACTATCTGCTGGCGACGAAGCACGACATGCAGTGGTCGACCAAGTCGAGCGGCGCGGGTCCGATCATGGAGACCCAGGACTGGGACTTCCAAGCCGCCACCGGCGAGCACCTTGCCATGAAGATCACCTACCAACGAGGCCCGGCAGCTAAGCGCAACACGGCGGACACGAAGTTCTACAGCTCCAAGAACCCGACGTTCTACCAGATCTCAAGGCAGGAGCAGGTCCTGGACATCATGAAGAACGTAACCACCACTCCGCCCGACCACGTTAAGAGCTTCTCTTTCAAAGGCGGTGGTGGAGGCTGGGCGAAGCTGTTCGATGGGACGGAGAAGGTTTTGAGTTGGGATAATATTTTGTGGCTGAATCGGACGGTGCTGCTGCCGTAACGAACGCCGCCTGCCCTGATGTCTGCCAGAGGCGGACTACTTGGCTGCGAGAGAAATCACAGTTCGTGTTTGTCGTCTGTGTAGCGCGAAACTGCGCGATCGAACGGGAGTATGTTGGTACTGCAAACGTTCACTTGGACCTCAGGAAATCCTAGAGAAAACCACGGTCCGATCTTCGGTCACCCTTAAGCCGGCCTCATACCCACTTGAGCCAACTATTTCTCGAAAGCCAGACAGGACCTCAAGCGACCTGTCGCGATTAAGTGGCATAGAATTCGAACATTTCGTTCGGGATCGGCTCGAACGGCTATACTCAAAAATCGAAACGACACCTGCCTCAGGCGACATGGGCGCGGATCTGATCGCGGTCGACGCTCAAGGCAGGAAGATCGTCATTCAGTGCAAACGTAATGGAAAACCTGTCGGGGTGACCGCAGTGCAGGAGGTTCTTGGTGCGAAGCATTTCTATCGCGCTAACGAAGCTTGGGTCGTAACCAATTCCACCTTCACCGTCGCAGCAAAGAAACTTGCTCGTTCCTCAAAAGTTCGGCTCAGGATGCTTGTGGTCCGTTAGAATCACTCACGTGATGTCCGAGTTGGTCCCTTACAGCGGCAACCAAACGATCCGATCCTGCCATTCCTCCTCATTCGAAGCGATCCACAAAAGTAAAATACTCTCGATCACCGCAGCCACTTGAGTACCCTGTGGCGCGATCAACACGCCAGGACTTCGATTTCCCGCAGAAAGGAACTCACGAAAATGCAGCGGCATCGTATTCTGATCCGAAGTAACCAGCATTCGACCCTGCTCCGCGCATAACTGGAGCACCGATGAATCTGGCAACCCTTCAAGCCCCGCTGCACGAGCACTCTGAAAATCGATGGACGGTTCTCTACGCTGCACGCCAAGCCGAATGGAATTTCGAAGATCGTTGTCTGCCTGAAACCGAGGTTTCACGAACGGTTCGCGCGAAGCTGCTCACGAGCGCCATCCAGCCGTTGTTGCAACTCCGCGGACAATGGACTTGCCGACTGTCGCATCGCACGAAAGCGCTGTTCCTGACGGACCCGATAGGCGTCCACAGGCGCTTGGTTATCCAGATAGTAAGCAATCGCCCCGTAGACTTGCGCTAGCGTCAACGTTTCGAATTCGCTCAGGATCGTCTCGGCCGACATCCCCTCTTGGAAGCACTGCACAATGGAATCGAGAGACACGCGAGTGCCCGCCACATACAGGCCGCCCTCGCGCTCTTCGATGTATTCCTTGACCATCCCCCTCATTATACGCCCGCTCCATAAGATGGAAGCCGCTCAGGCTCGGTGGCGCAACGCTGAACGCTACGGCTCTAAATTCCTCACTACGGCAATAGAATGATCGCCACCCGCTGGGCGGAGAACTTTTGGGTGGTCGGGTTCAACACCAGAACCTGGCAGGTATAGCGACCGGGTTCCAGGCCGCTCAACGGGACGCTGAAGCGGACGGGGACGGCTTTCGAGAGGGGGTCGAGGCCGTCGTGAATTTCCAGGGGCGTCGTCTCGAAGGCTTTGGTTTTGCCTCGATAGAAAGCCACGCTCGCGACCAGCATTTGCGTAGTGGTGGCTTCGGGTTGGTAGGCTTCCAGGTAGACGAACATGCTCTCGTCTTTGCGGAAAACTCTCGTCACGCTTGGGATCAGTTTTTGATTGTTTTGGATTAGGGGATTCGCGGTGATCAGGCGACGATCCTTGATAGCCGAGGCGACTTGGGCGGAGAGTTGTTCGCGCTGGTAGCTCAGGACAACGCTGCTGACGGGGAGCGTGGGCGAGGGGCCGCTGAGGTCGGGGATGGTGAACTTGGTCTCGAAGGTTCCCATCTTGCCGGTCTCGTTTTCGCGCGCCAGGAATTTGATGGAATACGCTCCGGGCGGCAGCGTGAAGCCTGTGTCGTAGGCTAGATTACGCTTGGCGAGATCGCCGACTGCGTCGCCTTTCAACGCGACCTTGATGTTGTCGCGAACGGTGCCCTGCAACTGGCCTTTCGCATCGCGCACCTGGCCGATGAAATCCAGGCGCGTGCTCTCGGCTCCGCCCTTGCGGGCGAGTTCGATGTCGGTGCCGGGGATCTTCACAGAGATCGGAACGAAGTAGCGGTCGCGAGCGCGGCGGAAGTAATTGACCTCGAGAGCCATGCCGAGGTCGGTCACCGGGTCGCCTAACATCAGGGCTTCCTGCAACTGCATGTCGCGGTCAGAGGACGAGAACTGCTTGAACGTTTTGCCAGCGAAGTACCCGCTGCGGTAGTCGAGCTTGGCCCCGACGATTTTGTTCAGCTGCACCTTGATGCGGCGGAATTTGCCGTCCTGCGCACTGTTGGTGCTGTAGTAGCCGAGGATGTAGTAGCTCGAGATGTCCTGCTGGGCTTGCACGACTCCGGCAGAGAGATCGTTGGAGTCGAGCATAGCTTTGCCGCCGGTGTCAGTGGCGAGCGTGTACAAGGTTTCCTGCTGGCCTTGGAACTGGCTCTGTGCGCTGCGTTGCGAACTACCGGAGAAAACTCCCTGGCCCCCGGGAGATGCTTTGGTTGCGTCGCCTACGGGAGCGGTGGCTACGAGGCCTCGGGCGTCGACGGGATAGAACGCAACGTTATTGCGAACGGCCGCGTTCACGGTGGCGCTGAGTTGGGCCTGATTATCGGTGCCGGTGCGCGTCATGCCGCTGGCGAAGTAGATCAGCGCCTTCTTATCGGGAAGCACTCCGAGCATCTTCGCGGTGGATTCCAGAGCGGCGAGTTTGCGGTCGGTGTTGAACAAGTTGAATTCGGAATCGTCCTGCACGAAGGCGGCTCCGCTGTCCGAGTCGCTGTCGGCACCGGTTGCTCCGTTGGCTCCGCCGACGTCTCCGGCGATGAGTTTGTTGATGACGGAGAGTAGGATCTCGCGATCGCTGGTGAAGTCCTGAAGTAGGTTGAGGTCCGTGGTGTAGGTCATCACCGCGACCATGTCGGCCTCAGTCATTTGCCCGGTGATGAATTTGACTGCGGCTTGCTGGCTGCGGATCTGGTCGGCTACGGGCATTCCGGCCTGGTCGAAGAAGAGTACGAGCAAGCGCTTATCTTTATGGCCCACTTCACCGGGAGGCGGGGGCGCGAAGGAAACAGACACCGCAGGCTTCACTGCCGGAGCGGTTGAGGCTTCGGCGGGAGGGCGCGAGATGAGCGTGGGCGGCGCGAGGACGACGGCCTCCAGGCGCTGGAATTCGAATACCCGTAGCGCTTGTGGCTTGCCGTCTTCGGTGACGGTGAAGTCGGACGCCTTGAGGTCGCTCATGAATTTGCCGTCTTTGTCTTTCACGGAGACGTTCACGACGACCAGTTGTGAAGACGACCGGAAGAGCGGGGCTCCCTCGGGCGCGGCTTCGGGAGGAGGCGGCGGTAACTGCGCGTAGGACGCGGCGCTGAAGATCAGGAGTGCTGCTGTGATGGTACGCATGTTAGAACCGGAACCTCAGTGTGGTGGTGATGCGGCGCATCTGTGATGCAGCGCTGACGAGTCCAAAATTATTGGAGCCTAGAACCGTACCCCAGTTGGTGATTGTGACTCGGTTGAGAATATTGTTGGCCTGGAATTGCAGGTCGGCTGTGCGGCGTTCGCCGAGGCGGAAGATACGACCGAGTTGTCCGTTCAACTGGAACATCGTGGGACCGGGAATCGTGTTGCGGCCCGCATTGCCGAAGGTTCCCGCCGTCGGAGCGCTAAAGGCGGCCGTGTTGAAATTCATCCCGTCGGCTTGGATGGATTGGCCGGTGGCATTGGCTCGGATGGTATTGCTGACTCCGGTTCCAGCGACCTGCGAATTTGCGCCGCCCACGGTTGCTGTAAGAGGTGTACCGGAACGGCGGACAAGATTGCCACTGACCGTCCAGTCTTTGAAGATTGCGCCGCGGACGCCGCGGAGTTGTGCGCCCCCGCCCCGTCCGGCTCCGGTGCTGTATTGAAAATTGATGGTCAGGTTATGCGGAACATTAAAGGAGGAGAGGGCCCGCTCGGCGGAGAGGTTCTGCCAGTCTTGGGCGATGGGTCCTTGGCCTCCGGTTCCTGCATTGTCGATCGACTTTGAAAATTGATACGAGGTGTTGACCGTGAGACCTCGGCTGAGTCGACGGTTCAGTTGGAACTGCGCGGCGTGATACATCGAATTGCCACCGGAAGTTTCGTAGGTATAGAAGTTGGGCAGCTTGGATACCGGCGCGCCGGGGGCGACGGAATTGGGGATGAAGCGCTGATCGAGGCGCGTGCCTTTGGTGCCCTGATAGCCGGCGGTGAACTGGATGCCGAGGGGCAGATTGTCCTGCAGCGTCAGATTCCACGTCTGCGCGTAGCCGATCTTGTAGTTCGGATCGATGGCGAAAGTGTTGTTGACGGATTGATTGGTGCCGCCGAGGAATCCGGTTTGGATGTTCAGCGGGTTAGTGATCGAACTAGAAGTGCTGAGCGTTTGTGCGAAGGGCGGCTGCTGCGCGAGGTTGTTCGCAATGGCGGTGTAGGCTGCGCTGTTGTAGTACACCCCATAGCCAGCGCGCACAATCAAGGGGCGCTTCAAGGGCCGCCATGCGAGGCCGAGGCGCGGGGAGATGTTATTACGGTCGGGGCGCAGAAGGGTGTTGGGGAGTGCGCCGGAATACTGCGCGGTTTGTCCGGGGAGCACTGGGGTTACTGTGCTGTAGCTCGGAGAGATGTCGAGATTCACAATGCGGTTGTAGAGTTCGCTGAAGGGCGCCGAGTAATCCCAGCGCAGGCCAGCGACCAGCGACAGCTTGGTGCTCAAGCGGAAGTCGTCGTTGAAGAAGGCGGCGTAACTGGAGCCTCGAAAATATTTGCCGGGGTTGCCGTAGCGGATGCTGCTGGTGGCCGGGCGGCTCAGCAGGAAGTCGGCGAGATCGTAACCCGTGCCAGCTTGCGCGACTCCATTAACCAGGTTGGCCGTTGCAAGTCCAGTGAAGGTGTAGGTGCCGCGGCCGTTGCTATCGGAGAGCGGGTTCAGTTGCTGGCGGCGATACTCCGCTCCGATGGAGAGGTTGTGGCGGCCATGCGAAATCGTGAGAGTGTTGGTAAGGCCAACGGTCTGGTTGCGATTCAGCGAGTAAGTTCCATCGGTGAGTCCGCCGTAGTTGGTGAAGTTCAAGTTGGGTGGGCCCCAGTTCACAGGGTTCTGCGAAGTGCCTTGAATGCCCAGGTTGCCAGCGACGTTCACGGTGTTGGCGAAGAACGGAGTCTGCGTCTGGCGCGTGCGGCTGAAGGTGAGCGCGAGGGTGTTGGCGACGCGGCTGGTGAAGCGGCGATTCCATCCGAGATTGGAGTTCGAGCTTCGATTGGAGCCGGTATCGATGAACTGGAATAGATTCGGGGTAACGGAAGTTCCGGTTTGATAGCCGAGACCAAAGTTCAGGCGGTCTTTACTCGTGAGGTTGATATTCTGCAAGCGCACGTTCAAGCTGTTGGTGTTGTTCAAGCCGTTCCAGGTGGTCTGATAGTTTCGCGCGGCGAAGGGAATGTTGGGATTCGGAAAGTAGCTCAACAGGCCGAGTGAAGTAGAGTTCAGGCGAGCGAGGGGAATTTTGTTGCCCACGAAGGGCAGCCCCGTGGTCGGGTCGTAGACGGTGACGGGCGAACCTTGGATGAGGGTTTGCGAGAAGTCGCCGGTGCGTTCGAGGGCCGTCGGCATGTTTACGGCTTGCGAGAGTTGCCCGGTGCGGTTGCGCTGCACCTGATAGTCGACGGTGAAGGAGACGCGTTTGTCGGCGCTGAGGAGTTTGGGAATCTGCACGGGTCCACCGAAAGTGAAGCCTCCGCGTCCGTTGCCGTAGGAAGGCTTAGCGATGTTGGCTCCCGTGACCGAATAGCTGCGGGCATCCAGGGCTGAGTTGCTGAGGCTGAAGCTGACGTTGCCGTTATAGAGGCTGCGTCCGGCTGGTCGGCCATTACCGAATGCGACGGCGTCGGGCCGACCGCGACCGGGGCCTCCGCGTCCGCCTGGACCACCGGGTCCACCGCGACCTCCGCCGGGTCCTCCGCCGAATCCACCGCCACCGGGTCCTCCACCACCAGGACCTCCTCCTCCGGGACCCCGACCGCCAGGGCCGCCACCAGGACCACCGCCGGGAGCGCCGGGTCCACGTCCACCGGGACCACCGGGCCCGCCTCCAGGTCCAGCGGCTTGTGCGCCGGCTGCGCCGGGTTCGCCGTTATTTTGGACTCCGGGTATACCTGCGCCGTCGGCACTGAGGGCGTTCACGCCGCCGAAGCCGGGGCCACCGGGTCCGCCAGGAAATCCACCCGGTCCGAAGCCGCCGGGAGGACCAAAATCTCCTTGCGCGGCCAGCCCGAGGGCGCTGCTCACGCTGCCTTGGACGGCTAGAGAATTCGCGGCGGTTTGGCTGAGGCCGGCAATGTCCTGCGCGTTGAGGTTGCCTTCTGTGCTGAGCGCGAATGGGTCGGCGAGCTGGTTGACGCTGACTTGCTGGAAGGCGTCGGGCGCGGGACCGGCGGGGACCGCTGGGGCTCCGGCTCGACCGCGGCCTGCGGCGGCGGGTCCACCCTGAGGAGCGTTTGCGCCTCGGGCACCTCGGGCTGCAAACGCGGCAGGGGGCGCGACTTGGGCGATCGTTTTGCCACCTAGGCTCGTAATGAGTTCGGCCTGCGTTAAGAGCTTGAGTTCGATCGTGGACGGCGCGGCGGCGGGGGAATCGACGTTGCGAGTGATCTTGCCGAAGCCGAGCATTTCAACGGTGAGGGTCCAGGAGCCGTCGGGAAGGTCGGCGAAGGTGAAGCGCCCTTGCTCGTCGCTGGTGGTGAGGATCTTACGATCGCCTTGAGTCACGGTGATGGCGGCACCGGGTACGGGTAATCCGTTGGCGCGGACGGCCCCTTGATATTCAGCGGCGGTTAGCTTCACGGCAGCGGTGATGGACGCCAGCAAAGCGGCTCCGTAAATCCACAGCCTGCCGGTGGTCTTGAGATTGGTCACGAACGGAAAGACGGTTTTGGACGTCCCCGTGGTGACAGGCGAGGGCTCTAAGTTGGTTAAGAGCTTGTTAAATGTTTGCCTTACCGCCGGGCGGGTGTCGAGAGGAGTCTCGACACGTCAGGCACGAGTGCGCGCGCTACCTGAATTCGTTGAGGCGGTCGGTTAGGTCTTTGAGATTGTCGTGGAGTTGGTCTAGGGCGAAGGTCAGGCCGAAAATGCGGCCGATAGTTTCGTCGGGTAACGGGCGGGTCGCACCGGATTTGCGGAGGTCAGCTACTTCTGCGGTGTGCTGCGCGAGAGCGGATTCGAAGGCTTCCAGTGGCGGAGCGGGCTGGTGGCCCAGGATGGCTTCGCCGCTACGGCGCAATACGGCGGTGACGGCGTCGGCCAAGTCCGGGAGGGGGTCAGTGTTGAGGCGACCAATCATCGTGAGGTCGTTGCGCAGGCGGCGGAGGGTTCGGCAGAAGGGGAGAGGGTCGGGTGCAGTGGTGAGATGCGCGTTGCGCTCCTGAAAGGCTTCGGCGGCTGCGGCTTCAGTTTGGGTCAGGCTCTTGCGAATTTCGTCGTGCAAGCGCTGGAAGTCGGGATGACTGGTGGAGCCGGAACGCAGGATGATCGCGGCGAGGTCGCCCATGCTTTTGAGGACGCGGTCAGCGGATTCGGAGAGGGTGCTATGAGCTCGGGCGGGTAGGACCGCGAGGGCCACGGCTAGGGCTACAACGCTGCCGATAGTGATTTCGAGCATGCGGCCGAGGGCGGCGGTGAGCGGGTCGTGGGTGGAGGAGCTGGTGAAGAGCAGAATGATGGCGGTGAGCGGGGCAGCTCGGAAGCTGGGATTCACGGCAGAGAGGAAGGCCAAGGGCGCAATAGAGGCGGTGAGAGCGACCCATTCCGCGTGTATATCGAGGCGGTTGAGCAGGAAGAGAATCGCGACGCCCCAGATGGCTCCGCCGAGGGAGCCGATGAAACGGTCGATGATGGCTTTGAGCGATGCGCCGACGCTGGCCTGGGTGACAATGACGGCAGTCAGGACCGCGATGTAGCTTTGTTCCAGGCCAAGGGCATGGCAGATCAGGAGAGAGGCGAGGCTGGCGACGATGGTCCGTACGCCCATGCCCAGTGCGACGCGGTGCATCTCTGCAGGCTAACGCATCGGCACAAAGGCGGGTGCGCGATGGGAAACGGCTACTACAGCAAAAACACCACCCGCCGGTCGGCGGTAGCGGGAAAGGCCGGATGCCAGTTACCATTTAGGCTAGGGAAGGACGCTTTCTGAACTTCACGGCTCTATTCATCAAGCGGCCCGTCATGACGGCATTGGTCATGATGGCGATTTTGTTGTTCGGCATTATCGGGTATCGCGGCCTTCCGGTCAGCGATTTGCCGACCATTGACTTCCCCACCATCCAGGTTCGCGCAGACCTTCCTGGTGCCAGTGCTGAGACAATGGCCGCGTCGGTGGCCACTCCGCTGGAACGCCAGTTTTCCACTGTCCCCGGCATTGAGTCGATGACGTCATCGAGTAACCGCGGGCAATCCAGCATCACATTGCAGTTCGGCTTGGACCGCGATATTGACGCAGCCGCGCAGGATGTGGAGGCGGCGGTTGCACAGACGATTCGCCGGTTGCCCAATGGCATGCCGAATCCTCCCCAAGTGCAGAAGGTGAATCCCGCCGATCAGCCCATCCTTTTCATGGGCCTCACGTCCGCGACAGTTTCGCCGACGGTGGTGGGTGAATTTGCGGACACGGTGATTGCGCCACGCATCTCGCAGGTGGAAGGTGTGGCGCTGGTGAACGTGTTCGGCGCGGCGAAATACGCCGTGCGAATTCAGTTGAACCCCTCATTGCTGGCCGCACGCGGGATCGGGCTCGATGAAGTGCAGGCATCGGTGCAGCAGCAGAACGCGAACCTTCCTTCCGGCACATTGTGGGGAACGCACCAGGCCTACACTGTCCAGGCCAACGGCCAAGTGATGAATGCAGACGCCTATCGCCCGCTGATCATCGCGTACCGCAACGGGAACCCGGTTCGGCTGGAGGAAGTCGGGCAGGTACTGGACAGCGTGCAGCAGGACAAGAACTACGCCTGGATCGACGATCGCCGTTCCATCATGTTCCAGGTGCAGAGGCAGCCGGGCACGAACACGGTGGAAGTGGTGGATCGCATCAAGGCGTTGTTCCCGGAGTTCGAGCGGCAATTGCCGCCGGCCGTGAAGCTGGAGACTGTGTATGACCGGTCGGTCTCCATCCGTGAATCTGTCAATGACGTGAAGTTCACTTTGGTGCTCACCGTTGGACTGGTGATCCTGGTGATCTTCATTTTCCTGCGCAATATCTCCGCGACGTTTATTGCGAGTACCGCGCTGCCGCTGTCCATCGTGGGCACTTTTGCGGCGATGAGCTTGCTGGGGCACTCGCTGGACAACCTCTCTTTGATGGCGTTGACACTGGCGGTCGGATTCGTGGTGGACGATGCCATCGTGGTGCTGGAAAACATCATGCGCCACATGGAAATGGGCAAACCGCGCATGCAGGCGGCGCTGGAGGGCAGCAAGGAAATCGGCTTCACGGTTATTTCCATGACCGTTTCGCTGACCACCGTCTTCATCCCGATCCTCTTTATGAAGGGGATCGTCGGTCGACTGTTTAACGAATTCGCGGTTGTGATCAGCGTAGCGATTTTGATCTCGGGCGTGGTGTCGTTGAGCCTGACGCCGATGATGTGCAGCCTGTTCCTGAAGCCTCCGACGGAGAATCACGGCTGGCTTTACAACGCGTTTGAGCGCGCCTTCGATGGCTTGCGCGATGCGTACGGCTGGACGCTGAATATCGTGATCCGGCATCGCTTGGTTACCGTGTTTGTCGCGATTGCGACGGTGGGCGCTACCTACTATGTGTATCGCCAGTTGCCGATGGGTTTCATTCCGAGCCAGGACACGAACCAATTGTCGGGCACGACTGAATTTTCCGAAGATGCGAGCTTTGAAGCAATGGCTCGACTGCAGCAGGAAGTCGCGGCGGTGGTGGCGAAGAATCCAAATGTGGAAACGTTCTTTTCGAACGTGAACGCCGGCAACGCGAACAACGGCTCGAATAGCGGTCGCATGCAGTTGCGCCTAAAGTCGCTGGACGAACGCACAGCGACGCCCGAGGAAGTGATCGAGCAGTTGCGTCCGGCGGTGAACGCGGTGGGCGGCGTGAAAACGTCCTTCCAGAATCCCCCGCTGATTCGCATCGGCGGGCAGCAGAGCCGCAGCCTGTATCAGTACACGTTGCAGGATGAGAACCTCGACGAGCTCTACAAGGCCAGCGCGGATATGGAGCGCGCGTTCCGCGATATTCCGGAGCTTTCGGACGTCAGCAGCGACTTGAAAATTTCGAGTCCGCTGGTGATGGTGGATATTGATCGTCCCCGAGCGTCGACGTTGGGCGTGAATGCGGACCAAATCGAAGGGGTCCTCTACAACGCTTTCGGATCGCGCCAGATTTCCAGCATTTACTCTCCGGTGAGCGATTACGCGGTGATCATGGAACTGATGCCCCAGTATCAGCGAGGGCCAAACGCGCTCGACCTGCTCTACGTGCGTTCCAACACTGGCAAGCTGATCCCGTTGAACGAGGTGGCCAAGATGCGGACCACGGTGGGTCCGTTGGCAATCACGCATCTGGGCCAGACACCGTCGGTGACGATTTCCTTCAACCTTGCGCCCGGCGTGGCGTTAGGCAGCGCGTTAGACAAGATCAATCAGACCGCGGCCGACAATCTTCCTGATGGTGTTCGCACCGCGTTCCAAGGCACGGCCGCTGCGTTCCAGGATTCCCTCGGCGGCATGGGCTGGCTGGTGGTGCTGGCGATTGTCGTGATCTACATGGTGCTCGGGATTTTGTATGAAAGCTTCATTCATCCGATCACGATTCTAACGGGCCTTCCCGCCGCCGGGTTGGGCGCGCTGGCTACGCTGTGGATCTTCAAGAGCGAGCTGAATATTTACTCGTTCGTCGGAATCATCATGCTGATCGGCATTGTGAAGAAGAACGCGATCATGATGATCGACTTCGCCCTGGAATCGCAGCGCTTGCACAATGCTCCGGCGGCGGATGCGATTTACGAAGCCTGCCTGGTGCGCTTCCGGCCCATCATGATGACCACGATGGCCGCGCTGATGGGCACCTTGCCCATCGCCTTGGGCTTGGGCGCGGGATCGGAAGCTCGTCGACCGCTCGGATTGGCGGTGGTCGGCGGACTGGTTGTATCGCAGTTGCTCACGCTCTACATCACTCCGGTGTTCTTCATTTACATGGAAGGGTTCCGTAGCAAGTTCCAGCGCAAGGAATCTTCCAAGAAGACGAAGCCGAAGAAGATGGCGGAAGAACCGGCAGCGGTCGGCGACTAGGTTGTCACAGAGTCGTACCCTGTCTCGTCTTCATTGCGAGGATAGAGATTGGGCATGACATACACAGTGATCGGTGGTGGATTGGCGGGGCTAGCTGCGTCCATAGAACTGGCGCGGATGGGGAAACCCGTGCGGTTGATGGAGCAACATCGGGAGCTCGGTGGCCGCGCGGATACGACGGAGCATCAAGGGTTCTCACTCAACTTAGGCCCGCACGCGGTGTATCTGGGCGGGACGATGTATCGGACGCTTTCAAAATGGGGCGTGATGCCATCGGGCGGACGGCCTGTGTTGGCGGACGGGGCGTTCATGGTGATGGGCGGGCGCAAGCATGGGTTCGTGCGCGATCTGCCGAGTCTGGCTACTTGCGGGTTTCTGAGTATTGGGGAACGCGTGGAGGCTGGTCGAGTGTGGGCGAAGATGAGCGGCGCGCCGGATTGCACCATGAAGGCTTGGCTGGACCACGAGGTATCGAGTCCATCGGTACGGCATTTCTTTGAAGGGCTGACGCGGCTCTCGACGTATTGTGGTGGTCTGGACAAACTCTCGGCATCCGCGGCCCTGGCGCAGATGGCTCTAGGACAGGGCGGAGTTACGTACGTCGACCATGGCTGGCGGACGATGATTCGCAACCTGGCTGACTATGCCCGGAGTCTTGGTGTGGAGATCGTGACAGGGCAGCCTGGTTCGCGGCCGGAAGGACCGACGGTGTTGGCGGTCAGCCCCTCAGAGGTGGAGAAATTGATGGCGCGATCGGCTGGCGCGGTGACGCCGATCAAGATGGCGACGCTGGATATCGCGTTGGAGCGAATGCCGGAGGGCTCGGCCAAGTTTGGGTTGGGTCTGGATCAACCGTTGTATTATTCGGCGCATTCGACTTGGGTGAAGGTAGCGCCTCCGGGAAAGGCCGTGGTGCATGTCGCGAAGTATGCGGCTTCGGCAGACCGGGGGGAGTTGGAAGCCTTCGCGGACCTATTGATGCCGGGATGGCGCGAGTTGGTGGTACACGCCCGGTTCCTGCCGGACATGACTGTCACGCATGCAATCCCCGGAGTGGATGGTCGACAGGATGTCGACGCGTTGGGAGTAGATGGCGTGCGCATCGCCGGGGATTGGGTCGGACCGGAGGGGATGCTCGCAGACGCGGCGGTGGCGAGCGGGCTGAGAGCCGCGAGGAGCTTGCTCGCATGACGGCGGTCGAACAGTTCCAAACATTGCGGCCACATTTGTTTGGGCTGGCGTATCGAGCGCTCGGGTCGCGGGCGGATGCGGAGGATGTGGTGCAGGACGCGTTCCTTCGGTGGCAATCCGTGGACGAGCAGGTGGAGTCTCCGAAGGCCTATCTGACGACGATCGTTTCGCGGCTGGCGCTGGACCAATTGAAGTCGGCTCGGCGCAAGCGCGAGGAGTATGTGGGCGTGTGGCTGCCGGAGCCTGTGATGACGGGCGCATCGCCGGAGGATACCGTGGAGATGGCGGAGTCCTTGTCGACGGCGTTTCTGTTTGTGCTGGAAGCGTTGGGCCCTGAAGAGCGCGTCGCGTTTTTGCTGCACGATGTATTCGCGTACGAGTATGCAGAGATCGCGGAGACGCTGCAGACCAGCGAGGCGAATGCGCGTCAGTTGGTGAGCCGGGCTCGGAAGCATGTGCGGGATCGGCGGCCGAAGTTCAAGGTGGATCCGGCGCAGCATCGGGATGTGTTGCAGGCGTTCCATGGGGCGGCGATGCGGAACGATGTGGGCACGCTGACGGGGTTGCTGCGGCAGGACGCGGTGCTGTATTCGGATGGTGGAGGGAAGGCCTCGGCCGCCGTGAATCCGGTATATGGGGCCGATCGAGTGGCTCGGTTCTTTGCGGGGATTGCGAAAAAGGCGACGGCGGAGGTGGGCTGGAAGATCGAGGATTCCGGCGGCGTGCCATCGCTGTTACTCAGTGACCAGGGCGCGGTCGTGACGCTGATTACGTTTGATCTGGATGAGGATGGCCGGATCGCGACGGTGTTGGTGCATCGCAACCCGGACAAGTTACCGAGTTAGTTTCCGTAGCGTTCGGCGTTACGTGCGCGGGCCTTGGCGGCTTCTTCCTCGCGGTTCTTGGGTGGGGCGCTGGTATCGAGCGAACGCAGGAATTTTGCCGATACGGCGGACACCTCAATCACCGCGTCCAGAAAGGCGGCTTCGTTGGCCTTGGAAGGCCGCGTAAAGCCCGAAATTTTGCGCACGAATTGCAGAGAGGCGGCACGGATCTCATCGTCCGTCACGGGAGGCTCAAAATTGAAGAGGGGTTTGATGTTGCGGCACATCCGGCACGGATTCCTTACTCTTGGTCGGCCTGCTGCCCTGCAACATCATTCAGCAACTGCCTCTCGTCTTCTGAGAAGTTCTGCTTAATTTCGTCACTGCCCAAACGGCGACGTCGATCCTCGCGAGACATCCTGCGCAAATTCTGCAACTCCGCCCGCACGGCCTGACGCCGCACCGGAGGCAATGTGGTAAACGCCTGCTGTCGACCGCGCAACGAGTTCCGCTCGTCTTCCGATAGCAGCTCCAAAGCCTTCAGGCGCTGCAAAATCTGCCGCTGCCGGGCCGCAGGCAACTGCGCCAGCGCCTGCCGACGCTCCGCCGGAGTCATGGCCAGGAACCGCTCCACCGCATCGTCCTGCTTTTGCTGCTTTTGCTGCTGCTTCTCGAGAATGCGCTGCTTGGCCTTGGCGCGAATCTGCGCATCCGCGGGACTCATCGCGAACAACCCCAACAGCGCAACTGTGAACAAAAGCTTCATTGCTAAATCGAATCTCCGGACTCGAGAGGCATCAACAGTTCCAAATCATCCAGCGCCTGCTCCAACTGCTGCACATCCTGCGCCACAACAACATGGTCCACCTGCGGGACCGGCTGCGGGACCGGCTGCCGGACCCAAACCGTAACGGCCAAAGCCGCCGCCATCGCCACTGCCGGAGCTACCATCTTCCACGAAAGTGACCACCAGGGTCGCCGAGTCTGATCCGCCGCGATCCTGGCATACAACTTCGCATCAAAATTCGCCGACACCTCAGGAGCCATATCCAAGCCGAGCGTCGCCTGCACCGCCAAGAGTCCGCGGCACTCCGCACACTCCGCCGCGTGGCGCTCCAGATTCCGCAGTTCCTCAGCCGGAAGTGTCCCTTCCAGATACCCGATTAACAGGTCCGCACCCTGATTGTTATCCCGCAAGCAAGTCATCATCTCACCTCAAGCCATGTGCACAAGACGGACTCTCAACGTCTCATACGCCCGGAACAGCAACGACTTCGTCGCCGAATCCGAGCACTCCAGCGCCTTCGAGATCTGAGCATAGCCCAGACCGTCATATTTGTGCATCAAGACTGCCGCCCGCTGCTTCTCGGGCAAGGCCTCGATTGCCGACCGGACCTCTCGGATCCGGACTTGGTCCACCATGGTCTCTTCCACGGTTTTGGTTGCATCCGCCACTTGCCGCTCGCGACCGTCCGGCAATTCCTCGTCCAGGCTCTGTTGGCCCTTCTCTTTTTTGCGGTCGCGAATCCAGTTGAGTGCCAGGTGGGTTGCGATTCGAAACAGCCAGGTCGTGAACTTAGCCGTCGGCTCATAGCTCGCACGGCTCTTGTAGACCCGGAAAAATGCTTCTTGTGCCAGCTCTTCCGATACGGCCTGATTCCCGACCATCCGGTACAAGAAGTGGATCACCGGCCCGCGATGGCGCTCCAGCAAAAGTGCAAAGCTGGTTTCATCGCCGTCGCGAACGCGCAGCATCAACTGAGCGTCTCGTTCCAGGTGGGCGGCAACCTCCATGTCTTCTCTAACACTGAGACTCGGAGAAGGTTGCGGAAGTTTCATCTATCGGTCGCGCACGACGGACTCACGCCTGTGCGCTATTCACTCTTGAGCGAGCGGTCCATCAATTCCCGAAGCGCTAACTGAGGCGTCTTCGTGCCTTTCAGGACCGCGTGCATCTGCTGAATGATCGGCAGATCCACGTTGAACTTCTCCCCCAGAGCGACCGCGGCATCGCACGTCTCCACGCCCTCGGCGACCATACGCATCGAGCCAACAATCTGAGCGAGCGATTTCCCTTCTGCTAACTCCATACCCACCTTACGATTACGACTTAAACCTCCGGAGCAGGTTAAGACCAAATCTCCGAGCCCCGCCAACCCCGCGAGCGTCTTTTCCTGACCACCCATCGCCACTGCGAGCCGCGAAATCTCCGCCAACCCCCGGGTAATCAACGCGGCTTGGGTATTGCTTCCCAGCCCCAGTCCGTGACAGATTCCCGCGCTAATAGCGATCACGTTTTTTAACGCCGCGCCGACCTCAACGCCGGTCGGATCTATGTTGGTGTACAGCCTGAAGCTTTTTCCGGAAAATGCTGATTGCACGCGATTTGCCACCGCCGCATCTTCCGATGCCACAACGATGGCCGATGGGTCCCCACGGGCAACTTCTCTGGCGAATGACGGCCCCGACAGCACCGCAACCTGCGGCTCGAACTTCGTCCGCACCACCCCCTGAATCACCTCAGATATTCTAAGCAAACCATTGCTTTCAATACCCTTGGTCGCACTCACGAAAATCATAGAGGGATGCAGATGCGGCAGCATCTCGTGGTACAAACGCCGCGCGTGCTTCGACGGCATCACGCCCAGAACGATGTCCGCTCCGGAAAGCGCGTAGCTCAAATCCGAGGTGGCCACGATCTGCTCCGGCAGCGGGAAGCCCGGAAGAAAAGTCTCATTCTCTCTGGAGCTTTGCATCCGAACCGCAAGCTCCTCCTCAAATACCCACAAGCGCACCCGCTCCGCTTGAGGCGACAAAACGATGGCAAGCGCGGTTCCCCAGCTGCCTCCACCGACTACGGCTAGTTTCACTGTTTGCTCCAGCGGAAAACCGACTCAGTCCCGAGCCGAATCCGTTCGATGTTTGCTTGGTGGCGGTAGATAATCAGCCCGCACGCGACCAGCACGGACACCATCTCCACAGCCGAGGGATGGAGGATGATCCAGGCTCCCAGCGGGAACATTCCCGCCCCCAGGACCGACCCGGCCGAGATGTACTTCGTGGCCGCGACCGCGATAACGAATACGATCATCGTCCCGAGCAGCGGCAACGGCATCAGATACCCGAACGCCCCGGCGAAGGTGGCCACGGCTTTGCCGCCCTGAAAGTTCAGGAAGACAGGGAAAACGTGTCCCGCCGAAACGGCCAGCGCCGACAGTGCCATCCAAGTGGGATCGGAATCGGTTAACCATTCCGTCAACGCCACGGCGGCGACACCCTTGAGGATGTCCAAGGCCAAGGTCGCGATCCCGACTTTTTTGCCGGCGGTCCGTAGAACATTTGTCGCCCCAATGTTTCCGCTGCCCGAGGCCCGCACGTCCCGGCCGGTGACCAAACGCGTCAGCACGTAGCCAAAAGGGATGGAACCAAGTAGGTAGGCGATAACGATCGAAAGCAGTGCGGTCATGTCGGTAGCGGGTAATCGCTCAATTTAGTGTACGTGCCGCTGTCGGATAAGTATAGATGGAAGGCGTCCGCGCGGAAGGGGGCAATCTCGATGCCAGCCAGCTCAATCTCAGCTCGGAGGGCCTCGATCGAGCCGCCCGTGCGCCGGATTCGTCCGAGGGTGACATGCGGCTGGTAGGCCCGTTTCTCTTTCAGGATGCCGAGGCCTTCCAGCAGGTCTTCGGTCCGGCTGGCTAAATCGCCGGTGAGTTCGACTCCTGCGTACAGCGTCAAAGGGGCACGCGAGTTCGGCATCCACCCCAAACCTCGGATGTGGATATCCACGGGTCCGCTTGTGGCGACAGCGGTCAGAACCTGCTGCAATTCGGCGAGCCGCGCGTCGGGCCACACTCCAATGAATTTCGTCGTGATGTGCAACTTGGCTTCGGGGGTCCATGCGAGGTCGGCGAGCGGACGCAGGTGGTCCGTCAACGCAAGCAGCGGCGCACGAGCCTGTGGCGGCAGGGAGAGACCGGTAAAAAGGCGCATCGGAATCTCCAGTGTGGCACGCAGACTAAAATGAAACGTGCTCCTGCGGCTCAAGGTTCTCCGATTCTCATTTGTCGCGACGCGCGCGTTTACATTCCCTACCCCGGCGTCCAATAAGTTGCGCGGAGCGATCGGGAATAATCTTTGGGAACGGGAGGACGATGCCTACGGGCGTTTCTTTGGACCGACACGGGCCACCGGACCCAGCGGCTTGGCCGACCCCCCTCGTCCATTTGTGCTGCGCGCTGCGCACTTGGATGGCTCGTCCTTGCAGCGAGACGGTGAGTTCTATTTCGATTTACATCTGTTTGATTTCCAGTCGGGGTGGGAGGGCATCCTGCAGGAAGCCATGCAATTAACGAACTTCGCGTGGTTGCAAGGTGTCAGGGAAGAACCGCTTACTTTGAATCTGGATGGAGACACCGGTGCCGTCCCCTGTGCCGGCATTCGCTTTTTGACACCAATGGAACTGAAGATCCGCGGCGGCATCGCGCAGCAGCCGGAATTCGGCATCCTGGCCTCTCGCATCCGAGACCGCGTCAGTACGCTGAGCCAGTTGTACGGGGACGGGCCGCTTGCCATCGATTTTGCAGGTTTCGGCAAACGAGCGGAACAGATCACGATGACCCGCTGCGATGTCCGGCATGTCGAAACCCAACGGCGAAGTGGGCGCACAGGTCAGACACATTCGCTGGGAGGCTTCGTCGGGGAAGCGGAATATTCCGGCGAGCTTTCCGAATTCATCCCCTACCTGCGGGCCGCGCAATGGACCGGCGTTGGCCGGCAAACAACGTGGGGAAAAGGAGCCATCGCGCTACAGGGATGAATATTGTACACTGATCCGGAGGTATCCATGCTTACTAAACTTTCCTTACTTTCCGTCGGTTTAACAGTCGCCCTGGTGGCCGCCGACTTCTGGACCAAGCCCGTCGCCGACTGGACCGACAAAGAGATGGACATGATGTTGTCGGACTCGCCGTGGGCGGATCGGATGGCCGTGGAGACCGGACAACGCGGGAATGTCGGCAATGCCGATGACGGCAAGGGACCGATGCAAGGCAACCTCACAGCGCCCGTCGTTGTGGTCTGGCGCACCGCTCTTCCGATCAGGCAGGCGGTCGCGCGCCGCGGGAACACACCAGTCGGTGAAGAACCAACGGTTTCGCTTCTGCTGGCGTCGGGTTTCCCCGCGATGTTCCGTGCAGACGCCACCGATGCAGCAAAGCTGGCGGCGGACACGGTCATCAAGGTTAAAGGCAAGGCCGACATTCATCCGACCGAAGTACAGTTGCCTGCCGCTGCGGCAGCACCCAAGGGAGCCCCCGGCGGACCTGGTGGACCGGGCGGTGGCAAAGGTGGCGGAAAGGGCTTTGGCGGCGGTGGTGGCACCTTCGATCTGATCTTTGCGTTCCCCAAGAACGCGGGTCTGACGCTGGATGACAAAGAGATCGAGTTCATCACGAAGGTGGGCAAGATGAACATTCGGAAAAAATTCAAGCTGAAGGATATGGTCGTTAACGGCAAGCTTGAGATGTAAGACTCTTCCTCGGAGCTTTTACAGTCGCCCTGCGGAAGTCGTCGCGCGGGCGTTGTTGGGAAAGATACTGGTTCACGGCGCGTGTTCGGCGCGCATCGTGGAAACAGAAGCCTACCTCGGAATCCGGGACCGCGCCGCGCACGCATGGCGCGGTCCTACTCCTCGCACACAAGTTTTGTTCGGACCTCCCGGGCACGCCTACGTGTACCTGATCTACGGGATGTATGAGTGTCTGAACTTCGTTGCCGAGCCGGAGGGGAGCGCGGGGTGCGTTTTGATACGCGCGCTGGAGCCGCTGACTGGCCTCGCTATGATGCGGGAACGGCGTGGCGCGGTCAAACGCGATCATCAGCTAGCGAATGGTCCGGGCAAGCTGACGATCGCGATGGGGATTACGCGTGAGCAGAATGGCGCGGATGTGACGCGCGGGTCCTTAAAGGTTTGCGATGCGGATGAGGTGAGCGACGTCGGCGTCTCAGCGCGGGTTGGGATCACACACAATGCGGATTGGCCGTTGCGATTTTTCATCGCGGGTAATCCGTGTGTGAGTCGTTGAACTTCGGCAGGCCGAAAGGCCTGCCCTACCCTGTCCTAAGTCCGCACTGGTGGGGCAGGCGCTTTCGCCTGCCTTCGGGCATTTAGTCCTCCGCGACCGACGGCCTGTAGATATCGTGCAGGCGCAGCAGGCCGAGGCACTTCCCCGCTCCGTCGACCACCGGCAGCACGGAAATCTGCGACGGGCGATCTTCCATCACCAGCAGCGCTTCGTTAAGAAATGCCGTGGGCAGAATCGTGAGAGGCGACTTCGTCATCACCTGCTCCGCCTTCAGTTCGCGGATGTCATCGTGCGACTCAAAGGCTCGGCGAACGTCGCCATCGGTGACCAGGCCCGCGAGCGACCCATCTGGCAGCAGCACGCATGCCGCTCCGAGCGGCTTCTTCGACATCGCGATAACCACGTCTTTCAGCGAGTCGCCGGGAGCGACCCATGCGACTTCGCCATTCGCGTGCATCGCTTCTTCGACGCGCACCCGCAGGCTGCGACCCAGTTGTCCACCCGCGTGAAGATGCGCGAAGTCGTTCGCGGTGAACCCTCGCGCTTGCATCAACGCGACCGCCAACGCGTGGCCGATCGCGAGCGCGACAGCGGAGCTTGCCGACGGCATAAAGCCTTCAGGATCGGCCTCACGCACCACGCTGCCATCCAGCACAACGTTCATCTGCCGAGCAAGCGGTGAATGAACGTTGCCCAGAATCCCAATGAAGGCGCAATCGAACTGGCGCAACGCGGGGAGCAGATTGAGAAGCTCCGCCGTACAGCCACTCTTCGAAATCAAAATCGCGGTGTCGCCAGGCTGGCAGACACCGAGGTCGCCGTGCGTCGCTTCGGATGGATGCAGGAAAACAGCGGGCGTGCCGGTACTCTGCAGGGTCGCGGCGAGTTGGCGGGCGATGTGGCCGGACTTGCCGATGCCGGTCAGGATCAGCTTTCCGGGACGCGAACGGATTAAATCCACAGCTCCGGGCAAAGCGGTTTCGATGCGTTGGGAGGCTGCCAGGATTGCCTGCGCCTCGGCTTCCATTAGGTTGCGGGGGGATGACACTCAGGGGCCACTGTAGCACGAAGACCTGTGTTTTTGTTACAGTTGGACGGTTTGAGCGATTGTATTCCGCACACCGAACTGCCCGGCACTTCCAAGCTGTTTGCCGATCTGCTGTACAACTACGCGCGCGTCGCGAAGTTCTACGGGCACGACCCCTCTCAGCCATCGTCATTCGATGCGGCGGCGAAGCAAATTCAGTATCCAGCCGAGCGACGCGCTGCGATGGTGAAGGCCTTGGCGGGGCAGAATGCTCCCAGCGAATTGCTGACGCGATTCGCACAACCTGGCACGGTGGCAGTGGTCACCGGGCAGCAGGTGGGGTTGTTCGGCGGACCGGCGTACACGATTTACAAGGCACTGACGGCGGCGAAGCTGGCGAAAAATCTCACCGAGCGCGGGATTTCCGCAGTGCCCATTTTCTGGATGGCGACCGAGGACCACGACTTCGCCGAGGTGAATCATACCTGGGTGTTCGATGGCGAGGGGCATCCGTCTCGGGTGGGCGTCGAGTCTGACATCACGGGGCAGAAGCCGGCCGGGAACTATCCGGTGCTGCAGCCACCGATAGACGCGTTGCGAGCAGCGATGAGCGGGTTTGAGCACACCGACGCGGTGATCGCCGCCGTCAAGGACGCCTATCCGCCGGGCGCAACCATGGGTGCTGGATTCCGAGCGTTGGTTCTAAAGCTACTGGAACGCGTGGGCGTTCTGGTGCTCGACCCACTCGACCCGGCGATCCGCGCGATCGGTGCTCCCTTCCTGGCGGAGGCGGTCAAAGCCGCTCCGGAGTTGAAAGCTGCGTTGCTGGCCCGTGGCAAGGAACTCGCGGCGGCCGGCTATCATTCGCAGGTTCTGGTCGAGGAAAAGACGTCGCTGTTTTTCTTGCTCGATAAGGGCGAACGGAAGACGTTGCGGCTGAAAGATTCCGAGTGCGCGACGCTGGCGGATCGCGCGGCAGATGTTTCCCCGAATGCACTGCTGCGTCCAGTCTGGCAGGACTTCATGCTGCCGACGATCGCCTATGTCGGCGGGCCGGGCGAGTTGGCGTATTTCGCGCAGTCGGCGGTTTTGTACGACAAGCTGCTGGGTCGTATGCCAGTGATGCTGCCTCGGGCGTGTTTCACATTGCTGGACGCGCGCGCGGAGAAGCTCATGAAGAAGTTCGGACTCAAGCTGGCGGACGTAATGGTCAAGCGGGATGAGTTGCGAGCACGGATCGCGAAACAGTTACTGCCCTCAGGATTAGGCGCGGAGTTTGAAATGACCTCGGCGCAAACGCTGGCGGGGCTCGACAAGTTGGCGGCTAGCCTGCAGGAGTTCGATCCGACGCTTGCCGCCGCGATGGCCAAGAGTCGTGCGAAGGTGCTGTACCAGATCGAAAAGCTGCGCCGGAAGACGGAACGCGAAACCCTGCGTCGCGATGCCCGGGCGACTGCGGACGCTGCGTATCTAACCGGGCTGCTCTATCCGGAGGATCACCTGCAAGAACGACTGCACTCGATTCTGCCGTTCCTCGCGAAATACGGGATGGACCTGGTCGATCGCCTTTACGACGAGGTGAAGCCGGAGTGTCCGGACCACCGCGTCCTCACCCTGTAAGCGGCTACTGCAACGCCACTGGCTGATCGAACACCACGTCGAGCGATGCACCTTGCCGCAGCTCGACATCGCGACCGCGGGTGAGGAGCGTGCTCGCCAGGCCCACCACGGCACCGGCTCCCGCACCAATCCCCGCGCCGCGGAGGATGTTCCCGTTGCCCGCAGTGCGACTCACCATCGCGCCCAAGGCTGCCCCGCTGCCCGCCAGGATCGCGACACGGCCAGCATCGCGACCAGTACCGGAACCTTGCTTCACCTTGTTTTCGTTGCCTTCCACCTTCTGCCCACCAGCGTCGCCTTCGAGCGACGCGACGCGCGGTTCAAACTTAAATTGCTGACCGCTCGCCAGCGTCAGTGTCTCCAACCGAATCGAGAGGTCCGCACGCCCCTTCACCCGGCCCGCTCGATTGACGTCGACAACCACTCCTTGCACGAAGCTGCCAAGCGGCACGATTACCGATCCACCTGCCGCGATCGGCGTGGCGGTTTGTAGGTACACAAAGTCTCCAGGCTGAGCGGTGCGCGAATTGACCGTGTTTTGCATGCGGAGAAGGACATGTGCGCCGGACGGGATATCGGCCGCAAACGCGGTAACAGAAAGTAGTAGCGCGAACCCAATTGCACGCATGAAACAATACTCCTCGCTTGATGCTAACCCTTCTGCGTTCGGAATGTTGCGTCAGGTAGTGCCCGACGGTACCAGTCCAGTGGGGGTGGGAGTCACACGACCAATAGGCGATTAAAAATGTGTCTTGCGTGGAGCAGCGCGATCCTTAATACTGACTCGACATGTTATTTCCAGACGGACGATGGAGCAGGATCACGCTTTCTGAATTTGCGGAGGCAGCAAATTGTTCTGAGGAAGAGATCGTTCCGGATCTGGCCGGGTTGATCGTGGCGGGAATCATCCTCATTCGCGGCGAAGGGGCGGCGAGAGAATACAGCGTAAATGTGCCCCGGCTGGCGGCCATCGAGGCGAGTCCGAACTGAAAAAGCCCCCGAGCCTTTCGACTCGAGGGCCACCGAAAATAAACCGTTAAACTTCTTAACGGCCGACGTTTGCTTCCGGCTGCGCAACCGTGTTCGCTTCGGGCTGTGCTCCACCGTTGACTTCCGGGTGGGAGACAGCAATCCGAGCCTCGCGTTCCCGCAACGACTGGACCTGCATATAGTCGCTGAGAGTGGACGCGATCTGCTCGGTGTCCTTGGCGATCTGTTGAACCCGACCGCGGTTTTCGGGGGTCCACAGATGAGCACGATTGTTGTACGTTACGACCGCGCCCTGAGTGCGAGCGGCAGTCGAAATGAGCAGCGGACGGATACGATCGAGCGCTGCCTGCTGCCATTCGGTGAGCAAGGAACGGTTCGCCTGAAGGGTCGCCATATCCTTACCCATGGAATTTACAGCAGTCTGCAATCCGTCCAGTTGTACCTTGGCGGTTACAGGAACGACCGACTGGGCAACCATTCCCCGATACTGCTGGGCATGGTCGGCAGCCGTGCGGGCAACACGCTCAATGTGAGCTAGCGTCTGCGTCGCAGTGTCCGGTCTATCTACGGAAACACTACGGGCAAAAGCCGCCCCTCCGAACGTCGCGAGAATCAAAAGCGCGGTTCCTTGGCGCTTCATTTCTTGAATGAACATACTTCTCCTTAACATGGTCCACCGCGACTCCCTGTGTTAAGTTCGGTAAACTCACAACGGTTACGTTTTTGGACACCAACCTAGTGGCACCAGCCGTTGCACTACTAGTTTAAACGTAAGAGGGAGACGAAAGGTTCACCCTAACTGTTTTTTGGGTGGGGAGTCTCGGAGGAACGGGGTAATATCGCGCAGGTAGCGCACTGGGTGGCGCCAGTTATAGCGCCCGCCGTCGGCCACGGACACGAACGCGGCCGACATCGACGGCCTCGCCTTCTCAAGAGCGATCGGTAATCCACACAGGCGATGGCGCCAGTACTCGTACAACCAATCGAAAGGAACGTAGCCGTAGTGACGCTCCAGCAATTCAATCACGGCGTGGAGCGAGGGTCCCCTGTGGCCGACCGTCTTGCTCGCCGGGTGCAAGCGAGAAGTGGCCAGATATGCGTCTATCCGCTTCATTGGGTAGTGCCGCGAAAGGCGTATCCACAAATCGTAGTCCATCGCATAGTGCAGGTCCGCGTCCAGCATCCCTGCGGCAGCGAACGCTTCGCTCCGGATGAACGCCGCGGGTTGGCAGATGAAACAGCGGCGGGAAAGATTGTCGGCAAGGTACGGTTCCACAGGATAGGGCGCGAGTACGCTTCCGTCCTCGGCCACGTGCCAAGCGTCCCCATAGACGACGCCTGCCAGGGGCTCGGTGGAAAACGCGTCCACCGCTGCCCGAATCGCGCCGGGCAACAAGGTGTCGTCGGCATTGAGGAATGTAAAGATCACTCCCTTGGAACGCCGGAAGCCCTTATTGATCGCATCACTCTGGCCTCCATCCGGCTCGGAGATGTAGCGCAAGCGGCCTTCGTAGCGAGCCAGAATTTCCAGCGTTCCGTCGGTGGAGCCTCCATCAACGACCCAGTACTCGACGTTCGGGTAATCCTGTTCCAGAACACTGCAAATCGTTTCCTCGATAAAACCGCCCATATTGAAGGTGGGCGTCACAATGGAGACCAGTGGCAAACTAAGCGCTGGGTCTGGCACTTTGGGAATCATGGAAGGGAAAAGCGGAGGATGGTAGCGCCAACGAGAATCGAACTCGTATTTAAGCCTTGAGAGGGCTCTGTCCTAACCGTTAGACGATGGCGCCGCTATGGAGCCATTATACGACACGCCGAATCGCTACTCAGTATCGGATGCGGCGGAGTCGGCAAAGACATCGATGAGCAAACTGAGTACCCAACCCAAGGCCATCCCGATGAAGGTGAAGAGCATCAGAGTTCGGAGTGGGTTGAGGTCGATCCAGGAGGACAGGAAGGAATCGAGAACGACTCCGAACAAACCACCTGCGATGCTGGCTATGATGCGGGATTGCATAATCTCGGCCTCCACATGCAGTATGCTCCTGACGCGCTCGGATGTCTCTAGGAGTAGTAACCGCGTACGGGTAGAAACTCTACCTACGGTTTCGTCGCGGTCGCGTCAGTGCGGGACCTCAAGGCCTTAGCTCTAAGAGGCGCTTAGTCCTACTGGGAGCACGATAATCAGGAGCCGCGACTCAGTTCTCGGACGGCTTCTCGATGGAGTCCACAACGAGGATTTCTACGGAGGCTCGCGTGGGCTCGAGTTTGAGGCCTAAGGACTGGATCGCAGTGAAGATGCTGATGTCTTCGGGCTGCGGGTTGTTGTTGATGCGGAACTCGGGGGTGGCTTCGAGCACGATGTCGTACTCGCCTTTGAGACCGGTACGGTCGACGACGGGGCGGATGTAGAGGTTGGTGGAGAGCGTGTCCATCGTCATGTGGGTCGCAGTCATCTTTTGATTGCGGCCGTTCACGGTGACGTTCGCTTTGCGCGGGACGTCGGGGTCGCTCTCCTTGAACTGGATGCCGTCTTTGGCGATGACCAAGGCGTAGACCTGCATCTCTTTCGTCTCGCGATGGAATTTCAGGTGAAAGCGTTCGGCGAGCAGCGATTGAAGCATGGCTCGGAACTCGGCGACAGTGCGAGGGGCGTCACCTTCGGCCTTCGCCTGAATATTGTAGAAAATATCGAAATTGAAGGCCTTCTCCAGCGCATCCGGGACGCTTACTTCATGGACCTTGAGATTGTACGCTTCCGTCACTAGGTCGATCCACGTATAGCCTTCAAATGTGACCGCGGCCCCGGACGGGCGAAAACTGTGCAGCACGCGGCAGGGGCACGGAGCCAAGCGGATAGACGCGACTTCAAAAGCGGGCTGCGCCGACGCAGCCACTGTGAAAGCGGCGAAGAGCAAGAGTCTCATCCTACGTGATTGACGAGACTCCTTCCGAATTCGTGCAGAAGTTTTACTTCGCCAGCGGGTCCGGACGGAACTGGAACTTCACTACCTTGCCCTTAGTTCCCTTCCCGCCTTCGATTTGCCACACGAAGTGGGTGCCGTAGTTGGAGTAGAGCGCTCGGCCTTTCCAACCTGTGTTGGGGTCGTCGATGCGGCCGTCGAGACCGCGGGAGTAGAAGCCCAGCGGATAGGGGACGCGCAGGGTGGTCCAGGTGTCGGTCGCGGGGTTCAACGCGAGCAGCGAGTCAGAATTCGATCCTGTGGCCCAAGGCGTATTCGCTCCTAAGCCCGAGACGTTTTGCTGGTCGACCCAGTTGTAGTAGTGGAACTCGGCGGGAACGTTGGTGCCTTTGAATTTCGGGCCGTTGGTCTGGTGCAGAGTCCAACCTTCGGGACACTGGTTGCCGTCGAGGGGCTGCTTGGCGGCAAGGGTTTTGCACTTGCGGATGTCGAAGCTAGCCATGTGGCTGCTGGCGGCGAGGGCGGTCCACACGACGCCATCGGTGGCGATGTCGACGCCCCGCGGGTCGAAGCCCGGCTCGGGGACCTTGAAGATTTGCGTGCGGCAAGTGTCGGGCGGATTGTCGCCTCGCTGCAAGCGAACCAGGAAGCCGGGATAACTTTCGGAGACGCCCCAGACGCTGTCATCAACGGGGCTGGGGATGACCGCGTAGAGGTTGTAGTCTATCAACGTGTCGCGGGTGGGATCGATGGGCGTATTCGCGGGGACAACGGACGTCGCATTCTGATAGATCATGGCGATCTTGCTTGGGACGCGGGAGACGTTCCAAGGCTTGGTGATTTTGCCGTCGCCGTTGGTGTCGACAACCTGCGGGCACCAACCGACGGCCTTCTGTTCATCCTTGGTCTCGTCGTAAACCTTACTGTCGACCCAGCCGACGATAGGTCCGGTGAGTTCGTTGAAGTAGACGGTTTCATCCGGGTCATTGTCGAACTGGAGATGGTGCGTGCCGAAGCAGGTTTCGATGAGCGTGAACTTGCCGTCCTTGGGTTCGTAGAACGACGCTTGCCGACCGCTCTTTTCGAGCGGCATGTAGTTGGCGAACTTGTTGGCCGGGTCCGTACACCAGGCGGGCGTGATGGAGCGAATCGAGGATGTCATCCAAACGCGGCCTTTGCTGTCCATCATCGGGTTGTGGGGGTCGGCCGGATTGTAGGGCGGATTCGACCACAGCCATTCGTCGCCCCAGTGGAGCGATGGACGAGTGGGCTTGGTAAAGCGCGAGGGGATGGTTTCGCGTGCCTGGCGCGTTGGGATGTCGAGAGAGGTGGCGGTATTTTTCTGCTGGTCGAGTACGACGAGTTGGCCATGGCCGGCGCTGACGGCATAGTTGGGACCGAATGCGTTCACCGTGGGGTGATTCTTGTCCGTGGAGATCTGGTCATGCATGAAGGAGTGGTCGTCGCCCACGTCCCACAGGGTGAGGACAACGTTGCGTTCGATGCCTTGCGGACGCGGAGGCGCGGGCGGCACCTCACCGGCAGCAATGCGATCTGTCCAATCGGCGAAGGTGTTGAGCGAAGCGTTTCCTTGCCGGACTAAAGAGGAGTACATACTGGAACCGCGGACGCCTGTTCCCAGCCGCCATTCCCAAGCATCGTGGGAGTTCTTGATGTCGGGCTTGCCGGCGTAGACATCATCGAGGGTGCGCGTGAGTTTGTTGCCCAGCTGATGGCAGAAGTTGCAATCCGATTTGATCGCGTTGATCCAATGGTTCTGCGTCTGCATCAATGGCGTGAAACCGTTCCCACTGGCTCCGGTGCCGGGGAAATTAGAAGGGGCCGGAGGTTTCATCAGCGACAGCCAATAGTCGCCGGGGTAGACTTGGGCGGCTTCAGCGGCTGTCTTGGCCGTATCGACCTTGAGCGTGACGCTGTCTGTAGTGGGCTTCATCTGCGTCTTGGTGGAATCGAGGAGGCCGTAACCTCGGACCCAGACCTTGTAGGTGGTGTCCGGGAGTTCGGGAAGAGCAAAGCGGCCCTGATCGTCGGTGACAACAATCTTGATGAAACCGGTGGGGAGTTGATCGGTTTCGGCGATGACCCACACACCCGCTTCGGGACCCTTTTCGCTCTGAACGACGCCCGTGATGGAGCCATTCGCGGAGTTGCTGCTGGGTGCACTTCCTCCACAGCTGAATAAGGTCACGGCAAACGCGGCGACGATCAGGATACCGGTGACAGGGGAACGGCTCATCTCTTTTAACCTCTTTCGCGTGAACTTTGGCGCTCTACTGTTTTACCGCATTTGCGTTCGCCGAAGGCTTTAGCGTGAGGGGAGAGACTTCACCTTCAGAACGATTTCCTGTTTGCTGTTTTGGGTAACGTTCACGGTCATTCCAGTGGCGCGGCAGGGGTCAAGGGCGTCCTCGTCGTAAATGTCGCAGGTGGGTTCATCGAACCAGGCAGTGAGAATATAGCGACCGGGGGCAATGCCGTTGAGGTGGAACTCGCCGTACTGGTCGGCGAAGGTCTCGCGGTAAGCTTGCAGGCGGTCACGCGGAGGGTCGGGGATCAACGCGACGGTGGAGCCGGACCAGGGCTGTTCGTTGAACGTTGTCCCGGTGCCAGTGACTGCCCCGGCGATGTTGCCGCCTCGGGAGTCGAGGACAATTTCGAACGGGATGTTGGAGGCCATGCTGGAGCTGAGGCCTGCGGCTCGCACGTCGACGCCGCCGGCCCGGACTTCGGAGATGTAGAGGTTCTCGGGAAGGTTGTTGATGAAGACGTCGTAGGTTTCAAACGGGGCCATGGAGACGTCGAACAGGTTGTTCTTCGGTTGGGGGACGACTACGGCTCCGCGTTCGCTGCGTGGTTCGAGCACGATGCGCGGATCGAAACTTCGCGGCAAAATCGAGCCGCTGGCGGCGCTCACGTGCCCCTGCCAGGGGCGCGCGGGGACGACGACGAGTTCGAGATCTTCAATATTGTCGTTCGTCACCAGCAGCGATGAGCGACCCAACAAGTTTGTGTTTTCCGCGGTCGCGTTCACCCAGAGCTGATAGGTACCGGGAGCGACGTTGTCGATGTGGAAGCGCTCCTCACGGTCAAAGGTGAGATTGATCGGCACAGGGAGAGTGCCGGTGTTGCCGGAATCGAGGCGCTCCATCGTTATGGAGGCCGCAGTGAGCGTGCCGCCAGCGATGCCATCTGTGATGCGGCCCGCGAGCTTCACGCGTTCGACGGGGCGCAAGTAGATGTCGATGCCAGTCAGGTCGTCGGCTTCGCGCAGGCGAATGGGGCTCGCTTCGCTGAGCTTCATGGTGTTGGGGAAGAAGGTCGTGGTGTAGGAGGGGACCGGAACCTCGCGACCGTTGATGTCGATGCGCGGCTGATCGACCACGCCGGGGCCAGTTTGGTCGCCTTGAAAATTGACGGCGACGAAGTAAGCTCCAGGGGACAGGCCGTGGACGCGATAGTCGCCGCGATCGTTGGTCACGCCGCCGCCAACGCGGGTGAAGCCTCGGCGGCCTCGGACGTGATACTGGCGGTAGAGATCGACAGGGACGTTGACCGCTGGCTCGCCATCTTCAAAACGGATCTTCCCGGAGACGACGGCCCAGGGTCGCAGGCGGAAGGTGAGGTCGGTGATGGTTTCGCCGCGAGAGAGGGTGAAGCGCGGGGGCATGCGGGCGGAGCCTCGGCGGAAGGTGATCGAGGTTAGATAGCCGTCGCGTTGGGCGGAGAGTTGGTAGCCGCCGGGTTCGATGTCGCGAAGGAGGAACTTGCCTCGGTCGTCGGTTTGGGTGCCGATGGCCGGCTTTCCGGCTTCGAGCGGAGTTAGGATGACTTGGACGCGGCGGAGCGGGAGTCCGTTGGCGTCGGCGAGGACCTGGCCTTCCATACGGGCAGTCCGGGGCGCCTGCGCGAAGGCGCAAACGGACGCGAGTAGGACGAGGGCGGTCCTCATGGAAGGGAATGACGCGTGGGGAGCGTACATCGTGGAGTCATTTAGTGTAAATGTAGCGTACGCACTCGTGCGTGCCGCGTCGGCACTTTGCCGACGACTCTTGAAGGTGTCGAGAAAGTCTCGACACAGCACGCACGAGTCCGTGCGTCACAATCGCTCAATACGTTTCGATGGCGGGGGCTTCCGGGGTAGCTTTGCGGAGCTTGAAGTGGTAAACGGCAGCTCCGGTGAGGAGCGTCAGGAACGTCGCGAGGGCGATCCAGGGTCGCAATACGATGCCCTGGTAGGTGAGCCAGATGCCAACCACGGAGAAGAGTACCGGAAAGGCTGGATACAGAAAGCTCACGGCGGGGAGTTTCTGCCAGCCTGCGCGTTTGCGGAAGAAGAAGATGGACAGCACGCTCATTACGGTGAAGATGTTTAGGGTCATGCCGATGTAGAGCACCAGTTGCGGGAACGGGGTGAGCGTCATCAGCATGGTGCAGACGGCTTGAGCGAGGATGGCGGCTACGGGCGTATGGAACTTCGGGTGGACTTTGGCTGCGATGGCGGGGAAGGCTCCATTGCGCGCCATCGCGAAGTAAACGCGCGGGCCGATGGTGACCATGGCGTTGACGGTCGACATCAGCGAGAGGGCCATGAGTCCGGCGAAGATGCCGGAGCCGACGGGTCCGAACAGATGCGAGGCTGCGAAGGATCCGACGGCCTCTACGTTCTTCATCTCTTCGAGCGGCGCGGCGTAGACGAAGACTAAATTCAAGACGAGGTAAAGCGCGGTGACTAATACAGTGCCAATACCCAGCGCCCAGGGCAGTGTTTTTGATGGGCGGTGCAATTCTTCGGCCACGTAAGTCGCGGCGTTCCAGCCACTATAGGCGACGTAGACCCATACAAGGCTGATAGCGAACTGCTCTGCGAGGGGTGTTGCGACGTCGCGGGTGGCGGTGAGAGAAAAGTTTGCGGCGTTGCCGTTGCCGATCGTGAAGCCGAGCACGATAAAGGCGACCAGCACGATGACCTTGATCCCCGTGAGGAAGTTCTGCACGGTTGCGGTTCGCTGCACGCCGAAGATGTTGAGAGCAGTGAACACGGCGACCAAAAGACAGGCGACCAACTGTCCGCCGACTCCTTGGAGCGACGGGAAGAAGTGCGCTAAGTAGGCAGAGAAAGCCAGAGCTGCCGCGGCGATGGGCGCCGAGAAGCCGGCGAAGAACGAGGCCCAGCCTGTCATGAAGCCCCACACGGGGCCGAAAGCTTTGGTCAGGTAAACGTACTCGCCGCCCGAGCTGGGGAAATTGATGCCGAGCTCGGCGTAACACATCGCGCCGAGGAAGGCGCTGATGCCGCCGATGGCGTATATCCAAAGGATGAGGTCGGTCGAGCCGAGTTGAGCGGCGAGGAATCCGGTGCCGGTGAAGATGCCGGTGCCGATCATGTTGGACACGACGAGGGCGGTCGCGCTCACCAAGCCCAACTGTCTGAGCAGAGCGGGCCGAGATGGCGGCGGGCTAGGCATATGGGCTAGCTCGTGGCGCACGCACTCGTGCGTGCTGTATCGAGACTCGTCTCGATACCTCCAACAAGCGTCGAGATGAGTCTCGACGCGGCACGCAAAAGTGCGTGCGCTACGGGACCCAAAAGCCGGACCAGATGGTGGCAAGTTTGCGGCATGGTTTTAAGCGCCGTGGCACTTCTTGTACTTCTTACCACTACCACACGGACAGGGGTCGTTGCGTCCGGCCTTCGGAGTAGGAGGCGGCGGCGCAGGCGCTTCGTCCTCTTCCGCTGCGCCTTCTTCAAACACAGGCTGCAGGCCGGCGAGGCGGAGACGCTCATCGAGCGCGAACATCACGAGTTCGGTTTCTTCGGAATCGAGCTGCGCGATCTCGTCGATCTTGCGCAGCATGCCACGCACACGACCGCGCGTGGTATCGCCGGGCATGGTGAGCGCGTAGGCGAACAGAGCGTCTTCGCGGAGGTCGTCAAACGGCTCATCGCGATCAAAGTAACTCGCGATCTTTTCGGCTTGTCGGGTCAGCTGGAAATAACCGGCTCCGCGCAGAGCTTGGCGAACGATGGCGGGATCCGTGTCGCCCAGGTGATCGGGGAAGAACTTGGCGAACGGCTTCCATAACGAACGCCACATGGCTTCGAGCGCCTTAACGCGAGCCTTGCCGCCTTCGTGATACAGCGCCTCGATGGCTTTTTCGGGACTGGGCTGGTCGGCGACGCCATAGAGTCCGATGGCTGCCCCGCCCCGTTCCTGCACGTCGCGCGATGTGTCGGTGAGGACGGCGACCATCTTGTCGCGAATGGCTTCGTCTTCGGTGGTGTCGGCGAGGGATGCCCACGCGCGACCGCGCGCCTTCGGATCAGAGTCTTCTTCGGCCATCTTCAGCAGTGCGGCCTTCGCTGCGGGCGACAACTCGTTATTGAAGTACGTATGCGCCGCTGCTGCGCGCGTATCCGCGTCGGGCGAAGTGAGCATCTCAATGCGCTCGTCGTCCGTCATCAGGTCGAGCGCGGGGATGTCGGTCTTGGGGTATTCCTTGAGGACGTCGCGTTCCTCGGGCTGATATTCAGGCTCCGGCGCGTCGAGCTGATCGATGGCGAACTGGAACTCGCGGCGCAGTTCGGTTTCTTCGGCGGGAATCTCCGCCAGCATCTTTTCGAGCGCAGGACGCGCCGCGGCATCGCCGTACAGACCGAGGCAGAAGGCTCCGTCACCAGCGTCGTATTCGAGGCGTTCGGTCAGCAGGGTGAGCACGCGCGGATTGCGAACACGCAGTCCGGCGAGAAGGAACGCGATATCCGAACCCTGCTCCTCACCCAATTCTTCGTAGAGTGCGAGCAACGGCTCGACGGCTTCCTGCTTGAACGGCAGCAGAGCCTGGATCAACTCGTCGTCAACATCTTCGGGATTGCGCCGGATGATGTTGATATAAACGTCCAGAGCACCGGGAGCATTCCAGTGCCGCAGGAGGTCCACCACCACCTGGTCGATGTCGATGCGATGGGCTTCATTTTCTTCTTTTGCGAACGCGATAACATCCGCGGCAGCCGACGGCCCGCGATCCAGTAAAGACTGGACTATGCGGCGATCGACGCCTATAAAGCCGGAAGCCGCTGCATCGAGTAATTCCCTGGTGGGAACCTCGATGAAGCGGCTAGGATCGTAGACCGGCAATGTGAACTACTCGGCTTCTTGGAGCACGTGAACCGGGATGTCGATGGAGACTTCGCGGTGCAGGCGGACGGCCACCTTGTACTCACCCAGCTTCTTGATGGGTTCGTCCAGATGGACCTTCTTGCGGTCGATATGATAACCCTGCTTCTCGAGGGCGTTGGCGATATCCTGCGCGGTAACGGATCCGAACAGAACGTCTTCTTCACCAGCGCGCTGATGAATGGTGACGGTGACCGCCGCCATCAGCTTGCCCAGTTCCTGAGCGTCGCCGACGACTTTGGCTTCGCGGCGCAGATGCGCTTGGCGCTGCTGCTCCACGATCTTCTTGTTGGATTCGGTGGCCACGACTGCTTTGCCTTGCGGCAGCAGGAAGTTGCGGGCGTAGCCATTGGCGACCTTAACTACGGCGCCGACGCTGCCCAACTTTTCGATTTCTTCTCTGAGGATGATTTCCATGACTTAACCTCTAGACCCCCGAACTGAACGGCATCAGCGCGATGTTTCGCGCCTGCTTGATGGATTCCGCCAGGCGGCGTTGGTGCGGGGCGCAAACGCCCGAAATACGACGAGGCGTGATCTTGCCGCGTTCGCTGATGAAGCTGGAAAGCAAGCGCACGTCTTTGTAGTTGATGTCGTCGATTTTGTCGACGCAGAACCGGCACATCTTTTTACGCCGGAAGAACTGTTTCTTACCACCGAAGGCTTTGTCTCCGCCGGTGGGGCGCTGGGAAGCGCTGATGGGTCTACCGCCTCTTTGTTCGGCCATGACTATTCTCCTCCTTCAGGGCTTGCAGGAACGTTGGCCGCGGGTGCAACGGCTTCTTCAGGAGCAGCCGGTACGGGAGCAGCGGGCATCGGATGCGCCGGGGCTCCAGGAGCAACGGCAGCGGGCTCAGACGGCATGTGCGGCATCGCCGGAGGCGGGGCGGCCGGTGGAGGACGCTTGGCAGCGCGCTTCTCGCGATGCTTACGGCGCTTCTCGATCTTCTTCATCTTCTCGTCGATGCGCACGGTGATGAACTTGATCACCATATCCTGCACGCGCAAACGGCGTTCCAGTTCAAAGATGGTGGACGGCTCAGCCGAAAACTGCAGCAAGATGTAGATGCCTTCCGCGAACTTCTGTACGCGGTAGGCCAGCTTGCGGGTTCCCCACTTCTCTTCTTTTTCAATCGTGCCGCCTGCCGAGGTGATAATTTCTTTCACCTGGACGATGAATGCGTCCACTTCTTCAGTGACCGCATCGGGTTTAACGATGAACAGTTCCTCGTAAATTCTCATTCTTCCTCGTTTTTTAAGCCTTCAGCGCGGCGATTATAAGTCGCCATGGCCTTTTCGGCGCCTTCGGCAATTATGGATTCCACGGCGGCCGCAGAGCGGATCACCAAGTCTTCCACTTCTTTCATTTGCGCTCGCTTGAAAGGCGCGAGCACAAACTTTGCTGCATCTCCCCGGCCTTGCTCGGGATGAATTCCGATGCGCAACCGAAAAAATTCGTCTGACCCAAGACTACCGATCAGACTCTTGATTCCATTGTGACCGGCTGAAGATCCATTCTTCCGGATCCGCAACTGGCCCCACGGTAGAGCAAGCTCGTCGTACACAACTACTAACTGGCTCGGCTTTAATTCATACCGATCCAGCAAACCCTTCACCGCTGATCCACTCAGATTCATGTAGGTCTGGGGTTGGGCCAGGGCGACATCTTTGCCCTTCACCTTCCCCAAACCAACCAGCGACGTATTCTCTTTTCGGGTCACCCGAATCGAATTCGATTCGGCCAACTGGTCGATGACGAGGAACCCCATGTTATGCGGCGTGAAGCGATACTCCTCGCCAGGATTCCCCAAACCGACCACCAGAAATTCCGCGGCCATACCCGGCGGTTATTTCTTCTTCGCGTCCGGCTTCTTGGCAGCGTCGCCCTTCTTGGCGTCGGCGGCAGGAGCGGCAGCATCTTCCTTCTTGCCCTTCTTCACAACTTCGGGCTCAGCCTTAGCGGCGGCGTCCGCAGGAGCGGCGGCTTCGGCACGCAGCGCGATTACGTGGGAGATCACCGCGTCGGCGGGGCTCATCAACGTCATGGAACCGGCGAGCGGGATGTCAGAGGCGCGGATCGCCTGACCGAGCATCAACTCGGTGACGTCCACGATGAACTCTTCCGGAATGTCGTCCGGCAGGCACTCGATTTCGATTTCGCGGGTGATAACTTCGTGCAATCCGCCCTGGATCTTCACGCCCTTCGGATCGCCGTGCGTGTGCACGGGAACGGCGACGCTGATGCGCTTGGTGAGATCCACGCGCTGCAAGTCGGCGTGCAGGATGTTGTCCTTGATCGGATCGAGCAACCAGTCGATGACCATGACCGGGGTGTTCTCGACGCCCTTGATGTCCAGATTGAAGATCGTGTTGTGGCCCGACTTGCTCTTCAGGATCTTGGTGATTTCCTTGGGGCTGACGGCCACGGCGACAGCTACGCCGCCCGCGCCGTAAACCACCGACGGCATGGAGCCTGCCACGCGCAGACGGCGGGCTTCGTTCTTGCCGCGAGTGCTGCGGGGTTCGGCGACGATTGTGATGTCTTTTCTCATGGGATTTCCTTATACAAAAAGTGTGCTGACCGATCCGTCTTCGTGAATGGAGCGGATCGCTTTGGCGAGCAGCGGGGCCACGGACAGTTGCTTAATGCGGGCGCAATTGTCGGCCGGACCGCTGAGCGGGATGGAATTGGTAACGATGACTTCTTTAATGTCGGAGGCTTCGATGCGTTCAACGGCGGGTCCGGAGAGAACGGCGTGAGTTGCACAGGCGCGCACGGTTCGAGCGCCCTGCTTAAGCAGCGCTTCGCAGGCCTTGACCAGGGTTCCCGCCGTGTCGATCAAATCGTCCACGATCAGGCAGTCCTGCCCGGCCACGTCACCGATAATATGCATCACTTCTGCCACGTTCACTTCCGTACGGCGCTTGTCGATAATCGCGAGCGGTGAGCCCAGGCGCTTGGCAAATGCCCGCGCGCGTTCCACACCACCAGCGTCAGGCGACACCACCGTGACACTATCTCCGCCCATCTCGCTGAAGTAATCGATCATGACCGGCAAGGCGAACAAATGGTCCACCGGTCCATCGAAAAACCCTTGGATCTGGGCTGCGTGCAGGTCGAGCGCCAAAACGCGATCGGCACCCGCACGTTCAATCAGGCTCGCCACAAGCCGGGCTGAAATCGGCATACGCGGCCGGTCCTTACGGTCCTGGCGCGCATACCCATAATAGGGTAGCACTGCGGTGATGCGTTCTGCTGAGGCTCGCTTGAGGGCGTCCATCATCAGCAGCAATTCCATGATGTTCCGGTCCACGGGCGTACAAGTGGGCTGGACCACGAAAACATCGGCTCCGCGCACGTTTTCCTGGATGTGGAGATGTACTTCGCCGTCGGCAAACTGCTTGACGTTGGCCGATGCCAACGGGCATCCGAGTTCATAGCAAATCTCACCGGCCAGGGCCGGGTTCGCATTGCCGGAGAACACTTTGAAGTGGTTAAACCGCATCTGCTTTAGGTCTTCGCTAAAAATCTTCTTGACGCGTACTAGCTCTGGGGCGGCCATGTTGCATCCCCCGCAACTTTCAACTGTCTACGCCATAACGCCTGATAACGCTTCTGGCTGACGGTTTCGGCCGCAAACGCCGGGTAATTTCCCCGCCCCTGCCGCCATGCCTGCAGCGCCCGGTCCCGCTCTGTTCGCGAGGCAAACACCGCAAAAAACGCCGATCCGCTGCCGGTCATGCTGGCATGAACCGCTCCTAGTTTCGACAACTTACCCGGTAAGGCCTTGAGTTGTGGGTGCTGAAGGCAAACTACCGCCTCGAAATCGTTCTCGCTCAACGGGCAAGCTGGCCCCGCAGAGCGCACCTCGCCCAGCACACGGACGAACGCACGGAAACTATTCATTCTAGTTGACGAAGGCGCTCCAGTCAATTCCCTCTTCAGCGCAGCGTAGGCAGCGACGGTGGAGGAATGGACGGGGGGGCAAACGATCATGAGCGGGTCAGCCGCGATGTCGGGGAGCGGGTAAAGCTCGGTACCCCGCCCCAGGCCCAGGGCGGTGCCTCCAGTGAGGAAAAAGGGCACGTCGCTTCCCAGTTGGGTGCCGATTTCGGAGAGCGTGTCGAGGTCGATCGGCTTTCCAGCCAGGACGGGCAGTGCGAGCAGGACCGAAGCCGCATTAGACGACCCGCCACCCAGGCCGCCGCCCATGGGAATAGATTTGGTCAGTTTGAAGCGGATTTTCGCGTGGAGCTTGAGTTGGTCGAGGGTGGCGCGGGCTGCTCGGAGGACTAGGTTGTCGGGGATGGCGAGGGCGTCGTCGATGGTGAGTTCAGTGCGGCGGGCAGGCTCGTAGGCGATTTCGAGGGTATCCGCCAGGGAGATGGTCTGGAAGACGGTGCGAAGCTCGTGGAAGCCGTCAGGGCGCTTGTTGAGGACGCGCAGGTCCAGGTTGATTTTGGCGAGAGAACGGAGTTTGACTTGGTGAATCATGCGTCTATCCGCTCCCTCACGGTCGCGGCTCTTTGCCGGCACTGAGCCGCGACCGTAAGGAAGCGGGCAAGCGCTGCATCCTAGTAGTGAACCAGCGATTCGACCCGATGCCCCGGCAACTTCTTCCGCCCGTCCAGGAAATCGAGCTCAATCACGAAGCTCAAAGCCGCGACCTTACCGCCGAGTTTCTCAATCAGCTTCGCCGCCGCGGCTGCAGTACCACCCGTCGCGAGCACGTCGTCGACGATAAGAATGTTTTCACCCGGCTCGATCGCGTCCTTGTGGATCTCAATGATGTCGGTGCCGTACTCAAGTTCGTATTCCATCCGCTCGGTCACGGACGGCAGCTTTTTGGGCTTGCGGATGGGCACAAAGCCCGTGCCGAGCGCGTATGCCAGCGCCGGCGCAAAGATGAAACCGCGCGCTTCGATGCCGACAACCTTGTCGATCTTGACGCCCGCGACGCTGGCGCGCATGCTGTCCAGAACTTGCTTCAGTCCACCCGCATCTTTCAGCAGCGTGGTGATGTCGTAAAAGAGAATGCCGGGCTTGGGATAGTCGGGCACCTCGCGAATGAGGCTTTTGAGTTGGTCCATTTTTGGGTTTTAGCGTCGGGGTTTAACGAATGTGAAACCCCTCAAGTTTAGCATCGGCCGGGGCTTCTTCTATCTGCATCGTTCGCACTTCGGCGCGAGGCGGACCAATGCGCAACTCGGCATCAAATCGCTTGAGCCGCGCCGCAGGGCCGGAGGCCAGCACCTCCACATTGCCGTCGGCCAGGTTTCGAACCCATCCCGTCAGCTTCAATTCCCGCGCAACCCGGAGCGTGAAATATCGATACCCTACGCCCTGCACCTTACCTGATACTACGTACCTTCGAACGCCTGCGGCCATGTCTTGAGTAATTCTACCGAGATTTGCCCATAGGACTCCAGCGCCAAGAGTTTCAAATTACCCTTACGACAGCAAAATGTGAGAATTCTCCATGTTATGATCCGGTCACATGCAATCACCGGTTTTCTGGGGAGTGTTCTGCGGAGGAATATACTTCCTGGTCATGTGGTGGCTGCGGACGCAGAGGCTGAATCAACAGCGCCAAGCGACGCGGGCATTATATGCACTCAGCGAAGAGGTCATTGCTGCGTCCACACCCTCCGGAATCGCAGAAAAGCTAGCGGATGCCCTGCCCCAATTGATGGAGTCCGCCACCGCACATTTGTACCTAATTCAGCGGGACACCCAGAAACTGAATCGAGTCGCCACAAACGGGTCACCCGCCGCGGAGGCCTTGACCGACGCCGTGACCACGTGTTTTCGCAATCGGACGCTTCTGATGGTGCCCGATACACGCAATAATTCACTGGTAAAGAACGTCTCGGAGACGCTGCCCCGTTCGGTGCTACTACTGCCCTTAGTATCGCACGAAGAAGCGCTGGGCGTGATGCAAATCGACCGCACCGACCGCGCTGGCGCGTTTGCCTTAGAGGATCAGGCGGCGGCCCAGCACCTGGCAAATCAGGTGGCTTCGGCGCTGAAACTACAGGAGCAAAAGGCACTTCGTGAGCAGTTATTCCGCGGCGAGAAACTAGCCGCAGCGGGCCACATGATTGCCGGCATTGCGGGCGAATTGCGGTCTCCCATTGATTCGATTTCCAAAATGTCGGCGGATATTTCAGCAATATTAAAACGCCGCGACGATATTCCTTCGGTGGAAGCTGGCCTGGAGCGCGTGCTTGGCGAATCGAAGCGCGCGAAAGAGATTCTGAGCCGCTTGAGTTCGTTCACCGGCGAAGCCAACAGCGCTCCCCGGCATCTGGATTTGGGGGCGATGCTGCGCAAACTGGCAGAGTTTCGCGAACCCGCGTGGCAAGAGTTGGGCCTACAGGGGCAGCGTAAGTTCGACGCGGGTTCGGTGAGTGTCTTAGGTGCCGAGGGGCAACTGGAGCAGGTGTTCCTCACGTTATTGATGGACGTAGAACGCCGTGCAAGCAATTCAACGACACGAGAAGTCTTCCTAAAGACGAACGAAGCCTCAGGCAATGTGCGCGTCGAAATCGGCTACTCCTTGCCCGCAGGCATGGAGCCGGAATCGGGTGAAGCAGAAATGCAGGACGGCGCGCTGAGCCTCGATGTGTGTAGCGGCATCGCGCAAACGCACGGTGGAGAGATCAAGGTCCATCGTCGGCCGGGCGTGTTCGCCTACGAGGTCCTCCTTCCGTCCGTGGGTCGGGTAATGGATGCTCCGCGAGCGACCGAAGTAGCCCAGGATGTAAGACCGCTGACGTTGATGCTGGTCGATCACGAACCGGGAGCGAGCAGACCGTTGCTGAAGCTGCTCAGCTCACGCGGCCATCGCGTAGTGCCGGTCGCCGGCGAGGAAGCCGTGGACGTCGCGCCGAGATTGCGGTTCGACGCGGTGTTCTGGACCGCCCGTGCAGGCCGCGGCGGATGGAGCGAATTCCTCGATCGCGTGAAAGCGTCGGTGGGCACGTTCGTGTTGATCAGCGACGGATACAACCAGGAGCTCGCGACGAGCCTCGAGCAAAGCGGCGGATTCCTACTGGCAAGGCCGGTTGAAGAGGCATCGCTGGATCGGATTTTGGGAGAGATCGGCGGGCGCGGGCGGTAAAACGGGCCTCACAAAGGCATTTTCGTTTGGGATAGACTGTAGCAACCATGAAACTCGCTCTGTTCCTGTTCCTCTCGCCGCTGGTTTTCGGGCAAACTTCCAAGCGCATGTCTTTTGAAGTGGCGTCTATTCGGCAAGCCGCTCCGAATCAAGGAAACGGTGCGCAGACGCCTGCGGCAACGCAGCTCGATCCTTCCCAAGTGCGCCTGACCTACCTGAACATGCAGGATTTCATCGTACGGGCCTATGGGGTGAAGGCGTACCAGATCGTGGGGCCGGATTGGCTTAGGACGGAGCGGTACGATATCAGCGCGACCTTGCCGCAGGGTGCGACTATCGCAGACGTTCCGGCAATGCTGCAGTCCCTGCTGGAGGAGCGTTTCGGATTGAAGGTCCACAAGTCACAGAAGGAATTTGAGGTGTTCTTGCTGGGTCCAGGCAAGCGTCCTTTCACCCTCAAAGAGGTGGAACCCAGAAGTCCGGACTCCAACGTAACGGGCGTGATTCCGAGGCCGACCAATGGTGTCGCCTTGGCACTAGCGCGCGGCGCGATCTTCACCTTCAGTGACAACAAGCTCGAAGGCAAGGGTATGAGCATGGAGATGCTCGCGAATCAGTTGGGGGCCTTTCTCGGATCGCCGGCTTTGAACCGAACAGACAAACAAGGATTCTACGACTTTACCTTCGACCTGACACAGGAAGATTACAGCATCATGATGGCGCGGGCGGCCGCAGCCCGCGGCGTTGCCTACCCACCGGAGCTACTCGCCCAATTGCAGTCGATGTCGAACGCTTCATTCCTGAGCGCACTTGAGAAGTCAGGGCTCGAACTGAAAAAAGCGAAGACGCCGCTGGAGGTGATCAACATCGACGAAATTAAGAAGGTCCCGACGGAGAACTAGAAATACAAATGCCCGGCGCGAACCGGGCATTCGATGTTAGGAAAGTAGAATTACGCCCGTGCGAGTTGCTTCAGCACGAACGGCAGAATCCCGCCATTGCGGTAGTAATCCGCTTCCACCGGAGTATCGACGCGAGCCAGAACTTCAAAGCTCTTGGTCTGCCCATCCTGCGTCGCGGTGACCTTCACGCGAGTCTTGCCACTCGTCTCGACGGCGGATTTCACACCCTCGAAAGTGTAGATCTCGAATCCCGTCAGACCGAGCGATTCGCGGTTCTGACCCTCAATGAATTGCAGCGGGAGCACGCCCATACCGACCAGGTTTGACCGGTGGATGCGCTCAAAGCTCTCCGCGATCACGACCTTCACGCCCAGCAGCAGCACGCCCTTCGCCGCCCAATCGCGCGACGAACCCGTACCGTATTCCTTGCCTGCGATGATCAGCAGCGGCACGCCGGCGTCCTGATACTTCACGGAAGCATCGTAGATGCTCATCTGCTCGCCCGTCGGAACGTACTTGGTCACGCCGCCTTCGGTACCAGGAGCCATCAGGTTTCGCAGACGAATATTCGCCAGCGTTCCGCGCGTCATCACTTCGTGGTTGCCCCGGCGCGCGCCGTACGAATTGAAGTCGTTGGGCTTCACGCCGAGCGACATCAGGTACTTCGCAGCCGGACCATCCTTCGCGATGTTGCCAGCCGGAGAGATATGGTCCGTGGTGACAGAATCGCCGAGCACGGCCAGCGTCTGCACACCCGCGAAATCCTTCACGTGCGTGGCCGGATCAACCATGTTGTCGAAGTACGGAGCCTTCTTAATGTAGGTGGACGATTCGTCCCACGCGTAGCGATCGCCCGCGGGAACCTTGATCGCCGCCCACATGGCATCGCCCTTGAAAACTTCGCCATACTGCTTGGCAAACATCTCTTTGCGGACGGATTTCTTAACCGCGTCCTGCACTTCTTGCGTGGTCGGCCAAACGTCTTTGAGGAAGACATCTTTGCCGCCCGTACCCTGGCCCAGCGGTTCGGTGGTGAGATCGATATCGACGCTGCCTGCGAGCGCATAGGCGACCACCAACGGCGGCGAGGCAAGATAGTTCGCCTTCACCAGCGGGTTCACGCGGCCTTCGAAGTTGCGATTGCCGGAGAGCACAGATGCGACGGTGAGCTTGCCTGCATTGACTTCGGCAGCGACTTCGTCCGGCAGCGGTCCGCTGTTGCCGATGCAAGTGGTGCAGCCGTAGCCGACCAGGTTGAACTTGAGTTCATCCAGCGCGGGTACGAGGCCGGCGTCTGTGAGATAGTCCATGACGACCTTGGAACCAGGAGCGAGGCTCGGCTTCACCCACGGCTTCACCTTCAAGCCAAGTGCAACAGCTTTCTTCGCGACCAAACCGGCGGCAATCATCACCGAGGGGTTCGAAGTATTGGTGCAGCTGGTGATCGCGGCGATCACGACGCTGCCGTCGGAGACTTCGCCAGACTTCTTCACCGGAGCGCCCAACACTTCGAGGAAATTCTTCTTCACGTCCGGAAGGTTGATCCGATCCTGCGGGCGCTTCGGCCCTGCAAGCGACGGAACAACAGTCGCGAGGTCGAGCGAGAGCGTGTCGTTATAGACAGGCTCCGGCGCACCGTCGAGGCGGAAGAGTCCTTGCTCGCGTGCGTACGCTTCGACGAGTTCAATCAATTCCGGGGGACGATTGCTGAGGCGCAGGTAGTCAAGCGTCGCTTCATCGATCGGGAACACACCGATGGTCGCGCCGTACTCGGGAGCCATGTTCGCGATGGTCGCGCGGTCGGCGAGACTCAGCGCCGCGAGGCCTTCGCCGTAGAACTCCACAAACTTGCCGACAACGCCCTTCTTGCGGAGCATTTGCGTAGCGGTCAACACCAAGTCGGTCGCAGTAGCGCCTTCCGGCAACTTGCCGGTCATCTTGAAACCGACCACTTGCGGCAACAACATCGTCGCGGGCTGGCCGAGCATGCAGGCTTCCGCTTCAATGCCACCCACGCCCCAACCAACGACGCCGAGGCCGTTGATCATCGTGGTGTGCGAGTCGGTGCCGACAACCGTGTCGGGATATGCGGTGCCTTCCTTGTCGACGAACACGACGGGCGCAAGGTATTCGAGATTTACCTGATGTACGATGCCCGTATCAGGCGGAACCGCGCGGAAATCCTGAAATGCGGACTGGCCCCAGCGGAGGAACGAATAGCGCTCCTGGTTACGCTGGAATTCGATCAGCGCGTTCTGTTGAAAGGCGTCCTTAGTGCCGAAGTGGTCCACCTGCACCGAGTGGTCAATGACAAGGTCGACGGGAATGAGCGGGTTGGCCTTTTTCGGATCCGCACCCATCTTCGCCAGCGCGTCACGCATCGCAGCGAGATCGACGACGCACGGAACTCCCGTGAAATCCTGCAGCAGGACGCGGGCCGGGCGGAAATTGATCTCCTGCGCCGTAGCTTTCGGATCCCACTTGGCTACGTATTCGATGTCGCTCTTCTTCACCGTGGTGCCGTCTTCCGCGCGCAACAGGTTTTCGAGCAGAATCTTAATGGAAAACGGAATCCGCGACAGATTCACTCCCGATTTCTCAAGAGCAGAGAGACGGAAAATCTTATAAGAACGGCCACCGGCGCGCAGTTCGCCCGCAGCTCCAAAAGAATTCTGGCTTGGCATGGATTCTCCTATTTTACATGTACTCGGGCACTTCGATCCCGAGTACACCGAGAGTGCGCTCGAGTTGTTCACTGAAGTAGGTGGTTAGCCATAACAGGAACGCGCGCTTTTCGGCATCCGGCTCCGTGACGACTTGGAATTTGTCGTAGAAGCCGCTGAAGGATTGCGCGAGTTGGAACGCGTACCGGGCAACGTGGGACGGTTCGCCACTGGCGACGGCGCGTTCGATAGCCGCCTCCATTTTGGATGCATCGAGAAGATATTGCCAGCAGTTTTCATCCGCCAATTGACGCGCCATGGCGTCAGCGGTCAACACTGCGGCGAAGTCCGGCATTGTGTGCCCGGCATCGAGGAATTTGCGCAGGATCTTACGGGTTCGGATCGTCGCGTATTGAACGTAGACGCCGGTCTCGCCGGTGAACGCGAGCGCCTCGCCGAAATCAAACGCGATCACCGAATTGCGCGTGTACTTCAGCATGAAGTAGCGCAATGCTCCGATGGCGATTCGCGTGGCGACGCTTCGCTTCGAATCGTCGGACTTATCTTCGTTGCGCGAACTCACTTCGTCCAGAGCCTTGGCAATCAGCGTATCGATCAGGTCGTCCGCTTTGACACCAAGACCCTTGCGGCCCGAGACCTCCACATACGGGCGCTTCTTGTCTTCGTCCGACAGCGCGATCCCCATCTCAATGCAGGTGCGCGGAGATAGCGCGACCATTTCGTAAGAGAAGTGAACGCTCGCCTCAGCCTGCTGGTTGTACCCAAGCGCCTTCAGCCCCGCGACCACGACATCCTGCAAATACGACTGGCGCGAGTCGATCACGTTGTACACACGTACACCGCCGCCAAACTTCGGAGCGCCGTCCTGCGGCTCGGTCGTCGACACCCAAACCTTGTGCCCATCCGGATACGTGTGCCACAGGCGATAGAAAAAGTCCTTGCCCAACAGTCCGAACTTCCACATCTGATACGCGATGTCCTTGCCGACGTAAGTAACCGTGCCATTCGACCGCACGATGACCTTGCTCTCATTTATGTCGTCGGGTTCGTCGCCACCCGGACCATCGCGGAATGCCGACGACGGCATCACCCAGCAACCTTTGTTCTTGCCTTCGGTCTCCAGGAAAATCGCCTTGCGTTCCTTCAACTGCTCGAACGCGGTCGCCCAGAATTGCAGATGGAGAATTTCACTCTCCCGAGGCAGAACATCGTACTCGATGTTCAAGCGATACATCGTCGTGAGATGCGCCTTCACGATCGCGTCGGCCACAGTGTGCGCCAGCGCGGCGGTTTCGCCTTCCCCATGCTCGATCTTGTGCAGCGTATCCTTACGCCATTCGATCGCTTCCGGATGCTCCGCATAATACTGCGAGGTACGCGCATACAAGTCCCAGCAGAGATAGTCGAACCGCACAGCCGGATCGTCGATCAGCGCCTTCACCTGCGCGGCTGTTTTCTTCTCCAGATGCTCAAAGCCGACCACAACATCGGCAACCTGGACACCAGTATTGTCAATATAGTTCTGCGCTTCGACCTGCTGCCCCGTCGCTCGGAGCATGCGGACAAACGTATCGCCAAGCACCGCGTTGCGCAGGTGTCCAATATGCGCAGCCTTGTTCGGATTGATGTTCGTGTGCTCGACAATGATCTTGTCTGTCGACCGACCCGTACCCGACGATTCCCGCTTCAGCGCTGCAACGCCATACGCACCGCGATCCAGACGCACATTGATGTAGCCGTTACCTGCGATCTCCAACGACGCAACGCCCTCAATCTTGCCGACAGCCTCCGCCAACTCAGCGGCGATCACCTTGGGCGGCTTCTTTAACGTCCGCGCCAACTGAAACGCGGACGGCACCGCGATCTCGCCAAACGATGTCTGTTTCGGTTGCTCCGTTTGCACGGTGCCCGGGACGTGCGCGGCAAATGCCTCGGAAATTCGCTTTTCAAGTAGATGAAACATGGAATCTTTCAGTATGCCAGCTACAATAGGAAGCGTGCCCAAGGTTACGTTCATTAATTTCGGAGTAGAAGGCGAGCAGACGGTCGAGTTCGAACACGGCAAGCTGCCCTATGACGAGCACGGCAAACCCGAGTCCATTCTCGACGTCGCGATGCACTTCAAAATTCCGGTGGAACACGCCTGTGGCGGCAAGTGCGCCTGCACCACCTGCCACGTCATCGTGACCGCAGGGGGAAAGAACCTCTCCGAAGCGGATGATGACGAGATGGATCGCCTGGATACGGCGGCCGATCTGACGATTCACTCCCGACTCGCCTGTATGGCCGTTGTCGAGGGCGACGTCACCGTCAAGCTCCCGGCATGGAATCGCAACTACGTCAGCGAAGGCGGCGGTTCGATGAACCTGGGCGGCGCGATTCCGAAGCCTAATACCGAACCAAAATCGTAAGCAGCCTCTCGTGATCCTGCGGCGAGATCGCGGAGGTTCTCGCGATATCCTCGCGCGACTTCAACCGACGACGAAAACGCCCGAAGTATTCCGGGATGTCTCCCCCCGCCGTGAACGTGTACATGATGTCCGGAAAGTCGATTGTGTGCGCCAAGCCCAGTGCATGGCCGGTTTCGTGAAGACACGTCAGGTAGACAATCGTGTCGCGCAGCAGACCATCCACGCGCGAGGCCGCCGAAATTTCGCGGCCCATGCCACTGAGATCGGGCAACACATAGACATCGGAACCGCGCATGCCGTCTTCAACAAACGGACGCGCCTCCCCATAGAGGCCTTCGTTTTGTGTCGCCCAGTGGATGCGAATGTTGGCTTGGATGCGGATGTTGGTCCGCTGCAGCTTGAGTTCCCCGCCCGCCGAACGTTGCCAATCCTGCAAAGCCCACTCCGCCATCTGCGGGTCATGGGCCAGACATTTGGTCTCCGGACGGGTGCACGGTTCAATCCAGTAACGCAAATCCAGAGCCGACGCGCTCACCGCCAACAGCAATGCAATCGCCAGTCGCATACTGCCCACTATACTAGAGGAACGCAGCAAATTTAGAGGAGAGATTTATGAATTTGTTTTCCAAGACAACGCTACTCGCGCTCACCGCGCTCACGCCTGCCACGATGTGGGCGGAATGCAAAGATCTACCAGGCTTTGATAAATTGAAACCCGCTCTGGACCAGGCCGTCGCGGCCGAAGGCACGGGCTTGAAACTCCACATGTGGGGCACCATCGTAGACCGCGACGGCATCGTTTGCGCCGTTGCTATGTCCGGCTTTGACCGTGGCGCACAATGGCCCGGCAGCCGCGTCATCTCTGCGCAGAAGGCGAATACTGCCAATTCCTTCAGCCTCGACGGCCTCGCGCTATCGACCGCAAATCTCTACGCCCCCACCCAACCCGGCGGAAGCCTCTACGGCTTGCAGGAAAGCAACCCGGTGGACACAGCGGTCGCTTACAAAGGACCCGCGGCGAAGTTCGGCACCAAGGCAGATCCGATGATCGGCCGTGCGATCGGCGGAGTCAACGTATTCGGCGGCGGCTTTGGCCTTTACAACGCGAGCCGCAAAGTAGTCGGTGGCCTCGGTGTCAGCGGCGACACGTCTTGCCGTGACCATCGCATCGGCTGGCGCGTGCGTAACACGCTCGGTCTCGACAACGTGCTCACCGTTCAGGGCGTCTCGGGCGACACGCAGCGTCCCGACAACATGGTGTTCGACATCACCGACAACCCGAACGGCGGCACCGGCAAGAGCGCGGGCGGCTTCGGCCATCCGCATTGCCTGGGCGCAGCGACCGATGGCACGCCGAGCACCCTGCCTGCAGTGAAGTAGTATCTTCCGCCTGCAATTTCAAGAACTACTTCAACGGTTGTACACGGGCGGGGCCAGCTGGACGGCCCTGCCCAATTCCTCGATTCACAAGGTCCATCAAAGTCGTAATCGCGTCTTCCTGCTCTTCAATGTAGAGGTTCACATTGCGGCCATCCAGGGTGATGCGCAGCCCATCGAACAGTCTTTGCATCTTCACGTCGTCCTTGGCACCCATCAATCGGCCCAGACCCAGCAATCCCCGCAGGGAATCGTGCAGCTCTTTTGCGCCCGCGTCCGATGCCGTAATTCCCGTGGCCTTACCGGAGACATTGGTGTGCAGATCCAGATAGAACGCGCCGGATTGAATCGAATTCAGGATCTTCACCATGTTGTTCATGTTTGCCGGGGTGTTGGGAGGCAATGAAATCGGCGTTCCCGCATAGACGGACCAGAATCCCGCCGTCACCGGAATCTCTTTCATGCGGGCAGCCAGAACAGCGGGCGGACCATTACTTTTGTTCCGCGTATCGATAATTCGCTTCAGTCCCGCAACCGGACCTGCCACAGCAAGGCTTTCCCCAAGGATCACAACCGCAGCATCCTCATCGCCGATCAACGTGTAGCCGTGATAGACGCTACGCGGGGCACCTTTCAGCTCGATCTCCAGGCGCTTTTCCGGTTCACTGGGGAACCGTCCTCGCCCGAGAACGACGTTTTCTTTGCCATTGGAGATGAACAGCACCTCCCAAAGATCCTTACGCGGGTCAATCCCGAATTGCTTGGAGAACGTTTCCAACTGCGGAATGGGGCGGTCCGCGACGTACTTCTTGTAGAGCGGCGTCTTCAGGAGATCTTCGACCCGGATACCGACCAGCATCGTTGTATCGCCAGGGACCAAACCGCTCAAAGCCGGATCGACCAACGCGCCCGGTGTCGTCCTCTTGCACGCGGTAAGCGCAAAAACCGCCAGCGTCATCACGAGAAGCTTCTTCATCCTATTTCCCCGCAGCCGTTTCCACCGCGCGCATCACGCGCAGCAAATTCCCGCCATAGATTTTACGGATGTCGGCTTCGGAATACCCTCGCTCCAGCAGCGCGCGGGTGAGGTTCGGGAACTTGGAGACATCGTCCAAGCCCTGCGGAGTGCAGGTAACGCCATTGAAGTCACTGCCGATCCCAATCGCGTCAATCCCGGCAATCTTGCGCACATGGTCAATGTGATCCACTACATCAGAAAGAGTGGCGCGAGTCAGATTCATCTCCAAACGAAGACGCTGATAGGTGCCGTCTATTTCAACCTCGCTCAACTTTTTCCCCGCCGTCACCTGTTTGAAGCGAGCCTCCAGCCGCGGCTCCTCCGCTGCCTGCGCCGCTCGGAACTTCTCGGAAAGGAAGCCGCAGTTGAAGTTGATCTGCACCACGCCGCCCTTTTTCGCCAGCGCCACAATCATCGCGTCCGTCAGGTTGCGAGGATGATTCGCCAGCGCCCGGCATGACGAATGCGAAGCAATAATCGGAGCAGTGCTCACTGCCAGCGCGTCTGCGAACGTCGCGTCCGAGGTGTGGGAAATATCCACCATCATCCCGAGCCGGTTCATCTCCCGCACCACCTGCTTGCCTAAATCGGTGAGCCCGTCGTGGTGCTTCACGCCCACTTTCGTCGCATCGCCCGAAGAATCCGCCCAACTATTTGTATTGGTGTGGGTCAGCGTCATGTACCGCGCGCCCAGGTTGTAATACTGCCGCAGCAGCCCCAGATCGTCCTCGATCGCATGCCCGCCTTCGATGCCGATCAAGGCCGCGATCTTCCCCGTCTTACGCGCATCCTCAATCTGACCAGCGCTCGTCGCAAACGCAAAATCGTTGGGATATTTGCCAATAATGTCGCGCCGGATAGCGTCAATCAGTTGCAGCGTCCGGTGCGCCGACCGGTTTCCTTCAACGTAATCGCCTGAGACATACGCGACAAAAAAGACCGCACCCAAACCTCCGGCCTTCAGCCGCGTCAAATCAGTGTGCCACTCGCCGGACTTCGATCCAATATCGAAACCATCGACCACCCGCCACGGAACATCGTTGTGTGTATCGATCAGCAAGGCCGCCCGATGGACCCTCTGGACCTCAGCATCGGTAACGGTGCGGGTCTGGCCGCTCAGCAACAACGCTGTAAGGCACAGGGCGGAAATCCGGGGGCGCATGTATTCACTGTAACAAGTTGCTAAAATGGCCGATCATAACGTACCCACGTCGGTGACTGCGAATTTCTTGGAGGTTTTCTAAGTGAAACACTTGTTGCTGGCAGCCGCACTCCTGCTGATTCCCGCAGTGCACGCGCAAGACGAACCGACTCCCGCTCCGGCCCCGGAGACGCCCACGCCCTCGGCACCTGCACCGGCGGCAGAGCCTGCCAAGCCCGCTCCTGGCGGTAACGGACGTGGCGGTGGCGCACCCGCGACCCCAGCCTGCACCTCGGCCACCCCACGCGCTTACGACGTCGTCATCCGCTCCGACGTCAAAACACAGGAGGGCGTATTCAAGGTGCACCACATCAGCACCTGCTACTACTACGAGATTCCGGTCGCCGAACTCGGCAAGGACTTCCTCCTCGAAGGCCAAATCGCGCGCAATACCATCGGAGCCGGATACGGCGGTCGCGTGGTGGACGCCCTGGTGGTCCGCTGGGAGCGCCGCGAGAACCGCGTGTTCCTGCGCAACATTAACTACGATATCGTGGCGGACCCCAAGTCCGAAATCGCGAAAGCCGTCCAGAACGCCAACACGCCAGCCATCCTGATGGCCTTCAACATCGAAGCCTTCGGCAAGGACGAAGCGCCGGTCATCGAAGTGAGCCGACTATTCACCACCGACGTTCCGGAAATGAGCGGTCGCAACACCGTACGCGGCAGGGGCATGGACAACCAGCGCACCTTCATCGACAAAATCACCGCCTTCCCCACCAACATCGAAGCCGAAGCCACGCAAACCTACACGAACCCTGTGGACACCGGCGCAGGTGGACGCGGTGGCGCGGCCCAGCAGGCCATGCAGCCCGGCTCGGGCACCGTGACCATGCACTTCAGCATGGTGAAACTTCCTGAGCAGCCGATGATGGCTCGCCTAGCCGATTCGCGCGTCGGGTATTTCTCAAACTCGAATATCGACTTCAGCCGCCCCGATCATCGCGCCGAACGCCGCACCTTCATCGCCCGCTGGAGACTCGAAAAGAAAGACCCAACCGCCGCCGTTTCCGAACCGGTGAAGCCGATCGTCTACTACGTCGACCCCGCGACTCCAAAGTCCTGGATTCCGTACATCAAGAAGGGCATCGAAAGCTGGCAGTCCGCTTTTGAAGTCGCCGGATTCAAGAACGCAATCCTAGCCAAGGAAGCCCCGACCGCCGAAGAAGACCCGAACTGGAGCGCCGAAGATGCGCGCTATTCCGTCATCCGATGGCTGCCCTCCACCACGGAAAACGCCAGCGGACCGCACATCTCCGACCCGCGCACCGGGGAGATCCTCGACGCGGACATTCAGTTCTATCACAACGTCATGAATCTGGTCCGCGATTGGTATTTCCTGCAAGTGGGTCCGCTCGACCCGCGCGCCGCGAAGCTCCCGCTGCCTGACGACCTCATGGGAGAGTTGATCCAATTCGTAGCCGCGCACGAAGTCGGCCACACGCTCGGCTTGCAGCACAACATGAAAGCGAGCGCGAACTATCCGGCAGAGAAGCTCCGCGATCCCGAGTGGCTGAAGACCATGGGCTTCGCTCCCACCATCATGGACTACGCGCGCTTCGACTATCTGGTCCAGCCCGAAGACAAGATCGACACGAAGTTGTTGGTCCCCGGCATCGGACCTTATGACAAGTTCTCGATCCACTGGGGCTATGCGCCCATCCCGACCGCGAAATCGTCGGACGAAGAGACCAAGACGCTCGACAGCTGGGCTCGCGAGCAGGACACGACGCCGTGGCTGCGTTTCTCCACCGCTGGTTCTGACGGAGCCGATCCCGGCGAGAATACCGAAGCCGTCGGCGACAGCGACGCCGTGTACTCCACCGGTCTCGGATTGAAGAATCTTTCCCGCGCGATGGATAACCTGCTGGTCGCAACCACGCATGACGGCGAAGACTGGTCGGACTTAGAACAGGTTTACGGACGAGCGCTCGGCCAGTGGTCCACCGAATTGAACCACGTCACCGCGATCATCGGAGGTTCGGATTCGCAAGACAAACACGGCGGCCAAGCGGGTGTGCGTTTCACCTCCGTTCCCAAGGCTCGCCAAAAAGCCGCAGTGAAGTTCCTGAATGAGAACGCATTCCAAACTCCGGCCATGTTCATCAAGCCCGAATTGCTGCGTCGCATGGAGCCCGCCGGTGTTCTGGCGCGCATCCGGGCCGCTCAGCTGCGCGTTCTGACCAGCGTGATGCAGGCGCCACGCTTCTCTCGCTTGGTGGAACAGGAGGCAGTTGACGGAGCAGCCGCCTACACCCCCACCGAATTCCTGGCCGACGTTCGCCAGGGCATTTTCGGAGAACTCGCCCAGCCGATCGTGAAGATCGATGCCTACCGCCGCAACCTGCAGCGCACCTTCCTGGAACTGGTCGCGACACGCCTCAACGGTCCGCAACGCGCGACCGACGATCAGCGTCCGATGTTGCGCGGCGAGTTGCAATCGATCGCCGCCTCAGCCAAGACCGCGTCGCTACGCGCTTCGGATCGGGCCACGCGCCTTCACCTCGAAGACGTGCGCGACGAAATCGCCAAGATCCTCGATCCTAAGTATCAATCGGCGAACCCCGCCGGCGGCGGCAATCCCGTAGTGATCCTACCTCCCAGCCTGGACGAATTCTGCTGGACCGACTACGCGATCACGATCGAGTAGTTACTGCAGCGCCCGTTGAAAAAACCCGAGCATCGCCGCATCCACGTGGCGAGCCTCGGGTCCGGAGACACCGTGCGTCTTCTGCGTGTAGAGAACCAGCTCAAACTGCTTCCCTGCCCGCTCTAGCGCATCGATCATTTGCAGCGAATTCTGAAACAACACGTTGTCATCTTCAAAGTTGTGCAGGATCATCAGGCTGCCCTTGAGGTTCGCCGCGCGCTGCGGCAGCGCCGTATTCTTGTAGCCCTCGGCGTTCGCCTCCGGTAGTCCCATGTAGCGTTCCGTGTAGATCGTGTCGTAATTGCGCCAGTCTGTCACAGGAGCGCCCGCCGCCCCCGCACGGAATGTCTCTGGCGCGTTGAGCAACGCGTTCAACGTCATGAATCCCCCGTAGCTCCAACCCCGAATGCCGACGCGCGCCGGATCGACGAACCCCATCGAGACCAACTGCTTCACTCCCGCAACCTGATCCACAAGCTCCACCGGACCCATGTTTCGGAACAGCGGAATCTCAAACGCATGTCCCCGACCAGCCGAGCCCCGGTTATCCACCTGCCACACCACGAACCCCGCGTGCGCCAGCACCTGATCGAAGTCCGCACCGTACCAAGCATTGCGAGGCCCCTGCGCACCCGGCCCGCCGTACACCTGGATCACCGCCGGATACTTCTTCGCCGGATCGAAGCCTGCGGGCCGAATCAACCGCGTGTACAGCAGCGTCCCGTCGGGACCGCGAAAACTGGACAGTTCCGTCGGCAGAATTTCATACTGTTCCAGCGCCCGCCGGTCCGCGTCACGATACACCGCGAGCTCACGCCCGGCACCCGAGCGCAGCGCGACGCGTGGAGGTGCCGTGGTCGAAGACGATGTCTCGATAAAGTACTCCCCACCCGGCCCAGCATTGACCGAATGCGTTCCCGCACCGGGAGTCAGCAACTTCTTGTTCTGGCCATCCAGCCCAATCGAATACGCGTGCCGTTCGAGCGGACTCGCCTCGCTGGACGTGAAATAGACCGTGCCCGCTGCTTCATCCACCGCATCAATGGAGGTAACCGTCCACGGCCCCTGAGTAAGCTGTCGAACGAGCGTTCCGTCCGACGCGAACAAATAGATGTGGCTGAACCCATCCCGCTCACTGAGCCACAAAAACTGCTTCCCGTCTTTCACAAAGCTCGGCTCATCGAGTACGTTCACCCAGTAGAGATCGGACTCCTCAAAGACCTTCGACGACTTGCGCGATTCAACATCAAAGGCCAGTAGTTCCAGGCGGCTCTGCACTCGATTAGTCCGCGTGACAAAAAGCCTCTTCGAATCGGGCGCCCACGTCACGCGCGCAATCAACGTTTCCCAGACTGTGTTGCCCACATCGAACCACTTCGTCGACCCACCCTTCGCCGCGACCACACCCAACCGCACATCCGGATTGCGCTCGCCCGCCTGCGGATAACGCTGCGGCTCCGCCAACGCGCGCTCGCGCCGCAGATCCGCGTGCGGATACAGCCCTTCGCCACTCGTATCGAACCTCAGATACGCAATCGACCTCGAATCCGGCGACCACCAGTAGGCCGTCCCGAGATCCAGTTCTTCGGGATAAACCCAATCCGGCGCTCCATTGCGCAGCGTGTAACTGCCGTTGCTCGTCAGGCGTTGTTTCTTGCTGGAAGCGATATCGAACGTATAGAGGTCCCAATCCTGAAGGAACGCGATTTTTTGACCATCCGGCGACAACTTCGGATCGCGCACCGACGACATCGGCAAGTGCGTCCACGAACCAGTGTTCGCGTCGATCAAAAATAACTCTCCGCCCCGGGCGTACAGGATCTTGTTCCCCGTCCACTGCACCGGTCGCTCCGAAACCCGCCGATTCTGCCATTCAAAAGGCTGCGGCGAGGTCTCTATGTCCACCTTGGCCGTCGGAAGCTTGCTCAGATCAACCAACTCTTTCGATGTCTGCGACGCCGCCGCGTAAATCAGCATGCGCTGACCTTGCACGACCAGAAATCGTTCTCCATCCGGAGCCCACGCCGCAGGATTAGGAGCAGCGGCCGGCGGCGCACCCGTCAATTCCAATGGCTGCAGGGTGACGGGTTTCTTCTGACCAAATGCCGTGGCCGCAATCAGTAGGAACAAGAGCGAAGCTCGCATCGTATAGTGATTGTAGTCCAATGAAACTCACTTTCTGGGGTGCCGCGAAGACAGTAACTGGATCTATGCATCATGTGGAGGCTGCAGGCAAACGCTTTCTGTTTGACGTTGGCCTCTATCAGGGCCGTCGCGCGGAGGCGGCGGAGCGCAATCGAAACTTCCCGTTTCCGGTTTCGAGCATCGACGCCGTGATCCTCTCTCATGCGCACATCGACCACAGCGGCAACCTGCCAACGTTCGTGCGCAACGGCTTCTCCGGCCCGATATACACAACCCCCGCGACCATCGATCTGTGCCTCGCGATGCTGGCAGACTCCGCTTTCATCCAGGAGAAAGACGCCGAATTCTGCAATCGCCGCCGCGAATATCGCAGGAAAATCGGCCGCGACGATCAGGAGTGCGCGCCGCTCTACAGCATGGTGGATGCCGAAAAAACCTTCACGCTATTCAAGAGCGCTCCCCTCAACGTTGATCACGAGATCGCGCCGGGCGTCAAATACAGGAGTTTTGAAGCTGGCCACATGCTTGGCTCCTCCTCGATCGTGATGGAGGCCGACGGCCTGCGTCTATGCTTCTCCGGCGACGTCGGTCGAAAAGGCCTGCCCATCCTGCACGACCCGCAATCGCCGCCGCCGGTCGACTACCTGATCATGGAGAGCACCTACGGCGATCGCTTCCATCAGGCTCTCACAGACGCATCGGACAAGCTTGCTGATGTCGTGAATCGAACCGCACGCCGCGGTGGACGCGTGATCGTCCCGGCCTTCGCCGTCGGCCGCACCCAGCAATTAGTGATGTTGCTGCACCAATTGATGGATGAGAAACGCATCCCCTCGATTCCCGTCTACGTCGATAGCCCGCTCGCGATCAACGCCACCGAAGTCTTTCGCAAACATCCAGAATGCTACGACGAAGAGGCGCGCAAATTCCTGACCGACAACACCGATCCGTTCGGCTTCAACCGCCTGACCTACGTCCGCGATGCGGCCGCTTCAAAGGCTCTCAACGATCTGCACGGACCCTTCATTGTGCTAGCCGCATCCGGCATGTGCGAGGCCGGCCGCATCCTGCACCACTTGCGGAACAATATCCACGACCCGCGTAACACTGTCCTGATCACCGGCTATCAGGCCGAGAACACGCTCGGACGCAAAATTGTGGAACGCCGCGCGGAGGTGCCCATCTTCGGCGAGCCACACCCACTGCGCGCGGAAGTCGCCGTGCTCGACGAGTTGAGCGGACACGCAGATCAAGGCGAACTCATCGAATGGATGCGCCCGCTGACACCCGGCCTCAAAAAGGTCTTCCTCGTCCACGGCGACCCCGGCCAAGGCGCAGCGTTGTCCAATCGTATTCACCAGGAATTTGGAATCGAAGCCGTGATGCCTTCGCGCGGCGACACCTTTGATTTGAAATAGGAGAGTCATGGCGTATTGCACCAATTGTGGGAATCAGACTGCCGACACAGCAAAGTTCTGCACTCGTTGCGGAACTCCAATGGGAGGAGGGGCACCAGCGCAAGCGGTATCCTACACGCCTCCTTCAAGCATGGAACCTCTCGAGTACAAGATCGAGGGCGATAACCTGCAAGTCATCCGCATCAAGCTGAAGCCCGGCCAGGAACTCTTCGCCGAAGCCGGCAAGATGGTTTACAAGCAGCCGCAAGTCTCCTGGGAGACGCGCATGAGTGGCCAATCGCTGGGCGAAAAATTGTTGGGCGCCGTCAAGCGTAAGATGATGGGCGAGTCGCTCTTCCTGACCTATTTCCGTTCGTCGAGCACAGGCGAAGTCGGCTTCGCAGGCAGCTACCCTGGCCGCATCCAAGCCTTCGAACTCGCGCACGGGCAGAGCGTACTCGTCCAACGCGACAGCTTCCTGGTCGCGCAAGCCACCGCGCAACTGAACATCGCCTTCGTCCGCAAGTTGGGCGCAGGCTTCTTCGGCGGCGAAGGCTTCATCCTCGAAAAACTCACCGGACCCGGAACCGTATTCATCCACGGCGGCGGCGACTTCATTGAGTTCAACTTGCCCCCGGGCGAAGTCTTGCAGGTGGACACCGGCTCCGTCGTCGCGTTCGACGAAACCGTCGACTACGACATTCAAATGGCCGGCGGCATTCGCACTGCAATCTTCGGCGGTGAAGGCTTGTTCCTCGCCACTCTGCGCGGTCCCGGCCGCGTGATCATACAAAGCATGACGCTCGCCAAGATGCGCATGGAACTCGCTCCGCACGCGTTCGGCGGCGAAGAAACGCGCGGCTTAGGAGCCATCGGCTCAATCTTCAGCAGCAACGACTAGTTCGCTCAGCACGGCCTCGGCGATCTCGGCGTCCGACCGCTTGGCGTCGGCGAACAGCTTGTAAACCTGCACCGCGAGCGCAGCAAGCGGGGCCGGATTGCTTGGTAAACTGCCGTACGGAAACAGATCACGATTTTCCCGCAGGAAAGCGGCGGCCCGTTTCAGCGTCGCCCTTTCCTCGCGAGCCTCATCGCTCCCATACCGGAATCGCCACTGCTTGACGCGCTCCGCGATCTCCTCGTGATCCGCCGTCACCCCCGTAGCCGCGTAGATCCGGCAATCGTAGCTCCGGCACGTCTGCGGGCGATCCTCGTAAATCGAGCACTTGCCCTCGACGAACATCGGACAGTGCCCCTGCTCGTTGTATCCCATCAGCACATGACCCGTCGGAAATCCGGGAGCCGCAAATAACAGCTTGCGAGGAATCCGAGCGATCGTCTGCGTCTCCTCAGGTTCAATGTGTATAAACATCGACGCGCGACAACAGGTGGTGCAGCTGCCGCACGGAACGTCCGCCTCACCCTTCTCCGAACCCAGGATTGCGGCTGCGCCGCGCAACCATTGCGAAAATTCCCCTGCGGATTGGGTCTTGGCCATCTGTCGATTGTAGCCCTAGCGAAACGTAAGCCGACGCAGCAGCTTGCGGGAGCGGGTGTCATAAACATAGATCGCCCCGTCGTAGCTCCCCGAGACCGCAATATCATTCGGCCCCGCCGCCGAGTTGCTCGTCCGCTCCACCGGACTCATCCACAGCACCTCGGGCTGCGGATCACCCTGTTCGTCCTCCGCGCCCAGCGGCTCCAGAGAGCCAAGCGACTGCACCGGATGTTTGGCCCACGCATTGTTTTGTATCATCAGCCACGCCTCATCCTTGCTAAAGCGTAGATCCCGCAAGTCCCCGAATCCTCCGCGAAAGCGCTGTGGAACGTCCGGATGCGTCTGATCGATGATCCCGATCCAACCCGTTGGCGTTCCCGCCGCGATCCATCGGCCGCTCTTGCTCACCGCCACGCGCACGATCCTGCGCAACGCAATTTCATCGCTAGACACAAGCCACCACCAATACAAATACCCACTGAGAACAGCGGAGAGAAATACGGCAATAGGCAGATAGCGGCGAGTCACGTGGACCTCTATACTTTATCGGAGGAGACTCATTCGATGCGCGCCCGACTTGCCGTTGCCGTTTTCGCTTGCTTTTTGATCCCTAACCTGATGCCGCAGGCTCGCCGCGATCCCGCAGGGGATTGGCCCATGTGGGCGCATGATCTGAAGGGAACGAAATTCTCCGCGCTGAAGCAAATCACTCCTCAGAACGCCGGAAAAATGAAGGCCGCTTGGTCTTATAGATTCAACCGCGAGGGCAAGCCGACCATCAACGGTCCCAGCGGTTCCGAACTCTACCAGGAAGTAACGCCCATCGTCGTGAACGGCATCATGTACACGCCTGCTGGCGATCGTGTGGTCGCTCTCGAACCAGAGACCGGCAAAGAACTCTGGAGCTATGAACTCTCCGAAGGCCTCGCGAGCTTCCGCGGCGTCGCCTATTGGCCCGGCGACAAAAACAATCCTCCGCGCGTCATCTTCACCAGCTTGAAAAAGATGATCGGCCTGAACGCCAAGACCGGCAAGATCGACCCCGGCTTCGGCAAGGAAGGCGTCGTGCCGTTGGAAGTCACCTACGCCGGCGTGCCCACCATCGCGGGCAACCTAGTGTTCCTCGGAACGAATTTCTACGGACCCGGCATGCCCCACATCGGCCCGCAGCTCGATGAGCGCGGCGGCCAGATCCCCGTGCAGCACGCCTACGATGCCGTCACCGGCAAGGAGCTGTGGTCCTTCCACACCTTCCCGCGCGAAGGCGAGGTCGGCCACGAAACCTGGCCACTCAAAGACTCCGAGAAAAACCGCACTGGCAACAATGTATGGGCCTTCTCGCTGACTGTCGACGAAGCCAACGGACTCGTCTATCTCCCTGTCAGCGGACCCGGCGCGAACTATTACGGCGGCGATCGTCCTGGTGCCAATCTCTTCGGCAACTCCCTCGTCGCAGTCGACATGAAGACCGGCAAGCTCAAGTGGTATTACCAGCTCGTGCATCACGAACTGTGGGACTACAATCTTCCGCCGTCCCCAACCCTGATCGACATCAAGAAGGACGGTAAGACCATCCCCGCGCTGGTGCAAGTCGGCAAGTCCGCGTATATGTACATTTTGAATCGCGTCACCGGCAAGCCGATTTACGACATCCCGGAAGTCCCGGTCACCAAATCGCTGGTGCCGAAGGAAGTCAGCTACCCCACGCAGCCTATTCCCACGCTGCCTCCGCCCATCGCTCGCGACCGCATGACCAAGGACGACATCGTTCGCCCGGAAGACACCACGCCCGAACACGCCGCAGCATGCCTCGAACTTTGGAACAAGGTCAACTATTATAACGACGGCCCCTACACGTCCTTCACCTATCACGAAGAGGGCGACAACGCTCGCCCCGCGATCATCTTCCCCGGCACCACCGGCGGAGCCAACTGGGGCGGCACCGCCATCGATCCGAACCTCGGCTACATCTTCACCAACACCAAGGACGCGCCCTTCATCGGTTGGCTGATCAAGAATCCGAAATGGAAGGGCCCGACCGACATGCAGAATGTCGAGTACATCCGCACCGCTCCCTCGGGTTCAAATTTCTCCGCCCAAGTCCGCGACAAGGAAGGCCGGTCGATCGGCGCGCTCCCCTGCTTCCGCCCGCCCTGGGGACGCCTGGTCGCCGTTAACGCAGCCACCGGCAAGTTCGCCTGGGAAGTCCCGCTCGGCATCACCCCCGGCTTGCCCCCAGAGAAGCAGAACACCGGCTCCAGCAACAGCGCCGGAGGCATCGCCACAGCCGGCGGCCTCTTCTTCATCAGCGGCGGCACGTCCGACAAGCTGTTCCGCGCCTATGAATCGAAGACCGGCAAGCTAGTGTGGCAGGTGGAACTGCCCTACGTCGCCACCGCCATGCCGATGACCTACCAAGGCAAGGACGGCAAGCAATATGTGGCGATCGTCGCAGCCAGCGGTGGCGGCGGTGGCGGCCGAGGAGCCAAAACCGGCGACGCTCCCCCGCCCGCGCATGGCGTCTACGTCTACGCGCTGCAGTAAGACCAGCTATGCGACTCCAATCGCGCATTTTCTTGGGGCGGCTGTTCGTGTTCGGCCTTTGCAGCCAACTCGGACGGAGTCAGAATGCAGGTACCGCAATCTACTTTCAGCGAGACGATTCAAACCAGCAATGGTGTGGCTACACCAGCGAATCTGACCATAAAGCCAAGGTGAAACAGACGCGGCCCGATCTTGAGGGGACGGCGACGTATCTCAACAATCGTCTTTCCAAGCTCGTAGTCTTTCGAGTAGGCTCTGAGTCTGGCGATTGGAGCGTAGAGGACGAATACACTCTCGACAAAAATGGAAATATTCAGGCTCTCAAAAGAAAAATCGTGAGCTTCCCCGATGACGTGATCGAGGAACGTTATTTCCTCATCAGGGACGGGAAAGCGATCAGGCAGAAGACAACCGGTCACACAGTCCGTTCCAACGAGGTAACAAAAGAACGCTTGAAGGAAGAATACGAACCCATCGTTAGGAAAGCGACGGCATTTCCCTTCTGGTCGTTTCTTCGGTACCACCACACAGCGATCCTGTCGACCGGCCAGACCTGCGCCTCGACAGGCAAATAGTCCCGCGCGGCCACATCCACCCTTGCACTGAGCGGCCATGCGTTAGCATGCGGGCCAAGCACCCTGCCTGCGGCGGCCTCGCAGGCCGCTCGTTCTGCGATGGGGAAGGCGGACAGTGTGTCCGCCGCAGCCTGGGAGGCTGCCCCACCTAGCTCTTCAGCGCCTTCGCGAGCAGCTTATCCTCAAACGAATAATCCGGCACCGGAAAGTCCTTGTGGCGTAGATACCACTTATAGGTCTCCTTCAACCCCGTAGCGTAATCCGTCATCTTCACCTTCAAGATGCGCTGCGCCTTCACCGTCACCTGCGTGATCGGCGGCATATCGAAGTGTTGCCCGAAATACAGTTTGGGTCCGAGGGGGTGCCCACCGGAGCGCTGAATAAACTCCCGAGGAATCCGCACCGCCTGCACCTTCTTCCGGCACACGGCAGCGAAGGCCTCGACAGCCTCGGTCTGCGTAATCGGACGCGCATTCGCAATATTGAACGCGTGTCCCACAGCCGTCGGCGTCTCCATCGACTTCAGCGCCGCTTTTACCAGGTCCTTGACGTAAACGAACTGCATCAACCGCCGACCGTCACCCGGAACGATAATCGGACGTCCCGCCTTCAAACGATCCCAGAAGAACGCCTCGCGATAAAACGTATTCCCCTGCCCTGGACCGTACACAAACGGAGGCCGCAGCGTCACCACAGGCAATCCAATGCGCTGATGCAAGCGAAACAACGCCCGCTCACTCATCGCCTTGTTGCGCACGTACAGATCCGGCGCATCGTCAGGAGCCAGCGCATCACTCTCCGGATGATTCAAGCCATCGCCATACGCGGCGACGCTCGACATGAAAATATAGCGCTGTAGATGATCGCCCGCGACTGCACGAGCCGTAGACTCAACATGGCCCGCCGTGGTCCCGCGTTCCCAGTCATAGACGTTGTCGAAAACAACATCGAACTTCTTGCCAGTAAGTGCGGACCGCATCGAACTACCGTCGTTGCGGTCCGCCTGAATGTTTTTTACTTTGCGGCCCAAGTCGTGACTCGGCCGCCGATGTAGCAGCGTCACCGCGTGACCGGCCTTCAAAAGCTCAGCGACCAAAGTACGGCCGATGAAACCCGTGCCGCCGATAACAAGACACTCCACTATCGATGATCCTGCTTTAGTCGTAATATTCCAGACCCAGGTGCGTGATCAAATCCTCACCACGCATCCAACGCAGGGTGTTCTTTAGCTTCATCAACTGGATGAAGATGTCGTGTTCCGGATACAGACCCGACGCGTGCATCGGAGCCTTGAAGTAGAACGACAGCCATTCCTGGATGCCGCGCATCCCGGTGCGTTGTGCCAGATCCATCAGCAGCGCGAGATCGAGCACGATCGGCGCAGCCAGGATCGAATCGCGGCACAGGAAGTTGACCTTGATCTGCATCGGGTAGCCGAGCCAACCGAAGATATCGATGTTGTCCCAGCCTTCCTTCTGATCGCCACGCGGCTTGTAGTAGTTGATGCGAACCACGTGGTGCAGGTCGCTATAGAGATCGGGATACAGCTTCGGTTGCAGGATCTGATCCAGCACGCTGAGCTTGGTCTCTTCCTTGGATTTGAAGGAACCCGGATCTTCCAGCACTTCACCGTCGCGATTGCCCAGGATGTTGGTTGAATACCAACCCGCGATCCCCAGCATACGAGCCTTGAGGCCCGGCGCGATCAGCGTCTTCATGAACGTCTGACCGGTCTTGAAGTCCTTGCCGCAGACAGGCAGATTGCGATCACGCGCCAGGTCCAGCAACGCGGGAGTATCCGTCGTCAAGTTCGGCGCACCGTTCGCGTACGGCACTCCGCACATCAGCGCGGCGTAGGCGTAGATTTGGCTCGGCGCGATCTCGGGATCGTTGTTCAACAAGCCCGCCTCAAACGCCGCCAATGTCTGATGGCACGGCGCAGGAACGTGGAACACTTCAGTCGATCCGCACCACACCATCACCAGGCGTGCGCAGTTGTTCTCTTTGCGGAAGCGCTCGATGTCTTCGATCAACATCTGCGCCTTTTCCATATTGTTGGCGGCCTTCTTCACGTTCGGGCCGTTGATGCGTTTGACGTATTCCTGATCGAACACAGCCTTCATCGGCTTGATCGCGGTCAGTGGTTCCTTGACCTTCTCCAGAAGGTCCTTCTCAAGAACACCCGCGTTCGTGGCGGACTCAAAGGCAGTGTCTTCAAAAATATCCCATCCGCCAAAAACCAGATCTTCGAGTTTGGCCAACGGCACAAAATCTTTGATCATCGGCGAGCGATTATCAGTACGCTTGCCAAGCCTGATGGTAGAGAGCTGGGTGAGCGAACCAACAGGCAGCGCCAATCCGCGCTTCACTGCTTCGACACCCGCGATGAACGTGGTGCTCACTGCACCAAGTCCGGGGATCAACACGCCTAGCTTTCCTGTGGCAGGCGCAATCTGGACATTATCCTGGGCCAACTGGGGACTCCTTCGGTGGATTTCGCGCGGTCGGGCGCGAAGGTTACGTTACGGTATCTACGTTATACTAACATTTCATGCAGAATCGCGCGACTGCGCCGGCGGCTGCCGCTGCCATTTCGGCGATATTGGTCGATGACGAGAAACTCGCCAGCGACGAACTCGCCTTCCAACTCCAACAATTCCCCGACATCGAAGTGGTGGCAACGGCCACCAACGGCATTGAGGCCGTGAAACTGATCGAAGATCTGGAACCGGACTTGGTTTTCCTCGACGTGCAAATGCCCGGACTCGACGGCATGGGCGTGATCCGAGCGCTGAAAGAGAAAGACATTCCCCTGCCCCACATCGTGATGGCGACAGCCTTCGACCAATATGCGGTGGAGGCGTTTCGCCTGGAAGCGTTGGATTACCTGCTGAAGCCCATCGAAGCAGAGCGCCTCGAAGCAACCATCGAACGGGCGCGCAAGATTATCGCCGAAAGAACTCGCGCCGCCATCGCGGAAACGGCGACAATGCCCAAGCCCGCCCTGCAGCGCACCAAACTTCTCGTCCGCAACGGTCAACGAAACTTTGTCGTCGACGCGCAGGACGTGGTCTACGCCACCATCGACGACGGCTTGATCACTGTGGTGGCTTCACAGCTCGAAGGCCAATCCAACTACCGCACCATCGAAGAACTGCAATCGAACCTGGACCCCGACGTTTTCTGGCGCGTCCATCGCTCTTTCCTGGTCAACGTCAACCGCATCCGCGAAGTGATCCCGTGGTTCAAATCCAGCTTCCAGCTCCGCATGGACGATAAGAAGCAAACCGAGATCCCCGTCAGCCGCGCCCAAGCCAAACGCCTGCGCGCACTTCTAAAGCTCTAATGGACCGCTTTCTCGAAGACCTCTCAGTCGGTGACAAATTCGAATCGCCGACCATCACCGTGGAAGAAGACGAACTCCTCAACTTCGCGCGCCGCTTCGATCCCCAGCCGATGCACATCGATCACGAGGCCGCCGAACGCGGGCCATTCAAAGGACTCATCGCCAGCGGATGGCACACGGCCGCGCTGGTGATGAAACTCAACGCGGAGGCCAAGTTCCTGGGCAACACGCCGATGCTCGGTATGGGCGTCGACAATCTCGCCTGGCCCCTCCCGGTCCGCCCCAACGATACTCTGCGAGTCGTCACCGAAGTCACCAAAATCACCCCCTCCAAGTCCAAACCGAACTTCGGCATCGTCAGCCTCACCTGCACCGCCTACAACCAACACGGCCAAATCGTCTTCATCGCCAAACCAAACTGTTGGGTTCCGCGCCGCCCTGTTGAAATAGAAACAGTTCCTTAACTCCCGGATCTATCGAATGGGACCACTTCGACCTCCTCCCCGCGCGAAGTGAGTTATTCTGGGGGAGCAAAGGGAGTTCACCATGGCAAGAAGATATGCACGCGAAGGGGATGTAATCGTGGAAGAAGACAACAAGCTCGGATATTTTTTCCTGGGACTCGGGCTGGGCGTTGCCGTTGGAGTACTGTTCGCGCCGCAGTCGGGCGAAGAAACCCGCCGTCTGATCAAGGACAAAGCAGAAGAAGGCGTCGACATCCTGAAGCGTAAGAGCACGGACCTGCAAGAAACCGCAGCCGAAGCCATCGAACGCGGCAAGCAGACGCTCCAGCGCAAAAAAGAAACCTTGGCCGCTGCCGTGGATGCGGGCCGCCAGGCCTATCGCGAAGCCTCCGCTACAGACCTCGACTAACACACCCGAAAGAAGACAATGGATCAATCGACATTGCTGTACATCATGGCCGGGGCAGTGATTGTCTCGGCCGTGGCCCTGGTCATCCAGGCCTGCCTCCTGTTCGGAATGTACAGAGCGACCACTGTCTTGACGGAACGTGTCGTGATCATGCTTCCCAAGGTAGAAGCCTTGATGCAGACCTCCACCGTCGCGATCGAAGAAAGCCGCGTTACGATCGCCGAGATTCGGCTCAAGTCGAATCAAATTCTGGACGTGGGCCACAAGCAGATCAAATTAATGGAGAGCTTGTTGGCCGATGCCGCCGATCGCAGTTCCAAACAGCTCGCGTATGCCGAAGCCGTGATCCAGGATACGCTCGGCCGCGTGGAAGATACCGTCGCGCTGCTCCACAAAGGCGTATTGAAGCCCATCAAAGGGATCAACGGCCTCGCCGCTGGTCTTAGCGCTGGACTGCAATACCTGATGCGCCGCCGCCCCAATCCGGAACGCGCCACGCTCGACGAAGAAATGTTCATCTGACCTGAGGCTATGCCGTGAAGCTCTGCGCTCTCCTATTCGCAACGCTTCCCGGCATCCTCTTGGCGCAAACCGGCGCCGACCTCGCCCGCTCCCTTCGCGAAACACCTCTCGACCCCGACCAGTGCTACCTCGTCCGCGATTTTTCCTTCGTGCGCGACGACATCAAGCTGTATTTCAATGACGGCTACCTCATCTTTTCGAAACCCGTAAACGGCGAACAGATCTCCGCCGTCTTCACCACCGGTGGTGAAGATCGCGCCGATGGCGAGCTGCTACTGTTGCCTCCCCGACGCGATGAGCGTCAATCGCTTGCGAAATACACCCGCACCCCCAACGCGGACGAGCATTTCGATACCGCGTTGATGACATTCACCGACGGCTCGGCCCGTACACTGCTGAATGAGGTCACCGCTCGCGGTCGCGGCAAGGCGCCCATCGAAATCGGCCAGGCGATAGCCGCACGTTGGAATCCCGTCACCACGTCCTTGACCGAAAGTCTCACCCAGCGCATCGTGGCGGACCTCCTTTCCCCCGTGCGCCCCGGCGGAGGGTTCCTCTTCGTCGCGCTCCAAAACGGTCGCCTGGGCAATTTCGACGTCTTGTTTGATCCCCTCGGCGACGACCAAATCCTTGCCGGCCAACTTGTACAGCGCGAAAATACCTACTCCTACGATGTTTGGACCAGCTTCCCTTCGCGCGCAATCCGTCAGGACCCCACGTTGGCCGCTAAGCCCGAGTACGTAATCTCTTCGTACCGCATCAACGCGTCGCTCGACACCAACCTCCGCCTGAAGGCAACCACTCGGGCTACGCTCCGCGTCGGGGAATCGCCCGCGCGCGTGTTCTCCTTCGGCATCTCCCGAGCGGAACAAGTCACAGCGGCGCGCCTGGACGGTGTCCCCGTGGAACTCGTGTTTCAGGAGTCCGCCCGCACCCGAGCTCTGCGCGCCGATGAAAACGAACTCTTCCTCGTGATCGCCGCCAACATCCTCGCGCCCGGCAGCCAACACGAACTGGAGCTGGAGCACGAAGGCGACGTCATCGTCGATCGCGGCAGTTCCGTGTACTCCGTCGGCGCGCGCTCCAATTGGTATCCGCGCCTCAATATGGAATTCGCCGTCTACGACTTGGAATTCCGCTATCCCAAAGACCTCACTCTTGTCACCGCAGGCGATGTCCTCGAAGATCACACCGAAGGCGAGACGCGCATTACACGCCGCCGCACCCCGAATCCGATTCGCGTTGCCGGCTTCAACCTCGGCAACTACGCACGCATCTCCCACTCCTCTGGCGGCCTGACGGTCGACGTGTATGGCAACCGGGGACTCGACCCCGCACTCGCACCCGTGCCGCGCATCACCGTTGTTCCACAAGCCGTACGTCCGCTTTATCGCGGGGGCACGGCGCTGCCGGGAAATCAGACTACCACGGTGATCCAGACTCTGCCCTCGCCCGACCCATTGGGCCGGTTGGAAGCAGTCGCGGCGGATGTAGCCGCATCGTTAACTTTCTTTTCCGCTATGTTTGGCCCGCCAGCGCTCAAGACCTTGACCGTGGCCCCCATTCCAGGCACCTCCGGCCAAGGCTTCCCCGGCCTGATCTATCTCTCCACACTGTCCTACCTGGAAGAAGACCAACGACCCCAGGGCCAGCAAGGCGGAAGACAGAAAACCTTCTTCTCCGACCTGATGGCGGCCCATGAGGTAGCGCATCAGTGGTGGGGCAACGCCGTCTCCCCCGCCGGCTATCAGGACGAATGGATGATGGAAGCGCTGGCCCACTATTCGGCGTTAATGTGGTTGGAAAAAAAGCGTGGACCGGCTGCGATGCAAGCCGAACTAACCGACTATCGGATGGACCTGCTGTCTGCAAGCGCGGATGGCGGCACCGTGGATTCCTTCGGTCCGCTGACTTGGGGATATCGACTGGAGTCTGCGCGCGACCCGCAGACCTGGCGCATCATCACCTATCAAAAGGGTGCCTGGATCATCCACATGCTGCGTCGGCGTTTGGGAGACGAACGCTTTGTGGCCATGCTGGCCGAATTGCGCCGCCGTTTTGAAAACAAATTGGTCACGACGCAGGATCTTCAGAATCTGGTCCGGGAATTTGCAGCCAAGCGAGCCGCCACTGGCCAGCCGCCAATCGCCACGGTCGAGGCCGTCGATGGCTTTTTCGATAGTTGGGTTCGCTCCACGGGGATTCCCTCCGCGCGCGTCCGATTCACCACCACAGGCCGCGCGCCGTCCGTGCGTGTTTCCGGCAGCATCCGCTATGAGCAATCGGCCGAGCGCGGTGTGTTCGCAGATTTCACGACAGAGCTTCCGCTTGAAATCACGTTGCCCAACGGCCAGCGCCGTACGGAGTGGGTCCGCTCCGCCGATCACGCGGAGACATTTTCTTTCACCCTGCCGCAAGCCCCCACGCGCATCTCCATTGCGACCGGATCAACCTTAGCAACCGATCGCTAACTCTGGTGATCCCGGCGCAGGCTGCGCGCCCGGACCTTCTTCCCATGCGGATCGAGAATGTCCCGATAATCTTCCCAGTTCACCACCACCACGTAAACCGAGAACAAAAGCACCCCCAGCGCCAGCAAAATCACAAACGCGACTGCAGAAAGGTGAATCAACGGGAAATCACCCGTAGGCTCGAATAACGTCTGTGCAAATCCCCGCCCGAAGTTCATCCCAAAGAACCCGGTGATCATCGCACCAATACCGAGGATCAAACTCAGCATCGCGACCCGGTTGATCGCTTCCGTGTTTCGAAACTGATAGTGTTCCTGGATCGCCGCGCCCAGGGATTCTACTTCGTCGTTGATCTCCTGCTTCATCGCGGTGATGCGATAAAAACGGCTCTGCAACTCAAAGTGCTCCAGCTCTTCTTCCTTATTCGCAAGCTCATCGAAATGCCAGTAATTCGAAAAATGCAGGAACTCTGTGCGCAGATGATTCGTCGCCAGCACGCTATCTGGCGTCAAATGCGCTTCCGACTCATACAACCGCCGCGAAACCAGCGCCGTCCGTTCCCCAAAATCGAGCAGCGTCGCGCGATAGAACAAACTGACCAACGCCATGAGGTAGTAACGGGTATCGAACATCCGGTGAATCAGGAAGCCTTCCGACAACTGATGCCCGCCGCAATCGAACTGCCCAATCGCCACCGATACATTGCTGTAGCTTGTGAACCCGTAATACGTCCCCTGATGCGCCCACCGCCGGTACAGATGCTCATCCATCCGCTCTCGCAGGAAGTTCACTTCGTAACGATACTCGTCGCCATCGTGCTCCACATACAGCACGCGGCTGAGCAGGATTTGATACTCCTCGGAATCCTTGTAACCCGCTGGCACACTCCCCGGATCGATTTCCAGATACGTGTAGACGATCATGCGCTCATCCAGCACCGGCTCGAACTCTTGCTTGCCGTACTCCGCGAAATAGATCAGGGACTTGATCGTGCGCGACAAGGGAGGCTGAAAGCTCTTCATAACCCCGGTCTCAGCAGTTTCCTCCGCGAGCCGTGTACGCGTCCCTTTTTGATCCAGCACTAACGCCGACCGGCTAGGCGAGCGCCCTTCCCGAATCTGACGCGCGCTCGAAGGATACACTTTGCGCATCGTTTCATTGATCCAAAGCGCGTGCTTGATGGGGATGTTCCACGCCTCTACACCTAGCGATAAGATCCCAATGCCGTTCGCAAACAGGAACAACCGCAGGTCAGTGATCTCCACCGATGCCTTCCCACCCTTGTTGTCCTCCACCTCGTAGAAAAGCTTCCCGCCGATCGGCGGCTGCATGGTGTAACAGCGCAGCAGCGCCTCGCGGCTGCCCTCCTGCCCGGTCGTATCGAAGAACACGCGCCGCACAATCGGATGGAAAAAAATCATGTCCTGGTAGGCGCGCGAATTTAAATCGAACTGCGTGTACGGCGTGCGCTTCCAGACCATGTCCAGGTACGGAGCCGGGTGCGACGCGATCCACTCATCCAGACCATCGATCCAGCGCGTGTCGTCCTTCCAGATATGCCCGTGCGTTTCCCGCACGCCCTCTTTATCGATGGAAAACGGAAATAAAAAGTAAGTGTGCAGGTGCTGCGCGTTCGCCGACATGATTTGTCGATTATAAGCCCCGCCGCCAGTTCGCCGCCCAATGCGACAATAAGAGGGAATGGTGTCTTACGGCTACTCCTATGCTGGCGGCTTGCTCGTCGGCGCGGCTGCGGTTACTTATTTGGTCGGCTGGCCCTGGGCCATTCCGTTCTACATTTTGGCCGTCTTTTGTTTGAACTTCTTTCGCGATCCGGAACGCGAAATGCCTTCCGGCCCCGTTGCGATCTCCCCAGCCGATGGCAAAGTGATGGCCGTAAAGCCGAATGACGCAGGCGGCGCCACTATCAGCATCTTTCTGAACATCTTCGACGTCCACGTAAACCGCACTCCGATCCCCGGCAAGATCACCTCCATCAAGTACAAAACCGGCCAGTTCCTGAACGCCGCCAATCCCGTCGCCAGCGACGCCAACGAACAGAATATCTTCACCGTCGAAGGCAAAATCGGCGGTCGCGACACCACGGTGGTCTTCACTCAGATTGCGGGACTCATCGCCCGACGCATCATCTCCTACAAAAAGACCGGCGACATGGTGCAACCGGGCGAACGAATCGGACTAATGAAATTCGGCTCGCGCATGGATGTTATTTTTGGACCCGAGTGGCAGGTCACCGCCACCGCCGGCAGCCGCGTGAGAGCAGTAGAATCCGTGATCGCCCGCATGCGGGAGGCAGCGTGAAACATATTCGCGAGCATCTGATCGACCCCCATTCCCCCGATCGCAAACCCCGCCGTGCCGCCTACGCGCTCCCCACTTTCTTCACCGCAGGCAACGTGTTCCTCGGCTTCTACTCGATCATGGAATCCTTCCGGGGCGCCATGGAAACCGCCGTCGGCAGCGGTGCCGCCGCTCCACATTTTTCCGCCGCGGCACATGCGATCGGGTGGGCCGTTCTCCTCGACGGACTCGACGGCCGCATCGCTCGTATGACGAATACCGTGAGCGATTTCGGCCGCGAAATGGACTCCATGGCCGACGTCGTCACCTTCGGCATCGCGCCCGCCGTCATGGCCTTCGCCTGGGGCATGCAATTCACCGACGCCCCGCCCGCCCCTTTTACGCTCGAACAATTGCGCGGCGCGGGCTACCTGCTTTCGTTCCTCTATCTCCTGTGCGGCGCGATGCGCCTCGCGCGCTTCAACATCTCCGTAAACCCGATGCCGAAGAACCCCGGTCGCCCTGGCCGCAAGTATTTCATCGGCCTCGCCATCCCCGCGGGAGCGGCGGTGATCGCCTCCATCGTCTACTTCGCCGGCAACACACCCATCACCTCCTGGGTTTGGTCCGTCGCCTGGCTGGCGTTGCTGGCCCTGCTTTCCTTCCTGATGGTCAGCACCTGGCGCTACCCCAGCTTCAAAGATCTGAATCTCCTCCAACCGCAATCCCGCTTCAATCTCGTGATCGCCGCAGTCGTAATCTGGATGATCGTCGAATACCGAGGACCCACGCTCCTCGCGATGGCTCTGGCCTACGTGTCCAGCGGTATCGTCATCCGCATCGGCGGCATCATCCGCCGACGCTGGCGCGGTCACGGCGGGACACCGACGCCCCGTCCGGAGGCACAACTTGGCTAAAACAACCTTGCCCTTTCCTAAACAAAAACACATCGCCATCGTAGGCGGCGACTCACTCCTCTCGCGCGAACTCCGCGAGCTACTAGAATCCGAAAAACCTGCCCCGCGCGTGCAACTGCTCTCGGCAGCCGCCGAAGATTCCGTTTCTCTGGTCCCCGAAGATGAAGACGCTGTCGTCCTTCTGCCGCTCACCGCAGCCAGCCTCGAAGGCACCGGCGTCGCCTTCCTCGCCGGCACCGCCGCCTCCAGCCGCCGGGCACTCAAGCTCTCTGCAAAGGACAATCGCAAACTCATCGACCTCACCGGCGCTCTCTACGAACAACCCAGCGCCCAACTTCGTGCCCCTTCGGCCGAGCCCAAAGTCATCAAGCGACCGCCCTCCTCAGTCCAGGTCATAGCACACCCCGCGGCCATCGCCTTAACGATGCTGCTCACCCGACTCGCCGCAGCAGGCACGATGAAATCGTCCATCGTCCACGTGTTCGAACCCGCCAGCGAACGCGGTCCCAAGGGCATCGAGGAACTCCGCAAACAAACCGTCGGAGTCCTCGCCTTCAAGAAACTCGACACCACTGTCTTCGACACACAACTCGCCTTCAACCTCCTCGCCCGTTACGGCGACGAGGCTTTGGAACCGCTCGAAGGCGTCGAACAACGCATCGAACGCGACCTCGCTTCCTTGCTCGCCGCATGGGCCGCGCTGCCCATGCCATCGATCCGACTCCTGCAAGCCCCGGTCTTCCACGGACACAGCATGTCCCTCTGGGTTGAATTCGAAGCCGCCGTCGAACCCAAGAAAATCGCCAAGATCCTCACCGCCGCCGACATCGACGTGCGCCCCGATGAGCCGCCGTCGAACGCCAACATCGCCGGCATCAGCGGCCTCAGCGTGGGCTCCATTCGCGCCGACCGCAACAACCCGCGCGCCTGCTGGCTCTGGCTGGTCGCCGACAACCTGCGCCTGTCCGCCGAAAACGCCATCACCGTTTCAAAGGAGGAATAGTGAAATATCTAGCCGTCATCCTTCTTGCAGCCCTAGCCTCGTGCGGCTACCACACCGCCGGCAAAGCCGACCTGCTTCCCTCCACCATCAAGACCGTAGCCATCCCGGCCTTCGCCAACACCACCATTCGCTACAAGGTCACCGACGCCATGCCCTCCGCCTTCTCGCGCGAGTTCATCGCCCACACCCGCTACCGCGTCGTGTCCGACCCCGGCCAGGCGGACATGATCCTGCAAGGCACCATCCTCACCTACACCAACAATCCGACCATCTTCGATCAAAAGCTCCAGCGCGCCAACGTGGCGGATATGCACATCACCATGGACGTAAAGTTGGTCGAACGCGCCACCGGTCGCATCCTCTTCCAGCGCTCCGCCTTCGAAGTCAAAGAGAGCTACCAGATCAGCCCCGACGCCAACCAATATTTTGAAGAGAGTGACATCGCCATCCGCCGCGCCAGCGAACGCGTCGCGCAACAAGTGGTCACCTCGATTTTGGAAAACTTCTAATGACGCCGGATCAGTTCCTAGCCAAATTGAAAAAAGACGGTCCCGAGCCCGTCTACCTCTTCCTCGGCCCCGAAGCCTTCGAGCGCGAGCGCTGCCGCCGAGCGCTCTTCGCCGCCGCTCTCCCCGAAGAAGCCCGTGAAGACGGCTTCACCCGCCACGGCCTCGATCAGATCCCGCTGGCAGCCGCCATCGACGACGCGCGCTCCATGTCCTTATTCGCGCAGCAGCGCCTTATCTGGCTCGCCAGCGCCGAAGCCGCCGTCCCACGCACGCGCGCCTCTTCCAAAGCAGATGACGAAGAAGATTCCGGCGCAGCCACCGATGTCGACGCGCTCACCTCCTACATTCGCCAGCCGACGCCCGGCACCGTACTGGTGATCGATTGCTCCCGCTACGACTTCGACGGCGAAGACAAAACCAAACTCGAACGCGTGCAGAAATTCTTCGCCGCTGTTCCCTCCATCGTCGAGTTCCGCCCCTTCTCCCCCGAAGCCGCCCGAGCATTAGCCCAACGCCGAGCAAAAGAACTCAAACTCCAGCTAGGCCTCGCTGAGCTCGCCATCCTGCTCGACGTCACCGGCGGCGACGCCGCGCGGCTCATGAACGAAATCGAAAAGCTGAGCCTCTACGCCGGCACCGAGCGCAAAGTCACCGCCGAAGACATCGGAGCTTTGGTCGCTGAAGCCCACTCCTCCACCATCTTCGCCCTCGTCGCCGCCATCGGCCGCGGCGATCGCACGCGAGCCCTCGAAATCCTGGACACTCTCTCCCGCGAAGGCGAATACATGCCGCTCGCGCTGACCTTCCTCTCCACGCAGTTCCGCATGGCGCTCACCGCCCGGGCCGCAGGATTAAAAGGTGCCGGTCAAATTCAAGCCCACTTCACCAAACTCGGAGCCCGCATCTGGCCCGCCCGCGCGCAGGAAATCGCAGGCACCGTAGATGCCTTCCCAAAAGCGAAGCTGGAAAAAGGAATCGGGCGGGTCTTCGCTGCAGATAGAGATCTGCGCGATGCCCGCCCGGATGACCGAATCGTGATGGAAGAAATGATCCTCGCCTTAACGGCGAAAGGAACTACTTCTTAACAATCTTTGTTAAGCGAGCCGCCAAGCGGCTCTTATAACGTGCTGCCGTATTCTTCTTGATGATGCCCCACTTCGCGGCACGATCAATCAAAGAATGCGTCTGCGGCACGGCCGAGGTGGCGCCAGCCACATCGCTCGCGTCCAACAGGCGTCGCATCTTGCGGATCTGGTGGCGAAGACGGGTCTTACGAGTTGCGTTCACCGTATTGCGGCGTTCTGTCATGCGGACGCGCTTCAGCGCGGAAATTGTGTTTGCCATGGGAAAGACTTAGGATATCGCAACCGGTTCCTCATTGACAACTGGACCGGCCTCACCTACTGCTATTTAGTATCGCTCAATTCCCGCTCGCTCGCCAGCCCGCTTCCATTTGCCCGTGAAGCGAAGCCGAAGTTTGAAGGATTCCTTGGGTTGAGGGCGCGTGTTAAATACGACGCCGACGCGCCGTTCTTCGGGGATGCGGAGCAGCGTGTCCTGGAAAGCATCGAAGCCAATCGTGCCGCCTTGCGTCACCACCAGCGTCCCGTCGGCGACCGAGGAAAGCCACTCTGCGTCGGGCGAGGTGGCGAAGGATGCGCCGTCGAGGACGATCCATTCAAACTTGCGGCGCAGTTGGGCGAACAGGCGCGGTAGATTCGTGAAGTCGATCGAGCGGGCTGACGTTCGGCCTCGCGGCATCACGCTGAGCGAAGATTCCATCACGCTGTGGATGGATCGCGCCCACTTCTCGGGTTCGGCAAGCGCCTGGGTCAGACCACCCTTGAGGACATCGACGCCCAGGGGCAGTTCGGCACCTTCGGGGTTGCCATCAATCAGCAGGACACCTTGCGCGGAACCGGCAGCGAGCGTCGCCGCGAGATTCGTAGCCGTGAAACTTTTACCTTCGCCGCGACGGGTACTCATGACCGCGACGGTGCGGAACTCCTGCGTCACCCGCGACCGATGCAGCATCAGTTGCGTCCGCAGCTGTTGAAAGCGATCCAGGTAGTCCTGCGCGCATTCCGGATGCAGGGCGGCGAACATGCCTCCCGCCGCGACGGGGCGGCATTCCGGGCGAGCATTGGTTGCGGGCGCGGCGGGACGTGTCGTCTTGATCTCCGGGACAGCGGGCTTGGGGTCAGAAAATTCGGCCCCGGCCAAACCGTCGGCCAGGTTGCTTAAGTCACTTCCGGCCAGCGCGACGCTGGTGGTCTGATCGAGTTCGAGCGAAATCATAGTCCGTCCCCTCCGTCCAGTTCATCCGAGCCACGTTCGATCTCCGTGCGGGCCGCCAGTAGGTTGCCACTGTTGATCTGCGCGATCAGATTCCGGCTGCGCTGCCGTTGTGTGCTGGGTCCGTCGTTGGCGAGCTCCTCCAGAGCAGAGAGAGCGTTGCGACGCATATCGAGCAGCAGGTAGACATACGCGAGCGTGTCATTGATTTCGCGGCTGCGCGGCAGCACGCGGCGAGCTTCTTCGGCCAGCTGCAGCGCCTTCTTCAAGTCCTTGCCTTCGCGCGCCAGCAGGAAGGCAAGGTTGTTCAAGGCGTACGGATTCTTGGCGTCGCGACGGATCGCTTCCTCGTACGCGGCGATAGCCGCTGCCCGATTGCCGGAAGAAGACATCAGACTGCCATAGAGAAGCCACGGTTGCGGATTGCCACCGGCCTTCTTCTGCACCCATTCGTACTGCTCCTGCGCGTGTTTCTTATCACCAGTGAGCGCGAGGCTGGTCGCGTAGCCTAAGCGATATTCCAAATTTTCAGGAGAAGCTTTGAGCAGAGCCTGAAACTGTTGCAGCGCAGTCTTCGGATCTTTCGCCAGAAGGGCAACCGAACCGAGCATGGAGGCGAGCTCCGGCTGGTTGCCCATCTGCGCTTGCGCTGCGCGGAGGCGCGTCAACGCGGCCGCTGGATTGCCCCCGTCGATTTCCATGCGAGCTTGCAACATTACGGGTCGTGGCTCAGTGGGCTGAAGCTTGGCAGCCTGGTCCAGCAGCTGAAACGCTTGCGCTCGATTCCCCAGGCTCACCTTCGCGCGCGCCAGAGTCAGAATGACGTCGGTGTTCTGCGGATCGGCGCGGTGCAGGCTTTCGAGAGCGGCCTCGGCATCGCCGGGCTTGTTCAGCGCCAGACTCGCTTGTGCCTGCAGCAATTGAGCGGGGGCGTAACCGGGCGCGCGCCGCAGCAGTGCGGTAAGGCGTTCCTGCGCAGTCGCGGATTCGCCCATGTTGAGATCCAGTTCAGCCAGCGCGAGCCACCCGGGCGCATAATTCGGATCAAGACTCACCGCGCTGCGCAGTTGTTCACCCGCTCGCAGAACGTCGCCGTTCAAGAGGTAGGCTCTACCCAGATGCAGGCGGACGAAGGAGCTGTTCGGCATCTGCGCGAGGACCGATTCCAGCTGCGACTGCATGCGTTTGCGCTCATTCGCCGAACTGCCGTTGATGTTCAGTGCGGCCTGGTAGGCCCGCATCAGTGGATCGTTCGGGCGGGACTGAAGCTCGGAATCAACCAGACTCCGCGCAGCGTCGGGCTTCTTCTCAGCCATCAACAGTTCTGCCTTACGACCGGCGAAGAGTCCGGCGGATTGCGGATGCGCGGTCGCGCCAGCTTCGTACCACTGGCGAGCTTTGTTGATTTCGTCGCGATGCAGCCAGAAGTCGCCGATGCGGGCGTACGTTTCTGGATCTTTGCGATAGCTTGTCTCCAGATTGCGCAGCGACTGTTCCGCCAGCTCGCGCGCTCCGCTGGCGTCGTCATGTGCAGCTAGTTGCAGGCCGGCATCCAGTCCTCCGGTGATCTGCACTTTCTGCAGGAGGACCGCGCGGGCTGCTTCCAGCTTGCCGCTTTCCATCAACTGGAGATAGAGCAAATCGAAGCCTGGAGTGTGCTTTGGGTTCTTTTCAATCGAGGTACGCAGATGGCGTTCCGCGGCTTCGCGATCGCCAGCCTGGAAATAGGCAGCGGCCAGCTGAGTGCGGAGTGAGCCGTCCTCCAGCTTCTCCAGAGCTTGCTCCATCAGCTTGATGGCGTCCGCGCTGCGGTGCGATTCCAGGAGCACCTGCGCGGATAAGCGATAGCCAGACGGACGCTCCGGCCATGACTTCATAAGTTTCGCCGCGCGTTGTTCGACCTCCCGCAACAAAGCCGCGGGACGGCCGGGATCGGAAAAATAGAGACGGTAGGTAAACTCACCCAGGCGTTCGATCAACTGCGGACGGCCGGGCAGCAACTCTCCGGCGCGAACAAGATTTTCGTAGGCCTCGCCGGGACGGCCCTCAGCTTCGTAGGCATCGGCCAGACCCAGATAAGCCTCGCCATAGCGGTGATCGATTTGCAGCGCGCGACGGAAGAAAATTTCCGCGCCGCGATAGTTTCCCGCCTTCGCCGCCTTCTGCCCCGACGCAAACTCCTGGCTGGCTTTCGCCTTTCCGGAAAGTGAGCATCCGGATAACACCAGACTCACGGCAAGCAGCAGGCCCAATATATGCGGCATCGCCAAGGAAGCCGACGACGGCGCGGTCTTGCGCAAAGGCCTGCCTTCGGGTAACGAGGTCAGAACCGGGATGCCACCCAGCATCTCCGCATGCCTCGCAATGCGAACCACGGGTCGGTCGAGGAAGTTCAACAGCGCAAGGAAGAAGCCAGTGAAAGCTCCCAGCAAGGACCCGCCCGCCAACACCATCCAGTTTTGCGGATACTCCGGACGGCGCGGCATCGTGGGCGGCTCCACCAATTCGGCGGTCTCACCGTGCCCCCGGCGCTCCATGTCCGAAGATAACTGCGATTCGCGCTGTCTGCGAGTCAGTTCCGCATAGTGGATCTTGGCGACTTCGTATTCGCGCATGGCCTGCAGGCGTTGATCTTCGGCCTGTGGCGTCACGGTAAACTGGGCGCGCAACTCCTGAATCTGGGAACCCAGAGTGGACTCTTCGCGCAATTCCTTGTTCAGGGTCTCCTGAAAACCGGCCTGCTCCGCGCGAGCTCGCATGAGCTGCGGGTTGAGAACGGCCAGGTCCTGCGCGAGATCCACATCGCGGTCCAATTTTTCCTGCTCATCAAGTGCCTGACGGTTCTTCAGCATCGCTTGTTCGGCGGCCTTCACTTCGTTGTTATTGGCGGGGTAACGACGCCGCAACTCCGTGTAGCGGTCCGCAGCTTGAATCGCCATCACGCGAAGGCTCTGCGTGGCCGCACTCGGCGTGATCGGTTTGCGATCTCCCAACTTGGACCGGGCACTGAGCTGGTCTTCCAGGGTTTCGACCAGCGTGGTGCGCTGGTTGAGGTCCCCTCGGACATAGTTCATGTTGTGCTGCAAATCGGTCAGGCGGCGCTCCAGATCGTGCAGCTGTTCCACTTTCAGAATGTTGCGATACTCTTTGTCTTCCCCGCCCGGTGTGGGCAGCGCGGCCAGACGACCTTCCAGTTCGTCCATCTGTTCCGTGACGGTCTTCAATTCCTGCTGCAGGAAGTCCGTGGTTCCGATCGACTGATCGCTGCGATAGCGGCGACTCTCTTCGTAAATCAATTCGACGATGCGCTGCACTACCTGCTGGGCTTTCGCGGCTTCGGCGTATCGGAAAGAAATGATGATCGAGGGAATCGTTTTGTTATTGTCAGCACCCACATCGGCGGTGAGGCGCAGGCTGCTCTGGAATTCCGGCAGCAGATCCGCGATCGGATAGAGCAGGCGCTTCTGCGGATAGAGATTGAAAGATTCGATCAACTGCGTGGCAGTGAGCCGGCTGTTGACCAGCTGCGTTACGGCAAAAATGCGCTGCTCCACCTGCATGGCCATGTTGGAGGCAACGTAGGTCTGTCCCACCTGCGGCGGAATGAAGCGCACCGTGGCGCGCGAGACATATTCTTCGGGATGCCAACGCGCATAAGCAGCACCAGCGGCCAAACCGATCAGCGCCAGGGCCGCGATCCGTTTCCAGTAGGCACCCGCCAGCCAAGCCGTATCGTCCCATGCAGTGTGTTGGAACCAACGGTCGTAGGCAAAGCCGCCAATGCGTCCGGGATTGAGCATGCGCCTATGCGGCCTCCTTTGCGGAGGTCCGCTTGCGATGCAAGCCGAACATCGCCAGGCCGCCGATAAGCGTCAGTCCCAAGGTGCCGGGTTCGGGAACCGCGTCGTTCGCTGACGCGGAAAAATTCAAGGCAAGTTCGGCCCCTGTGGCGCGACCGCCACCTTGAATGCCGCTCAGCCGGATGTCGCCGGTAAGTCGCCAGCTTCCATTGGTGTCTGCAGTAAAGACGATGTCCTGAGTTTGCGCCACGCTGGCCAGGGGACCGCCAACGGCACGGCTTGCAGCAAGCGTCGTCTGCTGGATCGGCTGGATGACATTCAAAGCACCAGAGACCGGGGACAGGGCCAGATTGGAAATCTGAATCGACGTTGCCTGAGTGGGTCCCGTGGTGGCCGTGACGAAGAAGGCTGAGGCCGGGAGAGTCCAAGTGGCGGTTGCCGCTACCGCGGCTCCACCAGCCGGATTGTAAGAAATCTGGGTGAATGCGCTGGCGGTGGTTGCATCCTCGTAGACGCGAACATTGACCGTGTTCGTCGGCTTGAGGTATTCGATAACTACATGACGGTTTTCGGAATTATTCCAGTACGAGCTGAGAGAGCTGGTAGCTGCGGTAGCTCCAGGCGTTGCGCCAACCGCTACCTCCCAATTGGGAGCGCTGTTGCTGGTGAATCCCGCTTGGATGAGGGCCCCGAACTGAAACTGGGCGGCTTGGGTCGTAGTCCCCAGTAATAGGGCAGCACTTAGTACTCTTGTGGTTAATTTCCACATGAAACCGTAGGGGGAAGGCATACTCTTAAGTACCTATTCGGGAGGTATCTCACACTGCTTTAGCTATTTAGCAATCTTTGGGTGATATTGCTCAGAAAACTCACCCAGTACGCTTCCAATCACTCAATAGCCGGCACGGGCTTTTTGAAAGCGGGCTCCAAAGATCAGCCCAGCACCGAGAAGCATAAATCCGAAGGTCCCCGGCTCTGGTACCGCGTCGACAGCGCTGGCTCCCACGGAAAGAGCGAGCTGGTTTCCGGTGGCTCCGAGTAACGTGGGTGGCAGCCCGGTCATGTTGATCGTTCCCGTCAAGCGCCAGCTTCCGGAGCTATCGGCGGTGAACACGATATTTTGGGACTGCGACACGGTATCCGTTGCACCAAGGAATCCGCGCGATGCGTCCAAGGTGGTCTGCTGGATCGGCTGGATGATGTTAATTGCTCCCGATACCCCGGAAAGTGTCAGGTTTGAAACCGTAATCGATGTACCGAAAAGCGTTCCCGAGGTGGCGGTGGCAAAGAAGGATGCTGTCGGAAGGGTCCAGATTGCGTTGGCGCCGACCAATCCTCCGCCCGTCGGGTTATAGGAGGCTTGCGTGAACGCTCCCGTAGTGGTGGCTCCATTGTAGACACGCACATTCACGGTGTTGGTGCCCTTCAGGTATTCCATCTGAACGGCGCGATCCGCCCCATTGACCCACTGGTTGGCAAGGCTCGCGGTGTTGACGGGGGCCGCAGACGTAGTACCAACCCCAATTTCCCAGTCTCCTGCCCCAGCGATACCCGCCTGGACCAGAACACCGAACTGAAACTGCGCTGCTTTCGCGGCGGCACTCGCTACAATCAGCAGAGTGGCCAAGCGAACGCATCTTTGCGTGAAAACCGATAGTGGGTTAAGAATTCTCATACCACTGAGGAAATCGGGGGGTATCACCCAATCCAACACCCAATGGACCGGAACTAAGCTGTTTTAGTTTGAGAAGCGCGATTTGGCACTTTAGTACGAGCGACTAAAAGGTCCCACTTCCACTACACTCTTGAGTGTGACGGCCATCTTTTTAGAAGGGCTTACGAAGCAGTATGGTCGGCTGACTGCGGTCGCCGGGCTGAGTCTAGAGGTCGGGGAGGGCGAGATCTTAGGCTTTCTGGGCTTGAACGGCGCAGGCAAGACCACAACCATTCGCATCCTACTGGATTTGTTGCGACCCACCAGCGGTCGCGCCAAAATCTTCGGCCATGACTGTCAATCCGATGGCCTCGCAGCTCGCGCCATGGTCGGGTATTTGCCTTCGGAGTTGGGACTGTATCCGGATCTCACCGGGCGGCAAGTGCTGGATCTGATGAGCAAGCTTGGTCCGCGGGCTGTGGATGCGAAATATGTCGGCCAGTTGCAGGAAAGGCTGTCGCTCCCCGATCGGGACTTAGGTCGGAAACTGCGTGAGTATAGCTCCGGAATGAAACGCAAGCTCGGGATCATTCAGGCGTTTCAAGCGGACCCTCCGTTGTTAATCCTGGATGAGCCGACCGAGGGTCTGGATCCGCTCATGCAGGAAGCCTTCTATCAACTGCTGGCGGACGTGCAGCGACGCGGACGCACAGTGTTTTTCTCCTCGCACGTATTGTCGGAAGTGGAGCGGGTCTGCGAGCGCGTCGCCTTGCTGCGGCAGGGCGAGTTGGTGCTGCTATCGACGGTGGAGGAGTGCCGAAGGCTGGCGGCTCGGACCGTGCGGGTCACATTCCAATCCAACGTACCGGCGCCGGTGGGGTACGAAATTGTCGAATCTGGACCTCGGTTGTGGGTGCTGAGGGTGGCGGGTCCACTGGGTCCGTTGCTGCGGGATCTGGCGGCCCTGCCTGTGGAGGATCTTCACGTCTCAGAGGCCAAACTCGAGGATGCGGTCCGGCACTTCTACAGCGGAGACGCTCAATGACGGCGCTGCTGCTCCATTCGCTGCAAAGGGTGCGAACCCTGGTCCTGGTGATCGGCCTACTGCTGGCGTTGCTACAGGTGATTTTGATCCTGGTCGCGACGTCGCTCGATACCGGCGGCCAGTTCGCCCAGCTCGCGACGTTGTTACCGCCGTTCGTTCGGGCATTGCTAGGCCCATCGGTGACGGCGTTCCTGTCGTTCGGCGGAATCGTGAGTCTCGGGTACTTCGAGCCTGGGGTGATCTTCGCGATCATCGGCCTGGCCATCGCGGTGGGCACTCGCATCGCGTATGAAGTGGAGGTCGGGTTTATCGATTTGATTCTGGCGAGACCGGTGGCCCGGCATCTCGTGGTGACGCGGGCGATTTTAGTCTCGGTGTTGTCGCTGATTTTTGTAGTGGGGCTGATGCTCGCGGCAACGTGGATTGCGCTCCAAACGCTCGCGCCGGTGGCGGCGGAGAAACCGTCGGCGACCATGATCGTAGGCCTCGCACTAAATTTAGGATTGCTGGCGCTGGCCTGGAGTTCGATCTCCCTCGCCATCGCCTCCGCCTCGCGACGGCGCGGCGTGGCCGCAGGAATAGCGGGCGTCTCGGCACTCGTGATGTTCCTGCTCGACTACGTGGCAAGACTATGGGAGCCCGCACATCGGATTTCGTGGCTATCGCCCTTCGCCTATTTTGATCCCCTAAGCATGGTCACGGGCGCGACGCTGCCCATGGGGCACGTGGTGGTGTTGATCGGCATCGCACTGGGAGGCTTCGCGCTGGCGTACGCCTTCTTCTTGCGGCGCGATATTTCAAAGTAGGGTGCTTGCTACCATCAAAGAATGCCGCATCATCGCCTAGAACGGCGCAGCTTGGCGTTGCACCGAGCAATGGCGGCCAAACTCCGTGAGCACCCCGAACTACTCGCGATCGCTCGAGACAATCTCGCTCGTTGGAGCCAGATGGGCAGCCGATCACAACCCTATTGGGATACATGGCGCGAACTTCTCACGCAGCCACTGGAAGAAATCTTGGCAGTGATGACGGAAGATAGTCCACGCATGACCGATCTACGCCAGTCCAGCCCCTTCGCGGGAGTGTTGGAGCCAAAGGAGCGATGGCACATTTATGACACGTTCGAATCTGGAACACATCATACGAGCAGCGGGGACCATCGCTGACGATTCGGACATCATCGTCATTGGGAGCCAATCGGTACTCGGACAATTTCCGGATGCCGATCCTGAATTGCTTGTATCGATGGAAGCAGACGTGTATCCGAAGAACCGACCGGATCGCAGCGACTTGATCGACGGCTCGATCGGAGAAGGCTCGCCATTCGAGCGTGAGTTGGGTATTTCGCGCATGGCGTGGATGAAACCACAGCGATCCTCCCGCAGGGATGGCGGGAGCGGTTGGTCCTTGTGAGCGGGGAGAATACCCGCAATGTTCGAGGTTGGTGCCTGGAGGCTCACGATCTTGCTATAGCCAAGCTTGTGGCGGGAAGGCCGAAGGATCTGGATTTCGTGCGGACTCTCGCGCGTCGCGGGTATGTGGGGCTGCAAGTCCTGGTGGAACGTCTTGCGGACACGAGACTCGATCCTGAAATTGGCGCTCTCGTGGGCGGGCGAATCGCCGCGCTTCGCTAGGGCTCAACGAAGTCGAACGTAGCGGCCGGAGGGACTCATCCGATCGGGGGTGCCTAATTGAATTTCAGGATTCGGCGGGGCATCGGCAGGCAGTTGCACGTTCACTTGGAAGAGCCCCGCGAAGCCAGGCGTTACTCCGGCGTAGAGGATGTGATCCGTCGGAATCGCCACTCCATTTAGCCAAACCTGGAAGGCGCTGAAGTTCGAGAGTTTCGCAGCGGTCGTCGGGATTCTGTTGGCCTGCGTCAGCGGAGAAGTGGGACCAAGACCAGTAGCGTAGAGCACGATGACCTCTCCGCGCTCGGCCGGGAATTCCGCGGTAACTACCGGGCCATTGCCGTGCGTCGCGATCACGTAGTGGTCGTCAGTCTCAAAGAGACCAGGGGCCGATTCCCCCAGCTCCAGCGTCACTGGCGGCCCCGCCCGACCACTGAGCACCACCTGCATCGTAACCGACCCAGGCAGCAAATGCGGCGGGATGAGCGCATTCACCTGGTGCGGCGAAACGTAATACATACTGGCGAACTGCCCGTCCAGCAGGACCCGCACCGGCGTGGACCCAAGCGAAGTCGGAAGATTGCCGTTGCGAATATCGGCGGCCGTGATCGCGGCAGTTCCAAAGGCTAGGTTCGTTCCGTAGATGCTGATCAGCGTGTTCGCTGCGTAAGAACCCGCAACATTCGCAGCCGCGTTCGCGACGCTGCTGGAGGAATAGATGGGAAAGCCCAGGTCGGACTGGGCCAGCAAAAATAAGACAGGAAGAAGCACCTAAAATAGTGAGCGAGAGGCGGAGGATATCTCCACATTTTTCATGAAGACAAAATTACTCTCCGGCGGCAACCCACAAATCGCAAAGGGCGACGGTGATGCCCCTGTCCAGGCGTATATCGAGGCGATCCCCGGATGGAAGCGCGAAGTCGCGCGCCAGATCGACCAGCTAATCGTGCTCGCCTATCCCAGCGTGCGCAAAGCAGTGAAGTGGAACTCGCCGTTCTACGGAGTCGAGGGCGAAGGCTGGTTCCTCAGCTTTCATGTGTTCTCGAAATATATCAAGGTCGCGTTCTTCCGAGGTACGTCGCTGAAGCCCGTTCCGCCGGTTGAGTCGACGAGCGAGGATACTCGGTATCTGCACGTATCCGAAGGCGAGAAATTGGATGAGGCGCAGTTCAAGCGTTGGGTGAAGCAGGCGAGTAAGTTGCCAGGGTGGGGCAAGGGTTGACGGTAGGAACTTCTCATTAGTGATTGTACGCAAGGAGGCGGAATCTTGTTTCGAGTTGTACACTGTTTCTTCGACAGTCCATATGCTGCCAATTTCTGACATCACAATTCATCGTGCCCAAAAAGTAGACTTTGCAGACGCTTCGAGACTCCTGGAAGTTTTCAGGACAGACGAAATTGCAACCGATGAAGCCCACCAACGGCTGAATCTCATCACGACTCATCCCGATCAGTCTTTGTGGATCGCAAAATCAAAGAATCAGGTAATCGGACTCCTCGGATTTAGAATCCGCCACAATCTTGAGACGGCAACCGAATACGGCGAGGTATCAAGTATTGTTGTCGACGAGCGCTGGCAAAAAAGGGGTGTCGGCCAGTTGCTTCTGGACCACGCAGAAGCTCTTGCACGCCAGCATGGGTGTTTAGGGTTGTGGCTCGTTAGCGGCTTCGGTCGTGAAGAGCAAGCGCACAACTTTTATGAGGCCGCAGGTTTTGGCAAAACAGGGTTTCGTTTTGTGAAACTTTTCTGAGGACGCACATCACTCTTCTAGATCTGCTTCGATTGTGCGTCTGAAAAGAGCTACTTGGAGCGACCAGACATCTCCAATATTGTTTCGAGCATATCGGGAATTTCAAAAATCGCCCGGTTGTGAATCGACTTCGCCGCCGTCTGAAACCTCGTCAAATTACGCAGGAGTTCATCCACCGCTCCCGCAATATCTCGGAAGTTCGACACCACCGTGCCGATGCCCTTTTCCTTCACCCAGTCCGCGTTATAGCGCTCCTGCGGCAGCGTCCACGCATTCCGCTCGACGATCACCGGCAGCCCCATCGCCACCGCTTCGCTGATGCTACCGGGGCCGGGCTTGCCGATAAAGAAATCTGAAACGTGCATATACTTCGGGATCTCGGAAGTGAAGCCCTCGACAAAGTGCGGCGCTCGACTGGGGAGCTTCCGGAGCTGCTCCGCCAGCTTCGCGTTGCGTCCGCACACCAGAATCAGTTGTGTGTTGCTCAGCCGCTCGCCGATTTCGAGCATCACCTTCGAGCCTTGGCCTCCGAACAGCACCAGGCCAACGGGCTTCGTGGGATCGAGGCCGAGGCGGCGCAGTTCTGTGGCCCGATCCACGGTCACAGGCTCGTAAAACATCGGGCGCAGAATCATCCCGCTGGTCTGCAAAACTCGCTCCGGACCATAGCCTTGCGATTTCGCCTGCGCCACGGCCTTGTCAGTCCCGCAAATAAAGTACTGGTCCTGATTCGGTTCGATCCAAAAATGCGGAGGGTAGTCGGCCAAATCTGTCAGAATGGTTACGTAGGGTACCGAAGGAATCGCGCTGTGAACGCTTTCGAACAACACGCGATTAAAGTTTGGGACCACCGAAACGACGAGGTCCGGCTGCGTATCCTTCCAATGTTGCTCCAGCAAACGAAAAACCGGTCGATGATTCAGGCGGATGACCAGCTGCATGAAGCGAAGTCCCTGCGCGGAACCGAGCGTCCAGCCTTTGGCCAGCATCAGGTTGTAGATGTCTTCGAGCCGTATGCCGGTCACCTTGCGGAAGACGTCGAGAGAGTGGAGAACTTCCTGTACGTTGACCAAGCGGACTTCCCAGGGTCGGTGCTGCTGTTCGGCAATGGCTTTGAGGGCCGTGGCCGCAGCTCGGTGGCCTCCGCCGGCGTCAAAATACAAGAAATCAATTTTCTTCACAAATGTTTTATAGCAGCGTCACGTGACAGACACGTTGCAGAGGTAAAAGGATAGCATGGCAGCACTAACCAACCTGACATTCTGGGCGGTCGTCTGGGTGGATACGCGCGATCAGCAGCTGATGCGCAAGGTGAATCATTGGCGCGCGCCCAAATGGATGCGCCTGTGGATGATCGCCGCCACGCGCTGCGGCGATGGGTGGTTGTGGTTGAGCCTGGCGCTCCTGGTGGTTCTATTTGGCGGCGAGCATCGCATGGAAGCGCTCACTGCCGCGGTGTCGGCCGGTGCGGTGGGCGTCGCGGTGTTCATGAAGTTGAAACGCATGATCGGTCGCAAGCGGCCATGCGCGCTCGAACCGCACTGCTGGGCAGAGTTGCTGCCTCCAGATCAATTTTCGTTCCCCTCCGGGCACACCATCACCGCGTTTTCGGTAACAGTGGCGTTGAGCGTGTTCTATCCCGAGATCCAGGCCCCGCTCTACTTCTGCGCCGGCAGCATCGCGGCGTCGCGGATCCTACTGGGGATGCATTTCTTAAGTGACGTGATCGCCGGAGCATTCATCGGCGCGCTGCTCGGATTCGCGTCGGCTACGCTGCTAGCTTAACCGTCGGATGAAAGCAATCGCCGGGTAGTGGCGAGCGCCGATGCAGGTTGGAGGTCAGCTTGAGCGCCGACACCTCAGCATCCGGATTCATCCTCGCTCGATTCTCCACCACGCAAGCCGTGTTGAGCCGGATACCGCAGGCATGGGCATTGCGAAACATCCAATCAAGAGAGATGCTCGACAGGCCCATATTGCCGTTGCCGCCCCCGACGTCGGAGTGGATGCCTCGGAACCAGACCTCGCTCAAGGTGGGGCTCGGCTCCAGGCGATGCAGCGGAAAGTTGTAGCGCGTCTCCTGCAGCGCCATCGCGTGAAAGCAGCGCTCCGCGGTCATCGGAAGCCTCAGGTTCCAGCCAATGTTGATGTTGTTCCCCGGAATGCCGAACGAGGGCACGGTATCGAAGAGACCAAGAAATCGAACAGGCGTGCCTGCGGGAAGTGAGTTCGCGAAGTGCAGCGCTAGCGCGGCTCCGCGGCTGAAGCCCACGATGTCGACAGTGCGATCCCCCGCGAACTGGTTGCGGCGAAAGGCTTCCTGGGCTTGCTTCACACGCTTGCGTCCGCCTAGTCCCGTGACCGCACCAGCGATCGCGCCGAACCAGCCCAGTTTAGTGCCAACTCCGGCAGCGTAAAAAACTTCGCCATCGGCGTAAGCATCCCGAAAGCAGACGATATTGCTGTCCTGTTCCGGTTGTTCGTAGTCGTGTTTCCAAGTGCCATCGAAAGCATAAAGGGCCATGCGCGTCTCCTGCGCGCACGGTAGCTTTGCGGAAACGCCGGGCCTTACTGAACGTCGAGATCGCGGACCGCTTTCGCCAATATCTCCGCGAAGTTGGCTCCACTCTCCGACCACAATTTGCGGCGTGACAGAGGCAGCGCTCCTTCGACCTGGCTCACCAAATACAGCAGGCTGCGTATGTTCGATTGCTGCATGCGCACCGCACCCTTGGTGGCCGAGGGCAGGAACTTCGCATCCAGGCCGAAGTCGATGCGCAGATGATCATCGGAGTCCTGCTCAAAATCCTGTCCAAAGCACGAGATGACGACGGGCGCGGGAGCGAGTTTCCAATCCCCATCGAACTGCCACAGGTCCCACGCAGTTTCGATGTCGATGGCGCAGTCGCCTCCAGTGAAGTCGCGCGCCGCCTCGAGCATTTCTTCAAACGTGGTGGTGGGCTCGAAGGGTTTTTCGAAGACGGCCGGTTCGGAGTAGGAGACGGCGTGGACGCGGAGGGTTTGCGGACGCTCGCTGAGTTTGGAGATCGGGAAGGTCGCGAGGAATTTGCTGAAGTAGCGGAGCATCGTGAAGTCGCTATAGTCACGGGTCCAGCAGGAAAGGTAGAGTCGGTCACTCATGAATCTCTTAATTGTATCGGGACTACAATCGGCTCATGGACTATCGCGAACAGAGTCTCGGAACGGCCGTTGTTTTCCTCCTGCCTTCACTGAAACTGAAGGAGCCCGCCTTAGACGGAAATTCCGTGGAGCGCCGGCTGCACACATTCCTTATGGGCCATTTCGGCGGCTACACCGCGCAGGCCGGGAACATCTTCGGCTATTGGCGCGACAGCGCCGGCCACGATTCCTATGGAGAACATCGCGAGTTCAGCGTCGCGTTCGTCGAGGACAGCAAACTTCCCTTGCTAAAGGAGTTCGTCGCGATGATGGCGGAAGAGCTCGAAGAAGAATGCATCTACCTGCGCGCGGGGAGCAATGCGTCGCTGATTTATCCGGCTCCGCGAATTGACAGGTAGCGGATGTCATTGACGAGTATGTCCAGCTTAAACGGCTTGCTCTAGCGAGTCGCGTCGTCTGACGTGAAGCGCGTGGCGAGCCACCCGCTGACAATGGAGAAATATTCCGGAACGAACCGTTGCAAAGTCGGGATCTCCGCAGAGGTACCTGCTCGCGCTTCAAGGATTAAGTGGTTTGCCTTGGGTAAAACAAGAAGAGAGTAGTCCATGTTCTTACCATCGCGCAGCGCCGCTTCCCATGCCGCTCTGTTTTTCTCTGGGAGGACATTGTTGTCGAGCCCGCCAAAGATAGCGAGCACAGGCATCCGTAGGTTCCGGATTGCCTCTCCCGGGTCGCGGAAATACACCTGGCGCATGTAGTTCCAGGTGGGGTCGTTAGGGTCGGCCGGAAAATTGCTCTCGGGAACCGCCCCGCGTTTCATAAGCGCCTGCCTTAGCGTCAAATACTCTTCCCAATTATCTCTGGTCTGAGCGAACCGGTAGGAAACTTCAGTCAGTTTGACAATCTCAGCGATGAGGCCTGGGTCCGTACCGACCATCCGCATTTCGTTGCTGAGTTCGTCGAGGTTCGTTTGCGCTACGGGAATTCCCGGTCCGGACACACTGATCAGGAATGCAATGTCCTTGGCCCTCTCGGCAGCAAGTGGCATGACCCACCCTGCCTGACTAATCCCAAGGAGGCCGATTCCTTTGGGATCGATATCGGCGCGTGTCTTCAGATACTCGAAGGCCGCAGCCGCATCCCCGGCGAAGTCTTCAAATGGAGCAAGCTTCCAGGCCCCGGAAGAAGCACCTACTCCGCGCTTGTCGTATCCAAGTACCGCAAAACCTTGCCGAACCAAGAACCGGGCGTATGGCAGCAACCAATCACGGTTTTCCGGCCCGGATCCATGGACGAGAATAATCGCAGGATGCTTCTTGTTATCCAGCGGACTCCGCAAGGTTCCTGCTAACTCAACGTCACGGCTTCTAAATCGCACCTCCTCCTGATTCTCAAACTTTGTCCGCTTGGCGGTCCACGAGGGATCCGCCCCTCGCCCCCAGGTCATGGAAATAATCGATCCGGATCTATCCCTTTGGAACGAAATTCTTGATTCGACCGACGTCGGTAGCGCCACCGTCGGCCCCGCGAAAAACTTGTCACGATCAGTCGAGTAAATTGTCCGCACTTCACCGGCTTGACTGATGGTTACCAACTCATCGCTGCCTAGTCCGTCCCACAGATCCACGAAGATGGTGCGATTCTCATCTGTCTGATATACCCCTGTGTATTCCTGAAGCTCTCGACGATTGAGGCGAAAGTTCCGCGTCAACTGGAACGGACCTGTCCACCCGGCCTTTCCGCGTGCTGTTCCCCTAATTCCGGTGCTGTCTTGCTTGCCGTCAAAAGTGACATCCCGCGGTCCAGAGGTCACCCGAAAATGGATGGAGCCATCCGCTACACTCCCCTCTAGCAAACTAATCCCACTGCTTCCATTCAAGAAGTCAAGATTCCCGCCTAACTGATCAGGAGGTCCTTCAAAGTGTGTTCTGAATAGAATCCAATTGCCGTTCCTCTCATAACCGCCGATCCAATCGCCGTTGATTTCTTTATCCGCACAAAACGACGGTGACATGAGAATCAACGCGAGGGCTGCGGTGGAAAGTGCTGGTCTCATGAGGGATTTCTCCATGGTTAGCCTGCCTGACTAAAGCACAGTACGAGCTTGACACAACATTAGTTCGATCATTGTGGTCCACGGCGCAGCACTTGCAAAAGAAGTTTGCGGGCGGTTCGGGGTCAGAAAAGTCACGATGGATAGCGCGGGGTTCGCCAGAGGAACGTGCGCGCGGCCGCGCGGCGGCGATTAACCCAGCAGGGCCACGGCATCCCCATCGGCCCTGGGTGACGTGAAGAAGACGGAACCTCACCCGCAGCGGTCGACCAACTGTTCGACACGCTTCGTCCTAATAGCTCCAGTACCATCGTACTGCTTGTTCTAGGTAATCTCCTTACCCTATACTCGGCAATGGCCAGCAAAGCGACACGCGAGGGTACGAGTCGCACCGGCGATCAACACTGGCTGGCAGCCGCTCTCCTGATCCTCTTGGTAGGCCTTGGATTGCACGCTTCTGGGATTACCGGGGTGCATGGCTGGTCCGATGATGGCTCGGCGTACCTACGGCATGCGCTGAACATCCTCGAAGGGCGGCCCTACAACCAAATCCCTTACGCAAACATAGGGGAACAATCGCCTGCCATCGTATACCCGCCTGTACTCCCACTGCTACTAACGCCTCTCATCCAGATTTGGGGAATCGATTTCCGGGTGTTCCAGTTCGCGATGTTGGGGGTTTTCATGCTGGCGGCAGTGGTCACTCTGGCAGCCTTGGGCCGGACCTTCTCAAAGTGGACGGCTCTGGCGGCTGTTGCCCTCCTGGTGCTGGATTCGGAACTAGGAACGGACAATCAGCACATTAACTCCGACTTTCTGGGCCTGCTCTGGGTGGCAGCGTTCGTTTGGTGGGTGGAAGGGTTTGATTGGCGCGCGCAAGCGGGGAGAGCGTTGGCGTGGCGAAGCGGCATCGCAGCGGCGCTGCTGATACTGGCCATCGAAACGCGGACAGTCAACGCAATCTTCTTGGCCGCAGTCCCGCTCTGCTCTTTGTGGCGCTATCGAAAGTTGACCACCTTTGCTTGGATTACGCCGACGGTGGCAATAATTTCTGTGGCGCTGATGTCCACGGGAAGCAGCAGTGCCGACGGCTACTTAAGGGCGCTACAAAGCGTGTTTAGTCTTGCCGCAGTGCGACGGAACATCATTCAGTATTCGCTCAGTCTGAGCGATTTTATGGGCATGCCCAACACCGGCGGGAGCCAGTGGATCGCGCTTGCTGCGATGGCTGTCGCCATCTACGGAGCCTTTTGTTTGGCCAGAACAGCCCGCCCGATTTGGCTTCTGACGATGGGTCTGTACGCCCCGGTCCTGCTCGTGTGGCCTTACTCCGATCCAATTCGTTTTTTGATTCCCACGCTGCCTATGCTGCTCGCCTGTTTTGTGCATGGGACTTCGACTCTCACGGAGAAGCTGCCGGAACGAACGGGGTCGTGGATTCGCGTGGGGTTGCCCCTACTGGTGCTACTCTCATCGGCCCGCGCCTACGCGCTTCTCCCACCGATCGAGAGTGGACTCAATTCCCCCGCGAGTCTGGAAATGTATCAGGCGGTGCAGCAGATGACCGCGCCCAAAAGCGTGATCGCGTCGCGCAAACCACGCAGCCTCAGTTTGTTCACCAAGCGCTATTCGGTAACCTACTCGCATGTTGCGCCAGCGGACATGCGCCAGGAGTTTTGCGAGGCGGGTGTAACACACGTTGTGAGCGCGCCGGCCACCTTTATCGATGACGAGCAATACATTGAGCCTATGCTGGCCGAAGGTGGATTTGAGCTGCTATTCCAGAATTCGGAGTTTTCGATTTATCGCATGACGTTGCCCTGCCGCTAGCTTTTTCGCAGGGTTTGGGCCACATATTCTCTGAGCCACGCAAGCGCCGCTGGTTCGTCGGAGAATGCTCCATCCGCTTGCGCTTCGTAAGCCGCGGTGGTGACTTCGCCGATGTGCTTCCCTGCCCGACCTTCAAAGTACGGCAACACATGGCGACCTAGAATCAACGGAGCCTGCGGGCCGCGTTCCACGGATTGTTCACGAGCGGCTTCTCTGAGTCGCAGCGCGCCTTCGGGCAGCCCGGGTTCGAGCGGCGGGCGACCCGAGTGGTCCGCTTCGATCAACTGCACCAGCTGCTCAATCGTCGCGGGTGCCAGCCGCATCGCGAGGCGGCGAATCGCTCGCGTAGAGACAGGCCCGCGCGCCATCGTCGAATGCGCAAGATGATTCTCGACCAGCGGCACCACCTGATCCACAATCGAAGACTTAATGTGAATCCGGCGCAGAAAATCGCGAGCCATCGGTCCGCCGTCCGGCTCATGCCCCCAGGAACTCCACCGCATGCGACCGTCGCGCTCGCGCAGCATGGTTGTCTTCGGCTTCGCGAAGTCATGGCACAGCGCGGAGAAAATCAGCACCGCCCGCGCATCGCCCTCCAACCCTTCCCGCTCAGCGATCTTCGCGGCGGCGTTCACGACGAGCATTGTATGAATGCCAACGTCGCCCTCGGGGTGCCACTCCGGATCTTGCGGCGTACCCGCCAGATTCGCAATCTCAAGGAAGTGAACATCCCAGCCACTGTCGGACAAATACTCCGCGATCCGGCCCGGCCTGCGACCCTTCGTCGCCCACTTCATGAATTCGTCCGCGACCCGCTCGACCGCGATCGTGCCGTATTGGTCGGCGATGCTACGACACATCAGCGCGGTCTCAGGTTCCAAACGCAGATCGTAGCGTGCCGCAAGCTGCAGGCCCCGAAGCACACGCAGCGGATCTTCCGAGAACGCGTGACTCGTGGCGCGCAGCAATCCAGCCTTCAGATCATCAGCACCACGAAAAAAATCGAGCAGCGCATTCTCAACCGGGTCCCACGCCATCGCGTTGATCGTAAAGTCGCGACGGCTCGCCGCATCTTGCGGGGCAATGTCCGGATCGAACTCCGCTCGAAAATCACGATGATGAAGCCCGAACTTGCTGTCTCTACGAGGCACTGCAAAGTCGTAATCATGATCGTGCGTGTGGAGCTTCACCACGCCGAAACTTTTCCCCACAAGGTCCACGCGCCCGTGCTGCGCAATCAAAACCGCCAGGCGGTCATAAGGAATGCCGTAAACTTCTACGTCAATGTCCTTGGCAGGCAGCCCCAGCAAAGCATCCCGAACCGCTCCGCCCACCACAACAGCCCGATGCCCCGCAGCGCGTAGCTCGCGCACGATGGTTTCGACCGGGCTGGGCAGTGCAAGCTGCATGGCAACACTATGATGGCGTAGTTGTTCATCGGATCAAAGAGGACTGTTTCGGTCGGCTTTGTGTTATACTCCAGATGCAAGCGGTTAGTCAGTAATTGTTTGACTTTACTCAACAGCAGCAGGATACTAAGGGAAAGATGCAAACCAGTGTCAATAAGAACCTGACACATCTGAAGCGCGGCGAGAGCGGCGTTTTGGATAGGATCGAACTTCCGGAGGCCGATGCTCGGCGTCTGATGGAGCTGGGTTTTCTCCCCGGCCACAGCATTACGCCAGCCCATTCCGCTCCCTTTGGAGGCGATCCGCGCGTCTTTCGTGTGGACGGTTCTGAAATTGCGCTGCGCAGCGAGACCGCGCAGCATCTGATCCTCAGGCCGTAACATTTATGGCGGATTGCCACGCAGATTCAGTCGCCACCCTCCCTGCGCCCGGTCCGGGCGAAGTGCATCACGTTGTCGCCATCATTGGTCCTCCGAACGCCGGCAAATCCACCCTCTTTAACCGCCTGACCGGCATGCGACAAAAGGTCGCGAATTTCCCCGGCGTCACCGTAGAGCATCACTTGGGCAAAGTCCGCCTGGAATCCGGCCGCGAGTTGCACGCCATCGATTTGCCCGGCATCTACAGCCTGGAACCGCGCACCGATGACGAACGAGTCACCCACGACGTGCTGCTCGGAAAAATGCCCGGCCTGACCAAGCCGGACGCCGTATTGCTGGTGCTCGATTCAACAAACCTCGGCCGACACCTGATGCTCGCCGCTCCCGTGCTCAGCCTCGGACTGCCGACGCTGGTCATCCTCAATATGTCGGACGACCTTTCACGTCGCGGCGGCTCTCTCGATGTCGCGGCGTTAAGTGCGCAGCTTGGCGCTCCGGTCGCCATGACCAGCGCGAAAACCGGCGAGGGCTTCGAGAAGGTTTTGCAGTTCCTTTCCGGCACCAGCAGTGCAGGCCGCGTCAAGCCGATGATGCAATTGCCCGTACTGCAGAACGTACCGAGCTGCCGCAAGTGGGCGACCGACGTGGGAGCCAAGGGCCGTTATCGCGCCCCCGCCCCACCAATCTGGACCCGCCGTCTCGACGACATCTTCCTGCACAAAGTCTGGGGCCCTGTGATTTTCGCGATGGTGGTCATCGCGGTATTCCAAGCGATCTTCTCCTGGGCCACACCATTAATGGATGGGGTCTCCGCCGCCATCGAAGCCTCCGGCGCGTGGCTGGGGACACAGATCTCGAATCCGCTACTGAAGTCGCTCGTCGTCGACGGCATCTGGAGCGGCGTTGGCAGCGTCCTCGTCTTCCTGCCGCAGATCCTGCTGCTATTTTTCTTTATCGGAATCCTGGAAGACTCCGGTTACCTCGCGCGCGCGGCGATGATCGCCGATCGCACGATGTCGCGCGTGGGCCTGCAAGGCAAGAGCTTCATCCCGCTGCTTTCCGCCTACGCCTGCGCGGTCCCCGCGATCATGGCGACGCGCACCATTGAAAACAAGCGTGACCGCATTGCCACCATTCTCATCGCGCCGTTCATGACCTGCTCGGCCCGCTTACCCGTCTACGCGCTGATCATCAATGCCTTCATTCCCGACCGCCCCTTGGTCGGCGTGTTCCTCAGCACCCGCACGGCGATGATGTTAGGACTCTATATTCTGGGCTTCCTGGCCGCAGTGCTGACCGCTCGGTTACTCAAGTCGACCATCCTCAAAAGCGGGCGTTCCGCCTTCATGTTGGAAATGCCCCCGTATCGCTGGCCCACTGCGCAATCCATCGGATTACGGCTGCTCGATCGCGCCAAGGTGTTCCTGCAACGCGCGGGAACCGTGATTCTAGCCATCGCGATTGTCCTCTGGGTGCTCGCGAACCTGCCGCTGAACAATGGAAATCCGCCAGAAATCGCTCAAAGCATCGCCGGCTCCATCGGTCACTTTGTCGAGCCGGTCATCCGCCCCCTCGGCTTCAATTGGAAAATCGGCATCGGCCTGATCACCTCTCTCGCCGCGCGCGAAGTGATCGTCGGAACTCTAGGTACGATCTACGGGATCGAAGGCACCAGCAGTGAGGTCGGTTTGCAGCAGGCCTTACAAAGCGACCTGACGCTGGGCGGCGCCGTCGCCCTGCTCATCTTCTTTGCCTTCGCGATGCAGTGCATGTCCACCTCCGCCGTGGTCCGACGCGAGACCGGCAGTTGGAAATGGCCCGCCATCCAGTTCGCCTACATGACGATTTTTGCCTACGCCAGCGCGTTCCTGGCGAACAAAATCGTCACCGCTCTGTGGTCTTAAACTGAGTGCCGGTAGGTATCCACCTCAGTACTCACCTGAGTCTGATTCCTAATCCCCGTAAGGCTCCGTAGCCCTATCGTTAGGGTAAGTGCCTGACGGTTACTTTCGACAAATCCAACTAGTATTGTTCTTATGTTCCATTGGATCTGCCCGGAGTGCGGTCGCGAGATCGCGCCGCAGGCGAAGGAGTGCGCGGCTTGCAGCCCGTCCACGACGGCTGAATCAGGCACGTCTTCCTTAGTGGAAGCCGCAGCGCCGGAGGCCCCCGCCGTCCGCGCCGTCGTTCTGGCCGAATCCTTAGCCGTGGAATACGAAGTCCCTGCTCCCGTGACCCCCACAGCCGAGTCGGCACCGGTGGCTCCCCAAGATCCTCCGCCCGCCCCGCTACAAGCCCGCGTGCCTGGTGCGCCCAAGCCGCCCGCTTCAGCCGTGCCCGCACCAGTACCCACAGCGGGGCGCGATCTGGCTCCCGTGAGTTCCGCACCTGCCACCGCGCAACCTCCCGTGTGGAAGCAAGCGTTACCGGAACCGCAACCAGCTCGCGCGCCGCAGATCGCCAATGCACCGTTGCGCGAACCCCAGCCTGCCACCCTCTCAGCACTCGCGATTCCGTCGACGGAACTTGCTGCAGGTCCCGAATATTCCCCGGCGGCGGCCACCTTGCCCACGCTCGCTAGCCCCGTGCTGGCACCTCCCCTCGCCGGTCCCACCACCGACGCGAAGCTCGCCCTTTCCCAGCTACGGCCCGCCGTTGGCAAACGGACCCTCGCCGAAGGAGCCGTCAAGGAACAGATCTCCCTCCCCGGTCCAACCCTGCCGCATGAACTGACTTCATTGCAGGCCGCGGGAATCGCCAAGATCCTGATTGCCGGTGGACAACAGGCGGAGCCGACCCGCCGCAGTTCGAGTTGGGTCCTGAGTTTCTCCGTGGCCGCTCTGGTGCTGGCCGGCACGCTGAGCGCGGTTTTCTACGCGATGCCCGGCCTGGCGAATTCCTCCACCCCGCCCCAGCAAGCCGTTTCGAAAGCCATCAAGGCAGCAGCATCAGAAACTCCCGAACCTCCTCCCGCACCCGTAAATCCCTTGGCGCGCATCGTGGAAGTCGCCGGAATCCGCTTTATCACCGACATTCCCGGACGCCCTCCAGAGATTCACTACCTGGTGGTGAACCACAGCAATGTTCCCCTGGTCGGCTTGACCGTACAGGTGACGCTGCGCTCTTCCGTGGGAGATTCCAGCGCGCCGCTCTCACAATTTGCCTTCAAGGCACCCAGGTTGGCACCCTACGAGTCCAAGGAAATGGTCAGTTCCATTGAGCGCTTCAATCGCGCCGTGGCCTTGCCCAACTGGCGCGAGCTTCAGGCAGAAGTCCAAATCGCACAGTAAGTCGGGAACTCTGGGCACGCGCCACGCGTATAATGCTCAAAGGAGTTCTCTATGAAATTTCGTTCCCTGGTAATCGGGCTGGTATTGATGGCGGCGTCGGCCTTCGCTGCGGATATTGACGGCAAGTGGGCGGGCAACATCGACACCCCCAACGGCGCGCTCACGATTGGGTTCACCTTCAAGCAGGATGGCGCGGCGCTCACCGGAACCATGACGGGACCCGATGGTGCCGAAATCAAGATCTCCGACGGCAAGGTGACCGGCAACAAGGTGTCCTTCAACGCCGTCATCGACTTCGGCGGCATGCCCGTCACCATCGCCTACACCGGCGAACTTGCGGGAGCCAATATGAAGCTCGTCATGGATTTTGCCGGCATGCCGATCGAGCTGGCCCTGAAGAAGGCGTAGTCCAATAAGTGAGAGTAATGGGTGGCGAGCATGTGGCGTACGCACTCGTGCGTGCCGTGTCGAGACTCCTCTCGACACCCCGGTGGCCTGCGCACAAATCTGTGTGACACACTACACCAGACGCAAACCACGGGCCTAGCTCGTCACCGCCCCCACCCTTCCCCATCTCCCGCCGCCCCACCACATACCCGCAACACCCAACCCCAAATTCCTGCTCCTCCTGCACCATGGACCAGATGCACACCGCATCACCGGCCATGCAGCAGAGGAAAAAATGCCCCACGACAAAACAAAGCCAATTTTTCGCCCAACCGCGCGGCCGATCTCCCCTCCGCCCAACGACTTCGCGTTTTCCTCCACGAAATCCCAAAATGTTCTAGAATCACTCCCAGAACCATGCCCATCAATCTCGACCCCGTGGACGTCGCTGTGATCGGACTGGGAGCCGCAGGCGGCCTCGCCGTGCTCCCCCTCGCCCGCGCCGGCAAGACGATCGCCGGCATCGAAGCCGGCACCTGGATGGACCCCGCGAAGGACTACCACGCCGACGAAATCTTCAACAACGTCCGCGGCCAAGTCACCACCGGAACCAAAGTCTCGCGCGAGATTCCGACCACGCGCACCAGCGCGAATCAGCCCGCTCGCCAAGCTGCATCGCATCCAATGATGAATGCGATCGGCGGCACCTCGATTCACTATCACGCGCAGAGCTGGCGCTTCAATCCTTGGGATTTTCAAGTCCGCTCACGCGCCATCGCCCGCTACGGTGCGACGGCCATCCCTGCAGGCTCAACGGTCGAAGACTGGCCGCTCACCTACGCCGACCTCGAACCTTTCTACGACATCGCCGAGCACGAAATCGGCGTCTCCGGCCGAGCCGGGAACCTCAAGGGCAAGCTCACCGGCAAAGGCAGTCCCTTCGAAGGCCCCCGCGCCAACGAGTATCCGATGCCTCCCCTGCGCGACACCGGCTTCACGGACCTGATGACCAAGGCCGGCAAGGATCTCGGCTGGAACCCGTTCCGCGGACCGGCGGCCATCAACTCGGTGAACTATCAAGGCCGCTCCCCATGCGGCTATCACGGCTACTGCGACCGCGGCGGCTGCCATCTCAACGCGAAGAACTCGACAGCCGTCACCACCGTCCCCGCCGCGCAGAAAACCGGCAATCTGAAGATCTTCGACAACGCCCACGTGACGCGCATCGTTTCCAACAACGATGGCCGTGTAACAGGCGTCCTCTACAAGCGCAACAACGAGGAATATTTTCAACCCGCGAAGGTCGTGCTCACCGGCGCTTACGTCTACGAAAACGTCCGACTGCTGCTGCTCTCAAAGTCCGAGCGCTATCCCCAAGGGCTCGCCAACAATCACGGCCAAGTCGGTCGCCACTACTTCGGCCACCAGATGGGAGCAGTCAGCGCGCTCTTCCCCTTCGACATCAACACCTGGTACGGAGCCATCGCCCAAGGCGTCGTGATCGACGAATGGGCAGACGATAATTTCGACCACGCGGGACTCGGCTTCATCGGCGGCGCGAGCATTCACGCGTATCACGAGCGCCATCCCATCTCAGCTGCCGCCATGAGCACCTGGGGCAAGGCTCCCCAGTGGGGCTCAGCGTGGAAAAAGTTCATTCACGAAAATGCGGACCGCCAAACCTCGGCCTACATCCAATGCAACACACTGCCCTACGACGACACGTTCCTCGATCTCGATGATCGCGTAACGGACCCTTTGGGCGACCCCGTATTGCGCATCACCAATCCCACGCACCCCAACGAACAACGCGCCGCGGCGCACGCAGGCACGAAGGCGCAGCAGTGGTTCCGCAAAGCCGGAGCCATCGAAGTGAGCGGCGGCGGTGGTGGCTTCGGAGGCGGCGTGAGCACGCACGCCATCGGAGGCACCCGCATGGGTGACGATCCAGAACGCAACGTAGTCGACCGTTTCGGCTTCGCGCACGAAGCTCCAAATCTCGGAATCGTAGGCGGCTCCGTCATGGGCACCATCGGCGCGCGCAACCCGACCCTGTCCTTCCAGGCCCTCGCCTGGCGGACGGCCCAGCACCTCATCGATAACTGGACTAAAATTGCAGGTTAGGGAGAGAGCCACTTATGGAATACAAGAAGAAGTTGCCCGTCGAAGCGATCCAACTTTACAACGAGTTCATCCACGGCGGCATGAGCCGTCGCTCGTTCATGGACGGCCTTCAGAAGTTCGCGATTGCCGGACTCACCGCCACCACCATCGCCGAAGCGCTGATGCCGAATTATGCGTTCGGTCAACAGGTGCCGACCAATGACAATCGCATCAAGGCGACGTATGAGTCCGTTCCCTCGCCCAATGGCAACGGGACGATCAAAGGTTACCTGGTTCGCCCCATCAGTGCCGACACGCGTTCGCAGACCGTGACGAAGCTGCCCGGCGTTCTTGTGGTCCACGAAAATCGCGGCTTGAATCCGCACATCGAAGACGTCGCGCGGCGCTTCGCGCTCCAGAACTTCATGGCATTCGCCCCCGATGGACTCACCTCGGTCGGCGGCTTCCCTGGCGATGACTTTAACGGCGGGCAGCTCTTCGGCAAAGTCAACGGTCCCAAGATGCAAGAGGACATGCTCGCCGCAGCGATGTGGCTGAAGAATCGCGCGGACTGCACGGGCAAGATCGGCGCGACCGGCTTCTGCTACGGCGGCGGCATCGCGAACACCTTGGCGGCCCGCATGGGCGCGGACATCGCGGCTGTGGCTCCATTTTATGGAGCGGTTCCCGCTGCCACCGAGATACCCAAAATCAAGGCAGCCGTCATGGTGCATCACGGCGAACTCGACACGCGCCTCGCTGCGGGATGGCCCGCATATGAGACCGCGCTGAAGGCGGCCAATGCTCCGTGCGCCGGCTACATCTATCCCGGAGCCGTCCACGGATTCAATTGCGACGCGACGCCGGAGCGCTACAACAAAGCGGCGGCCGACCTCGCCTGGCAGCGCACCATCGACTGGTTCAACAAATACGTGCGAGCCTAGGAGTATGCAACGGCTGCTTGCCACCACATGTTTGTTCGTGGGAGTTGCGTTCGCGCAACTCCCCGGGCAATACCCGGGCCAAGGCCAACAGATCCCTGGTCAATACCCGGGACAAAGACCGCCCCTTTCCATCCCTGGACAGAGACAACCGCAAGGGCGATCCACACCGGCGCCACAGTCCCGAACCTCGACGTCCCGCCCGCTCGAACTGCGCGACACCTCCGGCATCCTCCGCCGACTTGAGCGTGACCAAATCATCATTGAGTCCACAGACCATCGCGTGGTGTGGTTCCGCATTGGCGACACCGTCAAGCTGGACCGCGAGAAATTCCAGCCCGGTGACCACCTAGTCGTGAGTTCCAATGAAGACGAAGAGGGTAACTACACCGCGATCTCTGTGCAATGGGAGTCCAAGGGCAGCGCAGAGGATCGTGCGGCGGCCGTCCAAACGTGGGATCTTCCGGGCCACGTCCTAGCGCCGGCCGAAAGCAAAGACGAGCGGCCCAAACTCACTCGTGCCAAGCCAAGCGACTCGGCCCCTGCGGCGACGCCCGAAGTCAAAGACGAGCAGCCCCAGTTGGCGTCGGTCGAAGACAAAAACGAACGACCCAAGCTCGTGCGCGGCAAACCAACTGCCACGCCTCCTGCACAGACTACCGAACCGAGCGACGAACGACCCACTCTCATTCGCCCGCAGGCACCCGAGGCCCCGCAGCCCAAAGCAGTGGCCATTGCAGCGCCCGAACCGGAAGCACAGACCGACGAGGCACCGAGGACCGACCGCATCCGCACCGGTGCGATGCCCACGCGCTCCGATGATCCCGCCATCGCGAATGCTCGCGAAGCTGCTGCGACCTTCATCGAATCGCTGCCCCGCTTCTCGGTGAAACAGAATACGACGCGCTACATTCAGGAACAGGCTCGCGCCCAGTGGCGAGCCCTCGATGTCGTGCAGGCCAACCTCGTCTACAAAGACGGCGGCGAAAGCTACACCGACATCAGGGTCAATAACAAGCCGACCAACAAACCCTTCGAGGAAGTCGGTGGCCTGCACAGCACCGGCGAGTTCGGCACCATCATGATCAATCTCTTCGACCCGGAGTCCGGCACCATCTTTACCCGCCCGACCCAGTTGCAGCTCCGCGGACGTAAGGCCTGGAAATACGACTTCAGCGTCATTCGCACGCGCTCAGAGTTGCGCATCGAAACGCCTTCGCAGCTCTTCTACGCGCCCTACGTAGGAACCGTGTGGATCGACTTTGAAACCTCACGCGTGCTGCGCCTGGAAATGCAGGCCACCGAATTGCCGAAGGCATTTCCGTTCGATACGGTGGAGATGAATATCGACTACGACTACATCCGCCTGGACAGTTCCAAGCAGTTCCTGCTGCCTACAGAATCGGAAGCGCTTAACTGCATCCGGGGAACGCCCGTCTGTATGAAGAATTCGACATCCTTCCGCAACTACGTGAAGTTCGACGTACAATCGGACATCATTTTCGACGCTCCGCAATGAACGCTACCTTTGAAGACGCACACCTGCTGTTCGCCCGTTGGAAAGAAGAAGGCCCCGCGCTGCGCCTGAAGTTGTGGAGTCCATCGCTGGTATTTGAGGCGACCGGAGCGGTTGGGGAGTTTACCCACGCTGCGTTACAACTCAATGGACCGGAGTGGCAGATTACCGTACCCATCGAAGCCGCGAAGTTCACCTTCTCTGACCCGCGAGAAATACCCATCGCCGCCGTCCGCGATATCGAAACTTCAAAGTATGAATTCGGCCTCGCGATCGAACTGCCCACCGGCGATCGCCTGGTCCTGATGGAACTCAAACGCTCCGAGCCAGAGAACTCAGAGACGTTTGACGACTAGCGGCGAGAAACAATCAGAAACCCCGTCTCCACGCGCCCGCTCAGGATGCGGTTCCACACCACGCGAGCTTCGCCCGTCGCCTCGCTGTGATGGAACGGGAACACCGAACCTGGCTCAAACGACGCGTCGGCGTGAGCCATACGAAACCCGCTTTCACTGACGTCAACGAGTTGCCCCTGGATTTCAGCGCGCGGGGTCTGCACCGTCACCTTACCTTTGGCGCTGCGGCGAGGCTCCTTGCGCTGCTCCAATCCCGGGCTCGCGTTTAGGATCGGGTCCATCACACTTCTCATGCTACCCCCACGTGCTCAGACCCGACCGGCTCCGGCCTAAATTCACTTTGATACGACTTCAGTTTGCGGCTCAAGGTACGCCGCGAGATTCCTAGTTGTTCGGCCGCGCGCTGCTGATGGCCGCCGGCTTTGGTGAGCGCTTCAAAGATCATGCGCCGTTCCATGACGTCCAGGCTCGCTTCGACCTCCGCGTCGGGCCGACGTAGCGCGGTGGCACCCGGGTCCATGCCCATGGTCCGGAAACGCAAGTCCCCTGCCCCGACTTCAGGTCCATCGACCAGCACAGCGGCATGCACCACCGTGTTCCGCAGTTCCCGAATATTGCCGGGCCACGGGTGCGATTCCAGCAGCGATAGCGCGCCGCTCGATAAGGTCAGGCCAGGATCGTGCTGGGCCAGGAAATACTTGGCCAGTGGCGCAATATCCTGCCGACGCTCGCGCAGGGGAGGAACGGCAACAGTGACCTGGCTCAGGCGGTGATAGAGATCGCTGCGGAACCGGCCCGTTTCAACAGCGCGTTCGAGGTTCTGATTCGTCGCCGCCACCACGCGCACATCCACGGCAACTTTCTTCACGCCGCCTAACCGGTAGTAGGGCACACCATCGAGCACGCGTAGGAGTTTTACCTGCATGCGCGGCTCCAGTTCCGCGACCTCATCCAGAAAAATCGTGCCCTGATGCGCCAGTTCGAACAGCCCAGGCTTGGCTGTCTCGGCGCCACTGAAAGCGCCCTTCTCATGCCCGAAGAGTTCGCTCTCCAAAAGTTGATCCGGTAGCGCCGCGCAGCTCAGATCCACCCAAGGCTTGCTGCAACGCAGCGAGTAGTGATGCACAGCGCGTGCGATCATTTCCTTGCCGCTGCCGCTTTCGCCCGTGATCAGCACCGAGGCGTTGGACCGCGCGATGCGCTCGACCTGGCCCATCACTTGCGTCATCCGATCACTCGCGACGACGGCGGTCATACCCAGAAACACGCGACTGTCCTCGATCCCGGTGGGTCGGGTACGATCGCGCATCTGGAGTACGGGTTCCATACGTGTCTTCTTCCTAACTATCGCTTGAATTCCGGCATCGGACCCTCCGTAGAACACCTTAGCCAGAGCTGGATTGTTGCGCGTTCCCTGAGACAGTTTGTCGCATGTCCACACACTCCAACGAGCCAAACTGGCGCGCGCCAGTGGGCAAACTATCGCGTCGCTCTTCCTAGACTGTTGATTGCGCAATGTTTGGGTCAAGACCCAACTTGGCCCTCTACGTGCATTCTCGTAAACCTCTGGACCGAATGAATCCTTCGATCGATTTAGACCTTCAACGTGTCGCAGCCGGAGTGCCGCCCACGCTTTCCCCGGCCGCTGGCCGCTTCCGCAATCTCGTCATCGCCTCGGGCGGCGCGGTGTTGGCGATCAGCGCCGCGTACTGGAATTCGCCGGATATTCTCAAGTACCTGACGTTCCTCATTGTGGCGATCGCGATTTCCGCGGCTCGCACACGGTCTGCCTCGGGGGCCGTCACGCTCTCCGGATCGTTGATCATCGTCCTGTTCGGAGTGGTAGAGCTGACGTTCCCGGAGACGGTTTTCCTGGCCGCGTTTTCCACGCTGGTTCCTGCCTTGTGGAAGCACTTCCGATCTGAGCCGCAGAAGTTTATCGCCTTCGACGTTGCCTTGGCTGTCACCGGAGCCGGGTTTGCTTCGCGCCTGTTCCATGGCGACGCGCTGATCGAACTGGGCGTCAATCCGATTTTCCGTTTGGGCCTCGCAACCCTGGTCCTCTTCTATGTGGAGACAACTCCGCGAATCGGCCTGTACGTTCTGGATCACTCCCAGCCCATGCTGCGCTTGTGGCTGAAGGAAACCGGCTGGGCGATTCCCTACTACCTGGGCGGTGCGCTGTTGGCTTTCGCCATGACCGTGGTCAGCGGCTTCGCGGGTTGGCCCACCGTAGTGGCGACGGCTCCTGCCCTGTACCTGATCGTGCGGACCTCGCGGCTCTACCTGCATCGTTTGCAGGATCAGCAATTGCACTCCGAAGAAATGGCCTCGCTACATTTGCGAACGATTGAAGCGCTGGCTCTGGCCATTGAAGCCAAGGATCAGACCACGCATGACCATCTGAAGCGCGTGCAAGTGTACGCGCGCGAGTTGGCCAAGGAACTCGGCCTGACCCCGCAGGAGCACGAGGCCTTGCAGGCCGCCGCCCTGCTGCATGACATCGGCAAGCTCGCTGTACCGGAGCACATCATCTCCAAGCCCGGCCGTCTGACGCCGGAAGAGTTCGAGAAGATGAAGATCCACCCGACTGTGGGCGCGGAGATTCTGGAGCAAGTGCGTTTTCCGTATCCGGTCGCTCCCATCGTTCGTACCCATCATGAGAAGTGGGATGGCACGGGGTATCCAGCGGGACTGAAGGGCGAAGAGATCCCGATCGGTGCTCGCATTCTATCGGCTGTCGATTGCCTGGACGCGTTGGCTTCGGACCGTCAGTATCGCCGGGCCTTACCGCTCGATCAGGCGATGGAGATCGTGAAATCGGAATCCGGCAAAGCCTACGACCCTCGGGTTGTAGAGATTCTCTCCCGGCGCTACGTGGAATTGGAGCGCATGGCGACGGTGTCGCCGACGCCGAAGCAACCCAAACTTTCGACCGACGTGAAAGTCGAACTGGGCGCGGCCCCCGCAGTCGGCTTTGAATCAGCCAAGGCCGCTTCCGTAACCACCGAGGCCAAGCAACCCATCGACTTCCTGAACTCGATTGCCTCGGCTCGGCAGGAAGTACAGACGCTATTTGAGATCGCTCAGGACCTGGGCAACTCCCTCAGCCTGGACGAGACACTATCGGTCCTGAGCGTCCGCCTGCGCCGCATCATTCCACATCATTCGCTGGCCATCTGGTTGCGCGAAGACGAAGTTCTGAAGCCCGGCTACGTGAATGGCGAAGACTTCCGGCTGTTGTCGTCGCTCGAAATTCCCGTGGGCCAGGGGCTTTCCGGATGGGTGGCGGAGAACGGCAAGCCGATCGTCAACGGCAATCCGACCGTCGAATCGGGATACCTCAATGACCCGACCATCACCTCCACCTTGCGCTCGGCGGTCGCCGTGCCGCTCGAAGGCAATGGCCGCAATGTCGGCGTGCTGGCGCTGTATCATCTGGATCGCGACGCATTTACACGCGACCATCTGCGCATCCTGAACGCGATCAATACCAAGATCGGCATGGCGATTGAGAACGCTCTGCGCTTCAAACAGGTGGAGAACACCGCCACCACGGACTTCATGACGGGTCTGCCCAACGCCCGGTCGTTGTTCCTACAATTGGATTCGGAACTGGCTCGCTCCAAGCGCGCTGATTCCCCGCTCACCGTTCTGGTGCTCGATATGGACGGACTGAAATCGATCAACGACCAGTTCGGACACTTGGAAGGCAACCGCGTTCTGAGCCAGGTCGCCACTGGCCTCAAGTCCGCCTGTCGCGAATACGACTACGTGGCACGCATGGGCGGCGACGAGTTTGTAGTCCTGCTGCCCGGCCTGCGCGCCGAAGACGCCCAACCCAGGATCGACCACCTGCGGCACGTGATCTCCTCAGTGGGTATGGGCCTATTTCCGGATCGTACGCTGTCCGCCAGTATCGGCGTATCTGCCTTCCCCAAGGACGGCACGGACGCCGAACAGCTGCTGTCCGAAGCCGACCGGCGCATGTATCACGAGAAACAGGATCGCAAAGAAGCCAAGCAGCTCAAGACTCCTACGAGCCATTGGGCCGACCAACTGGCGGCGATCCATCAGGAACCCCTGGACCGCTTCAGCCAGAAACCTGTTGACACGTTCGCCTCTTATTCGCTATGATCTTCTCCTAGGGCGAATACCTAGCGAAGGAGAAGTAGAGATGTCTTCTAAAGTCCTCATCGGAACCGCCGGCTGGTCCTACCCGCACTGGAACGGCGTCGTCTATCCCACATCGCGTGGAGCAGGGTTTCACCCCCTGGAACTGATCGCGCGGCACACGGATGCTGTGGAGATCAATAGCTCTTTTTATCAACACCTTAAGCCGGAAGTAGTAAAGTTGTGGGCGAAGAAGGTAGCCCGCAATCCAAACTTCCAATTCACCGCCAAGCTGCACCAGCAATTCACCCATCAGCGTATGCTGAACGATGCCGATGTGGCCGCGTTCAAGGAGGGATTGTTCCCGCTGCTGAAGGCCGGAAAGCTGGGCGCGCTGCTGATGCAATTCCCTTGGTCTTATCGATTTAACGAAGAGAACCGCGACTTCTTCATTAGGGTCCGGCGAGCCTTCCACGAGTTTCCCTTGGTTGCGGAAATGCGCCACAGTAGCTGGATGGCGGAGGAAGCGCAGGGAGTGTTTCTCGATTATAAAGTGGGCTTCTGCAACATCGATCAGCCCGCCTACACTCGAGCTATGCCCCCGACCGCGCTTTTGACCTCCGCCGTCGGCTACGTGCGTTTGCACGGGCGCAATCCGAAGAACTCCCTTGGGGCGTTCGATCCAGGTGCTGCGCGATCGCGGCAGCACGACTATCTCTATAACGAAGCGGAACTCACCGAGTGGGCGGAGCGCATCGAACGTGTGAGCCGCTTTGCAGCGAATACGTTTGTCATCTTCAACAACGACGCCTCCGCCAAGAGCTTCGTCAACAGCCTGCAACTCAAAGAGATGCTCGGCTCCCGACGCGCGCCCGCGCCGCTGGAATTACGCCGCAAGTTCCCGGTGCAGTTGGAGCACATGGGTCCGCAGCAGGCGCAGCAGTGGCTGTTCCCGGCGGCGTAGTTGCCCTTGGCAGGCGAAAGCGCCTGCCCTACCCTGGCTGCGAATAACAGGAAATAATTCCGCGGTTCTGCGAAAATAGACGGAGGACGAAATAAACTGGTCGCCGAACCGTTCTGTTCGTAGGGAGGTTGGGCGAAGAGGGTGGGCTATCCACAGATGCAGTTTGCCGATCAGTTCAACTTTCTGAAAGAGTGGCTTTCCGCCCCTCTGCGGATCGGCGCCGTCGCACCCTCTGGCGATTCCCTGGCGGAGATCATCACCAGGGATATTTCGGCCGAACATGCACCCGTTATCGAACTCGGACCCGGCACCGGCGTCTTTACCCGCAGCCTGATTGAGCGCGGGATTCCCGAGAACAAGCTCGCGCTGGTGGAAAGCAGTCTGGAATTCGCGAAACGGCTTGAGGGCCAGTTCCCTGCATCGCGCATACTTTGCATGGACGCTTCCGGCCTCGACCAGATCGAGCTCTTTGAAGGACAGCAAGCGGGCGCGATCATCAGCGGCTTGCCGCTATTCTCCATGCAGAACCGCAAGGTCGTCGAAATTTTACAAGCCTCCTTCGCGCATCTGCGGCCCGGAGGCTTTTTCTTCCAGTTCACTTACGGTCCCTGCTGCCCGGTGGCGCCTCAGGTTCTGGAGACCTGCGATCTGAGCGCGAACCGCGTTGGCGGAACGCTCAAGAACGTGCCGCCTGCCGCAGTCTACAGGCTCTCTCGCCGCAACACCCCCAATGGCCAGGACAGTTCCAGCGTCGGCAAGACAAAGATGGCGTCGGTCGGCCGATAGTCCCCGTTCAACCAGCGCGCGAATGTCGAAGGTAACGTCACTCATCCTGTTCTCGTGGATTGCCCTGGTCGCGGGAGCCTTTTATTTTCACAGCAACCAACCTTCGGTGCTGGGAGGCAGCATGCAGAGCCTGGCCTCTGTCTCCGTGCTGTGGGCCTACGCCTTCTACCTCCTGCTAGGTTGCGTGCGCGGCTTCACCTTAATGCCGCTCACCATCCTGGTTGGGTTCGGCATGCTCTTTCTGAAACCCGTTCCGTTGTTCATTCTCTCCATGCTCGGAACGCTCGTCTCCTCGGCCGCCATCTACCACTTCGCCTCCGTGTTCAAACTTTACGAACGGTTCGAGCGCAACCACCAGAAACACGTCGACAGCCTGGAGCGCGGGATGAAGAAGTACGAACTCCCGATCATCGTCGGGTGGAGTTTTTTTCCCCTGCTCCCGACCGACGTGGTCTGTTACGTCAGCGGGATTATGCGCTTGAGCCTTACGAAGCTACTGATCGGAATGCTGATCGGCGAGGGCGTTTGCTGCGCCCTGTATATTTTCGGCGGCATCGAATTGGCTCAATTCTTCGCCCTGGGGAAATAGAACGACAAGCCCTCACCCGATGCGATTCTGCCGAACGCGTCACACAGATTGCACCTTATTCAGCCTTTGTGGCGCACGCACTTTTGCGTGCCGCGTCGGCACTCGTGCCGACGCCTGCCGCTTACCGTCCAGACCACCAGGGTGTCGAGACGAGTCTCGACACGGCACGCACGAGTACGTGCGCCACTTACTGCGACGCAGGCCGCTAGTCAGCGCGCGAACACGAAGCGCAGATCGGAGACACGGGGATTCAGTTTGCGGAGCGCGGGAGCGCTGGACGGGATGTCACGTTCGCGGCCATTCACAGAGTCGTGCTCCTGGCTGGAGAGTTTGATTCCTGGGTCCGCGTACAGGGTTAGCCATAACTCGGCGGCCGGATTTCTGAGGTCGAGCTTGCCGCCTTCATAGGACACGACGTTGCCTCCGACGTCGGAGCCCCAGGCCACCATGGTGAAGGGCCGGCGGTTCAGCCGCTCCAATTCCAGCAAAGTCGTACCCATGCCGATGCCGTCGGCAGTTTTCCAATCGCACTTGCGCTTCTCCACGCGGGCGGGATAGCAGATGAAAACGAACCCTGCATGCGGAGGCATTTCGTTATTGAACACCACGGCCAAGCGGCGCGCGGGGTCGTCGTTGTAGAGGAGCAGGCCGCGCTCGACATTGCCTTCGCCCGTCTCAATGTCGGCGACCACGGCGGCGGAACCCAGTTCGCGTAACAGGGATGCCTCGGTGCTTAGACGGTTCACGGGGCCGACGCGGACGCCGGGCACGATCAGCGTATCGCGTGCGGTTGACTGGGTTTGGGCGGCCAAACCGATCGCGCAAAGGATCACCGCCAGAGAGCTGCGCATATCTTGAGGCTACACCAAACGCAAAAAGGGCGGACCCGAAGGCCCGCCCTTTCGAACTGCTGAGAACCGATTACTCGGCTTGCGGCTCTTCCGCACCCGGAGCGTTGGTGTCTTCCGACAAGCCACCCGCATACAGCGCGCGGGTTTCTTCGTCGTAGCCCGGGATGATGTCGAGCGTTGCGTCCACTTCCGGCTCTTCCGGCTCCACGTCCTCGCCCGCGATGCGAACACCACGGTAGTAATCGAGTCCGGTACCGGCCGGGATGAGGCGGCCCATGATGACGTTTTCCTTGAGGCCGCGGAGGTGATCCACCTTGCCGTTGATCGCGGCTTCAGTAAGAACACGCGTCGTCTCCTGGAACGATGCGGCGGAGATGAAGGAATCGGTGGAGAGCGAAGCCTTGGTGATACCGAGCAGCACGGTCTTGCCGCTGGCCGGTTTCCCACCCGCTTCGATCACGCGATTGTTCTCTTCGCGGAACTTAAACTTGTCGACGACTTCTTCCGGCAGGAATTCCGAATCGCCGATGTCGTCGATCTTCACCCAACGCATCATCTGGCGAGTGATAACTTCCAGATGCTTGTCGTTGATGTTCACGCCTTGCAGACGGTAGACTTCCTGAATTTCATTGACCAGGTAGTTCTGCAGGGCCTTTTCGCCGAGCACGGCCATAATGTCGTGCGGGTTGCGAGGACCATCCATCAGCGGATCGCCGTGACGGACGCGCTCGCCTTCCTGCACGTTGATATGGACGCCGCGAGGCAGCGCGTATTCTTTTTGCTCGCCATCGTCACCGATGATGAGAATCTTACGCGTACCCTTGGAGATTTCGCCGTACTTGACGATACCGTCGATTTCCGTGATCACCGCGGTTTCGCGCGGCTTGCGGGCTTCGAACAGTTCGACAACGCGCGGCAGACCGCCGGTGATGTCCTTGGTCTTGGTCGTAGCGCGCGGGATCTTCGCGATCACGTCGCCAGCGTGTACTTCGTCGCCGTCCGTCACGGTTAAGTGAGCGTGCATCGGCATGAGGTAACGCTTTTCGTCGTGCTTTGAACCGCCCGGGCGAACAATGACAGCCGGGATGCGTTTTTCGTCGGTGATTTCCATCACGACCCACTGGGAGCGGCCCGTAATTTCGTCAACCTGCTCGGCCATGGTGACGCCGTCGATCAGATCCTTGAAGTGGATCGTACCGCTGACTTCGGTCAAGATCGAGAACGTATACGGGTCCCATTCCAGCAGGACGTCGTTCGTTTTGACCTTGGCTCCGTCGCCGAAGTGGACCTTGGCGCCGTACACAACCTGATAGCGTTCTTTTTCGCGTTCCTTATCGTCCAGGATCGCGATGATGCCGTTACGGTTCATGGCGATCAACTCGCCCTTGGCGTTCTTGACTGTCGCCACGTTGTGGAACTTGATAAAGCCGTTCGACTTCGCGTCCTGCTTGGACTGTTCCGAAGAGCCAGTCGCCGCACCACCGATGTGGAACGTACGCATGGTGAGCTGCGTGCCAGGTTCGCCGATCGACTGAGCGGAGATGATACCCACCGCTTCGCCGCGTTCGACCAACCGGCCCGTTGCGAGGTTACGACCGTAGCAGAGCTGGCAGACGCCGCGCTTTGATTCGCAGGTTAACACTGAGCGGATCTTGACGCGTTCGATACCAGCGGCCTGAATCGCAGCCGCGAGTTCTTCGTTGATGACTTCGTTGACCGACACGATGGTCTTGCCTTCGTAGTCGATTTGATCTTCGAGGGTGACACGACCCACAATGCGGTCACGCAACGGCTCGATGATCTCGCCGGATTCGATGATGGGTTCGACGTAGATGCCGTCGCCGGTGCCGCAATCCTGCTCGGTGACGATCACGTCCTGCGCCACGTCGCACAAACGACGGGTGAGGTAGCCGGAGTCGGCCGTTTTCAGTGCCGTATCCGCCAAGCCCTTACGAGCGCCGTGCGTCGAGATGAAGTACTGCAACACGTCCAGACCTTCGCGGAAGTTCGCGGTAATGGGCTGCTCAATAATCTCACCAGAAGGCCGAGCCATCAAACCGCGCATACCGGACAGCTGGCGGATCTGTTGCTTGGAACCGCGGGCGCCGGAGTCGGCCATGATGTAAATCGGGTTGAGGTAACGGCCTGTGCGGTCGTCCTCTTCCATGGTTTTGAACATTTCTTCCGAAACGCGTTCTGTAACCTTGGACCAGATTTCGATGATTTTGTTGTAGCGCTCACCGTGCGTGATGGCGCCCTCTTGGTATTGGCCTTCAACTTCGATGACGGCCTTCTGTGCGTTGGCCACCATCGTCGGCTTCTCTTCGGGGACGATCATATCGTCGATGCCGATGGAGATACCGGCTCGGGTCGCGTACAGGAACCCGAGGTTCTTCACGCGGTCGAGCATCGCGACCGTAACCGCCAGACCGAACTTCAGATAGCAGTACTGCACCATCTGCGTCAGACCCTTCTTCTTGAGCAGGCCGTTGATAAACGGCATGTCTTCGGGCAGTGTGTCGTTGAGAATGACGCGGCCGACCGTCGTGTCCATGTACTGCTTGCTGAACTCGATCGGTTCGGTGTGCATCAGGTTCTGGCTGTCGAACGCCTTAACCAGATCGATAACCTTGCCGGTGTGGCGCAGGCGGATGGGCGTCAGTGTTTCCACTTCACCCATTTCGAGCGCGATCAGCACGTCGTCGATGGAGGCGAACATACGGCCTTCGCCCTTGGAACCCGGACGAGTTTTCGTCAGGTAATAAAGGCCGAGCACCATGTCCTGAGTCGGAACCGCGATGGGAGCGCCATGCGCGGGCGACAGAATGTTGTTCGAAGCCAGCATCAAAGTGGATGCTTCGATTTGCGCTTCGGGCGATAGCGGGATGTGGACCGCCATCTGGTCACCGTCGAAGTCGGCGTTGAACGCGGTGCAGGTCAGCGGATGTAACTTGATCGCCTTACCTTCCACGAGTACCGGCTGGAACGCCTGGATGCCCAGACGATGCAGGGTTGGAGCGCGGTTCAACATGATCGGGTGATCCTTGATGACTTCTTCAAGGATGTCCCAAACCACGGGATCTTGTTGTTCGACCAGTTCCTTCGCTTGCTTGATGGTGGTGCAATGACCACGCTGTTCTAGGCGATGGTAGATGAACGGCTTGAACAGTTCGAGCGCCATCTTCTTCGGCAGACCGCACTGGTGCAGCTTCAGTTCGGGACCGACCACGATGACCGAACGGCCAGAGTAATCGACGCGCTTACCGAGCAAGTTCTGACGGAAGCGGCCCTGCTTGCCCTTGAGCGTATCGGAGAGGGACTTGAGCGGACGGTTGTTCGCACCACGCAACACGCGGCCACGGCGACCGTTGTCGAACAGTGCGTCCACGGCTTCCTGCAGCATGCGCTTTTCGTTGCGCACGATCACGTCAGGGGCGTGGAGTTCCATCAGCTTCTTCAACCGGTTATTGCGGTTGATGACGCGACGGTAGAGGTCATTGAGATCGGAGGTCGCAAAACGGCCGCCGTCCAGTGGCACGAGAGGACGCAGTTCCGGCGGAATCACCGGGATCACGTCCAGGATCATCCATTCCGGCTTGTTGCCGGATTTGCGGAAGCTTTCGGCAACGCGCAGGCGCTTGGCGAACTTCAGCTTCTTTTGTTGTGAAGCTTCGGTCTTCATGCGCTCGCGGATGTCGACGCTGAGGCCGTCGCAATCGACTTGCTTCAGCAATTCCTTGATGCCTTCAGCGCCCATCATGGCGGTGAACTTGCCGGCGTGTTCCTGATCCAGGGCACGCTTGCGTTCGTCGCTGATGACTTCGGCTTTCTTGAGATCCGGCACTTCGCCCGGATCGACGATCACGAACGCTTCGAAGTACAGCACGCGTTCGAGTTCGCGCAGAGTGATGTCGAGCAGGTAACCGATGCGCGACGGGAGGCCCTTGAAGAACCACACGTGCGAGCAGGGGCTGGCAAGTTCGATGTGACCCAAGCGCTCGCGACGAACGCGAGACAGGGTGACTTCGACGCCGCACTTGTCGCAGATCACGCCGCGATGCTTCATGCGTTTGTACTTACCGCACAGGCATTCCCAGTCAGCGATCGGTCCAAAGATACGCGCGCAGAACAAACCATCCCGCTCCGGTTTAAAGGTGCGGTAGTTGATGGTTTCCGGCTTGGTTACTTCCCCATGGCTCCAACTCCGGATCTTTTCCGGGGAAGCCAATGAGATACGAATGGAGTCAAAATCCGCAACGATGTTTGCCCGGTCATAAGGTGATGAACGATACATAATGTCTCCTTGATTCCCTTAGTCGGCCGCCAAAGCGGTCTCCAGATTTTCGGTAGCGGTCTTCATCAGCTCGACGTCGAGGCAGAGAGACTGCAATTCGCGGATCAGAACGTTGAAGCTTTCCGGCACGCCCGGTTCGGCGGCCGCTTCGCCCTTGACGATGGCTTCGTAAATCTTGGCTCGGCCATAGACGTCGTCGGACTTGGCTGTCAACAATTCCTGCAAAACGTAAGCGGCGCCGTAGGCTTCGAGCGCCCAGACTTCCATTTCGCCGAAGCGCTGTCCGCCGAACTGCGCCTTGCCTCCCAACGGCTGTTGGGTGATCAAGGAGTACGGTCCGATGGAGCGAGCGTGGATCTTGTCGTCGACAAGGTGGCTCAGCTTGAGCATGTAGATGTAGCCGACAGTCACCGGCTGTTCAAACGGAACGCCGCTGATGCCGTCATGGAGCTGGATCTTGCCGGAGTTCGGCAGGCCAGCCATTTTGAGGTGCGCCTTGATGTCTTTTTCCGTCGCGCCGTCGAATACCGGCGTGGCGAAGCTGTAACCAAGCGCCTTGGCAGCCCAGCCCAAGTGCGTTTCCAAAATCTGTCCGACGTTCATACGAGACGGAACGCCCAGAGGATTCAGAACGATTTCCACCGGAGTTCCGTCCGGCAGGTACGGCATGTCTTCTTCCGGAACGATGCGGGAGATCACACCCTTGTTACCGTGGCGGCCGGCCATCTTATCGCCGACAGACAGCTTGCGCTTCATGGCGATGTAGCACTTGACCTGCTTGATCACGCCCGGAGGAAGTTCGTCGCCCTTGCGGAGCTTGGCGATCTTCTCGTCGGTGATCTTTTCGAGCACGGAGATCTGACGCGAGGTCATTTCTTCGATCTCGTCGATTTGTTCGTTGAGGCGCGGATCCTTTTCCTTGATCTTCATGCGCTTCAAATCGCGAGCGCGCATTTTGTCGATCATGTCCCGCGTGAGCTCTGCACCCTTGCTCAAGAGCTTCTTGTTAGTCTTCTCGTCATGCAGATCGGCCTGGACTTCCTGGCCGCCGATGAGGTTGAAGAGACGCTTGCTGCGTTCGTCGTTGAGGATGCGCTTCTCATCTTCGAGATTGCGGCGCATACGCTCTTCCGAGCCTTCGAGGATCAGCTTGGAACGTTCGTCGAGCTCGGTACCCTTGCGAGAGAACACCTTGCAATCAACGACGATACCTTCGATACCCGGCGGGCAGTAGAGCGAGGCGTCCTTGACGTCGCCGGCTTTTTCGCCGAAGATCGCGCGGAGCAACTTCTCTTCCGGCGTCAGCTGCGTTTCGCCCTTCGGCGTCACTTTGCCGACCAGGATGTCGCCCGGCTTGACCGAAGCACCCACACGGATGATGCCGCTCTCGTCGAGGTTGGTTAAGAAACCCTCGGCGATGTTCGGAATGTCACGCGTGATTTCCTCGGGTCCCAGCTTGGTGTCGCGGGCGTCCACTTCGAATTCTTCGATGTGGATCGAGGTGTAGTAATCTTCCTTGATCAACTTTTCCGACACGACGATCGCGTCTTCGAAGTTGTAGCCGCGCCACGGCATGAACGCCACCAGGACGTTACGGCCCAGTGCGAGTTCGCCCATTTCGGTGCAAGGCCCGTCGGCCAGCACGTCGCCCTTCTTGACCTTCTGGCCCTGATAGACGATCGGCTTCTGATTGATGCAAGTGTTCTGGTTGGAACGCTTGAACTTGGTCATCTGGTAAATGTCGGCGCCGACTTCGCGCGACATCTGGCCTTCATGACCGCTGCCGTCCACGCGAACAATGATGCGTTCGCTATCGACGGAGTCCACCACACCAGCGCGTTTGCAAAGAATGACGGCGCCGGAATCGCGGGCAGTGACGCGCTCCATGCCGGTTCCGACGAACGGAGCCTCGGCACGCAGCAGCGGAACGGCCTGGCGTTGCATGTTCGATCCCATGAGCGCGCGGTTCGCGTCATCGTTTTCGAGGAACGGAATCAAGCTGGCGGCGACCGAAACGAGCTGCTTCGGACTGACGTCCATGTACTCGATCTCTTCCGTGTGTTTCAGAATGAAGTTGCCGGCCTGACGGGCGTTGACCAGTTCAGGAATGATGTGGCCCTTTTCGTCCAAGCCCACGTTCGCCTGCGCGACCATGTACTTGTCTTCTTCCCAGGCCGAGAGGTAATCGCAATGCGCTTCATACTCAGCGGCGATCTTCTTTGCGGCAAGGTTCTTGTTGGCCTTTTCCATCTCCGCGAGGGACATGACTTGGCCAACCTTGAAGTCGGTATCGCCCGGGTTCAGGACGACGATTTCTTCGATGACGTTCGAATCCTTCACGCGGCGATACGGGCTTTCGATGAAGCCGTAATCGTTGATACGCGCAAAGCACGAGAGAGAGCTGATCAGACCGATGTTCGGACCTTCCGGCGTTTCGATCGGGCAGATACGACCGTAGTGCGTCGGGTGAACGTCGCGGACTTCGAAGCCTGCGCGTTCGCGAGAAAGACCACCAGGTCCAAGGGCCGATAGACGGCGCTTGTGAGTGATCTCCGACAACGGATTTGTTTGATCCATGAACTGCGACAGCTGGCTGGACCCGAAGAATTCGCGGATCGCGGCCATAACCGGCTTGGCATTGACCAAGTCGTGCGGCATCGCAGTCGACATTTCCTGGTACACGCTCATCTTTTCCTTGATGGCGCGTTCCATGCGGACCAGGCCAATGCGGAATTGATTTTCGAGCAGTTCGCCCACCGCGCGAACGCGGCGGTTGCCAAGGTGATCGATGTCGTCGACCACACCGATGCCCTTGCGGAGCTTCAGCAGGTACTTGATGGTGTTGATGAAGTCGCCTTCGCTCAGGATGCGGCGATCCATCGGATTGCGGCCTTCGTTGATCGGATCCTGCTTCCAATCTTCGGGCGCGAAGTCGGCGTTCTCGTGGATCTTGATGTTGAACTTCATGCGACCAACGCGCGAGAAGTCATACTTGCGCGGGTCGAAGAACATGCCATGGAATAACTGCGTGGCGGTGTCGACGGTCGGCGGATCGCCCGGGCGCAGCTTGCGGTAGATTTCCAGCAACGCGTCGTTCTGCTGCTTGACGGCGTCCTTCTTGAGCGTCATCGAGAGCACGTTGCCCACGTCGTCGAGTTCCGGGAAGAAGATTTCCAGGCTCTTGATGCCGGCATCCATGACCTTGGCCACGATGGTCGGCGTCAGTTCGTGGTTCGCTTCGATGAGGACCTCACCGGTCTCCATGTCGATGACGTCGGCGGCGACATACGCGCCTTCGAGGTCATTCGATTCCACTTGAACCGAGTCGATCTTCGCCTTCTGGATTTCCTTGAAGACGCTGTTGGTGATCTTTTTGCCTTGTGTGGCGACCGTTTCCCCGCCCTTGCTGATGGCGTAGGAAAGCTTGTGGCCGATCATGGCCTCGCTCACCTTCCAGTTCAGCTTCTTGTCTTTGAAGACGATTTCGCTGCACTTGTAGAAAGCGCGCAGAATGTCTGCGTCGGTCTTCAGGCCAAGGGCGCGCAGGAACACCGTGCCGTAGAACTTGCGCTTACGATCGATGCGGACGTAGAGCAGGTTCTTGTTGTCGTATTCGAATTCGACCCAGCTGCCGCGATACGGGATGATTTTTCCGAGGTAATAACCGAGCGACTGTTGGCGTTCGAAGAACACACCGGGCGAACGGTGCAACTGGCTGACAATGACGCGCTCCGTGCCGTTGATGATGAAGGTGCCGTTGTCGGTCATCAGCGGGATTTCGCCGAAGAAGACTTCCTGCTCCTTGATGTCGCGAATGGACTTCGTGCCGGTCTCCGGATCTTTGTCGTAGACCGTCAAACGTATCGTGACTTTGAGTGGAGCCGCGTACGTCATGCCGCGCTCTTCGCACTCCGGAACGTCGTACTTCAGCTGCAGGCCGACGGGGTCGCCGCAACGCGAGCAGAACGTGACGATGTTGCGATTGAAGGTTCCGCAACGGTGGCACAGAACTTCGCCGGTGTGGAACGGATCGGTTTGAATGGTCGCGCCGCAAGCCGGATTTTTGCAGGTGGAACGGAGATGGTGCAGGCCCTTGAGGTTGCCGCACTTGCATTCCCAGTTACCAATCGCATAATCGACGAACTCGAGCTGACTCAGGCCGCGGAAATCGGAGATCGGGAAGACGCTTTTGAAGACGCTCTCCAGACCCGTCTCATCGCGCTCACTGGGCAGCAGGTCCATCTGCAGGAAACGCTCATACGACTTCTTCTGAACCTCGATCAGGTTCGGAATGGGAATGGAAGTCTTGATCTTGGAAAAATCGCGGCGCTCGCGGGCTACTGGGATTCCTGTGGTGTTCATTGGTATGGGTCCTTGTAATTCACCAAACGGGTAATTCACCAAGCGTTACACCGGCCTCGGCTAGCCGGCATGAATCTTACACTTACTTAAAGATCTTGGTTAAAACTGTCGAAGCCCTTGCAGCTCCGTAAATAGAAATGCCCCGAGGTGCGAACACACCTCGGGTGAGTTGATTCCAGGCAGGGGAAGCCCCCGCAGTTGTTCAGACGAAATGCAAGGCAGTTCGCAGGAAGCAGAATTCACTGGTGACGGTCCAACGTTCTTCCGGTAATCCAATGGTAACAAACGCCTTTTGACCGGTCAAATGGCGCGTCTTTGGACATGCCAGCGCGGCGAGGCTGCTTTTTGCAAAGCGACCCCGCCGCGAAGGCAAAAGAACGGAGAACTATTTTACGTCGACAGTGGCGCCGGCATCAATGAACTTCTTCTTGATGGTCTCGGCTTCGTCCTTGTTCACGCCTTCTTTGATGGTCTTGGGGGCGCCGTCGACCAGATCCTTGGCTTCTTTCAAGCCCAGGCTGGTGACTTCGCGAACCACCTTGATGACGTTGATCTTGTTGGCGCCAGCGCCGGTCAGAACAACGGTGAACTCGGTCTTTTCTTCCGCTGCCGGAGCAGCCGCGCCAGCAGCCGCCGGAGCCGCCACGGAGGCCGCAGCCGCCGATACGCCCAGCTTCTCTTCCAACATCTTGACCAGCTGCGACGCCTCGAGCAGCGTCAAGCCTTGAATCTGTTCCGCAATCGAATTAATGTCAGCCATGTTATTTCCTCAATCTCCCAGATATTTCACTTCCGCGTTGTCGTGGCTAAAGCAAAGCCCACTTCTACGCGGAGAACTTGTTTTCCTTGACGCCCTGATCGACGACCACCGCCAGATTGCGAGCCACACCGTTCATGGCCGTAACCAGCTGCTGCGCCGGAGCATTGATAACCCAGAGCAACTTCGAGAAGAGCTCTTCCTTGGACGGTAGCGACGCCAGTTCCTTGATGCCCGTGACATCCACTACGCGGCCTTCCACCAAACCCGCCTTGAAGACGAACGCCGGATTTTCCTTGGCGTAGACCGTCAACGCCTTGGCCAGCGCTACCGGATCGCCCGAAGTGTAGGCGATCGAGCACATGCCCTTCAATTCCTTGAGCAACTCCTCGGACTTACCGTTCGCCGAAGCCTTGGCGGCGATGGTGTTCTTGACCACCTTGTAGCTGCCACCCGCACCGCGCACCGTCTTACGCAGCGCGTAATCCTGCGCCACGGTCATCTTTTCGTAGCCGGCCAGGAATACGGTTTCCGCCGCATCCAGCTCTTTACGCAAGCTTTCCAGATCTTTTTGCTTTTCCGGTTTCTTTTTCATGTTGCGTCCTTCGTGATTCCCTAAGCCTGCTTGGCGTTGTAAGCCGACACATCGAGCGACACACCCGGCCCCATAGTGGAGCAGATGGTCGCCGTCTGCATATACTTACCCTTGGCAGCGGCGGGCTTGGCCTTCACAACAGCCTGGATCAGCGCGTTGGCGTTCTCGAACAACTTTTCCGTGGAGAAGCTGACTTTACCCACGCCCACATGGACAACTCCGGTCTTGTCGACGCGGAATTCCACTTTACCAGCCTTCACTTCGCGCACCGCGTTGGCGATGTCGGTGGTTACCGTGCCGGTCTTGGGGTTCGGCATCAAACCACGCGGGCCGAGCACCTTACCCAGGCGACCGACGCTGCGCATCATGTCCGGGGTGGCAATGACGGCATCGTAATCGGTCCAGCCTTCAGTCTGAATCTTATTGACCATGTCGTCGCCGCCCACGAAGTCGGCACCGGCGTCGGTGGCTTCCTTGAGCTTGTCGCCCGAGGCGATGACGAGGACTTTCTTGGTCTTACCGAGACCGTTCGGCAGCACGATGGTGCCACGCACCATTTGGTCCGCGTGCTTGGGATCGACTCCCAAACGCAGGTGCAACTCTACGGTTTCGTCGAATTTGGCGAACTTGACCTTCTGCACCAGTGGAACGGCTTCTTCCAGGGTATAAGGGCGTTCTTCAACAAGTTTGGCGGCGGCAGTAAATTTCTTGCCTGATTTTTTGCTCATGATGTGGACTGGTCCTAGCGGCCCGATGGATTTTCCTGTGTAAACACAAGGCTACCCTCAAGCCTCCCAAAGTGGTTCGACATTTACTGTAGCAGAAACGAAACCGACCGTGCAAGTGGGGGATAAAGATTCCCACCTGCACGGCCGAGTTGCGTTGTACTTCCTTAGAACGAGAAGCGGGCGATGAACTGCCCGGAGCGCGGAGCGCCGTAGACTCCGGCGACGGTCTGATTGCCAAACGTCCCGAAACCAGCATTAAACGCTGTGGCCGTGCCGCCCAATACTGGAGTGGCAGGCGTTGCGAAGTTGCCCAGCGTCGGGGCAGGAACAAACTTCCGGTTGAAGATATTCTGGAATTCGACGCGTACCTGGAGGTTGTAACGACCGTCTGATCCGAAGCGAAAGTTGCGAGCAACGTTCGCGTTTTCGTTCGGACGGCGAGCGTTGCGGAAGAACGGCAACTGGTTCGTTTGAGCTGCCCACTTCGCGTCCGGAACATTGCTCCAAGCGTTAGGATTCAACACCTGAGTGGTTCGCGGATCGAAGCAATTGCAGTTGATGTCGAGCGGATCAGTACGCTTCTTACCGCTGTTGTCCGTCCAGTTAACCGACCAGGGGCTCATGTAGCTGCCATCGGCGTTTTGCTTTAGCTGCGCGGAACCGAGTCCACGATTGAAACCGAGCCAACGGCTGATCGGGTTCGCAGCGGAGTTCGACGGACGGCCGAGGTAGGTAGCCGTCTGATAGAACAGGGCGCCGGAGATGGCCCAGTCGCGAACGGCCCAGGAAACAACCTTGTTACCCAGAACCGGAATCGAAGCGTTCGGACGCTGCACCTGATACTCGAAGGCGATGCGCAACAGTTGCGGCGGGTTCGCGCCCACAATATCCTTGCCCGTTGTAGGATTGAAGATATCGAAGTTGCTGAGGTACTGCAAATTCTTCGAGTAGGTGTAGTTCATGCTGGCCTGCAACCCGCGGGAAAACCGCTTGTTCAAGGACAACTGCAGTGAATCGTACCAAGTCTTGCCCATGGCCCCTGCGGGCTGGATGGCAGTGGTGTACTGCGAATACGTCCTTAGGGATTGGAGCACGGTCTGACCGGTCGGGAAGTTGCTATAGGGTAGGAACACGCCCTTGACTGCAAGCGCAGACGGGTTTGCCAACTGGAGCTGCGTGTTCAACAACGTGGCATCCGTCAGATTGCCCACTGAGAAGTTATACTTCGCCAGCGTCTGCTCGGAAATCGCATTGAAGTCCTGGAAGCCGCCGGTGGCTTGCCAAACGTTGCGGTTTCCGACGTAAGCGGCCTCGACGACCAAGTCCCGAGTGATCTCGCGCTGTAATGCGAGATTGAACTGAATCGTGCGGTCGGGACGGCCAGCATTCGGATCGATCAGAGTCGGGGCTGTGCCCACCGCACCCGGCAGTAGACCTGCTCCAGTGCGGTACACCGGCCACTGCGGTTGCAGCGTCGACGGGATGCCATCCTTCAATTTGAAGCTATCGAAGCCCACGGGAGGGGTATCAGTGTTGGCGTTGTTGATTACGGATCCGCCAGCGGCGGTGCCGGTGGAGTTATACGCCAGCCCGATGCCGCCACGCAGAACAGTCTTCGAATTCAGCGTATAGGCGACGCCGACGCGGGGTCCAACACCATAGGGGTAGTTGTGCGCGAAGTTGCAGTTGCAGGTGGCTTCATAAATCAAGCCGCCCGGATGACCGGACGCGGAATCATTGGGAGCCGTCAAGCTGAGAGCACCCAAGCGACCGTAGTCTTCCTTCGGATACGTACCGTAATCCCAGCGCAAGCCGAGATCGACGGTCAGATTGCGGCGCACACGCCAGCTATCCTGAATGAACGTTCCCCACTGCTGCTTGGAACGGCGGTAGAGAGCGGGCACGTTCAGCGAAGCTGTACGTACGCTACCCAACAGGAAGTTGGCGAACGTGAACCCGATGTTCGAGTTACCGTTGAAGCCCACAGTGTTGATTAGCGCGGGGTTCCAAGTGATTCCGTTGCCGGTGAAGGTGTAATTGCCGTTCGTACCACCGAAACCGAAATTGGGCAGCATGTCCTGCCGGAAATCGCCACCAGCCTTAACCGTGTGGTTCCCGTGAACCCAGGTTACGGTTTGCGTCATGGAAGGACGACGTTCCGCATTGCCAGACTGGCCAGGTGTACCGAGAGTATTGATCCCGCCGTTGGCCGGGACCGTGTCCGCTCCTAGATTAAACAAGGGGAAGTTCTTGTTGGCCGTGGCCCCGCGGAGACCGATGTCCGTTTGCGCGTTATAGCTCGTATCCTGTGGGCGGGTGTTGAAGCTGAACAAGGAGTAGCCGACGCCGATGTGCCAGTTGATGGTCGGGGTAACGGTGTAGTCAAAGTTCGCACGGAACGCGGAACCAGATTCAAACGTACCCGTATTGCGCGAGATCAAAGACGGGAAACCTTCCGCCAGACCACCCAGGGCCTGCACTGCGGAATCGGTCTTGTTGTTTGTGTACGTGAACGACAAGCGCGCCTTGGAACCGAAGTTCTGGTCAGCCTTGAGGGCCGGCGAACTGGTGATGCGCGACGAGGTAAACGGGTTGAAGTAGTTGTTGATGAGCGCCGTTCCCTGATTGGGAAGGGGCACATACTTGGTCAACACCGCCACTGCCACCGGATCGAACAACGAGACGGGGACAACGTTCCCTACGAACGGGGTACGAACGTTGAGGACGTTTCCGTTACCGCCGCAATCCTGGGACACCGCTGTGCTGCAGGTGACCTTGGTCGTCGAGTTCGGATCGTAAACCGTCCCGAGCTTCACAGTGTTGCCATAAGGATCGACATAGTCACGCACCGTTCCGCCGACGTTCAAGCGAAGGTTCGCATTGGCGGTAGTTGAGAACAGGCCGCTAAAATTGCCCTTCCGGTAGGCGTCTGTGGGCACTGTCGGGAAGGTGAAGGTGGTCTGGCGCTGGGTATCGCGGTACTGCTCCCAGTTAAAGAAGAAGAAGGTCTTGTTGGTGCCGTCGTAGACGCCCGGGATCTTCACTGGTCCGCCGATGTTGAAACCATAGTCATGGCGGCGCACACGATTCTTCAGGTGGTTGGCAGGATCCCCGGAGTTCAGGATTTCGTTGACCGCGTAGTCATACACGGTGCCATGGAATTTATTGGTGCCGGACTTGATCGACACGTTGAAGACCGCGCCCGAGGCCGAACCGAATTCGGCGCTGATGTTACTGGTCTGTACGGCGACTTCTTCCACTGCGTCCGGGCTCGGCTGAGTGCGCGTCGTGATGCCCGCGAAACTCACTTGGCCTAAAATCTCCCCATCCAAACGATACTGAATGGTATTTTGACCCTGGCCGTTCACGCGGGTCGCAACAAAATTCTGGATGACGCCGGGCAGAATGTTGCCGATCGCGAACGGGTCACGCACGAAGGTGCCTACGGGCAGCAAGGGCAAATTTCGGATATTGGCCACGGTGATATTTTTCACCAGGGTGCCGGTATCGGTCTGAAGCAGAGTCGCCTCCGCGGTCACCGTTACGGAATCCGTAGTGGCACCAACCTCGAGTTGCACATCGAGACGCAGAATCTGCGCCGCCGCCAGCGTAATGCCGGCGCGCTTGTAAGTCTTGAAGCCGGCTCTCTCGACCGTTACTTCATAGTCGCCAGGACGCAACGGGGTGATGGTGTAATTGCCGGTTGCTGAAGTAGCCGCCTCAAGGGTGGTTCCTGTCGCAACCTGGGTGGCTTGGACCGTTACGTCCGCCATCACAGCTCCGGTTTGATCAGTGACTGTTCCGGTCAGTGTAGCTAGACCGGTTTGCGCCCAGGAAAACAGAGCGCTGAGACATAAGAGTACACAACATTGGACTGCTTTAGACTTCATTCATTGACCCCTCAAACTAAAATTAGACCCTGAAGCTAGCCATAAATGGCTACCCTGTCTAATTTACAGGCTTGTCATACATACAGTCAAGGTTATCAACACTGTTGATCGGGTCCATCAAAATTTCGACTGACGAAATAAGGCTATTATTTTCTGTAGATTGGCGGTATGAAATCAAAGAGACCGGCTGAAACGCGAAGGAGCCTCGCACGAGCGGTGGCTCGGCGAGGCTCAGGCCTAAATTATTGATTATAAAGCTATTGACCGAAGTAACCGGCAGCCAGCTCAGGTTTGTGCTCCAGGGCCTGACGCCAGTAGGATCGGGCTTCTTCGACTTCACCCTTGGACTTCAGCGCATGCCCAAGATTCAAAAGGGCTTCGGCGAAATTCGGGCGCTCTTGCAGGGCTTCCTGATAGAGCTTGATGGCATCGTCGGTATTTCCCGCTTTTTGTAGCAGCAACCCGGTGTTGTAGAACAGCTCCGGGGTGCGCTCGCCCACTTCGATGAGCTTGGCTTGCAGCTCCAGAGCGCGATCGAGTTCTTCGCGCTCAATCGCCATGGCGGCCAGGCCACGCAGTGCGTCGACCGAACCGGGCTCGGTTTCGAGCACCGCTTGGAAGGACTTGGCGGCACCGTCCTGGTCGCCCAGCTTCCACTGCGACAGACCCAGGTTCAGTTGCGCCTCCGGCCACGGGGACCGCTTGCGGGTGCAGGTGTCAAAGGCTTCGGCCGCGCCGCGATAGTCGTTGCGTTGCAGGCGCAGGTAGCCGAGGCGGAACCACGCGTCTTCCCATTCCGGGTTGCGCGCCAGGAGCTTGGAATAGAGGCGCTCGGCTTCTTCCTTCTGGTCCTGTTGTTCGAGCACGCTGGCCAGGTTGTAGATCACGTCGCCCAGATCGGGAGCGATTTGCAAGGCACGTTCGTAGGATTCGCGCGCACCCTTGAGGTCGCCCGCTTCCTGGCGCACGATGCCCAGATTCACGTGAGCCTGCTTGGCATCCGGACGGATACGAACGGCTTCGCTGTAGGCCTTGGCCGCGTCTTCCTGCAGGCCGCACTTCTGGCGTGCGACGCCCAGATTGAACCAGCGCTCAAAATGGTCCGGCGTGAATTCGGTGAGCTTGGCGCAGAACGTCGCGGCGGCTTCGTAGTCATTGCGATGGAACGCACAGGTCGCGAGGCCTTCCAGCGCAGCCTGCGAATGCGGACGCTGCGTGAGCAGCTTCTCCGAGTAGCTCTGGATGGCTTCGTAATCCTTGCGCGCCATGCCGATGGTGATGAGGTTCACCAGACATTCTTCCGACTGCGGATTCTTTTCGAGGATGCCCTGATAGATGCTGCTGGCTTCGTCGAACTTCCACAGCAGTTGCAGGGCAACGGCCTTGCCGAAGAGCGCGGTCTCGTGACCCGGCTGCGTTTTTAGAACGTTGTCGAAGCAAGCCGCGGCCGGCTCCGGCTTTTCCTGATGCAGCAGGCAGATGCCCAGTCCGAGGTTCGCTTCCGGGCGCTGCGGATCGCTGTCGATCGACTTCTGGAAGCAGTCGGTGGCTTCCTGCCAGCGGCCCAGCTTCTCATAACAGATGCCGAGGTTGAAATTGGCGGTCGGATGGCTGGGAGCGGTGGCCAGCAACTTCTCATAAGTCTTGAGGGCATCGGGGAACTGCTCGAGCTCAAACTGCAGATGTCCCTTCGCGGCCAGGACCTCCGCGGACTCGTCCCCGCTTTCCACGGCCAGATTCAATTCCGCCAAGGCTTCGGCGCGCTTGCCATCGAGGTGCAGCGAAACTGCCCGTGCGAGCCTGGGTGAGGAGGCTACCGCGATGGGTTCGGTGTTCTTGTTTTTACGTCCGCTCATGTTGTTAATGTCTCTTCCCTCGAAGGTATGAAATTCCTGAAAATCGTTATGGAGCCAGGTACGCAAACAGGCGTCCCAGCATGTCGTATTGGTGCGTGATCTGCACCCAGCCAATCCGGCTTTGCTCGCCGCGATTGGTGAAAAATCCAACTCCGCCACGCTTCAATCGTGACTCTTTCCAGCTATCGATCATTTGGCCCTGGATGACCAGCGAATAGTGATCGCCTTCCATGACCATGCTCACGCGATACAGCGAATCGGTCCGCGCGGCGAAGGTCACGGGCGTGTCCACGCGGTCCACAGCCTTGCCATCAATGACGGCGTAACGGGTTACGCCCATCTCTGGAATCGGACCCGGCTTCACGACGACTAACTTGACCACGTAGTAGTTCTGGAAATCGACCGCTCGCGTCACCCAGCTGAGCGCACCTTTATCGATGGCTCCCAGGAACTGAAATTCGTAATCGCTCAACCCCAGCGACGGCTGATACAACGCCACGCGCCCCGGCTGCACGAACCCGGCTTGATCGAACGACCATTCGGCGGTCGAGCCGCTATGACTCATCCAGTTATCGAGTCCACTGCGGAAATTTTCATCCAGGCCGACCGCAGCCCGCTCCGACATGCCTTTTCGCAAACTCGCCATCTGCGTATCCAGCACTTCCTGGAAGCGGCCTGTCACGGCTTTCGCATCGGCCTGTGGAGCCTGCACGCTCACCTTCGGCAGCGACGGATGGAACGCCAGGCCCAGCGCGACAGGCACCGCGAACAGCAGGATCTTCAGGTCGCGCGGAGCATGATTCCAGAAGTTTACGACTCCCGAAGCCATCCGACGCATGGACTGTTCCTGACCCGCGCCTTCCTTGAGCAGCACGCCGGCCGGAACATCCGTGGCATTCCGCTTAACCTTCGCCGGCTCCAGTTTCGATTGCGGAAGCAGCGGCTCGCCTTGCAGCGGCATCGCCACGAAGGCGGGACGCAAGCGCAAGTCTCCGCGCGGTTTCGGCTCCGCGAAATGCAAGGGCAGCAAATCGTGGGCGCGGCTGCGAATTTCCAACGGAGGCAAGCCGCGCGCTGCTGCATCCGGCAAACGTAGCGAACACTCCGGCCCAAATGCCTGGAAACTCACCGGGCGATTGGTCGGATTCTCCAGGCTGCCGCTGGCTTCGCACATCGGCAGGCGGAACAGCGGAGCGCACCCGCCGTGCGTCAGCAGATCGACAATCGGATCTCCCGCGGCCAGATCTCGCAACCGCACCTGCTCCATGGCCACGTGCGGCGTGCGCACTTCCAGGGCAGCGATCTCTCCCACGATGGCGGCGTGCCAATCGCGTGCCTGCGTGCTTACCGGCAGTGCGTGTAGCGTGTTGTCGGCAAGCAACCCGGTGGACGGCAAGGCGATTTCCGGCACCGGGGGACACTCAACCACCAGCGCCGGAAATGCCACCCATTCGCTGGTATCGCGCACCCGAATACTGGCTTCCGCCAGCGCCGGACCTGCAATTGCCAGCAGCGTTTTCCCCATGCCAAACGCATCCTGCTCCATCTGCTGCAATACATCGCCCTGCGGCGTCAAAGCGTGCGCCGCGTCTCTCACCGGCTCGATCTTGAACGTCACCGAATCAGCCGCCCGCTTCACGGGGAATTCCCCGCCCGGCTTTATCGGCTGCAACCCAAGCATCCCGCCCAAAGCAAAACCCTGCCCAATCCTGGGCTTCCACTCCGGCGAAGCGACCGTCAATTGGGGTTCGATCACCGCCATCGGAACGGGTAACGACGCGCATTCCGGTGCCACAGCCCGCGCGTTGTGCAGCGCCAGCAGTCCTGCCAACCGGTTCAGTTCTCGAAGCGGATTCTCCAGGTCCCGTTGCGGTTTTGATGCGCGCGGATGTGCCTCGTATTCCACTGGATCAGCCGAAACAATAGCGGCTGTAGGAGGTGCAATCGGCGGACCCGCCTGTTGACTCTGGAGCCGCTGAAGCTCGGGAACAATGCCGGAAAACGGCTTCGGCTCCGCTGCCGGGGTCGCAGCGGGTCCCAAAATCGACTCGATCGACGCTGCCGGCTTATACGCCTGGAGCGCGTCGTGGGTACGATGCAAAACCTGCACAGCCAACTGATCTTGTTCTTTCCAATAGGCTTCCTGGTGCACCTTGGAACAGAACTGTCCCTGCGCCAGCTTCCGGAACAACGGAAGCTTGCCGTCACAGAATAGACAACGTGTATCGTCGGACCACGACATTGTCCCCATCCTACGGTGACGTAGGGAGAAATACTACGCGTGGAAAACCTTAAGTACTGGAAAGATTTGTAACTTCCGTACTAAGGGAAAGCCTACAGGCCACCGAATGTAACTTAGTAAAGAGGTATGAGTCCCTTCGTAGCCACGCGCCCACCGCTCTCCCGCGAGGAGCACCACTCGCTCGAAGCAGACCTCATCGCCTACCTCTCGGGAGCTACCAACGCTCATTTGCCGCAATGCCCCGAATGCCAGACACGCCTTGTCGAGCTGGTGCGCTCGAGTTTTACGCTTGCATCCACTCCGCCACCCGTAACGGAGGCCGACGACCGCCGCCGCGAACACCGCATCGAAATCTACGACGCCGCCGAGGTCCGCACGCTCAGCCCGTTCTCGCCCAGGATTATCGAAGCCATGGCGGTCGACATTTCCTCGAACGGCGCGCAACTCCGCATGCCGGTAGCCATCCCGGTCGGGGCGTTGCTGCAGATTCGGATCCACGGCAAGGCTTCGATCCTGATCGGCGAGGTCCGCCATTGCACGCCGCGCGACGGAGCCAACTACGTCGGCGTCGAAATTCGCTCCGTGCTTCCTCAGCAATGACGGTGTAGAATTGTCGGTCAGCAAGAACCCTTACCCCAAGGAGTTGACCGATGCGTACCGCGATCCTGTTGGTGGCCAGCGCGTTGAGTTGCAGCGCGCAGTGGCTGACGATGAAGACGGCGGGAGCCCCTCGCACTGCCGATGGCAAGGTGGATCTGAACGCCCCTGCTCCGAAGACCGCCGACGGCAAGCCCGACATCGCAGGTATCTGGCAGCCGGGCGTCGCCTACGTCGGCAACATCGCCAAGGATCTAAAACCCGGCGAGCTCGAAATGCAGCCGTGGGCGGCGGAGTTGTATCAACATCGCCAGGACACCGTGAGCAAGGAGGACCCCACTGGCTGGTGCGTACCCGGTGGTGTGCCGCGCTCAAACGTAGTGCCGTATCCATTCCGCATTTACTCGATGCCCGGAATCACGCTCATCCTATATGAGGCGGTGCAGAGCTTCCGCCAGATCTTCACCGACGGCCGCGCGTTGCCGAAGAATCCCAACCCCGCGTGGATGGGCTACTCCGTTGGTCACTGGGAGGGCGACGCAATGGTCGTCGAGTCGGCGGGGTTTAACGACAACGCCTGGCTCGACAACAGCGGCCATCCGGGCACCGAAGCGATGAAGGTCACCGAGCGCATTCGACGCAAAGACTTCGGCCATCTGGAGATGGAGATCACTGTTGACGACGCGAGGGCCTACAAGAAGCCGTGGACCGTGAAGATCCCGTTCACATTCCTGCCCGACACTGAACTGCTGGAATACATCTGCAGCGAAAACAATAAGGACCTGGAGCACCTCGTGGGCAAATAGGATTCTATAATTGAAAGCTAAGGAACCTGATCCCATTGGCTTCACTGATCGACGCAATTGACATCAAGCGCAAGACTTTTTTCGAATTCGAGAACACTCCGTATCTGTGTCTGGAATCGCAAATCAGCACCCCCACAGCCCGCGGCGGACAAACGCTGGTCCGCTTGAAGATGCGGAATCTGCTCACCCAGTCTGTGCAGGACAAGACCTTCAAGGCTGGCGAAAAATTCAAGGAGCCGGACCTCGAAGCGGTGGCCGCGAGCTACCTCTACACCGACGCCGACGGTTCTTATTTCCTGGACCAGAGTACATTCGAAACTCTGACGCTGCAGCCCGAGATGATGGGCGACGCGCTGGAACTACTGGTCGAAGGCACCGAGATTCAGTTGCACAAGTTCAACGGCAACCCCATCGGCCTGCAACTGCCGCAGTCGGTCGAACTGACCATCGCCGAAGCCGAACCCGGCGTCCGCGGCGACACCTCGAGCGGCGGCGCGACGAAGCGGGCAAAGCTGGAGACAGGACTCGAAATTCTCGTGCCACTGTTCATCAAGGAAGGCGAGAAGGTCAGGATCATCACCGAGACTCGGGAGTTCTCGGGACGGGCGTAGGCGATCGCGACCCGCAATTGAGAAAATACGCGACAATAGAAATGTGCCCATCGTCTCCAGAGCATTCGTCGATCAAGCGCAACTAGCGGCGGAGATCATCCGTATCGAAAGTACTCTCAAGCCGAGCGTAGTCCGCATCAAAGCGACCCTCGGCGAAGACTCCTCCGGCGACCCCGCTATCTATTTCCGCGTGCTCCTTTCCGATGCCGCTAGCAAACCCGCGCGCCTCGGCGATGTCGCCCGCCGCGTCCGCTCCATGATCGTTGACGAACTCGACCCTTTCAATAACTGGGGAGTGTACCCCTACGTCCGCTTCCGCAGTGAGTCGGAACAAGCTCTCATGAAGGATCCGGACTGGAAATAGTCCATGGCGTTCCCGGAAGACCTGCTGGAGCAGTCCCGGCATTTGGCTACCCGCGAGCGCGGACGCCCCCGCCAAGCAAGTCTCAGGCGAGCAGTCTCAACAGCTTACTACGCTCTCTTTCATCTACTCATCGCCGACGCCGTCGGTCATTGGAGAATCCCCGCCCAACGCGCGCGCCTCGCCCGCGCCTTCGAACACGCAAGAATGCGGTCAGCCTCCCGCCAAATCGCCGGTTCCCCATTCACGGACAGGGATCAGGCCGCTGTCACCCACCTCCGCAATGTAGCGCGAGCCTTCGACGACCTTTATGAGTACCGTCAAACCGCCGACTATAACAACTCGATAGAATGGACCCGAGTCGAAGTTCTCGAAACGGTGCACATCGCTGAGCAGGCGTTCGCCAGTTGGACGGCAGTCAGAGGCACCACGATCGCCAATGATTATCTGTTGTCGTTGTTTGTCAAAGAGCGCTCGTAAGGGCAGTGCTTTCCCCCTGCTCTGCGCTGGTCCACTTCCCACAAGACACTGGCACCGACTTCCATGTGAGCCGCATAATAGTCCTAATGAAATTCGGCGGCTTCTACGAACACCAACTCCCGCGCCCCTGGACGCCGGACTCAGAGCATAAGCTTTTCCAGCACGCGCTCGATCAGGTTGAGCTTTCCGACAAGGTCGGCTACGACTACATTTGGGCCACTGAGCATCACTTCCTCGAAGAATACGCGCACTCCTCCGCGCCGGAAGTATTCCTCGCCGCGTGCAGTCAACGGACCAAGAACACACGCATCGGGCATGGCATCGTTCACATGCCGCCGCACATCAATCACCCGGCACGCGTAGCGGAGCGCATCGGCACGCTCGACCTGGTGAGCAACGGCCGCTGCGATTTCGGCTTCGGCGCGGGAGCCTCGGAAACCGAGCTCGGTGCCTTCCACGTTCCCCAGGCCGAGAAGAAAGACGCCATGCTCGAGGCCGCGCGCCAGACCATTGAGATGATGGTGCAGGAACCCTACCCGGGCTTCAAGGGCAAGTACTTCGAGATGCCCTCGCGCAACATTCGCCCCAAGCCGCTGCAGAAGCCGCATCCGCCGCTGTGGATGGCGTGCTCGAATCGAACCTCCATCGAGCAGGCCGCGCGGCTCGGCGTGGGAGCGCTCACCTTCTCCTTCGTCAGCCCCGATGCCGCGAGGCAATACGTCGACCTCTACTACGAGACGCTCGAAAAGGAATGTCAGCCCATCGGCTACGCGGTCAATGCGCAAATCGCGATCGCGTGCCCCTTCCTGATCATGAAGGACGATGCCAAGGCCCTCGCGCTGGGCGCAGAGAACTACGGCTACTTCATCTACGGCCTCGGCCACTACAGCTTCTTCGGAGCTCACGAGCCTGGCAAGACCGATATCTGGCACGAGTACAGCACCAATCCGAAAGAGTTCGCCAACCCCGAAGGCCGCGCGCAGGATTGCGTCGGGAATCCCGAGCGCGTGCGTCAGCAACTGCGTGAATTTGAAGCCGTTGGCATCGACCAAGTGGTGTGCCTCAGCCAAGCCGGCAATCTTTCGCACGAGGTCCTGTGCGAGTCGATCGAACTATTCGGCAAAGAAGTCCTACCGGAATTTAAGGATCGCGATCTATCCTCAGCGAGCGAGCAAGCAGCCAAAATGGCGCGCCTCAATGACCTCTGCATGCCACGGAGAGAAACAGTAAAATTGCAAAACGAACCCACGGTCATTCGCGCCGCAGGACACCACTGAGATGACTTTTCAAACAGATATCGTTTCCGTGCACGGAACCAAGGTGATGCTGAAGTCCGCCGGCAGCGGCCCGCCCCTGCTCTTCCTGCACGGCGCGGGTACGTTTAGCGGTTTCGATTTCGCGCTCCCTTGGGCAGCGCACCACCGCGTGCTGATCCCGATGCACCCAGGCTGGCCCGGCTCGGATGACGATCCCACGCTGACCACCATCCATGACCTGGTCATGCACTATTTGGAACTGATTGACCAACTCGGCATACCGGAGGTCGATCTCGTCGGCTTGTCGATGGGCGGCCGCTTGGCAGCCCAGTTCACCACAGAGCATCGCCGCCGCGTTCGCAAGCTAGTGTTGGTCGCACCCGCGGGCCTCGATGTCCCCGGCTTCCCGCTGGCAGATTTTTCGAAGATCGCCCCCGAGGATATCCTTAGTTACCTCACCGAAAACATCCCCCTGATTGTTAGCCGCACTACCGCGCCCCCTGACCCGCGCGAAGGCATGAGCTTCGTCCGCCTGCTCCCCAGCATCATGGATCGGCAATTCACCCGATGGCTCCATCGCCTGACGATCCCATCGCTGCTGGTGTGGGGTGAAAACGATCGCACCACTCCGATTCAACAAGCCGAAGAGTGGCTGAAGTTCGCCCCCGCCCTACAGTTGCATCGCGTCCCCGGTGCCGGACACTTAGTGCTCGACGAGAAACCCGAAGTGGTCGAATTGATTGGCAGGTTTTTAGCGTAGGGCAGCCACCCTGGCTGCGGCGACCACCCTGGTCGCCCCCGCGCTCGACCATCGATACCCCCCCGCGTTCTCCGCCAACCCAGCCACCACCGGGTTGGTCTCAATATACCGAAGCGTCCGCCGAAACTCGTCATCATCCCTGACAACCCGGTCAAAACTCTCCTCCTGCCAGAAGGGTTGTCCCGAACGATTCAGGAACGCGTTCGCCCGAATCGCCGACGCAGTCTTCAACGACCCCATGAGCTTCGAGATACTCACCGCAGGAGTGAGCAACAGATGAACATGATTCGGCATCACGACCCAAGCATGCAAATCATAGTGGCCAAGCTCCACTCCGTGCTCAACTGAGTCCACCACAACTTGGGCGATCTCCGGTTGCTTTAAATACACCGGCCCACACCGAGCTTGATCGAGCAAACGGTCCATCGCGACGAATGCCCTGCCGGAGGTTAGGTTCGCGACGGGGAACAGTCGGGTCCCGGGCAAGCTGTCGCGTAATCGGAACGTGATGAAGCTAGGGCGACCAGTCACATCGAGGTGTGGGAGTCTGCGTCGGCGGAGCACACAAACCAAGTGGGCTTCGCCATCATAAATTCTCAAGCGGCCTGGGAGGCCGCCGCAGGCAGGGTGCCTGCCCTACCTAATTATTCGGCAGGCCGAATGCTACGCTGCGATTGCGATTGAGGCGTTGGCTCAACTCGCGATCCACCAAGTCGAGCGACGCGCTGTTTTGGCTGCCTTGCACGGTGATGTAGTTCAGCGTGCGGTCCTCCACCCAATACGCCTTGGCAGCGTAGATCATGTGGTCTTTCATCGCTATTAGGAAGATGATGTCCGTGTCCTGATTTTCTGCGGTGACGCGGGGCGTCTCGCGCACCGGCACAGGAGCCTGAGTTTGTTCGTCGGGCTGACCATCCGGGCGGAAATACTGATTCACGATGACCACGGGCGCGTCCGGAACCTGCGAGCTTGAAACATAGTTGCTCGCCAGCGGAGCCTGCGGAGGTGTGTACTGCAAGTAGTTTCCGGCGGGCAAGTACACCGGATACGGGATGAGTCCGGCACCGCCGTGACCTGGGTGAGGAGCGTTCGGCGTGGGCGTCGGCGAGATCCCATTGGGGGCGCTGACTACGGCAGGCGCTCCCGTGCCAGGGTAGATGATGCGCCCGAACGGCGTGCCGTTGCTTCCAGCGTTCGCTCCTGCAGGAGGCGTGCCCCCGGGAAACAGGATGCGGCCAAAGCCAGTCGGACTGGTCACGTTACGCTGTTGCGCGAACAGCGCCGGGCTGGCAAGAACTAAAGCGAAAATTGCGATCCGCATCGGGGAAGCCTCCCTACCTGGATTGTAGACGCTTTCCAGGACGCCGGTGTTTACTAAAATCTACAGCCAGTAGAGCATCCAGTACACCACGACGCCCGTGACGCTGACGTAGAGCCAGATGGGGAAGGTCCACCTAGCGAGGCTCACGTGTCGCCGCAGGTCATTGTTCAGTCCGCGTCGCAAAGTGATCACCGCGAGGAACGGCACGGTCACCGCGAGCACCGTATGCGTAATCAGAATCGTGAAGTACACGATGCGCAGCGCTCCCGTACCTTGGAACTTCACTGAGCCCACGTTGAAGTGGTAGATCAGGTAAGAGATGAGGAACACGACAGACACGCCGAACGCAGTCAGCATGGTCCGCCGATGTTGATTGCGGCGACCTGACTTGATCAGCATGATGCCGCGAACCAGCAGAATCGCCGCGAGGCCGTTCAGCGCGGCGTTCAGGTCAGGAAGATGAGAGATGATGTCCATTAAGATTCCAAGAGTCCGCGGGCGTCTTCGATCAGGCGAGGGATCGCGTCGGCGTCGGAGGTGAGGTAGTAGCCTCGCATTTGTCCTGTGCGATCGACCAGCACAAAACGCGTCGAATGTTCCAGTGACCCATCCACCACGCCCAGCTTGAAGACGTCTTTCGCCAGGTGATTCAGATCCGCTTTTGCGCCCGTGAGGAAATGCCACACGCCAGGCGATGCTTTGAACGTCTGAGCATACGCGGCCAGCACCTCGGGGGTGTCATGTTCGGGATCGACAGTGAAGGACACCAGTTGGATGCCCTGTTTTTCCAGCGCCATCTGTACCTGATGCATTTGCGAACTCATGCGGGGACACGGGCCGGGGCAGGTAGTGAACATGAAGTCCGCCACCCAGATCTTGCCTTTAAGCGAAGCGGAATCGAATTCCTGGTTGGTGTGTTCGGTGAGTTTGAACGGAGCAATCGCACCCAGCGTCGGCAACTCAGGCCGGGACGCGCACCCCGTCAGGATGAGGACCGCGATGCTAACTATCGAACGCCAGAAGGCCATAGAGGACCGGAAGGTAAACGATGCTTGCGAGCAGAACTTTACGAGCGTTGGCCAGCGACCGAGACGCTGCGGCTTGCATGCCCGAATAGAGAACAAACGCGCTCAACAGAATCGCGCCGACGAGGTAGATGTTACCCGCCATCGACATGAACTTCGGTGCAAGGCTCAGCGGAACCAGCGCCAGAGAGAACCACTGAATGCGACGAGCCGTGGAATCGAGATCCGGCTCGACCACCGGCAACATGCGGATACCGGCGCGCGCGTAGTCGTCTTTGTACATCCAGGCGATCGCGTAGAAGTGCGGGAACTGCCACACGAACAGGATCGCGAAGAGGATGCCTGCTTCGTAGTTCAGGTGACCGCTGGCTGCGGCGTAACCGATCAGCGGAGGCATCGCGCCGGGGATCGCGCCGATGGTGGTGGAAATCGGGGACACGCGCTTGAGCGGCGTGTAGACGAACAGGTAACTCGCGAGCGTGAACAGCGCGAGGCCGCCGGTCAACGGATTGACCGCGAGGTAAAGCTCCAGAAATCCCAGCACGGAGATGATGGTGCCGAAGATCAGCGCGGAATTCGCGGTGACGCGGCCCGACGGGATGGGACGTTTCATCGTCCGGTGCATCAGTCCGTCGCCTTCGCGCTCGTACCACTGATTTAGCGCGGCGGTGCCGCTGGCGATGAGAAATGTTCCGAGCAGGCAGTGAACGAGTTGCACCCAGGTCCACGGTGCGCCGAGGCGGGTCCCGCAGACGAACCCGATCAGCGTGCTCATCAGAATGAACAACGTGATCCGTGGCTTGGTCAGTTCGAAAAAGCGGCTCATGACGTCACCGCTGCGTGCGACTGCGATGAATGCGTCGCGGGAGCCTGCACGTACCGCCGAATTTGTATAGAGAGCAAAATCGTAAATGCCAAGGTCAGACCGCCGCCCGCGACGTGCGCCACAGTAACGATCACCATCTGCAGCGGACTGTTCGCAGCATCCAGGCGAGCCCAATACGCTCCCAGCCCGAGGAAAACTTGCAGCGTCGTCATTCCCAGCATCCCGTGCGCGGCCTTGCGCAATGAATCATGCTTCGGAAATTGCGTCAGCACAAACACGCCGACCGTCAGCAGCGTAAGCGCCGTGACCATCGACCAGCCGATATGCGGAATCAGGCTGATGGCCCGATGCCGGAACGCGGCGCCGAGTGCGATCTGGAAAAGCACGATGAGCGGCGCGACGATGGCCAGACCTCGCAAGGACGGTTTGCCGTAGTCTTCCACGTTAGGAGCGCCATTCAGCCAGCGGCGCGAGGTAAAGAGCGCGATCGCGGCTGTGGTGGAAAAGAATAACTGCGCCAAACAAGCATGCGCGGTGCTAACCCAAGGAGGTTGCAGCCACAAAACTGTGATGCCGCCGAGTGCACCCTGCACGACGACCGCGCCAAGTGCGACCCAACCAAGCTTGCGCATCCACTTGCGTTCATCCACGCGTTGCAGCCACACGGCGAGCAGGATGGTCATGAAGCCGACAACGGTCGCAACCATGCGATGGCCGGTCTCGAAGAGCACGCCGCCGGTCATTTCGGGGATCACCTGCCCGTAGGAAAGCGGCCAATCGGGTACGGATAGACCTGCTTCCTTGCTGGTTACGGATGCTCCGGCTACAACCAGGAAGAGGGTGCAGATCGCTAGCAGAACCGCGTAGCGATGCAGGGACGGTCTATACTCGGGATTCAAGGAAATGCCTGCAACCATTTTAGCGCGAACGCAGCCCATCCATGTGGTCTACGGTGGGGCTCATCTCTTCAATGCCGGAACCTGCACAAAATTGGGCGAATTAGCCAGGAGATCGGTGTTTGACACCGATCTCGCGAGGGCGTTGGGGCTGCCAGACGAAGTCGCGGCCAGGGTGTCCGAGAAGTTGCAGCGCGAGCCGCTGGAGGATTTTCGCATCGACTTTGAGGATGGCTTTGGTGTTCGACCCGACGCCGAAGAAGATGCGACGGCGTTGAAGGCAGCGAGTGAGATCCAGAACGCTTCCCTGCCCCGCCACTGCGGGATTCGCGTGAAGGCCGGCCCGCGCGGCGTTCGCACGCTGCGGCTGTTCCTGGATAATTGCGGGTCGCTGCCCGCGACCTTCGTGGTCACCCTACCAAAGATTTCGAGCCCAGCGGAAGTCGCGGCGTTGGTTGCCGCGTTGCAGGACCATCCGGAGCTCGGCATTGAAATCATGATCGAGACTCCGCAGGCGGTGCTGGGGATGCGCGACCTCGTGGATGCCGCAGAAGGTCGCTGCGTCGCGGCGCACTTTGGAGCGTATGACTATCTCGCGAGCCTCGGCATCGCGGCCCAGGACTTGCAGCATCCCGCGTGCGATTTCGCGCGCGCGCAAATGTTGGTTCAGCTCGCAGGCACCGGCGTGTGGCTGTCGGACGGCGCGACGAATGTGCTCCCGTTGAAGGGTTCAAACATTCCCGCAGCCTGGAAGCAACATTACGACAATACTCGCCGAGCCCTATACAACGGCTTCTACCAGGGCTGGGACTTACACCCCGCGCAGATTCCAGCTCGCTACGCCGCGGTGTTTTCGTTCTTCCACGAAGGCATGGAAGCGGCCTCGGCGCGGCTGAAAAACTTCGTAGCCGCAGCGGCGCAGGCCACGCATGTGGGCGGCGTGTTCGACGACGCTGCCACAGGCCAAGGCTTGCTGAACTACTTCCTGCGCGCGAGGGCGTGCGGGGCGCTGACGGAGACGCTTCCGATTGAGGAACTGGCGAAGTTATTGGGCAGGCGGGTGGAACTATCGGCCTCATATTAGGCATGGGACAATAGGATCAAAGCTTGATTCATGCCAAAGCGATATTCCAGTAGGGAACTGATCAAGCTGGCGGAAGAGTACGGATGGAGGCGGGTAAGCGTGCGCGGAGACCACTACAACTTCAAGCACCCTGACAGTCGCTTCATTGTTACGATTGTGCACCCGGAGAAGGACACGCCCGTCGGACGGGCGGTCGATACGGTCAAGAAGATTCGCTTGGAGGTCAAATGAAGCGTTACCTCATCATGCTTGAGCCCCTGGAGAGTGGATTTGGCATCCAGGTGCCGGACCTTGCAATCAGCTCTCATGCTCCCGACATCGAAGCTGCCAAACGCGCTGCGGCGGAGGCAATCCGCCTCAATCTCGAAGCCTACCTCGATGCGGGACAGACTGTGCCTGACCCGCAACCTGTCGTGAGCCATTTGACCAATCCTGAATTCCGCGAACTCCTATTTGCATACATTGAGGTTGCGACGCCGGACCAAATCGCCGCATAGCATGGAGACTCTAGGGCAAGTTGCGGCTGGTGTTTTCGTCACCATTCTGTTTGGCGCGATTGGCATCGGCGCTATCGCTTACATCTGGGGATTGTTCGCACCCTTGCCACGCCGACACACCGTGAACACCTTCCAAAAGGGCGTCGTCCTACGGCATAGTAAGTAGCGTCGAAAAGGTTCTGGAACCTGGGACCTACTGGATCACCCCGAGAAGGCATTTGGTAGTCTGTGATGCGCGCCCGACTCCGTTTCAGATCGCCGGTAAGGAACTGCTCACCGCGGACGGGATGGGTGGCCGCATTAGCCTAGGTGGGGAGTACAAGATCGTGAATGCAGGGCAATTTTGAGTCAAAGTTCAGACTCCTTCAGCGCCTTCTACCTGGAAGCGCGTCAGGCCCTGAGAATCGCGGTCGCAGAGTTGCGAGCCAAAGATTTTCTTCAAGGGCAGGATAGCCTCAGCACGCGACTCAGAGAATTGTTGGTGCCGAAGGCTGCCCAATTTGGGATCGAAATCGAGCGACTTGAACTGGACGAGGTTGCGCAGATCGGCTGGTTCAAACCGGTTTGATCGCAAGTATTAGCAGCGGCCCGCGCAAGCGACGCGTCGGTGGAGTGTTGACGACGCTGCGACCGGGCAGGGGCGTGTGGAGCGTTGGCGGGCAACGTGCCCGCCGCAGCCTATGTGGCTGCCCCACTTGGATTAGGCTCGCTCGCGACCGCTTAGAAGAACGCGGGCGTCGAAGCTGAAGGCGCGCCAATCCGATTCGGTTACGTCGCGGAGCAGATCGAGCGAATCGGTGAAATACGCGCGTTGCAACCAGCGCGGACCTTGGAAGGCATCGCGACCGTGCAGCACGCGGTCGTCTTTGAACAGCAGCGCGGTCCCGGGCCGCACAACCACGCGTGCCGGCGTGAGTTCGTCGAGCAAACTGCGGAACAGTTCCAGCGCCAACTCAGCTTCGGGCGTTATGGGAAAGATCGTCGAACTGGCTGCGGACACCCGCACCAGACCCTTGTCATCGCGCCACAAAATCGGGCATGGAGCAGAAAGGGCTTGCGCGGAACCGAACGAGAAACTCGCCGGGCAGGCATGACGGAAGATCGGCTGCGCCAGCAGCGAGGCCAGCTCGGCGGGAGCGGCCTGCAGAATCTGATCGGCCGTGACCACGGTAGTCGCGGTTTTCTCGTTAAACAATCCGTACAAAAGAATGCCTTGTTGTTTAAACCAGGAAGGCAGAAACGCGTTGTCGCTGTGGAAACCGAATCTCACGCGACCGGCGTTCGACTGCAAATCCTCGCGGCCGGGAACCGGTGTCACTTCGTGGATCGGGCTACCGTCTTTTTCGTTAGTGAAGGAGAGTAGTTCGCCCCACTGGCACAGAATGCCGGTGATCACGGCTTCGGAGACCGCTTCTTTTTGCCGCGGACGCATGCCATCCGCGGGGATGGGCAGCATGTGCGGATCGACCGGCAAATTTTCGAGTACGATGGCGGGATCGCCAGCAGGCGCAAAGAAGGCTCGCAGTGCATCCTTCATCTCCGTCGGCAAATAGCGAGCAGCTAGCGCCGTCGAAGCGTCGCGGAAGTCAGACCACGCGACCAAATCGCGGTAATTGGGGAAACTCAATTTTGCGGCTTCGCGCGTCCACTCCGCCGAACTGGCGTCGGACAAACGGAGAACCCGCAGGTCCGCAGACGATGCGGAGGCAAGCGGCAACGGCAATACAGGGGCGGTGGCCATGCTAAGTCCTGAAGAGAATTCCATTCTACTCTCTAGATGATGCCCGAGGGGAGGGCGTTGCTAGAATTTATCCCGGCAAGCCGGGGAGCAGAAGTAAAAGGTCTTTCCGTCTCTTTCCTTTCGAACTGCGGTGGAGGGAGCCACGAACGTCCCGCATACCGGATCCTTCTTGAGCGCCTCTGTTTGGATCGTTTCCTTGGTATTCGGCGCGCCCGCGCGACGCTCCGGACCCACCGCCGCGTTCGTAAACATGCTGGCGATGAATCCGATCACGCCGCGCAGCACGCTGATCAACAATATCGCGAGGATCAGGTAAAACAGCCCGCGGAACAACACTCGGGGCGCTTACTTGCCCTTGCCCTTGGCTTTGCCGTTGTCCTTGGGTGCCGGACCGCGGTTAATGCTGTTGGAGATAGTTGCGCCCAGAGCCTGCAGCATGCCCTTGGCGTCCTCAGAATTCGCGCCGGTGGGGGCCAGTTCCAAATACTTCTGGAATTCTTCCGCCGTACCTGCCGGAGCTACCAACTTGCCGTCCTTTTCGGTGGCGCGGCCAATGAGCGTCACACCCAACTGGAAGTGAGCTCCCGGTTCGTTCGGTTCCAGCTCAATCGCCTTGCGATACGCCGCTTCCGCAGCTTCACTGCGATTGGTGTCAAAGTACACCGCGCCCAGGTTGCGATACCCCTTAGAGGCACCCGTCGGATCCAGCTTGACCGCTTCGGTCAACTGCGCCTGGGCTTCGTCCATCTGGTTCGAGCGGGCCAAAACGACGGACGCATTGTAGCGATAGGTGGCATCGGTCGGCATAATGGCGATCGCCTTCTGATAGACCTCGACGGATTTCTTGTAATCGGCCAGACGCTCAGCACCCTTCACGCTTTCCGCGCGCTTCTGGTACACATCGGCCAGTTGCCCGAACACTGCATGCTGCGTGGGACCGAGTTCCGATGCCTTGGTGAAACCTTCGATGGCCGCGTTCCAATTCTTGGCCTTTGCCGCTTCCATGCCGGCACTAAACGCGGTCTGCAAACCTTCGTTCTTGGCTTGCGCCTCCTGATACTCCTTCATGTCCTTTTCGAACTTGGCCTGGGCTTCGGCCATCGCCTTTTTCTCGGCTTCGGTCGGTTCAGCGGGTCCAGCAGGCGGGGCAGGAGCGCCACCCGGGGCAGCGACAGCGGCGGTTTGTGCCGGCTGCGGCTTGCTCAAATCGATGTTCAGCTCCATCGGCTTGGCGTAGTCCGTGCGAGCGCCCTTGGTGTCCAGAACCGTCGCTCCGTTGGCAGTGATGACGATGTCATAGGTCCCCAGCGGCAGCGTGGCGTAGTTGAACTTGCCGTCTTTGTTGGTCTTAATGCTGTAGTTAGCCTTAATGTCGGTACGGGTAATCTTGACCTCGGCACCCTGGATCGGCTTGCCGTCGGCACCCTTAATGACCCCGGTAATGGCGGTCATCGCCTGACCGTAAGAAACCGCCGCGCACACGGCGGCTAATGCGAATTGTGTCAGCGTTTTGCGAACGTTCATTGGTATCCCTCCCTACTATCGTCCGTTTATCAGCATACTACAAGATGTCGTAACCGAGAAAGAGGTTTCGGGCAGGGAGAATATATATCAAAGACACTGTGAGAACTAGTGGATACCACCCAGGGCAGTCCTAAGGCTCCTTAGGAAAACATAGACCGAAAGGTACTGGACCCCGCCTATGGGGATACTAGTACCCGCAAAGTTGCCAAACCTATTCATATCATTAGAGTTGAGGCTACGATAAACCCTTGACCTACATTTACTACTAGTGCTAGTATTACTAGTATCTCGGAGGAGAGTTTGTCTGTCGATGCAAGACAGGCGGGCAAAACAAACATAATGAAAACAATAGCTTGGTTGAAAAGCACCTATGACTTACCGCTGGCGCGCATTCTGGCGTTTTCAAGCCTGATGGTAGTGAGCGCGGGGATCGGTCAGGGTGCAACTTCTGCCTGCGTTTCTAGCGGATTGACGCAAACAATTGATTCCATTGATAATGCGGCCCCTAATGGGTGTGGCGCGATCAACTTGAGTTTTGAAAACTTTATTCTCACCGGCGCGGCTGCAACAACCAGTTCCTTCGTGGACCCTACAGTCGCAACCATGGCGGTGAACGCATCCGGAACAACCCCGACAGCGACAACCACCTTCACTGTTCTCCCCACAACGGGAGGCGACTGGGATGCGAATTCGTCCAATTCAGATCTTCGTATGACACTCGATTTTATTGCCGTAGCTCATACCGGAGGAACGTATAACGGTGGAGCAAACAGCTACACTGCCGCGACTGCGCCTGGATTTAATTGGTATTTTCAAACGCTCAGTCCGGTAACATCCGGTTCGCTGAATGACAGCTCAGACTCTATGTCGGTGGTAACCACCTTTTGTCTTTCCGGAACCACTGCGACCGGTGCCGGTTGTGTGAATGCCGCTCAGAATCAAGCAGTCGTTACGCTTTCCTACAGCACGAGCGGAGTAACGGCAACTTGTGGGACAACTGGTACAGCCTTTACTTGCGCCTCGGGGTTATTGAACATAACGACGCTACAGACAACTCAGGTCGCAATCCGTACTGTGGTCACCGGTGATCGCAATCCTGGCGGGGGCGTCGTTGACTTAAATTCCTACGGGTACCAATTTACTCAGACCTCGGAGGCTCCCGAACCCTCTACCTTTGGGCTACTGGGCACCGCCATTGTGGGGCTTGGATTCCTGGCCCGTCGGCGCCGCAAAGCCTAAACTAGTACCCTGTTCTTTCTCAACGCGGTCCGGACTTCCGGGCCGCGTTTTTCATTTGTACCCGATTGAATCCAATAAGCCTGCAAACGCGTCTATTGGTACGATGAAGGTGATTGGCATGCGAACGTGGATCTTATTGCTGGCTTCCCTCCCCCTGCTCGCGAAGACCCCTGAGTGGGATCGAGCCCACACCCTCTTCCTGTCCTCCGACTTCAAGCAAGCCGCTGCCGTTCTGGAAAAGGCCTCCAGAAAAGACGTCGACAACCTCTTGCTGCTGGGTGAGAGCTACATGGAATTGAAGAAGTATAGCGAGGCGGTGGACACGTTTGAGAAGTCGACCGAACTGGCTCCTAAAAGTTCGAATGCTCAGTTGTGGTTGGGGCGGGCCTGGGGACGGCTGGCGGAGTCGAACAAGCTGCTCGGGTTTGGGCGGGCGCGCAAGGCGAAGTCGGCTTTCGAACGGGCGGTCGAACTGGACCCCAAGAATCACGAAGCGCTGGACGACTTGTTTGAGTATTACTTCGAGGCTCCGGGGATCGTGGGCGGGGGGCTGGACAAGGCGGAAGCCGTTGCCAAGAGGATCGCGGTGCTGAACCCGGAACGCGGGGAACGGTTGCTGGCCAAGGTCGCGAGCGAGCGCAGGAAGTGATTTCGCATTCCGAGACCATCCGCATGGGGCTGCAAGCTCTGCGGGCCAACAAGAGCCGCACGCTGCTGACCTCACTCGGGCTGCTCATCGGAAACGCCAGCGTGATCTGGGTAGTCACGATTTCGCTCTACAGCCGCGACTACATCATTGACCAGATTCAACGCATCGGGTCGAACATGATTTACGCGTCCTACTCAGGCGGCAGTAGCACCTCGGCCGATGCTACGGGGGACTTCGTCAAAGTCGCCGATGTTGAAGCGGTTCGCGAGCAACTGGGCTCGCGCGTGACGGCGGTCTCCGGCGTCATGATCAGCCAGGACCGAATGCGTGTCGAGGGGCGGCAGGAAGACATCAGCATCATCGGCTCGGATGAATACTACGCCCAGGTCCGGAACCTGGAGCGCTTAGCCGGACGTTTCGTGGATGCTGGCGACATTGCGAATCGGAATCGCGTCGCGATGATGACGGAGAAGCTGGCTCGTCGGCTGTATGGCGGGCAGACGCAGGCGATCGGGCAGAAGATCAAATTGCAAGGGTTGGAGTTCGATGTCATCGGTACATTCAAAGAGCGCACGCAGAGCTTTGGGCTGTCCGAGTTGTCGGATGAGAACGTCGTCATTCCCGTGACTGTGTTGCGCTACTTCGCACCGATTGAGCGGGTGGACCCACTCTACGTCAGCGCGAAGGCTCCTGGCGATGTTCTGGCGGTAACGCGAACGGTCAGGACGATCATCGAGGGTCGGCATCGACCGGGGGCGCGCTACACGGTGGACAACCTGGCGTCGATCCTGGATACGGCTCGGGTGGTGGCTACGCTACTCACTAGCGTGTTGATCGTGATCAGCGGGATCGCGCTGTTGATCTCCGGCGTTGGGATCATGAACATCATGCTGGTTACGGTGACGGAGCGCACGCGCGAAATCGGGTTGCGGCTGGCGGTGGGAGCCTCGAAGAGCAACGTGCTGGCGCAGTTCCTGGCGGAGGCGATTCTGATCAGCATGCTCGGTGGCATATCGGGGATCTTGCTGGGGATCGCGCCGGCGTTGATCGTGCGCCTCTTCGCGCCGGAGTTCGCCATTCCGATCTCTGGGATCTCGATTGCGGTGGCGTTCACCGTGTCCTTGCTGGTGGGGCTGATCTTCGGGCTGCTGCCGGCTCGGCGGGCTTCGAAGTTGAATCCTACGGAAGCGCTTCGTTACGAATAGGGGGGCAGGTGTAGGGCAGGCACCCTGCCTGCGGCGGCCACCCTGGCCGCCTGGATTCTAGACATCGCGCCGAGGCGGCCTGGGAGGCCGCCGCAGCCAGAGTGGCTGCCCTACACCTGCTACTACGGCTTGGGTGGCTAGGTTTAGGAAGAGGCCGTGTTCTACTACGCCGGTGATGGCGTCGATTTGGTGGGCTAGGGATTCGGGGTCGGCGATGACACCGAAGGCGCAATCGAGGATGCTGTGGCCGCCGTCGGTGGTGAAGCCTTGGCGGAGAACGGCGGTGCAGCCGAGAGCTTCCAGGCGCTGGGCGGTGGAGCGCCAGCCGAAGGGGATCACCTCGACGGGCACTGGCATTTTGGAGCCGAGGTGTTCGACTAGCTTCGAATTGTCGGCGACGATGATGAGTTGCTTCGAAGCTGCCGCGACGAGCTTCTCGCGGAGTAGTGCGCCTCCCCTGCCCTTGATGAGGTTGAGTGTCTTCGGATCGATTTCATCGGCTCCGTCGATGGTCAGGTCGATCGGGCGGTCGAGGTCCACCAGGGGGATGCCAAGGGAGCGAGCTTGTTGGGCGGTCGCCTCGGAGGTGGGGACCGCGGTGAAGCGCAGGCCGTCGCGCATGCGCTGCGCCAGTGCGTCGACGGCGAACTTGGCGGTGGTGCCGGTGCCTAGGCCGACAATCATGCCGTCTAAAACGAGAGAGGCCGCTGCTTGCGCAGCGGCCTCTTTTGCTTGATCTTGCGTCACGATTTACAACCGTGAAGGATCTTTGGAATCCGGGTTGATGCCGAGGTCGCGGGTGGCCGCGGCGGCCAAGTGCGGATCGATACTACCGTTGCGTGCCAGCGCGGAGAGCGTCGCCTGCACGATGGAATTCGCATTGATCTCAAAGTGAGTGCGCAGATACTCGCGATTTTCCGAGCGGCCGAAACCGTCGGTACCGAGAGTGGTCAAACGCGTGCCCAGCCACGGAGACAACATATCCGGGATGGCCTTCATGTAATCGCTGGAGGCGATGATTGGACCGCGCTCGCCTTCGAGGACCTGCAGGATGTGCGGCGTGCGGGTTGCGTCGGCGGGGTGCAGACGATTCCAACGTTCCGTGTCCAGAGCCTCGCGGCGCAGTTCGTTATAGCTGGTCACCGACCAGACATCGGTGGCAACCTGATAGCGCTCGGCCAGGATCTGCTGGGCCTTCAGAGCTTCGTTCAGGATCGAGCCGCTGCCGAACAACTGCGCGACGGCGGGACCATTGGACGAGGCCTGATATTTGTAGATGCCCTTGAGGATGCCCTCCACGATACCCGGGCGATCCGGCATGGCGGGCTGCACGTAGTTGTCGTTGTAGACAGTCAGGTAGTAGAAGCAATCTTCCATTTCCTGATACATGCGGCGGATGCCATCCTGCACGACGACCGCGACTTCGTAGGCGAAGGCCGGATCGTAGGTGATGCAAGTGGGCACGGTGGATGCGTGCAACGGAGAGTGACCGTCCTGATGCTGCAAGCCTTCGCCGGCGAGGGAACTGCGGCCAGCGGTGGCTCCGAGCAGGAAGCCCTTACCGCGAGAATCGGCAAACGCCCAGATGAGGTCGCCCACACGCTGGAAGCCGAACATCGAGTAATAGATGAAGAACGGGATCATCGGGATGCCGTGGTTGGCATACGCGGTTCCGGCAGCGAGGCATGACGACATCGAGCCTGCTTCGGTGATGCCTTCTTCCAGCACCTGTCCGTCTTGCGCTTCCTTGTAGTACAGGAACATATCGGAATCGACGGGCTTGTACTGCTGGCCTTGGCTCGCGTAGATTCCGGTTTCGCGGAACAGCGATTCCATACCGAAGGTGCGCGCTTCGTCGGGAACGATGGGCACGATGTACTTCTTGAGGTCGGACTTGAGCAGAGCCTTCAGCACGGTGACAAAGGCCTGGGTGGTGGAAGCTTCACGGCCGCGGGAACCGCCGAGCGTATCGGCGAAGATCTCGAGAGACGGAGCCTTGATTTCGATCTTCTTCACTTCGCGCTTCGGCAGGTAGCCGCCCTGTGCTTCTGCACGCTGACGGAGATACTGCATTTCCGGAGCGTCTTCACCCGGCTTGATGAATTCCAGATGCGAGGCTTGCTCATCGGAAAGCGGGATCTTGAAGCGGTCGCGAATCTTCAGCAGATCCGAGGCTTCCAATTTCTTGGTCTGATGGGCGGTATTGCGGCCTTCCAAGGGTTCGAGACCGTAGCCCTTAACCGTCTTGGCAAGGATCACGGTCGGGCGGCCCGTGGTGATCATGGCTTGGCGGTAGGCGTTGAAGACCTTGAGTGCGTCCAGGCCGCCCCGGCGCAGACCCCAGAGTTGATCGTCAGTCATGTGCTCGACCAGTTTTAACAACTCAGGGTACTTGCCGAAAAATTCTTTGCGAATATAAGCGCCATCGTGCGCACGATAGGCTTGATACTCGCCGTCGACCACTTCGTGGAAGCGCTTGATCAGCATGCCGCTGGCGTCGCGGGCGAGTAGATCGTCCCAGCCTTCGCCCCAGATACACTTGACCACATTCCAACCAGCGCCACGGAACGCGGCTTCCAGTTCCTGAATGATGCTGCCGTTGCCGCGCACCGGACCGTCGAGGCGCTGCAAGTTGCAGTTGACGACGAAGACGAGGTTGTCGAGCTTCTCGCGCGAACCAAGCGTCAGAGCGCCGAGAGATTCCGGCTCATCGCACTCGCCATCGCCCAGGAACGCCCAGATCTTGCGACCGGTTTTCTCGATCAAGCCGCGATTTTCAAGGTAGCGCTGGAAGCGAGCCTGGTAGATCGCGCTGATGGGGCCGAGGCCCATGGAGACGGTCGGGAATTGCCAGAAGTCCGGCATCAGCCAGGGGTGAGGATAGCTCGAAAGTCCCGGATGATCGCGCAGTTCGTGGCGGAAGTTCAGAAGGTGTTGTTCTGACAAGCGGCCTTCGAGGAAAGCGCGGGCATACACGCCCGGAGACGCGTGACCTTGGAAGTACACAAAATCGCCGGCTTGTTTGGTGCCGTCGGCTCCCGGATACGAGGCGCGGAAGAAGTGGTTGAAACCAACTTCCAGCAGCGTCGCCAAGGAAGCATAGGTGGCCAAGTGACCGCCCACCTGCGCATCCTGCTTGTACATGCGGACGACCATGGCCATGGCGTTCCAACGCACGTAGCTCTTAATCTTGCGCTCCATATCGCGGTTGCCCGGATACGCGAGTTCCTCTTCCGGCGGAATGGTGTTCACGTACGCCGTGTTGTAGCGCAGCGGAACCTGCACGCCGAGGGTGGTGGCGCGCTCCAGCAGGCGTTCAATGATGTAGGCTGCCCGGTCGGGTCCTACGCCGTCAATTACTTCGTCGAGAGCTTCAACCCATTCGGAGGTTTCCAGTGGATTGAGGTCGTCGGGAGCTTCAACTTTGGTCTTTAGCATCAGGTGGGTTACCTCTTCCAAGGTAACTTTTTCGTGGGAGCGTCGGCAACTGTCGGATCGATGCGCCGATTGCGTGGGAGGCGGCACTTGGCGGGTGTAACACGCATGCGATTGATGCGGCAGGGGTTGGGGCACGGGGATTGCGAGAAAATTTGGCTTTGTTTTGTCGTGGCGTTTTTTTTGTGAGGACGCGAGGGCGGCAAGTGGATATGGGGGGCATGTCTTTCGGGCCAATGTAAACTCGGTCGGGCTGAACGGGGGGCGCCTGGGGACGGAAGTGGTGGGGTAGTGGGGGTTAGGGGTGCGGCCAACTGTGGCATTGATTGAACGGACACCAGCGGGAGTTTCGTACACTTGAAAATATGTCTCGCTTGCTCTTATACGTCGTATTGGCTGTTTGCGTGGGTTGTGGCGGATCGAAGCCGAAGGAAGAAGCGCCGAAGGCAGTGGATGCTCCGAAGGTGGAAGCGCCGAAAGTTGACGCAGCTGTGGCTCCGACGGCACCGGGCGTGCCGCCGGATATGATCCACTTCGAGAGTGAATACGGGCCGGTGGAGTTCGGGCACAAGAAGCACTTCGACCGCGTGAATGGCGATTGTGCGACGTGTCATCCGAAGATTTTCCCGCAGGCTCGCGAGCCGCTGAATTATGGGAAGGCTCGGCATCGGTCGGCGGAGGAGTACGGGACCTCGTGCGCGACCTGCCATGGGATCAAGGGGACGGCATTCGCGGCGGAGCGGAATTGCCAGAAGTGCCACACGATGGGCAAGCATTAAACTCAATACATGCTGCAGTGCACGGTTCGCAATTGCCGGTCTCCGCTGATTCGGCGTGAGCGGCAGGTGGCGTGTGTTCAGGGGCATTCGTTCGACGTGGCGAAGAGCGGCTACGTGAATGTGTTGCAGCCGCAGGACAAGCGATCGAAGAATCCGGGGGACACGTCGGCGGCGGTGGCGGCTCGGCGGCGGACGCATGATCGGGGAGTGACGGGGCCACTGCTGGACGGGATCGCGGCGTTGCTGCATGGAACTCCCGAGGATGTGGTGCTGGATGCGGGGTGCGGGGATGGGTTTTATTTAGGCTCACTGGCGGCGCGGACGGGGCTGGATCCGCATGGGATTGATATTTCGATTCCCGCGGTGGATGCGGCGGCTCGGCGGTATCAGGGGTATGAGTGGGTGGTCGCGAATGCGGATCGGGTGGTGCCGTATTCGGACGGGGCTTTCTCTGCGGTGTTGTCGATCACGGGGCGGATGAATGCTCCTGAGTTCCGGCGGGTTTTGCGGCCGGGGGGACGATTGCTGGTGGCGCTGGCGGGTCCTGAGGATCTGATCGAGTTGCGAGGAGCTGGACGGGATCGGGTGGAGCGGACGGTGGGCACATTCGCCGACGGATTTCGGCTGGCCGAGCAGCGGCGGGTGACGACTACGGCGGATCTGGATGCGGCGGGGGTGGAAGACGTGTTGCATTCGATCTACAGGCCTTTGCAATCCCAGGCGGCGCAGGCGACTCGGGTGACGTTCAGTTTGGACTTGCTGTTATTTCATCAAACCTAGGGCGCACTGCTTCGTTCATATCGACTATTGATATAGTTAAAGTACATGAAGTCTCTACTGGTCCAAATGGATGAGTCGACGTTTCAAGCACTTGAGCGGGTGGCTCCGGCTGAGAAACGCCAACGGGCGGAATTCGTGAGGGCGGCCATTCGGAAAGCGATTCTCGAGACGGAAGAAGCTCGCACGCGCAACGCGTATCTGGCACAGCCCGACTCCGAAAGCCCCGCAGAGGACTGGAGCAATGCGGAAGAGTGGAAGGCATGACAGAAAAGGCACAGTTCCGCCAGTACGATTTATGGTGGGCTGAGCTTCCGGAACCCGCAGGACACCGTCCGGTATTGTTGTTGAGTCGCGATAGTTCGTACACCTATCTGAACAAGTTTCTTGCCGTGGAGATCACGACGACAATTCGGGGAATTGCTGTTGAACTCGAACTAGGCCAGGAGGAAGGTCTTTCGAAACGCTGCGTCGCGAACTTTGACAACATTCGCACGATCAATCGCCTGGCACTCACCAAGCGGATCGGTAGCCTTGGTGAACGGCGGCGGGTCGAAGCCAAGCGAGCGGTCGGCCACGCGCTGGCGTGGGATGAACTGTCGCATGTTTAGACTGCGAGGGTAGTGCGCTAAATGTTGGTGGATCGAAGAACGCGCATTTCTTCGTACGCGACCAGCATCTCAGTGTTGCGCATCTCAGTCACCGACATGTTGTCAATCCATCTGCACTTAACTATTGCGCCCGTGCTGAATGCCCAACGCGTGTCCACGGGATCGTGGTTGATACCAACGATACGATACACGTCGCCCCCAACCGGAAGGTCAACGAAGATGGTCATCTTGGATCGATTCTAGCAAAAGGTCTGGCTTGCTCCGGGCCGCGACGGGAGGCGCTCTGATCCGCAAGATCGCTATGTCCTAGACGAAGCTGAAAGCACAAGCGTCGTATCGAGCCGACCCAGCGGCTATGTGGAATCCGAAGAACACTAGCGTCGCGGCGTTGACCGTTAAACTTGGATCAACCAACACTTAGCGCACTAGTCCGCAAGGCGCGGAATATGCGACCCTGAGACTGTAGCGCTATGCCTAACGGCACTCAAAACAAGCCACTTCCGGTCGCCGTTGGCGAAAATACAGGGAAGTTTTCTGCCCCTACGGACGTCGTAGAGCATGGACACGGCATGCTGGTGGATACAGACCAAGACGTCATCGAAGGCTGTAAGCGCGGCGATGAGGCTGCATTCCGTGAGCTATTTGAGTCGCACAAAGACAAGATCTACTCGATCGCACTGCGGTATGCGGGGGACCGGGCGGCGGCCATGGACATCTCTCAGGATACGTTCCTGAAGCTGATGGACCGCATCGGCCAGTTCCGGGGGGAATCGAGTTTTGATTCGTGGCTCTATCGGCTGGTGGTCAACAGTTGCATGGACTACCGGCGGCGGCAAAAGCGCTGGCTGCCGATGGTCGAGGAGTTTTTCGATAGTTTTCGGGCTCCGCAGGCGACGCCGCTACAGGATTTGATGGCCGATGAGCGGCAGCAACAGGTGCAGGACGTGGTCGCGAAATTGGCTCCGGAGCATCGCATGGTGGTGGTGCTGCGGTACACCGAAGGTTTGTCTTACGAAGAGATCGCGGACATTTTGAATTGTTCGAGAGGAACCGTCGCTTCGCGGCTGAACCGGGCTCACAAGGTCCTGGAACGGCGCTTAGGGGCCCTCGCGAAAGAAGTGGGCAAGTAAGGAAGTTACGTATGAGTTCTGAAAATCTGGATCCGGTATTAAAGAAGCATCTTGGCCGTGTGGAGGCTCCCGCGAATTTGTGGGGGCACGTACAGGGGCGGATAGCCGCTGAATCACCCAAGCCCTCCTATTGGAAGGTCCCCGCATTCGCCACGGCCGCATTTGTGGTGGCGATCGCGGGCGGTTGGACGATGTGGCAGCAATCCCAGGCCCCGCAAACGGTGGAAGCAATGGCCGTCGCGGCGCTGGGCAACCGACCTGAACAACTGGAACTGCGTACGGACGACGCAGCCTCGATCCGTAAATGGGTCCGGGCGAACGCAGGCATCGACATTCCTCTGCCTCCGAAGCATTCGGAAGTAATTCGGATCACGGGCGCGAGCGTGAATCACGAAGGTCCGCGCATGGCGCAAGTCGCCTACCAGGTTGGCGAATTCCGAGCGGCTTTGCTGGTGACCAAGGATCCGACTGGCGTTACTCGCTATCCAAAACACGATTTCCGCGGCAGCAATAGTCTGGATGCGGCGCGCGTCACTTCCTGGAGCCTCAAGGGGCAGGCGTACACTTTGGCGTGGACGGCTCCGGGCGAAGACCGCACCGCGTGTTTGCTGTGCCACGATCAGGAACCGCCCATGGTTCCTCCTGCTGCTCAGGTGAATTGAGCGCTATAATCAGTGGTGGAGCGGGTTGATCTCCAGGGAGGCATTACATGAGCAAGAACTTGAAGTTCGGACTTTTGGCGGCAATTATCCTGGGGACGTTGGGCTGGCTGGCGGCGGGCGGCGTGGAGCAAACCGCTACCTATTACAAAGAAATCTCCGAGTTGCAGAAGATGGGCGATACGTCCTTCGACAAGCGTTTGCGTGTCGGTGGCGACATCAAGGCCCACTCCATCGTGCGCAAGGGCAGCGACGTACACTTCACGCTCATCCAGAACGACCTCACTTTGAACGTGGTCTATTCCGGCTCCGAACCTCTGCCGGACACGTTCAAAGATGGCTCGCAAGCAGTTGCTGATGGAAAGCTGGCGGCCGATGGAACCTTTCACGCGACCAAAGTGCAAGCCAAGTGCGCGTCGAAGTACGAAGCCAAGCCGACTGGCGTCGTGACACGCGGATAACACGATCACGAGCGCTGTTCACGCGCTGTTTATCCGCACTGGTTTACACTGGATGCTGGATTAAGGGATAACTATGGAAAATCTAGGCGCTCTCGCCCTGCTGCTCGCTTTCTGTTTTGCGATCTATGCGTTGCTGGGCTCGGTGATCGGGAAGCTGACGAACCGTCCCTTTTTGATCCAAAGCGCACAACGCGCGGTCTACACGGTTTGGGCACTCGTTACTGTGGGCGCGGCTGTGCTGGTGTACTCCATCATGCACGGTGATTACCGGCTGGCTTATGTCTGGGAAACCAGCAACAAGACCATGCCGATCCAATACAAGTTCGCGGCGTGGTGGGGCGGACAGGCAGGTTCCCTGCTCTTCTGGAGTTGGCTGCTGGCGACCTACTCAGCCGTCGTCACTTTCCAAAACCGGCGTAAGTTCCGCGAGATGATGCCTTACGTCATCGGCGTGCTGATGTCGATACAGACGTTCTTCCTGATCCTGAACACGTTCGTTGCGAGCCCGTTCCGCCTGCTGGTCGCTGGCAAGGGCGTTGTCGATTTAGGCGATGGGCAGGGCCTCAATCCGCTGTTGCAGTATTGGACGATGGTGATCCATCCGCCGATGCTGTACCTCGGTTACGTAGGATTCTCCGTGCCGTTCGCTTTTGCGATGGGATCGCTGATCACTAAGCAACCCGGCGAAGAGTGGATCAAGACGACGCGTCGCTGGACGCTGGTCACTTGGTTGTTCCAGAGCTGCGGCATCGTACTGGGATCGGCGTGGGCGTATGCGGTTCTGGGCTGGGGCGGCTACTGGGCATGGGATCCGGTGGAGAATGCATCGCTGCTGCCGTGGATCACCGGCACCGCGTTCCTGCACTCCGTAATGATGCAGGAAAAGAAGGGCATGATGAAGGTTTGGAACATGGTGCTGGTTTCGAGCACGTTCCTGCTGTGCATCTTCGGCACTTTCCTGACCCGTAGCGGCATCGTGCAATCGGTACACGCGTTCGCGAGCAGTCCGATCGGTCCGTGGTTCTCTTCGTTCCTGGCCTTGGCCACCGCCTGCACAGTATTTCTGATCATGAGCCGCCTGGACTTTCTGAAGAGCGAGTCGGAATTGCAGAGCGTGCTCTCGCGCGAGTCGAGCTTCATGTTCAACAATCTGGTGCTGCTCGCCAGTTGCTTCTCGATTCTGTGGGGCACGTTGTTCCCGGTGATCACCGAGTACACGATGGGCGAAAAGATCAGCGTCGACAAGCCGTTTTTCGATCGCGTGAATATCCCGATCGCTTTGTTCCTGCTGCTGCTCACCGGCATTGGACCGCTGATCGCGTGGCGCAAGAGTTCGTTCGACAGTTTGAAGCGCGCGTTCCGCTGGCCGACCATTTTGGGAGTCGCGACGGCTGTCATTCTGATTGCTTTCGGTATGCGCCACATTTACGCGCTGGTGTCCTTCGCGCTGTGCGCGTTCGTGATGACCACCATCGCGATCGAGTTCTGGAAAGGCTCTAGCGCGATCAGTGCCAAGTCCGGTCAGAACCTGATCTCCGCAATGATCGAACTGACGCATCGCAACACGCGTCGTTACGGCGGCTATCTGGTGCACGTGGGCATCGTGATCATGTTTATCGGATTCACGGGTGCGGCCTTCAATCAGGCCAAAACCGTCGAACTGGCGCAGGGAGAATCTACGCAACTGGGCGCGTATAACATCAAGGTTATCGGTTACGAAGAAGGTGAACAGGCGGACCAGTATCGTTGGGATCGCGTCATCATCGATCTTTCGAAGAACGGCGAGCATCTCAGTATTGAGAAACCGGAACGGCGTTTCTTCATCGCGTCGCAGACGCCGACTACGGACGTGGCATTGCGCCGCCGGTTGAACGAAGACGTCTATATCAATTTCGCGGGCACGGGAGCAGGCACGAACGTCGTGATGCAGACCTACATTTTCCCGCTGGTGAGTTGGATCTGGATCGGGTTCCTGGTAGTGCTTTTCGGCACGCTGGTCTGCCTGGTGCCGGATAAGAAGAAGCTAGTGTTTCCGCGCATGGAAGTCGTCGGCACGGAGGTGGGTGGATATGTTAAACCTGCAAAAGTTTAAGGCTGCTCTTTTGGTAATCGTGGCTGCCGCTGCTTGCGTCGCGCAATCGGCGAGCGAATACGAGACGCCGCAGATTAATGGCATCGCGAAGAAGCTGAACTGCAATTGCGGTTGCCATCTGGACATGGCTTGCGTCATGCCGCCTTCCGGCGTCTGCCCGGTGTGCAAGGAAAACAAGATCAAGATGGCGAACATGCTGAAGTCCGGCATGAGCGAGCAGCAGATCCTGGATCAGTACGTGAAGGAACAGGGTCCGGCGGTGCTGGTGCATGAACCGGGCATCTTAGGGTTCACGGGACCCTATATCGCTCTCGGTCTAGGCGGACTCGCACTGCTCTTCGTCATCCGCCGCTTGAAGACGTTGAAGCCCGCTCCGGTAGTCGCGCCCGCCAACGACGCGGAACTCGCCAAGTATCAGAGCCAAATCGATAAGGATCTGGACAAGCTAGATTAATGGTCATCATGCTCTCTGCCGTCGCGCTCATCGTGTTGACGGTTGCCTTCACATTTTTTATCCGCCCGCAGGACATTCCTGCCGTGGCTCCGCTTTCGCCCACGCATCACCTGGAAGAACGCCGTGCGGCGATCTACGAAAATCTGCGCGACTTGCAGTTTGAGTATCGTGTGGGCAAGTTATCGGACGCGGACTATCAGTCGACCAAGCTTGGCCTCCAGAAAGAACTCGCGGGTGTGATGGCGGAGATGGACCGCATGAAGGGTGTCGCGCCGCGAGCGGTTGCTGTGGCTGCGGAACCGGCCAAGGAAGAATCGTTAGGAACGCTGTGCCCGCATTGCAACGCGCAGTTTGAGACTCCGATGAAGTTCTGCGGAGCTTGCGGAAAGGCGATGGTCGTATGAAATACGGACTCGCAATGTTGCTGGTTGCCCTGCCGGTGTTCGCCGCGGTGAATGGTGTCGCCGTGAACGGTACGACGGGCAAGCCGCAGGCGGATGTCGCGATCAATCTAGTACAGCCGGGGCAGAACGGGATGCAGCAACTCGGACAGGTGAAGTCGGGGGCTGACGGTTCCTTCAATATCGACGCCAATATTCCTCCTGGTCCGGCGCTGTTGCAGAGCACGTACCAGGGTGTAACGTACACGCAGGCGCTTCCTCCTGGCTCGCCGACGACCGGTGTTCGCGTGAATGTGTTCCAATCGACCGCGACGCCTCCCGAGGGGATGAAGACGCAGCATCTGATTCTGCTGGAACCGAGCGCCACCAACCTTCGCGTCAGCGAGACGTTCCTGACAAACAACACGTCGAACATGACGTTTCAGGATGCGGTCAACGGCTCGATTCGGCTGTATCTGCCTGAAGGCGCGCCGACGGATTTGAAAGTCAGTATCGATTCGACGGGTGTGCCCATTCAGCGACCTCTTGAAAAGGGTAAACAACCGGGGCAATACAAAGTCAGCTACGCACTCAAGCCGGGCGATACTCGTTTTGATCTTGAATACACGATTCCGGCGACGGCGACATTCGCGCTCAAAGTATTTTCCAACGATCCACCGGTCAAGCTGGTGACGGCCGGGTCTGTGACGCTCTCCGGCGACGGGATCTCGGACCTGGGTCAGGAACCGAGCACACAGGCTCGCGTGTACGGATTCAAAGGCAACAGCTTCAAGGTCGGGATTCTGGGCGTTGGTTCGATTCGCACACCGCAGGATCAGCCGACCGCTGCACCGGGCGAAGAGAGCGGCGCGCCGAAGTGCTGCGAAGAAGTCCCCGCGCGTGTGAATAAGCAAGCGGCGTGGGTTTTGGGAATCGCGTTAACCATCCTTCTGCTGGGCGGCATGCTGCTCTTCCGCCGCGGCACCGCATGATCCCCGCGCTCGCGGTGGAGGGCGTCTATAAGTTCTTCGGCGACTTCCCTGCTCTGCGCAATGTCTCTTTTCAAGTAGAACCCGGTTCGGTGGTTGCACTGCTGGGGCGCAACGGTGCGGGTAAGACTACACTGCTGCGCATCATGGCGGGGCTTTCGCAACCATCGCAAGGCTCGGTGAAGGTGCATGGAGCGGAAGCCCGCGAGGCGACCACTCGACGGCGCATTGGCGTACTGGGACACAGCATCTCGGTTTACGACGAACTTTCTGCGCATGAGAATCTGACGATGTTCGGGAGCCTCTACGGCATCCCCGATGCTCCGAAGACGGCCGACGCGATGCTGGAACGCGTCGGACTGGGGCGCGTGCGCGACGGACTGGCTCGGGAGTTTTCGCGAGGCATGCGGCAGCGGCTGGCGATTGGTCGAGCGTTCCTGCATGATCCAGAGTTACTGCTGCTCGACGAGCCGTTTACATCGCTCGATGACAAGGCGATCGCGGTGCTGCAATCGATGCTCAAGGAAATGCGCGATCGCGGGCGCACGGTGGTGATGTCCACACATCAGCTTCGCGAAGCGATGGAGCTTTCGACGCACGTCACCTTCATCCAGCGTGGGCAAGTCGCTTACGATGGCGAGCGTCAGGATGAAATGTTGAAGGACACGGGTTGGCTGTACCGGACCTACGGTGAGCAATGACCTACCTGCATCAAATCTGGACTATCGCGGCGAAAGACCTGCGGTCGGAGATGCGCACCAAAGAGGCGCTGAATGCGTCCATGGCGTTCTCCATCGTGATCCTGATTCTATTCAGCTTCGCGTTTGATCAGGCGGAGGGATTGAATCAGATCCTGGGCGGGTTGTTGTGGCTCGCGTATTCGTTCGCCGGGGCGTTGGTGCTGAACCGCAGCTTCGCGCGCGAATTGCAGAATGATTGTCTGGACGCGCTGATCTCGTCACCGGCTCCGCCTTCCGCGCTGTTCCTGGGCAAGGCCTTCGCGAACTTCGCCTTGCTGATTGCGGTGGAGCTTTTGTCTTTGGGCGTCTTCGCCGTTTTATACGACGTGCGACTTTCCGGGAAGTTTGGGCTGCTCTTTCTCGTCATGGTATTAGCCACCTGGGGAATGACCGTCATCGGAACAACCTTCAGCGCATTGACCGTGAATCTCACAATGCGAGAGCTGATGTTGCCGGTCTTGATTTATCCGTTTTTGATCCCGGTGTTGATGTCCGCCATGATTCTGACAACCGATTTGCTGGCGGGCGTCCCCACCGCGACGAACATGGTCTGGCTGCGCGTTTTGGTGGCTTTTGACATAGTGTTCACAGCGATCACTGTGGTATTTATAGATGTTGTTTTAGTGAGTTAAGTCTATGCGTCAGAACCTTCATTTCCTACTGTTTGCCATTTTCGCAGGCATCCTGCTGTGGACCGGCAACACGATCCTGAGCCTGCCAGTACAGGTGCAGAACGTTGGCGCCTACAAGATTATTTACTTCCACGTGCCGGCTGCCTTCACGGCGTTTACAGGATTCTTTATCGCCTTGGTCGCGAGCCTGATGTACCTGGCCACACGCAAGCTAAAGTACGACGCTTTCGCCGCTGGCATCACCGAAGTGGCGTTAGCGTTCGCCACCGCAAACCTGATTTCCGGCATGATCTGGGCGCGATACGCATGGGGCATCTGGTGGACTTGGGATGCTCGGCTGACTAGCATGCTGGTTTGCCTGCTGATGTATTACGGATACGTAATGCTGCGGCAGGCGATCACCGAACCTACGCAGCGCGCGCGACTGAGCGCTGTGATGTCGATCCTGGGTTGCGCGAACGTGGCGTTTGTTTACCAATCGATCGCGTGGTATCGCACACAGCATCCTTCGCCGGTGCTTGGCTTCCGCGAAGGTGGCGGCATGGGGCCGGGACTGGAGACGCCTATGTATTGGAATTGGCTGGCGATGTTGTGCCTCGCCACGATTCTTGCTTCCGTGCGCATGCGCCAGGGCGAGTTTGCCACAGAAATCGATTCGCTGCGCCGACAAGCGCACAGTCACTAAAGACGGAAGAAACTAATGGACCCCCGCGAATTTCAATATACGTTTTACGGCCTGATGATCGTCTGGCTCTGCATCGCTGTTTATGTTGTGTCGCTGGCACTGCGCGAACGCCGCTTGAAGCAGGAGCTGGATCGCGTGCGGCGTATGGTCGAAAAAGGATAAGCACTTTGCTTCCAGCCCCCTCCGGGGGCGCTACTCTGGGACTATGAAAGTCCCTGCCTTCCTCGTTCTTCTCAGCGCCACTTCTCTCCTCGCTGAAGTCCACACGATGACGCTCCGCCAGGCTCTGGAACGGGCGCTAGCGCAGAATCCGGATGTGATGCTGGCGCGCCTGGATGTCACCAAATCCAAGGCCCAATCGGAACAGACGCGCGATCCGTTCGCGCTGAAGCTGGGTGCGGGCAGTGGCCTCGCCTACACGTATGGGTTTCCGTCGAGCATTGATGGGAATGCTCCGTCGATTTTTCAAGTCCGCGGCACGATGTCGCTGCTCGACCGGGCACAGGCCTATCGCGTCGCGCAGGCGGTGGAGGATGAAAAGGGTGTCGGGATGGCGGTGACCTTGCGGCAGCAGGATGTCGCGTATCGGGTGTCGACGACATTCCTCGACGCGGAACTCGCAGCACGCAGCGCGGCGGCTGCAAAACGTCAAGCCGAGAGCCTGCGGCAGGTGAAGCAGTTCACCGACGTGCGCGTTGCCGATGGCCGGGAGTTGAAGGTCGAATCGACACGCGCGAATCTGAATACGCTGAAGGCGGAGGACAAAGCCGAGGAGTTTGCTTACGTCGCCACGAATGTGGAAATGGCTTTGGCGCAGTTACTGGGATTCCCCGCTGGCGACAAGGTGCGTCCCGCTCTGGAGGATCGCACGCAGGATGCGTTGCCGATTACGCAGGAACAGGCCGTGGCGAATGCACTCGCCGATAGCGTGGAGTTGCGGCGATTGGAATCGAACATCCGCGCGAAAGAACTGGAGATCAAGAGTTACGACGCGACCTGGCTGCCGAAGATCAACCTCGTTTCGCAGTATTCGCTGTTGTCCAAATTTAACAACTTCGATACGTACTATCCGCGCTTCCAACGCAACAACTATCAGGTGGGAGCGTCGATCGAATTTCCTCTGCTCACAGGCAAGGCCCCGAAAGCGGGGAAAGCGGCAGCGGAGACGGACATCGACAAACTCCGTATTGAAATTGCACGGACCAAAGCGCGGATTTCTGGGGACATCGATCAGTCGTATCGGGATGTGCAAAAGGCGGAGCGGACTCGGAACTTGAGCCGCGCGGGTCTCGATCTGGCGCGCGAGGATTTTTCAGTGGTGTTGGTCCAAAGCGACGAAGGCCGTGCGACGCTGGCGCAGGTGGAAGCTGCTCGGGCGAAGGAACAGGAAGAGTGGTTGCTGTACTACGATTCGCAGCGAGTGGTCGAGCTGGCGCGGCTTAACGTGCGAAAAAATACAGGGACGATTTTGGCAGGCTTGCAATAAGTAGGGTCACGATTAGTGAGGCCGCTCTGACGATGTGGACGCAGGCGGGATAAATCCCGCCCCACCTGCTGTACGAAACTGCCATAACGACGCGGGTGATCACGGCGCTGGCGACGAGGATCAAGGGCGCGTGCCAACCCGTCCCCAGCGCGGCAGCTATACCCATGGCGATCTCCAGAATGGCTCGACGGGAACTGAGGAAGGACAGGCTCGCATGCGCGGCGGGCCTTGCGATCCAAAGGAGCGTGGTGCCGGCGGCGTTGGCAACAAAGAATGCGACAACTACATCCACAGGCTTTTCCGCTTGGAGCGTAGCAGCCAGAGAAAAAATGGCCCCCCGCCCATCGCGGTGAGGACTCCCACGGGAATGTCAGTCGGCGGATTCACTGTTCGAGAGAGGGTATCACAAACGACCAGAAACGCGGCGCCCAGCAGGATGGAACAAGGGATCAGAGTGCGATGGTCGGCACCGAAACGAAGGCGTAGCGCGTGGGGCACGATGAGTCCGACGAAGCCGATGGGTCCGGTGAGCGAGGTGACGAGGCCTGTGAGGATGGAACCCGCTACGTAGCCGAACGCGGTCATCGCGGTGGTCGAGACGCCACGTGAGGCGGCCCATTCTTCGCCGACAGCGATCAGGTTCCATTGGGGAGCGCGGAGCGTGAGCGCGATCATCACGGGGATCACGATGGCGGCGAGCCACGCGAGCGTCGAATAGGGGACCGAGTCGACGCCTCCCATGAGCCAACGCGAGATCGCGAACGACTGCGAAAACGACGCGATGCTATGAAGAAAGAGAATCACCGCGAACGCGATGCTGTTCATCGTCACGCCTGTGAGCAGCAGAGTGAAGCCGGACATTCTGCGACCGTCCATGGACATGGCGACGACGATCATCAGGACCAGGCCGGCTCCGATGAGCGACGCGAACCCGGTGGAGGAAAATCCCAGGCAGATGGCGAGTACCGCGCCCACTGCGGCTCCGCTGGAAACGCCCAGGGTGTAAGGCTCGGCGAGGGGATCGCGCAACATGCACTGGAAGATGACGCCGGTGATGGACAGCGCGGCTCCGGCGAGCATGGCTAGTAGAACGCGCGGCAAGCGGGCGTAGTAGAAAATTTCGTGATCGGGGGAGACTCCGGCGAACGCTTGTCCTAGGTCAATGTGCGTGCTCCCGAGCAGGGGAGCAATCAGAGTGACCACGATCAGAATCAGCGCCGAGATGGCGACGGCCCCCATTAAACGCCGTCCATGCCGTACACCAGCCAGGGCCTGCCCTCAGGACCGGAGTGAATCGTAGTGCGGACGCCGAAGACGGACTCGATCGAGGCGGAGTTCAGAACTTCTCCCGGCGCGCCGTCACCTGCGATGCGGCCATCTTCGAGAATCACCACGCGGTCGGAATATTGCATCGCGAGATTCAGATCGTGGGTAACGGCGACGACTAGAATTGTGCGGCTGAGGCGCGCGAGCAAGCGGTACAGCGAGAGTTGATGCTTCAGGTCGAGGTGGGTCGCCGGTTCGTCGAGCAACAGAGTCTTCGGTTCCTGCGCGAGCGCCGCTGCGACGATCACGCGCTGGCGTTCGCCACCGGAGAGCGCGCGGAAATCGCGATCGCGAAGCGCGAGGCAATCGGTGATCGACATGGCCTGCTCAGCTGCCGTGCGATCATGCGCCGATTCGTACCAACCGCCGGTGCGCGGCGTGCGGCCCATCAGCACGACCTCGCCTGCGGTAAACGGGAATTCAATGTGCACGGCCTGCGGAACGTAGGCGACATCCGAGGCGAAGTCACGGCGAGGCCACTGGCGCAATTCACGTCCACGATAAGTGATCGACCCACGGTAGGGTGCGCGCAGCCCGGCGAGGATACCGAGCAGCGTGGACTTCCCTGCTCCATTCGGTCCCGCGAGGCTGATCAGGCCCGTGTGGGGAAATTCAAAGTTGGCTTGATGCAGCCCGTAGTGATAGCTGAGTTGTTTTGCGGAGAAGCTCATTTCTACTTCCCTGCTTCCGGATGAAGGATCGAGAAAAACTCCTGGGCAGCTTGCACGACGCGTGGGCCCGGCACAACGAAGATGTCGGACGCGACGGCTTCCACGCGATGATTGCGAACCGCGGCGATGGAGGACATGCGATTCCACAGTCCTACGACGTTGCGCTTCTGCACGTCCGTCACGCCGACCGTGTCTGCCATCTCTCCCATGTCGATGATCGCGTCCGGATTGCGTGAGAGGATTTCTTCGAGTGAGACTTTTGGATACCCGGCGCTGGCGTTCTTGAAGACGTTCTCGCCACCCGCGATCTCGATAATTTCGTTTAGGTACGATGCTTGGCCGACCACCATCAGACCGTCCAATCGACCGGGGGTGCGACCCACGACAAACATCATACGGGTGGGCCGCAGCACACTGGCTTTCGCGCGAATCGCGCTCAGTTGCTGGCGGATGGATTCGATAATCGCCTCGGCTTTGGCGGTGGTGGAGGTGGCTTCGCCTACCTGGCGGAAGGTTTTGTAAATCGCAGGGATACCCTCCTGGTCGAGTTCGAGCACGTGCAGCTTCAAGGCCTCCAGGCGCTGCTTCAGTTGCACTGGGTTGGTCGGGATGATGACCAACGTAGGACGCAGGGATGCGATGACTTCCAGATTGGGAGCGGTGTAGTCTCCGATCTTGGGTTTGCGAGCAGCCTCCGCTGGATAGTGGCTGAAGCGGTCGACGCCGACGATGCGATCACCGAGGCCGAGCGCGTATAGCATCTCCGTAATGCTGGGTGCCGTAGAAACGATGCGCTGCGGAAGCAGTTTGTCGGCGGATTGGCCGCAGCAGAACGCAGCGGTGAGTAAAAAAGAAAAGAGACGACGAGTGATCATGAGAACGTTCCCCTTCGAAACGTGGCTACATCTTTTGTGCAGAATCCCGAGGGATTCCACACACAATTACGAAGGAACCGGTCTCCTGACTTCCGGCGGCCATAGTGCCAGGATCTTCCCACTTTCCTGAGGAAAGCAGTGATCCGTGGCGGCTTTGAACTACTTGCCGGTCACAGTTGCGGGGCAGCGACGGACTTTCACCGTCTTCCCGACATTCCAACGCTTACAAACTTCAGCCTTAAGCGTAGGGTGAGGAGGGTACTCACGTCAACTGCCGTCACGCTGCTGTCATTCGATGGTAGCGGCGGATTGTTAGCATAGAGCATGACTCGCCGAATTTTGGTCGCGCTGACACTTGCTGCCTGCTTCTTGCCGGGACTCGGCGCGTGGAATGAAACCGGGCATCGGCTGATCGCGGCAATTGCGTACGACGCGCTCACGCCGCAGGCTCGGGCTCGAGTGGACGCGCTGCTGCGGCAGCACCCCGACTACGAGAGCATCCTCACCAAGAACGCACCGACAGATGAGGCGGGCAAAGCGCGTGCGGCCTTCCTCACCGCGTCTTCCTGGCCGGACATGATTCGCAGTGATCCGCGTTTTTACGATGAGTCTCGCGCGGGCGTACAGCCGACGGCTCAGCTCCCCGGCTTTCCGAGCATGGCCAGCCATCCGCTGTGGCATTACGTGGATTTCAATTTCTCAGAGGATGGAACTTTGATCCCGCCTCTGGAAATTCCAAACGCGTTGGGCGAGCTACCGCACCTCATCGAGGCCGTCGGAGCACCGACTGGTACGAATGAGATGCTCGCGGCATACTCGCTGCCGTGGCTGATGCATCTTACGGGAGACGTCCATAATCCGCTGCACACCGTGAGTCGGTATTCGATGTCGCTACCGAAGGGTGATCGTGGCGGCAACGATGTGTGGGTGCGACGCTCGGCTGAGGGGAGTCCCGTGCTCAATCTCCATTCGTTTTGGGACGGGCTGGCCGGGAGCGATCCGAGCCCTGCGTATGTCGATGCGCGCGCTGCGGAACTGGCGAAGGAGTACACGAGTCGGCACGCGGGGCTGGTGGCGGAGACGCATCCGGAGACTTGGGTGGTCGAGGGCTTTTACAATGCCCGGACGGTGGCGTACACGATGGGTAGAGCGAATGGGACGCGGGAGAGTCCGGTTGGTCTATCCGAGGAATACGAGAGCATCTCGAGGTTTCTGGCACATGAACGCATCGCCGCCGCCGGCGTGCGGCTTGCAGCGGTGCTGAATGCGAAACTGCGCTGATTGACTTAGTCATCGGACTAAGCTAAGTTAATGGCATGGAAGTGAATATCCACGAGGCCAAGACCCATCTCTCGCGATTGCTGGAACGAGTGCAAGCCGGGGAAGAGGTCATTATCGCGAAGGCAGGCAAACCGGTGGCTCGGCTGACGGCGATCACCCCGAAGCAGCCGGTGCTGGGCAGCGCTCGGGGGACATTCACGCTCAAAGAGGGTTGGGATGCACCCCTTACGGATGAAGAAATCGATGAGCTCTTCGACGGAGAGCTGTTTCCAAAGTGAAGGTACTCCTCGATACACATACATTCTTGTTCGCCATTAACCCGGTCGAGCGGCTTCCCGACCGGATAAAGACTTTGCTCCTGGACCCTACCGTAGATCGCTGGGTCAGCACGGCCTCAGTGTGGGAAATCGCCACTAAAATCCGTATCGGGAAACTCGATCTGCCTGAGAATCCCCAGTTCTATACCGAGCACATTCAAGCCTTGGGCGCTCGTGTATTGCCTGTCGAGCTGGCCCATTCTTTTGCGCTATTTTCCATGCCCCTGCACCATCGCGACCCCTTTGACCGCATGCTGATCGCCCAGGCAAAAGCCGAGGATTTGACGATCCTCACCAAAGACGCCGCGTTCGCACCCTATGGAGTACCGCTACTTTGGTAATCCACAACCTATCTTATTGCTATCAATAGACTTCCATTCGACCCTTCCCAGTGACCGTCCGATGCAACGGACAACCGTTCGATTCAATCTGGTAGGCCCCTCCAAAGTCGCGTCCTATACTGTACCTTCGCGCCAAGTTTCACCGTTTCGACAGGAGAGTCCACATTGACCAAGCCGATCAAGCACGTAGAACGAGTTATTTCCCTGGCCGCCAACGCCGCCTGGGGTGTCTACAACACCATCAATTCCATCAGCCCCAACCCTTCCTTTACCCCGAAGTGGTCCGACAAGCCGTTGCTCAAGAGCTGGGAGAAGGAAAAGCCGAAGCTAGGCTGGCCGCGCGAGACCGACTCGCTCTGCCCCAAGTGCGTCCCGGAGATCCGCAACCAAATCGTGGACGGCAAGCTGCCGGTCGAGATTCTGAAGAACGAAAAGGTCGGCGAAATCAAGGCGACCATCATCGAACGCGACGGCAAGATCCTGATGGTGAAGGATTGCGCGATTCACGGACACTTTGAAGACATGATGTCCAACGATCCGGCGTTCTTCAAGCACCTGGAAGACGTGTTCCCGGGCCGCGACATCCGCGCCCACAATGACGAAAAGCTGCACGATCACGGCACCTCGACCGTCACCCACGGTCGCGGCAGCGTTCTGACAGTCGATCTCACCAACCGCTGCAACATGATGTGCGATCCCTGCTTCATGGACGCCAACCAAGTCGGCTTCGTTCACGAACTGACCTGGGAAGACATCAAGACCCTGCTCGACAACGCGATTTCGATCAAGCCGCGCCGTCAGCTGTCGGTACAGTTCTCGGGCGGCGAGCCGACGCTCTCCCCGTACTTCCTCGATGCCATTCGCTATTGCCGCAAGCTGGGTTACCAGTCGGTGCAGGCCGCGACCAACGGTATTGAATTCGCCAAGCGCCCTGAGTTTGCCAAGGAAGCGGCGCAAGCCGGTCTTCGCTACGCGTATCTGCAATTCGACGGCATCGGCAACGAAGCCAACAGCCACCGTGCGGTCGGCAACCTGTTCGACGTGAAGCTCCGCGCGATTGAGAACCTCTATAGCGCCGGCGTCGACATCGTCCCGGTAATCACGATCATCAACGGCGTGAACAATGAGCAGGTCGGAGCGGTGGTCCGCTTCGCGCTCGACAACCCCAAGAAGATCCCGTTCTTGAGCTTCCAGCCCGTTTCGTTCACCGGCCGTGACGAAGAGGTCACCCCGGAACGCCGCGCGGCGCAGCGCTACACGCTGTCTCACCTGGCGCACGACGTGAAGGACCTTGCAGGCATCGGCGAACCGATCCGCGACTGGTTCCCGATCAGCTTCATGAGCACCTTCTCGGACTTCGCCGATCTGGTCCACGGACCGGACGCGGATTGGGGTCAACTCTCCTGCGGCTGCCACCCGAACTGCGGTATCGGCATGGCCGTGATGTGCGACAAGGAAACCAAGGAATACGTTCCGGTGACCGCGTTCCTGAACGCCGAACAGCTGGCCAAAGACGTCGCCCGTATCAATGACGGCGCACGCAGCAAGCGCATGTCGGTGATCGGCGTATCGCTCGCCCTGCTCCGCAATTACAATTCGTACAATGCACCCACCCACTTCCGCCTGAGCGATCTCATCCAGAAGTTCGACAAGTGCTTCGGCATGTCGGGCAAGAAGTACGGCAAGGTGACGGGCGACCGCACCATGGCCGACATCGAAAAGCGCCGCGGTGACCGTTGGAACTTCCTCTTCATCGCCGGCATGTGGTTCCAGGATCTGTTCAACTACGACTTCCGCCGTACCGAGCAGTGCATCATCCCCTACGCCACGCAAGAAGGCGAAATCAGCTTCTGCGCGTACAACACGGGCGTCGGCTGGCGCAACATCATCGAAAAGATGCACATGACCGCCACGCTCAGCAAATGGTATGAGGAGAAGGGCCGCCACGAAATCATCGCGGGTGGTAAGAGCCTCAACCTGGCCAACAAGGAACACACGTTGGTGCTGAATATGGAAGACGTGAACAAGGGTCGGCAGCACGATCTGGACGACGCGGGTATTGCCAAGACCGCGCGCGAAGAGAAGACTCGGGCTCGCGATCTGAAGGCCAAGGACGCGGAGATGGCGAAGCTGTACCGCGAACACGTGCTGGGCGAGAAGCCGCTCGAAGGGTTCGTCCACTTGGGCGCGATTCAGCCGGCTGCGCCGGTTGCACCGAAGCCGGCCGCAAAGCCGGAAAAAGAAGTCGGCAGCTTTGGTGACTAGTTTTTAAGTAAGGGTCGGAGAGGCCAAAGGCCGGGCGCGCAAGCGTCCGGCCTTTTTACGTGTAGAACTAGGCAGCCATCAGCATTACAAGTTCCCGGTCAAGAAACTCATCGTCAGTGACTGTACGCTTAACACCGGGCTTCATGTTCTGGTCCAAATCACGAGTAAGATTTCTGATCTCGGCGACGGAGCAGTCGCGAAGTTCTCGAAGCATGGACTGAGCCTCACCAATCCTTTTCATCCTGCGGTAAATATCGATCTGGATGACCTTCGCTGTCATCGAATTCTCCGACCGAATAAGTATCTCCGCATCCTGGAGTTTTTTCATCCTAATCCGCAACAACGCGCGAGTGCCAATAAAGCGACTCCGGACATCGACCCATGGACTTTGGGCTCCTCTTGAGAGGAGGCGATCGGCCTCTCCGAAGTTACCCTGCTTCATTCTGATGCTGGCCAAAATGTGGAGCGCCGTCCACTCGCTTCGCGTCCGCGTGTGCTCTGTTTGAACTAGCGCTTCCGCCTCACCGTAGCGATTCAGTTGAACGAGTAGAGTTGCCTGCCCATTGCGCACAACGACATCTTGCGGAAAGTCCTTGACCGTCGACTCATATGCCGTCAACGCATCCGGCAACCGCCCCAGAGCCTTCAGAACTTCCGCCTGCCCATTTCGCGCTACAACATTTTCCGGAAAGTCCTTGACCGTCGACTCATACGTCGCCAGCGCTTCCGGCAAACGCCCCAGAGCCTTCAGAACTTCCGCCTGCCCATTTCGCGCTACAACATCTTGCGGGAAGTCCTTGACCGTCGACTCGTACATCACCAGCGCTTCCGGGAAACGCCCCAGAGCCTTCAGAACTTCCGCCTGCCCATTTCGCGCTACAACATTTCCCGGGAAGTCCTTGACCGTCGACTCGTACGTCGCCAGCGCTTCCTCCAACTCCCCCTGTCCAAGGAGAGCATCAGCAAACTGGTTATGGACGTATGGATCCCCCGGGGATATCTCTTGTGCGCGACGGGACCACTCCAATTGATATGCAAAGAGCCCACGTCCCTTGGCTTCTCTTGCCAAATCACAAAGGGAGTTGGCGGCCAAGTCCGGCCGCTGACCCGATAATTGGTGCGCGACGAGTTCATTCACATATCGTTCTGCCTGTCCGAAACTTCCACGGGCCAACTGCTCGAGGATCGCAGCCTTCTGCAACTTCATATTCTCGAAAGCCGCATGAGGTTTAACTTGAAGGACTTTATCGCGCACACGGTGGTGTCGGCCATCTTCCTCCTGCTCCTGAATGGCGTGCGGCAGTCTTGCTATGCCGCTCGGAATAGCCTTTGTCCATGCAACCAGGATGTTTCTCCAATTGGGGAACATCTGGTATCGCCGGTCAGAGAGCAACTGCAATTGCACTTCGCCTTTGCTAGGTTGGACAGCCACCCCATGGGCCACATTTGAAAGCTTGCGGAAAGCACCGGTCTCAACGAGGACGGCCTCGAACTGAGAACGGCTCTCTTGAAAAATATCCTCAGGCAAAGCATCCCACGCTGCCCGTGCCTGTTCGATGGAAGTCTGAACGGCCACAACGGCGTGCTTTAGTGCGGCAACCTTCGGGAAGCGCAGTTCCGCACCGTCTACATCCCCGTTCTCCCAGCACGTGTCAGACGGTAGGGGCTTTGAATACAATCGATGCTCGATGAACTCCAACACCTGGGAGTCACCAAGGAAGTCTTCTAGGGCATCTTCAGCCAATTCACGCGTCGCGCGGGTGAACGATGCGTCCATTGAAATCAAAGCTAGCTGAAGGCTCCGCTCAGCGTTGCACGCTTGTACAAGCAAATCGCGCGTAGTTTCAAGTGCGGCCTCCGGGTAGAAATCGGCGCTCGCCGGGTCGCCAAGCAAATGTGGGAGTAAACCCTCCGAGACCGATTGGGCCTCGGGGGAATCAGCACGGACGCACCACGCTCCTCCGCCTTTAAAGAAGACGGCTACCCGAGCCTCTCCTGACACCAGTGCGCCGGTCACAAATACTCCTCAACCTTTATCGGCAGACCGTCGTTTGAGATTACTTCACGGATGGCTGCGACCATTGCTTTTTCATCTTTCTTGGTCGGCTTGGGTAGGAGCAAGCGATCAAAGCTCTCTCGATTGAACGGTCCATAGATATGAACCTCCACAAATCGGTCTCCTTCTAATAGGATACGCGAGAACTCGGTTGGCGAGGTGCCGCTTCCCAGTAGCGGTTCGCCCTTGGCGGTGGCTAACTTTGCCCGACTTGCCCAGGGGGCGCGATAGCCAGCCGGAATAGGATCAGACTGAATGGCGCAAACACGGTTGCAGAAATCGACCGAGTTCTCCCAGAAAACCGACGTGCGCTTCTGAATTGCGACGGATCTCAAGACTAGACTGCACCCGCCGTACGAGCTAGCCCCTTTTCCGTCCAGTGACAGTGCAGCAAACTTGATCTCTTCAAAGTAGAAAGGGAAGACACGCGCATCCGTCGCAACGCGCTGCGTTTCAATGGGTGTGTCTTCTGGGCGCCGCCCCTTACTCGAGCGCTGCTGATGAAAGCTTATGAACACTGGCCGGTCACTGGACAGCAGAGTCTTTACTTGATCCAGACTCTGGCAAACAACCGCTACGGAATCAGCCAAAGCTGCTGTATATGAAGCTAAGACGGAATCGACCCCTCGGGCCTTAGCATTCGATAACGCGATATCGTAGCTCGCGTCAAGCGCAGCGCGTTCGACCGGATTTTCTGCCTTTCGGACATTGGGAAACCAACAAAAGCTGCCGCAGCTTGGGCAATCCTTCTCGGACTCCCGCAATTTTGTGCTGCAAGTGGGGCACGCAAGATCGACACTCATGGACATTTTGACGGAATTTATCTAGCATAGCCGAAAAGTATCATTGGCGGAGGCAAGAATGTCATCCTCACGACCGATTCGATAGCCCGAACTAAGACTTCCCCTAACGCAAACGATAAGAGCAACAAATGTTGGCTTCTATCGTCCGCGAGCATGATTTACAAACGACCGTCCGGCTGGCCTCTTATGCTGATTTGTTCGGCGGCGAACCGCTGCTGACCTTTCCGTACTCAGATTTCGGAAGCCCGGACGACGACATTCGCGTTGAGGTCCTGGTCTATCCTCTGCTTGACTGCGTCGCGCTGGTCACCAATGGATTCTCCGCTGGCGGGCGGCCGCGGCGGGAACTGATCCAATACTGCAAGCATGGGCGGCGAGCCGATGCGCATCGGCTGCACGCGGCGGCTTACGACTGCGTGGAGGTCGGGCGGTGGCTGGATTTTGGAAGTGCCATCTCACTTCCCTACCCTTCTGGGTCGGCGTGGCCGCACACCGTGTTCCTGCCGCCTCCGGTGCAGGCGCATTCGGACTTTGAGATCACGGTCGACGGCGATCCCATGAAGTTCCTGTGGCATGTCCCGCTATCGAGCAGCGAGTTTGACTATCAGTATGACCATGGCATTCCCGCGCTGTTGCGAGGCATGAGCAGTGTTGGACTGCCCTGGGTGTTCGACGAGGCGACTCGACCGGTGCTGCGGTAGCATCACAGACAAGTTCGGACAATATTTACTTTGGAATCAACACGTATCGTGGACGACGCGCGGAAGTGGTGGGATGGAGCGCTACAGTTGCAACCGCAAGGATCAACGGAACGCGCTCCCGCGTAGTTCAGCCTACCTAAGAAGCCACGCAGTCGAGTCCACGCAGTTTTCCTGCCAGAACCCTACCTAATCGGCGCGTTCCTGATCCTTGCTTAATTTTGCAGAAATTTACTTGCGGGCGCCGCGCTTGGTGCCCTTGAGGCGCGACTGGCGCAGCTTGGTCTTCTTACGTTTCGGCTTAGTGATGAGGAAGGTGCCGCTGCCCTGATAGATGCATTGATAAAGCTTGTCGTCTGCCATGTGAGCTTTTATTGTAACGCGACGCGCGGCTTAGATGTTACGCTGGTGTCGTCGCATGCGCCCGATTGTCTGCCTACTGCTGCTTAGCATTACCGCGTCGGCGCAAACCGGCTCCGCAGCACTCTTCTCCCAGGTCGACGGCATGCTCGCGTCGCTTTCGAAAATCACGGGCTGGAAGGTCAAACGTCCGGTTCCCAGCGAGATTCTCACCAAAGCGCAATTCACCAAGCTGGTGGAAGAAGGCGTGGCAGATTCCGAGGGCAGCAAGGATACTCGCGCCGCCGAACTCACCTTGAAGATGTTCGGCCTGGTGCCCTGGGATTTCAACCTGGCGCGCGGATCGGCGGACCTGATCGAAGAGCAAGCGGCTGCTTTCTACGACACGAAGAAAAAGCGGCTCTTCGTTCTCGAATCCACCGCGAATAGTCAGGAACAACGCTTGGCGCTGGCGCACGAACTCGCGCATGCGCTCGCCGATCAGCAATATAACCTGCGCAAGTATCTTGAAGCCGCTAAGGAAGACGATGCGTCCACCGCCCGGGAATCAGTGATCGAGGGTCAAGCGAGCTGGCTTAGCTGGGCTTACTTGGCCGAGCAATCCGGCGGACGCCCCGAAGTTCCGGCAGCGCTGCTCGACGAACTTGCCGAAGTGGGCGCGAGCGGCGACGCGTATCCGGTGCTGGAACGGACGCCGCTGTATCTTCGCGAATCCCTCACGTTTCCTTATAACGAAGGCATGCGTTTTCAGGATTCGTTGTACCGCAAGATCGGCACTGCGGCTTTCGACCGGCTGTTCCAGGACCCGCCGTTGAGCACGCAGGAAATCATTCACCCGGAAGCGTACGCGGACGCGGTGCGGCCTTCGCGCCCTGTGCTTCCGAAGCCGATGAAGAACATGAAAATGTTGGTGAGCGGTGATGTGGGCGAATTCGACTATTCGGCGATCCTGCGGCAGGTGACTACCGACGATCTGGGTCGCAAGGTGGCGGCCGAGTGGCGCGGCGGGTCCTACGGTCTCTACGAACACAAGGCGACGAAGTCTCCCTACCTGGTCCACGTCTCCGAATGGAGCAGCCCCGAGGCCGCACGCGATTTCTTCCGGCTGTACGAGGAAGCTATGCGAACCAAGTGGAAGCGGATGGACGTGCGCACGAGTTCGGATTCCGAAATCACAGGCTCCGGGGACCCGGGAGATTTCGTGTTACGTATTTCCGGCGCATCCGTCCAATCCTTTGAGGGTATTCCTGTAAAATGAAAACGATGCGAACCTTACTGCCCAAAGCCGCGCTGCTGCTGGTTGCCCTGGGAGCGGCGTTCAGCCTACCTGCTGCGTCCCCTGTTCCGCGCCCCGCCGGTGCGTTGACGTTCACCGAACCCAGCGGCAAGACCACCACCCTCGCCAGCCTGAAGGGAAAAGTTGTCGTGGTGCAGTTGCTGCTCACCACCTGCCCGCACTGCCAGGCGTTTTCCAAGGTGCTCACAAAGGTCACCACGGAATATGGTCCAAAGGTTCAAGCTTTTGGCGCTGCGTTCGACCAGGACGATGCGAAGAACGTCGCAAACTACATCCAAACCATCGGGACAAACTTCCCGGTAGGCTCGGTCGGACAGCAAGTGGTCCCGGGCTTTTTGGGAATCTCCGTCATGGACTACGCCCGTATGCGCGTGCCGCAAGTCATCGTCATCGACAAAAAGGGCGTGATCCGCGGCCAGAGCGATCTGAATGGCAACGGTCCGGTGAGTACAGAGTCCGGCTTGCGAACACTGCTGGCCACGCTGGTCAAGGAATAATCGAGGTAAACTAACACTTATGAAAATCGTCTATGGATTGTTGCTCGCGATGGGGCTCACGCTTCAAGCCGCCGCTCCCGTTCCGCGTCCCGCGGGGGAATTCAAGATTCACGAGCCTTCCGGCCGCGACACCTTGCTTTCCAGCCAGAAAGGCAAAGTTGTCGTCATCCAGTTCCTGTTCACCTGGTGTCCGCACTGCCAGGTCGCAGCCAAATGGGTATCGAAGATGCAGCAGGAACTCGGGTCCAAGGGCCTGGTGACGTACGGCGTCGCCTTCAACGATGAAGTGCAGACGAAGAGCGTTGAGGAGAACAACAAGGTCACGGCTGCATTCTCGCAGTACGCCTCGTTCCCCGTTGGCTTGTCGACCAAGGAACCTGTGCTACGATTCCTGGGGCTTTCTGTGCTGCAAGGGTACGGCGTGCCGCAGTTCGTGGTGATTGACCGCAAGGGTGTGATTCGCGCGCAGACCACCGCGCAACCTTCGGGCACCGCAAGCATCGCTACGGAAAGCGTGATGCGCGACACCGTGAACAAGCTGTTGCTGGAAAAGTAAACCTTAGTTAAGTTCTTGGGCGATTGCCTCGGCGATTTGTTTGCCGTGGAATCGCCCATTTTCTATGAAGATCTCGTGGGTGTGCATACCCGCGACAATCACGCCCGCCAGATACATTCCCTTCCGATCGCTCTCCAACGTCTCCGGGTCCGTGTGAGGACGCTTCGTTTCCTGATCGAAGCGAATGCCGTGCGCGCCTAAGAATTCAGTGTCGGGCTGATAGCCGGTCATCGCGAACACCCAGTCGTTCTTAATTTCCTTGACCCCGTCGGGCGTGGCGAGCAGCACCGCGTCGTGCCGGATCTCCAGGACTTGCGACTTCCAGTGCATCGGAATATCGCCGTTCTTAATACGATTCTCGATGTTCGGCTTCAGCCAATACTTCACGTTCTTGTGAATCTCGTCGCCGCGATGCACCATCGTGACGCGGGCCCCGGACCACCACAGATCGAGCGCCGCGATCACAGCGGAGTTCTTCGCGCCGACGATGAGGATGTCCTGGTCGTAGTAGGGGTGCGGTTCTTTGTAATAGTGCAGGACCTTGGGGAGTTCCTCGCCCGGGCAGTTCAGAAGGTTCGGAACGTCGTAATAGCCCGTGGCCAGGATCACTTTTTTTGCCGAGTATTGGTGTGCTTCGCCCTCAGCATCGAGAGTGTTTGCGACGAAGGCCCCATCTTCGCCCGTGATCTTCGTTACTCGCTGATACTGCCGGATGTCGAGACCGTAGTGATTCGCGACGCGCCGGTAGTACTTCAGCGCCTCGCCGCGGACAGGTTTCTCATTGAGCGACGTCATCGGGATATCGCCGATTTCGAGTAGTTCCGGCGTCGTGAAGAATACCAGGTTCGTCGGATAGTTGAACAGTGAATTGACGACGCAACCCTTGTCGATCAGGATCGGGTGCAGCCCTCGCCGCTTGAGTTCAATCCCACACGCGAGCCCCGTGGGACCGGCACCAACAATGACCACGTCGCAGGTTTCCACTTAGAGCAAGCCCTCGACAATTCCCTCAATGCTCTTCAGGAACGCATCGACGTCCTGAACGCGACCTTCAGCCATATCCGGCCGACCGCCGCCTTTGGCACCCGCACTCCGAATCGATTTGTCAGCGGGAACCTTTGCGGAGAGCGCCTTCGTCACAGCCGCAATCACGTCGCCCGTGTTGGTACTCAGCACGACAACGCAGTCACCGAATCGATTGCGAAGGTCGTCCGCCATCACGCGAAGCTGCGCCTTATCCACGCCGTCGATGCGTCGATAGAGGACCTTTACATCTTTCACGACGCGCGGTTCCAGTTTGCCGGCTTCCGACTGCGCCATCTTGGTTTTGAGCTGCTGTAGCTCTGTCTCCAGTTGCCGCTCCCGCGTCACGAGCTTCTCGACGTGGTCAAGCAGTTCTGCTTCGGAGGCCTTCACAGCACCCGCAACACGCGCGAGTTGTCCCTGCGCTTCCTGGAACTTCCGTAGAGCGCCCGCACCGGTGATCGCTTCGATACGACGAACACCGGCCGAGATCGACCCTTCGTAAACGATCTTGCAAATGCCGATATCGCCGGTCCGTTCGACGTGCGTTCCGCCGCAGAGTTCCTTGCTGAAGCTATCGATCTGCACGACGCGCACTTCGTCGCCGTACTTCTCGCCGAACAGCGCCATCGCGCCGGTTTGCAATGCCTGGTCCAAGCCCATCACGTTGGTCACCACCGGACGATTCGCCAGGATCTCTTCGTTCATCAGCCGCTCGACTTCCGCGAGTTCGTCCGGGTCCATCGCGGTGTAATGCGAAAAGTCGAAGCGCAAGCGCGTGGGTTCGACAACGCTGCCGGCCTGTTTTACATGGGTGCCCAGGACGGTCCGCAAAGCCGCGTGCAGCAAATGCGTGCCCGTGTGGTTCCGCATGGTTGAATGCCGCGAGGTGGGGTCTACCTTCGCGATCACCGTGTCGCCCTGCTTCACAGGTGCCAGCATCTTCACGCGATGCACCGATTTGCCGGGAGCCGCGGAATACGTCGACTCGACGATGGCAACCGTATCGCCAGCTTCGTTGACCAACAGCCCTGTATCGCCGACCTGACCGCCAGCCTCAGCGTAAAAAGGAGTACGATCCAGCGCGATCTCACCATCGAGAAGCGCGGTCACTGTCGCGGGCGATTCCAGCGTGGTGCGACCGACAAACTCCGTCTTGGGCAGAGCCTGATAAGCCGGATTGACCTGCGTCTTGTCGGCGCCCTTCCACGAGGCGCGAGCGCGCGTGCGCTGCTTCTCCATCTCCGCGTCGAATCCTGCGCGGTCGATGGACAGCCCCTGGTCGCGCGCCATGTCTTCCTGCTCATCAATCGCGAGGCCGTAGGTATCGTACAGCTTGAACGCCGCCGGACCCGGCAACATTCCACCAACAGCGGTCTTGGCTTCGTCCTGGAAGAACTTCTCCGCCACCTGGAACGTGGTGGCGTAGCGATGCTCTTCGTCCTTCACTACGCGAGCCACGCGCAGCACGCTATCGAGCATTTCCGGATACGCGTCGCGCATGTGCTCCGCGACGAAGCCCGTCAGCTTATGAAGATACGGATCAGAAGCCCCTATCATGCGAGCATTGCGCATCGCGCGCCGCATGATCTTACGCAGGACGTAGCCGCGCCCTTCATTCGAAGGCACGATACCGTCGTTGATCAGGAACGCGGTGGAGCGTGCATGGTCCGCATTGATGCGCAGAACCGTGTCGACGCGGGTATCTTCCCCGTAGGTCTTGCCCAGCATTTCGCCGGCCTTGTCCACGATGGGACGGATCAAATCCGTCTCATAATTGGTGATCTTGCCTTGCATCACCGCGGTGATGCGTTCCAGACCCATGCCGGTATCGATGGATGGCTTGGGCAGCGGCGTCATCTTTCCTGAGGAGTCGCGATCGTACTGCATGAACACGAGGTTCCAGATCTCGACGAAGCGTCCGCCGCCGTCGAGCGGAAACTGCTCATGCTCGCGCCCCGGCTCCGCGCCTTCGGGACCGAGATCGAAGTGGATCTCCGAACACGGCCCACAGGGACCGGTATCGCCCATCTGCCAGAAGTTGTCCTTCTCATCCAGGCGGAAGATGCGCGACTTCGGAATGCCCGTGACCTTCTGCCACAACTCTTCGGCTTCGTCGTCCTCACGGAACACCGTGACGAAGAGCTTGTCCTTCGGCAGCCCGTATTCCTTGGTGATGAGTTCCCACGCGTAGGCAATCGCTTCTGTCTTGAAGTAGTCGCCGAACGAAAAGTTGCCCAGCATCTCAAAGAACGTGTGATGGCGGCGGGTGTAGCCGACGTTTTCGAGATCGTTATGTTTGCCGCCGGCGCGGACACATTTCTGCGAGCTGGCTGCACGCGTGTAGTCGCGGCGCTCCTGGCCAAGGAACACGTCCTTGAATTGGTTCATGCCTGCGTTGGTGAACAACAACGTGGGGTCGTTGGCCGGAACCAACGACGAACTGCGCACCACGCGGTGCTCGCGAGCAGCAAAATAGTCTAAAAATGTTTGGCGGATCTGTGATCCAGTCATGGGTCCTTACATTTTCCCACGACTCGACCGGAAACCCCTACTACCAGCCGACCGGCTTGCCCTTGTTTTGCTCGTCGAGCCAAACCTGCAGCGGTGCAAAGTAATCGCGGATGGCGGTCGCGTCCATCTCACGCTTCCCCGTGATTTCGAACAGCGCTTCCTGCCACGGCTTGCTGACCCCGAGCTTCAGCATCGCGTCGAGCTTGGCCCCCGCTTCCTTGCTGCCGTAGATCGAGCAGCGATGCAGCGGCGTCCCAGCCGTCCCAGGACAGCCGGCCGTTTCCGACAGTGCGCGATGGAACTGGAATTGTAGGATGTGGGCCAGGAAGTAACGCGTGTACGGCACGTTCGCCGGAACGTGATACTTCGCGCCCGGATCGAAGAATTCGGCATCCGGACGACCTTCGGGAGCACCGACGCCCTGATACTTCTGGCGCAGTTCCCACCAGGCTTTGTTGTAATTCTCCGGCGTCACTTCGCCCGAGAACACCTTCCAACGCCACTGATCGATCATCAACCCGAACGGCAGGAACGCGACCTTCTCCAGCGCGCGCTGCATCAGCAGGCCGATATCCTTGGACGCGTCTGGGGTCTTGGGGATGAAGCCGAGCTTCACCAGATACTCCGGCGTAATCGACAGCGCGATCGTATCGCCGATGGCTTCGTGGAAGCCATCGTTCGCACTATCGCGGAAGATCAATGGCAGCTTGTTGTAGGAGCGCTGATAGAAGTTGTGGCCCAGTTCGTGATGGATCGTCGTGAAGTCTTCTTCGTTGACGTTGATGCACATCTTGATGCGCAGGTCATTCACGTTGTCGACGTCCCAGGCTGACGCGTGGCACACCACGTCGCGATCTTTCGGACGGACGAACAGACTACGTTCCCAGAAGGTGCCCGGCAACGGCTCAAACCCGAGCGAGGTAAAGAAGCCCTCGCCGTACTTCACCATCTTGAGCGCATCGGTGTTTTTCGACTGTAAGATCTTGGTCAGGTCGTAACCGGGATCAGCACCACCGGGAGCCACCATGTCATAGACGTTAGACCAATCCTGCGCCCAAATATTTCCGAGCAGATGTGCCGGAATCGGGCCGTTCTCGGGGACCACTTTGTTTCCATACTTCGCGACCAAGCGGCTCCGAACGTAGGCATGCAGGGACTTATACAGCGGCTCCACCTGCGCCCAGAGGCGATCCAGTTCCTTCGTGAAGTCGTCGGCAGGCATGTCGTATTTCGACCGCCACATCGCGCCTGTGTCCGCGAAGCCCAGTTCCTTCGCGCCCTTGTTGGACAGTTCCACGAACCGCTGGAAATCCTTCTTCATCGGCGGCGAGACGGTGTGCCAGCCCTTCCACACATCCAGAAGTTCGTCCGCGTTGCGGCTGGTCTTCATGATCTGCGTGATCTGGTCGATGTCCAGGCACTTGTCGGGGGTCTTGCAGTATTTGCCTTTGCCGTAGGTCGCTTCGAGCGAAGCTGCGATCTGGGTGACTTCTTTGCTCTCGGCTGGATCCGCCGGGGCTGCGAGCGTTAGCCCGCGCTTCAGCAAGTCCATCTTGCGGCGGGTCTCGGCTGGCAATTCAACGCCGTCGTACTTGGCCGCTTCTTTCGCGAGTTGCACGCCGTAGTCGATTGCTCGCTGATTGGCGATCGCCGACAACGCTTCGGTGTCTTGCGTAATAAAGTTTGCTTGCACCCAGGAGGCTTGCGCGGACTCCAGGAACAGGTCGTTCATCTTTTTTTCAGCATCGTCCAAAAACGTTTTGGCCGACTCGGCTGAGGGTTTAGAACCGCCGCCCGCACCGCAGCCGCTGAGAGCAGCCGCAGCCAGGAAAAGAATGCCGCAGGTATAGCGATGGAAGGTCCGCATAGAGGAATGATACCTAAATACGATGCGGGATCAGCGCGAGCGGGGTCCGCCCAGCACCTTGAGGTCGGACGCTTTGGCACCGATCACGGCCTTCCACGGAATGGATCGATCGAAGGTGACGAGTTGGCCTCCGCGCCGGACAGCAAGGCCGAGAAGGTAGACGTCGGTGAGTTGTTTGCCGCTGTGAAGCATTTGCAAGTCGAACAGCTCTTCGTCCAGCGTGGAAACGGAGTCTGGCCAGAACTCGTGAGTGGGGTGATCCAGGCCAACGCGCATCATTGCGGCCACTTCCGTCGCAGTCCGGGCGTTTCGATAACCTCGTTGACTAAAAATCCGCAGGCATCCGTTGACAGTCAATGGACAGGTAGCCCATTTTCCACGGCCCAAAGTTCTGAACCACCGATGGGCATCTTCGTAGTGAACATGACCGGCGTCAAACATGGCCAGAAGCACGTTCACATCAAGGAGCGCCGTGCTCACTCTTCGTCCCGAAGGCGGTTCACCATCTCCAGAGTCATCGGTGGTGCGCCCGGGATTGGCTCCAGAACTGGAAACCCATTCTTAGTTTTTAGACCTCTTTTAGGAGCCAGAGCTTCCCGAGCAAGTTCCGAGATCACTTTGCCCGCGCTGGTCTTGCGTTGAAACGCGAGTTCCTTGGCCACCCCTAAAATGTCGGCGTCGATGTCGAGCGTGGTGCGCATAGCTTCATGCTAGCGCATCACGCATCAAACATCACGCATCAGTCAACGGCAACCAGCTCGCCAAACTCGTGACGAGCTACCGCCGGCTTCAAGGTCGGCAGCATCTCGGCGAGCACGTCGCTCACTCGCTCAGCGAAGGTGAAGTGCATCTCCTGACGAACTTCTTCAGGCAGATCGCGCAGATCCTTGGCGTTGCCCTTCGGCAGGATCACGCGTTTCAGCCCCATCCTGCGAGCCGCGAGCACCTTCTCCTTCACGCCGCCGATCGGCAGCACGAGTCCGGTCAACGTGACCTCGCCCGTCATCGCCGTATCGCTACGAGCGGGAATGCCCGAGTACAGCGATGCCAGCGCCGTGGTCATCGTGACGCCCGCGGACGGCCCGTCTTTCGGGATGCCGCCTGCCGGAACGTGGATGTGCAGGCCCGTCGTCAAGAACTTCCTCGGATCGAGTCCGAACTCCGCCGCGTGGCTCCACAGATAACTGCGGGCGGTCTTGGCCGATTCCTGCATCACCTCGCCCAACTGCCCCGTGATGGTGACTTCTTTACCATCCGGCAACAACGCGGCTTCGATGTACAGAACGTCGCCGCCTGTTTCCGTCCAGGCCAAGCCCGTCGCGACACCCGCGGGCAGATCCTTGCGAGCATCGTCCGGCGTGATCGCCTCGGGACCCAGCAAATCCGGGATCTCCGGCGCATCCACGATGTAGAGTTCGGTCCGGCCCTCGGCGAACTTCACCGCGACCTTGCGAATCACCCGGCCCAATACCTGCTCCAGTTTGCGAACACCGGCTTCCCGCGTGTAAGAGCGGATCACCTTCTCCACTGCCGCGTCCGTGAGCTGGACCTGTTCGTTCGTCAACCCGGTATGCTGCAACTGCTTCGGCAGCAAGTAACGCCGTGCGATCTGGGCCTTCTCTTCTTCGCTGTAGCCCGACAAGCGCAGGATCTCCATACGATCCAGCAACGGCGCCGGGATCGTGTCCAGCGTGTTCGCCGTTGTGATAAACAACACCTTCGACAAATCGAACGCCAGGTCGAGGTAGTTGTCGCGGAACGTTTTGTTCTGCTCCGGATCCAGCACTTCGAGCAAGGCCGACGCCGGATCTCCCCGGAAGTCGCGGCCCAGCTTGTCGATTTCGTCGAGCATCAACACCGGATTCGCAAACCCGGCCCGGCGCATGGACTGAATCAAACGTCCCGGCATCGCACCGATGTAAGTCCGTCGGTGTCCGCGCAATTCGGCTTCGTCATGCAGGCCGCCGAGGCTCATGCGCTCAAACTTGCGTCCCAGCGACTTGGCGATGGACTGGCCCAGCGACGTCTTACCGACGCCCGGCGCACCCACCAGGCACAGGATGGGAGCCTTGGCATCGGGGTTGAGCTTCAACACTGCCAAGTGCTCAATGATGCGGTCCTTCACCTTATGAATGCCGTAGTGATCGTCATCGAGCACCGCGCGGGCATTCTTCAGATCCAGATTGTCTTCGCTCTTCTTGGCCCACGGCAGCTCGATCACGTACTCAAGCCACGTGCGGATCACGTTGTGCTCGGGCGAGGCCGCGTTCATCTTCTCCAGGCGACCGAGTTCGCGCTCAGCTTCCTTGCGGATGTCGTCCGGCAGTTCGGCCTTGGCGAGTTTCTCGCGCAGATTTTCTGTCTCCGCGTGGTTATCGTCTTTTTCGCCGAGCTCCTGCTCGATGGCTTTCTTCTGTTGCCGCAGCACGTATTCGCGCTGTTCCCGAGAAATCTCGCTGCGAGCTTCCTCGGAGACCTTGGTGCGAATCTCCGCGACCTGCACTTCGTGGGTCACCCAGCCCAGCACCATGCGCAGAGCTTCCAGGCGTGACGGCGCTTCGAGCAGCGCCTGTTCCTTCTCCACATCCAGGTTCAGGACCGACGCCACCATGAATGCCAAGTGCAACGGATCGGCATGCGCCGAGAACATCTTGGCGATGTCGGTCGGCGATTGTCCCTGCACCAGGTTGACCAGCTTGGAACCTGTCTCCACGATGGAAATCGTCAGAGCTTCCGTTTCGTTCGTCGAATCGTCGGGCAGCGGCAGAGCCGTGTAGCGAGCCTTGAGATACCCGTTCTGTTCCACCTTCACCAGAACGACGCGCTCCACGCCCTGCACGAAGATCTCGCGCTGTTCACCCCGACCACCCTTAACGTTGCGGATCACGGCACGCGTACCCACCGTGTACAAATCCGACGCGCCCGGTTGGTCGACCGAGTTATCTTTCTGTGCAACGACGATGATCTCTTTGCCTTCGGTCAGCATCGCCGCATCCACCGCGGCTACCGATGTGACGCGCCCCACCGACAGCGGCATCATCAATGCCGGAAACAACACGGAATTCTTCAAGGGCAATACGGGAAGTGTCTTCAATGCTACTTCAGCCATTTTTTCTCACCTTCTCCTATCAAGATGCAGGAACAGCCGAAACCGATTCTGTTTCCAGAACAATTTCTCCGTTCCGCACGTCTGCCACTACTTTCTGTCCGTCGCGAATCTCGCCCCCAACTAATTTACGAGCGAGCTTCGTCTCCAGTTCCTTCTGAATCGCGCGCTTCAGCGGACGGGCGCCAAAGGCCGGATCGTACCCAACCCGAATGATGTGTTCCCGAGCCTCATCTGTCAGCTCCAGATCAATGCGCCGCTCGGCCAGTCGAGCCTTCAGACCTGCCAGCTGAATGTCGACAATCTTCTTGAGGTCGGACTCGGTCAGGCTGTGGAAGTTGATGATCTCGTCAATGCGATTGAGGAATTCCGGCCGGAACATCCGCGCCAGGTCATCGCGTTGCGCATTTGAGGTCATGATGATCATGGTGTTCTTGAAGTCCACCGTTCGACCCTGCCCATCCGTCAGCCGGCCATCGTCGAGCACCTGGAGCAACACGTGGAATACGTCCGTGTGCGCCTTCTCGATTTCGTCGAGCAACACCACCGAATACGGCTTGCGCCGCACGGCTTCCGTCAATTGGCCGCCCTCATCGTAGCCGATGTATCCCGGAGGCGCGCCTACTAACCGCGACACTGTGTGCTTTTCCTGATACTCCGACATATCGATGCGGATCATCGAACGTTCGTCGTCGAAGAGAAACTGGGCCAGCGCCCGAGCTAGCTCGGTTTTGCCCACGCCGGTCGGCCCTAGGAACAGGAAGCTGCCCATCGGTCGCTTCGGGTCTTTCAGGCCACCACGAGCGCGCATCACTGCGTCGGCGACGGCGTCCACGGCTTCTTCCTGACCCACGACGCGTTTGTGCAGCTCGGTCGAAAGCGTCAGCAGCTTTTGAACTTCGCCTTCCATCAATTTGGAAAGCGGAATCCCGGTCCACCGGCTCACGATCGCCGCGATATCTTCCTCGTCCACCTCTTCTTTGAGAAGCGTAGGCTGGTGCTGCTGCTTCTCCAGCTCTTTCTCCAAGCCGGAGAGCTTGCCGTATTTGAGTTCCGCAGCCTTGTTTAGATCGTAGGCGCGCTCCGCCTGTTCGATCTCCAACTTCACGTGCTCGATCTGCGCGCGCACGTCGCGCTGCTTTTTCAACGCTTCCTGATCAGTCTGCCACTGGGCTTTCAAAGACGCAGAGTTGGTCTTCAAGTCCCCCAGCTCTTTCTCGATCTTCGCGAGCCGATCCTTCGACGGCTGATCGGATTCCTTCTTCAGCGCCTCGCGCTCGATCTCGAGCTGCATTTGCCGACGCAAAGACTCGTCGAGTTCCGCCGGCATCGAATCGATCTCCGTGCGCAGCTTGGCTGCCGCTTCATCCATCAAGTCGATGGCCTTGTCCGGTAGGAAACGATCTGAGATATAGCGCTGGCTTAACACCGCGGCTGCGACCAGCGCGGAGTCCTTTAAGCGCACGCCGTGATGGACCTCATAGCGCTCCCGCAACCCGCGCAGGATCGAAATGGTATCTTCGACCGACGGCTGATCCACCAGCACCGTCTGGAAACGCCGCTCCAGGGCCGCGTCTTTCTCGATATGCTTGCGATACTCATCGAGCGTGGTCGCGCCGATGCAATGCAATTCGCCGCGCGCCAGCATGGGTTTCAGCAGGTTGCCGGCGTCCATCGCGCCTTCCGCCTTGCCTGCCCCGACAACCGTGTGCAGTTCGTCGATAAAGAGAATGATCCGCCCCTCGGCCGATTGCACCTCTTTGAGGACAGCCTTCAGCCGTTCTTCAAATTCGCCGCGGAACTTGGCCCCGGCGATGAGAGCGCCGATATCGAGCGAAACGACTTTCTTTTCTTTCAGCCCCTCAGGGACGTCGCCACGCACGATGCGCTGGGCGAGTCCTTCGACGATCGCCGTCTTACCGACGCCGGGTTCACCGATCAGCACTGGGTTGTTCTTGGTGCGGCGCGATAACACTTGTATGACACGCCGGATCTCCTCGTCGCGCCCGATGACCGGGTCGAGCTTGCCTTGGGCGGCCGCCTGCGTCAAATCGCGACCGTACTTCTCCAGCGACTCATAGGTCGCCTCAGGATTCTGCGTGGTCACCCTCTGGCTGCCCCGGACCTCCTGCAAGGTCCGCATCAAGCGATCCTTGCTCAGCCCAAGCTCCTGAAAGACTTTTTCGTCGATGGCCGCGAGCAGGATGTGCTCTACGGAGATGTAGTCGTCCTTGAGTCGCTTGGCTTCGGACTCGGCGCCGGCAAAGACCTTCTGCAGGCGGGCCGTGATCAGCACCTGGTCCATGGCCGCTGGGGCACCGCTGACCTTAGGGAGCTTCTCCAGAACCTGCTCCAGCCGATGGTGGAGCGTCTTCAAGTCCACATTTGCTTTCAAGAAGATAGACTGAGCCAGGCCGCCGTCCTGCTCCAGGAGTGCGAGCACCAGATGCTCCACATCCAGCTGCTGGTGGCCCCGCTGCTGCGCGAGGGACTGGGCAGCCCGGACGCCTTCTTGAAGTTTCTCGGTGAAACGATTGAAGTCCATAAATTACCTCGGGTCTTGAACGCAGTGTATCACATGAGCCAACTACAATACAATAATCTTAGCGTACTACTATCATCTTTTTATAGGCGACGCCTCCGCCACCTCGCGGTACAATCATCCCTGTCCCAATGAAAGTCCTCGACGTAGGTTGCGGAATCAACAAAAAGCCCGGCTCCCTCGGGATTGACCGCAATCCGAACACCAAAGCCGACGTCCTTGTCGAACTCGACCGCTTTCCCTACCCGTTCCGCGATAATTCCTTCGAGGGCCTGCAAGCCGTCCACGTCATTGAACACGTGTCGGACGTCATTAAGGCCATAGAGGAGTTCCACCGCGTCGTGCGCCCTGGGGGCGAGGTCTTCCTGGTCACGCCGCACTACACCGATTTCTCCAGCTTCTGCGACCCCACGCATCGCTGGCACCTGAACAGCTATAGCCTGCGCTATTTCGGTGCGGACGATGCCGGATATGGGTATTACTCAAAGGCCCGGTTTGTAGAGACCTCGGTACACGTGAAGTTGCTCGCGTTGTGGCGCTATCTGGGCTTCCAGTTCCTGGTAAATACGTTCCCGCGCTTCCGGCGATTCTGGGAGCACTACCTTTGCTACGTGGTCCGCGGCAAAGTGATCGAATGGCGGCTCAAGGTCGTGAAATAGGACCGCAAGGCAAAAAAACAGCGCACCCCCGAAGGGATGCGCTGCATTTTTTTAGGATTGTGGAAGGCTTAAACGGAGCGCTTACGGCGCAGCGCCGCGAGACCCAGCAGACCGCCGCCGATGAGGGCGAAGGTGCTCGGCTCAGGCACGCCCGAGCCAGGATTGCCGCCGCGGAGACCGATGTTGTCGGTATCCATCTGGAACTCAGCCGACTGTCCCGCAACGAGGCCAGTTCCGCCACCACCGAATACAATCGTGACCTTCGAGTACAGATCGCCGACGGCAGCATTCGCGCCAACACTAACGATATCCGAATACGTCGCGATCCCATTCGGAGCGACCTGTTTGCCGTTGGTGGGGCTCGTAGTCCCGCTGGCGTCGCGGCCACTGGCAGACCCCGGCGTGCCTTCACTGGGGCTGGTACGATCAAACACCGTAAAGCCTGCGGGACCATTAAAGACCAACGACTGCAGGCTTGCATTGACTGCGGTGCTGATGCCGTTGAGAACCCAGTTTGAGCTGAACGTATCGCCGTTTAGCGACAGTGAGAAACCATTCAATCCAGTCAAACCTGTGCAACCGCCGGAGTTTGCGCCCGTAACGGCCCACACGCAGGAAGCATTACCGCCGGTCGAAAAATTTCCGGTGATCATCATGCCGGCCATCTCGTTGCCGGATGTCCCGAACCCAGTCACGTCAACGATCGAAAGCGGCGAGCCATTACTGGCACCGCCCGTACTGATCGTGCCCCCGAAAGCGGCTGCGGACGCCAGCGCAAAAATTAGTATGGACTTCATTTTCCTCCTGTTGTAGCTCCAGGCTCCCGGCCTTCGGTAGGACCCTTAGGGCAATAGAACTATCCCCTCGACTGTGAGCGCCAGCGATGTTCCCGACAACCACCCATTTCGGGGAATCGTACTAGAACCGATGCGATTTGATACTGTAACCATTTGCAAGTATTGGAACTAAAAGTTCGAGAGTTTCTGGCCCTTCGGCGCACTTATCTGCATGAAGGGAAAGCAGAAATGATCCTCACCCTGCTCGACCAACTGCGTCACGAAGGACGCCGTAGGCGCTGGTCCCCGGAGCAAGCTACCGGTCGCCACGGTGAAGATCTCGCCCACCGCTATCTACAAAAGCGAGGCTATATCGTCGTCGCCCGCAATTACCGCCTCTCCGCCGGAGACGCCGAGGCCGACATCATCGCCTGGGACGGCGACGAACTGGTCATCGTCGAAGTCAAAACGCGTGAATCCGAGGCCTTCGGGCCACCGGAGCGCGCGATTGATGAAGATAAGCGGCGTGCCCTCATGCGCGTGGCTCGCGAATACGCTCGCAAAAGCAACACGCCGGAATCTCATGTCCGTTGCGATGCCGTGAGCGTCATCCTCAGCAGGCCTCCCCGCATTGAACTTTTCCGCAACGCCGTCCGATTAAGGGTTGACGCCTGACTTTCGGTATCCTTAAATCTTGACCGCTAGCCAATCCACCCCCGAGCAGCGCCGCAACGCGCTCATCGCCGTCGCCTGCGCCACCATCATCCAAACGATCGCGCAGTTGCTCATCAAGCAAGGCACCCTCTCGCTGGGCGAAAACCCATCGCTGTTCGATGCCTTGCGCGGTATGTTCACCATCCTGCCGCTGTTCGGCGGGTACGCTCTGTACGGCCTGTTCACCATCATCATGGTGTTCGCCCTGCGCCACGGCGAACTCTCCATGCTGTATCCCACCATGGCGCTTAGTTTTGTCTGGGTCACTGTCGCGTCCGCCCTATGGCTGCATGAACCGGTGAACGCCATGGAGATTGCCGGGATTGCCGCCATCATCGGCGGAGTCGCATTGCTGGGGCGAGGAGACAAAACGTGACCACGCCCCTTTCCTCTATGTTGTGGATCGCGGGCGGCGGCGTCATCGGCAGCCTGGGCGGAGTCGGACTGAAGGCTGGCGCGAACCGCCTGAAGCTCACCATTCCCGCGTTATTATCCAACTGGCAACTGATGGGCGGCGTCTTCGCCTATCTGCTCTCCTCGGTCCTCTTCGTCAAGGGGATGAGCAAGGGTCAGCTCAGTGTGCTCTATCCTTTGGTGGCCCTCGGACAGATTTGGACCCTGCTGTGGGCGCGCGTGTTTTTTCGCGAACAAATCACTCGCACTAAGGTGATGGCCCTCGCGCTGATCATCCTTGGCGTCCTGCTGATCAAATTCGGCAGCGATCAGGCTGCGCTCGCTCCGCACTGACACCAAGCCGCGATTCTGTTAAAATTTCACGGGAGATCCATCATGAAACGCTTTGTCATCGGGTTAAGCTTTGCCGCCAGCCTCAGCCTCTTCGCCTATCAGGCCGCGCCTCAGAACCAAGGAAAAGGGAAGGGTGGCGCGCCGGCACCGGCAGCCACGGCTGGGGCCTCTGCCGATCCCTACGCCAATAACGCTACGGCGGGCACATTGCGCTTCCCCCTGGCCGCGCCCGCAGGCAAGAACAGCGACGCGATCAACACTCCCCTGCCCGGCGGCGTGAACGCGGGCAAGGTCGATCCGGGCACCTGGACCTACGGACCACAATCCAAGCCCCCGGCTAACGCGAAAATCTGGAATCCGGTGAAGCTCAAAATGATGGCGGGTGAAAAAGTCACCGGCGGCACCAACTTCAACTCCACCGATCCGGCCACCTATTGCGCCTTCGCCAACGCCGGCTACGACTTCATCTGGATGGAAATGCAGCACGACCAACGCGACTGGAATCAGGTCGCGAAGATGTGGGCGACCTGCCCCCACGCCAAGGCGGTGCCTGGAGTCCGTGTAGCCTACGCGGACGAGCGTGAGATTCAGCGCGCCACCGACGCAGGAGCCCTGGTGGTCGTTGTACCCACTGTCGACACCGTGGAAGAAGCCATCGCGGCTCGCAACTGGACCTACTTCCCTCCCCTGGGACGTCGCAGCAACGGCGGCGGTCAAGCCTTCGGCGCAGCCATGTGGGGCGGCGTTCCCGGCGGCTATCGCGCCACCTTCAACGACAACGTCGTGCTGATCTTAATGATTGAAACGATCGAAGGCGTAAAGAACGCCGCCGAGATCGCCAAGGTTCCCGGCGTCACAGCGCTCTTCGCTGCCAGTGGAGACCTCGGCAACTTCTCCGGTTACGCGCAAGGTTCGCCGGACTATGAGCGCCTGATTAACGTTGTCCACGATGCGGCCATCGGAGCCGGTAAACGCCTCTGCGGCCCATTCGCCTGGCGCGATCGCCCGGACTTCAGCTGCTTCCAGAACGGTAGCGAAACTGCTGCCATTTCTGCGGGCGTGCGAGCCGAACTCGGCACCTTGCTGAACACGCAAGGCAAGGTAGAAGTCGGCCCGCTAGCCCCGAAACAATAGCAGAGCTACTTAATAATCGATCCGTCCAGGGCGTTCACTACGACCAGGTACCCGGCCTTCTCGCCGCCCCACAACACAGCCCAAACGGGAGCAGGATACTTGCTCTCCTTGCCCAGGTAGAAGCTAACTTCCTTGCCGGGGTTCTCTTTGTTCCAAGTCGCCGCCTTGGCCGCGGCCTTATCGAACGCCTCGTTCGAATCGAGCTTCATCTCGGCCGTGGTGAACGGCTGACCTTTTGCCGTCGGTCCGCCCCAAGGCTGCACCGTGCCTGACACCACACCCTTGCGCTTGGTACCAACGCTGATCGCGCGATATGTAAACTCGTGCGCTTCTCTTTTGCTGGGCGACGCGACCATCAACGTCCATTCCGTAGCTTCGCCGCCTTTGCCCTTCTCCTCGGAGCCTACCAGTTTCCCGTTCTTAAGGAACAACACCTGCATGTCAGCCGACCAAGCGTGCCCGAGCTTGTACATTTCCCAGAACGCCGTCTTACCAGTAACTGGCGTCTCTACAATTGCTTTTAGTTCTTTCTCAACCTTCACGGCCGCTGTGGGAGCGCTGGCACAGGCGATCATGAAAGCAAACGCGGCGACACTCAGGACGGCCGGAAATAACTTCGTGGTCATAAACCCCTCCTCGTGGCAACAATGCGCAGATTCGCTACATTGTTGCCCCGAAAAAAGGGAAACGCAAGCAGCTAAAATTCGAAGCGAAGCGCCGCTTGCATGATGCGCGGGTCGGCCGCGAGGCTGGTGAACTTGCCGAAGGTTGCGGGGATCGTCAGGTTCGTGGTCAACCCGCTGAACGTGGCGTGGTTGAATACGTTGTAGGCTTCGATCCTGAGATTCAACGACTGGCGCTCCGTGATCTTGAACTTCTTGACCAGCGAGGCGTCAAAATTCACGTAGCGCGGACCGATGAAGCCATTGCGCGGCGAGTTTCCAATCTCGCCTGCAGTGGGAAACGAGAATCGCGCGATCTCGGCAGCACTGAGGAAGTAAACGCCGTCACCGCGCCGTTCGATATTGCCGATGTTCGTGTCCGTAGCGGAGTAGTTCGCCCGGGTGTTGCCGGGGATCGCCGCCGTCGCGCGGCTCGAACTAACCGTGAAGGGTGCGCCGCTCTGCAGCACGATGATGGAGCCTAGGTCCCATCCTCCGATCATCGCGTCCGCCCATTTCGGCAGGTCGCGGCCAAAGCTCTGCCCTCGCCCGACGGGAAGCGTATAAGCCACAGTCCCGTTGAACGAGTGCGGCCGGTTCTGGTCGCTGATGCCTCGCATCAACCGCAGGTTGAAGTTATCGATCGGAGAGCTGAATCCGGACCCGTCACCAGAACCCACGTCGATGGACTTGCTAAAGGTATAGTTCGCGCGCACCGACAGCGGACCGCTGCGGTGCGTGAGGCTCATCTGTAGGGAGTTGTAATACGACCGGCCATCGTTGGTGCCGAAGATCACCTGGTTGAATTGCGTGTTGTTGCGAAGATAATTGTCCGGCAGTCCTGCGGCCGCATAGCGGCTAAAATTTTGCCGATCAAGATTATTGGCCGCCGTGCCCACAAGACCCTGGGTGAGGTTCGTCGCCCCCACTGCCGTGACGGCAGCCGCCGCGGATCCATAGATCCGCACCAAATCGTTCGCTGTCGTCAGCGGCGTTCCCGTCGCCTGGAAAGACTGCAGTTCCTTGAAGGAGTTCAGGAAACCGTTGGTGATCTTGGATTGATTGATGTCCTCATCAAGGAAGAGCTTGATGCCGCGGTTGCCAACGTAAGCGACTTCCAGCACGGTATTGCGAACCACCTCGCGCTGCACTGAGAAGCCGTAATCAATCACGTAGCCGGTCCGGAGATTTGGATTCAGCACGGTGATGCTCTGCTGCCGGGCGTTCGCCGGCGTCAGCAACGACGCGGGCGAACCAGTGACCGACGGAAAGGTCACACCATCCCCGACGCGCAAGTCAGAAGTTCCAGCGCTGTTCGGGAAAAGAGTAAATGTATTGGAGAAACCAGGCATGCTGCCATCGATATCGACCTCGGCACCGCTCACGGTGCGATCGTAGAAAATACCGCTGTGCATGCGGATCGAGGTCTTGCCGTCGCCTCGCGGATCCCAGGCCAGGCCGAAGCGCGGAGCCCAATTGTTGAGGTCCGCGTTGAACCACTTCTTACCCGGTTCCACGGTCAGATTCGGGACCGTGGTTGTCCGACTCAGCAGGTTGGAAGGAGAATACGCTCCGATGAAGTTATTCTCCTCTGACGGCGCGCCGTAGTATTCATAGCGCAAGCCAAGATTGAGCACCAAATTGCGGGTCACGCGCCAATCGTCCTGGAAGAAGAAACCAGCCTCGCGGGTAAGATGGTTTCTTCGACGAGAAGCGCCCGATGGCAGGAACTTCACCAAGTCGCTGTAGTAGGTCTGCGTGACCTGATCTGTGCGACCGAGGAGCGTGTTGTACATATCTTCAAAGATGGTCCGCGCTGCGGAGGAGACAACCGCGGTACCACTCGGACCGATCGTGGTCGGCACAGTATTGCCATTCGCCCGGGCGAACGTCACGTTCGGATACACACCCGCATAGTCATAGGACCACAGCTGGAAGAAACGGATATTCAGACCGCCTTTGAAGGTGTGTTTGCCCTTCACCCACGTGATGTTGTCCGTGATCTCTTTCTGCGGCGAACCTCGTCCGCTGCTGAATGCAGGGTCCAGCGGGTTCGTAAACAGCGTCGTGTTAAACATCGCGCCAGCGACGCGATTCGGACGCTTGAAGTCTGTGAACCCTTCGCGATCAATCCAGCGGAACTCGTTTACCGTGCTCGGACTCAGGACCCAATCGGAGCCCATCACCAGGCTCCAGCGCCACGCTTCCGAGGCGTTCAGCAACTGCCCGGGAAATGTGGGGGCGCTCTCCGAATTCGTGTGCTGAAAGTTGTAGCGAGCGAAGAGGTGATTGCGGGCCGTGAGGTTGTGGTCCGCCTTGAAGGTGAGCTGATCTTCCATACTGGTCACCGGGCCGTTAAAGATGTAGCCAGCCGTATTCAGTCCATCGCCGATCAAGAAATTGTTGGCGGCTGGAAGGAGCGCAATATTTTTCGCAACAGTAGAATCAATACCCAAACGACGCGGGTCATTCAGCGGAATACTAAACGTCTGCAATGCACCTGACGACGGCGTGCGATAGGTAAAGATTCCGTCCCGGGCGCTGGGAGTCAGCACCGTGCGATTGGCAGATGACTCCTGCCGCGTTCGCCGGACCTGCGTATTGAAGAAGAAGAACGTCTTATCGCGCTTGATTGGACCACCGATCGATCCGCCAAAGGAGTTCTGAATCAGCTTGGGTCGCGCTGTACGGGTGCTGTTGTTAAAGAAATCGTTCGCGTTGAGCTGGGTATTCCGCAAATACTCGTAGAGGTTGCCCGACCATTTGTTCGTTCCCGACCGCGTGATCAGCTGTATGTTCGCACCCGCGTTGTAGCCATATTCAGCCTTGCTCCCGCTGGTGACCATGCGAAATTCACCGACACTGTCGCTATTGTTGGCGGTTAACGTCTGCCCTAACGACGGTGCCGTCGGATCCGATACATACATACCGTCGAGCGTGGTGTTGTTGCTGCCATTACGCATGCCGTTGACGCGCCCGCCGCCGCCGGGAGTGATCACCACTCCAGGCATCAACGCCGCCAACGCCCCGGGGGTCCTTGCGAGTTGTGGCAGCGCCTTGATGTCGGTCATCGTCAGCACCTGCGCTGTCTGCGCTTCCGACGTCTGCACGCTGATCGCATTCGCGACCACGTTTACCGATTCGGTGACCGCGCCGACTGTGAGTGTGACATTCTGCGTAACCGAATCTCCGACGGCGAGCTCAATATCACTGACCACAGAGACCTGAAAGCCGGGGGCTTCCACGCTCAGCGTGTAGGAACCTGGCTGCAGCGCGGGAAATGTATACTGCCCCCCAGTCGAGGTGACCAAGCTCAGCGCGGCTCCCGTCTTGCTGTTAGTCGCCGTCACTTTCGCGACCGCGATCACGGCACCGCTGGAATCCTGAACGAATCCCTCCAATCGTGCATTGTTGGTCTGCCCCAAGACGCACAATGCAGAGAGAACCGCAAGAACGGACACACGTATCCTGTTTCGCATCGAAGACCCTCTATGTTTTGGTAGTCCGCCGGAACCTCAGTAGGTCGGCGGAAGATTTACGAGGAAAAACTCTGACGGGGATGGAAGACAGTGCCGGTGGCAGGAGCGGCACTGTCTCAAAACGGAATCGATCAGCTATTCACTACTTCATCTTGACGACGCCCGGAGGCATCTCAGGAATCGCTGCTCCATCTTTGCGAGGATCGGAAGCACCGAAATTCACACCCGCCGCGTTGCGCATTACGGCTTGTCCACCACCCATCGAACCCGAGTAGGGACCTGCGTCGCGAACGTCATGGCCCATCTTTGTGAGCTCATCTCGAACCTCTTTCGGAATGCGAGACTCCAATTGCACATCGCACCCATCGAAGGAACCCTTGGTAAAGCGCGCGGCCTCCATCGCCATCTGGAGATTCATATTGTGGTCCACGATGTTGGATACAAACTGCGCATGCGCCTGTTGCTGATTCCATCCACCCATGATGCCGAAGGGGATCCTGATGTCACCCTTGCTCATGAAGCCCGGGATCAGCGTGTGCAGCGGACGCTTGTGCGGAGCCAGCCGATTCGGGTGGCCATCTTCCAGCGTGAAGAGTCCGGCGCGATTCTGCATGATGAAGCCAGTGCCCGGCGCGACCAGCCCGGATCCAAAGATGCCGTAGATACTCTGGATGAACGACACCATGTTGCCGTCCTTGTCGGCGACCGTCATGTAGATCGTGTCTCCGGCGGGTTTGGTTGCCATCGAAGTCAAAGCGCCCGGCACGACCATACAGGTTGCCTTCATCGGATCAATCGCCGCGGCGCGCTTCTCGGCGAACGGTTTCGACATCAATTCCGCCGTCGGCAGCTTGGCGAATTCCGGATCACCGATGTACTTCAGTAGATCGTTATAGGCAAGCTTCTTCGCTTCGATCATCACGTGCAGCGCCTTGGTGCTGTTGTGACCGTATGACGCCAGCGGGAACGTCTCCATGATGTTCAACATCTCCAGCACTGCGACGCCAGAACTATTGGGAGGCAATTCGGAGATCGTCCACCCGTGATAGGTAGTGCTCACCGGCTCGATCCACTCCGGCTTGAAGTCAGCCAGGTCTGATGCAGTAAATGTCCCGTCGTTTTCTTTGGAGAGTCGCAGGATCGCTTCGGCCGTAGCGCCCTTGTAGAAACCATTCGGGCCATTCGCGGCAGCGATGCGCTTCAGCGACGCGGCCAGTCCGGGATTTTTGAACATCTCTCCAACCTCAGGAGCCTTGCCGCCGGGCAGATAGGTCTCCTTCGCGTACTGCGTGTTGCTCAGCTTGTTCTCACTGCCCTTCCAGCTTCCCTGAATGATTTCCGTGACCGGAAAACCCTGCTCCGCGTAGTAAATCGCCGGAGCCAGCAGCGTCGAATAGGGCAGGCTGCCGAAGCGGCCACGCAAGGCTTCCCAACCAGCGACCGCCCCAGGAACAGAGATCGAGAACATCCCGTTGTTCGGCATGCGCGTGATGTTGCGCGCCTTCAAATATTCAACAGTCAGTCCCGAAGGAGCCCATCCGCTCGCATTCAGGCCGTAGAGTTTCTTGGTCTTCGCGTCGTAGTAGATCGCGAAAAGATCTCCTCCGATCCCGTCGCTCTCCGGCTCCACTAATCCGAGCACTGCGTTCGCCGCGATGGCCGCATCGATGGCATTGCCACCGGCCTCCAGAATCTTCGCACCTGCCTGCGAGGCCAGCGTCTGGCTGGTCGCGACGATGCCAAACTTGGTGATCACCATGGAGCGCGCTTGCGCGCGGCCTCTCTCGGTTTCCTCACCGCCTCCTTTATTATTTCGTTTCCCTTTTTCCTGAGTTGCAGCCGGTTGTTGTGCGGCAAGTGTAACAGCGATCAACGCGATGATCGCGGATGCAGAGGTGAGATGAAAACGCACGTAGCCTCCTTGGGCGGAACACAAAGGGTGGATAAGGCGCCGACGGGGGTAGTGCGATGGAACGGGTATGTGCTCTTGTTACGAAGAGTGAGCGATATCAGACACTCGACACTGTCCGATGGAGAAGCTTAACACTGGACCAATGTCTTGTCAACGCAGAAATCGAAAATATCGTTGACAAATGATCTACCGAAATTCATACTGAACTGGCAATTCCCAGAGGCACGTTTCCTCCTCGCTTCCCCGTCGTTCCACTGCGATTTTATTGAGGAGAACTCGTGAAGATACTTGCGTCTATGATCGCCCTGGGAACGCTCGCGCCAATCTATGCCCAGGACTGGAATCGCGAACACGCCGCTGCATACCTGGATGCAAGAGCCGCTTGGTGGATGACCTGGCCATCCGCGGCGCGAGATCACGAGACGTTCTGCATCTCATGCCATACGGCACTCCCTTATGCACTCGCGCGACCGCATCTCCGCACGCCATCCGAAGCCACGCCCAACGAGACAAAGATTCTCACGAACGTAACGAAGCGAGTGACCCTTTGGTCTGAAGTCGAGCCGTTCTATACAGACGACAAACAAGGCTCGCCCAAAAGCGCCGAGTCGCGTGGCACCGAGTCCGTGCTGAACGCACTGATCCTGGTCAGCAACGACGCGCCCTCCGGCAAACTCACCGACGCTGCGAAACAAGCCTTCACGAACATGTGGGCCATGCAATGGAAAGTCGGCGAGACAAGAGGAGCGTGGTCCTGGCTGAATTTCCACAACCAACCATGGGAGGCCGAGGACTCGCAGTTTTGGGGAGCAACGCTCGGCGCGATCGCCGCTGGAAGCGCGCCTGTCGAATATCGTTCCGCACCAGAGGTGAAGAGTAATATCGACTTGTTGTCCGAATATCTCCGCCGCATGCAATCGGAGCAGTCGCTGCTGCATCGAACCGCCTTCCTGTGGGCCTCGGCTAAACTTCCCAACCTGTTGGACGCGGCGCAGAAGGACGCTCTCATCAAGGAACTCCGCGCCCAACAACGTCCGGACGGTGGCTGGAGCGCATCATCACTCGTCATGAAAAATTGGAAGCGACGCGATGACACGCCCCTCGACCCACAGAGCGATGGATACGCGACAGGTCTGGTGGCGTTCGCTCTGCAGCAGGTCGGCATCCCGCGCACCGAACCTGGACTGGCTCGCGCGCTGGACTGGTTGAACAAAAATCAGGACGCCACCACGGGGAACTGGTCTGCCCAATCCCTGAATGGGAAAAAGGATCTGGCGTCCGACCGCGGCAAGTTCCTGAGCGACGCCGCCACAGCCTACGCCGTGCTCGCCCTCACCGCGAAGTGAGTCGCTGTCTATTCAGTGTCGGGAGCGATAGAATAATCCCGATATGCGCCTCCTTATTCTTCTGGCCCTAGCCGCGAACTGCTTCGCGCAAGCTCCCTTGGTGAAGGGGATCGGGAACTTCATCCATAATGTGTCGAACCTGGACGCATCGGTACGGTTTTATCGCGACCACCTGGGTCTGGACATGCCGCGCCCGCCCGGCGATTTCCAGGAGGGCGAAGCCGTGCTCAAGCTCTACAATGCGATCGGCGGCAAGTACCGCGTCGCGACCGCGCAGGTACCGGGTATCGCGATGCGCATTGAGCTAGCCGAATTTCAAGGGGTGGACCGCAAGCCGGTTCGCCGCAGGATAGGTGACGCTGGCGTCTCCGTCCTTATGTTGACGGTCGCTGATCTGCAGCCGGTAGTCGATCGATTAGCCGCTGCAAAGGTTCCGCTCGCAGTCAAGATAACGCAGGGTTGCGACGGTCGCGGCATCGCTGTTGAAGATCCCGATGGGTTTCTAGTTTTGGTGATGGAGGCGAAAGCAGCCCCGTCCACCGGCAAAACCTTCACGGGCCTGAAATTCGGCTACACAGTGTTCAATGACGACGTGGTGAACGGTCCCTTCAAAGCCCTCAACCTAACCGGCGGCTCCGCGAGCCAAAGTTGCCAGTCCATCGCCGAAACTCTGCTGGGCACCAAGACCGCGACCATCGTCAAACTTGCCGATGGCTTCGAGATTTCACTCTTTAAGTCCACTACCAATAAGAAGGATTCAGGAACAACCCGCCAGCAAGATCCGGGCGCAGCGGTCCTGCGCTTGTCGGTGACCGATGCCGAGAAAGCTGTTCAGTTGTTGACGCAATCAGGCACCCCGGTCGCTTCTGCGGGCGGCGTCCTTCAGACGCTGACACCCGGCGGCACGAAGGCGGCCATCATGAAGGCTCCCGACGGCCTCTTTATTCAGGTAGTCCAGTAGCCCAGAGCATCGCTTGAACAGCGGAGCTATACTCCAGGGATGTCGTTCGCATCCACGCTGACCCTGTTCGTCGCATCCGGCATCCTGGCATTGGCCCAGAGCACTCCGGTCACCCAACTTCAGAATCTCGCACACACCGCGGAGAGCCTGGAGAAAACGGTCCCCTTCTATCGCGACGTGCTCGGCCTCACGCCCAATGGCACCGCCGATCCGACCAAAGCCCAACCGCAAAAACTCGACGAGGACATGTCGAAGTTCACCGGCACACAAGGCATGAGTTTCCGCGCCGCGACGTTCCGCATCCCAGGCGCGGCCTTCGGCTTTGAGCTTACTGAATTCACCGGCGCCGCGCGCAAGACCGTGCGTCCCAACATTCAGGACCCCGGTGCGGCAACGCTGGTATTGCAAGTCCGCGACATCGACAAGCTGGCCGCCAAACTGAAAGCCGCAGGTGCTCCTATCGTCACCATCGGCGGCGCACCCGTCAGCCCCGGAGCACCGCAGAGCAAGTTGCGCGAGTTCGTGGTCCGCGATCCCGACGGCTTCTTCGTCGAGCTGCAACAGCCCGATCCCCTGCCCGCTAGCGCAGCGGCCTCCACGAGTGACATCCTCGGCGGCTCCGTGCAAATCGCCATTGAGGATTCCGCGAAAACGGTCGCCTTCCTGCGCGATGCGATCGGTTTCGTCGCGCGTCCCACAGGCGCACTCGGCACCAACGCAGTCGTCGCCAACCTGATCGGCCTGCCAACCGCAAAGTGGCGCATCACCCATGGCAGCATCCCCGGCACCACGCTCGACTTCGGCTTGATCGAATACTCCGAGGTGCCACGCACGAAGGTTGTCGGTGGAGCGCAGGACCCAGGCTCGCCCGCCTTCACCATGGTGGTCCGTGACATCAACACCGCGGTCGACCAGTGGGTGAAAGCCGGAGGCACCGTAGCCACCACAGGAGGCAAAGCAATCGTGCGCGCAAACGGCGCAGGTAACGTCTTTGTGCGCGACGTCAACGGCTTCCTGTGGGAGCTGATCCAGCGCGCGACCGCGCAAGCCAAGTAACTACTTGGACTCGGAGAAACGGGTGCCCTTTAACGCCAGCGCCCGTTCCTCAAAATATAGCGACCGTTGCGTTGCTGTTCCCATCGTGGCGCGATCCAAACCGCGCGCGAGCGAGGCGGACGCGCCCAACGGCCCGGCACCCACGCATAGTTTCGATTGTTCAAGCCCCAATATCCATTGATCCAAATCATGCCAGGTCCCGGCGCGCCGAAACGAGTTTCCACCCGCACCGGAGGCGGCGGACCCGACGCGTAGTAACGTCTGCTTGAGCAGCCAGCCAAAGTCAGTCCCGCCAGGAGTACAAGTTGTAAACGAAAAAGTTTCATCGCGGCCTCCTGCAACAAGGACGCATCAATAATCGATCGCGTTTCGTGCACGTGGGACGCCAACTTGCAGAGATTTGCAAGTGATTGAAAAAGATGGTGAGCGCGGTAGGAATCGAACCTACAACCTAATGATTAAGAGTCGACCGCGACGGAACCTTGAAGCTGTGGCCAGGGTAAGTCCAGGAGAGAAATTGCGCGGGCCTGCGGTGCGGGAATGACAACCGTGCGGCGAGGTTACCGGGAGAGGGGCACCTGAGGGATGCAACGGTCTCCGCACAGCCGATCCCAGTCATGAATCTCTCTGCGTAATCCTGATCGCGTATCTCCAAGGCCGGAGGAAGCTATGAGGGTCGTGCCAATCGCGTTGCTGCTGTTCGGTGGAGCCGTTTCTGAAGCTGAATATATGATGCGTCTCTAGAAGCTCTCCTCTACATCCCAAAACTACTGTTTGCAGGACGTAAGTTCGACTTCCCGTAGGGGTACGACCCGGTTAGGCCGATTCGACTTTCCGAGGCCTCCAACTCTTGACAGCAAGATCCCCCGGAACTCGGGTCCCGCCGAAACCAGCACCTGTTCGGCGTGTCTCCAAGATGGAATCTTGTAACCTTAGAGCAGGTTTTAATATATGCTTACTCCCGACGAACTTCGACTAAGGCTTGTAGAAGAGATTCCCGATTGGGTCGCCCAGTGCGAAGACAAGGCAACAGAAATCGTCACCATGCACCAGCAAACTTTCGGTGCGGACCACCGGCAGTCGGAAATCGAGTTACTCGGTTGGGCAATCAAGTACGCAGGGATGTGCGGAAAGAACGTCACTGTCGTAGCCGATGTGCCGAACTGAACTCTCAATTTAATCCAATCAAGAGGTTTGACCCAAGCAAAGCCCGCAGCAATCAGTTCGGGATGAGTTCGGGCGTCGACTTGGTACTAGCGTGGGAGGGGAGTAAAACACCGACCCCCGCGGCCCTCTTCTGACTCCCCCCAAGTCGACCCTCTGGTACCGCGCACAAAACGCTTTCTCGTGGCGATGGGATTTCGCGAAGATGACATTCCCGACTACGCCCAGATGGCGTGGAGTCGAGCTTGGGAGCGAATAGACCAGTTGAGGGAGGAGAGTCGCCTTTCTGAGCTGGGTGAGTGCGATCGCTCTCAATGAGGCTCGTCGAGGCTCACGACGAGCGAAGTCTCTAGTTTCCATCGGTCCGGGGGAAGAACGAAGCACCACTCTGAACACTTCCGCGATTGACGTGGCCACCATCTTCGCCCTCTGTCGGCCGGAGTGTCGTGAGATTCTTCAGGCGCAACTCGAAGGGATTTCCGCCGCGAGTATAGCCGAGGAACAGTGCATCACTCCAACCGCCATACGAATCCGAGCCTTCAGGGCGCGTCGAGCGGCTAGGGCATTGTGCCAGCCAACCAGCGGTAACCTCGCGGCTAGCCTAGACGAACGCAAGTTCCAGGACATGCGCGCCAATTTGGCGGCGAGTCGTATGAACTTGGCAAGACGTCACCTGGAGATAGCGACGACCTTCGTGAGGCTCCTGGATTTGACGTTGGAGAAGAATAAGCGCGATAGGCTTCTCCTGATGACTGGAAAGGCCCTAACCAACACTTTAAAAGCGCTGTCAGGGCTAGTAACGCCCGAAGTCGAACTTTCTCTCCTGCGCGCCGCGGCTCGCGGCCTGCGCCAACGGATCTCCAAACAATCGTCGCCTTCAATGTCTGTGGATCGCGCCCACGAGGACTTGAAATCCGTTACTTCTTGGCGTATTCAAATCCAATAGAATTGCATCCGGCTTGATGCTATTGTCTGCAGCGCAAAGTTTGGCGACCGCTACCACCCCGGTTTCGAAAATAATCAGGGTGTAACTCAGGCCCTGCTCATCCGCGCTGACAGTCCAGGTGGACTCCTCCCGAAATGCAGAATACGAAACCTATGGCGGTATTTCGCTCCTGAAGCAACATCTCTGGTAAGCAAAGCGACGAGTTCAGAGTTGTCGCGGCAATGCGGAAGCCCTGCTGAGAATGCGGTCAGGAGAACTTGTCTTCTCGTTCCCACAAACGCAGTTTTCGGCAAGCGGTGACGAACGTCGCCGCGCCCTTCGCCCCGGTAAGGGAAATGAAGCCCTCGTCTATCTGCAGGCCAACTTTTTCAAGCAGGGGCTGGGCTGTCTCGATATAGCCGATGAATTTTAAGTGGGTATAGGCGTCCGATAGGAAGTCTCTCGCGTCTGGGTTCGTAAGCAAAGCCTCGCAGCCCTTCGCGGATGGAATCACCGCCACAGCGTCGTACAGCACCGAGGGTCCCCCGCCCAACTTCTGCTGGGCGCCGATATTGCTCCCGTCCTTGGCTGTCACTCCGCCGACCTTTGGCGCGATCACTTCAACGATTGCCCCCTCCGCCTCGATGGCGCTTTTGAGACGACCAAAAACTTGTGAATCGGTGCCATCGGTCAGCAAAACGCCAACCTTGCGACCCGCAAATGATTTGGGGCCGTTCGCCATAATGCTGAGTGCCTTGGAGGCCTTGAGGTCCATGCGAGGACTCCGCGCGGCAACTGCGACTTCAATTGTGTTTCGCATGCCTAACCCCTCAGTGACACGGTCGGCAAGACCGATATCGATGTGGGGCAGATGGGAAACTACGCGTTCGCGAATGGCGAGTCGCTCTACTTTGCTGAGTTCGAAAATCAAGGCGCTGGAGATATGCCCTTGTTCGGTCGGAGTTTGGCTTATGTAGAATTGGCGAGCCTGGCTGTAGTGGTCAGCGAAACTCTCCGGTCGCTCTCGAACTTTCAGACCTTGCTCTTCCGCCGGGAACGAGCGAAAGCCTTTCTCGTGACATTCCCGGGGGCCGCCCTCTGGTGCTCCCCATGAATTCGGTTCGTAGTTCGCACGACCCTTCGGATTCACCATCGCCATATGGCCGTCCTGCTGGAAGTTGTGGAAGGGGCACTTCGGGGCGTTAATCGGGATGTGAGTAAAATTGGGTCCGCCGAGTCGCTTTACCTGCGTATCGAGGTAAGAAAAGTTGCGCCCCTGCAGCAGCGGGTCGTTACTGAAGTCGACACCCGGAATAATGTTGTTTGTGCAGAACGCGACCTGTTCGGTTTCTGCGAAGAAGTTGTCGACGCACCGATCGAGCACCAGCCGGCCGACGCGCTGGACAGGAACTTCCTCCTCCGGAATTAGCTTGGTGGCGTCGAGGATATCGAAATCAAATTTGTTCGCGAATGCCTCATCGAAGAGCTGGAGGCCTAGTTCCCACTCGGGAAAGTCTCCCGCTTGGATCGAGTTCCAGAGGTCCCGCCGATGAAAGTCCGGGTCCGCTCCATTGATCTTAACCGCCTCGTTCCACAGCACCGACTGCAAACCCAGTTTCGGCTTCCAATGAAATTTAACGAAGGTGGACTTCCCCGAAGCATTCACGAGTCGGAAGGTATGAACGCCGAAGCCCTCCATGAAGCGAAACGACCGCGGGATCGCCCGATCCGACATAGCCCACATGATCATATGCATGCTTTCCGGCATCAGAGAGATGAAATCCCAGAAGTTGTCATGGGCTGAAGCCGCCTGGGGGAAGTCTCGGTCCGGCTCCTGTTTGACGGAGTGAACCAGGTCGGGGAACTTCATTGCGTCCTGGATGAAGAAGACGGGAATATTGTTCCCGACGATGTCCCAGTTACCTTGCTGCGTATAGAGCTTAACCGCGAAGCCACGTACGTCACGCGCAAGGTCAGCCGAACCTTTGTTCCCTGCAACTGTGGAGAACCGCACGAACGCGGGGGTTCTTTGACCCGCACTCTGGAAAGGATCCGCCGAGGTGACGTCTGTAAGTGGTTTGTAGTTTTCGAAGAAGCCGTGAGCTCCGTATCCTCGGGCGTGCACCACGCGCTCCGGAATGCGTTCATGGTCGAAGTGAAAGATCTTTTCTCGAAAATGAAAGTCCTCTAAAACGGCAGGGCCTCGAGCTCCGATCCGAAGTGTGTTCTGATCGTCAGAAATCGGCACCCCTTGCTGCGTCGTCAGTGCCGGAACTCCTCGGCCTGCAGTTTGATGAGTCTCCCCTCCTACGCCGCTTGGCGGCGTGGCGTTTTCCGCGGGAACAGTCAGTCGTGTTTTTGGAGTCTTGCTTCCCTTAGTCTTCATAAATATTTAGATCGCCGCCTGGCATTTCTATTTCGCTCGTGCACCCTCCAAGATCTTTGGCAACGAAAACCCGTGGATTCGCTCAACGAGGTGAGGTGTACATATGAGTCCGATTCTGATCATTCTTCTGGTCCTCTTGTTGTTTGGCGGCGGTGGAGGTTACTACTACGGCGGCCCCGCTTACGGTGGTGGCATCGGAGGGTTGCTGTTGGTCGTGCTCGTAATTTGGCTCGTGATGGGCAGGCGGTCTACTCTATAACTCCATCTTGGTGAGACGAGCTTGATCACCCCTTACTGCTAGTACTTTCAGGCGTGAAATGTAATGGGAATATGGTGATCTACCAAGCAGAAAGAGCTCCGTTCGGCTTGGCCATGCGGGGTTCGAGCGGAGGCTTAAGATTTGGCATGCCCAAATACCAAATGGTGAAAGTATGTTGTAGACGATGTAAATCGGATCACGTTCGCCGATCACAGAGCGGCGTGGTGGCTACGCTGTTAAACATCGTGGGAATCTCTTCAGTTTTGGGGTACAAGCCTTTTAGGTGTCGCGGTTGCAGCAGACTGTTCTGGGTGAAAACCGCACTCGCCCGAAGAAAGGCTGACGTGCTTGCCGTCCAATAACGGAGAGCTGTGGCAAACGCCTTGAGGCTAGCCCAACATGAGAATCATCTACTCGAGTTCGCCAACTACAGCGCTAGCTGCTAGAAACTTCCGCTGCCCGCAAACGCTGGGTGCAATCCTCGGTGCTCGCCGTGCGGACGATAAAGCTGCAACTTGTCCAGAGTGTGGGGGGCTCAAGATCCGCAGGATTGTCCTGGATACTGTCGATCGAGTTTCGAAAACACCATGGAATTTCCTTCAGCGAATCCTGGGCGGCAAGCTCTTTCATTGCAGACAGTGTCGCCTCCAGTTCTATGACACCCGAAAGGTCGGCACCGCAGGGTCAGATCACCGAACTGAGCAAAGGGTCGTTTACCTGCGCGGAGTATCGTAAGAGTCTTTAAAGCTCGATGGCACCGTGTTTCACGCGAACATCTTTTTGACGAGAACCCCTAATTGAAAGAATTCGTCGATGGAGGATGTTTTTTGGAAGAAAGCATCCGCGCCGAGTTTAAGAACTTCGGCTTTCTCGCTTTGGAGTATGGAACTTTAGACAACGATAACTTTCGTGCGGCCACACCACGGGAGCGCACGCAAACGTCGAAGTAGTTCGGGACCCCGCACCTTAGGCAAGTTCAAGTCCAGAATCAACAGCTGCGGGCAGTTTGTCTCATTGATCAAAACTTGTTCGAAGTATTCGATAGCGCTGGCCCCGTCGACGAAGACTTGGGTTGTCGTAAAAACCGCTGCGCTTTCCAGCGCCATGAGCACGACATCTACGTCGGCCAAGCTATCCTCCACCATCACCACGCGCAAGGGTCGCGACTCTCGGGTCTCAACTTCGGATGGTGAAGTGGAATGTAGATCCTGAGCCAGCGACCGAATCGACCCAGATTTTACCGGAGTATCTTTCGACGATTCGCCGGCAGAGGGCCAAACCAATGCCCGTCCCGGCGTACTCCTCGTTGGTATGTAGACGCTTGAAGAGGTCAAAAATAGTCTCCGTATATTCACAAGCAATCCCGATGCCATTATCTTTCACTGAAAATTCAATAAATCCACCTCGCGCAGCGCTCGACACGTGAACTTCGGGGACTCGGTCTAGAACTCGGTACTTGAACGCATTGCCGAGTAGGTTCTGAAAGAGTTGGACCAGGTGAGTTTCACTCAGCGAGACATCGTGCAACTCCCCTCTAGTTACCTTTACGGGCCCTTCCCCTACTGATATCTCTAAATTTTCCATTGCCTTAGCGAAAGCTACGTTAGCGTTTACCAACCCTTCGGGTTCCTGTGCGGTGCTCACTTGCGTGTAGGCTAGAAGATCCCTGATTAACCTGTCCATGCGAATCGCCCCCGATTCGATATGTCCCAGATAGCGCACTGCCATCGGATCCAGGGTCGATTTGAACTGGCGTTCTAGCAGCTGGCTGTAATTTACGATGGTCCGCAATGGCTCCTGAAGATCGTGGCTGGCCGAAAAAGCGAATTGTTCGAGGTCGCGGTTAGCGCGCCGGATATCGGTATCGATTCGTTTTCGCTCCCTGATGTCACGGGCGATTTTGGAAGCACCCACGACCCTCCCCTTGGCGTCGCGTATAGGAGAAATTGTGAGAGAAATATCCAGTAACTCTCCTGTTTTTGCCCTGCGGACGGTTTCGAAGTGATCGACACGCTCGCCCGCGCGTATCCGCGCTATGATTTCCGGCTCCTCATCCAAATGATTCGGCGGAATGAGAATTGTGACTGGCTGCCCGATCGCTTCGGCTTCCTGGTAGCCAAAGAGGCGCTCCGCACCGACATTCCAACTCGTGATGATTCCATTCAGATCCTTGCTGATAATCGCATCCTCCGAGGAATCCACGATCGCGCTCAGTAGGGTCCTAGCTTTCTCGTATCGCACTCGGTCCCCGATGTCGTGTGCAATTTTTGAAGCTCCAACAACCACTCCTTTGGAATCTACGATGGGCGAGATCGTCAACTCTATCTGAAGTAGGGCACCGCTCTTGCTTTTTCGAACCGTTTCGAAATGTTCCACTCGCCCGCCGTGCCGGATTTTTTCTAGGATTTGAGGCTCTTCGCTGAGTCTATCGGAGGGAATGAGGATCGTGATGGGCTTACCAATCGCCTCTTCGGCGGTGTGGCCGAACAAGCGCTCGGCACTTTTGTTCCAGCTGGTGATGGTGCCGCGAAGATTCATACTGATGATCGCGTCAGTAGAACCTTCAACGATAGCCCTGAGCAGAGAATCGGCCGTGAAGTTTGGTTCCGGAAGGGCCATGTTTTACGGTAACACCTGCTCACAACCCACCAGAGCGATTCCCTCTTTGTAATTTCAGCCACCGAGCCACAAGATTCGACAGGGGAAGACAGCACTCGCGTCTACCCGGTCACAAAGCGCCGCATGACCACACGCCATGGCAATTGAAACAGGGTGGAGGCTTCTGCCTTCCGCCCGCAGCTAACCAAATACTTCCGCACAGCCAGCAATGTTCTCATTTTTGCGTCGGCTTCAGATGTTGAGTGGAAACTTCCATGTGCATTGCTGCGGGCTATACCGAAGGTCCATCCTCCATTGGAAGATTGGTTCAAGAGTATCCAGTCATCTTTGCCGAATTGCGCGCACAACGTTTGTTCACAAGTCATTCCAGTCCTGCTCTTTCGGATGAGCTTAGCTTTCCCTATTGTTCAAGCAAGTTCCGTTCCAGGTGAAGGCAATGGCGTTAACTAATACAAGAGAAAGGGCCAGCGCGAAAGGCTCAACGGCCTTTCGGGTGGATCGGGCGCGATTGAAACAGGCGTCGAACGCAAGTCTTACCGTGTAGAGCGAGATTAGACTGGTGCCTGCCCGCCCTATCGAACGCCCTTCGATGCCCTCATGATCTAACTCACTTTCCGCGGCTAGCGCTAGGAATTCCACTCCGGGAGAAGACCAAGGTTGGAGGCATGAGATCCGTGTCTGGTAGGACCGGCTAACGAATTTTAGAAGCTTGTACCGTGGGGCTGGACCTCGGCGTCACATCCATGAACCTCGGGAGAGCCTTCAAATACCGCACCTCCCGCTTGTCGAGCGCTACTCGCCTCGCGACAAGCGAAAGCGGATAAGTTTCATCTTGCCCGCACTGGTTTTGCACGCCACAACGGAGTCGCCAGGCTTTTGAACGGTGGATTTTGTGTGCGCGATCGCGACGGCCGATTGGTTGTCCAACCTTCCGGCGGTCGCGGTCCCCATGCGAACAACCACCTGTGGGTCCGAATTGTTTACAGGGAATCGCCAATAGATGACTCGGAGCTTGTCGGAGGAATCACGGCATGCGACGGCAATATCTGTACTGCGGAGGTTGACGACGTCGATGCCAGCGGCCGCGCCGGCCGTCGCCTCCAGCCAGCGTGTTAGGCTTCCGTCCGCACCGATTTTCCAGGTGATTAACACCAGCTTGCCTTCGCGGACGATGGCGGTTGCCACACAATCTCCCGTGGCACGGGAGAAAACGGTGGCAGATACTTCGGAGATCGTGTCATCGGTCAGAGCCTCACTGATGCGCTCCAGGGTTGGCTCCTGCGATTTCGTCAGGGTCAGACGCCAGTTCGCGAGACGGAGCTTGTAGCCATCCGAGCGGGTCGCGGTGATGAATGTCAAAACTTGCTCTTGTTCGTCGACCTTGTGCGCCGCGATCGCGATTTGCGTGTGCCGCTTTGAGTCGGTCGCGGAAACTAACTGTTGGACCCCAATAACATTCCCGGATAGCCAGGCAGACACTTTGAGTTGCTGCGCACCACTCGTGGTGTGGGCAGTGACAAAGACTTGACCGTTGGGAAATTTGGAAGATGTATTCTTCCCGGGACCCTCCGCTCCGGGGGGAATCACCGTGATTTCGGGCGCGAAGCTCGTTATCGCAGCATGGGTTCCCTCGGCACCCTCTGCATCGGCAGAGGGTCCGGGATGCCATTCGGTTACGAGCAACCTGCTGTCTGCGTACTTCGTGCAACAGGTGAATGCATTGCCCGTTCCCGGTGATGTAACGCAAATATTCGCCGCTTGCGGCGAGAGTTGTTCCGAGGCCTGGGGCGAGATGCTTCCGCTTGGGTACAAGCGATAGCGCGAACACTTCAGGTAGCTGTTATCCGTCCGAGAGACCGCATAGAGCGTCTGATCATCCGCCAAGGCAAGATCAAACTCGCTGCCGCCGCTGTCTTCCTGTAGATCACCAATACGCTCAATCTCAAAGCTAGGCATGATCGTATTTTATCGGCATGATGATGGCCGTGGAGCATGGCCGTCACCAATGACCATAAGCAGCGCTGTAGAAGTTGCAGTGACGCGATCGACCGGTCGCGTCACAACTGGTTCGCCATGCGGAAAGATCGTCATGAAACAAGGATAAAGCTTGCTACTTACATCTTGGAAAATGCGTACTGGAGTCGTGTTTGCTGTAGCTCGTGCAACAAGCGCGTCTTACCTACGTGGCTATATCACCGCTCGATGACTACCTACTTCGCCGCGGGGGCGCCAGTCGCCTTTAGGCACCTTAGGCGCGGCGGTGCTCAGAAGGTCAGACGGAAAACCATTTGACCGTTCCGCTGGCCGGCGGTGTTTTGCCAAGAAATGGCACCGAATCCAGTGGCGACAGCAGCATTAGACGTGGCCAGAACTTGGGGGGTGAGGGCGTTGCCCGAAGACGGTGCGTTGGGTCTCATCCGGTTAAAGATATTGGTGAATTCCACGCGAGCCTGCGCGCTCACCCGCTCGCTGATCCGGAAGTTGCGACCGAAATTCATAGCCTCGTTGGGCTGGCGCTGTGAGCGATAGTCGCCATAGGTGAGCGGGCCGCCAAACTGACCTGCGACCGGTTGCGTCCAGGCGGCTGGATTCAGGTAGAAACCGCGGCGCGGATCCACGTTTCCGCTATTCAGGTCCTGTAGGAAGAGCGGTACCCCCGGCACCCGGATGGCATTTGCGCCTTGGCCGATTGCATTCGCCAGGAGATTCTGCGCGGCCGGAGCAGCGATCGGAAGGCCACTCGCGTACGTCAGAATCGCGCCGACTTGCCAATCGTAGAGCGCATAAGCCAGGGCTCGATTGATCCCTCTCATCTTGGGGACCGTATACGTGAAGGCGATCACGCTCTGGAGCCGTTGATCTGCGGAATCCAGCCCTCGACCCGTCTTCCGGTTGAAGACGTCCTGGATATTACTTGCGGTCATGGACTTCTGGTAGGTAAACGCGTACGTAGCGTCGATCCCGTGGGAGAAGCGCTTGGTGATCTTCGATTGCAGCGAGTTATACCAAGTGGTGTTCAGCGGCGCGTCCACCGCCGCTAGGCCGCTGTTGAACTGCGGAAAGGGCCGCAGCGACTGGAATAGGGATACATTCGACGGGAAGCCGGTGAAGGGCGCACGGTAGCCCCGAGCCACCACGGCAGCCGTATTCAGGTTTGACCGCAACAGTTCGGCATCTGCCGTCTTGGTGATGTCGATTCCCCGCGCGGCCAACGTATCGAACTGGACGGCGTTGTAGTTCACCAGCCCGTTGCCCGTCCACCACACCCCGACATTGCCGACGTAGGAGGCTTCGATCACCAGGTCGCGGAAGATCTCGCGCTGCAGCCCGATCGAAAACTGGAGCTGGCGCGCGGGCCGACCGGCGTTCTGATCGAATACACTCCCATTCGCCGCGCCTGGGGATGAAGCGCGGATCGGGAAGAAATTGGGATCGTAGTTGGGCCACCGGATATCGTTTACGGTGAGCGGGATACCGTTTACCAGCTTGATTGATTCAAACCCGAAAGACTGCGGGACGACGGAATTCGCCGGTGAACTGCGTCCCGCGATGCCGACGCGGGGCGTGGTGTTATACATCAGCCCGATGCCGCCGCGCAGCACGGTCTTGGAGTTGATTTGATACGCAGCGCCCAAGCGGGGACCCCAGGAATGCGGATAGTTGTTCGACCACTGGCAGTTGCAGGTACTCTGCCATCTGGTAGCGCCAGGTTGTCCCCCAGCCGAAGCGTTGGGCTTCAGCGGGTCCAGCGTCGCCTGGCGTCCGTAGGTTTCCGTGCGGTAGGTCGCGTAGTCCCACCGCAAGCCGTAGTCGACCGTCAGCTTCCGGCTGATCTTCCAGGTATCCTGCGCGTAGAATCCCAGGGAATGGTTACCCAGATGCGGATTGGTGGGCAGCGATACGCTGGTGTTGTTCGTTAGGCCTAACAGGAAACTGGCGTACCCTAACCCGACCGTGTTGCCCGCGAATGTCGCGCTGTTGTTGTACGGCAGCGCCGTCTGGTCCCCACTGAACGAGTAGGTGCCATTCAAGCGGATTTCGTTGTAGTTGGGGTAGCCCTCGATTCGTACTTCACCGCCGAACTTGTAGGTGTGGTTGCTTTTCACCCACGTCAGCGTGGCGATGCCGGTGGGTCTCTGGTTCCTGGTATCGGTCCGCCCGTTGAAGCTGGTGTTGCCGAGTTGGGGAAGTCCGCCGGTTGTCCCGCTGGTCGCGCCGTTGAAATCCGGGAACGTGGAACCTTCGAGGTTGGTGGTGAACGGACCCTGAATGCCAAGTTCCTTGGTGACGTTGTAGCGGTTGGTCTGTGGAAAATTCACCTGTCCGATGCTGGCTTCCTGATACCCGGCTCCCAGATGCAGCAGGATGGTCGGCGTGAGTGTCGCATCGTAGTTCAGACGGATGTTTGTGTTGCGCCAAAGCGACAACGTACCATTGCTGATCAACGTCGGAAGGCCTTCGGCGGTGCTGATCGGTTGGTTTTGCCAGGTTCGTGAATAGAAGAAGTTCAACTTGTGGTTAGAATTGATATTGTGGTCGAGCTTGAAAGACGGCAAATAGTTCTTGGTGGCGGTGTCAAACGGGTTGTTGTAGTTATTGAGAAGCCCGGCCGTAGCTACGTTTGCCTTGGGCACCAACGCCAGTATCTTGACGGAGACTGGATCGAAGCGCGCGACCGGAATCTGGTTACCCACGAACGCATTGCGCAGCACCTGTCCGGCGGCGTTGGTGAAATTCGATTGCGGATCGTAAACTGAGTTCTGAATAATGGAGCGGCCCGCTGGGTCCGTTCCCAACACTCTGTTGTTATTCAGCGCCGTGGCCGCGCTGAGGTCGCCGACGCGATACGCATCGGTGGGTACCGTGACGAAGCTATTCAAGTTCTGACCCGTTGATGGCCGCGTTTCATAGCTGAAGAAGAAGAAGCTCTTGTTCGCACCGTTGTAGACCTTGGGGATTTTGATCGGCCCGCCGACGGTGAAGCCGTAGTCGTAATTCGAGACGGGATTCTTGGTCTTGGTTCCCGTCGCCGGATTGATCTGAGGGCTGGCAGCGTAGAGGGTGTCCTTCGCCCAGAAATCGTAGATGCTCCCGTGAAACTGGTTGGTGCCCGACTTCATGCTGACGTTGAAGATCGAGCCGCCTGCCTGACCAAGTTCCGCGGCGAAGTTCGAAGTTTGGATCGAATACTGCTCAATGGCCTCCACGCTCGGCTGCACCTGCGTGACCAGCAAATTGCCCAGAGTATAGGTGTTGTCCATACCGTCGATGCGCAGGTTGTATGCGTCGACGGGGGCGCCATTAATTTTTACGCCGCCAAAGCCGCCTGGCGTAAAGTTCACGCCGGGCATCAACTGGGCCGCTTGTCGGATTGCGTTGCGCACACTGCCCATGTTGCCTACCGGCAGATCTTGTAATCGGTTGGTGGTGACGTTGTAGCTGATCTCGGCGCTCTCCGTCACCAGCAGCGTGGCTGCGGCCGTCACCGTGATGGATTCGGCAGCAGTGCCGACTTCCAGCGCACCGTCGATTCTTAGTGTCTGGCGTGCCCCCACTTCGACTGGCCCACGAATGTATTTCTTGAAACCGGGCGCGGTGAAGGTGACTTCGAAGATGCCGGGCGGTAGCTCGGCGAGCGTGAAGTTGCCGGTGTCCGTGGTCACGGTCTCGTAAAGCGCGCCCGTCTCAAGACCTTTACCTTCCACCGCAACGCCGGCGATTACGGCGCCTGCCGGATCCGTGACAGTTCCTGTAATGCTTCCGCGATTGCCTTGAGCAAGAGCGGCCGCTATTCCTAGCAACGACAGCAATAGTAATTTCCCGATGCGCATTGTGCTCTCCCCTGTCTGACCCCGTTGGCGCGATTAAGCCATGGGGGATGTTATCAGCAAATGAATCGCGTGCCAAGCCCGTTCGTAGTAATTGTCGGTAGCAGGTTAGTTGTCCGGTCGAGTCTGGCGGGAGACTCTGGCGAGGTGGAACTTAGGCAGACGCTAGCGGCGCCCAACTGGTCTGTTTGTCGGGGCAAGTGGATGGCCAGTGGTCTTACAAGAGGAATAAGCACCCGGCGCGTTGGATGCTCTCACGTCCGAACGCGCGTGCCCGGATTGCTCCAGCCCTTCACTCCGCAAAACCATCCGGCTGGTGAAAATCCAGAGGATATCGTCCGGCCCTTGATAGGTGTAGACTTATCCCTGGCTATACGTCCTTTCATCCTCGCGGGAGAAAGTGGCATAAGATGATCGATCACGGAGATTTAACCATGCGAAAACGTTCTCTCTTGTTGCTTTCGTTGCTGGTTCCAGCCTTTTTAGGCCTCGGCGGATATGCCGTCGTTCAGGGTCAGCAAGCGGGTTCTTCTACTGCAGTCAAAGGGGGGCGCTGGTCTGATGCAGCCACTTGGGCTGACAAGAAGGTGCCCGGCAAAGACGCCGCTGTCACCATTGACAGGAACGTGGACGTTGTCCTCGATATCACGCCACCGGCGCTGCACAGTTTGACGATCAATGGCGAACTGAAGTTCGCGGATGATAAAGATCTCGAACTGACCGCCGAGTGGGTGATGGTGCACGGCGAGTTGCAGATTGGCACAGAAGCCAAACCCTACACGCATAAGGCGACCATTACCCTCACCGACAACATCAAGAACGAAGATTTTGGTGGCATGGGCGGCAATGACCGCAGTGACCGCGGGATCATGCTGATGGGCGGAACTCTGAACCTGCACGGGAACCGGACGAACTCCTGGACGAAGCTGTCCAAGACCGCCGAAGCAGGCAGCAACTCGATTGAAGTCCTGAACGCTGCTGGCTGGCGGGCTGGCGACTTGATTGTCCTCGCGTCCACGGATTTCGATCCCCATCAGGCAGAGCGGCGAACCATCTCTGCTATTCGAGGAAATACGATTACGCTCGATAAGAAACTCGACTACATGCACTTCGGCAAGATCACCTTCGAAGTGGATGAACGCGGCGAAGTCGGCATGCTGTCGCGCAATATCCTGATCCAGGCTTCGCAGGACGCAGACAAGGACCTCTTTGGCGGCCACATCATGGCGATGAGCGGGAGCAAGATGTTCGTCTCCGGCGTCGAGCTGAATCGCATGGGGCAGAACATGCATCTGGCTCGGTATCCGATCCATTGGCATCTGCTGGGCGATGCGCAGGGGCAGTACATCAAGAACTCCGCGATCCACGACACCTATAGCCGCTGCGTGACGGTGCATGGCACGAATTACCTGGGCATCAAGAATAACGTGACCTATAACAACATCGGTCACTGCTTCTTCCTCGAAGACGGCGTGGAACACGACAACCAGTACATCCACAACCTGGCGATCCTGACCAAGTGCCATCCGGACGCGCCGTGCGTCCCGACAAACCTCGCTCCGTTTGGAATCACGGCAGGTTCGAACTTCTATACGGCTGGGCAGGACGCGAAGGATGTTCTGCTGCCTTCCGACAACACGGCGTCGGCCTTCTGGATCACCAATCCGAACAATATTTACCGGGACAACGTGGCCGCGGGGTCCGATTCGACAGGGTTCTGGTTCGCCTTGCCGGAGCATCCGACGGGTAAGTTCGAAGGTTCGGAGATCAGCAAGAATACCTGGCCGCGTCGCATGCAGGTACGGGAGTTCAAGGGCAACACCGCCCATTCGAACTTTGACAGTTTCATGTTCGACCGCGGCCCCAGGCCCGATGGCCATTTTGCCACCGGCGGGCATATGTCCCTTTCCAATCCCGCTGACGCGAACAGCCCGCAAGTGGAGTCGGTCATCGAGGATTTCACCAGCTACAAGAACCGCAATAGCGGCATCTGGACCCGTGGTGAGATGCATACCTTCCGGAACCTGAAGATGGCTGACAACGGAATTGGCTACACGCATGCGTCGGGCAACAACGGTCGGTCCGCCTTTACGTCAAGGGTGGTGGACTCGCGGTTTGTGGGCGAAAGCGAGAACTTCGGCAACCCCACGGCTGCCACGGAGAAGGCGTACGGCCGCAGCTTGCCGCAACCCGCGATCCCGGATTTCCCGATCCGCGCTTACGAGTTCTACGATTTCCATCATGAACTGGACAATGACACTTTCGTGAATTACCAGGACAACGCCACCCGCAAGACGGGAGCGATCTCTTACCTGATGTTTACCAGCTTCGGCATGAGCAGCAACAACACCGTGCAGCGCGCGAAGTTCGTCAACGCCAAGCCGGTGTACTTCCCGCCGATGGAGAATCGGTGGAGCAACGATGATTACGGCAGTTCGAGCTACCGGAGCGCCGTGTTCCACGACAAGGACGGCACCGTCGGCGGTGTCGCGAATTCCTTCATTCTGATCAATGACGGGGTCGCCATCGACGAAGCTTGTGAGGTGAAGCCCGCCTGGAACGCTGCGGTGTGCAAGGGCGATGTCGGGCGCGTGAATATTGGCGCGGGCGGCGGAGGCGCGCTTGGCGGCCCTGGCCCAGGTGGTCCTGGAGCTGCTAAAGGCGGTCCCGGTGCGGCGAAGGGCGGGCCTGGTGGTGCTGCGGCGGCGAAGGGCAAAGGCGGTCCTGTCGGTGCCTTTACCCGAAACGGTCTCGCGGGACCCGCTCAGCCAGCGACCACTCTCAGCCGGAATGGCAAGGATTTCCCATACTACGCAGCAACCAACGTGCGAGCGGGTACCGAGGTCAAAGTGACCACCGAACGGCCGGCCGTGAACCTCAGCGTGTCGGAACTGGATGCCGGTTCATGGGTGATCTTCGAACTGCCTGGATTCACCACAGCAGCGGCGGGTACGGAGCAGAGCAGCCTCGATGCACTTCGCAAGGCCAGTGCCACATCGTACTACAAGGACAAGGGTTCGCTTTGGGTCAAGCTCGTCTCCACCGGTGACGTCCTTGGCAGCCAGGCCGCCGGTGCAAGTGGCGGAGCCAGTCTCCAGGCCAGCCGGTAGTCGGAACCGTGCTGTTTCAGCAAGAGCCCTCGGCGCAGGCCGGGGGCTTTTTGCTACTTCCCAGTCACGGATTGACTAAGAGAACGCTCGAGACCCGCATAAAGTTAGTAGACTGCGGCCTACCTTCTCGTTTCAGTGACATACTAGGGGCTACATGTCCCTCGCGTCGCGAGCGTTACCATGAGCCGTGTGACTCCCAGTGCAAGGATTCGAGAGCTTGCGCAACAACTCATCGCCCACGAAGCCTCCACTCGCAGTCTCGGCGGGGACCGCGCGGATTCCTCCCAGATAGATTTGCCTCCCGGTTTGCGGGTCGCGGAAAGGCTACGCGCGCCTCTTTCAAGAATTGCTGGAAGGTTGGCCTTTCGTTCACTTATGACGGTAGCGCTGCGGACGGCCAGTGCCCGTGTGCCAGAATTTGAGGTGGCGCAGATTGACTCGGATGGTTCGGTCCAGGGCTGGAGTGGGCTCAACAATCACGACGAAATCGTCGAAGCGAGCCTCGTCCTGATCGCGCAACTCCTCAGCCTTCTCGTCGCCCTGGTTGGCGAAGCAGTAACGTTCAAACTCGTATTCGATGTGTGGCCCGATTTCCCCCGTCCTTCGCGGACGACCCTGGAGAGTAACGATCATGATCCCGCAAGATAGAGTGAAGATTAGCAAGCTGCCGACTGGGGTTCCGGGCCTCGACGATATTCTGGGCGGTGGGCTCCCTGAGTTCTCGTTCAATATCATCGCTGGTGCTCCCGGTTGCGGCAAGACCACGTTGGCGCACCAGTTTGTATTCGCTAACGCAACCCCAGAACGTCCCGCGCTCTACTTCACGATTCTCGGAGAGCCCGCGCTAAAAATGTTGCGCTATCAGCAGCAGTATTCCTTCTTCGATTTTTCAAAGCTAAACAGTTCGGTCCGCTTCATCAACTTGAGCCACATTCTGCAGGATCAAGGCTTGAATGGCATTCTCCAGGAAATCACCAAAGAGGTAGAAGCCTCTAACCCCAGCATTGTGGTGGTGGACTCTTTTCGCACCGTGATCCGCAATGTGTCGGAGACCGAAGTGCAAGTGCAGGCGTTCCTGCAGGATCTGGGCATGCTACTCACCAGTTGCGAAGCCACTACGTTTCTCATCGGCGAATATGTCGAAGCCGAATTACGCGACAATCCGGTGTTCACCGTCTCAGACGGGCTGTTCTGGCTGTCTCAAAATGTCGAAAGCAATTCGGTGGTGCGCAAGCTACAGATTATGAAATTGCGGGGGCAAGCCTCCGTGCCTGGGCTGCACACCTTTCGCATTACCAATGCCGGTCTGCAGACTTTCTCGCGCACGCTTGGATTGACTGGCCGTAAACATCGCGTGCTGGGTTCTAAGCGCCTATCCACGGGCGTCGCGGAATTGGATGCGATGACGGGAGGCGGCATTGCCGAAGGCGATAGTGTCCTAGTTGCCGGTTCTTCCGGGACTGGCAAATCGCTTCTGGCCACGCAATTTATCGCAGCCGGCCTTCGCGAAGGACAACCCGGTATCATTGCCGTTTTCGAGGAGCGTCCTGAAGAATACGCCGCGCGCGCCGCAATCTTTGGCCTGAATCTCGATGCTGCGTTGAGCGAAGGCAAGCTGAGAGTCATCTATCTCCGTCCGTTAGACCTCTCGGTGGACGAAACCCTTCAAGAAATCATTGATGCCGTTCAGGCCACGGGCGCCAAACGCCTGGTCATCGACTCACTGGCCGGTTTCGAGATGGCCCTAGCACCTGGCTTCCGCGCGGACTTCCGCGAATCGCTCTACCGCATGATCTACTCGGTTACCGGGATTGGCGTGACCGTACTGAGCACAGTAGAGATGGAAGAATCCTTCACCCAATTGCTCTTCTCTAACTACGCCGTTTCCTTCCTCACCGACGACATCATCCGCTTGCGCTACGTGGAAATTGACGGACAACTGCGCAAGATCCTGATGGTCCTCAAGATGCGCGGCGGGGCTCACAGCAAGGACATTTGTGAGTATGAGATTACGTCGAAAGGCATCGTCATTGGCGAGCGTATCAAGGGGTACGACCACCTGATCACTGGAATCCCTGCGCGGCAGATCCCAGACCCGGTGCGGAAAAGTTAGTTCGGCTTGGGACTACGAACCGCCACTAGTATGGTCAAGAATGTTGAAGTGTTCTCAACACTTCCTGCGATGCTGAGTAGTTCTTTGCTGAAAAGCGGATGTAGCTCCGCCATTTCCGCGAGACGCGTGCTCACACCTTGGAGCTGATCGACTTCGTTTAGGATCTCTTCCGGCCCCATGGCGCTCTTCATTTGGAAATGACTGCTGGGTAGGATCTCAGAAGTCACCAGCCGCAATATTGCCGCTTCGCCAATGAGGGTTAGGAGCAATCCGAGCAACTGAGCTATCAGAACTACAGACCCCTCCCTCGCCTGATCTTGGTTGATTTGGGCTCCTGATTCGAAAGCGCAATGAAACGACCCGTCCGCAGCCAAATCCACGACCCTAAGCTGGGGAGCTTGGGTCTTTGCAAGCTTTAAAGCGCGAGAAAATAGCACGCGACATCCAAAAGGACCTACTAGCGCATTTAGGGGAGGTCGTAGCTTTTCACATACGGAAAAAGCCAGGAAGTCTGTCGGCCCCGCGGTTTGGTTTGACGCGCCTTCATAGGCAAGAAGGCGTTGGGCCAAAGCTCGCATTTGGGGCGGATGAATCAATTGCTTTCGATGGTGGGGCGAAACGGCATGGCTTGTCCCATGATACACGCAGAATCGGAGACAACCAGATCCGGGCCGAGGCCTCAGACCGCCGGGCTGCTCGATTCCCAAGCATTGCTTGGTGGAAGATCGTATCGGCCACTTCAACACCTTCAAGGTTCAGAAATCGGAGCCGGTCTGGGGTTGGCGATCTGCAAGAAAAATCATCGAAATATCGGGACACACCATCTGGGTAGACTCTGAGCAGGGCGAAAGTTCAACTTTCTGCTTCACGACTGGAGAAGCGGAGCCCACCCCGCTCCGCCCGCCTCTCAACCTACCGACTTGGAGCGAGCCATAGGGGTATAACGATTCGCGCCGTATCGACGCTATGCTGAATAGAGGAGCACGAAACTCCCTATGGATGATTGGATCCAGTGACGCCGAAACGCAAGCCCGTATTCCGTACGGCCGATTTTCTTGGGAAGGCTGGCACCGGTCGCACAGTAACTAAGTATCGAGTTGACGACGCGATCTTCGCGCAGGGCGACCCAGCGGATTCGATCTTCTATATTCAAAAGGGCAAAGTCAAACTAACGGTGGTATCAGCGGCGGGCAAGGAAGCCGTGATCGCTGTGCTGGGAAGCAGCGACTTCTTCGGAGAAGGATGTTTGACCGTACAACATCTTCGTATGGCGTCAGCAACCGCCATGTTGGAGTCTACTATCATGCGGCTCGAAAAGAAGTCCGTGGTCGAGTTGCTTCACAGGGAGCCCGCTTTTTCGGAGTTGCTTTTAGCCTACATGCTCACGCGCACGATTAAGGTGGAAGCGGATCTGGTAGACCAGCTCTTCAACTCCAGCGAGAAAAGACTCGCGCGTGCTTTGCTGCTGCTGGCCAGCTTCGGGAAAGAGGGCAAGTCCGAAACGGTAATTCCTAAGATCAGTCAGGAGACGCTTGCCGAGATGGTCGGTACGACTCGATCGCGAGTTAGCTTTTTCATGAACAAGTTCCGCAGGCTGGGATTTATCAAGTACAACGGCACGCTCGAAATTCATAGTTCGCTGCTGAACGTCGTGATGCACGATTGAGACAGATGGAACCGGTAATCAATCCGGACTGACGCACTCTGCGAACCGACTTCCCTCTTTCCACTTGCGAGCAGAGGGCTTCTCTGCAAATCCGCTTTGGTTTGCGCAGGTGCTTTCGTCATGGATATTCTCCTCTTCCGGTGACGGGCTAGAACCTTGGCGCGTTTTGCCCTGCGCTTGGGTTCTGCCGTGTCGCCACGTGATGAGAATAGTCCCTGCCGAGGCCGAAACCTAATGGTGGATTTGTCGGGTGGGCAAATGAAACGACATATCAGGTGAGAGCACCGGGCCAAACGGCCCGACTGTGCGAACGCGGAAACATCTTGCCGTTCATACGCATCTAGCTTGCATGACCACCTCTGAAGTCGCGTCTAGACTCGTTTCACTATGCAAGGACCGCAAGAACTTCGACGCCATGAAGGAACTATACGCAGACGACATCGTTAGTGTCGAGGCTGCGGCAAGGGACGGGTCCTTCGACACGTCAGGGAAAGCAGCCGTGATCAAGAAGAGTGAAGAGTGGGCCGCCGCTCACGAGATTCATGGGTCGAACATAGAGGGCCCGTTTCTCGCGAACGACAAGTTCTCCGTTGTGTTCGATTTTGAGGTGACACCCAAAGCCACAGGTAAGCGGGTTACACTGCGCGAGATCGCAGTTTACACAGTACGCAACGGGAAGATCGACCGGGAGGAGTTCTTCTATCGCGGCGGAGATACCGATTTAGGTCGATAGGTAGAGCCGCTAGATCGACACTGGTGGAACCACGGAACCAACCCCGTCTATAAGGCGGAGACGAGCTCAGGGTTTGGCGATGACTTCGTGGCGCGTCGCTCGCGGCAGTTCCACGAAGGCCTGACTTCCAATCTGCGTGGGCTGCCGTGATCCGACCACTGCGCCGTCTACCAGCCAGTTCCGGGGGGAAGTACTGCCTTCCGAAACCCAGCTAAGATCTTCAGCCGCTCACCTCGTCCCAGTTCTGAACCTCCACCGGCAACCAATGACAGACCGAACGTGCTTCCTGAAGAATTTCCTTGGGCGGCATAATGTCTACCTCACTCCATGGTTAACATTCACAAGCGATGCGGATCAAGGGGGTTGCCGAAACCCTCCCTCCCAAAACTACCTGCCTATTTCCCTTTCACTTTCTGTCAACGGAAATGGAGCCCGTTTCCGCCTCCCTGCAACCTGGACAACGGACCCGGACTTGGTTGCGAGGCGGCACGTTCACATTGGCCGCGCGCTGCTGCGGCTTGAATGGAGCCGTCTGGTAGGCCGTCTGTCTTTCCTCATGAAGAACGTTTCTTGATGTTTAGGCAGAATACTGTCTTGGCCAACCGATTCACCCGGAGGCTACCAGCCGTGAAAGTGACTAGGAGTGGCAGCCCACGAATCGATGCTAGGTGGTTAGACACCGTGATGAGCGATGACAAAGGCGATTCGGCAATTTCCCACGCGCACCAGTAAGCGAGCGCTAGCTTCCTCGATGTGCGTCTCGGCGGGCTATTTTCCCGCCACGGAGAACGCCAGCATGACGTTACCTGGCATTCCACCGAATTGGTCATAACCTGAGGTCACGAACACGAGGCCGCCTGCCACAGCTGGCCCCGAGGCATCTATGGATCCGCCGCGGGCCGGACTGCCGTTGACCGTGGTAAATTCGCGGGCTGTATCAAAGTCCCAGATCACACTGCCGTCGGTACTTGCATAACCTCGTAGGTGGCCGTCGAGTGCGCCTGAAAACACGGCACCTGGAATGGCCGTAACAGCCGCTGATTGCGCGGGTGAGCAGATGGCTTGGGCTGCGGGACACGTCGCCGGCGCGGCGCTCCAGAGGATTTCGCCGGACTTCAAGTCGATCGCATGAAGTCCGCCGCCTTGCTTCGGATCAAGGGCGATGCGGCCTTCGACGGTCAGCAGACCGACGTCTGAGATCGCGACGTACACGCGCTGCTGGTCCGCCGCCGAACCCCATTGGCTGCCGCCCAGCACACCGCCGGCTCCCGCACGAGTTTGCCAAAAAAGTTCGCCCTCCGCGTCCGGATCGATGGCGTGTACCATGCCGGACTTCTGGCCGATGACCAGAGCGCGCTTCCCACCGCCGAGTCGCACCAGAATGGGAGGCTGCGCGAAATCGGCATCGGGACCGTCTTCGGGGGGGCAGTTGTCGCGTGTCCGGCTGTTGCAAGCGCCGTTATAAGCGTCTCCCTGCGTGAATTGCCGCGACCAGAGGATCTTCCCGGTCTTCAGATCGAGCGCGAGCACGGCATCACTGGTGTCCGTCACCGGATCGGAATAGTTGTTGCCCGTCCCTACATAAAGCGCACCTCGTTGTTGATCGATGGTGGGCTTGGACCAAATTGGAGCTCCAGACGGGCCACCGAAACGCGAGCCTGGCGCCAATGCCTTGGCCGGCTCCGCAATCGTATACGTTTCCCAGATCGTTCGCCCGGTTGCAGCGTCCAGCGCGATCACGCTGCCGCGAAAGGAACAACAGGTTGCCTTCGGGTCTGCCACTAGCGACGTTTCGAGGGAAGAGTAACCCTGGTAAATTACTCCTTCGTAAAACTGAGGCGTTGCCGTTGCCTGCGCGAGCTGGTGTAGCGCGGGTCGAGTCTTCCAAATCAACCCGCCCGACTCCGCATTCAACGCGTACATCACCGCGCTGCGATCTCCGAAGAAGATCGCGGGGACTCCATTCGCAGCTCCAACGGCGACGCCCGCGCGAATCCCCGCCGTCGCTTTGAAGGCCCAGTGGATACAGCCGCTGCTCGCGTCGATGGCGTACACATCGCCCGCCAGGGTGGTCACAAATACCCGTCCGCCCGCTACGACTGGCTGACCGCGCACGGAAGTTACTGGCCCCAGATGGAACGCCCATTTCAGTTTGAGTTTCGGTACGTCGGCGGCGGCGAGACTGGCTGCCTCGGCGTCCTGATATCGCGCATTGGTAACGCTTGGACTCCAGCCACCCCAGGAACTCGCGCCCGGTTGGCTGGTCGACGCGCAGTTCTTTTCAAAGGCCGGCTTTGCGTTCGCCGCGCCCGCCGGTGCGATGTACACGAGTAGCGATAACACTGCCTGGGTCGACAAACCGGTGGTCTGCGCCTTCATCGAGCCGCCGGTCATTGCAGCGTAGACCGCATCGGCCGTCATCTTTCTAATCGCGCTGAGGGAGGGCGCGCCTTCGGTCGCCGAATCGTGACAGGATGCGCAGCGTTCCTTATAGAGAGCGGCTCCGTCCTGCGCTTCTAAGGCTCCGGCCAACACGAGAATCAGCAGCCCCGTGGATCGCATTCCTACGGCTCCAGCGCCTTACACGCGGGTTGATATCCCGCACCGCAGGCGCGTTCGAAAATCTGCCGCGCTTTGGCCATGTCCCTGGGAACGCCCTCGCCCGCAATGTACGCCTCCCCCAGCATTCCACAGGCGCGAAGAAATCCGCTCGTGCAGCTTTGCTGATAGAGGGTTGCCGCGCGCTCGGCGTTGCGATTCACGGATTGTCCCACCGCGTAGAGTGACCCCAGCATGAAACAACTGGTTGCGTCGCCTTGATTACACGGTTGCTGGAGCACCGTTTCACCGTCGCTTGCGACCAGGCTCGCAAGACTGGTGCATGCGGATTGAGAACCGATATCGCAGGCGCGTCCAAGGGTGCGCGCCGCGCCGATCGGATTGCGGGGAAGTTTCTTTCCGTCCCCCAACAGCGTCGCCAGGCGGAAGCAACCATCCGCGGAGTTCTGCTGACACTGGACGTCAAGAACACGAGCCATGACCGCACAAGGTCTGCCTCCGCCGGCCTCGCAGGATCTTTCCCACAGAGCCGGATCGGTACCCGGGTGCGTCCCGCCGAGGAAACCCGTAGCAACCATGAACGCGAAGAAAGCCACCCAGATTCCCATGAATCCATAATTCGCCTGTCGCGGAGTCCAAGCCGCGAATGCCCGCCACTCCTGCCGAGCGGACCATCGGTCCAGGACCCGCACCGTCAAATTGAGCAACGGCACACAGAGCAGCTTGTCGTAAAACACGGGCGCTCCCAGATATTCGAGCACGGGAACCAATGCGAAGATGCCGGCACCGTAGGCCGCTCCAAAGACAACTTTTCCGAAGTTCTTGCGGGGAGAGGTGGCAGGATCGGTGATAAGAAGATGCAGCCCCAGGAAAATGGCCGGATGGATGTTGGTGTCGATGAACAAGTATGTGCCGGTGGAAGCCGTGTAGATGATGTTCAGCACATACAGGGCGACCGCGGCGGACAAAGTAACCAGCGTCACTGAGAACAGTGCCTGCACGATGAGACCGAGCACAAACATTTCCACAAAGAAATTCGGCGGGTTCAGGAACGTTGTCGCAATCTCCTCGCCCCAGGTGATCCCCGTAGAGCGGGTCGCGATTAAGACGATCGAGGTCAGGAAGAGGGCGAAGGCTGAGGGGTTGAAGATGTGCGTGGATTCGCCGTCGCGTTTCCATCTGAGGAATTCCTTGCCGAACACAATGATCGCGACCATGACGAACTGCAAGTAGAACCAGTCGTCGCGAAACCATAGGAACAGATTCATGCTGAACGTAATGGGAATCGGACCGAAGCCAAGGATCCACTTGTCTCGCCGTAACCAGCAGATCAGCATGTCCAGAACGTATAGAAAGACTGCCTGGGCGAGAATCAGTGGAATTTCGTGGTACACCTCGCGCCAATACCAGCCCCAGTAGGCGTAGACCGAGGAGTGCATGATCAGCTGAACCCAATGCACCCGCCGGGGAACAAATGCAAAGGTCAGGGTTCGTCCGGTGTGGACAACGTTCCACCAAAGGACGCCAAGCCCTGCGAGCAGCAAGCCCGCCGCTCCCAGGAACGAGGTCTTCAGGTTGGGATTGGAACTGACGCGGCTCAGCAGAGTGAAGCCGGCGAAGATCAGTGTGAGCAGCGCAGGGAGCCACAGGGGTGATCTGGAATTGCCCTTTGCCACTGATTTCATCGCTCCTCAGGATAGCGAATGTATCGCAGTAACGGGACGGTCATTAGAGTGGTTGTTATAGCCATCAGAACCATCATCGAGAACAGCGCGGGTGAAAGAATTCCGAGATCGAGGCCGACGTTGAGAGCGATCTTCAGTAAAGCACCCAGGGCCAGGGAATCGCGGACGCCGAAGCGCATGATGACACCTCCAAGGAACGCTTCGCCGATTTTGCCGACTGTGGCGACGGCAATGATGACGACGGCAGACGGCCAGGCGCCGGCACAGCGCAAGAATCACGGCAATTTGCAATAGCGAACCGGCGAGGTTCACGGAGTGGATCGTTTCATGAAAAAGGAAAACGCCGACGACAATGTCGCCGGCGTCTCAAGTGAACAAGAGCGCGGTTAGAACGTAAATCGCGCGACGATCGTGCCGGCGCGCGGGGTTGAACCAGCACCATTGAGCGTCGAGATGCTGCCGAAACCGGTGTTATTGATGACCTGGCCGACATAGGTGGTTGTCGCAACCGGGGTGTTGGGATTCGCACTCGACGGTTGCGAAAGGAACGTGCGGTTGAAGACGTTGGTGAATTCGGCCCGGATGAAGAGAGTCATCCCTTCCTTCACTCGGAAGTTCCGTCCGAAGTTCATGTTCTCCGACGGCTGCCGCTGCCAGCGGAAGTTGTTGTAGTACGGCGCGCTGGTGGACCACTGTCCCCCGGGCGCATCGGTCCAGGCAGCCTTACTAAAGACCACCGCCTGTTGCGGATCGAAGCACTTGCAGTTAGGGTCGGTGACGGTATACCGGTCCTGTCCGGTATAGTTCCAGAAGTTCGTAGCACCCAGTCCGAAGTTTCCGCCAGCCCGGACAAGCTGAGTGGTCAGTAGATTCAGTGAGGTGGGGTTCGCCAGCAACGCGCCGCTCTGGTAGCGGAGAACAGCGCCAATCTGCCAGTCCTTCAGCACGTGGGACAGCATCCTCATAGAACTGCTGCTGGAATCCAGTCTCGGCGTCGTATACGTCACCGCCAGCACCGATGCCAGAGGCCGCACATATTGGTTCAGCTGCTTGTTGTTGTCGAAATTGTAAATGTCGGTGGCGGTCGTCTGACCTCCCAGGAAGAACGTACTGTCAGAGGCGGACCCGATGACCATGCCATGTGCCCAAGTGAGGTTCGCATCCAGAGTTAGGCCATGGGAGTAACGCTTGGTTACCTTGGCCTGCAGCGAATCGTACCAAGTCTTGCCCATAGGTGGTCCAAGCTGCGGGTTGAGGGCACCCCATTGCGGCGTGCTCCGCAGCGCCTGGGCCAACTGCTGGATCGCAGGGAAGCCCGCATAGACACTCGGAACCGTTTGCGTGCCGTTGACACTGACCGTCCGGAATTGGGGGAACCGGGCCTGTACCGCCGCGCTGCCGACCTGGCTGGTGAGCAAGGCTCGGTCAGTAGCGCTACTCATGTCGATTCCTTGCGCCGCCAGCATCGCCGGGGTAAGACCATTTTGCGCAACCTGACTCATCTGAGGTGCTGCGAAATAGGCACCTCGGTTGCCCACATAAGCGACCTCGACAACAAGGTCCTTGGTGACTTCACGCTGGACCGCGAGGCTCCAGGTTACAACGCGCCCAGGGCGATTGTGGTTGTCGAAGAAAATGACGGGCGTGCCCGGGGCAGCGATGCCATTGTTGTAGAAGGGGTACTTGTCCTGGTCCAGATTCGGCCAAACGATCTTCTGATTGCCGAAGGGGTTGCCTGTTGCGTACGGATTGCCACCCTGGAGACCGTTCTGAGCCGGATTCGCCGTGTTCTGCATCGGGCTGATGCCATAGCCGTTGGGATTGATCTGATAGTAGTCCGCAGCGCTGTACAGGAACCCGTTCGGCGCCTGGGGCGCGTTGTACTGAAGGCCTGCGCCGCCGCGAATCACGGTTTTGGTATCGATCTGGTAGGCACCACCCAGGCGCGGGCCGAAGGCGAAGGGGTAGTTGTGGGAGAATTCACAATTGCAAGTCTGGCCGTAAATTACGGCTCCATTGCGGCCCAGTTTCTTGTCGAAGGTGCCGAAAGACGCGTTCTGCATGCGCCCGTACTGCTCCGTCATGTAGGTCTGGTAATCGTAACGCAGGCCGTAATCCAGCGTGAACTTGCGGCTCACTTTCCAGGTGTCCTGAAGGTAGAAACCCATGGAGTGATAGCCGAGTTTGGCGCTATTCGGGGCGTTTAGGTTCAGAGTGTTGGGCAAGCCGGTCAAGAAGCTGGCATACGCGAACCCGGTGGGATTGGCGACGTTCAGCGTCACCGTATCCTGGAAGGGATTAGCGGTCTGGTTGGGGGAGAAGCCGAAGTTTCCGTTCACACGCCAGCTGCTGGGCGTGGGGAAGCCGTCTCCTGTGAACTCGCCGCCCATCTTGAGGGTGTGGTTACCCTTCACCCAGGTCAGACTGGTGGTGGCGGTCGGTTTTTGTTCATACGCGATCGCGCTAAATGTAGCGCCGAGCGAGCCGGAATAGCCTCCCTGACCTGAATTGACCCCGCCGATGTCGGGGAAAATTTGGTTTGCTTCGTAGCCCTTGAGTCCAATGGTGCTCTGGTCGAACGCGGGGGCGAGGTTGGGCTGAGAGGTATGAAAGTACCCGACGCCGATGTGCAACAGCAGAGTCGGCGTGATGGTTTGGTCGTAGCCGAGGCGGGTCGTGTGGTTCCAGTTGTTCGTGTCGGCACCGCCGAGTTGCCGCGGCAGGCCGTTCTCGAAGGGCGAGCGGTTGTTGATCTGCGAGTAGTAGGCGGAGAGCTTGATGGTGGAGCTGATATTTTGGTCGAACTTGAAGGAAAGATTCGTGGTGTGGGTGAAGCGCCTCCAGGTGGGCACGGCATAGTTGTTAATGGTGCCGGCCCGATTCGCGGCGGGCATCAATTTTTGAACCGCGAGCGCCACCGGATCCATGGACGAGACAGGCATTTGATTATTCACGTAGGGCGTACGAACCTGCGTCCCGTTTACCAGCCTGGTGCTGTAGGGGTCATAGATTTGGCCCTGCACCAACGCGTTGCCCGCGGGGTCCACGGCCGGCTGGCCGCCCTGGGTGATTGCGGTGAAAGGAACGCAAGTGCCGCCCGTGCCGTCCAGGGTGCCACCGGTATAGGAGTTACACCGCGCCGCACTGAAGTCGCCGGCCCGGTACGCAGTGGTAGGCGTGTTGATCAATGAAGTCGAAGTCGAATTGACCGTGCGGTACTGTTCGAAGTTGACAAAGAAGAAGCTCCTGTTTCTTCCGTCATACAGTTTCGGGATGCGCACCGGTCCGCCGAAGGTGAACCCGTAGTCAGTGCGGCGGACCCGGTTGCGGACGTGTTCCCGGGTATCGGCGGTGGTGCAATAGGCTCCGTCGTTCTGGCACCGGTCGGTGAAAGGCAAGCCAGCATTCAGCCCTTCATTGGCGATGTAATCGTAGGCACTGCCATGGTAGGCGTTGGTGCCGGACTTCATCGTGTAGTTGATGTAACCGCCCGCGGCCTGCCCGTATTCCGCCGCAAAGTTGCTGGTTTGGATCGCCACTTCCTGGATGGCGTCCAGGCCGGCCTGACTGTTCTGCTGGCTGATCTTCCAGATGTTGCCGGTGGAGTCCTGCCCTTCAATGCGAATGCTTTCGCTATTGGCGGGCATGCCATTCACCACCACGGCGTTGCCGTTCGCATAGGTTGTTCCGGGTAGGAGAACGATCTGCTGCAGGGGATCTCGGATGCCTTGTCCGGCTCCAATCGTAATCACAGGCAACTGGTTCACTTGGGCGGTTGTGACGATGTGGCTCATTTCGCCGCTTTCCGTCTTCAGCATGGGCGTCGCTTCGGTAACGGTGATCGTGTCCGTCGTGGAGCCTACTTCCAGGTTTACGTCCATGCGGGTGTCGCTCGCCGTCTGCACTAGAACGTTCGAGCGGACGTACTTCTTAAAGCCAGGGGACTCCACTGTGAGTTCGTAGGTACCCGCGGGTACTCGGATGACATAGTTTCCGGTGCTCGACGCGCCACTGCTAAAGAGTGCGCCGGTGGCGACGTTCTTGGCGTCGATGGACCCGGTCGCCACAGCTGCGCCGGAGGGATCGAAGACGCCTCCGGTGATGGACCCAGTCTGGCCGAACGCGGCCAGAGCAAACAGATTCAAAAACGCGACAGCGCCGATCAGACGCACGGCTAAACCCACAGTAATTTTTCTAGTCACGACAAAACCCCCGGGATGTTTTTTCAACAACGCCGTGTTGAAGGCTAACGGAAAAGGAACACGGCGTCAAAGGCTTACTGTTGATACCGGGAATCACCAATGCTGATATAGCACCGCCGGAGCATGGAATCGAGACGGTGTTTCCGTTGTGGGGTGGCGGGGTTCCGAGTACAATGTTGCTGACCTGGACCTTGGCTAGAAAGTGATCCCCGTGCCTCTGAGAACCTCTTCTTTACTGAGCCTCGCCTTGATCGTCTGCGTCGGATCGCTGGGTGCCTTTATGTGGTGGAATGCACGCCATTCGGCAGATACGGGCCTGGGCGGGACCGATCCGGCAGCTTCGCCGGTGGCTGGCGTCTACGCCGATCCAGCGAAGTGCGCGCTGTGCCATGCCCCCATCGCTGCCACCTATACAAAGACGGGAATGGGTCGGGCGTTCCACCGCGTGGGAGGGGGAAAAGGGGTCGGAGATCCGGCTCCGGGAAAGCCGTACCATCACGAAGCTTCGGACAATGATTTTACAATGTTCGAGCGGAACGGCGAGTTGTTTCAGCGCCGTTGGCAGCTTGGACCCGACGGCAAGGAGACCAACGTCGACGAGAAACGGGTGGACTACGTGCTGGGTTCCGGCAACCATTCGCGAACGTATTTGCACCTTACGGAGACGGGGACTCTGCAGCAGCTGCCGCTTGCTTGGTACGCGGAAAATGGCGGCACTTGGGCGATGAACCCCGGCTACGACCGTCCCGACTACGCCGGATCGGTGCGCCCGATCTACTACGAGTGCATGTTCTGCCATAACGGCTATCCCAAGATTCCGAGTGGCAAAGATAGCGATGTCTCGCAAACGAAGTACCTTCAACCGTTGCCCGAGGGCATCGATTGCCAGCGATGCCATGGGCCAGGTCAGAGTCACGTCGATAAGGCGTCGTCCGGCGCTGCGCTGGAAGCAGTCCGCGCCGCGATCGTGAATCCGGGCAAGCTGAATCCGGAGCGCGGGATGGAGGTCTGCCTCCAGTGCCACCTGGAGACGTCCAATCAGAAACTGCCCACCATGGTCACGCGGGTCGGTCGGATTCCGTTCTCCTATGTGCCGGGTCAACCTTTGGGCGACTACAGGGTGGCTTTCGATCGCGAGAAAGGGAACCTGGAAAACTTTGAAATCGCGCAGGGGGCTTACAGGCTCCGCGCGTCGGAATGTTTTCTAAAGAGCGAGGGCAAGCTTGGCTGTACCACATGCCACAATCCTCACGATGTTCCCCGCGCGGAGCAGGCGACCACCCAATATAACCAGGTTTGCCTCAATTGCCACCAGTCGGATGTGAAGGCCTTAACCTCGCACAAGGCCGGAGCCAACTGCGTGAGCTGCCACATGCCCAAGCGCCGCACCGACGACGCGATCCATGTGGTGATGACGGAGCATCTGATCACGAAGCGGCCACCGGCTGGAGACTTACTGGCGAAAAAAAACGAACGGGCCGACACGGGAGCCGATTCATACCGGGGAGAAGTGGTTCCCTACTATCCGGCGAAGCTCCCCACCACTGCGGACAACGAACTGACGATCGCCGTCGCACAAGTCCGCGAACAGGCCAATCTGACAAAGGGCCTGCCGCAACTGGCCAGGCTGATCGAAAAGTATCGTCCCAATCAACCGGCCTACTATGCGGAGCTGGCGGAGGGCTACCTCGCGGCGGGAAATACAGCGTTGGCGATCCAGTTTTTCGAGCAGGCGGCGAAGCGTGATCCCCAGTCGGGGCCGCGGCTGATCGAATGGGGAGATGCGTTGATGCAGACGGGACAATGGGCGCTGGCCGAAGCGAAACTGCGTCGCGCCACCGAACTGGCGCCGGACGACGTTCGGGCCTGGGGGAGGCTCGGCTGGACGTTGTGGCAACAGAACAAAGCTATGGAAGCGCGAGCGGCGCTCGAGAAAGGCATCGGCCTTGATCCCGAGGTTCCAGAGTTACACAACAACCTCGGCTTACTGTTGTTGGGCACGGGAGACCAGGCCGGGGCGGAAAACGAATTCCGAGCTGCGATCCGAATCCAGCCCGGTGTTGCGGAGTGGCGCTTGACGCTGGCCCGCTTGCTGGCGTCGCAGGGCGACACCTCCGAGGCGAGTTACCAACTGGAGCAGAGTCTGCGATCGAAGCCCAACTACGCCGAGGCCCGGATCGTCTACGCGCATGTGCTGGCAGACATGAATCGTCTGACGGAGGCGGAGACACAAGCCAAACTGGCGGTCCAGAACAATCCCAGCTCGGCCGACGGCCATGAACTTTGGGGCGGGCTCCTCGCCGCGAAAGGCGATCTTTCCGGCGCGAGGGGAGAGTTGTCTGAGGCCCTTCGCCTACAGCCTGAGAATGGGCGCGCGCGGGTTCAGCTGGGAATGGTTCTCGCGAACCTCGGAGATCGCGCGGGTGCGATGCAACATTTGTCTACCGCCGCGCAATCGCTGGATTCCAGTGTTCGCGCTGCAGCGGAACAGGCGCTACGCACTCTCAACGCAAGATAGAGCGCTTCGTTAGATCAATTAGAGGTCCCCGGAATGCGGTCTAACAACTCTCTCGCTTCCGGGGATATGGGATTCAGTTCAAGAGCTTTCTGCAGCATTGCCTTTGCTTCGTCTACCTGCCCAGTGCGAAGCAAAGCGGCAGCGAGATTCACTCGCACTAGCGTCATTGCGGGGTTCGATGCCAAGGCCGCTTTCCAAAACTCAATCGCTCCGGCGGTATTGCCGCGCTGCATTTGATAGGCTCCCAGGGCTGCGGCAGCCGCGTACTGAGTCCGGTCCATACGCCAGACCTGCTCGTAGATAGGAAGTGCGTGGGCGTCGTCTTTGTCGTCGCGATAAAACTCGGCAAGATACACGAGGGCCGTTGGATCGGCAGTGCCCTGCTCGGCGGCCTGTTTTAGCAACGCAAAAGCACGTTGGCGATCGATGTCGTTGCGGTCCCGCAGAGCGACCGCAGCATAGGCCAACGAGAGGTCACGTATTGTTGTCGTGTAAGAAGGATAAGGCACGAGTTCCGAGGCGGCCGGTGAAGTGGATCTCGACGAAACGGGGCTTGCCGGTTTACGGCGGATCGAATGATCCGTGAAGACCACGTGTTCCACGTCGCTCGCCGGGCCACGCGGCATATGGCAGGCCGTACAGTTGTCACCATTGGCTCGCCTGGTCTGTTGGGATCCGCTACAGTCCCGAACCTGGTGGCAGGAAAGACACTTGCCGCGGAAGTAAGCCGCAGCAGTAGCGGGTTCGGGCGTCGTGTGCGGATCGTGGCAGGTCGCACACCACAATTTATCGCCGCTGGCCCGTTTGCAGGCACTCTGCGCTAAATTTTCAACGTGGCTGGTCACTCTCACCTCCGCGGGCGAGCTACGGCGTAAGAACACGGTGAGGAGATCAGAGAGAAGCTCCCCTGGCGTCAGGGTCTGGCCATCTTGTTTTCCCGCTTTCGGCACGCGCACGTCCCCTGACAAGTGACACTGCGCGCAAATACTGTCGCGCGCCGGGGGAGCGAGTTTTGCGGGATTTACCATCTTCGCTGCTGCTGGCATAGGTGTAGTCCGTCGGGAGTCGCCAAAGTAGGCGACATGATCGCCGCCAGCACCATGACACCGTTCGCATGCGACGCCGTTTTCGAGAAATGGCGTCGCCTCATAACCGTTTAGCGTGCCCGACTTCGCCTGAATGCCGCTGGCGTGACACTGTAAACATCCGGGCACGATGGGGCGGTTCAGGTAGGGATAATTGAGACTCTCGAAACCCGGTGACGCGTTCCATGAATTAGAGCGGCGATAGTAAGTGGCGGGCGACTCAAAAAGGAAGCCTCCAGATTCGATCAGAAAGGTGCGGGCCGCAGCGCCGCTCCCAACGAAGAACGCTAAGTCGCGGAGTCCGACCAGCGGGGGCTTACCCGCATTGACGGGCCCAAGCTCTGCGAATTCAAACTTGTAGTCCGGCCGAACCTTGTAGGAGAAGGAACCGCGAGCGCCGAGAAATTCAGCCGAGACGAAGCTCTCCCTGCGATCCATGAATTCCACTTTCCCGCTGCTTTGCGCCATGGGAGTTCGCGCATAGGCGTTGAAAACGGCACGATGACAAGTAGAACAAGCTTGGTTGCCCACGAAATCAGTGCCGAAGGCGCACGTGGCCCAGAAAGCAAATAGGAATCGCGTCAGCATTCGGTGAGACCTATAATAACTCTGCTTCGGGAGGAGATCGATGATTTCGTGATCTGTCGACCGATTGTATTGGCATTGGGATCAGGCACGTACCTAAACCATTCGGTTTTGGCGGGAGTCAGTTCGTAAAAGTTTCTCCTTGCGTGTCAACATATTCGACCTCCTTTTCGCCTGAGGGTTTTTTGGCACACCGTATTCGCAACGGAGCAGAGGACTACTTGAATCAAAAAACGCACAGAAGCACGCGCCCAGTGCGACTATCAACCACTCGAATCAGGAAGTCCAGAGGCGTCCCCGAGCTCAAAGGTTGTCCGCCATGCATGCCGCCCGCCGCAGCAGGGCGTATCTTTCATCGTACTGCTACGAAGATTCCGGACTGTGTGGAGGCACCACCAACGGAGAGCACGATTGGTGCAGAGGTACCTCTTGCAACTTCCTCGGGCACCCTGGCATTGATTTGCATCACGCCGGCTGTTCCAGGAGCTTGTCCTCGGAACAAGATATTAGCCTCATGTCCGCCGATGCTCAATGCCGTGGCAGCAACCGGTTCAGGATAACTGCCTTCAGGATAGGAGCCCGTTTGGCTTCTCGGGTTTGTAACCCCTTGCCCGGTGGCATAGAGCACGATCAGCGAGCCTACAGACGCCGGATTGTCGGGCGAGTTGAGCGACCCGTCCTGATTCCAAACCTGCGGGAACAGACCAGGCATCGTTGGTTTCACCGGGACCATTGTGATCGTCGTCACCTGTCCATTCACCGTTAGGCGCAATCTCGCCTCCGTCGAGCCTTCCAGCTCGTAAGGAACCTGCACGTTCGTCTGGCCGGATTGCGCGTAAAAGATTGGCGAAAGAATATCGTTCCAAGTGACCGATACGCCGATACCCGATGTTGGCAGTTTTCCGGTCTGCGGATCGAACCCGAACGCAACCCCTGCTGTTGGTCCCAGGCCCTCACCGTAAAGGGACACAATCTGCCCGGGAGCGACTGCATCTCCTGTAGCGCTAAAGGCGTTGAGGATCCCGCCTGGGAAGATCTTAGGCGAAGCGCTCCGCACGCTTGGCTCCAAAGACCAGAGCTCGTTCGTCAACTCCGATTCGGTGGACCCGCCGAAGGAGAAGATCACACCTCGGTCGGACGCGTAAACTGATTCCTGCCGATTGCGAGCGACCGGCGGTGCTCCGGTGATCGCAGTCGGCTGCCATACGCCAGAACCGGGATCGAACTCCCACGTATCGCTGAGCAGCCCGTTCCCATCCCCACCGAACACAATCAGCTTGTCCCGCATCGCATCGAAAGCCATGCCATATTGCTGACGCGGAGGTGGACTGTTTTGGGGCGTCAACTGCGTCCAGCGATTCAGCGCCAGATCGAAAGACCATAAGTCACCCTGTGGGCACGGTCCGAATCCGCTGGAACAGCCTCCGTAGAGGTACATTCGCCCGCGACCTTCGTCGTAGGAGGCGTGATGAAGACAGCGGCGAAGCGGTCTGGTTCCAGCGGGACTGATGTCTCGCCAGGAGTTGGTCGCAAAGTCAAAGGCCCAAGTATCGTCGAACCTTCCAGAGTTGGTGAAGCCATGGGAGATCACCATGCGGTCCCGAGCAGTGTCATAGATGGCGGAATGCCCGTACCTCCGGCTGGGGCCAGCTCCGTCAACGCTGAGACGAGTCCAGGATTTTGACGCGATATCGAGGGCCCAGACATCGCTGAAGAAGCCGCTCGCTTGACCGCCAAAAACTACTAAACGCCGACGACGCGCATCGAATACGACGGTGTGACCAAATCGTGCTGGTGGGGGCGCACCGGAAGATTGAATTTCTACCCATCGCTTTTGCAATAACGAATACGACCACAAATCGCTTCTTGAGATCCCGTCCCGGCCGCCAAACAGAAGGACTTGCTGATCGACAGGATCATAGGTGATTGCACCGTCGACTCGCGGCGCAGGTTTCGAATCGGGCGAATCAAGCAGGGAATACGATAGATCCTGAGCCTGGCATCCGAGTGCGAGAATGCACGTTGTCACGGACAGCATAAGTTTCGCGTTCATCGGTTTTTGGATCCCCCTTCAAAGTCCTGCGAACCAGTCATAACCTTCATTGGCCCAATAATCTTCAGGGCGATCCTGCAGGTATTTAATGGTGCCGATACGCTTGATCTTTTTCACGCCGTACTTCACGGGGATCACCAAACGAAGCGGGGCGCCATGCTCATAGGGAAGCATTTCCCCATTGAGCTCGTAACAGAGGAGTGTTTGCGGATGCAGAGCACTTGCCGCGTCCAGACCGACAAAATATTTTTTATCGGGAGTCTGCATGGATACGTAGGTCGCGTTGCTTTCGCTTGGCGCGAATTTCGCTGTGAAGTCTGAGAACCGAGCGCCGCCCCAATGGGCGATGGCCGTCCAACCCTCAATGCAATTTAGTTGAGTAGTTTGCTCAAACTTAGGCAACGCCCGGATCTGATCCAGCGTGATCTGCAGCGGCTCCGCCTGTGGGATCTGTACGTTGAGATGCCACGCTTTGGGGTCAAAGTCATCACCCATGCCGACATCCCCATTCACTCGCAATTCGCTGTTGACCTGTTCTTCGTTGAAGGTGGGGGCTAAATGGCCGTCGCTTAAATAGGCGCCAGCCACCTTTTCGTTAACGCGCAAAACGTTCCGAATAGGCCACGGCACGCCGCCTTCCTGGGGTCTGGAGCGAAGCCAAGTCCAGCCGCCATACGCCGCGACCGCGCCTGCACCCATGGTGAGGAAAGCGCGCCGGCTTCGAATGGTTGCCTGACGTTCGACGCTATTCATTTCTGTCTCCCGTCTCTACCAAGGAATAGCCAGCAACCATCGATCGGAAGTTATCCCAACCCGCACGCAACACCTGTGCGATATGGACAAAGAAGAAACCAACCAGAGCAATCATCAGCCAGAAGTGTTCCCAGCGGGCCATCTGGTAGCCGCCCAGAAGTGTTGCCAACCAGCCCAATTGCGCGGGCTTGTAGATCGCGAGGCCCGTCACCACGTTGCCAATTGCCATAACGATCACACTGGTATAAGCAATTCTCTGCGCGCCGTTGTAAAGCCCTTGCGGCGGTGCGGTTTTCCGCAAATGCAGGTCATGAAGCATCACCAGGCCGGCGTCGCGAATGGAGTTGCGGTCCGGCAGCAAATGACGCCATTCGCCGGAGATCGCCAGATACAAAACATAGGCCGCTCCGTTCAAGACGAAGAGCCACATGAAGAAAAAATGCAACGACATACCTTCTGCCAGCCGCTGCGGAACGTTCAGAGCTTTATAGAAGCCCTCTGGAAAGAACGCGAACAGGGTGGTTTCGTGCCAACCCACCCTGTACACGTCGTTTGCCCAATACACCAGAAGCCCACTCCACATCATTAGGAAGAGCAACGGAAAATTAATCCAATGCAGCCATCGAATCGCCAGCGGGTGTTTCTCTTCCAGACGTTTCATGGGGGCGCCTTTACTTCTTCATCTTGTCCATTTTGTCTTTTTCCATAACCATCTTTTCCATCGCGGCCTTGTCCATCATTTCCATTTCCTTCTTGTCCAGATGCTTGCCGGCGACCATCTTGTCGTACATCATCGCCTTGTCGTCCATCGACATCTTGTCGGTCGCCATCATGCGATCCTTGGCGCTCATCTTCGCCATGTCATGCCCGGCCATCTTGGTCGCCATGTCCTTGCTTTTGTCCGACATTTTGTCGAACATCATGGCCTTTTCTTCCTTGGACATTTTGTCCATGGCCATCATTTTGTCCGAGTCGGACATCTTGGACATCTTCATCTTGTCCTGGGCCATCACGGGTGCGACACCCAATCCTAGTGCGATAGCGCCGACAGCGATTGCAGTCTGAATCTTGGTTTTCATAGAGTCTCCTTGTTTCTTCTCGCGACAATTTGCAGACCCATCAGCCTGCGTCCCATAGTTCGATGCGAGCTCAACCAAAGTTACGGTCGAGACTGCTCCTGACTGCTCGACGATTGTCGAAACAGATCTTCTTTCGTAATTCGCATCCCGAAAAAGAGGGCTATGAAAGCCCCGCATACAAGAAGTGCGATTGCGATACCAGTTACGTAAGGTAGTGCGGCACGGGTTGCGTGTGGCGAAGATGCGTCTGCCCGCACCAGTTCATATCCCGCTGGCAGCCGAAGATTAGGAGGGAACGGCGCTTTCGAATCGATTGTCACTTGCATCGATGCGATTTTTTCGCGAGGGGGGAGACACCGGCGATCGTCGCAGACCGAATAACGTACCTTCACCGTAAGATCGTGAGCGCCTTGCTTCAAGTTCTGGTTCAAGCTCGCGAGAATGAAAACAACAACCTTGTCCTCGAAGATCTCGGCATCCAAGCCTAGAGCTCGATCAATACGATGTTGCGGCGTGGGTTGAAAAATGCGGGTTTTAGTGACGCCTGCATCGGCGAATTCGACGGTTGTAGGAAACGGTCCCTGGTCGGAGTTGGTCAGGGAATAAAGATGCCAGGTGGGCTCGATCGTCGCGGTCAAGCGAAGCACGACGGTCGAGCCCGGAGGGTTGGCGACAGTATCAGACAACAGAGTCCAACGCACGGGATCGAGCCGCGCTCCGTGCAGAAGTGATGCAAAAGTGAATACAAGCGGCATGAAGCGCAGGAAGTTCATCTGCTGGTTCTTTCGCTGGCAGGAGCACTAAGGTTACGAAAAACTTCCGTCCAACCTTTGCAGGGCGTGACTTCTCGACGTGGCGCCGCGAATGTTGTACTGAGGCGACTTTGAATCGCGACAATCTAGATCGAAATCTTGCTGCTCTGCCAGCCGATGCCTTGCCCCTCGAGGTGCCGGAGCAAAGGCTCACGCGGATTCAGGCGGCGCTTTCCTTCCATCTGCAGCCAGTAAGGCCTCTAGCCGCTATCCCGCTGTTCCAGGTGGGGTGCGTCATGATTCTAGTTCCCTTGATCGGCATGGGTGCGATTCGGGAAGGCACCGCCGGATGGAGCGCCTTGACGACCGCGCAGCGACTGGTAGTATTTCTCAGCCTGGCGGTGTGTGGTTCTGTACTCTCAGTTTTTTCGGTCCGGTTAATGGTGCCCGCGAGTAAGTATTCGATGCCGCCCAACGGGTTGCCGTTGGCGACCGTCGCTGCGCTACTGCTCATCATGGCGATGCTGTTCCAAGTGGCGCCTGAAGAGACGTTCGTGAGTACTGGAATGGCCTGCCTGCAAAATGCGATCGCTTATGCAGCAGCTGCTGGACTCTTGTTCTGTGGACTACTGCATCGAAGTGCCTCGGCGTTGCCCAAAACCATGGGAGCGACGGTAGGCTTACTCGCGGGACTAACGGGCTTGGCGGTGCGCGAAATCAGCTGCCCAAATCTGAATCTTCTTCACATCGTCGCCTGGCACTGGAGCGCACTGTTGATCACTTCACTCATTGGGGTCGCGCTAGGGGCCGCATCCACTTATATGGGAGGCAGCCCGCAACGCGACGAGCTGGCGAATCACATCGATTAGCGTTTGCGCTTTTTCATCGCATCCAGAATCTCTGCTGCTGTTGTCCGCCCTGCGTGTTCTTTCGAGATCGTGCGGAAGAAGATCTTCCCTTGACGATCCAAGAGGAAGGTCGATGGATACGCTGTCTCCTGGGGAGCGTTCCAGCGCAGGTCGTACAGATTGGTGAACTCATAGCCAGGATCCAGCAATAAATCGAAATCACTGGGGAAGTTCTTGTTCTCCAGGAACTCGTTCGCCTTTCCATCCAGGTCTTGCGGCGGACCCGGGTAGATCATCACAACATGCAGCCCCGCGGCTGCGAACCCGGCAGCATTTTTGATGAAATCCTGAGCCTGGCGATTGCAATAGGGGCACTGATAGCCGGGATAGCCTCGCAGGACCACCAGCACAACATCGCTCTTCGCTGTGATATCCGCCAACCGGACTTTCGCCTGCTTGACCGTGGATAAGGTGAAGTCGGGAGCTTTTTCACCAACCGCCGGCGTCGCCGCACTTGCGAGGGAAATGGTTGCCGTCAGTAGCGACAAGAAAAATAGGACACGTTTCAATTCACACCTCCAAAGATTTACTTCGATGAAGGTAGTTCGCTAGCACTGAGGCATAAGTTACGGTGCACTGCTTTTGAGAGGCTTCGTAACTTCCTTGCCCGCGCCGCGAATGACAGGGTGAGGTCATTTCGGGAGCTCGTCCCTACCTCGAAAGGAACTCATGTCCAGATTCAAAGATATTGCCCCGCTCGCGTTCGCCGGGGCGTTGCTGTGCGGCGCCACAGACCTGCCCCTTCAACGCACTCCCGTTCTTCTGGAGCTGTTTACTTCAGAGGGCTGCTCCAGTTGTCCGCCAGCGGATCAGGTACTGCAGGCGTTTGATCGCAAGCAACCCATCGAGGGCGTGGACTTGATCGTCCTCAGCGAACACGTGGACTACTGGGATCGGCTGGGGTGGAAGGATCCATTTTCCTCGGCGCAATACACGGCGCGTCAGAGAGAGTACACGGAGAAATACAATCTCGACGGTGTTTATACGCCCCAACTGGTGGTGGATGGGCACTTCGGGGTTGTAGGTAGTGACACGCGAGCTGCCTCCTCCGCCATCCAAAGGGCGAAGAAGGATCGTAAAATACCGATCGCGATCTCAAACGCGGTGCGCGACGGCAATCGGATCACAGCCCACGTTGAAATCCCCGCCGGCGAGCCGGGGAACAGAAATTCGACACCAGTACTGTTCGTTGCGATCGCTGACGATCGTGCCGAGACACAGGTATCGAGAGGCGAGAACGCCGGGCGCACCCTGGGACACGTCGCGGTTACGCGGATACTCACCAAAGTCGGATCGGTTGACTCCGCGACCGCGTACTCCAAGGACCTGGTGCTCAGCATCCCTGCATCGGCGCGGCAAACTGGATCGCGTGTGATCGTATTCCTACAGGACCCTAAATCCGGTCGAATTCTCGGCGTCGCGGCGCAGAAACTATGATTGGCGTGGGGCGCCAAGGAGCTGCGGAAGAAGGCAAGGAAAATCCCTTCGGACGCTTGCGTACGCCCCACGTAATGCTCTTCGTTGCCGGCCTCCCGAAAGTAACGGTCCCTTTCCCGGGGGCTCTCTTTGGGGGACAATGCGGTTACAGAGAGAGGGCAGAAAATATAGTTCCCAACACCGTGACTTCTGCCCGCGGGATGGCGAATCAATGTCAGATGGATAGTTCGGTTCAGGAGGCTTCGCCGCAACCAAGGGTCGCCTCGGACCTCAATCTCTGGATGGAGCGATACCAGCGCGCCGATCCAGAGGCTCCGGCTGCCCTGGTGCTTACGATAAGTCCGGCATTACTGAGATTTTTTCGTGCGCAGCTTGCGACGCGAGAGCAATCTGAGGACTTATTGCAGGAAACCTGGATGCGGATCCACCGGGTTCGTCACACCTACAGGCCAGGCGAACCAGTTTTGCCATGGGTGTATGCGATCGCCCGACGGGTGCGTGTAGACGGGTACCGGCGGGTTCAACGGGTGACCCGGCATGAGACCGCCGTCGATGTTTTGCCGGATCAGCCGCAACCTGTCGAAACCAAGGCGACGTCGCTTTCCTTCAGCGCCCTTGTAGCTGGGCTGCCGGAGTCGCAGCGAGAAGTATTGACGCTGTTAAAGGTGGGTGGGTTGAGTTTGGAAGAGGTGGCTTGTGCCACATCCTCTACGGTCGGCGCAGTGAAACAAAAGGCACATAGGGCATATGAGAGCCTGCGAAAACTGTTAGGAACTTCTGCGATGGAAAGCATGGAAAAGAAATGAACTGCGAAGAAATCTATAGCGCCCTACTGGAAGGCAAAGCCCTGTCCGCAGACGCAGACGAACACCTCAAGGGATGCGCAACCTGTCAGCGCGCTGCCCAAGTTTTATGGGAAGCTCCCTCCGCAGTGGAGTTATCTCACGCATTGACCGAGCGAATCGAGCTGCGAATGATGTCCACGCTCGAGCCCGTGCGCCCCATGCTGTCACGTCGCTTGATTTGGGCCACCCTCGCAGTGATCTACATCAGCATCGTTGTCGCCGCATCGATTCGAGCAGGGACCTACGGACTTTCGGCCATGGCTCCGTGGCAGACTGCCGCCATCCTGCTAACTCTTACCGTCGCGACGGGGTTGCTGGTTCATTCCTTAGCCAGTCAAATGAGCCCAGGCAGCAGGCACATTGTGCTCCCCGATCGCGTGCCCCTCTGGGCGGGACTGGCGCTGGCTGGCGCTATCTTCATGCTCTTCCGTGTTCAGGAAGAGCGTAACTTCTGGCTTCACAACTGGGCCTGCCTTCGGTTCGGGACTCTGGTGGCCGTTGCCACATCCCTACCCGCGTGGCTCATTTTGCGACGTGGTGCGGTCTTGTCCCCAATGGTCACCGGAGCCACCTTCGGAATCTTTACGGGGTTTGCGGGAGCGGGCGTATTGGAACTGCACTGCCCCATTCTCAACGTCTCGCACATTTTGACTTCCCACCTGGGCGTCGTCTTGCTGGCAACCCTTGTCGGCTTGGCTGTAGGTTTTGCGTTCGATTCCGTTCGAAAATATTCCGCAAATGGAGAACTAGCATGAGCACAGTGAAACTGATCGTCGCGTATCCGCAACCCACCGATGTCGCGGCGTTTGAGAAGGTTTACAGCGAAGAGCACGTCCCGATGGCTGTCGCCAAGCTCGGGGGCAAGACAAGACTGGTGGCGACGAAGGTCCTCCAGTCGCCCCAAGGAACACCTCATTTTTACCGCATCGCCGAAGTCTACTTTCCGTCCATGGAAGCACTGGGGGCATGCGCCCAATCGGAAGGCGGCAAAGAAACGTTGGCGCACGCCGCGAAGATCTCTTCCGGGGGGCCTCCCGTAATCATGATCGCTGAAGAAGATTCGTTTGACTTCTAAAGTTCCTGCTAGGAACTCAGTCGACCGATGTTCATGGTGCCAGGAATAGGCACGCCGAAAGACCTGTTCCGAGGTCAGAAGATCTCGCGGGTGGCCTTGATACAGCCCTTCTAGCTCCCAACAAGAACTGGCCCCCACCCTCGTGTCCGTACGAGAGGCACAGCCCTCCGTATGGAATTGGACGGATGTCTGACCGCCCTAACGACCGGCATGCGGATTTCAGCCAAGACGTTCGGCGAAGCGCAGCGGATGAAGACCTACAAGACGGAGAACGCGCGTCAGGTGGGTTTGGACGAATTGGTCGCCGACAATGAAGTGGTCCGCAAGGCCTGAATCCAATCTGCACGATCCGTGTAGGTTCCGAAGCACCTGTCACCGCGACGTTCATCTCCCCGGTCCGCGTTGCGGTTCGCATCACCGGACTCGGCACGGTAACGACGAATCAACCGAGCAGCGATGTAAACCATTGCGGAATTATCGCATAAAGCGCCATACGATCTTCCCGCAGAGGTCTGACGGGATTTTGTTTCGTTCGCGAATAAGGTGCTTATCGCCTTACCGTAATGCTGGCTTGATCCCCCGTGCCGAACTGATCCATGCCGATGCCCTTGGGGGCGTTCGGGATGACCAGTTTCACCCAGACGGCATCCGGACCCTTGAAATACGAAGTCTCGGTCGCCTTGCGCAGGGCGTCGATGCTGTCCTGCTGCTTCCCGGAGGTCGCGTTGGCGAAACCCGGCAGTTCGAATACGACCCATGAGTCTTTGGCCATTTCGGTCAAGCTGATCGCAACTTCCGGTCGTTCGGTCTTCACACGGATCTCGGTACCGGCGCGCACAGTGCTCTGATTGTTCGTGATCTTGAAGTCCTTGCCATTGCGGCTCAGGGTAATGGGTTGTTGAGGAGCCGGTGCAGGACCAGCCGCCCGCGCCGGCGCAGGAGCCGCAGCCGGACGCGCAGTGGACCGCAAAGCAACATCCTTCAGCGCAAGAGCAGTACCCCTGGCGGCTCCACCCCTCCGGATGCTGAATGCAATGCGCCCGACATCCGCCTTGCACACGGAGGCGTTCCAGGTGGGATGAATCTCGCAGGTGTCGTCCGTGGCGACGCTGTCGTTCTCGCCGTCGTGGAGCAGAACATAGGAATCAGGAATGCCGGTCGTCGATCCGTCCAGATCGTGGATCGCCAAGCTCCGGTACGCCACGGCACCCCGGTTGTCACTGTCGAACCTGGAGTCGATCTTCGGGAAATACGCGGGCTTGGCATTGATGTATTTCGCACGCGTGACGGTGTTTTCTGTGGTCACCCCGGCGCCCGTATACAACAGCCAGGAAAGTGCGCCTGCTCCGCGCTGTTTGTTGTCCTGGAAATTCACGAAGGTCGTGTTGACGATGTCATGACGGTAGTCGTAGTATTCGTAGGCGCGGATCGGGAAATCCGGAATCCCGCGTTTCGGCAGGCTGCGGCCGTAGGCCTTTTCTTCCGGCGTTACCGGATTGCCGATGTTGTCGGTTTCGCCCACGAACAGCGAATCCACCACCCGGGAGCAAAATATGTCATCGCCGATGGAACCCGTGGAATTCGTGAACCCGATGGCATTGTCCGCCGCCTTCAGATTCCGGAAGACGTGCATCTCGCCGCGGCCCCAGACGCCGCCATTGCGGTTCTTGTAAGCCGTGAGATCCACGAGGAGCGATTCCACGCTCTTGCTGTTTTCGTCAGCGGGATTTTCCTTCGCAATGTGCGAGGGCCCAGCCAACCCGAAGACGCCCTCCAGATTGATGTTCCGGTCTAGCATGAACCCGTCGTAGTTGGAGTGGGCAACGTTGCCCCTGAATGCCGCCATCCTGGTTCGACGCGGCCAGGTATTCTTGCTGATCTCCGTACCTTCGAACTTCCCTATCGGGTGTTCCGGCAACGACCACCAGAAGCCATTCTCATCCGAACCCGCCGCCACGTTGTCGATGAAGACATTGTCCGGATTGGTGATCCAGTAAGCCGTCACCGTGTTGTCGGAAGGCAGCAGGGTGTCCTTGCCGGACATGCTGTCCGCCCTGTAAGTCGCGCGATTCAGCGAATTACTTCCCATGTTCTCTCCGTTTGCGGCCAGGTTTGTGGGGACGCACGGCTTGGAGGTATGGCACTTAATCTGGATGGCCAGGTTGTGCACGAACTGGTTCCCGTGCTCCGCGCCGTCTTCAAGGAAGAAGCAGTGACCGACGGCGTTGTAGGTCACATTATTTTCAACCTGCAAGAGATTGGTCCCATGCACTGTCACGCAGCGGTTGTAAGTGTCGTGGATCGCGGCGTTCCGGATGTACTGTCCCTTCGCGTCGCCGATTAGATGCCAGTGGATCGGATACCGGGCGAGAGTCATGTTTTGGCCCATGCGATTGAACTCGACGCCCTCGACGAACATCTTGCTTCCAGCCATCGCCATGACGTGCCCGCCATAGAAGGACTGTTCCGCGTCGGCCGACGCCTGAAGTTTGATATTACGCGTCAGCAAGCCGACTTCGCCGCGTTCATCCACGTCGAAGGTGATCTTGCCGAAGTGCATGTAGTCGAGCTTCTTGTCGAGCGTGATCGAATTGCCCCCGTTCGTATTGGAATGGACGGCGGTGATCGCGCGGCGCTCTGCCTGCCGGGGATCGTAATCCGTCGACGCGAGGACAATCTCCTCGCCCGCCTTCCAGTCAGCGGCGTTCAGCACCTCGATCGAAGCGCTGCCAGCTTCGGCTGTTTTGGCGAGCTTCGTCCAGGTGCTCTTTTCGGGACCGTGCAGGTTCAGCGTTCCGCCCATGAGCATGATGCCGCGGTCACTGCGGTCATTCCCGCCCATGCCGCCGAAATCTTCGCCTTTGATGTTGTCGGTGAAGGTGATGGTCGCTTTGTGAGTGAAGGGTTTGGATTCGGTGCCGATTTCCAGTTCGCCGTGGACCATGATCCACTCGGCGGACAGTTCCAGATCTTTGTCATCCGCGAAGCTTAGCTTGCCGTTGATCGTCAAACCGTGCAGCGCCGCCGGACTGACATCGAGGACGACGTCCATGTCCCGGTCAATGGTCACCATCGCGTCTTTGCCGGGAACCTTCTTGTCGGGCCAGGTGGAGGCGTCTGACCAGCGCTTTGCGCCAGTCGTGGGGGAGCCATTTTGTTGCCCTTGAACAACGGCATATCCGCCAAGACCTACGAAGGCCGGGACTAGCAAGGACAGGAGCAAGAAAGAACGTTTTTGCATCGTCAAATCTCCGTGATCGGCCGTGTTGCGCTACTTTCTCCCGCGAGGGTCGCAGGACGGGTAGCCAGGGACAATTTTACACCTATCTTTCATTGAACGGCGGGCACCTTCGGCGTACCGCGACGCTAAGGCGTCGCTCTCGGCCCCGGACTATCCGCCGCCTAGAATCTCTACATTTTGGCGATGTCCGATGAGAATCGGGCGCTCCCGGTACCAGTTTGCGGCACCCTGCGCGACAAGTCAGGAATTTCTTCGTGTAACAGAGAAAACCGTTTGCGTTCAACGACTCATGACGCTGGCACGGTAGAGCCGCCACTTTTGCATGCTTGCCGTGTAATCGCTGTTCATGTCCAAGATGCCGCTCGCGGAGCTAGGATCGAGGGCCCGCAGTCGGAGACAGGCCAGAATATCCACAACCACTGCAGCCGCTATATCGTCGCCTCGAACATGAAAAGCGAAATGTTGAACATCCTCGTCAATCCCCAAGTTCACCTCGATCGAAAACCCCGGCCCATCGATTCGCCCCCACGATCTGTCTGAAAAGTCCGCGAATGGAACTACCTTTGTGATTTCGCTTATGAGGTCGGACTTCCTGCCAATCAACCCTGGTCGAAAGTCCTCAGGAATTTCGTCAATTGATCTGGCAGACTGCGGAAGATCCTGCACGAAGATATCCCAGCTCATGGCTCTATCCTCAGACTACGGCACTCACTGCCTTGAGGAACTCGGTGGGCGGCAGATACCCGTGCTCCACGATGTAATGAACGATCAGTACGGGCGCGGCGAGGATACCTGTTTCCCCTTGAACTCTTACCTCGCCGTTTCCCATTCTTGGCGCCGCCCAGACGGCCCACGAACAGGCTGGGTCGAGCACGACTCGATTTGGCAATGTCTTCTGAACAAGGCCTGCGGGCTCGGAGCACAGATTGCAGAGATGATGGCCGCGATAGAGCTCGACTGGAGTTCTTGCAAATCGCTTCAGCTTTTTGACAAGACGTACGTCCACTTGACCAGTCGGAAAGGGATGACTGGTGTCGAGCCAGCCGATATGAAATACGTTCGGATGCGCTTCCCGCCCATATGCGTATGGCGACAGGTCCGGAAAGTATGCCATCTCCACTCCAGTCTACTGCTCTGACAGGGTCCGAAGAAGGGACAAGTCCCCATAAACGCCGTTTGCGCCCGTGATTCGCCGGACTGCAAATGTATCAACTCCAGACGGCGGGCACCTTCGGCGCACCGCGACGCTCTCGGCCGGACTATCCGTCGTACGGCTTGCACCGAGGGATTCGTTCCGTTCGCGAAACAAATCCTATCTGCTGACCGCTATACTCGCTGGCAGATCCGTTGGGCGAACAATCGGCAATGGAGCCTTGGTCACCACCAGTTTGACCCAGAGGGCATCGCCGCCCCTGAAATAAGACGTCGCGTTCGCCTTGCGCAATGCGTCCATGCTCGGCTGTTCCGTTCCCGGAGGCTGCTTTGGTGAAACCCGGCAGCTCAAATAGGACCCATGACCCCTGGTCCATTTTGGCCAGACCGCGTACGCTAACCCTTGATTTGCCTCGCCATGAGCGTCTGCATCATCCGAGACGTTGCTTGATTTCGGCCAGAGTAAGCCGCTGTTCCTTGAGTTTCTGAATGACCGCGCAACGCTGCACCATGTCCGGCGCAAAAAGTTGGTAACCCGATGCGGTCACATCTGCTACTTCCAGCAGTCCTTCCGAAGTCCAGTATCGAACCGTTGGTACGGTGACGCCAACGGCCTTTGCGAGCGCACCAATCTTTAAGAGGCCGGCGGCATCCGGTTCTGCCACGGCTGACTCGCCACGCGCAGCTTTCAAGTAGATGTCGAGTGATCTTTCCGCCGCCTTCGCAACCAGCACATCGAAGTCGCCCCGCGAACCACCCAATTGGGCACGCTCCAGTGCGCCAATATAGGCCAAGCGGTCACGTGTCCGAATGATTGCCGGAGGGTAGCCGCGCATGAGCAACAGAAGGTTCATCAGCAGACGCGCCGTGCGCCCGTTGCCATCAACGAACGGGTGAATCGTCACCAGCCGGTAGTGTGCTTCCCCCGCGAAGGCGACGGGATGCAGGGAATTCTTTGCGGTGAGCCATTGTAAAAACTCGTGCATCAAATCGGGAACCTTCATCAGATTTGGCATCACGACGGCTGAACCCGAAATTCGCACCGGCACATTTCTGTAGCGTCCGGCATTGACATCATCAACACCACGAAGGATTAACCCGTGAAGTCCTAGAACATCCCGTGATGTGAGTTGTGACGGTTTTCTTCGGATGAGCGTATTCACGGCGTCAATCGCCAGCGAATGGTTTCTCGCTTCCAGATGCTCCCGAAGGCTTTTGCCGCCAACGGTTAGACCCTTCTCGATCACGGCGGCTGTCTCACGCCGCGTGAGGGTATTGCCTTCAATCGCGTTGCTGGTGTAGGTCAGTTCGACCCGGAACCACTCATCGAGATTGCGGACAAGCGCGGCGGGCAGCGGACGGTAGCCGTCCAGTTCCTTCTTCTTTGTCGTCAACTGGCCGTAGTTCATGGAAAGCACGCTGATGCACCGCTAACCATAAAGTATCACGTAACAGTTTAGGAGCCTACCTGCTGACCGCTATGCTGGCTTGCAGATCCGTTGGACGAACAATCGGCAACGGAGCCTTGGTCACCACCAGTTTGACCCAGAGGGCGTCCCCGCTCCTGAAATACGACGTCGCGTTCGCCTTGCGCAATGCGTCCATGCTGGGCTGTTCCGTTCCAGAGGCTGCTTTGGTGAAACCCGGCAGCTCAAATAGGACCCATGACCCCTGGTCCATTTCGGTCAGACTGAGATTGACTTGCTGTCTTTCGGTTTTCACCAGGATCTCGGTGCCGGCACGCACGGTGCTCTGGTTGCCGGAGATCTTGAATTCCTTGCCATTTCGAACCAGCGCGATGGGCCCCTGCGGAGCAGGACGAGGGGCCGGAGCAGCCACAGGGGCTGGAGCAGGACGAGCGGCCGGGGCGGCACCAGCAGCGGGACGATTTCCACCGATCCCAGAGAGCAAAGCGAACCGAGCGGTCCGAGTTTCAATATTGACGTTGGCTCCAAGTTCTCCTCTACTATCTGAGAGATTCAGGCGACCGACATCCCCTGTGCACACAGAGGCGTTCCAGGTCGGCTGGATCTTGCAGGTGCTGTCCGTGACGACGCTGTCGTTCTCGCCGTCGTGGAGCATGATGTGGGAATCGGGGATGCCGGTCACCGAACCGTCCAGGTCGTGGATGGACAGGGTCCGATATGCGTTGCCGCCGCGGTTATCATTATCGAACCTGGTATCGAATTTCGGGAAATAGACCGGCTTGGCGTTGGCGAATTTCGCACCGCTGATGGTGCTTCCGGTACTGAGCCCCGCGCTGGTGTACAGGAGAAAGGACAGAGCTCCTGTTTTTCTCCGATCGTTGTCTTGGAAATTCACGAATTTCGTGTTCACCACATCATCGCGGTAATCATAGTATTCGTAACCGCGGATCGGAAAATCCGGAATCAGGCGTTTCGGCAGGGTGCGGCCGTAAGCCTTTTCTTCGGGCGTTACGGGGTTGCCGATGTTTTCGGTTTCGCCCACGACCAGCGAATCCACCAACCGTGAATTAAACCGTGAGCTGCCTAGGTCGCCAGCGGCCTGCGTCATGCCGATGGCATTGTCAGCGAATTTCGCGTTGCTATATACGAAGAGGTCGCCCCGGCCCCAGAGACCACCATTGCGGTTCTTGTAGCTGGTCAAGCTCTCGAAGTGCGACTCCACCAGCTCGCTATCCAGTTCAGCGGGATTTGCCAGCGGCAGGAAAGGGATGGTCGCCAGACCGAAGGTGTTGTCTTCGTAGATGTTCCGGTCGAACATGAACCCGTCGAAGTTGGAATGGGCCACGTTGCCTCTGAATGCGCGCAGCGGAGTGCGTTTCGGCCAGATGGTCTTGCTGACCTCCGAATCCTTGAACTTCCCTTGCGGGTGTTCCGGCAGAGACAGCCAGAAACCGTTCTCGTCGGAACCGGCCGCCACATTGTCTATAAAGCTATTGTCCGGGTTGGTGATCCAGAAGGACGCCACGGTGTTGTCGGAAGGCAGCAGGGTCTTCCCGTGGAAGCTCTCTTCCCTGTAGGCCGCGCGATTCGCCCAGTTGGCACCTCTCTCTCCGTTGGCGGCGGTATTCGTGGGCACGCATTCCAACGTCGTATGACATTTGGTCTGGATTGCCAGGTTCTTGATGAATTCGTTGCCGTGCTCGATCCCGTCTTCGAGGAAGAAGCAGTGGCCGACTGTATTGTAGGTAACGTTGTTCTCGACGCGAAGGTCATTGGTGCCGTGCACGGTCACGCAACGGTTGTAGGTGTCGTGGATGGCCGCGTTCTTGATGTATTGTCCTTTTGCATCGCCGATCAGGTGCCAGTGGATCGGATACCGCGCGAGCGTAAGGTTCTGGCCCATGCGATTGAACTCGACGCCCTCGACGAACATCTTGCTGGCGGCCATGGCCATGACGTGGCCCCCGTAGTAGGACTGTTCCGCGTCGGCCGACGCCTGCAGTTTGATATTGCGCGTCAGGTTGCCCACTTCGCCGCGTTCATCGACGTCGAAGGTGATCTTGCCAAAGTGCATGTAGTCGAGCTTCTTGTCGAGCGTGATCGTGTTTCCGCGGACGGCGGAAATGGTTCGCCGCTCTGCCTGCCGGGGATCGTAATCCGTGGATGCGAGGACAATCTCGTCGCCGACGCGCCAGCCCGCGGCATTCAGAACCTGTATAGAGGTCGCGCCTGCGTTGGCCGTGCTGGACAGCTTGGTCCAGGTGTTGGTCCGGTCACCGTGCAGGTTCAGGGTTCCGCCCATGAGCATGATGCCGCGGTCAACCTTGTCCGTCGTTCCACCGACTCCACTGATGTCTTCGTCTTTGACGTTGTTGGTGAAGGTGATGGTCGCCTTGCGCGTGTGCGGGGCTTTTTCCGTGCCGATCTCCAACTCGCCGTGCAACATGATCCACTCGGTGGTCAGGTCAATGTCTTTGGTGTTGGCGAAGCTGAGTTTGCCTTCGATGGTCACACCGTTCAGCGCCGGCGGAGTGACGTCGAGAACTACTTGCTTGCCTTTCTCGATGATGACCTTGTCGCCTGCGACGGGCACCTTGCGGTTGGGCCAGGTTGCCGGATCAGACCAGTTCGTCGCCTTGGCTGCCGGCGCGGCAGGACTCTGCGCCTGCACGATCGTCAACACGCTGACGAGCAACGATGCTGCGATCAACGACATCAGAAGGAACGAGCGATTGTTCTGCCTCATGACATAAACCTCCGACACTTGGAAAGTGACCACGATCTCGCCGTCCAGGATAGCGTAACGGATAGGCGCTTCAAAGGCCTCTCATTTTGGGGAGATGTGGAGATGGTGGTGCCAATTCGACGACGACAGCGTTCAGGGATTGAACCAGGAATCCGGCTGACCGCAGTTGGGGCAGAGGGACGCGCCGCTCATGGCCCTTTTGGCTAAATCAAGCTAGTCACATTTAACAAAGGGCGAAGCCATGGAAATCTGCCTATTCAGGTTTGTCGGCTCGAACCCGGAACGACATCTGGCCTTGAGCGGATGACGCTGCACTCGTACCAGGCGAACGGAACCCGAGCCTGAAGTCGGGATGCGGGAAGTTGCTGCGGGGCTGAGGGCTTGCCGAAACCAGTTGGTTTCGGCACAGGCCCTCCCCTGCAGTCTTCGCTCCGTGTAGATCTCTGCCATGTGAGGCATGCCTCGATCTTAGACACTTGTTGACCGTTGATTCAGACGATCAGAGCGGACGAGGGACATTGCGTATAGAACCTTTCGCACGGGGTGAACGACGCTTTGATCGATATATGGGTCCGGCTCAGTTGAGACTAATCGCACCCATGTCGATCGCCACCAGAAGGGGCTCTTTCACGAGTTCATAGTCACCTTGATACGCATAGATTCGGCGCCTTGTGGGCACTATGATTCCGTCAACGTCACGGTATTCTGAAGCGTAATTGAGGCCAGGCGCACCGCCAAGAACGTCCACGGTGTAGTCGTGCCGCCGCAATAGACCGTCTGGCCCAAAACAGAACAATTGTTCACGGGTGTGGCTTTTCAAGTCCTGCGGGAAAGTCACCTACGTCGGCTATTCTCGCGCGGAGAACTTCGCGTCACCAGAGCGGATAGCTCGCAATTCAGGAAAAATCTACAGTCCACCCGCGAAGTTTGGGCTCAACCAATGGGGCCTGCGCGGATCATGGAAGGTCAGTGCTGAAAGTGGCATTCTCGAATCTGTGCCCGGGAGGATCTTGTTCCGGTTCCATTCACGCGATTTGCACATGGTGTTAGGCCCGACAAGGAGCGGTCGCGCAGTTCGCTTCAGGGTGACTTTGGATGGTGCTGCACCGGGTGACAATCACGGAGTCGATTCTGGCCCCGATGGGTCCGGCGAAGTCCGGAAGCCGAGACTCTACCAGCTGATACGACAGCAGGAGCGAGTACGAGACCGGAGCTTTGAGATCGAGTTCCTCGATCCCGGCGTTGAAGCCTTCTCATTTACGTTTGGATAGACCGGATGAGAGGGAGACGATGAACTCTGTACGGAAAACAGCTATCGTGCCGTCGCAGGCGTCACTCTCCGTCAAAAAGGAGAGGATTCAGGAGGTAGTCCCTGTATTCAAGCAAATCACCGCAATTCAGTGATTTGTAAGTCCTTTATTTTGAGTGGTGAGCGCGGTAGGAATCGAACCTACAACCTAATGATTAAGAGTCAAGACAAGTCTGCTCACTGGACATACCCTCCGCTAAGTTTACTGTTTTCACTATCAACTACTTAGAGTCTTGGCTATACTTGCGTCTACCGGGCCATTTCGGGGCAATAAGTACCCCGCAGAGTACCCCCTGACGAACCTATTGAGGAAGCATCAGTAGGTTCTCCAAACGGGTTCCCGGCGACAGGAGCGGACGCAGATGAAGGTGGTTTCAATCAGGCAGAAGCCAGAAGCGACACGAAGTCTGAAAGTAGTTGCTGCAAACCAGAAGTCTATTGATGCCCTGCCATTCGACTCCGGCGCATGGAACGTCGAAGGCGTGCCAGGGCTCTACGTCCGCTGCCAGGTCAAAACGAAAACGTTCAGACTGGAGCGTAGAGTCTTCGGCGAACTCGTAAAGCAAACGCTTTTGGCGACCACGCTGAAGGACGCCAAGGCCGAAGCTGCGAAGACTTGGACGAAGATGAAACCGCCAACCACTTCAGGCGGTGTCACCCTGAGCATCGCGGTCGAAGCATACATCCAAAATCGGCTCTCCATGAAGAAGATGGCTCCGATAACCGAGAAACTAGCGCGCTACAACCTAACTAAGTATCTCGATCATTGGAAGGATCGAACTTTGGAACGTATTGGGGCAGACCGTCCAGGAATCGCCGCTCTACATCAGATGTTGACGGCGAAGCATGGCCCCGCAACTTGTAACCAAGTGATGCGCCTAGTGGCGGCTGTGTATCGCTGGAGTAAAGACAGAACTCATCTGGACCTTCCCGACTGGCCGCGCAAGGTTGCAGAAATCCACGTTATTCCGGCTCGCGATTGGGCATACTCACCCGACGAACTTCGCGCGTGGTGGAGCGCAACGGAAAAGCCAAAGGGCGGCAAGGAAGTACAGAAGGGCGTGAGCACCTTAGGTCCAATCAAGAGGGCGTGGTGGCTCACTGCGCTGTTGACCGGCGCTCGCAAGGGGTCGATTGAAGCGTTGCGATGGACCGATGTAGACCTGAGCAAAAGAGTGATTCGATTCTCAGTCACAAAGGGCGACAGACCATACAGCGTGCCAATGTCGGACACCCTGGCCGAACTGCTCGCGCAATACCAGGGGAGTCCTGACGTCCCACCCAGTCAGTGGGTGTTCCCTTCCCCCGTCATCGATGGCGGCCACCTGGTTGACGTAAAGAACCCCAACGAAGGCGTCGGCCCGGCGCACCGCCTGCGCCATACCTTTCGGACGACGCTGGCCGAACTTGGTGCCTCACCGGACCAAGCGCGGATGCTTATGGGGCATTCCATGGCAGGCGACGTCTCACGGGGCTATATCTCAGCGCCGCTAGTGGTCGAGTCACTGCGCCCTGTTACCAACGCCGTGTCGGCTCACTACACAAGAGTATTAGGATCTCTGGTTTGAACTTGTGCCTCAGTGCCGAGGGTGCGCCAAGTTGCGCCCCCCTATAGGGGGGGCGCACTGGCGCATGTCGTACCTTGCACCAATGCGCCGAGTGCGCTGGAAGTCCGCGGCGCACTGGCGCACTCAGATGAATCAGTTACTTAGCTTCGCATGACGAGATTTCAGCCACAGAACGTGTCGATGCGCCGTCAAGTGCGCCCGCAGAGCATGGAGAAGGATACAGCGCATCACTCTTCATCACCCATCTTGAGGTAATAATGAAATGATTTCTTGGCCCCTTTTTCGCGACGAACGAGACCCGAAAGTACACCGTCGTTCAGCCATTGCCGTGCCCTAGCTCGGTTAATACCGGCTTTCAAAATCAATTTATCCAAGGTGCGTTGCGTCGCGCCTGGGTTCGACCGGAGGGTGCTGGCCATTTGTTCGGCCAAAGTGATTACCGGTGCCTCGGCACGATCATCCTTGACCATGCGGCCATCGGCGTAAAGGTACAAGACGTCGCGCGCAAGCCCATATCGGCTCTTGAAGGGCCGGAGGCGTAGGCGATCCAACCGACCGTCCGCGCCATTGTTAGTTACGTGGAAAGCTTGGTCAAGTGCCGCCTTGAAATCGGAACTGCCCCTGTAATCGACGGAGCTTTCCGACTTTCCGTCGTGGTGGATCAGAGCTACAGTCGCGCCCATGTCCGCCAATCGGCGTAGGTGATTCATGAAAGCGCGCATCTCGGTGGCGCTATTTTCATCGCCGCCCATGAAGGCAACGAGACTGTCGACCACGACGAGCGGCTTTGGCTCACAGCGACGCACCCATTCGCGCACAATTGAAGAATCGGGCCCCGGCACCTCCTCCAGCCATCCACCTGCCCAGCGGACTAGCGGGCCATCGATCAAACCGAGGCGATTCATCCGATCATAGACAACGGCACGGGGATTCTCACGATCCAATACCAGAGCGGGAATACCGGCTGCATTGGCTACCCGGATCATAGCCGTCACCACGGTTGATTTGCCGCATCCAGAGTTGCCTGTAAACCCAACAAGGGCCCCCAAGGGTAGCTCCGGGTCAATGATGTAGCTGACAGCCTCCTGCGTCGCGCCCACTGCCGGTAAAGCCTCAATGGGGAGCCCCCCTCCTACTTGAGGCGAAACTAGCTCGTGAAGCGCTTCGATATCAGTAGTGGAAAGAAGATCGCCCACCTCGATCGTGCGGGAAATCTTCTCCACGAGCGCCAACGCCTGTCGCTGCCGTGCTTTCTTCGCAAGAGTTTGCGCAAATGCCACTAGATCGGGGCCTAGCGCCTTGCCGTGTATGTCATTGAGTGTCCCGAAGCCTCCGATACGGGCCACTTCGCCCGTCGTATATAGTCGATCAGCAACGGTCGAAAGTCCAAACTCGCCTTCGGCCGCGAGAATTTGAATAGCACCGAATATGATGCGGTTGCGGTCCGTGATGAAAGTTGACCTATCGACGATAGCCGCAATCAGCTCGTAGCTCTTCAGCCCGTGAGCCATGAGCGAGCCCACGAAAATGTCTTCGAGCTCCACATCCCCCAGCGCACACGCCTCTCCGTTTGGTTTCGGAGTGGCGGTATTCACGCGGCCCTCGGTTGATCCCTGCACGCTTTGAAGGGGCGACTTAACATGTCAAAGCAAACCATAACCACAGCACGCCGTGGCAGTACTTTTCGCGTTTCGTGTTCAGGCACATGCGGAAGGCCTCAGCAACCTTCCAGCTCAATCCGGTATCGAACGGCCCGCCCAAAACGTTTGTATTCGGGAAAGCCAGGCGCAGCGTCCTTGCGTCCCTCTTTCCGGTCGCGCCAACGCCAGTTGGTCAGGGTCTGACGGGACAGTCCGTGAAGTCGGGCGTATTCGCTTTCGCTGACCCACTTTGTGTTGATAGTAGTTGACTGTTGTACCTGCATATCGCTGGCACTAAGTTAGGACCTGCGAGACCAAGAATCCCTTACGGTAAGTCAGCGTAAGGGGGAAACGTTGAAAACAGGGCAAAAAGACTTGAGAGAAAGACTCCAATTCGTAAGTCCCGTAAGTCGAACCTAGTTGGCGAGTATCCCAGACAGCCACCGATGGACAGCCGCACGAAATTCACTAGATTTATAAGCGGCTTCCCAACCGAGGTGACTCCATTTTGTTCCCCTCGGAGTGTCAATCTTGTTGTCGTCGAGACGCTTGCAAATCTCTAAATGAGACAGCTGCAACCCCTTGAACTGCTCGACTTCGCGAAGAATCTTCTGGCGCGCCTTCTCCACGGAGCGAGGTTGCCGCTTTAGGACTGAGCGCTCGCCCTCGGACTTACCAGCTTTAGGGCCCAAATCGAGGCTCCATCGCCGAAGCATGGCCGCCTGAAGACCAAGCGATTCCAAAAGTTCAGCTGCTGGTCGTATCCGAACGTCATTCAATGGCAGCCGCTGGAAGCGCACATTAGATTCCTCAGTTAGCAGAAAATGCCACCCTAGCCTCTTGATGTAATCCCTAAAGCATGCCGCCCACTCCGCCCACTCCCAATAACGTCGGCCAAATGGACCATGGTCGGTGCCAACGTCGGGACGCCAATCCGGGGAAAGAATGCGGTCTTGAATCCGCCGCTCGCCGTCCAGTAAGTGTTCCTCTGGATACGCGTCGAGAAGTCGTTGGAGTTCCCGTTGGAGTTCCAGAGTCTCCTCAGCGAGGGCCTCAAGGGTCGTGGCTGCGGCGTGTTGCGTCACATTCTCTCTTTTCACCTGGATTCCTCAGTTCAATCCGCGCGGCGACGATATTAAATATATATGTATATAGTCTATAGGGCACGTCGAAGTACTGGTCCCGAGGATTTTCGACACGTATGCGCACCACCCCGGTTCAGGGATGCTGCCTGACAGCTTCTGCGCGGATCAGGAAGCTTCCCTCCGCCACTACCGTCTCGCCGGGCTTCAATCCCTCCAGCACAACGATTCCGCCGGACGTTTCCTGTCCGGTCTTCACGGCTCGCTGAAGGAAGCGCCCAGGTTCCCCTTCGACCGGAACGTAAACGACACTCGCCGGACCGATCAATTGGACGGCCTGCTTAGGGACGATGGGCACGCGGGCTCCAGCCGAGCTCGTGAACAGCACGTCCATGTACATCCCGAGCCTGAGCGAGAGTCCTGGGTTGTCTACCGCGATTCGCACCTTGGCAGTTCGAGTCTGAGGATCAACCTGGGGGTCGATGTACTCAACCGTTCCCCGGTATTCTCGGCCAGCATAGGCCGCAGTGGAAATCGTCGCGCGAGATCCAACTCGAACGGCACCGAAGTCATTCTCAAAGAGGCTCGCTTCGATCCAAATGGAGGAAAGGTCGGTCACCGTCAGCAGATCTTGACCGGAACTGACCACTTGGCCGACGTTTACTCCCCGCGCCGTTACTATGCCGTCCAGAGGAGACGGGACTGCGATATTTGAGTTTGATGGGCGACCAACTTTATCCTCGTCCACACCGAGCAGCAATAGACGCTGGCGGGCCTCCTCAACGTGTGCTGCATGGGCTAAGTGAGTGGCTTCGACCTCTTCCATCTCCTGGCGACTCGCGGCTCCCAGTCGAACTAGCTCCTGAGTGCGGACTAGCTTCTTATGTTCCGCTTCGAGTTCTGCGTTAAAGCTCACATAGGACGCCTGCGCCTCCGCAAGCTCGCGGCTGAATACCTGCACGAGCGCTTGCCCTCGCTTGACAGGTTGCCCGAGTTCCACGGTTACTTGCGTGACAAGACCGCCAACGAGCGGTGTTACGCGGACCTGCTTATAGGCGTTCGGTTGCGTTGTGCCAGGCACGCGAATTTCGGCCTGTACCAATCCCTCCGTAACTTTGGCGAACTTGAGTTGCAGTCGATCCAGGTCCTTGTCTGGGATGATGACATCAATCTCCGCCACTTGCGCTGGCGGCTCGGCTGAAACATTCGGCATCGCCATCGCTGGCATGCTTCCCGGTTGGGAGGTCTTTGGAGGCGTTGCACGCTCCATCAAAAAGATCCCGACTGCACCAGCCACTAGCAGAGCGATTCCCGCAGCCCACGCCCACCGACCATTTCCTTGAGATTGCATCACCAGCCTCCTGTAACCGTCCGTAGGCGCACCGTTGCCTGATAGAGACGGGTCAACGCGTCTGTGTACCCCATCTCGATATCTATGAATCGCCGCTGCTCCGCAATGACATCCAACAACTGTGTGCGACCGAGTTCGTATGTTCGTCGAATCACTTCGAGATTTTGGCTGGCTTGGCCGCGCACACCATCGCGGTATATTTTCAAACCCTCCTGAGCCTTGTCGCGGGCCAGCAACGCAACGGCTACTTCGCGAGCAGCGGTCAACTCCGAGTATTCGCGACGCCGCTTGGATTCCTGTACTTGAGCCACGGCAACTTCAATGGCCCCCTGATTCTTGTTCCGCACGGGGAGCGTGATCGAGACACCGACGGCGAGAAAGTGAAAGACCCCTTGGATGGGCCGGACTTGGCCCGCCGCGTTCAACCCATTCAAGTCGAAACTGGAGTTGCTTCGCTGGTAGTTGGCTGAAACTTTGACATCGGGACGAGCCTCGGTCTCCGCTTGACGGAGCCTTGCAGCGGCGACGTTCTCTCCGGCTCGGATCGAGACTAAATCTGGCCTCACCTCAAGGCTGGATTCAAGCCCTCTGCCCTCGGGAACCAAATCCAGCGACCCTTTTAGGCGAAGGTCTTCGTCGGGACGCATGCCGAGCAGACTTTTCAGCTCCAGCAGATCTATTCCCGCCTTCGCTTCCATCTCCACTCGCTGAGCGTCGATGCGGTTCACCTCCACCCGAAGGAGGTTTGCATCCAACGGCGGAGTCGCACCTTGGTCCGCCCTCGTCTGCGTGAGTTCCAGAGCCTTACGGTTAAGGTCCAGCAGCTCCTCCACGACCTGCAAGTTACGAATGGAGGCCAACACCGCACCGAACTTCGCTTCCACCTCACCGCGAAGCAAGCGCTCGCGATTTGCCTGCTCCGCCCCTGTCGCGACTGCAACGCCCTGGGCCACTTCGACTCGTCGCTCTCTGCGGTGGTATAGCTCTAATGGTAGAGAGGCTCCGACCATGAAGGTACTCATGGAGCCGGTAAGCTGCCTTGATTCGCTTGAATCCAGCGACGGATTCGCCTTCAAACCCGCCTGCGTGATATTGCCATAGGCTGCCTTGACTAGCTCCCTTCCCGCAAGTAACTCACCATTCTGGGTCAGCGCAAGCGCAACCAAGTCATCCGCCGTCTTTCCAGAAACCGGATCTAAAATCGGGCTCGTCCGCTGACCCCATGCCGGGACGAGCCCTAATGCAAGTACAATCCATCGAAGTCTCATGTTCGTCACCGCACGTTGGTACTGAAAGACGTCACACCCTGGCCCGCCGGACCGTCCCATCGGACCTCAAACTTCCAAGCGCCACTCATGGCAAAATCGCTCTTTACCGCGTACTGCCCTTTTGCACCCGCAGGCTCCAGTTCGACGGTCGATGTCATGGGTGCCATTCCTGGCATCGCCATGGCTGCCCCGAGAGTGACCGCACCGACATCGATAGGTTCGTTGTTGCTCGCGGAACGGAAGGCAAGAATGTATTGGTTCTTTCCCATCGCAAGCTCGCCCTTCTCGTTGAGCAGAGCGATCACCGTATCTCCCGCTCGCTGGGTTTGAATCTCTTTGGTCTGCACTACCGCCGTTGTCTTGCAAGCGGCCATCAGGAAGACCCCTAAGACAAGTAAGCTGCCGACAATGTATCGTTTCATTCACTCTCCCTTTGTTCTGTCGAAATGGATTGTTTGGATGTGGCCTTTCGGTACTCCCGTTCTCTCAGCCACAGAAAGATTACGGGTGTAACAATCAGGACATGGATCAGCGAACTAACCATGCCCCCTAGAACTGGCGTCGCGAGCGGTTTAATGACCTCAGCGCCAACGCGTTGACTCCACATGATGGGCAGCAGACCGGCAACAATTGTCGAAACCGTCATCACTTTGGGCCTTAGCCGCAAGAGAGCACCGTCGATCACGGCCTCGCGAAGGTGTTGGATTGAAAACGCCGCGCCTTGTTCACGCTGTTTGCGCACCACCGCGTCTTCCAGATAGATCACCATCACCATGCCGGTCTGAACAGCCGTACCGAACAGCGCGATGAAGCCGACCCAGACAGCGACGCTGAAGTTGTAGCCGAGGAAGTACAGCAGATAAACACCGCCCGTCAGCGCAAACGGGACGGCCATCAAAACGTGCGCCGCTTCAACGAACGAGCGGTACGTCAAGAAAAGAAGAATGTAGATCACGACCAGCACGATGGGGAATACCAGTTCCAGCCGCTTCCTTGCGTGCTCCTGGTTTTCGTATTGCCCGCTCCAACCCAGGTAGTAACCAGCGGGTAGGTTGACTCGTTGCGGGATGACCCGTTTGGCTTCTTCGACAAAACCGCCGATGTCTCTATCTCGAACGTTCAGCAGAACTGCCACGACGAGGAGTCCGTTTTCGCTGCCAATCATGGCTGGCCCGCTCGACGGCTGGATAGTGGCCAACCTGCCTAATGGGATCTGTGCACCGTTCGGGGCTTCGACCAAGATGCTCGCGAGCGAATGAATATCGTTCCGATACTGCGGCGCGTAGCGAACTCGTACCGGGAAACGCTTGCGCCCTTCAATGGTGGTCGTTAAGTTGCTTTCCCCAATCGCAGTCTCAACGACATCTTGGATGGCTCCGACTGAAATGCCGTATCGCGCCGCAGCTTCGCGGTTGACCTGAATGTCGGTGTACAACGCTCCAGTCACCTGTTCGGGATAGACGTCCCGCGCACCTGGGATTTGCCGCAGAACTTCCGCAATCTCACGAGCTTTTTGTTCCAGCGTCTTGAGATCCGCGCCGAACACTTTGACGCCTAGCTCGGATCGGATACCTGTGCTCAACATGTCAATGCGATTGATGATCGGCATGGTCCAAATGTTTGCAACGCCTGGAATCGCGACCGCGCGGTCCATTTCAGATTTGAGCTTCGCTATGGTCATCCCCTCCCGCCATTGATCGCGCGGCTTCAAGTGCACGATCGTTTCAGTCATGTTCAGCGCGGCAGGATCAGTAGCGGTATCGGCGCGCGCAACTTTCGCAACGACCGAAGCCACTTCAGGAAACTTTTCGATTACGGCGTCCTGGCGAATGGCGATCTGGATGTTCTCTGACAAAGAAATACTCGGATCAGCGATGGGCATGAACATCAAATCCCCTTCGTTGAGTGGAGGCATAAACTCGCTCCCAATGCGCGTAGCAAGGAAAAGCGCTCCACCGAAGAGCGAAATAGCGAGGACGAGTGTCACCGTTCGGTGACGTAGCGCCCAGCGCAGAACAGGCTGATAAATCCACTGAAGGAATCGCATGACCGGATTGTCCTGTTCCCGATGCACCTTGCCACCCAAAAGCAGCGTACAGAGCACCGGGACGAGCGTCACGGCAATCACCGTGGCCCCAGTCATAGCGGCAGTCTTGGCAAATGCCAGAGGGTGAAACAGCTTGCCCTCTTGTCCCGTTAGGGCGAAGACGGGGATAAACGCGAGCAGAATAATTGCCATCGAGAAAAAGATTGGCCGTCCGACAAGCTTGGTGGAGGTCAATACGGTCTGCCAGACGGCACGACGGTCTCGTACATCGATCCCAGAAAGCTCCAAGTGACGGAAGGCGTTTTCAGTGACGACGATACCCGCGTCCACCAACACGCCTATCGCGATGGCGATACCGGCCAGCGACATAATGTTCGATGTGACGCCCAGGTAGTACAGCATCAGAAACGAACTCAACACAGCGAGCGGCAAAGGCAGCGTCACGATGAGGATGCTACGGAAATGGGCTAAGAAGATGATGTGCGCAAGCGTGACCAGCAGAATCTCTTCAAGAAGCGCGTGCCGTAGCGTATCGACGGAGTTGTCGATCAACTCAGACCGGTCGTAGAACGGAACGATTTTTACTCCTGCAGGAAGACCAGCTTGGAGATCTGTAATCTTTGCCTTCACCCGATCAATCAATTCGCGCGGATTGACACCGGAGCGGGCAACCACCACGCCTCCTACGGCCTCGTGCCCTCCTTTGACCAATGACGCAACTCGAAATGCGTTACCGATCCCGACAGTGCCTACGTCGCGCGCATAGATGGGTACTCCCGCCTTCGCGCCGACGACAATGCGTTCGATGTCGGCCACGGACTGAATCAGTCCCAGGCCGCGCACGATGGACCAGGACCCGTTGGATTCCAAAACATTGCCCCCGACGTTCTGGTTGCTGCGCATGACCGCATCGACCACGCGGCTCAGAGGTAGTCCGTATGTCCTCAACCGGCTCGGATCGATGTCGATTTGATACTGCTGGACTTCTCCCCCGACACTCGCCACTTCCGCGACGCCAGGCACCGCGTTGAGTTGATAGCGAATAAACCAATCCTGCAAGGTACGCAGTTCTCGTAGATCGTGCCCCGCGCCTTCGACCGTGTACCAAAAAACATGTCCTACGCCCGTCGCATCTGGTCCAAGTGTGGGGACAACACCGGGCGGCATTTGCTTGCTCACCAAATTGAGGCGCTCCAGAACGCGCGTCCGGGCGAAATAGAGATCAACATTGTCCTCGAAGATCGCGAAGATCATCGAGAACCCGAACGCCGAACTGGAGCGAACGACCCGCACCCCCGGAAGCCCTTGGAGGCTCACCGTAAGCGGATAGGTGACTTGGTCTTCGACTTCCTGTGGACTTCGGCCAGTCCAGTCGGTGAATACGATGACTTGGTTGTCGCTCAAGTCGGGGATCGCATCCACGGGACTCTGGGTGAGAGCCCAATAGCCCCATCCGGCAATACCGAGATAGAACGCTACTACAAGAAACCGATTCTTGAGTGAAAACTCGATGATACGGTCAATCACTAATTACCTCCCGAGACATCGCGGAACGACCGCGCGCGAAAACGCAGAGGGTCGTACTCAATACAACGAGCTAGTGGATGTGGATTCCGGCGCGAAGACGTCGGCTCGGGAGGATCAGACTAAGAGGGGTAAGGAAAAGTTTCCAAACTGTCCGGGCGGCGAAGGCGCGAATAGCGACGTATGGATAACCAGCAGATCAAAGGACGGCAGGATTGTGGGAACAGTCCAAGCTTGAAGAATCGGAGCGAATGAAAGAGCAGGGAGAACTGTTTTTTCTTTGACCTGATCCTGTTGAACGGAGATTGTCGAGGCGACCTTGCAGCACGGATCTGGATTCTGCCGACTACAGCGCGCCTTATGGCAACAGTCGTGAGATTGCTTGTTGGAAATGATGGCTCCAAAACAATCGCCACTCTGAAGAATGAATACGACGGCGGAGAGCAATAGCGGCAATAGCCGACGTCCATTCATAGTCCTACCGTAGCCACGACTAGAGGTACGTGTCAAGTGGCGGTGCATCAATTGGGCGTTGGTCAGTCAGTGCTTGCTTTCTTCTGAGGGCCACGTTAGGCCGTCGCCATAGGTCTGCCCATTGCATTCCTCGTCAGCACAACGATGTCGATTGTTCCTATCGCATGAAGAGTTTCCGATGAAGGTAGTCATACCGCCGGTCCCTTGGAGCAAGGGCTGGCCTTGTATCGTGATTCGATAACAGGTCATGGTGATATGTTCCTTTGTTTCAGCGAACAAATCACGATACCTGACCCAACCCCATACGTAAAGGAATCGTTTCTCGTTCATCACATCGTCGAGGTCTTGAGGTGTAATTCTCTCGGGAGCTACAGCAGTGTCACCATTTCGAGGAGCCAAAACCAAGCGTCCAATTGTCCCATCCCCCTCATCGAAGAACGGAAAGTCTTCGGGCAATACGCTGTTGGTCAATTTCGAGTTGAGCCGATATTGAACGCCCCGCGCAGTGGTGTTGCCTTGATTGGTCCACACCAAAGAGAAATGAGAGTTTGGTCCTTGCGTTGGAGTGCTGGGGACGATAAAGGCACGTTGAACGCTTTCTAACGAAGTCCTGGCTATTTCAGTAGCCTTCGTCGCGTTGGTCAATTGGCCAGAAGTAATGGGGTACTGGATGATCGCATTGGCGACGAGAGCCATGGCGCAAACGGCTTGGAAGACAGCGCAGATAGCCTGCCAAAAGGCCGGTTGCCTGGACGTGACCATCACTAGGAAACGAGAAAAACGGGACTGCTCATGTGCGGACTGCGTAATGTCTGGATTGACAGGCTCTCCCGCGTTGGTGGTTTGATTCTGAGTTTCGGCAGTCCCAGGTGCAGCCTTCGATGGTGGGCCGGGAATATCGGCTGTGGGACTGCTGGCGTCTTTTGCTTTTTGGTCGTCCATTTGGAACTCAGGATATTGTACCGATGAATATAGTGGCGGTTCGGCCTATCAGGCTTGTACTTGGCTGATCCATACAGCTTCCGCAAGGTCGCACTCGGCCACTAGATCCACTTGCGACGCTGCACCGATTGGCCAGACTGCTTCTATGTTAGCCTCGTAAGCAAGTGAGCCGCCTCGCACTTTTCCGACTGGTAACAATGCTTCTGCTCCTGCTCACAGGAGTGGAGCTATTCGCCTGCGAGCTCTTGTCCCCAGATGGTTGTGAGATTTCCCAAGCTCCTGGCAGTCCGAAGCAAACCGCGCCCGACGATGGGTGCCTCTGCTGCTGCGCGCATATCGTCATCGTGAACCCGGTCACCTTCACGCCCTGCATAACAGAAATCAGGATCGTTTCTGCAATTGAACTAGCAAGGCCTTTACAAGAATCCTCCTCCATCTACCATCCTCCCCGCGCCTGACCTGCTATTGAACCCAAACTCATAAGTTCAATTTGGAGGTCGTTGTGTCTCTATCCCCATATATTTTGGGAATCGTGACCCTGTGCGGCATCATGCCCGCGTGGTCGCAGGTTCTTCCTTTTGACGAACTGCTCATTAGAGCGGAACAGACTAATCAAGATGTAGCCGCCGTTCGGCAGAGAGTCGATGAAGCCAATGGCCTCTTGCGTCAAGCGGGCGTTCGTCCCGCTCCGACTTTTAACGCCAGCGGCACAACAGGACGAGTGCTGGGCACAGTTGGAGAGGAGCAGTTCTCTGCTGGCTTCTCGAAGACTCTCGAAACTGGAGACAAGCGCTCCAAAAGGATAGAGATTGCAGAAGCGCAAGTGGCCGCGGCAAAAGCGGAATATGAAGAACGCATTCGCCAGTTGCGTTTTGAGCTGCGTCTCCGATATGCCGACTTCGCCGGGGAATCGTCCAGAGTTGCCGTCCTTAGCCAATTGATTGATTCTCTCCAGCAGTCCCTCGACTTGACTCGCGCGCGGGCGGAGCGAGGAGACGCCGCGCCGTTGGACGCAAATTTGATTGCCGTGGAACTCAGTCGGACGCAGGCCCAATTGGCTAGCGCCCGTGGGAGGCTGGGTGTCGCACAGACGGAATTAACCCGAGTTGCTGGACTCGTCGCGGGAACTGAACCTGTGATAGACCCCTCCTTCGTTCCACCCCGGACGCGGCCTGATCGCGGCGCATTAGTGTCGCGGGCGCTCCTTGAGCGCCCTGACTTGCGAACACTGCAATTCCAGCAACAGCAGGGGGAAGCGGAGCAGCGTCTTGCCGAGGCCGATGGCCACGCGAACATAACCGTCTCCGCCGCCTACGGGTATGTAAAGTCGCGGATGGATGACCAGTTTGGCGTGAACTCGCGGGGCGTGCCAGTTCAGATACGCGACCGTGACGATGTTCTGTCAGTCGGTGTATCCATTCCGCTCTTCTCCAAGAACCGCAATCAAGGAAACATCGAGGTAAGCGTCGCGAAGACGCGAACCGCCTCACTTCGCAAAGAGTCACTGGAGAGATCAATACCCCGTGAAATTGAGGCGGCGATCCGCCGCTTAGAGGCTGCGCAAAACGTACGGGAGATTTTAGGTGGGTCTGCTAAGACACAAGGGGAAGCCAATCTGGAGGTCATTCGTCAGGCGTACCAACTGGGGCAAATGAGATTGCTCGACGTTCTGAATGAGCAAAGGCGGCTTCTCGACACGAAGCTCGCACACGCTGACGCCACCACCGAGACACTCCGTAGCTGGGCTGAGTTAGAACGCACCGTAGGAGGCAAACTGCAATGAAGACACTAATTCTGGTCTTCTTCGTCCTGGCACTTGCGGGATGTGGGCGAAAGACTGAACCCGGTATTCAAGAATCATCGATGAAAAAAGACGACGAAGCCCATCCCGACAAGTACATCGAAGTTGCCGATGTCGTGGAACTCAGTATGGACGCGCAACGACGGGCAGGTATCGAAGTCGGACCAGTTCACCTGGCCAACGTACAGACGCAGATCAGGATGACTGGCACTGTGGAACCGGTCGATAGCCGACTAGCGCAAGTCCGCCCTTTGGCCCGTGGACGCGTGGTCCAGGTGTTAGTGAAAGTAGGGGATCGCGTCATTGCTGACCAGACGCTCGTCCGCTTCGACAATATCGAAGCCAGCGAGTTACTGAGTCAACTGGATACGGCCCGCGCCGAACTACAACGTCTACGCATTCAACAAGCCAACGCCCAAAAACAAGCCGAGCGCAGTCGAAGTCTCGTGAACATTGGGGCCGTGCCCGCGAAGGACGCAGAATCGGCTGAAGCCGAGGCCCGAGGTATGGAGGAATCAGTCCGTGCACAACAAAGCGTGATCTCTGGGATCGAAACCAGAACGAAGCGTTTCGGCGTGTCTTCGACCGACGAAGCTGGCGCGGCGTCAATTCGCGCTCCATTCGCAGGAGTCGTTACCCAAATAGATGTCGCACCCGGCGCTGTTGTGGATTCTTCCAGCACGCTGCTCTCTCTTGCCGACTTGACGCGAGTCTACGTGGAGGGCCAGGTCTACGAGCGGGACCTCGGCAAGGTCCGCCTTGGACAGCCTGCACGAATTAGCCTGGAAGCTTATCCCGGGCAATATTTTCAAGGGCGAGTCGCATCAATCCGCGACGTACTAGATCCAACAACCAGGACCGCTGGTGTTCGTTGCGAGGTAGACAATTCCTCTGGACGCCTGAAGCTGGAGATGTTCGCGACGCTTTCGATTCCTACCAGCGAATCGCATTCAGCCTTGTCCGTTCCTGCCGATGCCGTCCAAACGATCAATCGTCGCCAAGTAGTCTTCGTTCGCGAAGGCGAGCTCCATTTCGAGGCGCGCGAAGTTCAAGTGAGCGGCGACGGCCCTGACGTGGAGATCTTGGCGGGCCTGAAGGACGGTGAACCCGTCGTTACCAAGGGAGCGTTCCAACTGAAATCGGCCTTCCTAGCGCGGCAGCTACAGTCGGAGCACGAGCATGATCGATAGAGCCCTGGCTTGGAGTATCCGCTATCGCTACTTAGTCACTGCCCTGGCTGGCCTGCTCGTTTTGATTGGAGGCTATTCCGCACTAGAACTGCCCATTGACGCAGTCCCCGACGTGACCACGAACCAAGTCCAGATCAACGCGAAGGCTCCATCCTTTACTCCACTAGAGATGGAGCAATACGTCACGTTCCCGATTGAGACTGCGATGAGCAATCTGCCCAACAAGGAAGAGGTCCGCTCGATCTCTCAATTCGGCCTGTCGCAGGTGACTGTTACGTTTGCCGACGACGTAGACATCTATCGAGCGCGGCAATTGGTCCTGGAGCGCCTTCTCGACGCTCAACAACAACTGCCTGAGGGAGTCTTGCCGGAGTTGGCCCCCGTCAGCACGGGCCTAGGAGAAATCGTCCAGTTCACCCTGAACGTCGCTCCAGATTCCCCGCAGCCTCACAGCCTGATGGAACTTCACACTTTGATGGAATGGTTCATCAAGCCGCAACTCCGCACTGTTCCGGGAGTCGTGGAAATCAACAGCTTTGGTGGCGAAGAGCAGCAATACGAAGTGTCAGTGGACCCTACGAAGCTCGCTGGGTATCACCTCTCTCTGGGACAAGTCATCAAGGCACTGAAGGAAAACAATCTCAACGTGGGCGGCGGATACCTGGAGCGTGGCGGCGAACAGCAATTGATTCGCGGCGTTGGCCTGATCGAGTCCATGAAAGACGTTGAAAACATTGTTGTCTCCTCGACCGGAGGAACGCCGATCTATGTGGAGTCGTTGGCAAGCGTCCACCTGGGCGCGCAGATTCGCCAAGGAGCGGCAACCAGGGACGGCAAGGGCGAAACAGTAATGGGGATAGCGATGATGCTGAAGGGCGAAAATAGCCGGGATGTTGCGACCCGCGTGGTGGATCGCCTCAAACAGATTGGTACGGCCCTCCCCCCAGGAGTCAAAATCGATATTTTCTATGATCGCCGAGATTTGGTAGACCGAACGATTCGCACTGCTGCTACCAACTTGATGGAAGGTGGTCTGATCGTTGTGGCGGTCCTTTTCCTGTTCCTCTTGCAGGTCCGCGCTGGATTGATTGTCTCTGCCGCGATTCCGCTTGCAATGTTAGTTGCCATTATCGGCATGAGGCAATTCAACATATCGGCCAACCTGATGAGCCTGGGCGCGATTGACTTCGGGCTGATCGTGGACGCTGCTGTCATCATCGTAGAGAACTGTGTCCGCCGCTTGAGCGAAACACGGCAGAAGTTAGGGCGTGCGCTCACCGGAGCCGAACGGCGGGAAGCCATTTTGACGGCTAGCATAGAGGTTCGCAAGGCCAGCCAATTTGGCGAGATTCTCATCATCGCTGCCTATCTGCCCATTGTTTCGCTCGTCGGGATCGAGGGCAAGATGTTTCGTCCCATGGGGCTGACCGTGATCCTAGCCCTGTGCGGAGCGCTCGTCCTGAGCCTGACCTTGATACCCGCACTATGCGCGATGCTCCTCAAAGAGGGCAAGCAGCCAGAGGTAGCCCCATCGAGCGATTCGGCACACGGTCATTATGAGGAGAATCCACTCGTACGGTGGCTGTTGAAGCTGTACGTTCCTGTGCTCGACTTCACCATGAAACATCGGCGGATAACGATCCTCTCCTCTGCCGCTATGGTCACGGCGTGCGCGCTTCTGATCCCATACCTTGGCTCGGAGTTCCTTCCGAAACTCGAAGAAGGTGCGCTCGCGATCAACGCGGTACGTCTGCCCGGTGTCTCGTTGCCGGAAGCCGTGAAAATGACAACTTCTCTGGAGGCCACGGTGCGTGAGTTTCCAGAAGTCACGACAATCGTGAGCCGCATCGGGCGTCCCGAAATTGCAACGGACCCGATGGGAGTAAACCTCGGCGATACATACGTGCTCCTCAAACCGCAAGAGGAATGGACCTCGGCAAAGTCCCGAGAAGAGCTCGTCGGTAAGATGGAAGCCAAGCTGAAGGAGCTCCCAACGATGGCGTATACATTCTCCCAGCCCATCGAATTTCGCATGGCGGAACTGATTGAGGGGGTAGGCTCACGGTCCGACGTTGTCATTAAGATTTTCGGCGAAGATCTGACCGAGCTTCGTCAGCGCGCAGAAGCGACGGCCAGGATCGTTAGTCAGGTGGATGGAGTGGCTGACTTAAAGGTCCAACAGGTAGACGGCCAGTCAGTGCTGAACATCCGAGCGAATCGCGAGGCCATTGCCCGATACGGCATCAATGTCTCGGAGGTCCAGAGCCTTATCCAAACAGCGATTGCCGGTACCGGAGCGGGCCGCATTCTTGAAGGCTTCAAGCGTTTCGATCTAGTTGTCCGGCTCGATCCGACGGCGAGACGTTCTGCCGGAGACTTCGCCAACCTTCTCGTCAGCGCGCCCTCTGGGCAGATGATCCCACTCGGGGCATTGGCCACAATCGAGACCGAGGAAGGCCCGCTGGAAGTGAGCCGCGAGAATGGACAGCGTCGAATCTCCATTGAGGCCAATGTACGTGGTCGTGATGTGGGCAGCTTTGTCGCGGAGGCACAGCAGCGCGTGCGGGACGCCGTCAAGCTCAAGCCGGGCTACCTGATGGTCTGGGGCGGTCTTTGGGAGCACCTGGATTCCGGTCGTGCACGACTGATGATCGTGGTACCGTTCACCTTTCTGCTCATCTTCCTGTTGCTGTTCGTGACGTTTCACTCCGTCACCGAGGCCGCACTTGTGTTCACGGGGATTCCATTTGCTGTGACTGGGGGAGTGATCGCTCTTCTGGTGCGAGGGATGCCGTTTTCCATGAGCGCGGGTGTCGGTTTCATAGCGGTATCGGGCGTCGCTGTCCTCAACGGGGTAGTGATGGTGGCCTTCATCAACCAGAACAAGTCCTCCGGCATGGAATGGTCTGAGGCAATACGAATGGGGGCTCTTTCCCGGCTCCGTGCGGTATTGATGACAGCGACTGTAGCAAGTCTGGGTTTCCTTCCGATGGCGCTATCGAGCACTGCCGGGGCCGAGGTTCAACGCCCCCTAGCGACTGTAGTTATGGGCGGCCTCGCGACATCGACCCTTCTAACCCTACTCGTGCTGCCTGCTCTTCTCGCGAGCATCAACAGGCGTCAGTTGTAACCTCATCCGATATGCCTCCTGAAAACACTGTATTGGAACGACTGGCTCTGCCCCCATGGCGTGTGGTGAGTCTCCGGGACAGTCTTCAACAGAGTGAATCCCGCGCCAAGCTCGGCGGCTAGGGTCTGGCTGTCATAGCGGCATACTTCAAGTCCGCTGCACCGTTCGGGTCCATCCGGCGCGAACGTGGCGAAAATAGTGTATCCACCGGGAACAAGGCACTTCCTCAATAGCTGGACATAGGCATTCCGATCCTCAGCTCTCGTTAGAAAGTGGAACACCGCTCGGTCGTGCCATACATCGACGGTTCCAAGCTCGGGATTCGCTGTCACGTTCGCTACAATCCACTGGACCTGATCGGCGCGGGGTCCAAGGTTGGTACGGGCACGATCAAGAGCGGCCTGGGAGATGTCCATAACCGCGACCGAATACCCATGATCTAGCAGCCGACCGGCCAGCGGCGAAGTTCCGCCGCCAATGTCGATCACCCGTCCCGTATCAACGCATCCCTGGATGAGAGATAGTGACAGCGCAGGATCAAGCTGCGTCCAACTGACCTCTGTGTCCTGCTTGGACTGATACACGGAGTCCCAATGGGATTCGTTGATCATTTCGGAGCCACGCTAACAGAGTTGACGCGATGGACAAGCAGCCACGCCGCTGGCACCACGAACATATTTAGAAAGGTTGAGCTCAGTAGGCCAAAAAGAATTACGAACGCCATGGGGGCTTGAATTTCACTCCCCGGTTGGCCTTTTCCAAGCGCTATCGGAATCAGCGCTAGCCCAGCGGCAAGGGCCGTCATAAGAATCGGGATCAATCGCTCTCCTGCCCCCAAGAGGACGGCTTCGCGCGTATTCGTAATTCCCTCGACCTCCATGAGATGGCGAATATGAGACACGAGCATGATGCCGTTTCGCGTTGCAATGCCAAAGAGCGTGATAAAACCGATTATAGAAGCGACCGAAAGGATGCCTCCTCCCATAAAGACGCCAGCAACACCTCCGACCAAGGCCAGCGGTAGGTTCAGAAGAATGATGGCTGCGTCAGTCAACGAACGAAAAACCGTCGCTAGAATGAACACCATAGCGGCTATCGCCAGCCCGCCCAAGATCAGGAGCAATCGTGTTGCCTCGCTCTCAGCCTCGAACTGGCCACCGTACTCGATTCTGTAACCCTGAGGAAGGTGCACTTGATCGGCCACGCGCCCTCGAATCTCGTTGACCGTACTCACCAGATCGCGCCCAGCCACGTTGCATTGGACTACGATTCGCCTCTGAACGAACTCGCGCATGATGAAGTTGGCTCCCCGGTCTTCGCTAATATCGGCGATAGCGCCGAGTG
>JBDSXJ010000033.1:0-28312 GCA_039926185.1 Bryobacteraceae bacterium | reverse complement strand
AGAGCTAGGCCAAAGCGCGACACAGGTGGCGAGACGAGTCTCGCCACGGCACGCACGAGTGCGTGCGCTACGGGTTCTACTTGGTGGCGAACCAGGCGAGAAATAGGCCGTCGGGGGCGACGTCTTCCCAGTAGGAGATCGGGCGGCTGGTGACGCTCTGGCAGTGGCGCTGGAGGAGCAGCTCGATTTCTGAGCGGTCGAACCAGCGCTCCCAGGAAGGGGTTTCGAGCTTGCCCCATTTTTCGATGTTTTTATCGATGATCACAATCTTGCCGCCGGGTTTGACGATGCGCGTCAGCTCGGCGATGGCGGCTTCGATGTCTACGGCGTGTTCCAGGGATTCGATGGCGTAGGCGCCGTCGGTGGAGGCGGTGGCTAGCGGCAACTGGGTCATGCTGGCGGCGACCTTTGCGATGTCGGCGGGGACGCGGTGGAGCATCGTCTCGGCGATGTCGAGGGCGATGACGGTGGCTTGCGGGTTGCGGTCCTTTACGATGCGGGCGAAGCGGCCTTTGCCGCTGCCGATGTCGGCGGCGACTTTGCCGTTGAGGTCGCCGAGGTGGTCGATGAGGCTTTTTACGAAGAGGATGCGCTCATCGATGGTCGAGGGATAGTTTTCTTCGTCGGCTGCGGCGTGCAGGAAGTAGTCGCGGACGGTGGCCAGGTCCGCGGGGGCGGGTTTGGGGCGCGCGCGAAAGCGGTCGAGAAATCCCATGGGGTTTTAGCGTTTGTCCGCACGCTTACGCGTGGCGGCTCTAGTCGGCTTTCGTTAAGAAGACCGGCAGGCCGAGTTTGTCCGAGTACACGGGGCGGTAGCGATCAGTGTTGTACATCGTTGCGACATCCACCTTTCGGGGGCCGAGCGCGGGGTCGGGCATGGGGGCGAGGGTATAGCAGCCACCGACGATGGCCGCCATCAGGCCGCTGCGGCCGGAGAGCACGGCGTCCATCGCGATGTTGCCGAAGGTCGCGGCGATCATCTTGTCTACGAAGTCGGGTTCGCCGCTGCGCAGGTCGTAGGTGAGGTCACTGATGATGCTTTCTTCACCGGTGCGGCGGCTGATTTCGTTGCCCAGGGCTTCGGCGACGCTGGCTTTGCGGCGATGGCCGAAGGCGTCGGGTTCGCCGTATTCCATCACCTGGTAACCTTGCCAGCGCGCGCCCTCGGATAAGACGGCTAAGACGTAGTTGCTGGGGGTGTTGCGTTTTTCGACCATCAGCAGGTCAATCAGTTTGGGTAGATTCACTTCAAATTCGGGGATGCAGCAACGGATGGACGTTGTGTAGGCGGTGTAGAGCGCGGTATAGCCAGCGTCGCGCCCGAAGACGCGGAACAGGCCGATGCGTTCGTGGGAGCCGACGGTGGTACGCTGGCGCTGGATGGCGCCGGTGGCGCGCGTGATGGCCGTCGAGAACCCGACGCAGTATTCGGTGTTGCGGACATCATTGTCCATGGTCTTCGGAATGGCGGTTACCTTCACTCCGAGCTTGTCGAGGCGGGCCGCATAAGCCAGGGTGTCATCGCCACCGATGACCACTAAGTGTTCGATACCCAGGCGATCCAGGTTCGAGAGCACCTGATTGCTTACGTCCCACGTGCTACCGCTTTTGGGGAAAGACTCCGGCGACAGAAAGTCGGGGAGCTTCTTCATGCGCGACGGATTGGTGCGGCTGGCATGCAGAATGGTTCCGCCGAAGCGATCAATGGTGCGCGTGTTGGCGCGATCCAGAGGACGGATGTAGTGCTCCTTGCTGGCCGGGTCGTCCAGATTGACGTGCGTCAACCCCTCCCAGCCGCGCCGGATGCCGTACACTTCATAGCGGTTTTCCGTGCTGCGATAAACCACTTCTTTGATGACTGAATTGAGGCCGGGGACATCTCCACCGCCGGTCAAAATCCCGATACGCTTACCCATGTCTTAGGTTATCGTTATTCGTCGTCGTCGAGGCGACTGTACTTGGAGCTGGGCTTGTTCTCCGGCGCTTTGGTTTCGACGAAAGGAGCCTCGACGTAGGCCGCCGACTCGGGTTCGGATTCCACCACCGGCGCGGGAGCCGAGAGGGCTTCGGACAGCGAGGTCGCGGGGGCCACGCTGGTGGGCGCTGGCATTTCGTCCGCTTCGACTTCGACGTCGGCACCGCCTTCTTCCTTCGGCGTGTAGTAGGAGTGATAGTAGGTGTACTTCGAGTAGAGTTCGCCGCGGCGGGCTCCGTTCACCACGATGCCGAGGACGTTGTTGTTGCACAAGCTCTGCATCGCGCGCGTCACCGAATCGATGGTGGTGTGGCCGATACGGACGACGAGCAAGGTGCCATGGGACATGGTGGAGAGCAGGTTGGCGTCGGCAGCGAAGAGCAGCGGCGGGCTGTCCATGATCACCCATTGGAAGATGGACGGCAGACGATCGAGCAACTGCTTCACTTCGCGCAGGTTGAGCAGTTCCAGAGGATTAATGACGGCTTCGCCCGCAGGCATGATGTAGAGATCCGTGCCTTCCACCTTGCGAATGGCCTCGTGCAGCGGGATCTTGCCTTGCAGATAATCGGTGATGCCGGGGCCGCGGTCGACGCCGAAAAGCGTGTGTACGATGGGGCGGCGGAAATCGAAGTCGGCGAGCAGCGTGGTGTTGCCGTTGAGGTGCGACTGCGCGAGCGCGAGATTCGCGGCCGACAGCGACTTGCCTTCGGCCGGGGAAGGGCTGGTGACCACAACGTTGTGGATCGGCTGCAGGCTCTTCATGTGGTTCAAGCGCGTGCGTAGCGTGCGGAACTCCTCCATGGGAGCTTCGTGCGGACGGTTGGCGTTGATCAGCAGCGAATCGTTGGCGGCGCGGAAGGGGATCTCTTTTACCAGTTCCAACAGTCCCGACATATTGGGACCAGAATCGGCCACGGTTGTGCTGGCTCGGCCTGGAACGCCAGTGCGCGGAGAGGGAGTCGAAAACTGGCCGGTCTGTTCGGCGCGTCGCAATGCATCATGTACTCGGCTCATGGGAAACCTTTCTCTCTACTTGTTGGTGTAGTAGTACACGATCGAACCCGCCATCACCAGGGCGGCGGACAGGCACGCTACGGTCCAACTGAGCCACGCGATGCGGCGTCGGCGGCGGACAACAAAGTCATTTTCGAGCAAAGGCACGCTGCCTAAAATTGCCATTTGCGTGTAGGCGCGAACGTCTTTCAAATTCTTGAGCGAGGTGTCCTTCATTTCCCGGGCACCTGCCAGGACAATGCCCAACACCAGGCCAAGGCCTGCTCCGACAGAGATCACCATCGGCCGGTTCGGCTCGGTCGGTTCGGTGGCCTGACTGGCCGGGTCCAGAACTTCCAGCGTCTCGCCCTGCTTGCGGCTTTCCATGTCGACCATGACGCGAGCGTCGGTCAGGTTCTGGCTCTGGCGCAGGTATTCGTCCTTGGCCAGCGCTTGTTCACGCATCAGTTGGGTGAATTCCTGGTCGCCTATGGGCATGGAGGAGAGTCGCGAGTTCAGGATGGCCATCTGGTCTGATGCTGCTTTCTCTTGCCGCACATAGCTGGCAATTTCCAGGTCCTTGGCTTGAATCTGGCTCTGTGTGGTGGCAATGGCGGCGGTATAGCCGCGGATTTCGCGCACCACAGCCACGTTTTCTGTCGGGGTGGTGGATTCGACGGGTTTGGCCGCTTCTTCGGCGACTAGGCGGTCGAGTTGCTGTTGGGCGGTCTCAATCAGGGTTTTGAGTTGGCGAACCTGCGGATAAGCTTCGGTAAACTGGCGGCGCATGGCATTCATGTTGAGCTGTAAGCGCTCCAGATCGGCTTCCGCGGCGACGATCTTCGGATTTCTGGGCTTCACGACCTGGGAGACGACGGTCTTGGAATCCCGCTCCAGGCCGGCGATTTGCGTTTGGTAATTGCGGATCTGCGTCTCGAGTTGGAGCTTCTCGGCCTGGGCGCGCGAGCTGGCATTCGTGAGGCCCATCAAGTTGGTTTGCAGGCTGTTGATCTGCGCGTAGTTGGTGCCGAGTTGTTCCGGATTCGCGCCCGGATGCGACACCTTGAACTCAGTGAGTTTGGCGTCGGCATCGTCCAGGCGCTTCTTCGCCTGATCCACCTGGCTCTTGATGAAATCCTCATTCTGATAGGTGGTGCGGTCACGATTCTTGATGTTTTCGTCCAGGAACCGGGATACCAGATTGTTGACTACCTTGGTGGCGTCGAAACGATTCGGGTAGGTGAAGGAAATTTCGAAGGCGGGAACACTGCGTCCCGCAACCATGGCCGGTGCCGCGGAAATCTTGATCTTGTCGCGCATCAGTTCCAGCACGTCCTCGGTCGGCATGCTGTTACGCTCGCGCGGGTAGAGATTCATATTGCGAATCATGTTCGACAATTCGCTGCGGCTCATGACCTGCTGGGAGAGTTGGTTGATCCGGTCCACCATGTCACCCTGGACGGCGCCCTTGATCAGGTTTGCGGAAATCTGCGGCGGTCGAATGGAAACCACGGCGCGGGACTGGTAGCTATCGGGCCAGAGATAGACGCCAACCACGCTGGCCACCAGTACGACCAGGAACGGTCCAAAAATCCAGCCTTTATGACGGCGCAGAATGTCGATATAGTCTTCAACGTCAAGGGCACGCCGAGGTTGATTAAAGCTTTCGGTGGGTTGCATGCTGACCTTAGTCCTTCACTTCGATAATGTCGCCGTTTTCGACAAAGATATTTTTGTCCAGGTTCTTGCCGTCGCGATAATCCTTGGCGTTGAACTTAATGCGTTGCGTTCCGCGCATGATGGTGACCTCCTTGAGGTTGGCGTATTCCCGAAACCCGCCCGCGTCCGCGATGGCTTCATACACCTTGATCGGGGTGACCAGCGGATACTTGGCCGGACGATTGACCCAACCGCTAACCCGGTAGCTCTTGCTGTTCACCTGCTGAATGTAGATCGTCACATCCGGCGATTCTACGTAGTCTTTCAGAGCCTGGGTTAGTGTGGCTTTCAGGCGATTGGGGGTCAAGCCTTCTGCCTGGACGTCACCAATCAGCGGCAAGGAGATCTTGCCATCGGGCCGGACGGACTGGACGGACGAAAACTCGGCGGACTGCCAGACCACGATACGCAGAATATCTTCAGCGCCGATCTCATAAGAACGGGGGTCGACGGCTTGGGCCACGCTATTGGGGTCCAATTTTTCGGCCGAAGGGGCTTCGACTTTGGAATTTGCCGGCGGCAGGGCGGGCGTACTTTGCGCGAACAGGGAGGCGCTCAGCAGCAGGAGGCCAGCCATCAGTACGTCTAGTCTCTTGGGATTAAACATTTATTCCGTTCCTCGTGGTTGTCGGAGCTACTCGTTACCATTGTACAACGCAGACGGTTGGCGGCCCTGAAGCGTTACGATGTTAGCGATGACCTACTACCTGGCCAAAAGCGAACCCGCCACATACTCTATCGACGATTTGCAGAGGGACAAGCAGACCGTCTGGGACGGCGTCACCAACGCACAGGCGGTGCGCTCCATACTGGCTATGCGTCCTGGGGACAAAGTCTTTTTTTATCATTCTGGTGGCGTGTCGAGCATTGTAGGCCTGGCGACGGTCAAAAGCGCGGGGAAACCGGATCCGAAGAATCCAAAATCGGCGGTGGCAGAGTTGGCCTTCGCGGCCAAGCTGGAACCGCCCACGACGCTTGCCGAGGTGAAGGGATCGAAGCTTTTTGAGGACTGGGCGCTGGTGCGCCAGAGCCGCCTGTCGACTATGGCTGCGCCGGATTCGTTCGTCATCTGGATGAAGAAGAGGTACCCGAAGGCCGGGATTTGAGGTGCTGGTAGACTGGATGTTTCCATGTCTCCCGTCGTCAGCGATACGGTTGCGGATCTAGCTCGGATGCCTTCGGTCCGTGCGGCGCTTGAATGGTTCCGCAAGGAACGGGCGTGGATCAACGATCAGCACTTAAAGGTCTGCCGGGTCGCGGCTCCGACGTTCCTCGAAGAGAAGCGCGCTGCTTACTTGCAGGAGCGCTTTCGCGAGCAGGGCTGGGATTCGTGGATCGATCGGGCGGGGAACGTGGTGGCCGTGCTGCCAGGCCGACGGACTGCCGATCCCACGGTTGCTGTCACAGCGCATATGGATACGGTGCTTGCGCCGCGCGTGCCGGAAGACATCTCAATCTCGGCGCAGGATGGCAGCTTTCGAGGACCCGGCGTCGGCGACAATGGCGCGGGTTTGGCTGGACTGCTGGCGCTGGCAAGGGCGTGGAACGAATACCCGGATCTTTTTGACGGCTCGGCGCTGGCTCCGATGCTGGTGGCCAACGTCGGCGAGGAGGGGGAAGGCAATCTCTCCGGAATGCGCTTCCTCTGCCGCGCGCATCCGACACGACCGAAGTCGTTCCTGATTCTGGATGGTCCGGCGACCGACCACATTACCTGCCGGGCGCTGGGCAGCCGCCGCTTTGAAGTCATCGTGACGGGACCTGGTGGACATAGCTGGAGCGACCACGGGGCGGGCAACGCGGTCCACGCGATCAGCCGGGTAATTACGGGCTTTACCGAACTCGTGCCGCGTGTGCAGACGCCGCGATCGTCCTTTAATTTTGGCTTGATCCAGGGAGGCACCAGCATCAACAGCATTCCGGTCGAGGCCAGGACCAAGGTGGATCTGCGTTCGGAAGATCCGAGCATGATGGATCGGATGGCAGTGTTGCTGCAATCGGCGGTCGATCGGGCTGTGGATGCGGAGAATGCGGGCACGACCAGCCGTGTCAGCGCGCGGGTGAAGGAAATCGGCTCGCGACCGGGCGGGGAAGTGGCTCAGGATGCTCCGATAATGGATTCCATCCGCGCCGTCGATCAATACTTAGGGATTCGCAGCCAACTGGATTGTTCTTCGACGGATGCGAATATTCCGCTGTCGCTGGGAATACCGGCGATTTCGATTGGAGCGGGTGGATCGGCCGGTGGCGCGCATACGCCGGGCGAGTGGTTCCATCCCGAGGGCCGGGAGTTGGGCTTGCGCCGCGTTTTGTTGACCCTGGGGCTGTTACTTTCCCGGCCCTGAGGAGTCCTATAATGAAAGACAGCGCTTATGACTCTCACTGAGAAGATCCGCCAACAGAAGCCGAGTTCGACGTTTCTGATTTTGTGCACGCTTGCCGTGGGCATCCTGATCGGGACTGTCCTGACCAGCGATTGGGGCACCATGAACGCGCAAACCGGCGCGTCCGATGCGACGCCGCTGACCGTGCCGCCGATCACCAACATCGGCAATGAGTTTACGCAGTTGGCGAAGAAGCTGGAAGAGAGCGTGGTGGCGATTCGGGTAGAACTGCCGCCCGCGCCGGCGCAGGGCCAATTCGGCATTCCCGGAGCGCCGGGCGGCGACGATGGTGATATCCCCGACCTGTTCCGCCGCTTCATGCCGAAGCAGGATGGCGAACAGCCCGATGGTCCGGATGATGCCCCCAAGGGTCCCGCGCGCCAGGCGTCCGGCACCGGCTTCATCGTGGACAAGAACGGCTACATCATGACCAACAATCATGTTGTGGAGAGCGCCACCAAGATTACGGTCACTTTGACGAACGACACCACGGAGTATCGTGCTCGCGTGATCGGCACCGATTTCGAGACGGATCTTGCTGTGATTAAGATCGATGCGCGCAAGCCGTTGAAGGCAGTCAGCATCGCCAATTCCGATTCCGTACAGGTTGGTGACTGGGCCGTGGCGATTGGATCGCCGTTTGGTCTGGCTTCATCCGTCACTGCCGGCATCGTGAGTGCGATGGGCCGCGGGCGCGATCAACTGGCGGACGGTGCGCGGCAATTCCAGAATTTCATTCAGACCGATGCGGCCATCAATCCCGGCAATAGCGGCGGTCCGCTGTTGAACATCAAGGGTGAGGTTATCGGCGTCAATACGATGATCGAGACGCGCAGCGGCGGCTCGGATGGCATCGGTTTTGCGTTGCCTATGAACATGGGTGTGCGCGTGTACAACGACATTATTCGTGAAGGCCACGTAACGCGCGGTTCCATCGGTGTGACGCTCAGCAGCGCGAATCATCCTGAGACCGTGCTGAAAGCCTTCGGTCTGGATCACGGCGCGTTGATTGAAAACGCGGATAAGGAACTGCCTGCCTACGTGGGCGGTGTGCGTCCCGGAGATATCGTGACGTCGATCAACGGAAAGCCTGTGAAAGACAACGGCGACCTGATCGCGATCGTGGCTGATTTGCCGGTCGGGCGGGCTGCCACCTTCCGTGTCGATCGCAACCGCGAGTCGATGGATTTCAAGGTGAACATCCTGAACCGCGCGGAAGTCTACAAAGATCGTCCGGACATCGTGGGTGAAAAAGGTCCGTCGGTGATCGAAAAAGTCGCGCCGGCTAAGACGGAGTTGCGCTTCGGGTTCCGCGTCCGCGGTCCGGTTACGGATCAGGAAAAGGAACTGGTTCCTTCCAAGCACGGCATCGTGATCGCCACAGTGGAAGACGACTCGTTCGCCTCTGAACTGGGCTTGGAAGATAACGACATTGTGGAAAGCATCAATCGCCAGCCGGTGAATTCGGTGGACGACATCAACAAGATCCGCGCCTCGCTGAAGCCGGGCGACGCGGTGGCGTTCCATGTCTACCGTCCGATCCCGGTGCAGGCGCGTGGAAAAGGTCGCGCCAAAGGGGCGGTTACGAAGGTCGAGGCCGCTTCGATCTATCTTGCAGGAACGGTGCCGGGGAACTAAACATGACTAAGATTTTCACGGCCGGTTTGGTCGGTTTCGCAATGGCCCTGTGCCTTCCGTTGAGCGCCGCGAGCGCGAAGAAAGCTCCGGCGAAGGGCAAGGCTTCTACCACGAAGTCGAAGACCAAGACCTCCGCGAAAGCCAAGAAGCCAGCCCCATCGCACTACGCCCAGCAGCATCCCACAACCGACCGCTACCTCGAAATCCAACAAGCCCTGATGGACCGTGGTTATCTGACGTCGGCCACGGGTGAGTGGGGTCCGGAATCGGTGGCCGCGCTGAAGAAGTTCCAGACGGAGCAACGCTTGCCTTCCGATGGCAAGCTCGGCGCGCTTTCGTTGCGCGCGTTGGGCCTGGGTCCGCGCCGTGGCGATACGGTGGAAGAGGCGATTACCGCGGGCATCCTGCCGGCGAACGCTGGTCCGACGCCGCTCGATTAGCCTAAGTGGCGCACGCACTTCTGCGTGCCGTGTCGAGACTCGTCTCGACACCCGGTGGCCTGATCGCAAATGGCAGGCGTCGGCACGAGTGCCGACGCGGCACGCAAAAGTGCGTGCGCCACAAGGTCTGGAACAAAATACAGACTAGGGTACGACTAGTTCTTGGCGAAATACAACGACGTGGCCCGTTCCAACTCGGGCTTCGTCATCAGTGGCGGGCGACCCTCATATCTTCCAATCGACGTGAGGATGTTGCAGATATCCGCGGGATAGCAAGCGCGCAGTTCCGTGCGGCCTTCGCGCAGACATAACTTGCGGAGGTACTCCGCACTGTCCGTTTCCACCTGGATATTCCGAGCCTGCACGACACGTCCGAAAATCTGGTCGAAGCTGTTCGGGTCCACTGCTTCCACGTAAATCTTGTTGTGGATGCGGCGTAGGAACGCCTCGTCGGCCAAGTCCGATGGCTCCAGGTTGGTCGAGAAGACGACCATCAGCTCAAACGGGATCTGGAACTTCACGCCGTAGCGGAGCATCAGGTAGTCGACGCGCCGGTCCAAAGGTACGATCCAGCGGTTCAGCAGGTCACGCGGACTCATTAACTGACGACCAAAGTCGTCGATCAGGAGGATGCCGTTGTTGGCCTTCATCTGCAAGGGAGCCGCGTAAATGCCGGACGATTCGTCCAGGCGCAGTTCCAGCATGCTGGGGATGAGTTCGCCGCCGACCAGAATGCAGGGACGTTTGCACATGATCCAGCGCGGGTCCATGTCTTCGTCGTAATTTTCGATCGGCTGGTGGACGACGGGATCGTAGACGCTGATAATCTGGCTGTCGACTTCCACAGCGTAGGGAATCATGATCGCGTCCTGATAGACGCGCAGCATGCGTTCGGCCAAGCTGGTTTTACCGTTGCCCGTGGGACCGTAGACGAAGATCGAGGTCTGGGAAATGATGGCCGGGCCGAGCTGATCCAGCATGCGATCGCTGACAATCAGGTCCGAAAACGCCTGCCGCAGAATCCGACGATCCACCTGGACTTTCGCGGATTGCGACTTCGTCGCGGCGTGGTAGTCATTGAGCGAAACCGGGCACGCGCCCGCGTACTGCGACACCTGAAAGCGCTCGCCCGCCAACTGTTTGCCAGCCTGCGACAGCGTGAAGTTATAGTCGTTGCCCTGCATGCCCTTGATTTCGACCAACTGCTGCGACCGCATGTGTTTGAAAACAGTGTCGATGACGGGCACCGACATGCGTAGCGAGCGGCTGAGGCCCCCCAGGTTTGAAAAACCTTCGATCAGCATGCGTCGGAGAACGAGATCCAGCGCCAGAGATTCCGGGATGCCCAGATCCTTCAAGTTCTGCGGGATCGGCGGATGGAATGCGGATCGGACGGGTGCGAATGTGGCCATAAGGGGACTCCAGGCTGGACTATCGGCAGAATAATGTGGGGAGTTTACTGCACGTCCGGGAGCAGAGAAGCGTCGAATACTAGTGGTGAGGACCGTTTCTACAGCCTTGATTCTGTTGAGCCTTGCGGTTTCTACCGCGACGGCCCAGCAACCCTCGCCGCTGCTTCAGGCCGCCCGCCGCGCCGAGGCTGCGGGGGACACTCTGAACGCGTTCTTCCTGTACGGACAGGCGGCTGCCGCTGAGCCGGGGAATGCGTTCCTCGCCATGCAAGGCCGCGCCTTGGGGGAACGCTTGGCGCAGACCGCCGCGACCAGCAACGGCCTCGACCCCGCGCGCGATCCCGAGACACGGATGGCGAACCGGATTGCGACGGAGGAGATCAGCCCCACGGATGCGATCGAGAGCGCGATGGCTTTGGCTCCGCCGCGCTTGCAGCCTTCGACGGACCGCAAGCCGTTCGACCTACGCGGCACGGCTCGCCTCATCATCGAAGCGGTGACCAGCGCCTACGGCATTCGAACTTCATTCGAACCGGATTTCCAATCGAGCGCCACCGTGACGTTTCGCACCGGGGAACTGTCTCGCGACGAAGCCTTCCGGGCCTTGGAAGCCACCACCAACACCTTCTTTGTTCCGATTCGCGACAACACCGTGCTGGTGTTCCCTGACACCACTGACAAACGCAATACCAATGCTCCGGTGATGGCCGTGGCGATTCCCATTCCGCAACGTATGAGCGTGCAAGAAGCCCAGGAACTTGCGAGCGGCGTGCAGCAGATCATGGAGCTGCGCCACATCGCCGTGGACGCCGGGCGGCACGTGATCTTCATGCGCGATCAGGAGTACAAGGTGATCGCGGCGCGGCGATTGATTTCTGATATGTCCCGCTATCGCACGCAGGTGGCGGTGGAAGTCGAACTCCTATCGGTTGCGAAGTCTTCCTCGTTAGACATCGGCCTAAGCCTGCAAAATGTCGCCTCGATAATAAACTTCAGTTCGCCTTCGACGCTGGCGAATCTCGCGCACATCGGGACCTCATGGTTTGGCTTGGGGCTGGCCAACGCGGGCGCGTTCGCGACCTTGAGCCGGAGCTCCACGCAGTCGAGCCTGCTTTCGCGCATGACGACGCTCGACGGGCAGCAGGCACAATTGCACATCGGGGACCGCTATCCGGTCATCACTGGACTGAGTGGATTCGGTGACACGTCGGTGCCCATCGTGCAGTTTCAGGATCTGGGGTTGAATTTGCAGATCACGCCCTCTGTCCACGCGGATGGTGAAATTACTTTGACCATCGAGGCGGACTACAACGTGCTGGGCGGGTCGTCGAATAATGGCATTCCGATTATTTCGCAACGCAAGTTCACCGGCACCGTGCGCTCCAGGGCGGATGAGTGGACCGTGATCGCGGGGCTCGCTGTTACGCAGACATCCAACACTTCCAATGGCATCGCTGGGCTGAGCGATATTCCTGCGGTCGGACGAATTTTCCGGAAGGATACGAAAATCGACGACAGCAGTCAGATTTTGATCATCTTGAAACCGCGTATCCTGAGCGAGCCGGCGTGGGAACATCCTACGGAAGCCTTCTGGATGGGCACGGAAACCAAGCCGCCTACTTTCTATTGAGAGCTTCTTCGCAGACCGCCCAATAGGCCGCTGCGACTTTTTCGGGAGCGTGCTGCTTTGCGATGTGTTGCGCAGCGTTCCGTCCGATGGCCTGCGCCGCTTCCCGTTCTCGCGATAACCAGACGATGTAGTTCGCGAGCATTTCTTCCTCTGCGGGTCCGATGTCGACGCGCAGGCACGCGTCTTCCGGGAATCTTGCAATCGAAGGATCGTTGGTGAACACGACCGCCTTGCCGATCCCCATCATGCGGATCGCGATGCCGGAGGATTCGGCGGCGGAGGGATAGCGCAGGTTCACGCAAAGATCTGTAGCTGCGAGGTGTTTCCAGAAAGCTTCTTCGGGTAGGTGGCCGGTACGGACGATGCGGGGATTTTGCAGGAGTGGCTGCAGTGTGCGCGCGAAGGTCTCCGATACGAATTCGCCGGAGACCAGCAGGCGCGCGTCGGCACCCTGGGCAATGGCTCGATCGAAGGCGCGCAATAAAACACCGAGGTGTTTGGTTTCGCGTTGGTGGCCGAATGCTCCGATGAGCAGCGTTCGCGGCGCTACGCCGAGCGAGAGGCGCAAGCGGACGATGTCGACCGGATCGGGAAGTTGCGGGGGAACGAACAGGTGAGGGATTTCCATGATGCGCGCGTCCGCGGCGTGAGTTCGGGCGATCTCCGCGGCTGCGGGATTATGAACGATCACAGCGCGCGCGGTCGAGAGAATGCGGCGCAGCATCGGGTAGCCGAAGTACCGCGCGTCGGCCCCGGAGCGTGCTCGCTGGCGCCACAGCTCATGCGCTTCACCGCGCGCCCACTCGCCGTAGTTGTAGACGAACTCTTCCACGTAGCCAGCTTCGTCGAGCATCCCTAGGAAGAAATGCTGCAATACGGAATCGTGCAGCACGACGACGCCCGGTTCGGCGAGCGCCCGCGCGTAGATCTCGCGATGCAGGGCGTTGTTGCCAACGTGGTAGATGTTCACGTCTCCGCTTTGTTGGAGTGTGACGCTCCCGAGCGCTCGCAAGTGCGGCAGCAGTTCCGCGCTGTAGTCCGCGACCCCGGTTGCGGCCGGTGGCATCGGCGAAAAGTAGCCGAGGGTCATGGCTTTGGCCGACTGCCGAACAGAGCGGTACCGACGCGAATGTGCGTTGCGCCTTCCTCAATGGCCGCTTCCAGATCGTGGGACATCCCCATGGAGAGCTTGGACAAATTGTGTTGCCGAGCGAGGGCTGCCAACTTGCGGAAGTAGGGGCGGGTCTCTGCTGGATCTGCGCTCCAGGGGGGCATCGTCATGAGTCCGGTGAGGCGCAGGTGTTCGCAAGCCAGGATCGCGTCGATGAGTGCGGGAAGGTCTTCGGGGGCCGCGCCGGCTTTGGAGTCTTCCTCTGAGAGTTTCACCTCGATCATCACCTGGAGGGCTTGGTTCGTTTGCCCGCTCCCTGATGGTCGCGGCTCGTTTAAGCGCCGGGCCAGTTTTGCTGAGTCCACTGTTTGGATCACACTGAACAACTCGGAGGCCACCCGGGTCTTGTTCGATTGCAGATGGCCGATCAGGTGAAACTCCGCGCCGCTCAAGTCGGTGAGCGTGGGATGCTTGTCCGCGAACTCCTGCACGTAATTTTCGCCGAATACGCGCAAGCCGAGGTCATACGCTTCGCGCATCACCGAGGCGGGGAACTTCTTGGTGACCGCGATCAGCGTGATCTCGTCGCGCTTGCGCCCCGCGGTTTTGGCTGCGGACTGGATGCGGGCTTCTACTTGGTCAATTCGGTCGCGAAGGGTCACTTACTTGTGAAGGTAACAAACCACTCCGCAATCTGCGCGGCGAATTTCACATGGAGGCTGTGTGGTGCCTGCTCGAGCGCCTGGAGTTCGGTGCGGCCGGGAATCAGCGAGCGAGCCGAATCGAGTTCCGCGATGGTGCCGAATTCATCCTTGGTCCCGTGCACGAAGAGCGCTGACACCGTGAGTTGCGGGAAATGCTCTGTTCGCAGTTTCTCCGGTTGCGCGGGCGGATGCAGAGGATAGGAGAGCAACAGCAGCGCCTCGGCCACGCTTGCATCCTCAGCCGCGAGCATCGTGGTCTGGCGGCCCCCGTAGGAATGGCCTCCCAGAGAAAGAGGAACGTTCGGAACAGCCAGGCGCAGAGCCTTCGCAGCATGCCGGATGCCCTCTCGATCGCGAGCCTGTGAGCCGGTGGGAGGTCCGCTAGGCCGTGCCTGGCGAAACGGCAAATCGTAGCGGAGCACTGCGAAGCCACGCGCGCAGAACGCCTCGGCGACGGCGACTAACAGCTTCGCGTCACAGTTCGCTCCTGCTCCGTGCGTCAAACCCAAGGCGGCAACGGGCGCGCCGTCGGGAGAGTGCAGCCAGCCGCGAATTCCGGGCTGCTCGAATGATCGTGGACCGTCCATACTGGAAATAATGGTAACGCTTGCCGATGTCGAAGCCGCACGGAGCCGTATCCGCGAAAGTATTCGCGTCACTCCCGCGGCTTACTCCGAAAATCTCTCGCACGAAACCGGCAACACGGTCCTGCTGAAATTGGAAAACCTCCACGTCACGGGCTCCTATAAGGAGCGTGGCGCCTTGAACGGTATGCTGTGCATGAGTGACCAGCAACGCTCGCAAGGTGTGATCGCGGCCTCCGCGGGGAACCACGCGCAAGGCGTGGCGCATCATGCCCAACGGCTCGGCATCCACGCGACGATTGTCATGCCACTGTACACCCCGGTTGTGAAAGTGTCGGCGACGCAAGGTTGGGGCGCTGAGGTGGTGCTGCACGGTGAAAACTTCGATGAAGCGCTGGCGGAAGCGCATCGCCGCGCCAAGGTAAGCGGTGCGACGTTCTTGCACGCCTTCAACGATCCCGCTGTGATCGCAGGGCAGGGCACCGTCGGCTTGGAATTGCTCGACCAGATCCCGGATCTCGAAGCCGTCATCGTCCCTGTCGGCGGCGGTGGGCTGATCGCCGGCTTGGGTTGCGCGATTAAAGAGAAGCGTCCGCAAGTTCGCGTGATCGGTGTCGAACCCGCAGCATTGCCGTCGATGACCGCCGCGTTGGCCGCGCACCATCCCGTTACCGTCCCTGCCGCCCCGACCATCGCAGACGGCGTGGCGGTCCGAACTGTTGGCGATCAGACGCTGGCCCTCACCGAAAAGTATGTTGACGAAGTGGTCGCCGTAGATGATGAAGAAATCGCTAAGGCGATCCTGCGCCTGCTGGAAAAGCAGAAGACGTTAGCGGAAGGTGCAGGAGCCGTCGGCGTCGCCGCGCTGCTGCAGCATCGAACCGGACTCCACGGCAAGCGAGTCGCGGTGGTCATAACAGGCGGCAATATCGACGTGACGTTGCTAGCGCACATCATCGAGCGCGGTTTGGTGAAAGACGGCCGCCTGGTCCGCCTGCGCATCACGCTTTCCGACCATCCCGGTGGCCTGGAACGCCTCACCAACGTGATCGCGAAGCAGCACGCGAACATCGTGGAGGTGATCCACAACCGGACATACTTTGGTGTAAGCCTCGGCGAAGCGAAAATCGACGTCACCATGGAAACGCGCGGAGCCGCCCACGCCGAGGAACTGATGGCCAACCTGAAAACCGCTGGCTATATTTTTGAACGCGTGATGTAAGCGTGATAAACTGAGCTTGTATTTCCCGCCACCGATCCCCGGTCGTTCAATGGTAGGACAACGGCCTTTGACGCCGTGAATCGTGGTTCGAATCCACGCTGGGGAACCAAAACCAATATAATCAACAAGTTACAAGGTACCATTGACCCCGTGTACATCGGCATGTACACTGCTGCACATGGCACTCACTCTCTACCGCCGTCACCTCAAGTCCTGCCGTGTACACAAAACCAAGCTTTCACCCCGTGCCAAGCGGCACTTTGCGGACTGTGAATGTCCCGTGTGGTTGTACGGGCGCACGGACAAGGAACTCTATCCCCGTCAGTCCCTCGAAACAACTGATTGGAAGGTCGCGGAGGCGGAACGGTCGAATCTGATTGCCAAGGGCAAGGATGAGAAGATTCACGGCAAGCCCATAGCCGTGGCAATCGAGGAATACATCGAGTCACGGCGTGATGAGGTCGTAGAAGAAACCCTCAATCAGATCGAGTCGGCACTGAACCGCCTCAAAGACTATTGCGCGGGGTGCAATGTCCACACGACCCAAGAACTCACGGTTGATGTCATCGAGAGCTTCAAAACGGCTGTCTTCGGCGGGCTGAAGTCCACCACGCGGAGCACCCTCATGTACAAAGTACGTACATTTTTGGCTGAAGCTTACCGCCGTGATTGGATCGAGAAGCCGCTAGTAGAGAAGCTGAAGGCGGTGAAGGCTGTGTATGACCAGAAGTCGCCCTATACCGATGAAGAGGTGAAAACGATCCTAGACGCGGCGGGAAAGCTGAACGGAGGAAGGGAAGGGTACGCTGGCAAGCCTCAGACGTTCCGGCTGTTGCTCGAACTCCAGTTGGAAACGGGCATGCGTTGCGGTGATGCCATTCTCTTCGACCCGAAGAACGTCAAGAAGGGTGACCGCCTGTGGGTGTACACCTACTTCCCCGAAAAACAGAAGAGGACAGAGCAACCCAAGCCGCATGACGTGTATCTGACCGACAAGTTGTATAAAGCGATCATGAGCGCGGAATGGATGTCTGAGAAGATGCCCTTTCACTATCCGTCTCCGGCTCATCGCCTTCAGCAATCAGCCTACGAACGGATGCAGAAGATTGGTGCCAAGTTCGGTGTTGCCGATTGCCGACCGCACCGATTACGCGATACTTTCGCCGTGCGGCTTCTTCTTCGGGATGTTCCGATTGGGGAGGTTTCCCGGCTTCTTGGTCACAGTTCGGTCAAGGTCACGGAGACGTATTACGCGAAGTGGATTCCGGCGCGTAGTCGGCGGCTGGAAAACATCTTGGCTGATTCGCTCCTTCAGGCGTAACACAACACTCTCAGGAATTGAGTACGACACCTTGTGGCGCTTTCCGGGTCGTGAGTTCGAGAGCTTCAATACACCCGGCTCATCCTTCACCATCTTGGTGATGGTGTTCTGGCAAAACCCCCATAGCGCGGCAAGCTCTTTGATCCGGTAGTGACGCTCAAGGTTGCCCGTGTTGATGTCTGGGGCGCGCTGGGACGTGCTGGTCTTTGCGTTGAGTGCCTTGACCTGTCGCCACGCCTCAAGGATGTCCACGCGCGCCTTCGGAGCATCGTAAAGGATGTCGAGGTACCCGAAAGCGGCGGTGGCTGTTGCTGTGGCGTTCATTTCCAGCCAAACATGATGTAGTTCATGCGTGCTCCTTGGTCGTGTACATTTCCAGAAGTTTCCCGAGGTCACCCTTCGGGCGTGGTGCGCCGGATTTCGCTAGGCTCAATAGCTTCGTCTTGATTTGTTCCCGAGTCATCCCAAGTTTGGCGAGATAATGTTTTTCAGTGATTGGTTGTGATGTATGTTTCATGCAAGACCAGAATACGGGCGTTCCAACAAACTGTAAATGCGAACAAACTCCTCTTTAGTTCCACCTCAACGCAAGACGCTCTTTGAGACACAAGTAAAAATAGACATTGATGGCGATTCATTGATGCTCTACTTCCCTGGCGTGCCCCCTATCCCCGCAACGCTGACCAAGCACGATCTTCTGACCGTACGTTCCTACATGAGCGAAGGAACAAGGCGGAAAGGTCGTCCGAAAGAACTTTCCGAAGAGATGATGTTCAAGTTTGTGGTGATGCAAGAACACGAGCTTTTCGGCGGAACCTGGGATCAAATTATGACCCTTGTTTGCGGAGACGGTAAGAAGCCGACAACACGTCAACGCCAGAAGAGGCTGATTGACTTCCACAAGAAACACAAAAGCTACATCTTCCTCGACCAGAAAATGAGAAGTGGGGAACCACTGACCCAAGAGGAACAAGCAGACTTGTACGACTGGTGGGCTGCTCGTCATTGGGTTCATACGATAGATTGGATGCAAATAAATCCTTTGCGCAAGGACGCCTATGTCCCTTCAAGGGAGCCAGAAGACGAACTAATCGAGATATAGTTCGTCTTTTCAAAATCAACAATCGCTCGCATGATGAACTCATGACAAGCGAAAACACAGCAACCGCAACCGCCCCTGAAAACGTCGTCGTCCAAATGGAGGACTTCATCAAGTCCTATTCGGCGATGAAACCTCACTACTATTTGCCCGTCGCTCTATGGGCGATGGGCACCTATTGTTACCGTCTCTTTGATGCCTACCCACGATTAGTCGTGACAGCGGTCGGGCCGGCATCCGGGAAAACTCGACTCTTGGAACTCATCAAGCTCCTTGCGTACAATGCGGAACTCCCGACCAAAATCACAGCGGCGGCAATCTGCGAAGAGATCGAGGACAATCCCGCCGGAGTGACCCTCCTGATTGACGAAGCTGAAAAGCTCAGCAGAGACGCGGCGGGTGGATTGCGCGAAGTCTTGAACAATGGCTATCGACAAGGCGGAGTCTATCGAACGAAGACACAGAAGGTGATCGTGTACTGTCCCGTAGCATGCACTCTTATTGGTGATGTAAATGATACCTTGCGATCTCGGTCGATCATCGTGCGGATGACTCCCGCCATCATCAAAAAAAGATTCACGTTCGCCGGAGCGAATGCCGAAGCCAAACACATCGTTGACCAGTTGCGTGTAGCGCTGATGTCACGCAAGGATGACATCGAGTCAGCTTTCCTCGACTCGAAAGGGCTGGATTTCCTCGACGGTCGTGATGAAGAACTCTGGACGCCGCTATTCGCGTTATGCGATGTGTACTGTCCCGACCGCCGTCCAGAACTGGAGCGATGTGCCGCCGACATCTTTGGTGAGAAGCGCACCAGCGCACGTTATCACGTCGAACTGAAGGATAAGGCGGAAAGGCTCTTGGTCTTCGCCGACGCGCAGCGGTTGATGGGAGACATTTTGACAGTCGCGGGGAAAATGGATCGTATCCGTTCCGGCGACTTGCTCGAACTGTTGAAGGCGCAACCCCGGATGACCTGGAGGACGTATCAAGGGACGGGGCTTGATGCGGAAATGATGGGCGGGCTGTTGGCTCCCTACGAGTGTGGCTCTGTGAACATCCGATTCCCGGAAAGCGCCGGGAAGAGCATTGTCAAAAAGGGATACTACATCAGCAAGATTCGTGAGGCGCTGAAGACCTTGGAGGGTGGTGTCATGCAGCCCGAAGCTTCTCTAGCTAAAAGCCGACCGTCATTGACATTCGAGATCGGAGAGGAGCAGAGCGTGCGGATAAACCGCGCGTGCCTATTGATGGTTCAGAAGAAGCACGTGAACCCTTGGCGGTGGCACATCGTCGCCGACGGCAAGGAAATCCAGATCCTCCTCACCGGGGACGGGGACATAGAGGAAGTGATGTTCACCGTCGGTGAGACGAACGGAATCACTCGACACGTAACCTTGGATACGCCTCCCACGAAAATTCGGAAGGGCAAGTACAGGGTCACTCTAGACGATTCACAGGTCGCTTTAGTATCTGGACGGACGACATATATGTCGCCCGTGTCGGAGGTGGTTACTACCGCCGTAGAGTAACGAGGTAACGAGTTACGCTGTTACGCCTGTATATATACATGCCCCGTATGGGACGCCCTATGACCAAGGGCAACCCTTGACGGGGCATCGCCAGTTTGCGCCGCGCGGGACGGCAGGGTGAATTCTGTTGTCGCATGGCTGGTGACGATGGTAAAGCTTGCATTCCTTTAGGTAGGCTTGCCGGGGTGATGTCGTGGGGTAGACGTGGACGGTTAGATCGTATCGAGCCATCCGATACGAATTACGCTCACGCCCCAATACGTCGGTGTCACTCCGACCAACGTAAGCCACGCGACCGTTTCGACGATAGACGTACACGCCCGATGTTGGCATAGTGGTTTCGATTGTAGGGCAAAAGTACCTCTAGTACCAGAATTATTTTTGCCGCTAATTCAGGCACTTGGAAGCAATCCGACTATGGTGGACAGTTTCCGCGTCAATGGCGCGTCTACATACTTTTCATGGACAACAACAACCTCCTGACAACACGCCAAGCGGCAACGGTCGCTGGCATCACATGGCACAGCCTCCGGCGCTGGATTCTAACGCGCGGACTCCCCACCCAAAAGGTTGGGCACCTCACTCTGATTGATCGAGATGACCTAATGAAGTTCCTCCAGAAATCGGAAGAGTGGCGACGGGAAGGCACCACGATTGCCCGCCGAGAGCAACGGGCGGCATAAAAGCCACAAAAAGAAAATGCCCGGTGAAACGTGTCTAGCGTCCACCGGGCGGAAAGATGATGAATCTGCACAATACTTATACCGGCTCCAAAGCCTCTCTCAGCGCCATCACCAAAGCCGCTCGAACGGCGCGACCTCCACGCCCCGGCACTCCCTCACCAATCGCGTTCCTCCTCCCGAAGCGAGGTCAAAAGGAACATCCCGTCCATACCGCGTGGGATATCGCCCGCCGGGAAGACTCCCACTTATCGGACGCAGACCGTCTGATGTTCCAGGGCGTCCGCGCGAACCATCTGGCACGGGAATGTTTCCTTGCATGGATCAGCGTGGAAGACATATATGTCGTGCTCTCTAAGATCATCCATGATCCAGATACTCTCGACAAGATCATCAAGGAAGCAGCCTACGAAACATTTCCGGCGCGGCAGAAGATGTTGTCGATCCGCCGTGGTCGGTCTTACCTCCGGCACCAGAGACGCGAACAAGTATTGAAGTACATGGCGGATCGTTACCCCGCACCAGTGTCCATAGGTGAACTGTGTGCCGTGTTCGGCGCGCACTTCTCCCAGTCCGTGAAGGATTTCCTGAGAACCTACCCAAAGTGGTTTACACGCACCCAGCGCGGTCAATATCGCTTGACCGATGAGAACATCGTCGAGGCTGTCTATCAGCGTGTCAGGGACGCCCAGAGGACATCGGAGGTGATCGAGTATCAGGAGGGGGTCGTCAAGAACATCGTGTTCGTTGGCGAAACGGAGGAAGATGAACGATTCGAGCGATATGTCCAAGCTCTCCCCGCCAATTCGACCGTGAAACAGGCTCATGATGCCGGTGTCCTAGAAGAACGGCTGTGGGCACCGTGGTTGTCGCCAGAGCCGATGGACGTGTTTGATCGAGCCTTCGGGGATTTCCCAGCACCGCCGAAAGATGAGTTCCCGGAGTTCGGGGAATGGCTTCGAGATTCACCAGCCAATCCTACCGACACGGACGACCCCGACACACTGGAGCTAATCCTGCCGACCCTGACACCGGAGCCCATCCTGCCGACCCTGACACCGGAGCCCATCCCGGAACATAAACCGACAAGTGTAGATTCGTTCTTTCAGAGGTTCGACCGACCAGTGAAAGCAACCGACATGTACACCCAATACGTGGAGTGGTGCCGCCAAGCGTCGGTTGAGAATGTCAGCCAGACCCGATTCGGTGCGATGGTGCGAACAGCCGGGTTCAGTGTGAAACGAACCAAAACCGGGAACCTCTATGTGCGGGTGTAGGGTTAGTAGACATTTTGCGGATACGTAGTGTCTTTGCTGTTTCTAAGATTTACCTAAAACAAGACCTAAACTACGCAAAATGTCTACTAACCCTACACCGGGTCGTATTAGCCCGAAATGTGGATATATGTCACGGAGCAAAAAACGCTCCGTGCTCCGCGCTAACGCGCGTCGTGGCAACCGCTGTATTTGGATGATGATTGGATGCGGAGCATGAGGTCGGATCATGTTCGCTTCGGCAACCTTCGGGTCTGACTTACACTTTCGCGAAGCGTCCAGTGCCGCCCGATGCTTTCATCGGCGCTCACGCATCGCCAAGGCGATCTCTTCAAGGCTTCTGCTGATCTGAGCGACGGATCGGCTCATCCGAACGAATGCCGCCACAGCGATGCCGATACAGACCACCAGTGAGCCGTAGATGAGGAATCCAAGAAGCATGGCAATGGGTTGTGTATTCGTCATCACGCCAGCCTAGCACGGGATAAATCCAGTTCGCTTCCGACAACCTTCGGGTTGGTTCTTACACTTTCGCGAAGCGTCCAGTGCCGCCCGGTTGTTACCCCGTTACCCCCAAAACATCCCCACGCCCCGCGTCGGTTCCGTCTGTTCCTCCGTTGGCGGGGCATCAATGGCTTGCGCGATGTTGGACTTGCCTGACACAGCATAAGTATTCACGGCTGACTTTCTCCTAGGATTGTTCGTCACTCTCCACTGTTCAGCCGACAGCACCCGATTACTTCCGGGTGCTGTTTCTTTAGGTGCCGTCATTTCGCGGCGCATAAATGATTCCCGATGACGAACACAAAAGACCATTCACACCTAGCCGACAAGATTGTCGAACAACTGAACGCACAGGTTGTATCCGCCTCCGACGCTATGGTGGATGCTCTCCACCTCCCCGTCGCGAAATCAAAGGCGGTCACCTCGATGCTCGACGCATCCACCGTACGGATCGTGCTGACGGTCGATGTCGATTATGAGGGTTGGATCATCGGTGCGGCGGAGGTCGAATAGATGCGGCTACGATCCAGCACCATAGAAGTCTTCAAGCCTTGCCTCACTGACACGGGCGACATCATCCCGGACTACGAAGTCTCGAACTACGGTCGAGTCTTGTCGCTAAGACGCGGAATCATCCTCCGACCCTATTTGGTCGGCGGTCGCAAGGGAAGCCGCTATCACGTTGTGTGCCTCTGGCAGGGTCAGGGCGTCAAGCGAACACAGGTGTTGGTTCATCGCTTGGTTGCAAAGGCGTTCATCTGTCTACCGCCAACACCAGCGCATGAGATCAATCACAAGGACGGAGACAAACGGAACAACCGTGTTGACGAATTCGGCAACGGCAACCTTGAATGGGTCACGCACGCGGAGAACATCGCGCATTCTGTCTCTACGGGCTTGCATGGCACAGGCGCGCGGAAGGTAACTGACGAACAACGCGAAGCAATCCGCAAGAGCAACAAGACGCTGAAGGCTCTATCCGCAGAGTACGGGCTACACATGAGCACCGTCTTCAGGATTCGCAAGGCGGCTTAGAGGTGCCTACTTCATTTTGCTTAGAGCAACGCTGTCCGAACTTTGCCGAACAAGGTAGCTACCGTTGTACCGAACACAAGAGAGAAGCCACGGCTGCATGGGAACAGAAGTACCGTGACCCGGCTGATCGCAAGTTCCTCAACAGTGCCGCATGGAAGCGAAAGCGGCTCCAGGTGTTGGCGGCTAATCCTGTGTGTGCGCATCCGGGCTGCACGCAAGAAGCCGTTGACGTTGACCACAAGATTGATCGGTCGAAGGGTGGCGCATTGTTCGATGATGCCAATCTCCGGGGACTTTGTAAGCAGCATCATTCGATCAAGACGCGGGGAGAAAGACGCACGTCAGGGACGGTTTGAGGCTAGATACGACAGGCAGAATTGCTCAATCAATTGGTTGATGGACGCGCTTACCGCCGTCGCATCGATATCTCCCACGCCATGAACCTCTTTATCTTCCGACCAGACTGGCACGGTGTATTCCACGATCTTATCTCTCTGTAGTTTTAGTTTCTCTCTGAGTTCGAGACTAATGTGGGCAGAGTTGAAACGGGTGCCATTGCTAAAGGTCGTGGTGGTGACGTTAACGATTACAAACAGTGTGGGGATGTCAGCCTTTACCGAATCGGTCGAAGGTGTCCACTCAACCGGAAGATTGTAGCGACTTAGCGTGGTGAACATCGCCCTTCTCACGTCATCAGGAACAAGCGGAAGGAGCGAACTGATCCCAACGATACCGATCCTCAGCTTCGGCACTGCGTGCAGGACTATCGTGTCTCTGTACTTCTCACCAGCAGCGACGATTTGCTTGTTTATGTCGTTCTGTGTTTGAGCTAATAGCCGAACACAAACCAGAACGAAGAGGGCTACTATTCGCATTGGGCTAGTCTATCAAAGCTCATGCGGTCATAGCCCTCTTCGTTAGGGAGTTCCGCGAACGCCCAAGTCCGTCCAGGCAGTCAGCTTGAAAGAAACGTGAGTATTGACACCTGTTTGTTATGCCGGGTGTAAATACCAACACGAATGGGTTTACGCGGCACGATCAGCAAGAGAACATCTCAGCTTCAACCTACAACCGCACTCACAGCGACCGCCGCACCAGACTACCTCGATGATGTAGCGGCGGAGGAATGGGAACGGCTGGTGTCCGAACTCAAGACCCTCTCAAACCTGGACACGACCATCCTTGCTTTGCACTGTCAAGCGTTCGCCGACTATCGGCGTTACTCCTCGATGTTGATTGACGCGGGTGAGACGTACACAACCCCTTCGGGACAGATCAAGTTTCACCCGGCTTACAACGGCAAGAGAGAAGCACATGCCCAACTGGTGAAGACGGCGGCTGAACTTGGCTTCACGCCGAATTCTAGAGCACGAATGAACATTCAGCCAGCAACCCCGGCGACAGACCGCAAGAGTCTTGCTGAACAGATCGCGCAAGCGAAGAAGGGAAATGACACGTAGGTACCTCCACTTCGTCTTCGACGAAGAGAGAGCAACAGCGGTCATAGACTTCATCGAGACGACGTGCTTTCTTACGAAGGGCAAAGGGGCGGGTGCGCCGATCAAGCTTCGCCCGTGGCAGAAGCGCATCATCGGCGAACTATTCGGCTGGATCGATCCGGCTACGGGATACCGCCGATACAGAACACTCTTCTTAGGGCTTCCCCGTAAGAACGGCAAGTCGCATCTTATCGCCTGTATTGCATGCGTGATGCTGTTCTTCGACAACGAACCGGGTGCGGAAGTTGTCTTAGCGGCAAACAGCAAAGAGCAGAGTTCGATAGTCTTCAATGCCGCTAATGACATGATCCGGTTCTCACCGATTCTGTCACCCCTGGCGAAGCGCAAGGCGTCAACCTACAAGATCGCGGTCGAACAGACTTCATCGGTGCTCAAGAGCATCGCGGCAGAAGCGGACACAGCCCTTGGGCTGAATCCCTCCTGCTACATCTACGATGAATACTCATTCTGTTCCAAGCCGGACTTCCACTCCGCACTCAGCACCAGTCAAGGCGCTCGAATGCAGCCGTTGGCTTGCTACATCACGACAGCCGGATGGGATTTCCAGGGCGTTGGCTTCAAGATGTGGCAGTACGCAAGAGAAGTCCAGAAGGATCAGAGCAAAGACCCGACCTTCCTGGCGATCCTCTATGAGCTAGAGCCTGAACAAGATTACACGGATGAAGTCAATTGGAGCCGGGTCAACCCGGCTCTCTCTGACTTCCTCACCATCGAGTCACTGAGACAGGTCTTCCAACAGGAAGACCCCCACGTCTTCAAGCAATATCACCTGAATCAATGGACACAGGCACCCAAGACTTGGCTGAAGGTGGAGCAGTGGGACGCTTGTGCCGATCCGAACTTCGACGAATCCACACTTAAGAGCCTTCCGTGCTTTCTGGCGTTTGACCTTTCAGCGGTGCAAGACATCACTGCTGTCACGGCGGTGTGGACACTCCCGGATGGACGCCACTATCTGAAGGCTTACTCCTGGTTGCCGGACTATAACGGGCGGCTTCGAGACAAGGTGACCAAGGATCACGTTGCCTATGACAAATGGGCTGAACAAGGTTGGTTAACTCTAATTCCTGGAATGGCGATTGACCAAGACTACATTCAGGCTCATATCGAGAAACTAGCCGAAGAATTCTTGGTCAAGTGCTGTGGCTTCGACCCGCATGGAGCAACCAAGATAGTCACCGACTTAGAGAAGACCGGGTTGGTGATGGTGAAGGTGCGACCTGGGGCGCTCACTCTTTCACAGCCAACCAAAGAACTTGAGCGGGCGGTGCTCTCTAAGCGAATCGTTCACGATGGCAACCCTTGCATGTCCTGGCAGGTGTCCAACGTGAGCTTGGCTCAAGACCGACTGGGAAATGTAATGCCTGACAAGGATCGCTCAACCGGACGCATCGACAATGTGACGGCGGCGGTCATGGCGTTGGAGTGCGCGACACGCATGCAGCCTCAGGTCAAGCCCAAGGCACCGTTCCGCGTGACGGTCTTGGGATAGTCCCGCCCATAAATACACAAGCGAACCGGGGTTCGCTCCACTAATGAACATTTTCAAAAGCTTCGTGAAGCGTTTCGCGGGTGCGAACGTGACACAGCCCTCGAACTTCTCACGCCAACTCTTTGATGCCGGACTAGGTTCTGACGACTCCATCGCGTCCGTCAACAGTGTTGCCTCAGGGATGAAGCAACCGACCGTCTACACCTGCATCAAGCGCATTGCTGATGCTGTTGCACAGACGCCTCTCTTGGTGTTGGCAAACTCTGACGGCGGGTCAGAAAAGGCGCGGTCACATTCCGTCTATCGGGTGCTCAACACGCAAGCCAACTCCGACATGACTTCCTACACCTGGAAGCACGTCACGACCGTGCATGTCCTAGGACACGGCAACGCCTTCTCTTACATCGAGCGGAACAAAGCGGGTCAGGTGATCGGGTTGAACCCGATGAACCCGGACGACGTGAAGATCGAAGGTCGCACGGCTGACGGTCAATTGCTCTACTCCTGGACGGACAAACACCAAAAGCGATTCCTATTTCCGGCTTCCGATATTCTCCACGTCCGGGGTCTTTCCTTCGATGGCATCATCGGCTGTTCACCGATCCTGCAATTAAAGACCCTTGTCGGTCGAGCCAAGACCCGTGAAGAGTTCTCCACGCGGTTCTATCGCAACGGCGCACAGTTGGGCGGGGTCATCACCGCCGCTGAAGCCGTCTCTCCCGAACAACTGGAAGAGCTTCGCAAGTCATTCCAAGAAACGTATGCGGGAGCACGCAACGCGGGCAAGGTTCTCTTGCTCGAAGGCACTCAGAAGTTCGACCCCGTAGGTGTCTCACCGAAAGACGCGGAGTTCGTCGAGTCCACGCGACTTGACGCGGGAACCATCGCGGCTTCGTTTGGTTGCCCGTTGCAGATGATTAACGATGTACAGACAACCACGCGGGCATCGGCGGAAGAACTCTTCCGGCAGTTCCTCTTGATGGGCTTGAACCCCGTCTTCAGCAATCTCGAAGCCGAAATCAACATCAAGCTCTTCACCCGTCCAGAACAGGACATCTACTATTCAGAATTTCTTCGGGAGTCGCTGGTTGAAGCTGACTTCCAACAGAAGATCGAAGGATTGAACAAGCAAATCATGGGCGGCTTGCTGACTCCCAATGAGGGTCGAGCGAAGCTCAACATGAACCCTCAGCCCTTCGGTGATTCGCTCATGATGGCGGCGAACATCACAACGCTAGAGAACATCATCGACGGCACAGCGACCGCGCCAGCACCGCCCCAGCGCCATCTAGAGGCACCAACGGTCGTGCTGTCCCTCGACCGCAAGCGGATTACGGGAGCCGTCGAGCAGTTGACCATTGAACACTCTGGCGACCATCACACCGAAACTATCACCCGCCTTGAGAAAGAAATGAAGGAGCGGTCGCGCAACGGTCGCAAGCACATCACCAAGTCAATACGGATCGTCTTGAAGGACGCCTTCCAGCGAATCGGCAAGCGTGAGCGTCAGGACGTATCGAAGATGGTGTTGAAGAACCTCCGGGATCAAGATGCCTTCGTGAGTTCTCTGTCCACCTACTACGCGGAAGGCTCACCTTTCGCGGTGTACTTCCTCTCGGTGGTCACACCGATTCTGAACTCTCTTTCGGAGTCTCTGAAGCATCAGGTTCAAGGGGAGATCAAGGGAAGCATCGAGGGTGACGCGGATGAGTTCAGCAAGGAATACCTTACGTCTCTAGCCAATCGTTACAGTGCTTCGAGTCGTCGTCAGATCGAGAAGATTCTAGCCGAACTCGAAGACGGTGATGACCCGGCTGAAGTTGTCGAACGGCGGCTTGGCGAATGGGAAGAAGGCACCAGCGAAGAGAACCCCGACCGTGCTGACAAAGAGTCTGACCGTGAGTCCAATCGCATGAGCAACGCCTTGACGCGGTTCTTCCTGGTCGCTGGTGGTGTCACGCGGCTTGTGTGGACGACCTCCGGCAACGAATGCCCTATCTGTGCGGAGTTAGACGGCAAGGTTGTCGGGGTGGAAGACAG
>JBDSXJ010000032.1:0-45769 GCA_039926185.1 Bryobacteraceae bacterium | reverse complement strand
CCTTGGCGGAACAATGTATGATCGTCCGCGAGCATGATTCGAATCTTGGCCATGTTTTTCGCCTTACGTAATCCTTCCTACTTCGCTTACCACTCGGCGCTCACTACTTTGCTATCGGCAGTTCTATAGAAATCTTTGTACCTCTCTTAGGCGATTCCGTCCTGCTTTCGACGTGAAACTTTCCACCTAAGAGCGCGACTCGCTCGCGCATGCCGGATAACCCGAATGATTCTCGTTTTGCGAGTGCCTCATCGACGCGAAACCCAACGCCGTTATCCTCTACCACCAGCTTTAGTACTCCATCGGCGGAGACTAGGGAAACCGTTACAAGTTTTGCCGCAGAGTGTTTGCCAATGTTGTTAAAACATTCCTGCACAAGGCGATAAGAGATAATCTCGAGCTGATGCGGCAGTTGGCCCATCTTCGTGAGCAACAATTTCACCCGGCATGTCGGCTGTAAGCGCTGGAAACGATTCACCAATTGGCGGAGCGCGGCACCTAGACCGAGTTGCTCGAGTACTGCGGGGCTGAGTGCCGAAATCAGACGGCGCATTTCCAGAATGGTGCGCTCCGTGAGGTCGCGAGCCTCCCGCAATTTTGCACGGGACTCCCCCTCATTTTCGGGTAGTGCCTGCTCAATCAGTTCTATCTGAAGGCGAATGCACAACAGACTTTGGCCGGCTTCGTCGTGGAGTTCGCGGCTGATACGGCGGCGCTCCATTTCTTCGACGTGCAGCATGTGCTCGGCCAGTCCGCGAATTTGCTCTTCGCTTTTCGCTAAGTCTTCCATCAGGCGAGCCTTCTCCGCCGCCATCAGACAGCGTTCCGCGGCGGCAGCCAGTAGTTCCTGTTCACGTGGCAGCCATTCGTACTGGCGCACGAAGCCGAACTGCATAACGCCCGCGGTACGGCCTCCGGTGGCCAAGGGGATCGACCAGCAGGTTGCGAAGCGATCATGCCAGTCAGGATCGAGGAGCGTACCTGCGGCGGTTGCGTCGCTGGTCAGTTGCCTGGGTTTAGAAAGCTTCTTGATCAGCCCAGGACGATTCGCCACCGAGAACACTTCGGGACTCGGAGAACCGGCTTTCAGCTCCCAACTCTTGCCATCCTCACTCAGCATGTAGAGACGGCCCGCGTCGGCCTTACACACCGTGACTAGCGATTCGAGGAACCTACGCAGCAATTCTTCCAGATTGCGCGACTCCAGCTCAATGCGGAAAAGCTCGTAGAACGCCTGTGTTTCGGCCTCGCGGACCTGGTAGTACGCGTTGTTCAGGGTGAGGATGACGCAGAAATGTAACTGCTCCCGAACCCATTGAAAATTGGCGTGTTGATCGGGCTTCAGCGTCTCCAGCATCGGCACGAGCAGGCGATCATATTCCTGCAGCGCTTCGAGAATCGCACTGGGCGGAAGATTCATCTTCGCCAGACGGCGACCGTTGTATTCCACCTGCTCAATGAATTGCAGGGCAGGTTTATTGCGCGCCAGGATCCGCGCGGCCGAGCCTGTGGTGATCGCGGATAGTGCGGCGCGCTGGGTGGGTTCGATCCCCATCTGGCGCATGCGGCTTACGAAACGGCGTTCGATTTTGTCGGTATGCGGCTCGAGCAGCCGCGACATCTTTTTGAGATGGACCCGAAGTTGATCACTGAGGACGTCCGCTGCGTCCGCCAGTTCCGGAGAAATCTGAACACTCTGCACAGGGTTAGATCGGCAGAGCTAGAGGGTTTGCTTAGTACGGCCCTAAACGCCTGCCAAAACAGATCGGGCCACCCTTTTTGAGGGCGGCCCGAGGTATGTTGCAGTCTACTTAGAACGAGAAGCGTCCGACCAACGTACCCTGCCGCGGTGTCGACTGCACCGTGCCGGTGTTGATGAAGCCGAAGCCCGCCGTCGCCAATCCCGTGCTGGCGTTGGTGGTCTGCACGGCCAGCGCGTTCGTTGAAGTCGGGTTATTCAGGAACGTCCGGTTGAAGACGTTGGAGAATTCCGCACGGAGCTGGAGGTTCATCTTGCCTTCGCGGAAGCGGAAGTTGCGGGCGAAGCTCATCGACTCATTCGGGCGGCGCTGTTGGCGGTAATCGGTGTAGTACGCCGCAGCGGTGCTGAACGTGCCGCCGGCAGGGTTTGCCCAAGCCTTGGGATTCAGCACAAATTGCTTCTGCGGATCGAAACAACGGCAGTTCAGGTCCTGGGTGAAGAACGGTTCGCCTGTCACGCGGTTGAAGTAGGTCCCGCCTCCGTTGCCGGGACCTGTCTCGCGAAACAGTAGCGAATTCAAGTTGGTGGTGGCGAGGGGCGCCGCGATCGGGAACCCGGACCCGTAGCGCAGCACGGTGCCGAACGTCCAGTCTTTCATGGCGAACGCAAGGAACTTATTCACGTTGAGGTTAGGCGTGGTGTAGTTCGCGCCGATCACAAATAGGAACGGCTGGTCGAGACCAGACAGGTACTTGTTGGTGTTGCGGTTGAACGCGTCGTTGATGGGCGGCGTGGTGGGTCCGATCGTCGAGATGTCCGCCTCGGTTCCCAGGGTGAAGGTGCGGCTCCAGGTGAAGCTGCTGGTGAAGTCCAGGCCATGCGAGTAGCGCTTGGTCCCTTGAATCTGGAGGGAGTCGTACCAGTTCTTGCCGGTGGGCACCCACTTCATGTTGGTGATGCCGGTGAACTGCGGGAACGGGCGTAGGGCCTGGGCCAGCGATGCGCCGGTCGGGAAGCCCGAGTAAGGGAGGCCGGTGAAGCCGCGCTGCGCCGCTCCAGCCGATTGGACGGTGCCGCCTAGGATCGTGCGATCCGCGGCTTGCGTGATGTCGAAGCCATTCTGCCCGAGCATTTCCGGACGGTTGCAGTTGGGGCAGATGAGGTAAGTGGAGTTCCACCAGACGCCGCGGTTGCCCACCCAACTGGCCTCGACGACGAAGTCCTTGGTAACTTCGCGTTGCACGCTGATGCTGTACTGCAAGCTGCGAGCGGGGCGGCCCGCATTCTGGTCAATCTGCTGGGCGGGAGCGGCGATGGTATTGGGTAGCGGCACCTGACCGGGATCGGTGTTCGGCCACACAATTTTGTAAGGCATGCCGTCCTTTAACAGGAACGGCGCTTCGCCGAAATTGGTGCCGCGGTACTTTACCTGGGAACCGGTGGAGAGCGAATTGTAACCGTTCATGGCCGTGCGATAGTAGCTGAGGCCAATACCACCGCGGATGACGGTCTTGGTATTCAACTGGTACGCCGCGCCCAAGCGCGGAGCGAAGGCCCAAGGATAGTTGTGGGCAATCGGGCAACCGCAGTGGCCTGGGCCGTCGCCTTCAAAGGCCACGCCACCCTTACGCCCGCCGGCCGCAGGATTGACCGTGTCCGGTGCGTAATACGGGATGCGACCGTACTGTTCCTTCAGATAGGTCTGGAAGTCGTAACGGATGCCGTAGTCGACGGACAGTTTGCGCGTCACCTTCCAGGTATCCTGCACGAAGCCCGACAGTGCCTTGTTGCCTAAGCGTGACTTCGTCGGGATGCCGATGAATCCGTCCACCCCGCCAGTCACCGCTCCCAGCATGAAGCTGGCGTAGTTGAAGCCGGGCTGCGCCGAAAGACCGGATTGCCCGTTGGTGGACGGAAGTCCGCTCTCCGGTTGCCCGAAGGAGATCCAGCCGTTCGTGTACGTTTTGCTGTAGGCCACGAAGCCTTCCAGCACCATCTCGCCACCAGCCTTCACGGTGTGATTGTTGTGGACCCAGGTCAAGCTGGTATTCGCGGTCGGCTTGGTATTCAGCAGTTGCGTCGCAGTGCCGGGACCCATGTTGGCCGTGCCGCCGCCATTCGCCTGACTCAGTCCCTGGAGCGACGGGAACAGGTCGCTGTAAGTACCGCGCAGACCGATACCATTGACCACGTCGTAGCTCTGCGGAATTTGATCCAGGTAGTTGTGCAGCAGGCCCACGCCGACGTGGAACAACAGGGTCGGGGTGATGGTGTAGTCGGTGCTGATGCGAATGGTGTGCGCCGTAACCTTGCTTTGCACGCCGTTGAGCGGGAACGGCAGCGCGTTGTTGTTCGGCGTGGCTGTCTGCGTTCGTGACCAATAGCCGGACACCTTGAGATTCGTGCTGATCTGATGGTCGAGCTTCACGGACGGGATGTAGGTTAGGCGCGGGTTTGTGTAGGAGGTCAGGTAGTTGTTCAGGAAGCCCGTGCTGTTATTCGCCAACGGAATCATGCTCTGCACCTTCAGCGCTACGGGATCCTGCTGCGCAACCGGGATTTTGTTCCCGAGGAATGGGTCGCGCACACGCTGTCCGTTCACTGTCTTCGTGGACAGAGGATCATAAATTTGGTTCTCAAAGATCGAGCGGCCGAGAGGGTCGCAATTGGGCGTCGCAGCGGGACATACGTTGCCGCGGCCAGCCGTCATCGCGCCCGCGAAATCGCCCGTGCGGTAGGCTGCCGTGGGGACGTTGATGGGCGTCGTGCTGTTGACCAACGTTTCCCGGAACTGCTCATAGTTGAAGAAGAAGAAAGTCTTGTTGTGACCGTCGTAGATTTTCGGAATCCACACAGGACCGCCGACGGTGAAGCCCCAGTCATTGCGGCGCGCACGATTGCGGATCAGACCGCCCTTCGTCAAATCCCTGGTGAACGCTTGGCCGGCATTCAGAGACTCGTTCACAAAGTAATCGTAGACAGTGCCGTGATAGGAGTTGGTACCGGACTTCATCGTCGCGTTAAAGAAGCCGCCGGCAACCTGGCCATACTCGGCCGCGAAGTTGCTGGTCTGGATGGCGAACTCTTGAATCGCTTCGACGCTCGGCTGCGTCTGCGATTGCGTGTTGATCAAATTGTTGGTCGCATCCTGGCCTTCAATGCGCAGTGATTGCGTGTTGCTCGGGTTCCCGTTGATTCGCACGCTGCTATCCGGGCGGAAGTCACTACCGGGTAGCAACAGAACCACTGAATAAGGATTGCGAATGCCGGCGGGACCAGCTCGACCGGCACCGATGCCCATCACAGGCAGATTGTTGAGGCGGTCGGTGGTGACGTTGTGGCTCAGTTCGCCGCTTTCGGTTTTGAGCAATGGGGCGGTGTCTGACACCGTCACGGATTCAGCGGCGGAACCGACCTCCATTGCTACGTCGATGCGAACCGTAGCCGCCACTGGCAGTTCGATGTTTTGGCGAATGAAGGTTTTGAATCCCGGCGCGGTGACCGTTAACTCATAGACGCCCGTTGTAATCTGCGCGATGTTGTAGTTGCCGGTGGCCGTGGTGCCACCTCTGGAGATCGCACCCGTCAGCGTGCTGCGCGCCTCAATGGTGGCGTTGGCAATCACGGCGCCGCTGGGATCCGTGACAGTTCCGGTAATCGTGCCGCGATCGCTCTGTGCAAACGTGCATGCAATTCCGACTACAAAAAGTACTGCGAGTTTCCCCAATCGCATTGTAAGACCCCCTATAGGCCACACAGAGCGTACACAGTGAGGATTAGAGAGTCAATGCCCCAGCAAGTGGATCTGGGAATTGTGTGCAGGATTACTTTTTGCTGTTGGCTTTCGCTTTGGCGGCTGGCTCTTCCTTCGAGGCGGAGCCAGTTCCACGGGCGATCAACTTGTCGACGTCAGAGCTGAAACTCGGACCCATCACCAGAGCCTGCGCCCAATCCTGCACGATGGTGCCGGAAGGATCTATAGCGAACACGTGGCCCGTGTCGATGGCGGGGCGCGCGGGAGTCGCTTTGAAATAGGCCATGGCGACCATGCTGGCGTCGAACACAATCGGGGTCTTGGACTTCGTATCCGCGATGAACTTCTTGATAGTGTCCTGCGTCTCCGGCGGCGTATTGGCGATCGACAAGACGGCGAGCTTGGAGCCATGCTTGAGCTGCAGGGCATCCAATTTTTTAGTGATGTCCTTACACATGGGGCAGTTGGTGTCGCCGGTCATCATGAATTCCAGCAACAGCCACTTGCCTCGATAATCCAGAATGTCAAATTGGGTGAAATTTGAATCTGGAAGCGAAAAACTCGGGGCTCGCCGATTGATCAGACCCTGGCCATAGGCAGAGGCGGCGAGAATCGAGACGAGGGCTAGCGACGCGAACAGTTTCATCACTGTCCAACGTAGCATGAGTGGCGCGAACCTGGCACTCCCTCGATCGCTCAAAATCCCATCAACAAGGGAGTGTTTTCCCAGCACGCAAACGTGTATACTTACAGGCACTTTCAACAGATGTTCGCTCAGGGGAAGGGCGGCAGATGGATTTTTGGTTTTAACGGGGAAGAATGGATCAAGATCTGCGCGGGGCCACTGGGTTCCCGTTGGCAAATTCATACGCATGGCCTAAGCTCGCGCTACCAGCGTCAGTGGGGATCCAGTCTAGTCTGCTCGTCCTGCTCTTCGCGGCCTTCATCTACATACCCACCCTTTTCAGTCCACACCTGATGGACGATACGGATGCGGTAAACGCACAGATCCCGTGGAATATGCTGCAATCCGGCGATTGGGTGACCGCCCGTCTGGACGGGGTGGCGTTCCTGGAGAAGTCGCCGCTGCTCTACTGGATGATCGCGACCTCGTATGCCGTATTCGGCAAAAGCGATTGGGCTGCGCGGGTTCCCGTGGTGATCAGCATCCTATGGATCGTCTGGCTGCTCGGGAGAATGGGTCGCTGGGCCTTCGGTGCCGCAGCCGGGACCTGTTCCGCGTTGATGTTTTCGACGTGCGTGGGGTTGTTCTTGTTTACAAGAATTTTAATCCCGGACGTAATTTTAACGGGGACCATCGCTTTAACCCTCTGGGCCATGCTTCGGGTGTTGGACGAAGAGGAGGCAAATCCCAGGGCTTGGGCGCACACGATGGCGCTTTCCATGGGCATTGGCGTCCTGTTGAAGGGCGTAATCGCGCTGCTGTTCCCCGTCGCGGCGGGCCTGATTTTCCTGGGCGTGAGCGGACAACTACGGGATCGAGCGGCGTGGCGAAAACTACGCCCCCTCTCCGGGGCGCTCTCGATTCTGGCCGTTACGGCTCCATGGTTCGTGTTGGCGACGCTGCAAAATCCGCCGTACTTCGACTTCACCATGACTTCCGGCCCGGGCCAGTATCGCGGATTCTTCTGGTTCTACTTCTTCAACGAACACATTCTGCGATTCCTGAACCAACGCTGGCCGCGCGACTACGACACCGTGCCGAGGCACCTGTTTTGGGGACTGCACTTACTGTGGTTCTTCCCCTGGTCGGCCTACCTGCCGCAGGTTCTGCGACTCAATTTCCGGGGCCGGGACAGGGCCTCGCGCACGCGGCTGCTGTGCCTGTGCTGGCTCGGATTCATTCTGGTCTTCTTTACGTTCTCCACCACACAGGAATACTACTCGCTGCCTACGTATCCGGCGTTTGCTCTCCTGATCGGCAGTGCGATGGCGGAGGATGCGGATTGGATTCGCCGCGGTGCCAAGGTCATCGCCGGAGTGGCGGCATTGGCGCTGATCGCCGTTGCTTCGATTCTGGCCTACGTGTGGGACCTGCCCACGCCCGGCGACATTTCCAACGCGCTTACGCAAAATCCAGGCTTATACACGTTGTCTCTAGGCCACATGGGCGACCTGACGCTCGCCTCATTTGCGTACTTGCGCGATCCGCTGATGCTGGCGGGCTTGGCGTTCCTCGTCGGCACGGTAGCGGGATGGCGTTGGCGCGGGTGGATCACGCACGCGGGCATCGCTTTGATGATGGTGCTGTTCCTGAATGCCGCGCGGATCGCAATGGTAACCTTCGATCCTTACCTGAGTACACAGAAGCTGGCGGAAGCCCTGCATGACGCACCTCCGGGGACCGTAATCCTGGGCGATCAGTATTACGTCTTCAGCTCCGTCTTCTACTACGCGGACCTCAAGGAAGCCCTGCTGCTCAATGGCCGGTATCAGAACCTGGAGTACGGCTCTTATGCCCCCGGAGCGCCGAATGTATTTCTCAGCGATACGCAGTTGCCCGCGTTATGGAAGGGCAGCGAGCGCGCGTATCTGGTTTTAGAAGGGCCCAAGGTTTTGGGTATTGAGAAGTTGTTAGGGAAAGATTCGCTGCATCTGGTGCAGGCCAGCGGCGGGAAGTTTTTGTTTACAAATCTGGCGGATTAGGAAACGAGGTGAAGCATGCGGCAGAATGCGATCTCCATCGTAGTTCCGGTATTTGAAGAGGCGCCCAATCTACGGGCGCTGCATCATGCGCTGTGTGATGTGCTGGACACGGTGCCGGACATCGAGGTGGAATTCGTCCTGGTGGACGATGGCAGCCGCGACACGTCGTGGAATGTCATCCGGCAACTGCATGAAGTAGACTCCCGGGTCAAAGGCGTGCGCTTGTCGCGTAATTTTGGACATCAAGCGGCGGTCACCGCAGGCTATCGCTATGCGACGGGCGACGCGGTGGTCACCATGGACGCCGATATGCAGCATCCCCCGGCGCTGCTACCGGAGATGATCGAACGCTGGCGCAACGGGTTCGAGGTGGTCTCCATGGTGCGGCTCCCGTCAAAACAAGAGAGCTGGGCCAAGGGAGCCACCTCTCGCCTGTTCTACCGTTTCATCAACGCGCTTTCCGACGTCAAGATCAAGGACGGGGTGGCGGATTTCCGTCTCCTCGACCGGCGTGTCGTAAAGAAGCTGAATGGGATGAAAGAGCGCGGACGGTTCGTGCGCGGCATGATCTCCTGGGTCGGCTTCAGCGAAACCGAAATCCACTACACCCCCGCCCCGAGATTCGCAGGCAAGACCAAGTACACGCTTGGCAAGATGGTGAACCTGGCGGTCAATGCGATTTCGTCCTTTTCAACGGCGCCCTTGCGGATGGCGTTCTACGCGGGCCTTTTGGTGAATGTGCTGTGCCTGGGCGGGATGGGCTACGCGGTCTACAACCGGATTTACGAAAACAAAGATCTTTCGGAATGGGCCTCAACGTTCCTCACCATGCTGTTCCTCAGCGGCATGCAACTGCTGATGATCGGCGTGATCGGCGTCTACGTGGGGCGGATCTTTGAAGAAGTGAAGCAGCGGCCTGTGTTCATTGCCGAAGAAAAGCTTGGGATCGCTTCGCGCCGCAGGACGGAACGGTCGATGACCGTGATCGCGAGCGTGCGCCAATGAAACAGCTAGTGGTCACAGCCGATGATTTCGGCCTCAGCAAAGGCATCACGGACGGCATCCTCGACGCGCATCGCAACGGCATCGTCACCCGAACGTCCATCATGGCGGCGGGCACAGCCTTCGAATATGCGGCGGAGCAGGCTCGCTTGCATCCGCGCTTAGGGTTGGGGTTGCACCTGACGCTGGTCGAGGAGACCGCAGTCTCAGCGCCTGAACATATTCCGAGCCTGGTGGATTCCGAGGGGCGATTGCCCTCGTCATACTCGACTCTGGTGAAGGGCGTAATGCTGCGCCGAATCCGGCTGGTGGACATCGAGACCGAAGTGCGCGCGCAGATCGAAAAATGCACTCGCGCCGGCCTGCGACTCACACACATCGATAGTCACCAACATGTCCACACTCTGCCGTCGATTTTGCGAATCGTTCTGCGGGTTGCCGAGGAACACGGCATCCGCCGTATTCGCCTGCCGCTCGATTCTCCTTCGCGATTCGGAGCACGCGGCCATAGCCGATTTCTCGCGAAGTCCGCACTCTGTTGGATCGCGCGTTACGGAGCGGATAAAGTTCGCAATCAGGGGCTCTTCTCCTATGACCGAATGACGGGCCTGTTTGAGAGTGGTGCGCTGAACGAAGAGCGCTTGCTGAATATTCTCGATCTGATCAAGAGCGGCACTACGGAACTGGTGTGTCATCCGGGCAAGGAAGATTCGGCATGCCGCGAGAATTACGCACACTGGGGCTATCAATGGGAAGAGGAGTTAAACGCACTCACGAGTCCCCTCGTACGCGAGCAAGTGCGCGTGAACGGAATCCAACTGGTTCAATAGTTGCGGATCAGGTCTAGCCCCGAGTACATGCTGGCAACCTGCGCCCCGTAGCCGTTGAACATTTCCGTGCGGATCTGACGGCCCTGCCCGAGCAATCCAGTGCCATCCAGGCGGTCTTCCCTGTCCTGATCGAAGCGAGGATGGGGACGTTTTGGATTCACGTTGGAATAGAATCCGTAAGCTTCAGGCCAGGAGACATTCCACGTTGTGGAAGGCTGCTTTTCCACCAACCGAATCCGCGTGATCGACTTAATGCCTTTGAAGCCGTACTTCCATGGCACTACAAGTCGCACTGGCGCACCGTTTTGGTTGGGCAACGTCTCGCCATACAGGCCGACGGCGAGCAGCGTCAGCGGGTTCATCGCTTCATCCAGCCGCAAACCTTCGACGTAAGGCAGGGCGATGCCGGCCTGACGCGGCGTTAGCATCACCTTGGAATCGTAGATGCTTTCAAAGGCGACGAACTTGGCCTTACCCGTCGGCTCGACTTGCTTGAGCAGCGCGCTCAAGGGGACGCCAATCCACGGAATGATCATCGACCAGCCCTCGACGCAACGCATCCGATAGATACGTTCTTCGAGCGGCGCAAGCTTCATCAGTTCGCCGAGGCTGACGACCTTCGGAGCTTTCACTTCGCCCTCGATACGGATCGGCCAATCGGGATTCGGCTTCCATTTCGGCGCGTTCTTCGCCGGCTCGTCCTTGCCGGTGCCGAATTCGTAGAAGTTGTTGTAGGAGGTGATGGTGGTTTTGGGCGGAAGCTTATCGTTAAAGAGGTTGTGCAGCGATCCCGATTGCTGGGAAGCGAGTGGCGCGGCGTCCGCAAAAGAAGGAAGCGCGAGCGAAGCCCCCAATGAAGCAAGGGTGGCCGCGCCCGCGCTCAGGAATTTACGACGATTTATGTAGATATGCTGCGGCGTGACGTCGGAGTAGCGCAGCGGCATGGCGTTAGTTCCCTGCCAAACCTTCGGTCAGTTCGATGTAGGTACCGTTCGGGTCGGTGAGGAACGCCAGGTCGACGCCGATCTTGCCCTTGGTTTCGCTATAAGCGCGGTCCATCTTCATACCGCCCGCTTCCAGCTTGGCAACGAAATCCTTCAGGCCCTTCACTTCGAATCCGATGTGGTCCAGCGTGCGGCCCTTAGTGGTGGCCAGCGCCGGAGGAGGAGGAGCCGGGGTCTTGCCCTTGCCCGCACCGCCGTAGGCCAGGAAATCGATGGTGCCGCCGGTGAGGCCTGCGCCCTTTGCACCTGGACGCCGTTCCGCTTCACTCGCGCCGAAGGTCTTGATGTACCAGTCTTTCGCCGCGATCGTATCCGGGGCAGACATATGGTAGTGGCTGAACGTCGTTACGGTTGTATTGGGGAATTCCTGCACTTCGATCAGCACGCCGCCCGGGAAGGTGATAAACGCCTGGACGTTCGGGGTGAGTTCCCGGATCGCCAGACCGGCTGCTTCCGCTTTGGCTTTGATTTCCGCGTAGCTCTTGACGTAGAAACCGACGTGATTCACAGCCGATCCGTCGGTCCCGGCTCCGTCCGCGCGCTGTCCAAGAATGAAGAACACGCCCGGGGTCTTTACCGTGCGCAACGCGCCGATCGTCTTGGGAGTTCCGCCCAGGATATCCACCAGCAACTTCTCGGTCGCCGCAATATCGGGCACCATCAAATGGATGTGGCCAAACGAAACGCCCGACGCATTCGGGGCGTTCGTTTGGGCCGGAAGCATAAAGGCAGCCGCAGCCGCGAGTAAAGAAATAGGGACGATGAGCCAACGCATGGCGGCTATCGTAACACGGAACCCCAGGCGGCTGAAGGCCTAGTCTTTGAGAACAAAGGTGACCTTCAGGTTCACCCGGTATTCCACGATCTTGCCCTTCGCGACGATTGCGTTCTGGTCCTGTACCCATGCGCCCGTCACATTGTCGAGCGTCTTGCACGCGCGAGATACGCCATTGTCCACGGCATCGGCAAAGCTTTTCTTGGAAGAAGCGATAATTTCGGTAACGCGAGCGACTGACATGAAGCCTCCATCACGGTCGGAATTCCGGGATGACCCGGTTGCCGTCATTGTAACCGACCCACGCAGGCCTGCGACACATTAGAATGGAGGGCATGAGAAAGACGGCTCTTTTCGCTATCCTGTATGGCCTCCTGGTCGCGGCCCAACTTACGTTTGCACAAGCTCCTGCGACACCGGTCAAGGTTTCCTCGGTTGAAGGAATCACCGAATACCGGCTCGCGAACGGGCTCAAGGTATTGCTGTTCCCGGACGCGTCGAAGCCCACCGTTACGGTGAACATGACCTACCTGGTCGGTTCCCGTCATGAGGGCTATGGCGAATCGGGCATGGCGCATTTGCTGGAACACATGCTGTTCAAAGGCACGCCGACGCGCGATTCCATCATGAAGCTGCTCACCGAAAAGGGTGCGAATCCGTGGAACGGCACCACTTGGTTTGACCGCACCAACTACTTCGAAACCTTGGACGCGACCACCAATGACAACTTGAAGTGGGCGCTGGAAATGGAAGCCGACCGCATGGTGAATTCGCGTGTGTCGCGCAAGGATCTCGATACAGAGATGACCGTGGTGCGCAACGAGTTTGAGCGCGGCGAGAACGATCCCGCATCGGTCCTGGAAGAGCGCGTGATGTCGACGGCTTACCTGTGGCACAACTATGGGCGCAGCACCATCGGGTCCCGCAGCGATATTGAGAATGTGCCGATCGAGCGCCTGCAGGCGTTTTATCGCAAGTATTACCAGCCCGACAATGCCGTTCTAGTCGTCGCCGGGAAGTTCGACCAGGATCAGGCGCTCGGCTGGATCACCCAGTATTTCGGAGCGATTCCGAAGCCTACGCGCGTTCTGGAGATTCCGTACACTGCAGAACCGGCGCAGGATGGCGAGCGTGAAGTGGTGCTGCACCGCGTCGGCGATACGCAGAACCTGCTGGTCGCCTACCACATCCCCTCGGCAGCAGATCCGGATTCGTCGGTGATGGATGTGCTCTCCTTCGTATTGGGCAACCAGCCGTCGGGCCGCCTGTATAAGGCGTTGGTGGAAAATAAACTGGCCACCGGCATCGGTGCCAACGAATACGAACTGCACGATCCCGGTATGTTCCTCTTGAGCGCGGAGATGCTGAAGACGCAGGATTTCAAGGCCGTCGAAGATGCACTTTTCCGCGTCGTGGAGAACCTGACCAAGGAGCCGCCGACCCAGGAAGAAGTGACGCGCGCGAAGAACAACATCCTGAAAAATTTTGAGCAGTCGGCAAATAATACAGCGGCCATCGCGCGGGCGCTGAGCGAAAACATCGCGTCGGGCGACTGGCGTTTGCGCTTCCTGGATCGTGACCGCATTGAAAAGGTGACCCCGGAAGACGTGGTCCGCGTGGCGCAGAAGTATTTCATCGATTCCAACCGGACGATCGGCCGCTTCATTCCCGCCGCCGAAACTCCCAAACGCGCCGAGATCGCTGCTCCGGCGGATCTCAACGCGGCGCTCAACGGCTATACCGGTCGCGCGCTGATTTCTGAAGGCGAAGCGTTTGATCCGTCCCCGGCGAATATCGAGTCGCGAGTAACGCGCGTGACGCTGCCAAGCGGCATCAAGTTGGTCCTGCTGCCGAAGAAGACTCGTGGCGGAACCGTGGTCGCGAATGTGAGTTTCCATTGGGGCAACCTCGACTCGCTCAAAGGCAAGGCAGGCGCGGCACAAGCCGCCGGGGCGCTCTTAATGCGTGGTACGGCGAAACACACGCGCCAGGAATTGCAGGACGAATTCGACCGCCTGAAGGCGACGATTCGCGTCTCCGGTGGACTGGACGGAGCAACCGGGTCTGTCAACACTTTGCGAGCCAACCTAGCGGACTCGCTGAAACTGGTCGCGGAGATTCTGCAACAACCCACCTTCCCGGCCAGCGATTTCGAAGAAAACCAACGCGCCCGCATCGCAGGGATCGAAGGCCAGCGCAGTGAGCCCGCCACCATCGCTGGCACCGCTCGTAACAAGCACGTGACGCGCTACCCGTTGGACGATCCGCGCGCCGCTCTGAACAGCGACGAGCAACTCGCCCGCTTGCGCGCCACCACGCTCGACCAGGCCAAGCAGTTCTACAAGGACTTCTACGGCGCATCTAACGGCGAAGTCGCAATCGTTGGCGACTTCGATCCCGCCGAGATCCGGCCCCTGATCGATCAACTCTTCGGCACTTGGAAAAGCCCGAAGCCTTACACGCGCATCCCCGCCGAATACCGCGCGGTCGAAGCCGTGAACCAGACGCTGGAAGCCCCGGACAAGGCCAACGCGTACCTGTACGCGATTATGCCGATTCCGATGGACCAGCAGGACCCGGACTATCCCGCCATGGTTCTGGCCAACACCATTTTTGGCGCCGACACTAAGAGCCGCGTATGGATTCGCATTCGTGAGAAAGACGGCTTGAGCTACGGCACCAACACCAGCTTCAACGCCAGTTCGCGCGACAAACTGGCGACCTTCGGATTGGGCTCGACCTTCGCTCCGGAAAACGTCGTGAAGGTGGAGACCGCGTTTAAAGAAGAACTGGCTCGCCTGCTCGACAAGGGCTTCACGGAAGACGAGCTGAAGATCGGCAAGGACGCGATGCTGCAGGAACGCCAGGTGGACCGCACCAGCGACGCCACGTTGGCGGGACTGTTCGTAAACCAGGCCGAACTGGCCCGCACCATGGTGCGCGAGGCGAACCTCGAAACGTCGATTCGCAACGCGACGGTGGACCAACTCAATGCCGTCGTCAAGAAATGGCTGAAGCCGGAAGCGATTTCCTACTTCAAGGCGGGCGACTTTAAGAAGGCCGGCATCACGAAGTAGCTCTTCAAACATGCGGGCCGGGTTGCTACCCTAAAACTCGGCCCCATGAATCTCCGCGAACGCTTCGCCGTATCCCTGACCCAGCGAGCTTCCGAGCCCGCTCTCGAATGGCAGGGTTCCGTCTACACGTTCGGAGACATCGACGCGCGCAGCAATCGCATGGCGCACGCGCTGTCGGCCCGAGGGCTGCTTCGCGGCGACCGGCTGTGCGTGTACCTCGCCAATTCGCTCGACTTCATTGATATTTTCCTGGCGTGCGTGAAGCTCGGGGTGATTTTCGTTCCGATCAACATTCTGTATCGCGAGCGCGAACTCTCGCACATCCTCACCGACGCCGAGCCGAAAGCTTACATCACCGACGCCGACCTCCCTGCCTTGCGCGCCGAAGCCGCCGCCCAGTCCTCGGAACTCGCCGCCGCCGACCTCACCGCAGATTCTCCAGCGGCGCTGGTCTACACCTCCGGCACCACAGGTGTTTCCAAGGGAGCGATCCTCACCCACAACAACTTCTACGTCAACGGAGCCGCGCTGGTCAGCGAATGGCGCATCACCGCCGCCGACCGTTTTCTGCTCGCCCTGCCGCTCTTCCACGTTCACGCACTCGGTAACGGAATCCATTGCTGGCTGCTCTCGGGCTGCTATACGCGCCTCCTCGAACGCTTTGAACACGAAAAAGCTACCGCGGAGTTTCTCGACTTTAAGCCGACGCTATTCTTCGGCGTCCCGACCGTGTACGTCCGCCTGCTCGAAACCGAACCCGCCGCAGCCCGCGAAATCGGCGCTCGCATGCGACTATTCGTCTCTGGCTCCGCCCCCTTACCCGCGCAAGTTTTGGAAGACTTCCTGAAACTGTTCGGACACACCATACTGGAGCGTTACGGCATGACCGAAACGCTGATGAACATCTCAAACCCTTATGAAGGGGAGCGGCGGCCCGGAAGCGTCGGGTTCCCGCTGCCAGGGATCACCGTGCGCGTGGTCGACAACGAGGGCCGTGACATTCCCGACGGAGAGACCGGCGAGGTCTACCTGAAGGGTCCGAATGTTTTCGCGGGCTACTGGCGCCGCGATGAGGCGACCCGCAACGCGTTCGCCCATGATGAGAAGGGGGCGTGGTTTAAGACCGGCGACCTCTGCATCCGCTCCGCCGACGGCTATCACACGCTGTGCGGACGGCGCAGTGACCTGATCATCTCCGGCGGCTTTAACATCTACCCGCGCGAGATCGAAGAGTTTCTCATGGAACAACCGGGCATCGCCGAGGCGGCCGTCGCAGGCGAGGCGCATCCCGTCCGAGGCGAAGTTCCCGTAGCGTTTTTGGTGCTGCGCGATGGGCCGGTCGACACTGCTGCGCTCGATGCTGTCTGTCGGCAGAATCTTGCATCGTTTAAGATTCCCCGCCGCTTCCAGATCGTAGACAAGCTTCCGCGCAACGCTCTGGGCAAAGTGCAGAAACATCTGCTGCCGAAGGCAAGCGTATGAAGATCCTGATGGTGGCCTCCGAAGCCGCACCCTTCGCCAAAACCGGCGGCCTGGCCGACGTTCTGGGCGCGCTGCCTGCCGCGCTTGTGAATCTGGGCGACGACGTCGCGGTCGTCATTCCGAAGTACCAATCCGTACTGATAGAAGAAGCGCGGCGGGTTTGGAACTACATGCCGCTCTCCGTCGGCCCTGCGATGTTCACGGCAAATATCGATGAAGTGGTGCGCGAAGGCGTGCGCTACTTTTTCGTTGACTGCCCACAACTCTACAGTCGCGCGGGCATCTACGGGGACGCGCTCGGCGCGTATCCCGACAACCACATTCGTTTCGCCGCGCTCACGCAGGCAGCGCTGGGGATTGCTCGCCACATTTTCCGGCCCGAGGTTTTTCACTGCCACGACTGGCAGACGGGATTGCTGCCGCACTTGCTGAAAACGGCCTTCACTGCGGACCCCGCGTTCATGCACGCGCGCTCAGTGTTCACCATTCATAACCTGGGTTACCAAGGCAATTTCGGTGGAACGGCGATCGCCGAACTCGGGCTCGATCCCGTTTATGACCAGCCAGAGGGCTACGAGTTTTTCGGCCAACTCAGCTTCATGAAAGCCGGACTGATGTACGCCGACGCGATCACCACCGTCAGCCCGACCTACGCGCGCGAAATCCAAACTCTGGAACACGGCTTCGGGATGGATGGCGTCCTTCGCAACAACGCGCACAAGCTGACCGGGATCCTGAATGGCGTCGACTACTCCGTCTGGAGTCCCGAGGTTGACCCGCACCTGGCATCGCACTATTCGGCTGCCGATCTTGCCGGGAAGCTAGCGTGTAAACGTGGATTGCTGCGGGAAATGGGCCTGCCGGAGAACGACGCGCGACCGCTGATCGGGATTGTCTCGAGATTCGCCGAGCAAAAGGGTTTTAATCTCATCCTCGACATCGCGGAATGGCTGATGGAGCAGGATGTCGCGCTGGCAATTCTCGGCTCGGGCGATGTTTCCACCCAGGACGCATTTCGCGCCTTGGCCGAGCAGCACCCCACGAAACTGGCTGTCCGCGTCGGGTACGCCGACGCGCTGTCGCACCGCATCGAAGGCGGTTCGGACATGTTCCTGATGCCGTCCCGCTACGAACCCTGCGGCCTCAACCAGATCTACAGCTTGCGGTACGGGACCGTGCCGATTGTCCGGGCAACCGGCGGACTCGCCGACACAGTGGACTCAAGCACCGGTTTCGTCTTCGAGGAGTTTACGGGCGAGGCCCTACAAGGGGCGGTCACCCGTGCCCTTCAGGCGTTCGCCAACCGCTCCGCCTGGACCGAACGGATCCTGAGGGGCATGGCGAAAGACTACTCCTGGAACGCGTCCGCCCAGGCATACCGCGAGCTCTATCAGGCGCACCACACCGTTGCGGAACATTCATAACTTGCATCCTTAGGACCCCATCCCGCATCATAAAGAGCGTAACAGGAGACTTAAAGTAAACATTATGGCCGGTGACAACACACTCAATTTCACGGATTCCGCGTTCGACCAGGACGTGATCAACTCAGAGACCCCCGTTTTGGTGGACTTCTGGGCCCCCTGGTGCGGACCTTGCAAGGCGCTGGGACCGACGGTAGACGCCGTCGCGACCGAGTTCGCCGGTAAGGTGAAGGTCGGTAAGTTGAACACCGACGAGAACCAACAGACGGCGATGCGCTTCGGCATCCGCAGCATTCCGACGCTGCTGGTGTTCAAGGGCGGCAAGGTCGTCGACCAACGCGTCGGCGGACTTTCCAAGCCGGACCTCGTCAAGATGCTCAGCGCGCAAGTCGCGTCCTAAGATCGAACAGATTTGCAGTGAATCAGGCCGCGCCTCCATCGGGGCGCGGCCTTACTGTTTTTAAGGGTTAAGTTGCCAGATAGCGTAATTCAGGCAGGACGCAAAGCTGACCCATGCCAGATAGGGCGCGAGCAGCCACGCGGCCGGGCTTGAAATCTTGCGGAAGGTCCAGATGGTCGCCGCGATCGCGATCCAAAGGACGACAATTTCCAGCATCGCCGCCCCCGGGTTCTCCGCTCCAAAGAACAGAAACGACCAGAGAGTATTCAGCACCAGCTGGACTGCAAATAACACCAGCGCCGCCGATGCACTAGCCTGAGCGCGCCGCGTCCAGACCATCCAGGCGGCCACAGCCATCAGGACAAATAGCGTCGTCCACACCGGGGCGAAGAGCCAGTTCGGCGGATTCCACGAAGGTTTGGCAAGCGTCGCATACCAAGTAGGAATCTTGGCCGATGTCGCGAGACTCCCTAAGCCGCCAGCCGCGAGGCAAAGAGCGATCCAACCTACGAGGGCGAGCTTGTTTCTCATACCGGGTGGATCGCCTTGAGGCCTAGTCGGTAACAGCACCCTTGGACGCCGAACCCACCAGTCGGACGTATTTGTGGAACACGCCGGACTTGTAGCGCTGCTCGCGAGGCTTCCAGGCTTTCAGTCGCTCCGCAATCTCGGCCGCGGGAACTTCCAGCTCAATCGTGCACTTCTCGATGTCGATGGCGATGATGTCGCCTTCCTGCACGATTGCCACAGGGCCACCCACCGCGGCTTCTGGAGCCACGTGGCCCACCATGAACCCGCGCGTCGCACCGCTGAAACGGCCGTCGGTGACGAGGCCCGTCGTATCCGCCAAACCCGCGCCGACAATCGCGCTGGTTACGCCGAGCATTTCGCGCATACCCGGACCACCCTTCGGCCCTTCGTAGCGCACCACGATGACGTCGCCTTCTTTGATCTTGCCGCCGGTCACCGCCGCCATCGCGTCTTCCTCGCGATCGAACACCCGCGCGGGTCCGCGACGAACCTTATTCTGAATGCCCGTGGTCTTGATTACGCAGCCTTCGGGAGACAGGTTGCCTGTCAGAATCGCCAAGCCGCCGTGCGCCTTGATCGGATTGGACAACGGGCGGATCACTTCCTGCCCCGGCGTCTCCACCGCTTCCGAAGCCTCCACGCCGAACGTCCGTCCCGTCACGGTCATCACGGAGGTGTCCACGTAGCCGCCGTCGGCCAGGCGTTTCGCGATCACCGGCATGCCGCCGGCCTTGTCCACGTCCACGGCCACGAAACGTCCCGCTGGCTTCAAGTCCACCAGCAAGGGCGTTTTTTCGCTGATTCGCTGGAAATCCGCCATTTGCAGCTCGATGCCCGCTTCATGCGCCATCGCGAGCAAGTGCAGCACAGCATTCGTGGAACCGCCGGTCGCCGCGACACTGGCGATGGCATTCTCAAACGCCGCGCGCGTAGCGATCGAGCGAGGCCGACGATCGGCCAGCACCGCTTCCACCGCGATCTTGCCGCAACGCACCGCCACGGCCTCTTTACGCTTGTCCACCTGAGGCACGGCAGCGGTATTCATCGGCGCAAGGCCGATCATTTCCATCACTGTCGCCATGGTGTTCGCCGTAAACTGGCCGCCGCAGGCACCCGCGCCGGGACAGGCCTTGTTTTCGATGTCGAGAAATTCCTGATCCGTAATCTTGCCGCTGGAGTGCGCGCCGACCGCTTCAAATACGTCCTGCACGGTCAAATCGCGACCCTGGTATCGCCCCGGCATGATGGAACCGCCGTAGAACACCACGCCCGGCAGATTGAGACGCAGCAGCGCCATCGCCGCGGCGGGAATCGTCTTATCGCAGGCCACCATGCACACCATGCCATCGAGCATGTGTCCACGGCCCACCAACTCCATCGAATCCGCGATCAAATCGCGGCTCACCAGCGAGGCCTTCATGCCCTCAGTCCCCATGGTCACGCCATCGGAAATCGCGATGGTGTTGAACTCCATGGGAGTGCCGCCAGCTTCGCGGATGCCCTTCTTCACGTGGTCCGCCAGCGCGCGCAGATTGTAGTTGCACGGCATGGTCTCAATCCACGTATTCGCGATGCCGATGATCGGCTTCTTGAGATCTTCGTCAGTGTAGCCGATGGCCTTCAACATGGCGCGCGCCGGGGCGCGGTCGTGGCCTTGCGTGATGGTGTAGCTATTGAGTTTCATGGGTGAACTACTATCTTAGCTGACGGTATCCGCGTTGACAGAGCGAAAGTCGCTTGTGTATTCTGGGAAGCCGGACTCATGATGGACCTACAAATGTTTGCCGAATGGGTGCGCGACACCGACCTCAGTGTCAGCATCCGAGAATCGATTTTGATGTTCCCGATCATCGAAGGAACGCACCTGTTAGGCATTGGTGCTTCAGCGGGAGCCATCGCCATCTCCGATCTTCGGATGTGCGGCAAGATCTTCCGCAAAGAACCGGTGTCGGACGTGTTTGAAGCGGTCGCCCCCTACATGCTGATCGGGTTCATCGTGATGACCATCACCGGGTTCCTGCTGATGTGGTCCGAACCGACCCGCTGCTACGAAAGCATTTGGTTCCGCTACAAAGTTCTATTCCTGTTCCTGGGAGCCGCGAACGCAGGCTTCTACCACAACACCATTTATCGCAAGCGCGCCGTCTGGGACAAAGACGCCGATCCGCCCGCGCAGGTCAAATTCACCGGCTGGGCCTCCATCTTCATCTGGGCGATGGTCATCATCACCGGCCGCACGATGGCGTATAACTTCTAGAAAGGATAAGAGATAAACACCATGTGGGAAGCAGCTTATCCGTTTTTTGAGTGGAACAACACCAGCTGGCTGGGAAAGACCATCTCCGACTCCATCTGGTATTTCCCGTTCATCGAGACCATCCATATCCTGGCGATGGCCATCATGTTCGGCGGCCTGCTCGTCCTGAACTTGAGACTCCTCGGCCTGGGCATGAAAAAGCAGCCTCTGCCGGTGCTCGCTAAGACCCTGATGCCGTTCGTCAACTGGGGCCTGATCATCATGCTGATCTCCGGCTATGCGATGTTCACTTCGGAGGCGCTCAAAGCTTTCTCCAACGACGGCTTCAAGTTCAAAATGGCCAGCCTGGCATTGGTTCTGGTATTCCAATACACGCTCTACGCCTGGCTGCTGAAGAAGGATGACTCCCATCGGTCGGCGATCCTGGGTGGCGGAGCCGCCGTGGTCAATTTTGTTCTGTGGTTCTGCGTCGGAGCCGGCGGTCGCGCCATTGGCTTCGTCTAAACCGTTGCAACCACTGTGGTCTCAATCCGGTCACTGACCTTGTCGTGACCGTTTCTGACCGCTAAAGTCATTGAATCCCCCGTAGCGCGTGATAGCCTGCGACATGCGCTCCAGGCACCTGCTCAAATTCCTCTCGTTCTCACTCACGCTCCTTCTCACGTCCTGGAGCGCAGCAGCTCAATCGTTGACGATCTCCGGAACCGTGGCGGACACGCAGTCTGTGCCGGTCGCGGAAGCGACAGTATCCCTCACCCTAAGCTCCGCCGCAGGCCGTCGGATCACGACCACCGACGCTTCGGGCCGATATAGATTCGAGGGGCTGACGGGTGGCAGCTACCAACTGGTGTTCGACCATGCCGGATACGAGGCCCAGACACGCAGCGGATCATTGGCCTCCAACCTCGAAATTTCTGCGACCCTCCCCGTTGCGGGCACAGTCACTTCCATCGATGTAACCGACGTAGCGGGCAAAGCCACCGCCTCTCGCCTCGACATCCCCGACCGGGATCTTCCGGTTCAAGTCTCCACAATTCCCCAACAGCTTCTGCAGCAGCAGGGCGTCAATGACATGGTAACGGCCCTGCGCAACGCGTCTGGAGTCCAGGCGCAGCGATGGTACGGAGTCTACGAATACTACACGATCCGAGGCTTCAACTCCTCCGACGTCATGCTCGTGGACGGAATGCGACTGGAAGGGAATCGCTTCAACACCCAGACCAACAACATCCAGAGCATCGAGGTCCTGAAGGGACCCGCCTCGGTCCTCTACGGCGGATCAGCCGTGGGCGGCGTCATCAACGTCGTGCGAAAGAAGCCGCAAGGCACCCGCGCCTACGACGTCATGTATCGCGGGGGCCGCTTCAATACGCACCAAGTGGCGGGTGGCGCGACAGGACCCGTGTTCAACATGAACCGCCTCCTGTATCGTGTCGACGCAAGCCACGACTACACCGACGGTTGGCGCGGAGCGGGTTCCAAACGCACCAACGTATCACCATCACTGACCTACCTCTTCAACGAGTCCGCACGCGTCACGGTGCACCAAACCTTCAACCACGACAACTTCAGAGGTGACGGCGGCGTTGCTGTCGGCATGCTCAACGTCCCTGGATTCGACCTCAGCCGCCGCTTCAGCCTACCCAGCGACTTCGTGAAGATCAACGACTCGCAAACGCACGTGCTGCTCAATGTGAATCTGGGTAAGTTGTGGGAATTCCGCGACGGCTTACTCGTCCGTCGCACCAGCGACGAATACCTGGTTACCGAAGGCATCTATTACGACCCGGCAACCAATTCGGTTCCGCGCGAAGCTCTCTACTTCCATCACAATCGTCGTCCGACCATCAATCAGGCGGATGTCGTGGGTCGTCTGAACTTTCTGAAAATGCACCACACTATCCTGCTGGGGCACGAGTACCAAGATTTTTATACGCGAACGGGGGTAACTCCGGGAGGTGGTTTTTACGACGGCCTCACAGCACTCAATCTGGCCAATCCCGTGGAAACCGATCCGGGGATCACGGACCTAGCCATCGTGCGTAACACATATCAAGCGAACCGCATTAACGCATTTTTCTGGCAAGATCAGATCGAGGTCAGCTCCAAACTGAAGATCAACATCGGTGGTCGACTGGACAACTTCAAGCGGGGCTCGTACCGGACGTTCACTACTGATCCCACCGTGCGGACTCGGGACTTTAGCCTCGATCTGAACGCCTACACCTATCGAGCTGGCATCGTTTACTCTCCCGTTGGATCGCATCAGATTTATTTCAACGCTTCTAGCTCCTTTACTCCTCCTAACTCACTGCCTCCGAGCGGTGCAGAACTGCGGCCGCAGTACGGGCACCTGTTTGAAGTGGGCCACCGCTGGCAGGGCTGGAACAATCGCATCAAAACGAGTGCGGCTGCGTATGACATCGAACTCGACAACGTGACCTTCTCCTCTGGACTCACAACCGCACTACAGGCCCGTCAGGTTGCCAAAGGTGTCGACATCGACATCAACGCCGACCTTGGCCATGACGTCCACCTACTTGCCAACTACGGCTTCACCGACTCCATTCTGCATGACTTTATCGATCCGGACGCCGAGGAAGATTACAGCGGCAATCATCCACGCTTCACGCAGAAGCACGCCGCCAACGCCTGGCTGACCAAGACTTGGCGATCCGGCTGGACGGCGAGCGCCGGCGCGCGCTATCTGGGACCAATGTTCACAAACAACGCGAACACGATTCGCCTCGGTGGCTGGACCACCTTCAGCGGATCCGTTAGCTACCGCCGCGGAATCTGGGAATACCAGGTCAACGCCGAGAACCTCTTGAATCGCAATCGTTACTTCACCGGTTCGGACTACCAGAATCAGGTGTACCCCGGCGCTCCGATCAATGTATTCGGAACCATTCGCCTGCGCTTCAATTAACATAGGAACCGTTCTATGCGACGCCTAACCACTGCCGTCAAAAAGGTAGCCATCGTCTGTCATCGATGGATGGGCGTCGCGTTCTGTCTGCTGTTTATGTGGTGGTTCGTCTCCGGGATTTTCATGATGTATTGGACTTACCCGGAGGTGTCGGAGGAGGACCACCTCCAGCGCGCGCCGAGATTGGAAGCGGCGCGCGTAAAACTTTCTCCCAGCGAAGCCGCCATGCGGGCGGGCCTGGAACCGAGCGCGGTCAGACTAACTTCCTTCGACGGCCGCCCCGCCTACTTTCTGCGAGCTGGCCGCGGCTCCGCAATTGTCTACGCGGACACCGGGGAGCAGCAGGATGTGTTCTCGCCGGAGCTAAACCTGCGCACCGCCGCGGCGTGGACCGGACAGCCCAAAGAATCCGCGAAAGTCGAAACCGTTTCCGAGCCCGACCAATGGACGCTCGGTGTACGCCGCCAATTGCCGCTCCAGAAATACACGTTCGCCGACGGCCAGCAGATCTACCTTTCTGAAGAAACCGGCGAGGTGGTGCAGTACACGACGCTCTCGTCGCGCATTTATTCGCACCTCGGCGTGATCCCGCACTGGCTCTATTACACGCCGCTGCGCGTGAACGGAAAGCTGTGGACAAACGTGGTCGTGTGGTCCAGCGGCATCGCGACCATCGCGGCGCTGCTCGGTATGATCGTAGGAATTTGGATGCTGTCGCCGTCGCAAAAGTATCGCCACCAGGGACAACCCACCGCGATCCCGTACACAGGACAAAAGCGCCTGCACACCATCCTGGGGCTCTTCTTCGGCATTCTAGCGATGACCTGGGCGTTCAGCGGAATGCTCTCTATGGACCCGTTCCCCATTACCAGCGGTGGACCGGTGGGTGGCAGGGGTAAAGCGAAAGGCAGTGGCGATGTCTCGCCCGCGCAACGTGTGCAAGAGGTGCTGGCCGGTGGACGTTTTGATCTCGCTCGGTATGAAGGGAAGCACCCGGCAGAGGTGCTGGCACGACTGGACGCCAACTTCCCGGTGAAGGAACTGGAGTACACGTCCTTCGCCGGCGAGCCGGTTTTTCATGCGAAATCCGGCTCCGGTGAAACGCGCGTGATCCCCGCCGATCCAGCCGTCGCCCAGAGCCTGAATCAAGAGCGCGTCCTGAATCTGGTCAAGCAAGCAGCGGGCGCGCAGAATATCGCCGAGGCCCGCATGCTGACGCAGTATGACCGCTACTATCTCGACCGCACGTTTTCCCGCCCGCTGCCCGTCATCTATCTGCATCTGAAAGACGCCGGCGAAACGCGCCTCTACATCGACCCGAAAACCGCGCGCGTCGTCGGGCGCTACACCGAATCGACCGCCGCCTGGGTGAACCGCTGGCTGTATCACGGTCTTCACTCGCTCGATTTCCCGTGGCTTTACAACTACCGCCCGGCTTGGGACATCGTGGTTCTGAGCCTTATGCTCTCGTGTGTGTGGCTTTGTTGGACCTCGATTGTGCTCAGTTGGCGCGTGCTAAAACGCAAGCTCGGGCCGACAAAAACCAATCGTGCGCCCAGCGAGGACCTTGCGGTATAGTTCACAAAGGACGCAGGAGTCAGGACTATGCAATTTGAAGGTTACGATCCAGCAAATAACCCGCTGAACACCAATGAGTGGGCGTTCCCAGTGTGCGAGGTCCTGCACATCGTGGGATTCGCAATGCTCATCGGGACGATTACGATTGTCGATTTGCGGCTGCTCGGCGTGGGCATGAAGCGCCAGTCCGCGGCGGACTTGGTCAAAGATACGGCACCGTGGACCCTGTTCGGCTTAGTGCTGGTATTGATTTCGGGACCACTGATTTTTTCTTCCGACCCGAACCTCTACATGCACAACCAGTCATTCCGCTTCAAGATCACGATGCTGATCCTGGCGATCATTTTCAACTGGACGCTGCATCGCAAGGTCGCTATGTCCCCCAATCCCGGCAGCATGGGAGCCGTTGTGGGTGGCATCTCAATGCTGATGTGGGCGTCGATTATTTTCGCGGGCATTTTTATCGCGTTCGTCTAGGAGGAACTCATGGACCTACAAGCCTTCATGGAATCGCTGCAAGCCATGGGATTCGCCACCTCGATCCGCGAATCGTCGCTAGCCTATCCCATCATTCTTTCGCTGCACCTCACTGGCATGGGCCTATTCGGGGGCATGATCGCGATGACCGATCTGCGCATCCTGGGCCTGGCTATGACCAAACGCCCGATGGCGGATGTTCACAATCAACTGCGGCCTTATAAGCATCTGGGCTTAACGCTGGTGGTACTTTGCGGACTAACGCTGGCGTGGTCCAAGGCCGCAATCTATTGGCCGAATCCGTTCTTCAAGATGAAGCTGGCCTGCCTCGGGCTAGTGGCGCTTCACGCGCTCGTTTTCCGCGGCCCCGTGTACAAGAGCTTGGGCGAGATGGACAAATTCGGCAAGTCGACTACAGTGGCCAAGTTCGCCGCCATAATTTCGCTATTCCTGTGGATCAGCCTGGTAGGCGCCGGCCGCTGGATCGGCTACTGGGAAGCACCCCAGCCTACGTTTTAGGGATCACGTTCTTCCGAACAAACATTCCGAGCACCACGCAGCAAGCGAGCAAAGCAGCCCCCGTCGCCACATGTCCCGTGGCGACCACTAAGATCACCGTCGCGTCCGGTGGCATGGAGCGAACGGTAAACACCGCCAGTCCCAGAAACACCTGGACGAAAGTGAACACCATCGTCGCCCGCCCCAGACCAGCCAGCGTTTTGTGATCCTTACACTGCTGCAGGACAAACGACCCCGCGATCAGAATGATCATGGAGACCAGCATCGCGCCGATCACATGCGGCATCAGCCCGAGAATTCGATGCCGGAAAGCCGCGCCTAGGCCTACTTGCATCGTCACCAGGACCGGAAGGAAGAGCGCCATGGAACGCAACGAAGGCCAGCCGTAGTCCCGAATAGTTTGCGGCGGTTCATCCCACGCCGGCGACAAGGACGCAGCCAACGCAACCGTCCCCGCCAACAGCATTTGCGCGAGACATGCGTGCACCACCGCCGCCGTAGTCCCGAGCGGTAGGGCACCCAGCACCCCCTGAAGCACTGCGGCTAAACATAGAAGCGCTGCGAGCATTCGCGCCTTCGGCTTCGCAAACACGATCCATGCCAGCACAGCAATCAGCGCAGCACCCAGAACTTCGCCGGCCTGACGATGCAGCATGGCGTAATACAACACGCCCTCAGGCACTCCCAGGGAGGTAGCGGTGGTGGCCATGCCTCCCGTGACCAGCACGGCCAAGCATAGGATTACGGCAAGAATGGCGGGCCACATTGTCCCCTTAGTATGCCAATGCTCCCGGCCAGGGGGAAGCACGAATGTTACGATAGGAGAAGTGTGGGCAAACGAATTCTGCCCGCTCGCGTCCAACAAAGCGTACCCGATTTGGACAAGAGGTAGAACCCAAAATGAACATTTCCCGCTGGTCCCGGCAATTCGCGCTTGGAATCCTCCTTCCGCTGACGCTGAGCGCGCAGGCCTCCGCCGACTATCCTCTCCCGGAATCGGCGGCGCCCAAGGAAGTGAGCCAGGCCCTGCGAGAGCGGGTTACGCAATTCTTCGAGTATCACCGCGGAGCCATCAATCGTAAGGCCATCGACATGGTCGCGGAAGACACAAAAGATTACTATTTTTCCTCTGGCAAAGTGCTGTTTACGAATGTGCAGATCATGAATCTGGACTTTTCCAAGGACTTCCAAAAAGCCGCCGTCCGTTTGGAAACCACGCAGATGTGGCAGGTCGGAACACAATCCACGCTGGCGACTACGCCTGTCGTTGTGACCTGGAAAATGGAGGATGGGAAGTGGGTCTGGTATCTCGACAATCAGATGATGAGCCGGTCCGCGACGCCTATGGGCGAGTCGGCTCCCCCTCCGACTGCGGACGGGAAATTGCTCCCCCAACCGCTGGTCAATGCCGACGGGACGTTGAACATTCCCTCCGATTTCGCGGAGCCGGCACGAGTGGCAGCACAAAGCGAAGCGATTCTCAGTCAGGCTGGCGTGGACAAGACCGTTGTGACTTTCAATGCCGGCGAGTCGAATGAGGATAAGATCACTTTCCACAACGGCTTCACCGGGCAAGTTTCCCTGAAATTGTATGAGGCTCCGCAAATCCCTGGGTTGAAGATTACCCTCAGCAAGTCTGATCTGGGACCGCGCGAGGACGCTGTGGTCAAGTTTGTCTATGACGGAACGGTCGTCCCCGCGGCGCTGGCCCGCCCATACACGATTCGCCTGGGTCTCGCGCCATTCGCCCAGGAATATCCGATCAAATTTACGATGGAAGCGGCCCGTTAGCTACCGCAATTGGCAAGCTGCGTGCCTCTACCCTTGGCGGAGGCACACAAAGTTGATTACACCCACCCGAGGGCTTTCGCTCGATTCCTTGGCCGCGGTTTCAAACCAGTCCGGATTGAATCGCGCAACCCTATCACAAACAGGCACTTCGTTCGCCCAACAATTGGCCGAGTCGCTGGAGGGCTATCTGAACCAGGCCTCCGCCGGATCGCACTTGGAGATCGATGTCCTGCCGTCGCAGGGGGGAAATTCTGGCACTCGACAATTTCTTGTCACCGTCAAGGGTCCCCAGGATACAGCGCTAACGACGCCAACGCCCGCGACCGCGCCAGCAACTTCCGTGACGGCTGGCCCGACTGACAACGGACCGTTCACTAACGAAGTAGACGCCTATTGGGCCTCCCAGCCGAAGGAAGTGCAGGTTCTGCGCACGATTCGGGATTGGGATGAGCGCGGGCAGATGGGACAGAAGTTGGCCCAACAGGGCTTCGCCATCGACCCCAATATCATGATCCACGGCTGGGACCCTTACATGACGATGAAGATCCGTCAGGGAGAGGGGTACACCTGGATCCCGGCTGTGGGACAGGACGGGATACCGGTTTCCCCCGGTCTAAATTTCCCGGGATTGCCCAGCTACGATCCCAGCAAGCCGCCTCCAGGTTCGATCCAGGTCACGACGGATTTCGCGATAGGCTTGGAGCATACCAGTCCTGGGGCCGGGAACGTGAACTTTGGTAACGCCGTCCAGAGTTAGCTATCTTACGGTTTTGCTAGAGCTTCGCGCGACAGTTGGCGCGGGAATTTCCGTGTGCCTGTTGAGTATGGACCGGAGGTTATTTCATGCCCATACCGCGCAGCGAACCCGTTGTCCCCATTCAGCCTAAACAGGATTCTTACGGGTTCCGAGAACTGGCGCTCTTCCAGACTTATACCCGTGAAGGAATTCGAGCGGACTACGGGGTTGAGATTCCGGCGTTTGATCCTACGAGGGTGATCAAGACGTGGTTTGATTCCACGGTCGACACGTCCGACCCGGCCAACATCGTCATCTACAAAGTTATTGCCCAGGACGCGAAGGGCCAGTGGAGCGTCCGCCAGATGGTGATGCCAGCACGCGAGGCAGCGACACTGAACCTGCCCGGGGTCATCCTGTATCCTTCGTACGTCATCGCCCCCACCAAGGCCGCGAGAGGCGTCAATTCGGGCATCTGGCCGGAGACCCTAAGCCTCCGGTCGGAAGGGCTCGCTCTGCTGGGCGAATTGGGGCTGTCGAACCTGCAGTTGTTTGACGAAGGGGAAGGCAGTGTATTCCCGGTTGTCTACGGGGACGACGAACCTCGGCGGCAGTGGTTCTTCGTCTACAAGGGTGAGGTCCACGGCGTCGGCGGACTGCTGGGAATCAAGAACGCGAAAGGGATCGGATACCCCGGGCATTGGGCAGTGGGAGAGACCATCGATTGGGTCCCTGACCCGGAGCCTCCGACGGGCCTGAAGGATGCTCGCCCGCCTCGCGAGGTCCCTGTGCGGGACCTGCTCCCAAACGAAAAAATTGCGATGACGTTGATGGGCCCGATCATCGTTCGCACGGACCGGATGCAGGCTCAGGCAGAGGCCTCGGGACAGTTCACGGAGATGGATCGGCAGACGCTCAAGGAGATCCAGCGGCTGGTACAGCAGTTGGCTCCGAAGGGTTGAGGAAAGAAGAAAAGCGGAGTCGCTTTTGGCGGCTCCGCTTCAAGGGAAGGAACGAACAGCTGTTGAGGAGCTACTGGCCCTGGATCACACCGGGCAATAACACGCCAGGTTGACTGAAGACCGGAACACCATTGATATTTACGAATGCCGCCAGCGGGGTATCCGTCAGCAATACCGTCCCGGGCGCCGCAGTGGACGTTTTGGGAATGGAGAACTCGACGTAATAGACACCGATGGAACCACGCAGGTATCGCGCAGGCAGCGTAGGCACGCCAGCGTTATTGACACCGACCTGGGTAGTCAGACTGACCACTTGGTCGTTGCCAGCACTGTTTGTCGCCGTTGAGGGAGAAACCAAGCCAAGGCCCGTGAGGATGAGGTAGAAATTCTCACCGGTCGGTGCGAGGTTGTTCGGAGTGATGTAGTTGCCGTCCTTGAGACGGATCACAGCACCGTAGATTTTATTATTGGCAGCGTAGGTGAAGATGCCCGGTTGGCCAGCGAAGACCTGCACGCCGGAAACCGTCGTCGCCACACCACCCACCGTGATTACAACGGTAGCGTTCCCAACACCCGTTTCACACGGTACTTGGAAATTCACTTGTTGTTTACCGTTCTGGTTGGAAACGGCCTGGATCGGCGCGGGAACATTATTGACTCGCAGGGAGTCAATGCTGCCCAACTGGTAGGGAAGCGGTCCGAAGGGGCTGATGCCGGACAGTACACCAGGAGTCGGCACAAGACCATTTCCGACGGCTGTCGCAAGTCCGCAAGGAACAAGACCCGTCACTCCGCTCGCGGTGTTCGAGAATGACGCCGCCGACAAGGGCAACGTTGGGTTCGCCACCGTCAAACTAGCCGAGGCACTCAGATTCGAGTATGTAGCCGTCACAGTAACCGGACCGGGATTGGGTCCGGCTGTAACGCCAACCTGCACTTGGCCCGAGGTGTTCGTGACCGCTGAGGCCGCACCCAGAGAGCCGCTGCCCGACAGCGCGAAGCTGACCGAGATGTTGGCTCCAACCGGACTGCCGTTGGCCGTACGGAGGGTGAAGACAAGCGGACTCGGGAAAGCCGCACCGGGAAGTACGCTCTGGCCACCGCCACTGGTTAGGGTGATGTTGGAGACGCTGACGGTTGCGGTGAGGGTGAAGACGACATCCGCCGCGCCCGTGAGGCTCAGCGTGACCTTGACGGTTCCGGCCGTTTGCCCGAGGGTGACGGCGGTGGACACGTTTCCATCTGAAGTGGACTTGCTGATGATTGAACTGAGTGTGGCCGAGCCCTGTGTAATTGTCCAGGTGACATCCTGGTTGGGCACGGCTTCACCGCAGTTGTCTGTAATGTTGGCGATCAGGCGGGCACCGGCCAATGCTCCCGTGTTAGCGGTTTGATTGTTGCCGGAAAGTAGCCGCAGCTTTTGTCCTGAGCCAGGCAGCGGCAGGAGCACCAGCGGTGTGATGAGGGTTTCTCCCGTCACCATCTGGATGCGAATCGGATCTTTCAAACTGCAGGACGCCTGGAAGTCGCAATGCGAGACTCCGAGGTTGTCGGACTTCGTATCGTTTACACAGCTGCCGGGACCATCCAACAGGAAGTCAACGCCATCTCCCACGCGAAGGCCGAAGCCTTGCAGGGGTATACCTTGGTCATTGGGGTTAGCCGAGACGCGCGCGTCGATAAAGAAGTTCGGGGTGACGTCGCCGCGGCGGACGACGATGGTGTCCCGATTGACGAACAGGTTCGGACTGATCGGCAGGTGGGCACCGTCAGAGTTATATATCAGCGCCGCAAATTCGACCGAACCGTAGTCCGAAGAAGCGCGAATGGCATTTGGAATGAAGCCGTAGTTGGCGGGGATGCTGAAGCTGTAGTAGGTTGCGGAGGCAAGCCCGAATTCATTCGTAACCGATACCGTGGGGGTGACCGCGCCGAAGGCATCCACGGTCGGCGTGAATGTCACCGCGACACCCGGCAGCGGATGATCGTTTGCGTCCACCACTTTGACCGTGATGGGAGCCCAGTCGGCTGTAGTTTTCCCGGCTTCGATAAATTGTCCGTCACCGCGGTAGATGGTCATTCGGGGTTGCGGACCATTCCCACCGCCACCACCACCTCCACCGCCACCACCCTGCCCAGGCACGGTAATCGTGTAAGCTCCAAGGGCACTGTCGGCGGTTAGATTGATCGTGTAAGTTCCGGGGAGGACGGGGACAGTGACATCCGCCTGGACGAAACCGTTGGCGTTGGTTTTCGCGCTGAAATTGGACAGTGTGGCGCCAGTAGAGCCAGAATCAAGGGCAAAGTTGACCACCTGGTTGAATACGGGGCGTCCCAGAGAATCGGTGACATAGCCAAGTAGGGTCTTGGCGACTCCGCCACCGGTGATGGTTTGCGCGTCATTGAATTTCACCACTTGGCTCGCGCCGGTCTGTGGGGGGATGCCGACGTATTTGAGCGTACCCGTCGGCAAGAGCGCGTTGGAGAAGGTTTCGCGCGTGTTGTTCGCGAGTGCGATGCGCGCAAGTGTGGGGCGCGCGCTTTCCTCCGTCAGAACATAGAGGTATCGGGCCGCAGGAATTTCATTGGAGACAGCGGCGGCGAAAACCACATTCGAAGCAACGGCACCGGGCATGTTGATCGGCGCGGCTGACAGTGGGTCATCGGTGATTTCCCATAAGGTCGATTTGGAGCGTTCCAGCCCAAACAGTCGGCCTGGGCCTGCCACATGAATTTCGTCAAAGACGGGCGCGTAGGTAGTGAAGATGTTGGCGGGCCAACCGGTGGTGGTGCGGTTCTGGGGATTGAAGGCCACGATGGAATAGGCCTGGAAATCGGCCCGATCGATGAAGTAGGCGCGGGTGCCGTCCAGGTTGAAGTTCAGGCGGCCAGGGAGGAAGGAGCCTTGGGTTTCGCCGAGCACCTGGAGCGTGTTCGAATCGTATTCCGTGATCACGTTCCGGGTGGGCACATAAAGCTTGCCTTGCGGCGAGATGGAGATCGATTCGCCGGCCCGTAGAATAGAGACTTTGTTTCCAGCCGAGAGAGAGGTGAGGTTGATCGGCGTGATGCTGTTAAAGAACGAAAGTGCTTGCAGCACCCATGCCTTGGTGGAATCCGCGCTGATGGCGAAATCCGCGACTTCACCGGAGATGCCCAGATTGGTGGCAGCGATAGTGTTCGTGCTCGTGTTTAGGATGTAGAATTGCGCGCCAGCGATGAGAAGATATTTGCCATCGGGAGTAAGGCCTATGTTGCGGATAGGCCCGGCAATTCCCGGGACAACCTGCAGGGTCTGGAGCTGTGCGTCAAAGGTCTGTAAGGTACCGTTGGTAACCAGGTAGACGCGTTGTCCGTCGGGAGTGGGAATGACGCGAGTCGCATTCGCGGGTCCGGTCAGGTCGATGCGCGGGTTCAGGTCCGCTGCGGTCCCAAGGTAGCCCAGGACTCGAAGTCCACCGCTGTTCGGTAATGGGAGTTGAAAAAGGTAACTGCTGCCGGGATTCACCTGCGCGGCAGCGTGAGAGCAAATTGCCAGACACAGCACGGCCATCTGCTTAATTCTGCTGAAATTCATGAAAGAACCTCTCGATTGAGGGATGGGACGCGGGTGGACACTGATGAGTCTAGCACACTAGACCTTCTGATTGGTACTCCCAAATAGAAAAAGGGGAGGAGCCGAAGCTCCTCCCCAATTTACCTTCGAGTTTAGTGAGCGAGCGATTCGCTCAACAAACCCGTACGGGAGCTGAGCCCGTTGATGCGGTTGACGTTGTTGTCAAGCTGCAGCGCCAGGTAACCGACGGACATGCCGTTGGTCAACGGGGTTGCACCCTGCGGGCTGATGTAGGCAAAGGCGTGGCAATACTGGAAGCTCGCCTGAGCAATCATGTAGCCTGTGAAGCCCGGTGCGCCCTTCAAGCCCCAACGCGTGCTGCCGCTGGAGAGAACATAGAGGAGCGTTTCGCCGGCGGACAAGGCGCTGGGGCCAGTCGTGGGCGAGGGGCAGGTATCCGGCGACACCGTGTTGGTGCACTTGGTGGCGACCGGAGGATCGGTGGCGTTCACCGGGTAGAACCAGAACTGGACCGGGCCAGACTGAGACGTATTGGAGAAGCCGAAGCGCTGCGAAGCAGTGCTGGCCGCGCCAGGAGTCAGTGAGGTGTTGGCCAGTGCGATGCCGGTGTCGAAGTTACGATCCGGAGCCGCTGCGTTCGTGATGAACGGGAACAACAAGTTGCAAGCGCACTTGTTGACGCGGAACATGTCAACCGGGGCACTCTGCGTACGGAAGCGCGGAACCGGCAGGATTGTCGGACCGGAGCTTACGCTGGCGTTGTTGGCCGGGTTGTACTGCGCACGACCCCAAACGTTCGGGTCGTCCGAAGCCAGGATGAACGGAGCGAAGCCGCCAGCAACCTGAGCCGTCTTGTTGACTTCCGGAAGATCGGAGGCCAGCGCGGTGGCGGGGTTGGTGATGGTCACGTCGATTACCATGTCTTCGTTGGTGATGCCGTCGGCGAAGAGAACTTCGTAGACGACCATGTCGTTGTTGACGATAACCGAGCTTCCGGCACCGAGCGAGGTGAACGGACCGTCACCGCGAGCGGAGACAACACTGGTGCGAACTGCGACACCGGTGCGGAGAGTGGTGGAACCCGACTGATAGAGCGGCACGGTGTTCAGTACCGACAGAGTCATGCCAGCGGGCACGTTGCTGAAGGTGACCGCAATGCGGGTACCCTGAGTCGCGATGCCAGCGAGAGCGATGTTGGTCGTGTTGGTCAAACCACCGTTACCCGTGCTGGAAACCGGCGAGCCGATCGCCAAAGGCGGGTTGTTCGGGGCGGGATTGGTGGCCGTGATGCTGGCATCATTCGCGCCGACGCTGACGAAACCACTTTCACTGAAGTAGTTTACGCCGGGGACGTTCTGGTTGAGGATACCCGCACCGTAGCTCGCATTCGGGCTGAGGTAGCGGAGTGCGTTGCCAGGAATACCATTGGCTACGATCTGCTCGAGACCCTTGGGCTTAAAGGAAGCAGGGAATCCTTCGCGGAAGCGCAACGTGGAGGTCAGCGACTGGGAGGTGCACTGTACGAAGGTCAGCAAGCCACTCACAACCGGCGACTGGAGGCCGATGGCAACGTTCGCCACGGTCTGGGTCGGCTGCGCGATGGTCAGGTTCGCAATACCGGAGATGTTGACCGACGCCGTAACGGCGGCGAGCAAGAAACCACCGGCGACTTGCGGGCTGTTCGCACGAATGTTGGTGATGCGCAGGATGCGGTGGCCCGTGAGCGGGTTGTCCACTGCAGTTGCACCCGGGGGATCGAACGGCACGCCGTTGAAGAGCATGATGTTCGTGTTACCGGAGTTCTGCGCCAAACCTTGACGACCCTGGAACACGTTCGGACGGCCGCAGCCGAATTGGCTGGCAGTCGGACGAGCGGGTTGCGGACCGGTTCCGTCGGGATCCACACCATCGCAAGTGAAGGTGCCGAAACCGGTGGTGCCGGAGTAGGTCAGATCCGGAGACGCCGGCGCCGAAATCTGGCAGGTGCCGATGCTGTTCGGGTTGTAGGGAGCAGTGGGTGAACCGCACGCGAGCAATGAGCGATTACCACGTGTTCCCACGTTCGGCTCGTCGATGATCAACAGTGCTTCGGTAAAGTTACCGCCGGCGGATACAACGCCAGAGCTGTTGTCGAGGATCTTGCTGGTGATGTTCGTGCTCAATGTGATCGCGATGTTCACGGCCGGGACGATGTTGTTCACAGTCGTCGGGGTACCGCCAACGCAATCGAGAACAAAGTCGCCAACGAGATCCGCGAACGATTCCGCGCGGATGACCGTCGGGACTGAGCCCGTGCCTACGCTACAGCTGATGCCTTGTGCTTTTGCCGTAGTCGAAACTCCGGCGAGCAGGGCAGCTAGACCTAGCGCGTAAAATAATTTACGAAATTCTGCCATTTCCTTCTCCTTGTAGATTCATGCTTTTGATATTTGAATTGATGGAAGTTCTCTTTTAACCTGAGCTCTAATCGGCGCGCCCCGGATTCGGGGCTGGGGCATAGGCCGGACGGTTATACCGTCTGTTACCGCCCTCGTTGTTGTCAAAGCTCATTCGTTTCGACTTCTCTTTTTAGTACTACTTGTGCTCGCGGAATTCATGTCTCATGAAATGCCGCCAAAACTGACCACTAAATACACCGCCACTGTTACGACATGGACGCAGTCAGAATATAGATACCACTCCGGGCCCGACCCTGTCAAGTGAAAAGGTCAGGCAAAGTCCATTGAATATTACAGTTGCACCCTCTTTTGAGGGGGTGCAACACCTCCCAGGCAGCCAAACCCAGGTCTGTACATTACACTACAACCCACCCCTTGGACGCAACAGGCTTCTTTGAATCGCCGCGTGGAGGCCGTGAATGGGCGTAGATCGCACTGGATGGTGGACATAGAACGATCTGGCTGGTCCGTTGGTTTCAAGCTATGGGCACGCCTGTACGGTCTTTTGGGCCGATGGCCCTACGTGATTTGCGAGACTGAACTGCACCCCATCGAGTTTTGCTATCGGAGCTAAGGCGTTTAGGGTCACCGGGATCGTCAGGGTGAAAGCCCCTCCCGTCCGCACATTTACCGCCGACGAATAGTAGGCCGTGGCGACACCATTGGCATCGACGGCAAGCGTATCGGTCGTGTTGAATACGAATTCGGCGGGTACTGGAATGTTGGGTTGGGCACCAGCCAGGCCAGGGATCGTCACCAGCGCTTTGGTAAGTTCCCGCGTGTTGCTGAAGCCGGTGACCTTGAAGTCCAGATGGATGCCTTCTTCGGAGTTGGTACGTACGTAGCACGCGGTCGTGATCGTGGGCACCGCTGGCACGATCCGGAAGAATTTGGCGGTTGGGTACTGGGAGATGGGGGCTCCGGAGGCTTCTAGGCCCTCCACAAAGACGCCGACTGTACTCGCCACCGTCCCCGTCGAGGCCACAGGCAGGGTAACCCGGGTCGCTCCCGCAGCGATCGTGAAGGGAACCGTGCGTTGTCCGTTGGCAAAGGCCAGGAGGGGGTCCGCCGAGTTGACAATAGGATCGGTGCCTGCGGTCTCCGGAGTGATTTTCATCGTAAGCTGGCCTTTGACCGGCGCCGTATACGCCGCAGCGAGTTGCACGGTCAGTCCCAGCGAAGTGCTGGCCGCCGAAACCGTCGCCGGCGGGTCCAGTAGGCTGATCGCAGGGACCACCGGTTGTCCGATGGCGAGCGAGCAAACTTGGGTGGTACTACGATTGGCGGCATCGGTGATGCGCACATCGAAGGAGCGACCCCCGAGACGCGACGGGCTGCCGCTGATGGCTCCCGCCGTTGTCCCGGTAAGGCCATCGGGCAGTAAGTTGAACGAAAATTGGTAGGGAGCGGCACCTCCGCTGGCCTGGAGGGTCTGGGTATACGCCTCTCCCACACGACCGTCGGGCAACGGACAAGCGGTGCTCAAGCGCAATTCGGCAGGAACTACCGTGAGCTGGCACGCCTGAAGCGTGGAGGTCTGCGTCCCATCCCGCAACCGCAACGTGAACGGATAGGACCCAGCCACAGTCGGCGTTCCGGAGATTTGGCCGCTCGGGGTTAAGGAAACTCCCGCAGGCCAAGATCCCGCGACCGTCGAGAAGAAATAGGGTGCACTACCGCCCAAGCCAGTGAGGGAAGCGCTGTAGGGTTCTCCCGCCCGGGCATCGGGCAACGGGCATCCACTTAGCGCGAGAGAACCTCGCTCTACAACAAGACTGCATGCTTCGACGCTCGGCTCACCTTTACTATTCGTAGCAAGCAAGATGAATTGTGCACCGCCAGCGACCATCGGTGTCCCGTTGATCTTGCCGTCCGGGCTTAACTTGAGTCCACCCGGTAGCGTGCCGAGAACGGACCAAGTGTACCCTCCGCCCAGGTCCGCCGAATACGGCTGACCGGTTACACCGGAAGGCAGCGGGCAGACGGACGTATTGAAACGAGCGGGGTCGACGATAATCGAGCAATCGATTTCGGCGCGCGTTCCGCGACTATCGGTGGTGGCTATTTTGAACAGCCATACGCCCCAGAAACCAGGTGTGCCAGCGACCAAACCTTCGCGGGTCAGTGCGACACCTTGCGGCAATTGACCGAGCAATTCAAACGTGTAGGGAGCAAAGCCACCCGTGGGTTGCAAGATTTGCGAGAAAGGAACGCCTACTGTGGAACGCTGCAGCGCGCAGCCTCCCGTGGGGCGCAGCAAGATCGCCGAAGGAGCCACGTTGAGTTTACAAAGCGACTGCACGGGCACGGCAGAACCGTCCGCGGTCTTGGCTTCCAAAATCACAGAAAAAGTTCCCGGAACTTGCGGGGTTCCCGCAAGTAAGCCACCCGTGCTCAAGCTAAGCCCTTGCGGTAAAGCCAGAGGATCGCGCAAGCTCCACACGACTCCCAAAGCACCCGCCGACGTCAAGGTCTGCGAATACGGGCTGCCTACAAACGCGTCGGGCAAAGGACAGGAACTGGTAATGCGCAAAGCCGCCTGGCGCACGGTGACCGAGCCACGCTCAAACACCGTGATCTCGCCGTCTTCCGAATTGCCCGTGACCCCAACCGTAAAACTATACGTCCCTTGCGCGGTCGGTGTACCGGCGAGAACGCCAGTGGCGCTCAGCGCGAGACCGGGAGGCGCAATCACGTCGGGTTGGAACGTCCAGCGGAACGGCGGATCGGCACCAGCAACCGTGAGAGCCTGTGAGTACGGCACGCCCGTGGTCGCATCCGGAAGTTGTCCGCCCGAAATGACCAAGCCCGGGCTGATGACGCCATCGCGGGCGCGGAAGATCAGTCGTCCGGCCTTGGCGTTCGATTGAGACGAAGTTGTATTCACGACCGCACCGGTGATCGCCTGGCGGACCAAAGCGTAAGGTCCGTTGTCGAGGAAGGCTCCCGCTATCAGCGATCCCGGCAACTCGTAGGACGTGTCGCCTCCGTTGGACCAGCCAGCCGCAGCAGGCGTTCCGCCGAAGCCGTTCACGCCGCCACTGGCGTCGCCGGTTTCCCACGCAATGCGCCCATAGTTGAATTCAATGTCGAAGTCGCCGGGCCCCTGGTCCGCGCGCTCAATCAAGACCAATTGAAAGCTGTTGGTTTTATCGACGTGGCTCGCGTAGTAGCCGACGTCAATGTAATTCGCTCCAAAAGCGCGGTGGCCGTTGATTACGTCCTGGCCGTAGGTCACCAGCTTGGAATCTGGATTGCGAGTGTCCACGTCAGCAAAAAACGGCGCGATGATTTCGCGTGCCGTGCTCTTCAGCCCAAACGGCGTGAACGTGGAAAGCGAACTATCGAAGGTGATGTTGCCGTTGTTGTTCACAAACACGTTCGAACGAATCTTGCCAAACAAATTGATGGTGAACCCGAGCGGCTGCAGGGGGCTCGAGCCATCGTCATTGCGCGGCACCGAATTGGAATTAAATCCGGGGTTGGCGCGAATCGCCTGGGCTTCGGCAACGCCGGAGAGGGCAAGCAATGCCACCGGAAGTACGAGGGCAAAAATCGGACGTTTCATGTTAGTTGGCTCCCCCGGCATTCACGGCAATCAGGCTCGGCACCCGCGTTAGCTGCGGCACCCCTGTCGAGGCATCGAACAAAAGGGACGTGCCGCGGATCTGTACCGTCAGGATTCCTTCGAGCGCGTCCAGTCCCTTGGGCTGACAATCGCATGCAACGTGGGTGATGCCTCCCGCAGCGGAGACCAGTGCGAGGCCTGTGGGGAGAGTGACAGCGAAGGATTCGCCGTTCGCAGCGACCGCGAGTGCACCCACAAACTCGGGCAGCGCGGCAATCACGTTCCGTCCTCCGTCGGCAGGGATACGGACCAATTCGTTGTGCGTCGTGTCCACGGCAATCGCGTCGGTTCCATCAAACGCCACCGCCGACCAATCCGCCCCATTCGCAAGCGATTCAGATCCATGATCGGAGAAGCGCATCACGAACTTATCTTCGGTTGCCGCAAGAACGACGCCTTCGTTGTCTACCGCGAGAGCAGTCACGCCCGCATCGGCTTGATAGCGACTGACCAGCGAGGGTGTACCGGTCGCTTTCCACACTTCGACGGTTGGACCTTCGCTCAGCGCAAATCTTGTTCCGGACTTGCTGAAGGCCACAAGCTTCAGCGATGTTAACGTTGTCTCCAAAACCGTCACCCGAGCATCGTTCGTCCACGACGCGAGAGCGATCTCGCCTTCCTTGGTAACCACCACAGCCTCGCGAGCGCTGGACTGCACATACGCCGTCGTAACAGCGGAAGGCAGCGGCACCGCTTCACCGAGGCTCGCCGCACCCGGAACCCCGGAGATTGTGCGAATCGCTTTCGCCGCATCGTCGAACATGTATCCGAGGACCGGAGAGCTCATTCTGGGACCCGCTGCATCGGCCGCCGTGAGAGTCCAACTGATCAGCAAACCGCCGAGTAACATTGCATATCGCTTCATAAGTTTCCAAGAGGCTAGACGGAGAGACGGATCTAGCACTCAGGTACCTATCGGCAACTACGGCTCAAGAGGATGTAGAGCGTTTGCCTTATGCAATCTCTAAGCATTTGACCCTGGATTTAGGGCGAATTGGTTGCCCCTTTGGCCGAAAAATGCGAGTCTGAGGAATCGCGTGCGCCATTCCCGAGCCAAGATCTTCTTTTTGCTGTACCTGTGCGCGATTATCTACCTGTCGCTTTATCCTGGGGAATTTACGCTTCGGCCCAAGATGGACCGCTTGCTGTGGGTCCCCGTCGTAGGACGACGGCAGATATTGGACTTTGTCCTGAATGTCCTGTTTTACCTTCCACTAGGGGTTGCGGGGTGTTTGTCGTTCCGGCGGAGGGGCTTAGGCTTGCTCACCGCGGTTGTGGTCGGTGGTTGTCTGTCTTGGACAATCGAATGGCTGCAACTCTGGATGCCATTTCGCTTCGGCAACCTTACCGATCTGGTGTCGAACACCGCAGGAACCTTACTCGGTGCGAGCCTGGCCTTCGCGGCGAGCCGCTGGAACTGGCTCCCTGGGCACCGAGCCGATTCGCTATGGCAGTTGAAGCCCACTCCATCGTTGCTATTCGGACTGTGGATACTTTGGCAGACGTTTCCGTTCGTACCCGCGGCCCAGTTGGTCCGACTGACTGGATTTTTCACTCTGCTGGCACCGTGGGCCTGGCTCCCGCTGATCGAAGCGTTCCTGGGCTTCGCGGCACTGCGTTTCGCAGTGGGCCGGTCGCTCTGGATTTGGGTCGCGTACGCGGCTATCCCGGCGCAAGCCTTTTTGCTGGAGCGGTCTCTATCCCCCGCAGCCCTGTGCGGTGCAAGTCTGGGATGGATCGTTGCCCGGCTAACCGGATCGGCGGGACTTCGATGGCTGGGGTTCGTTTTGCCAACGTGGCTATTGGTGGAAGAACTACGGCCTTTTTCGTTCACAGGACAATTTAGTCCCCTCCGATGGGCCCCGTTTGAGACTTGGTACCAGGCAACCTCGCTCGGCTACTATCCGATCATCTTCGGCAAGCTCTTTTTGTACTTATCGGTGATTTGGGCACTGCGAGAGCGAGGCACTACCCCGAGTTGGTCGGTTGGAATCCCCGCGGCGATTCTTCTGGGTGGAGAATGGGCGCAACAGTATTTGGTTGGCCGCACGCCGGAGTCTACGGATTGGATCCTCCTGGCCGCAGCAGCAGCTTTGCTCGCGCTCTTTTCTAGAGCTGAGCCAGTTCGCGTTGCAGCGCCTGCAGCGCCAGATCGAGCGACTGGAGCAGTTCCGCGACGGGACTGAGGCTCCCACCTCGCCCAAGCTGTTCAATTTGCGAGGCCGCATCCACCGCCCGTTTTGCTCCGAAGTTTGCGATCGAGCCCTTGAGCCCATGCGCCGCCCGCTCGACTTGCTTGGCGTCGCCCTGCTGGTGCGCGGCTCGTAATTCGGCCATCAGGCGCGGATATTCCTCCTGGAACAACTGCCCCAATTCCTTGAGCAGCTCCGTATCCCCCCCGACCCGCTGCATCGCTAGGTCGTAATCCAGGACAGGCCCTAAAACAGTTTCATTTGGAACCGCCACGTGTTTCGCCCTTCAAAATCTCATCGGCAGAACCCGGAGGATTTTTCAGCCAGCTGTGATATCCTCCAAGAAAGGGCGTGAATTGCCGCCCTGTCCCCGCAGGGCCACCCTAGCTCAGTTGGTAGAGCGGCTGATTCGTAATCAGCAGGCCTCCGGTTCGATCCCGGAGGGTGGCTCCATAATTCTCAACGACTTCCGCATTAGCTTGGTTTCACTTCAAGCGGCTTGACAGCCACATTGACAGCCACGGGCTTTAAAATGGCGTCCATCTTGGTCGCTGCGTCCTTCCGCATCTCATCCACGAAGTGGGCGTATCGGTCAACCATTGAGACTTGATCCCACCCAAGTACGGACTGGATCGCTTTCGGGTGGACTCCCTGGACTGCTAGAAGCGTCGCAGCCGTGTGACGTAAGTCGTGGAACCTATGATTGGGGATCTTGCAATTCTTGAGAATCGCCTGAAAGCGCTGGGTGACGCGGCGACCTTCTAAGGGCGTCCCGATCCCGGTAGTGAAAACGAAGTCGTCAACCGCTTCCATCTTTCCCTCACAATGAACAGTCGGCATAGTCCAGCGGCTTCCGGCAAGCTTGCGCTCCTCAGCTTGGCGCATGTGGTGGGCCGCGAGCGAATTTAGTGTCACTTGCGGCAGATCAATCGTGCGGCGGCTCTTGCGGGTCTTTGGCTCAACCAAGTGAAGCTGGCATTTCGCGCGCGCGTCGCCCTCTTTGGACTTTGGCGTGAAACGCTGCAAAGCAAAACGTACCCTGAGTCTTCCTTTCTCAAGATCAATGTCACGCCACCGCAACGCCAAAGCTTCACCCTGTCGAAGGCCTAACGCGACCGCGACGGCATAGAGCGCTTCCAAGCGGTCCGCCTGCACAGCCCCCAGGAAGCTCCTGGCTTCGTCGGGAGTAAGGGGCTGGACTTCCTTCGCAACCACGCGCGGCGGCTCAACCAGCGACGCCACATTGCGAATGACAAGTTGATCTTTAAGCGCTAAGTTCAGGGCCTTCCGCAACACCGCGTGTAGGTACTGCACGGTGCGAGAACTTAGCCCGCCGTCTTGCTTCTGGTTCAGGAGACTCCTAACGTGCTGCGTCGTTAGTTTCAGCAGGGGGATTTTCCCGAGCACTGGATCCAAGTGAAGTCGGACTAGCTGTTCGTAGCTGCGGTAGGTAGTCGGACGATTTTTGCGTTTAACAACTTCCTCAAGCCACCACGCGAGGTGAGCCCCAACGGTCTGTTTCTCTCGCACCACTGGCAGGCCGTTCTGTATATCGGCGAGCGCGCGAGTTAGCTGCTCCTGCACCTCCTTTCGCGTCGGCGCATAGAATGACTTTCGCGCGCGCTTCCCGTTGACCCATCCGAGATCAACGATGGCTACCCAGCGTCCGTCTTTGCGCTGAAATATGGACCCTGCCGTGTTGCTGCGTTTCTTAGCCATGGCGCTCGCTCCTTTGCTTCTCTCGGTAATCCTTCAATGCGTATTTCTTTGGTATCCCGGCCTTGCGACACTCGGGACAGAAGTTTCTTTGGTTCGCCTTGGGTGCCCTCTGCGTGGGTGTGTACTCGCGCCCGCAATGGGAGCAAACCACGAACGCGTTAACCTTGCCAACGCGCAGGCAGAGTTGAAGGGATAGGTACGAGAGCAGGCGCGGGCTGGAGTAGACCACTCTCGCGCGAGTTCCATCCTCCGGCCACAGAAGCCACGGGCGAACCTTGCCAAGCGCAAGCAATTGGTTGAATAGATCCACCAGAGTAAAACGGTGCCGAAACCCTTCCTTCTGGAGAAACCGCGTACTTATCGCCCAATGAAGCTCAGGATCGTCGCGATAGCCAAGTTTCAGGAGTTTGTCACGATTGTCTGCGATCTGGCTAACGATGCTTGGCACTGTTGCAATGGTCTCCCAATCGGCTCGGGAGTCTTCACCGTCCTGACGCTTGCGAGACGCGATTCGCAGTGAAGCAAACATGACGCGCGCGAAATATCGCCACACATTGCAGGACTCGAAACTGGCGTTGGTCCGCTGGAGTTCGCCTTTAAGCTTGTATTCCTGGCTGCCGAAAACATCCAGACCGCCGTATCGGCTCGCGAAGTTCCTTAGCTGAGTTTCAGTGGCATCACCCAGGTCAATGAACCGTTCGAGAAGGTCTACCCGAGGGCGAACGACGTAAGGAGCCTTGTCTTCCGGGTACCGGAACAACTTCAAGGTGGGTTCATAAACCTTGGGAGCCCGTCCGAATGGCAACGGATCAGAATAATCTACGATCTCGACCCTATACGGTCTGGCCCACTCCGTAGCCGTCGTCGTGGTGGCTAGACGACCGTTTTCGTCGAAGTGGTCCGCCAGAGCGATTTCATTTGAGCGCATCATGGAATACTTAGGCTATAGATAACACATAGCGAACCTGCGGTCAATGGGCGCATGCTAGGCGCATGCAGACTATCCAAGCCACTGTTGCAAACTCAGCGCCCATCGCGGCGAACACTCAGCAATCCGGGTTCGCCACGACCGCTGAAGCTGCGAAGTTTCTCCGGCTCTCGAAAGCGATGATCCACAAGTTAATCGGTGAAGGAAAGATGCCAGCGTGCCGGTATGGGCGAGCGGTGCGCATTTCCTGGACTTGGCTAGTGGCCCAGGGGAATGAGTAGCAGGCGAATTTCCGTAAGTTCGACAGCGCGTTTATCGGTGTAACGTACGTTCGGCGCGCTGGGTTGTATAGCCGAGAGAAGGAAGCCTCAGAATCGGCAGCGTGGGGTGTAGCTAGAGCGCGATGGGGATGGCCGGGACGATCCGGTTAGAAAGTCTGGCTAATGCGTGGCGAATCGAACCTCATGCCATGCCCGTCTGGGGGCCTCTAAGGAACTCAAGGTCATCCGACGGAAAGACGCCGAACCTGAGAAATTGGGTAGGGGTCTTTCCGTCTCGAACCCCGTCAGAATCTAAGGTCATCTACCCAAGCACATCAAAGTGGTCATGCTCTCCTTTAACGTCTAACTACTACAAATTTTCCTACATCGGGTCATTGTTGAAAGATGTTGCGGCTCATGCAACGCGATCATATCCGAAGCACCCAGCGACCCCGATAATTCGCATTGTAGGTACATCGACGCGACACGCGTTCGCGTTCCTTTAGACGCAGATCAAAATGACCCCACCGATTAGACGCAGATCAAAATGACCCCACCGATCCACCCCAATTCGCGAGCGCTAGGACGTGCTGACTGGCTACAATTCTAGTTCCCATGTTTGAGCAAGCCTTCCGCAACATCGACGACGTTCTCCGCAAGGAAGCCGGTTGCACCACCGAACTCGACTACACCGAGCAGACCTCCTGGCTCCTCTTCCTCAAATACCTCGACGGCCTCGAAGACGACAAAGCCACCGAAGCCGCCCTCAACGCCAAAAAATACCCCTACATCCTCGACCCACCCTACCGCTGGGAATCCTGGGCCGCCCCCAAAACCAAAGACGGCGCCCTCGACCACAACGCCGCCCTCACCGGCGACGATCTCACCGACTTCGTCTCCGCCAAGCTCTTCCCCTACCTCCAGAAATTCACCGCCAAAGCCACCGGCCCCAACACCATCGAATACAAAATCGGCGAAATCTTCGGCGAAATAAAAAACAAAATCCAAAGCGGCTACAACCTCCGCGAAATCATCGACCACATCGACGATCTCCGCTTCCGCTCGCAGGCCGAGAAGCACGAGCTGAGCCACCTCTACGAAGCCAAGATCCGCAACATGGGCAATGCCGG
>JBDSXJ010000031.1:0-67496 GCA_039926185.1 Bryobacteraceae bacterium | reverse complement strand
CTACTCCTCGTCGCAGTTGCCGCGTTCAGCTTTGCACAAACCTTTGAGGTTGCCACCATTCACCAGGCTGCTGCGCCTAATGCGCAGGACTTGCGGCGGGCGGTTCAGGCAGGGACGCTCCGCATCGGGCAACAGATTTCAGGCAACCAGGTGAGCTTCAATTTGATGCCATTGCGCAGCCTCGCGGCCATCGTCTACGACGTGAAACCCTTGCAGATCACTGGTCCCGATTGGATCGGCAGCCAGGCCTACAACATCACTGCGCTGATGCCTGAAGGTTCAGACCCCACGCAGATCCCCGCGATGCTGCAGGCGTTGCTGAAGGATCGCTTTAAGCTGGTCGCGCATAAGACGGATGCAGCACAGGATGTCTACGCTCTCCAGGTCGCGAAGGACGGCCACAAGATGAAGGTGGCCCCGGTACCCACCGAGCCTGCTGCCGATGCGGCGGCCAAACCGGGCGAGCGGTCGCTCAATATTGGGGGGCAGCAAATCACGGTGAATCAGGCGGGCGCGGGAGCTGGAAGCGCAGTCGTGAGCTCCGCAGCCAACGGCGCGCAGAAAATCTCGATGACTCCGGATGGCAAAATGCACATGGAGATCGAGCGCATGACGATGGCACAGTTGGCCGAAACGCTGACCCCGATGATGGATTTTCCTGTGGTCGACCGCACTGGCTTGACCGGCGCATTCTCGCTCGCGCTCGATATGTCCATGGCGGACATCGTCGGCATCGCGCGTAAAGCAGGTGTGGGTGGAGCGATTGCCGGACTTCCCGCTGGTGCCGCCCCCGCAGGCGCGACACCGGGCATGGCCGCAGCCGACCCTGGTGGCGACCTCACTGCGGCAGTCCAAAAACTAGGTCTGCGCCTCGACAAGCAAAAAGCCCCCGTTGCAGCCCTGGTCATCGAAAGCGCCGAAAAAACGCCTACCGAAAACTAGGTAGTACATCCCGGACCTCATCCAATAGTGTGGGGGACGCGCCGTCAAGCACGGTTCCGAGTGGCCTCCATCGCGCCGCCATCCGAGGATTCGCGAATCCGGCGGCGACACTGATCACCGGCACGCCGCACGCGCTGGCTACATGCCCCGCGGCCGAATCGTACCCGATAAATAAGCTCGACCGCCGTATCTCCGCCGCAAATGGTGCGAACGCACCATTGTGCACCCGCATCCCGGGCTGCAATACGCTCTCCACGCGAGCCCGCTCCTCCGCGCTGCCACCCAGATCGATCAGCACACTCGCCCCGGTTGAGTTCAACAGCTTCATCAACTCCAGCTCAAACGAACCATCCACACGCTTCGCGAGATTTTCGCCGACGCCTAAGCTTACTGTGATGTCCGCAGGCTCTCCACCGACGGCCTTCGGAGCAATATAAGGACGAGCCATGTAGGGACGCATGGCCCCTCGATCCAACGCCCACTCCATCGCGAGCTGCGGTAGCCGGACTGCGGAATAATCTCCGTAGGACCGGCTGTTGAAGAAACAATATCGCTCATCCGGGCAAACGCGAATCAGCCCAAGCTGCGTCAGCCGCGAATCGGAGTCGATCACCATCCCGTCGTCGATCCATAGCGCTCCAGACGCGGCCAGCCGATCCTTCAACGATCCACTGCGAGCATACGGAGCAGGGAAGTGCTCCACCCTCGCGTCCGCCTCGAAGAGTTCGTAATTCTTGCGCGGCCCCACGAACAGAATTTTCGCCCCCGGATACCGCTGCTTCGCCGCATCCATAAGGACACTGGTGACCGCGACATCCGCGCCCAGGGTAATCCGCGAGAGCACGTAGACCCGCTCTGCCGTGTCAGGCCATTCTGTCGTGGGAGGTTGTCGCAACCGACTCGTCAGGTCGGGCGCAACGCGCTCCACCACGCGCGTAAACAACGAATTGTAGATGGGCCCGAGCCGTGGATCGAACGAGTCACCCAACGGCTCAACCACGCCAGATAGAAAGGCTCGCCCCTCATCGATCGCGAGCGCCTGATCGAGAAGCTCGTCCGGCACCGCCGACCCGTAACGGCAGAGCGTCAGGACGTCAAGACAGATATTTTCCAACCAGCAGCTCCAGCTTCTTGCGCGTCGCGTCCGGCACACTCTTCGGATCTGAAATCAACGCATGCTTCAATGCCGACCCGCATTTGCACGTCCGCTTTTCCGGCATCGCCGCGACGGCTGCGTGCACCAACTTCGCAGCATTGGCGGCATTCTGCGTCAGATTGGCAATAATGTCTTCGACCGTTACTGCATCATGTTCCGGATGCCAGCAATCGTAATCCGTAACCATCGCGACCGTCGTGTAACACATCTCTGCTTCACGGGCGAGCTTGGCTTCCTGCAGGTTCGTCATGCCGATGACGTCCATACCCCAGCTGCGATAGAGATTCGATTCCGCGAGCGTCGAAAACGCCGGGCCTTCCATGCACAGATAGGTTCCGCCGAGCTTCACGTTCACGCCCGCATCCCGGCCCGACGCGAAGGCGATATCCGCCATCTGCGAACATATCGGATGCGCGAAACTCACGTGTGCGACCAGTCCTTCGCCGAAGAAGGTAGAAATGCGCCCCATCGTTCGATCCACAAACTGATACGGCACCACGAAGTCGAGCGGCTTGTGCTCTTCCTTCAACGAACCCACTGCGCTCAGCGACAGAATGCGCTCGACGCCGAGCGACTTCATGCCCCAGATATTCGCGCGGAAATTCAACTCCGACGGCGAGTATCGATGTCCCTTTCCGTGCCGCGCCAGGAACGCGACTTGCTTGCCCGCAAGCGTACCCACCACGTACGGGTCCGATGGAGCGCCCCACGGCGTATCCACCTTCCGCTCTTCCTGAGCTTCAAATCCGGGCATCGAGTACAACCCGCTGCCGCCAATAATGCCAATCGTAGGTTTCATTCTTGTATGAGTTCCAAAAGTACCCCCCCTGTCGACGAAGGGTGAATAAACGAGTATAAGTGACCACCAGCGCCCTTGCGCGGCTCATTCAACACGCGCGCTCCGGACGCCTTCAATTTCTCCACGGCTGCCAGCAAATCCGGAACCGTCACCGCAATGTGATGCAGGCCCTCGCCGCGCTTCTCAATGAACTTCGCGATCACCGAATCCGGCTCCGATGCTTCGAGCAATTCGATCCGCGATTCCCCTAACGGCAACATCGCTGCCTGCACCTTCTCCGCAGCGACCTCTTCGCGCAGAGCTACGTTCAAGCCCAACTGGTCCCGATAAAATTCAAGTGCCGCATCAATGGAGCGAACCGCAATCCCGAGGTGATCGATCTTCATAGGTTATGCACTCGCCGAATCGCTGCCAGCAGATCCTCAATCCCTTTGCCCTCCGAAGCGACGACCTGGATCACTTCGGTTTCCGGCGACTCGCTGTGCAGATTCTTCGCGAGCATGTCCGCGCCCGGCAGGTCGGCTTTATTGATCGCGAACACCTGAGCAATCTCCATGATACCGGCCTTGATCGATTGCACATCATCGCCAGCGCCCGGCGTCAGCACCACCACCGTCACCTGCGCGAGCCTCGCGATTTCTACTTCCGATTGCCCTACGCCCACCGTCTCAATGATCACGGCATCATAGCCAGCCGCATCGAACAGGGTCACTAAATCCTTCGTCGCGCGAGCCAACCCACCGGTCCATCCCCGAGCCGCCATGGACCGAATGAACACACCGGGGTCCGCGTGATGCCGCTGCATCCGAATCCGATCTCCCAGTAGCGCGCCCCCAGTGAACGGACTGCTGGGGTCCACCGCAATCATCGCGACTTTCTTGCCCTCCGCGCGCAACACGCGAATGAGTTGGTCACACAACGTGCTTTTACCCGCGCCCGGCGGGCCTGTGATGCCAATCGTGAGTGCGTGTCCCGCATGGGGCGCAAGCTCTCGAAGGAGTTCAGGATTGCCGTTTTCGAGCGTAGACGCAGCTCGTGCCAACGCACGCGGGTTTGTACGGATACTCTCGATGGAAAGCACGCGTTAACTCTTGAGCAACTGCCGGGCAATTACCATGCGCTGAATCTCGCTGGTGCCCTCGCCGATGGTGCACAGCTTGGCATCGCGATAAAACTTTTCCACCGGATAGTCCTTGATGAACCCATAGCCGCCGTGAATCTGCACCGCCTCATTCGCGACGCGCACCGCCGTCTCCGACGTGTATAACTTCGCCATGGCCGATTCTTTGTTGACGTTGATCCCGGAATCCTTCATCCACGCCGCGCGCAAGGTCAGCAGCCGAGCCGCATCGATCTCCGTTGCCATGTCCGCGAGCTTGTGCTGAATCGCCTGAAACTCAGAGATGAAGCGTCCGAACTGCTTCCTCTGTTTGGAGTAACGCAAAGCGGCTTCGAAAGCCCCTTGCGCAATTCCCACGCCGAGCGAGGCAATCGAAATGCGCCCGCCATCCAGAATCCGCAGGGCGTCAATAAATCCCTCGCCCCGATTCCCAATCAGGTTCGAAGCCGGCACGCGGCAATCGGTGAGAATCAACTCGCCCGTAGGCGAACATCGCATCCCGAGCTTGTTTTCTTTCTTCCCAACGCGAAACCCCGGTGTACCTTTTTCTACGGCAATGGCCGAAATCCCATGCGATGACTTATCGCGATCGGTCACCGCCATCACGACGAAAATGTCTGCCTCATGGGCGTTGGTGCAGAACGTCTTCAGTCCGTTGATGACCCAGGTCTCGCCGTCGAGCACAGCTTTCGTATGCGTGCCGCCCGCGTCCGAGCCCGACTCAGGCTCGGTCAGCGCCCATGACCCGATCCACTCGCCCGAGGCGAGCTTCGGGATGTAGGCCTTCTTCTGCGCATCGCTGCCTGCGGTGTAGATATGGCTTGTGCACAAGGAAACGTGGGCTGCCACGCTCAGCCCGATCGACGGATCTACGCGCGTGATTTCCTCGACGATGATCGAGTAGTCGACGTAGTTGAAGCCCGCGCCGCCATACTCTTCGGGAAACACGGCGCCCAACACACCCAGTGCGCCGAGGCGTTTGAAGACGTCCGTGGGGAAGTGCTGCGATTCATCCCACTCCATCACGTGCGGCAGGATCTCTTTTTCCGCGAACGCACGAACCGTCTTGCGAAGCTGATTCTGTTCTTCCGTGAAGCCGAAGTTCATGGGAGCCGCTTAGACGATCTCTTCCCGCCGCGCATCCCAGCGCACGGTGCGGCCTTGCAGATAACTTTCGACGGCCATCCGGCAAGCAATCGATACGCGATAGCCAAGCTCAAACGGGCAGCTTGGTTCGGAGCCCGTGCGGATCGCGTCAATAAAATTCTGCATGTGGGACTGCGGCGTGTGGGCGTTGCGCCCAATCATTTCCTTCGCCTCGGGCCGATTCATTTTCTGCGGCGTGTACTTCACCTGGCTCGCGCGCGAAATGGAACCGTTGGTGCCGAGTACATCCTCGCTCACACCGAGTTGATTATTGCCGAGTCCCGAGACCCAGCTAATCATCAGCTCCTCAGGCTGGTGCAGCGTGACGCTGACGGTATCCGGCACCTCGCGGCCGTCTTTCCAAAGGTAGATGCCGCCTTCCATGTTGGCGGAAACAGGAATCTGCAATCCGAGCGTCTTGTACCAGAAGCTCAGCTGCTGGCTCATGTGTTCAAACACGGTGCCGCCCGAGTAGTCCCAGAAGTAGCGCCAGTGTATGAACCGGTCGGGATCGAAGCCGCGCGCGTCGAACCCGGCCCAGTCAATGTTCGCGGCGTCCAACTCTGGCGTAAACATCGCGGGCCGAGCCCACTGCGGCTTTCCGTTGGGAGTGTTCCGATGCATCTGCATCGCGATCGCTGTGACTTTCCCAAGACGCTGCGGATCGCTCAAGAACTGCTCGACATCCGTAACGTGCCCGGTTGAGCAAGACTGGTGCCCGATCTGTACGACCTGCGTAGCTGCGCGATACGCTGACCGCATCTGCTTGGCCTGGGCTACGGTGAACGCCGCCGTCTTTTCCAGGTAAACGTGCTTGCCAGCCCCCAGTGCATCCTGAAACTGCGAAGCATGCAAATGTTGCGGCGTAGCGATCACGACCGCATCTACATCCTTGGAAGCTAACAGGTCCCGATAGTCCGCATACGATTTGGGGAACCGCTCGCGATGCTTAGAGTAGATATCCGCGACCGCGACGAGTTCAGCGTTGGAGCAGACGCGCAGGTGATTCGCGAGTTCCATTCCGCGATCGCCCGCGCCGATGATTCCCACCCGCACCCGATCGTTCGCCCCCAGCACCCGCGAAGGCCCAGCCGCCAGCGTCCCCGCCAGCCCGTAGGCGACCTTACCAACGAAATTACGCCGGGAATCCATGCGCCTTCAGTGTATCAAGACCACTCGCGGGTGATTTCGTCTTCTCACGCCCACAGGATTACAGAACAACAAAGGTACATAGAACGCTCCCGCGCGATACCGCACGCGGCTGACGATAGTGTTTGTTTGCAATACACAGCTGACCAGCCGCCTCCGGTAGGGGGCGGTTTCGCCAGTTTTCACACAGACTTGGTAGCGCGGGGTTACTCCAACTTCTTATGCAATCGCATCGCACTGATCGACAAAATCGTCACCCCAAAAACCGCTGTAATGAGGCTTTTAAGATCGACCCTACGGGCGACGCGGCAATTGCCGGTGCGTTTCTGGGCCGGGGCGAGCAGCGCTTGGACTGGGGATCCAGTCCCCCTGCTCCAGCTTTCGGTACAAATTCCGTGCCGTTACCTGTAGCCCTGCCGCGATTGCCAGCCACAACTGCCAGTGCGAGAATACGCCTTCGGTGCCGCCATCCCGAGCCATTCCCACGTCCGCCGCCAGCCTCCAGAACGCTAAAACGTATGCCATTACGCACACCGGCGTCAGCAGGGAAGCGCTGGCAATGGCCAGTTCCCGGCATTTTCCCCGGTGTTGGTCCACCAGGCGGCCTTGCGGAAATCGAATGAGCAGCGTCATGGGAAGTGCCAGCCTCAGCCTATCAATAAAGTTCCTGTTCGGGTGAGACTACTTTAGTCCTCAGAATACTAGTTCCTTTGGTGGCCCGCAGGCAGTCCAACAAGAGAATGTCCAGGCCCGAACGCTCCACGTTCGCGCTTGGTAGGATGTAAGGACTCTCTCGACTGAGGGGAGCTGTAACAGTCGGGGGCGGCGTTTCATCCTTGAGGAGGGTTCGAGTGATGAGGTTGTCGAAATTCGTCTTGCGTGCTGTTCTATCCAGCGCGCTACTGGCAGGGACGTGCGCGGCGCAAGATTTGGCCACGCGTGCCTGGAACCTGGAAAAGGTCGGCGATTCCGCGGGAGCCGAGCGTCTGCTGCGCCAAACCGCCACCGGCTCTCCCGATAGCGCCGCCGCCCAGCGCACGTACGCCGAATTCCTGGAACGCCACCGCAGTCCCGAAGCTCGCACTGCGTACGAGAAACTGGCTGCTCTCCTCGATCGCACCAACGCCCCGGCGGCTGAGCGGGCGGCCCTTCAGCGCCGCATCGCCGTGCTGGACTTGCTCAACGGAGATCGCACTGCCGCCACGCGCCACTTGACCGCTTACACATCCGCCGGTGGATCGGGGCTGGCGTTTGCACCTACGCCAAAAGCCAACGCGCTAGAGTTCATCGATATTCCCGGACCCCTGCGATCCTTCTCGCGCATGGCGGCCCTCTCGCCGGACCTGGCCAGCGACGAAGTGCTGCCCGCGCTGGGACGCAACGTGGTCACCAACGGCTACCGAGCCTACTCCTCGAACGACGCTCTCGAACAAACCGAATACCTCAGCCTGGTCTTGCGTTACCTCTCACAAGCCCGCGAACTGGAGAAACTCTCGGGTCCCGACAAAGTGATCCGCATCACGCAGTGCGAATCCACCGAGACCGGTGTGCTTCTCCGCGTAATCGGCTATCGCATGCGCGGAACCTGCGGCGCGGATGTCGTCCTCGAAACCATTAACGCTTCCCGAGCCTTCCTCACCACCGACTCCGGTTTCCCCCTCGGCGAGCTCGAACTCGCGCTGCGCACCAACCGGCCTTTCATTCTCGACTACAAGCCGACCCGCGTTCCTCTGCTCTACACCCGCGACTATTGGCAGCCCACGAATCCCAAAGCCGATCGCGCCGAGTTCATCGACTACTTCATTTCGGACCCGTCGCTCTCGCGCCTCTACGTCGGCATCTCAAAAATCGACCCCGAGACTGCGGAGATCCTGCGCACTGCCATGCCCGCCGCGCGATTCAAATTGTTCGCGCACGTGCTCGACTTCTTTGGAGCGATGTTCCGTATCCGAGACGGCAAAGCCATCGTCCCCGGCGGCGCACGTTCAGAAAAAGCCTGGGGAGACCTTAACGGCGTCCCTACTGACAAAGGTTCGGAATTTTTCCAGCGAATGCTCGCGCAGGATGACGGTTGGCTGGCCAGCTACTACGACGCGCTCTCCCGCATTCAAGGGCCCGTCCTCGACTACCTCGTCGAGCCGCAACGTCTAGACCGCTTCTATCAGGCCATCCGAGGTAAAGTAACCACCCCCGGTCCGGCGCGTCCTGTGTTCCGCTCAAACACCGATATGCTGCTGCTGACCACGCGCCTCCGCATGGACCCCGACGGCAAGCCGCATCTCCCCGGCGGTCTGGAAACCTGGAAGCGCCTCTTCATTGATCCTCCCAAAGGCACCAAGGCCGATTCAAAAATCAAGAAGGACGCGGTGAATTGGAAGGAACCCGAGCAGGTGATGGAAGCGCTGTTCGGCATGTCTCGCCGCTTGGCGGAGAATGAGCACCTGAAAATCTTCATGGCGCTTACCGACGTGGATCGCCGCCGCAAGACGCCCTTGGCTCCCGACGTGATGGAGGCGCTGGCGCGTCAATACTCCGAATTCAGCGCGCAGTATTCCTTACTCTCCGAATCGCCCGACCTCACCGGCCCAAGTGTCTTGAAATTCCTGACCTCTGCCGAACGCGTAGGCAATATTCGCAATCAGCAGCGGCGAGCGGACGTTGCCGGAATGATGCAAGGCCTGCTGGGCCTCTGGCAAATCTTCGTACGGCAGGGAACGCTGGTTCCCGCGCAAGCCGACGCGTCCTTTGCGGCCATTGTGTCTGCATTCGATACCGTCGATGGCGACCGCGAACTCTTCGACGCTGGACGCAACGGTCTGCAAGCTTTAATGAAGGCGACTCGCTCCCCTGCCGGAGCCACTCTTCAGGAACGGATGCTCGACTTGCTGGCCGGCACAGCCGCACCTGCGGGTTCCGACGCCTACCAGCGTTTGGTCCAGGACCTCATCCGTGTCTTTGAGGCCCAGCGCCTGCTGCCCATCGACACGCTGTTCGACCTTGCGGATAACCTCGAAGGCGTGGGCAAGGGCCAGACCTTGAACGCCGCTCTAGCCGGGCGCCTTGCCAATCGCGTTTCCGAAATCCAGCTCCCGCAGGGCGACCTCACGCGCGCCGAAAAGAACGCTGGAGCGTTTGGTTACTGGACTGAGAAACACATCGACGAGCAACGCAAGATCAACCTCCGCCGCGATATTGAGAAGGCGGGCAACAACGCCAAAGACCTGGCCGACCTGCGCGGAGCCTTAGCGCCCTTCCTGCGCGATACACTGGTCGGCTTCAACTACATGCACTACGCCCCGCCGGGCGCGCAGATCCTGCACACGAATCCCCTCTTCGTGCGCAGCCACGATTTCATCGGTATATCGGGGAGTGAGCAAACCTGGAAAGCGACGAACATGTATGGAGCCGGCTGGCCGCGCAATGCCGGTGGTCGCCTGGTTGGTTCGCTGGTGTCGCTGCCTTACGCACTGGCCCAAGCCGAGCAAAACTTCCTGGTCCCCACGCGGGAGCAGGCGCTGATCTGGGGCGATCTTGTTCCGCAAATGATGTTGACCGCGGTAGTGCCGCGCTGGTGGAACATTTCGCAATCGCAGATTCACTGGGTCGGTCTGCACGTCGGTTATGGGGAATCCTCATTGGCCGAAGCCGCCCTCAGCCCGCAGGTCCGCACCAACGTGCTCAGCGCACTGGAGCCCTATCTCTCTCCGCGCCGCCTCAAAACTGTGGAAGAGAGCCTTCTCGCAGGCGACGTAACCACCGCGCGTGATAACGTCATGCCTTCGGAGCTCTATCTGCTCGCTCGTCGTCTGGCGGCTGCGGATAACAGCAGCACCAGCGCCGATGAAATCCGTCGCCTTGCCACGGAAGCCGCCGCCGATGTCAGCGACGCGGCTATCTCCCGAGCCTTCGGCACTCCGAAGCCCACGCTGTCGAATTCTTACCAGCAGGAACTCCTGAACCTGCGCACCTTCCCGACGCTTATGGGCTACTCCAGTCGCATTCTTGCGGAGAGTTGGGAATCCAATCTGATTTACTTCGCCGCGTTGGCCGACCAGATTCACGCGCAGCCCGCCGATATGAACGTGCTGGTGCCGGAGTGGACGCAGCGCACGCTCGAACAAATTTTCGCATCGCACCTGGAAGATTGGCCCGCCCTGTTGCGTTCCTTGCGAGTTGTAGGGGAACAAGTCCGCAAGCAGTCCCAAACGCAAGTAGCCGTAGTTGGAATCGGAGGAGACGCTCAGTGATCCGCAAATTCTCGATTGGAGTCCTCGCTGCGATGGCCTTGGTGGCGCAGGACCGGCCGACCTTCCGCGTGAAGGTCGATATGGTGGTGCTCAGCTTCACCGTTACTGACAACAAGGGCAAGTACATCAACGGTCTGAAGCCCGGCGATTTCAAATTGACGGAAGACGGCATCCCGCAAAAGTTCTCGACCTTCTCCGAAGGCAATCAGCCGCCCGTGGAGATAGCTGCGGACGGCACGATGAAGCCCATCGTCATCGATCCCGCGAAACCTGATATTCGCTCCGAGGCCTTCGTCGGCACCAACGTCTTCGTGCTGTTTGATACCAGCAACTATATGTATAAGACGTTCGTCTACGCCTCCGACGCCATCGCGGATTTCATCCGTGGCCTGGACCGGGCGGACTCTGTCGCCGTTTACACCTATAGCCGCAATCTTAGCCGCGCCTCGAGCCTGGACAAAGATCACAACCAAGCCATCCTGGGATTGCGGCGGGCTGTCGCCGGGGATGATTCGGCGCTCTACAACGCCTTGCTATTAACCCTTCGTGATGCCGCTAAGGTAGCCGGGCGCAAAGTCGTGATCGTGTTCTCCAACGGCCCCGACAATGCGAGCATGGTGGCCCCTGACGACGTTCGCGCCGTCGCCGAAGACGAAGGCATTCCCATTTACGTGATCTCCACCAACCAGGTGAACAACGACGCCGTCTCATCGCAGGTCTTCAAGCGCATCTCGCAGCAGACCGGTGGCAAAACCTACTTTGCCAGCACCTGGCAGAAGCAGGTCGAAGCATTCGAATCTATCCGCGAAGACCTCGGCAACTCCTACACGGTCACCTACTATCCGCAAACCAACCCCAACGAAGGTTTCCGCAAGATCAGCGTAGAGATGGTCGCGGACAAAGACAAGAAGCTAAGAGTGCAAGCTCGGCCCGGTTACCGCCCCCGCAGCGGATTCTAACTCGCGAGCGTTCACCACCATCTTCATCCCAAACTTCGGCCGTAGCGTGATCTGCGCCTTGCGTTCCACGCGATGGCCGGGTACAAGCGAGAAGGCCCACTGCTGAGCAATTGCCGCGAGCAGTAACACTCCCTCCATCCCCGCGAACCTTTCCCCGATACAAACCCGCGATCCGCCCCCAAAGGGAAAATAGGCAAACTTCGGGCGCGTGGCGTCCTCCGCCAGCCACCTTTCCGGCAGAAAGCGCTCCGGTTCCGCGAACCAGCGAGCATCCCTGTGCGTCACGTAGGGACTTAGTAACACTACGCAGCCCTTCGGAATCCGATAGCCTCCGAACTCAACGTCCTCCAGGGCGCGCCGCCCAATCGCCCAGGCCGGAGGAAACATCCGCAGCGCCTCAGCAAACACGGCAGCCGTGTACGGCATCGAAGCAAGATCCGTCATATATGGTACGCGGCCCAGTCCATCCACTTCCGTATGCAGCTTCGCCGCCACAGTTGGATTCTGGGACAACAAATACCAACCCCAGGTGAGCGCGTTTGCGGTTGTCTCATGCCCTGCGAGGAACAAGGTGAGCAGCTCATCCCGAACCTGCTCATCGCTCATGCCACCCTCACCTTCCTCATCCTGTGCGAGCAGCAGCATGGACAACAAATCGCCTTTGTCTTCACCACTGGCCCGACGCTCGCGGATCAGCCGATAGATCGTGGCGTCCAGCCGCTCCTTCGCCGCGTGAAACCTCCGCATCATCGGTAACGGCAACTTCTGCGCGATCTCCGAATACGGCATCAGGATAATGTCGAACAGCCCAAACACCCCATCCAGCGCCGCCGCGATCTCGTCCGCCTCGCCTTCGACCTCTGCACTGAACAGCGTCCGCGAAACAATGTCCATGGTCAGCCGCATCATTTCCAGGGACATGTCGATGACCTGGCCATCGGTCCAGCGCTCGCGAGCGGCACACGCCCTCTGCACCATCGTCGTCGCGTATCCCGCCAGGCGATCCCGATGAAAGGCCGGTTGCACCAGTCGTCGTTGCCGCAAATGAAACGCGCCTTCGCTGGTCAACAGCCCTTCACCCAGCAGCGCCTTCGCCCGCTCCAGCACACGGCTCTTCTTAAATTTGTGCTGCTGCGTGACCAACACCTCGCGCACGTAATCCGGATGATTCAGGAAGTAGACGTGCTGCCCGCCCGCAGGCAGAAAGACGACGTCCCCGTACCGCTGAGCCATGCTCTGCAAGAATGCCGGGCCATCCTTGCGCAACGGTAACAGCACTCCGAGCAGCGGCAAACCACGGGGTCCAGGCGGTCTCAATTCCATCTAGTTACACTAGAGCACATGCCCCGCCAATTTGATGGAAAAGTCGCCCTCGTCACGGGAGGCAGCTCCGGCATCGGACGCGCGGCCGCCCTGGCCTTCGCCGCTGAAGGAGCCAAGGTCGCCATTGCTGCGCGTCGTCCTTCGGAATCTGAAGCCGTGGTGAATGAAATTGCGGCCCAGGGCGGGGAAGCGATGTTTGTTCAGACCGACGTCTCCCAACCCGAGCAGTGCGAGCGCATGGTCAAGACGATCATCGACAAATGGGGCCGCCTGGACTGCGCCTTCAACAACGCCGGCATCATCGGAAGCTCATTCGTCGGAATACCTGCCTACGAACCCCAAACGTGGGACCAAGTCATCGCCATCAACCTCACTGGTGTCTTCCTTTCGATGAAATACGAAATCCCCGCGATGCTCGCCAGCGGCGGCGGAGCCATCGTTAACATGTCGTCAGTGGCAGGCCAAGTCGGAGGCCCTGTCGGCATCGCCTACTACGCCTCCAAACACGGCGTGATCGGCGCGACGAAAGCTGCCGCGATTGAATTTTCGGCAAAAGGCATCCGCGTCAATGCGGTGTGTCCCGCAGTCATTGAAACCGACATGGCGGACGCATTCCCTCTGGCCATGCGAGACGCGTTGATCGCGGCGCATCCCATCGGTCGGTTCGGCAAGGCGGAAGAAGTCGCGCAGACCGTGTTATTCCTGTGCTCCGACAAGGCCTCTTTCATCACGGGTCATGCCCTGGCGATCGACGGCGGATTGCTCTCGCGCTAGCTTAGTCCTGCGGATGCCAGGAGTCGTAGGAGAGATGCAGATCCATGCCCGCTTGGGTGATATAGAAGTATGTCTTGAAATGTTCCTCTACGACGTCCATCAAGGGCATACCAGGGAGTTCACCCGAGAAGGGATCTGGACCCATGTGGCCTGACAGAAGGTAGGCCTTCGCCAGCCCATCATCGATCAGTCCTGCCAGCGCTTCCACGACATCCGAACGCTCAATCGTTAATCCAAGCCTTGAACCATCGCGGGTGACATCGCGCAGAATCACTTGATCAAGATTCTCGAAGTCGTCCGAAATAGAATTGAGTACAAGTCGTCGGATCAGCTCACGTCGCTCCATCACATTTCGCTGTAGACGAAGTTGATGCCCGACTACTTGCGATCGTAAACCTGCGTATTCCGAATCGGATCCCCATTCTCCGCGGTGCTGTTGAACGTAATCGTCAGCGTCTTCCCATCGCCCGAAACCATCCGCACCGTCGTTGCCATCGGCCGCCCCGCATGCAGAATCGTCGACTCCGACCGTTGCGTCGTCACCTGCACCATCTTGATCGCATCCATATCCGGCGACCCCGCCACAGGATGCGTCAGCCCATCGTAGTTCTGCGGATACTCCACCGTGGTCGCCTTCCCATCCACGCCCACGGTGACCACCGTAGCGATGATCCCGTCCTTGTTCTCCCGGTATACCCGCGTCTGACTCTTCGGTGCTGGACCCGGCTTATAGACAGACTTCTTCGCGTTCAACACCCACGTCCCCACCATCGGATCCGCCCCCCACATACTCGCCGCCGACACCATCATGAGCAACGCAACGCGTCCCAACAATCGGTCAGACATAACGCCTCCTTTCGATCCGAGCCAACTATACGCCTTGAGGCACACCTGGTCAATCCGGTGTGGATGGATAGCAGCAATAGCCCGCCGCCTATCAACCAAGCTACACTTCTCCCATGCGCCCCTTGTTGCCTCTCCTGGCGGCCCTCAGTTTGTCTGTCTCGCTCCAGGCCCAGCAGCCGATCCTCATCCATCGAGCCGTTGTCAACGCCGCGTCGCTCGCCCCCTTCGGCTTGCCCAACGGAGCCCTCGCGCGTGGGAGCCTGTTCTCGATTTTTGGGGAAAACCTCGGACCAACGCAGTTCGCGCAAGCCAGCGCCTTCCCCTGGACCGCGAACCTCGCAGGCGTCACCATCACCTTCACCCAAACGACCACGTTCGACGCGATCCCCTACTTCGTCTCCGCCGGGCAAATCAACGCCGTCCTCCCGTCCACGCTCAAAGCCGGACTCGCCAGTCTCCGCGTTACCTATCAAGGTCGCAGGAGCAACGCGATCACCGTGCAAATCGCTGACGCCGCGCCCGGCATCTTCGCTGTCTCCAGCGGAGGCTTCGGCCCCGGGATCGTGCAGAACTTCGTCGCCGCCGACAATCAGCCCATCAACTCTCTGAACAAGCCAGCCGTGCGCGGACAATTCATCACCATCTGGGGCACCGGCCTTGGACCCGTTCCGTACGCCGACAACATTGCCCCCACCGCTAGCAACCTCGCGACCGCCGTTTCCATCACCATCGGAGGCCGCCCCGCCGCGAAGCAGTACGCGGGACGTTCCCCCTGCTGCGCCGGGCTGGACCAGGTCGTCGTCGCCATCCCGGACGATGCTCCCCTGGGCTGTTGGGTCCCCGTTCAGATCAAGGCGGGCGGCGCAGTCTCGAACACCGTGACCATGGCCATCGCGGCACCGGGGGCGACATCCTGCACCGATCCCAACAATGTCCTTTCGAGCTTGGCCCGCTCCACCGGAACGCAAGGCTTCATCCACCTCCAGCGAGTCAACGCCATTGGCGACGTCACGCACGCCCTCTCCCGTGAGGAGACCGACAATATCTACGCCCGCTTCATCAACAAACCAGCTTCCGATTTCTCGTTTGACCCGTACCTGTCGTATCCACCCGCCGGAAGTTGCCTGGTACACCAAACATCGGGCGACGCGAGCATCAACAAAAACCTGAGAGGCGCGCCGCTGGTCTCCATGACGCCCCGTCCGGCCCTGGCCTACAACAATGGTTTCGAAAACGCTCCGTCGCTAGGCTCGCTAGTGCCCATCTATGCCTTCCGATTGGGCGGCACTGTCGATACAGAAGCCACCGGAATTCGTCTCGCCAATAACACTGCGAAAGTCATACTGGACCCGGCCGGAGTTAATGAGGCAACGCTACCCCTGAAGCTCATCGGCTCGCCCACCTGGCCCCAACGCGACACGCTGCGGGTGATCGACCGGGCAGTACCCCTTGTCCTGAACTTCACGCCAACCGATTCCACTGCCCCCACGGCGATCACACTCTACGCCTACGCATCCTACGCGAACGCAACCGTGGAGGTGCAGTGTCTCGCTCCACCAGGAGCATCCACTTTCACCATCCCGGCGGACACCTTGGCCAACTTGCCGCACACGTACAAGGACATCGATGGCTCATACACTTCGCTCGCAATCGGAACTCTTAGCACCAACGGTGTGACGACATTTTCAAATTCTCTGGTGGCCAACGGTCTGATGCTGTACTCGCCTTGGCTTTCGGTATCGGTGGTGTTGCGATGAAGTACTTTCTGTTGGTTCTCTTTTTCGTTTGGCCCGCTTTCGGGCAAAGCGAACACGGACATGGCGAAGGGCCGTTTGTTAAGAATTGGGATACTACGGACACGAGCTTCGAGAGCTTGGTATGGCAGGTCGACGTGTCTGGATCAAAGGCGACCCTGAGTCTGGAGTACAAGGTGTGTAGTAAGCAGCCCCCGACAAGCTGTAAGGTTGCGGATACCAGGGGCCGCGAAATCATAAACTACATCCAAAAGGTCGTCGAAAAATTCAACAGCGACTACGCGGATTTCGACCGGCGTGTTGACTTCAACGCCGCAACGGCATCCACCAACCCGCAACTGATCGCTCTCAGCGGCTATGGGGATAACAACGTTTCGCTGCTGGACTTGAAGACCAACGTAAAGAGCAATACCGTGATCCTGCCCGATGGCATGAGTCAGACCTTCGGCGTGCGACCCGTGTCCACCGGCGTCAGCCGCGAGGTCTGGACCCATCACTTCGGCTCCACCGGTGGCCAGATGGTGATCACCGACCTCGCGGCCGGGAGGATTGCGGGGACGATTCCCGCCAACACCACGGTCGCCACAAGTTTCACCGCCGTCGACATCGTATTCAGCAACAACGGCAAAACCGCGTACGTCATCTCCACCGAACAAGCGCCCGACGCCGACGGCAACCTGGCAGGCCTGTGGATCTTCGATGCCGATGCCCGCACACTGAAGTCGAAGGGACGGCTGCCGATTTTGCAGGTCCAATCGGCGGTCATGGCTCCCGACGGTCTGACAATCTACCTGATCGGCAGGGACGTGCGGGGCCAAGAACAGATCGCATACTACGATGTCCTCTCCGGGACCGCGGACCTCCGCGCGCTCGTGCAAGAACCTCTGGTGGGGGCTGTCGGACTGTTCAACGATCTCTTCCCCCTAGGCAGGCCGCAGATGCACCCCGACGGCAATCGCCTCTTCATCCTGCATAACTTTCAAGTGCGGGCTGGGTCTATCGACTCGGCCTATGCGGTGTCGGTCTTTGATCTGGCGCAACGAAAGGTCGTCAACAAGTTTCCCGTCACTTTCGCGAATGGCGGCAATGGTCGGAAAATGGAGCTGAACCAGGACGGCACGCGCCTCACCATCCTCAGCGATAAGGGCCAGATCCAGTTCATGGACCCTATCAGCGGCCTGGTCATCGGCGGCTACCAGGCCCCCGCCACCACCTTCGATATCTTCACGACGCCGCTAATCCCCTAGCGGGATTTGTTATCTTAGACAGTTGGGCTCCCCGTGCAGTTATTCCGAGCCCCGAGGCCTTTATGTCCGGACATTCAAAATGGGCGACTATCAAGCACAAGAAGGGCGCGCTTGACGCCAAACGCGGGAAAATTTTCACCCGCCTGATCAAAGAAATCATGATCGCCTCCCGTGGTGGCGGCAATCCTGATATGAACCCGCGCCTGCGCACGGCCATCGCCGCTGCCAAAGCCGAGTCCATGCCTGCCGACAATATCAAGCGAGCCATCATGCGCGGCACCGGCGAGCTTGAAGGCGCCACCATGGAAGAGTACACCTACGAAGGCTACGGCCCCGGCGGTGCGGCTGTTCTGGTCAATGTGGCGACCGACAACAAGAACCGCACCGTGAGCGAAATCCGCCACGCGTTCGGCAAGTTCGGCGGCAACATGGGCACAGAAGGCAGCGTCTCCTGGATGTTCGAACGTAAGAGCATCATTGCGATCGACGGGGAACTCGCCACCGAAGACAAGTTGATGGACCTGGTCCTCAACGCTGGCGCCGAAGATCTGCGCAATGAGGGCGGCCACTGGGTGGTGATTTCTGCCCCCGAATCGCACGACGCGGTGGTGGAAGTGCTGCGCGAGGCCAAGATCCCGACCCTGTCGGCCGAAGTCGGCATGCTGCCCAAGAACTTGACCAAGCTCGAAGGCAAGCAGGCGTCCGGTATGCTGAAGTTGAACGATTTCTTCGAAGACCACGACGACGTGCAGAGCGTCTATTCGAATTTCGACATCGACGAAAGCGAACTCGAGTCGCTCTCATAGGAGCAACCCCGCGCATGCGGATCTTGGGAATCGACTGCGGCACCGAACGCACCGGCTGGGGCGTCATCGATAGCGATGGCCGTCGTCATACGGTGGTGGGTCACGGTGTCATCCGCACCAAGGCGGCGCATCCTTTGGAACTGCGGCTGCAAACCATCGCCATCGGACTCCGCGGAATTCTCGCGGAGCATCAACCCGACGCCGCTGCCGTCGAAGGCGTGTTCTATTCCGTCAACGCGAAAACCGCCCTCAAGCTTGCCCATGTCCGAGGTGTTGCTCTGCTGGCCATTGCCGAAGCGGGCGTGATCTTTGGCGAATATTCGCCGCTCGAAGTGAAGAGCAGTGTGGTCGGCTACGGCCGCGCGGAGAAAAGTCAGGTGCAGATGATGGTGCGAAATCTAACCGGCATGAAGGGCGAATTCGAAACAGAAGACGCCTCCGATGCAGTCGCCGTCGCGATCTGTCACGCTACATCAAAGAGGGTCTTGTGAAAGTTATTCTGCTGCTTGCAATCTGCGCCTTCACGATGAGCGCGCAACGCATCGTCTACACCAAGGTCTTCCCCGGCTCCGTTCCCGCCTACGCCAAGATCACCATCACCAAGGCTGGCGCGCTCACCTATCAAGAGGAAGCCAACGAACCCGAACCCGACAAAGTTCAGCTCGATCCAGCGACCACCACAACCATCTTCGACCTTGCCGCCAAGCTCGACTTCTTCAAAACCAAACTCGAAAGCGGTCTGAAAGTCGCCAAGACCGGCGACAAAACCTATCGTTGGGAAGACGGATCGACAACCAACGAAGCCAAATATAACTATTCGACCGACGAGACCGCTCGCGAACTACAGCTCTGGTTTGAGCACATCACCGAAAGCCAGCGCATTTTATCCGACCTCGAACGCACCTACAAATATGACCGGCTGGGTGTAAATGAAATCCTGGTTCGCCTGGACGGCGCATGGGCGCAGAAGCGAGTCGTCGCTCCTGCTCAATTCACCACGATTCTCGACCGCATCGCCAAGAATGAATCCCTGTTAAACATGGCCCGTGACCGCGCCGCCGGTTTGAGCGAGGCCTTTAAAGCCGCAGCCAAGCCCCAATGATCCGATCCGCCACCATCGCGCTTCTTATATTCGGCTCCTGCGCCTTTGCGCAACAGCCCTCCGGCGACGAACAGCAGTCCCTCATGTCCGCTCTCACCGACGGTCAATCCGGCCCTCTCGACACCATCCGAGCTCTCGAAGCCCACTTGGCGAAATACCCCAAGTCGTCGCAGATGAATGGAATCGAGAAGACTCTGGCCAAGGCCGCGCTAGACTCCGGCGATTGGGATCGCCTGGTGAAATACGGCGAAGCTTTGGTCGAAGCTCTCCCCGATGACATTCTGCTCTTGGATCGCCTCTCTTTCGCGCTGATCTCTCAAGGCAACAAGCCCATGGCGGATCGCGCTTACACCTATGCGCGCCACCTGGAAAACCTGCTCGACAGTGTCAAAATAGAACCCGGCCGCGACGCTGCGCGCCGTCAGGAAGACCGCGATCGCGCACTCGCCCGAACGTTGCTCTATCAAGCCCGCGCCCGCACCATAACCGGAGAGATTGATGAAGCCATCCGGCTCTCCGCGCGAGCGTTTTCCGTTTTTCCCAGCGAAGAAGCCGCCCGCGATTGGGCCGACAGCCTGAATCGCGCCGGCAAAACGGACGAGGCGATCATCCGTCTCGCCGAGGCCTTCGTCGTCAACGATCCGCGCACCACGGAGGCCGCCCGCTTGAACGATCGCATCCTGCTCGGCGACCTTTATATGAAGAAGAACGGTTCGGAAGTTGGACTGGGAGACGTCATCCTCGCCGCCTATGATCGAATGACAACCGTAACGGAAACCCGCCGCAAGAAATTGATTGCGATGGAGCCGAACGCAGCTGCCCAAAACGCGATGGAGTTCACCATCTCCAAACTCGACGGCAAACCATTCCGCCTCGAATCGCTCAAAGGCAAAATTGTCGTCATGGATTTTTGGGCCACCTGGTGCGTCCCGTGCCGCGTGCAGCATCCCCTGTATGAAACGTTGAGAGAACGCTTCCCGGATTCCTCGGGCGTAGTGTTCCTTGGCATCAATGCCGACGAAGACAAAGCGATCGTCGAGCCGTTTCTCGAAGAGCAGAAATGGAGCAAAGACGTCTATTTCGAAGACGGCCTCGCGCGCCAGCTCAACGTTATGAATATCCCTGCGACGATCTTGTTCGATAAGTCCGGCAAACTCTCCAGCCGCATGGACGGCTTCGACCCCGGCTCCTTCCTGGAGCAAATGACCTTGCGCATCCAGAGCATGCTGCTGGCAAAATAGATCATGGCCTTTGATCGCGTGGTTTGGATTGTCCTAGACAGTGTCGGCATCGGCGAAATGCCCGACGCGGCCGCGTACGGAGATGTCGGCAGCGACACTCTTGGCAACATCGCTAAGCAGCGCCCCCTCACGCTCCCCAATCTCTCCCGCTGGGGTCTGGCGAACATCCGTCCGTTCCACGGCCTGACTCCATCGCCGAATCCGATCGCATCCTACGGAAAGTGCACCCTAGCGTCGCCCGGCAAAGACACCACCACCGGCCACTGGGAGATGGCAGGCATCCATCTTGCTAAGCCCCTGCCGCTGTTCCCCAACGGCTTTCCAGCGGAGCTGATGCAGCGCTTTGAAGACGCAATCGGTCGAAGCACTCTCGGTAACAAAGCCGCATCCGGCACAGAGATCATGGACGAACTCGGCGAGCAGCACATGGAAACCGGCTCGCCCATTATTTACACCTCGGCCGACAGCGTCTTCCAAATCGCCGCGCACGAAGAAGTGATCCCGCTTTACGAACTCTACAAAATCTGCGATCAGGCCCGAGCCATGCTCACCGGTCCCTACGAAGTAGGCCGCGTGATCGCGCGTCCATTTGAAGGGGAACCAGGAGCGTTCAAGCGCACCACCAACCGCCGCGATTACGCGACGCCGCCACCCAAAGGCATGCTGCTCGATCAACTCGCCGCAGCGAAGGTGGAAGTCTCCAGCGTGGGGAAAATCTTTGACGTGTTCCTTGGGCGGGGCATCGGCGCGCACGTCAAAACGAAGTCCAACGCGGACGGCATGGAAAAGACGCTCGAAATGCTCAAGACGATGCAGCGCGGTTTGTTGTGGACCAACCTCGTCGACTTCGATCAAAACTTCGGCCACCGCAATGACGTCGAAGGTTATGCGAACGCGCTGGAAGAGGCCGACGCCTGGTTGCCGCAGCTCGAAGCCGCCCTTGGGCCAAACGATCTGGCGATCCTGACTGCGGATCACGGATGCGACCCGACCACAAAATCGACCGATCACAGTCGCGAGTACGTACCGCTGCTAGTCCGTGGACGCGGTGTCGCAGACCTCGGGACGCGCGCGACGCTTTCTGATATCGGTCAAACGATCGCTGAAAACTTCGGCGCGCGTATCGAAAACGGCACCAGCTTTTTAAGCCTCACGGAGTAATTACGGTTTGGGAGCCGCGATGACCTTAGGCGCGGGAGGCTTCGCGGGAGTAGCTGCCGCAGGCGTCGGAACGCATTTGCCTGTACACACCGTCTCACTAATCTGCTGAGGATCGCCGAGTTTTGTGGGATCCGAAGGATTGGGACTGCGCGCCATCACGACCTCTGTTACCGAGCCATCGGCGGCGACCTTTTTCTGCGTCATGAGCTGTTGCTGAAGCTGTAGCTTGTCCGACTGCGCGCCGCTGCGGCCCAGGGTCTCCGTGCCGTAGATGTTCGTTTCGGTCGTCTCGCCGTTGGGGCCTTTTGTCGTCGTCGCCACGGTCTGCTGCGACAATCCGAACTTGCCCACCACGTTGAGGTCGTAAACTGCGGTGTTCTGGACGGTCTTATCACCGGCGACCTGGACGCTGGTTTCGGTACGCTGAACCGGCTGGAAGCGGCCCGTGATGCCTAGACGTTCCACGGTCTCCGTGGTGGTTTGCTTGTCCTTCGGGCCGACCGCGACGATGCTGCGCTTTTCCGCCGTCTGGAAGGAATTGTTTGGCGTGGGACGGTCCACCGTAACGCTGGTGGTGGTGGTCAGGCCGTTCACGCGAGTCTCCGTCGTGCGACGTTCCGTGGGGCTGTAACGCCCGTTGAGGTCGGACTGCGCGCGAGTTTCTGTGGACGTCTTGCCACCGCCGGGCAGGGGTGTCTCTTCGATGGTGATGCGCTCCGTGCGGGCCGGCCGGCCGTTGGCATCATAGTGCTGGATGGTGCGTTCGATCACCTTGCCGCTGGCGTCGTCGCGCAGGATTTTTTCCGTCTCCTGAACCGCCGGGATCGGGCTGCCGCTGGTCGACTTGATGTTCTGTGAGCGTGTTCCCGTTGCGGAGGTGCTCTGGGAAGACGTTGGGACGCGTTCGCCGTTGATCCCCGTTTGATAGCTGGTGGTCGTAGACTGAGCCAGCAAAGCTACTGGAATGACGAATAAAGAGAAAGGCCGCATCATCTCTTACTCTAAGCCGATTTCCCCCGCGTGGCCATCGGCGTAAGACCTTAGTTCGATCTCCCGTACAATAGGAGAAGCGTGAAGACTTTCTATATCGAAACGTTCGGTTGCCAGATGAACGCCCATGACTCGGAAAAAGTCGTGGGGACGCTGGTCGGGCAAGGGTACTCACAGGTCGAGACGCCTGAGGAAGCGGAGATGGTGTTTTACAACACCTGTAGCATCCGCGATAAGGCCGAACAAAAAGTCTTCAATCGGTTGGATCGCTTCAAGCGCGAGAACAAGGGCAAGACGTTCGCCGTGCTCGGTTGTGTGGCGCAGCAAGAGGGCGAGAAGATCTTTGAAAAGGCTCCGCATGTGAGCCTGGTGTGCGGTTCGGCGAGCTATAACAAGTTGCCGGAGATGCTGGTGCAGCTCGAAGCAGGCAACAAGCGCGTTACGGGGTTGAGCCTCGATACCGAAGACACGTTTGAGACGCCCTATACGCGCCGCGATAATCCGCATCGGGCCTACATCACGATCATCGAGGGTTGCGATAAGAAGTGCGCGTATTGCGTGGTGCCGTTCACGCGTGGGCCGGAGCGCAGCAGCACGAGCGATGCGATTTTGCGGGAAGCGGCGATGCTCGCTGGCACTGGGTATTCCGAGATCCAATTGTTGGGGCAGAACGTAAACAGTTACCGCGATCCGTCGCCTACGGGTTGGAACTTCGCGCAGTTGCTGGATGGTGTGGGCAAGGTGCCGGGTATTCGGCGAGTGCGATTTACGACGTCGCATCCTCGCGATTTCACCAAAGCCATCATCGATGCGATCGACCGCAACCCGAATTTGTGTAATCACGTGCATCTGCCGGTGCAGTCGGGTTCGACGGAAGTGTTGCGCGCGATGCAGCGCTCCTACACGCTTGAAGAATACATGCAGCGGATTCATTGGATGAAGACTGCTGCGCGCCCCATTGCGATTACGTCGGATATTATTGTCGGGTTCCCGGGAGAGACCGAGGCGGATTTCGAACAGACGCTCGCGCTGTTGACGGAAGTCGAGTATGACGCGCTGTTCAGCTTTAAGTATTCGCGTCGCCCGAACACGCCGGCGCTTGCGTTAGAGGATCACATTCCCGAAGAAGAGAAGTCGCGGCGGTTGGGTATCCTGCAGGAACATCAGCGCGCGATTCAGATCCGCCGCAACGTGGACTATGTCGGCATGGTCGCGGAGTGTATGGTGGAAGGCTTCAACAAGGCCACGGGTCAGTGGATGGGTCGGACTTCCCAGCACAAAATGGTGAATTTCCTGCGACCTTCGTCGGATGAAGACATTACCGGAAAATATTTGGAAGTGCGTGTAACGCGCTCAGGGCCAAACTCTCTTGTAGGAGAGGCGGTTCAATAGGGGATTCTATGGAAGTCGAAATGAAAATTCGAGGGTTGATGATTGACCCTACCAACAATATCCCCATCGTCGTTTTGAAGGACGTTGAGGGGAACTCGGTGTTGCCGATTTGGGTTGGTATGCCAGAGGCCAACGCAATCGCTCTCGAGATCGCGAAGGAGTCGACGGCTAGGCCGATGACGCACGATCTCATCCGCAACCTTTTATTCGGTCTCGAAGCCGGTGTTAAAAAAGTCGTGGTGTGCGACTTGAAAGAAGACACGTATTACGCCGTGATCTGGGTGGAGCGCGAAGGCAAGTTGATCGCCGTGGATTCGCGGCCGAGTGATGCGTTAGCGATTGCGCTGCGCCTCGATTGTCCAATCTACGTCGAGGATTCCGTGCTGAAAACGTCGCGCGCCGCGTCGCTGAGCGAGCCGGGCAGCACCGACGAATTGCGCCGGTGGCTCGAAGGCTTGAAGGACGACGACCTCGGCCAGTACAAGATGTAAATCGCTACCCGGTGTGGTTGGCGATGAGTTCGAGGATTTGTGCCCCGAACCGTTCCGCTTTCTTTTCGCCGATACCGGGGATATCCAACAGCTGGTTCGTGGTGCTGGGTCGGCGCTGGCAGAGAGCCTCTATCGTTGTGTCGTGGATGATGACGTAGGCGGGCACGCCTGTAGTCTTCGCAAGTTCCCGGCGCCATTCCCGGAAGGCGGTATGCAGGTCGCTAGTGCCGAAAGGTGCTCCGGTAACCAGCGAAGCTCCTGTGACTTCGGCGGGGGTGGCGACACGCTTCTTCGTTTTGGGAAGATGCGCGGGGTTGGTCCAATCGAGGCGAATGCCACAGTAGTCGCAGGCATTGCACGTTTCCCACGAAGGTGTCTCGCCGAAGTGCAGGCAAATTTCGCGATGACGGCAGACGGAAGATTCCACAAACTCGCGCACGACGTTGTAGCGTTCCCACGCCCGACTGCGTTCGGCGGGATCTTGTGTTTGTTGGATGAAGTGGGCGAGTAAGCCTAGGTCCTTCTTCTGCCAGAAGAGCACGCAGTCGGCCGGTTGACCGTCGCGACCTGCGCGACCGGCTTCTTGATAATACTGTTCGAGGGACTTGGGCAGCGAGAGATGAATGACAGCTCGCACGTCGGGCTTGTTGATGCCAAGTCCGAAGGCTAGTGTGCCAACGAGCACGCGGTTGTCGCCGGTCATCCACGATTCCTGATTGCGTGCGCGTGTCTTCGTGTCCATGCGACCGTGATATGCGATGGCTGGGATGCCCTGATCGCAGAGCCATTCGGTGGTGCCTTCCACGCTCTTGATGGTGGGCGCGTAGATGATGATGTTGCCTTCGGTGTAATGCTCGATCGCGGCGAGCAGCAGGTCCGGCTGCTGTTTGGCGACCTTCTTATCGAGCTCGCGAACGATGTAGCGGAGGTTCGGGCGATGGAAGCTCATCACGACACGCGCGGGGTCGCGCATGCGAAGTTGGGCTAGGATGTCGTGGCGGACCTGCTGGGTTGCGCTGGCCGTGAAGGCGGCGATGGGGATATCGGGGAAGCGGTCGCGCAGTGTGCTGAGTTGGCGGTATTCGGGCCGGAACTCGTGGCCCCATTCGGAGATGCAGTGGGCTTCGTCGATGGCGAAGAAGCCGATGTCGAGTTTGCGAAGCCATTCCAGTGTGTCGCCGCGCACAATGCGTTCCGGGGAGAGGTAGAGGAGTTGATAGGCCCCTTGTTCCGCCTTGCGCATTGTCGCGTAGAGCTCCTGCGGGGTGCTGGAGGAGTTCAGGAACGCAGCATCGATGCCGTTTTCGCGGAGGCCTGCGGCCTGGTCCTGCATCAGCGCGATGAGCGGGCTGATGACAACGCAGGTTCGCTGCATGGCGACTGCGGGGAGTTGGTAGCAGAGCGATTTGCCACCTCCCGTGGGCATGACAACAGCGGCGTCGCGCCCTGCGATGATCGCTTGGACAATGGCTTCTTGCTTCGGACGAAATTCGGAGTAGCCCCAGTGGCGGCGCAGGAGGGCGTGCAGGTCGGAAGAGGACACTAGACTTGATGGTAACGCGAGTGACGAGAGGGGCGTGATGTTTTGGTAGGCTGAAGTCATGAGCACGCTATTGGAAGAAGCACTCCGGAAGGTAGAGTCACTGCCACCGGACGAACAAGAAGTGATCGCGTCTCAGATTCTCGATTCCCTAGCGGACGAGGAGTCGTGGAAGCACCGTTTTCGAGAGAAACGCGACGTGATTCGGCGTATGGCGGAGGAAGCATTGGCGGAAGACGCACAAGGACTCACCATTCCGCTGGACAAGCTACTTGGTTGATTCGCGAACAACTCGCGGGTTTTGGAAGTTATTCCACGATTTGCCCGCCGGTGTTCAAAGAGACGCCAAGGCTGCGTATCGGATGTTCCGTAGGAATCCGCGGCATCCGGGTTTGCAGTTCAAGAAGCTAGAGGGCGAAGCTTCGATCTACTCCGTGCGGGTTGGTTTGCACTACCGGGCCCTAGCGGCAATGAAGGGGAATCGAGTCGTGTGGTACTGGATCGGCAGCCACGCGGAGTATGACCGGTTGGCGTGATGAGTCGCCATGAACGTCGAGTTTTGACTATGCGGCCGCAAGGACGCTGGCTCCGACCGCCCAGAGTGTTTCACTAACTGAAGCGAACACTGACGACCAAACATTTGCTTTCATGTTAACCTCCTGACCTTCCGTAACCAGCCATTTGCAAACTGCCAGACTAAGTAACCAAAGTATCCAGGCGGCGGAACCAACTTCGCTTGCGAACCAAAAGATCGAACCTTGATCTTAGCGCAGCGCAATTACGGCAGCGCGAAGACCACAACCGAGCCGCCTGCTACTCCCGCCACATACTGCTTGCCGGACTTGCCGGCGTAGGTCATCGGATTCGCGTTCATGTTGCCGTCGAGCTTAACCGACCATAGTTCCTTGCCGGTCTTCGAATCGAAGGCGTGGAAGTAGCTGTCGTTGGAGGGGACGAAGAGCAGTCCACTGGCCGTGGTGGTGGGGCCTGCGCTGCCGACGCTGCCGACCTTCTGCTTGCCCTCGGGCAGGCGTTCGTTGACGCCCAGCACCACCTGCCACGCAATGTCGCCAGTGTTGGCGTTGACGGCGGTGAGGCGTCCCCATGGCGGACGCTGGCACGGCATGCCGCCTGCCGCGAATCCACTGTAGGGGCCGGGTCCGGTATAGCTGCCACGATCGAGGGGCAGGGGAGAGCCGTCGGTCAGGCTGCCGTAGTTGCCGCCCGGGACTTTCTTTTCGATCCACCCGGAGAGCGCGGCGTCATGCGTGGTGACGAAGACGTATCCAGTGGTTGGGTCGGCGGCAGTGCCTCCCCAATTCGGCCCACCGTTGCCGGGGAATTGCAGATAGCTCTTGTTGGGCGCGCCGGCTTCGTGGAATCCGAAAGGAGTGAAAGGACCCTGATTGACGTACCCGCCAGCCTTCTCCCACAAGTCTTCGCAAGCTTTCACGTGCTCCGGAGTTGTGTCCGACGCGCGAACAAAATCATCCGCCTTGTTGAAGCTGCTGCGCGCGAGCGGGCCCGGCTTCACGGGGAAGGGCTGCGTGGGGGAATACCATTCGCCCGGGACGTCGCCTTTGGGGACCGCGCGTTCTTCCACTCCGTGGATCGGCTCGCCGGTTTCGCGATTCAGGATGAACATCAGCGCGTTCTTGCTGATGATCGCCAGCGCGGGAATTGTTTTCCCGTCCTTCTTTACGTTGAAGAGGCTGGGCGCGGCGGGGAGGTCGGTATCCCAGAGGTCGTGATGCACCAGTTGGAAGTGCCACACGTATTTGCCTGTGGTGGCGTTCACGGCAACGATGGAGTTCCCGTAGAGGCCGGCACCAGGGCGGTCGCCACCGTAGTAGTTGCCGGCAGGCGAACCGAAGGGCATGAAGATGAGGTCGCGTTCTTCGTCGACGCTGAAATACCAGCCCCAGGTGTTGACTCCAGCGCGCTGCTTCCAGCCGTCATCGAGCCAGGTGGAATGGTTGGGGTCCCCCGGTTGGGCGATCGTCTTGAAGCGCCACAGTTCGGAGCCTGTGCGGGCGTCGTAGACCTTGGTATCGCCCACCAGGCCGTCGCTGCGCTCGCCGTTGTTGTTGCCCATGATGATGAGGTTCTTGTAGATGTAGGGCGCTCCGCCCCAAATGATTTCGACGTTGACGATGCCTTCTTTGCCGAAGCCGGGATCGATCTTTCCTGTGGTGGCGTTGAGCGCCATCATGTTGGTTTCGACAGTGAAGAGGATGCGCGCAGGGTTCGTTCCGTCGCCGGGCCAGAAGCCGACGCTGCGATTGGCAACCTGGCCGGGTGCCAGGTAGTTCCAGATTTCCTTGCCGGTTTCCGCGTCCAGGGCGATGACGCGATTGCCCGCTGGCACATACATAATGCCAGCGATGACGATGGGGGTGGCTTCGGGGTTCACACCAGGCGCGCCTGCTCCACCTTTACCTTTCGCCTTGGCCTTGCCAGCATCGGCAGCGGCGGGGGCTGCGGCGGCGGGGCGATAGCTCCAGGCTTGTTTCATCTTGCCGACGTTGAGCGGCGTGATTTGTTTCAGCGGTGAGTAGCGTGTGCTGGTGTTGTCCCGGCTATACATGGGCCAGTCGGCGGCGGGGATTGCCGTGGACTTGGGCGCGGCTTTGGCGGGCGCCGATTTCCCCTTAGTTTGTTGTGCCGGTCCCAGTTGAGCCAGGAATGCGGCGATCGCCAGCGCTCCTGCGAGGGTGAGTGAAAGTGTTTTGCGCATAGCTCCCCAATGGTAGGTCGAATGATTTCCGACCAAGTATAGCGCGGGAGGGAAGTTATTCGAAGATGTCGCGGACGGGAAGTTCAAAGCCCGGTAGGGCGGTAGGAGAAGCTGCGACACCGTCAAATTCGACGACGCGGGCGATGCCCTGCGGTTCGAAAATGTGGACGGATCTTGTTTCGGGATAGACGAGCCAAATGGCTCGGGTGCCAGCGGCTAGATATTGATGCACCTTGCGATCCATTTGGCGCGCGGTGTCCGAGGGCGAGACGATTTCGACAACGAGGTCAGGACCCAGTTCCGCCCATCCGTCTTCCGGAATTTCGGCGAGACGATCCGTTCTGACGAAGGCGACGTCCGGTCCTCGAAGGATCTCTGGGTGGCGGCTGAGGATGAAGCCGGATTCGGAATAGATCCGCCCTAATTTCCCTCGGCGGACGTATTCGCGGAGGATTCCAATGAGGTTCGCTTGGATCGCGCCGTGGCGCGAATTTGGTCTGGTCACGACGAGTAACTCTCCCGCATCGATTTCGTGCCGAAGTCCGTCTTCCGGCATGCGGGCGAGTTCTTCCAGGGTGGTTGCCGCCGTGTTCGCCATAGCCCTAGTCTAGCGCTGTTGTTTTCCCGCCTGTGGGAGTCCGTTGCCTGCGCGACTACTGCACGCCTGCCAGCACCATCTGCTCGCGACCGATTACTTTCAGCGTCACGTTTGGCCCCGCGCCGTCTTTGATCGCGGCAGTGGTGGCGAGCGTGTCGAAGGGGCGGCGGAAGTCGGCGTCCATCCAGGCGTTGGCTTCGACTTCTTCCCACGCGTAGAGTCTATAGCTACCGGGGGGAAGTGTGGAGATGGTGAACGTTCCGTCGGTCCCGCTGGTGACGGATTTATAGAGATCGCGTCTGGTGGACGTTGCGTTCGCCGGGACTGCGGTTACGCGGGCGCTTTGCACGATGTCGCCGTTGGATTTTTGAACAGTGCCGGTGATGGTGCCAGCGTCGTTGGCTAAGAGCAGATCCAGTTGTGCGCCGCTGAAGCTCAGGTCCAGGACGTTGTCGGGGACTTCGCGGCCAGAGAGTTTCACGGCCTTCAGATAGTAGCCCGCCGGTGCTCCGGTGACCTCGACGTTGTAGGAGTCGCCGTCGAGTTGGGTTTGGAACTTCCCGTCGGCGGCGATGTCGATGCGGCCTTGGCCTCCGCGTCCGCCGCCGGGACCTTGTGGAGCGGAGGACGTGAAGTTCAGGCGGATGCTGGTTAAGTTGATGGATGAGTCGGCTTTCACAGGGGCGATCTTTCCGGTCACGGTGAGGGGAGGCGTGAGACGGACGTTGATGTTATTGAGGTCGCTGCTCGCAACGTCGATGGGAACGCGCGCGGAGAGGCGCTGGGCCTGCTGCGGCCCGCGCGACTGGGCCATCAGGTAGTAGGCTCCGGGTTGCACGCCTCGGAATTCGAAAGTGCCGTTGGCGTTCACTTGCGCGACGCCGCCAGCGAGGATGTTGCCAATGCCAGGTTGTTGCGGGGATGCGCTGCGCGGGATCAACGTCAGGTTGATGCCGCCAGGTCCGCCCCCACCTTGCTTGCCTTTTTGTTTGGCTTGCGCGTCAGTTTGCGTGGGTGCTGCGGGAGCGGCAGGCATGCCTTCGACCACGCCCCGCAGACTAAACTTGCGCGCCTTCAGCAGGCCGATGTCGATGCCGCGAGCCTCGCTGCCCGGGACCAGGTCCACGGGCGTAGCGCCGTTCGGCTCGATCGAGCGTGGATAGTAGGTGGTGACGTAAGCCTCGGGGTTCGGCTCTTCGGCCAAGTTGGTTGGCGCTCCGCGTCCGCCCTTGCCGCGGGCCTGTGCAAAGTCCTGCACGACGGAAAGCAGGCGTCGATCGGTGGCGCTTACGTAGTAGCGTCCCGGTGCAAGACCGGGGACGCGGAATTCACCCAGGTCGTTCGTAGTCGCCTGTTGCACGGCACCGAGTTGTCGCTTGCCGCCGGGATAGGAATAACGCAGCACTTGCACTTGTGCGTTTTGGATGGCATCCCCATCCTGATCGTAAATGCGTCCGGCGATGACGCTGTGGGGGAGCAGCTTGATTTGAATGGCCCCCGTGGTTTTGCCGGTCGTGACTTCGATGGTGCGCGCCTGACCGCCAATGCGGTCTTCACCATAGGCAGCGCGGACGAAGCCGGGACGTTCGCCGGTGAGCGTGTAGGTGCCAACGTCGACCGTGTTGAAGCGAAAGTTTCCCGCAGCATCGGATGTCGCACTGGCGGGTGAGCCGCCTCGGCCTTGCGGTCGCAGAGAGAGGGAGACTTTGCGCAGCGGTTCGCCTGTAGTGGAACTAACCACTTGCCCGGTGATGGAGCCGGGGGGCTGGGCGGGAGCCGCTTGTTGCTGTTGCCCTTGTTGTTGCCCGCGGCCCTGTCCTTGGGCCTGACCTTGAGGAGCGGCTTGCGGGAACGCTGCGACGGCCAAGATCAGACTGGCTACGGACACAACGACGAGTGCTGCCTTATGTTTCATCATTTGTAAAGACGATCCTGTGGCGCTGAGGTTTCGCGCTTAACTTCCATTTAACAAACCTATAATAGTTGCAAATGCGCCGTCTCGCACTTCTCCTGCTGGCTACCTCCTGCGCGTGGGCTCAGTTGCCCAACCTGCGGCCGGAAACTACCTTGCTGGCGGAGGTCCGCGAGAAGATGTTGTCCCTGCTGGGGAACCAGCCAAACTACACCTGTCTGGAAACGGTGGAGCGTACGCGCCAGGCCCCGGGCGGGAGATCCCGGATCGACGACACGCTGCGGCTGGAAGTCGCGCTGGCGGATGGCAAGGAAATGTTTGCCTGGCCGGGGGCGAAGCAATTTGAGGATAGGGACATTCGCGACCTGGTTTCAACGGGAATGTTCGGCAACGGCAACTACGGGCTATATGTTCGGATGCTGTTTCAAAGCAACGGCCCGAATTTTGAGTATCGGGGAGAGGTGCCGCTGCTGGGGTTGCAGCTGGCTCGCTACGATTTTCGCGTTCACGTGTCGCGTAGCGGATACCACTTGCGGTCAGACGATCATGAAGCGGTCACGGGGTTCCATGGGTCGATCTATCTGGATCCGGTGAAGGCGGAACTGCGGCGGCTGGAAGTGATCGCCGACGATATTCCTCCGGAATTGGGCTTGACCTCGGCAGAGGATCGCGTCGACTATGCGTCGCTGCTGATCGGTGATGAAATGTTTCTTCTGCCAGTGGAGAGTTCCTTGCAAATGGCCAGCAAGGATTCGGTCAGTCGCAATCGAGTGCAATTTTCCGCGTGCAGGAAATTTGCGGGGGAGAGCTCGCTCATCTTTGAAGATCCGGATTTGGTGGACGTCACTGTCGTAAAGCCAGTTCGCGAGGTGGAGTTGCCCGTGGATGTTTTGATCACGGTGGAAATTACCAGCGAGTTGCGTTTGGACCGCGCGGCGGTGGGCGATGCTGTGACGGGTGTATTGCGGTCCGATGTGAAGCGCGGGAAAGAGACCGTCGTCAAGAAGGGCGCCGTGGTCAAAGGGCGCATTCTTGTCCTCGACAGGTCCGGTGGTACGTACACGCTCGGGCTAATGCTGCAGGAGTTGGAATGGGTGGACGGGCACGCTTCAGTGCACGCGAAGTTCGAAGGGTTCCCGGTCATCGGAATTGCGGGGAGGCCTCGCTTGCTAATGACGCCGGAGGGAATGTTGCAGGTGCCATCGGGGAGTCGAAGCATGCGCGGCGAAACTTTGTACTTCAGGACGGTACGCTGAAGCGTGGCCATTCATTCCGAGCAACTCCTCGAACATTTTCAGAATCCTCGCAATGTGGGACAACTTGCTGCGCCTGCGATCACGGTGGACGTCAGCAATCCGGCCTGCGGCGACATGCTGCGGCTGGCGGCGCGGTTTGAGGACGATCGCGTAGCGGAAGTCCGGTACCAGGTTCGGGGCTGCACGGCGGCGATCGGGGCGGGGTCGGCGCTGACCGAATGGATGTTGGGGAAGTCGCGCGCTGAGCTTGCGGGGTTGGCTCCGCCGGTTATCGAAGAAGCTGTGGGGGGATTGCAGCCTGCGTCCAAACACGTCGCGATTTTGTGCGTGGACGGCGTCAAGAAACTGCTCGGTGTATCCTGATCGAATACCCCTATGGTTCCGTTCGATTTTCGACCCCGCACGCGAGTGCTGTTTGGAGCAGGTGAGTTTACCCGGCTAGGCGAGATAGCCCGCGAGTTCGGCGGGTCGCGATGTTTGCTGGTCACGGACAAGGGCATCGTGGAGGCGGGGTACGCCCAGGAAGCCGCGCGATCGCTGAAGGCTCGGCGCATTGCCGTGCACGAATTCCACGACTTTAAAGCGAATCCGGATTCGGCGATGGTGGAGGCGGGCCGGGATTCCGCGCTGCCGCACGACATCGACTTTATCGTGGCGGTGGGTGGCGGCAGTTCGATGGACTTCGCTAAAGCCATCAACTTTCTGCTGACCAACGGCGGGAAAATGCGCGACTACTGGGGTTACGGCAAAGCAACGAAGCCATTGCTGCCGATGATCGCAGTGCCGACTACGGCGGGCACGGGCAGCGAAGCGCAATCCTACACAACCATCACCGACACGGAGACGGGCACCCGCATGGCGTGTGGGGATCGCAAGGCGGTGTTTGAGATCGCAGTGCTCGACCCAAAGCTAACGATGTCGATGCCGGCAGGGTTGACGGCGTCGTCCGGGTACGATGCGCTGTCGCATGCGCTGGAGACTTTGGTGACCACGCGGCAAACGGCGTTGTCGGATTGCTTCTCTCGGTCGGCCTGGAGGCTGATCAATTCAGGGCTGGATGCCGTGATTGCGAATCCGCACGATTTGGAAGGACGCGGCGAGTTGTTGCTGGGTTCGCATTTCGGCGGACTGGCCGTGGAAAACTCCGGGCTTGGGGCCGCACATGCGTGTGCCTATCCGTTGACCGCGGCCTATGGGATCTCGCACGGCGTCGCGATCTCACTGGTGCTGGCAAGCGTCGTCGAGTGGAACATGGCGACCGCAGCGGCTCGCTATCAGGAACTGTATCAAGGGGACTTGGTGGAGCGCCTGCGAAAGCTCGCGGAACTTGCGGGGTTGCCGGGGAGTTTGCGCGAAGCGGGAATTCCTAGCGAGGCGTTGTTGCGGCTTGCTGAGGACGCAGGCAAGCAATGGACGGGGAAGTTCAATCCTCGGCCGTTTGATACGGCCGCGGCGATGGAGATTTACCAGCGGGCCCTATAGATTATTGCTGCTGCTGACGCGCGGCGAGCATCTTCTCGTAGGCTTCTTTCAGCGATTGCTTGGTCTCAGGCGCTAAGGGCGGCGGCTCAGTGCCTGGCGAATACGCTTGGCCAAGAGACACACTCTTCTTTAGGCTATCGACGAAGGCGACACAGGGTTCGCACGACTGAATGTGGCGTTCGAGTTCTTCGCAGTCGGCGGGCGCGAGGTCGCGGTCCAGGTATTCCGACAGCATCGCGAAGATGGTGTTGCAATCGCGGTTCATGCGCACACTTCCTTTCGGCGAAGGTGATCGTCGAGTTGCTTGCGAAGGGCCAGGCGTGCGCGATGCAAGCGCGTCTTCACAACGTCGGTAGTTACTTCCAGGACTTCGGCCGCCTCTTCGGTGGAAAGGCCCTCCACGTCGCGCAGCAGGAAAACGGCGCGATACAGATCGGGAAGGTCGGCGACGGCGTGATCCAATGCCTGGTGCAATTCTTTGTTGGCTGCGATGTCTTCGGGGAGTTGCGACCAGTCCGCAATCTCCAAACGGGCCTCACCGTCTTTCACCGGTTTGAGTTCGTCCAGCGAAAGCTCCTGCGTGGGTGCAAAGACGCTCTTGCGGCGCTTCATGAGGCACGCGTTCTTGGCGATGCGGAAGATCCAAGGCTTGAGCCGCCCAGGATCGTGCAACTGATCCAGATTCTGAAACACCTTCATGAGCGTTTCCTGGGCCACTTCTTCGGCATCCTCGCGTTGGCGGCACATGGCGTAGGTGTAACGGAAGATCTTGGAGTTGTAAGAGTCCACGACGCGTTCGAACGCGCCGGGGACCCCTGCTAGCAGGTCGCGGGCGAGTTGAACTTCGTCGGGCAGATTCACTCCTCTATCCTGTCACCAACCGGGCACGACTGCATCACTCTGAATAGGAGAGTGCTTATGGAAGTCGTCATCAACCACTTAGGCGATGTGCAGTTTGAGGTGAAGGCTCGCAACCACACCGTATATTGCGACCAGCCGACCGACGCGGGTGGCTACGACGAAGGCATGACCCCGCCGGAATTGTTTCTCGCTTCGCTGGGCACGTGCGCGGGCTACTATGTGGCGCAGTACGCCAAAGCAAACAACCTGCACGCGATAGGCCTGCGCGTGCGGGTCACGGCGGAAAAGGCCAAGGCACCCGCGCGACTGGACGATCTGCGGATCTTTATTGAGTATCCGGAGAATGTGGACGCGGTCCATCGCGAAGGACTGGAGAAGGCTGTACACAAATGCCTGATTCACAACACGCTGCTGCACCCGCCGAAGATCACCACGGAGATCCACGCGGGGGAGCAGATGGCGCGGGCGGCTTAACCTAGATGCTAAGCACAGGACACGGTGACTCGCGCACGATCGAGTAGAGATTCGACCACACACGGCCCAGGCCGTCTTGTGCGTGACCCCGGCCGACAACCAAGAGATCCGCTCCGTGGCTACCGGTCCAGTCGTGCAGGGCGTTGGCGATACTGCCTTCGATAACTGCGTGGGTGGCGTCAATCTTCATGCTGGCTAGTCGCTCGCGTAATTTGCTCTGCGCGGCCAGGAGGAGATCATTGTGGATCGCCGCGTAGTCAATTTCCATGCTCATCGGGGGTAAGCCCAGCACGTTCACAATGGCGAGCTTCGCGCTGTAGGACTTGGCCAGAGCCGCACCCGCCTGGATGACGCTGAGCGCTTCCTGGCTGTCGTCCACGGCGCACACGATGGAGCGGGGTTCAGACCTCGGGATGGCGGCCGCGGTCGCCGTCCAAACAGCGCAACCAACGTCGTGGAGAACTTTAGTGGTGACCGATCCCAACATCAGTCGCCGCACCGGACCGCGGCCATGCGTCGGCAGCATGACCAGATCGCCGCCCTGGCGTTGCAGGACGCTATGAATCACGGTGCCGGCTTCGCCAAGTTCGGCGAAACATTCGGTGGAGACCCCAGGGAAGTGTTCCTGTGCGAAATCACGCAGGCGCAACTGCTCGAATTCGCGCACCTGTTTGGGAAGGTCAGGGCTTGCCAAGGGCAGATCGACGAACGACAAGCCTTCCGGCCCATAGGCGTGGATCAGGGTGAGTTGTGCCGAGAAGTGTTTAACCGCGTGCTTCACGTGGGGGATGATCGAAACGCAGGCGTCTGAGTAATCCACAGGGAAAAGGATGGTGCGAAATGGCAGCATGGTGACCTCGACTTTCTAAGGAGCACGTTTCAGGCCAACTCTTCGGCAGCTTGCGCTTCCTCACGCAACATTCGCAGCAGGGCCTGTCCGAAGGCTAAGGTAACTGGTCCCGCGAAGATGCCGATCAGGCCAAACGCTTGGATACCGCCCAGGATGGCGATAAAGACCAGCAGTCCGCTGACGGGCAAGGCCGCCATCATGATCAACGGGCGGACGAAGTTGTCGGCATTGGCGACCAACGCGGCGCTCCAAGCCAGGAAGAATAACCCCAACCCGATTTTGCCCTGCGCAAGCAATAGGATTGCGCCAGGAATCCAGACCAGCGCAGAGCCGACCAAGGGGATCACGGAAACGATCATGGTGACCAAGCCCCAGATAGCCGGGGCGGGGAGACCTGCGATCCACGCGCCGATGGCCAGCAAGATCCCTTGCGCCGCAGCCACGGCGACGACGCCATAGAAGCTGGCGCGGACCATGACCTCAATCGTGTTCAGCAAGGTTGCTGTTCGGATGCGGCCAAGAGGAGAGTGAAGAACAATCTCATCACACAGCCAAGGTCCATGGAGGAGCGAGAAGTGAAATGCTCCGATGGAAACGATGAACTGGATGACCCCGCCACCGGCGGCCGCCGCCGCCGAAATGGAACCCCGGAGAAGCGTGGCTGCCGCTTCTTGAAATCGCGCCTGCACGGTCGCCTGCAGCTCACCGGGTGCCATCCCGACCCGCGCAGAAAACTGGTCCAGCGTGCTCCAGATTTCCTCCGCTCCAGGGGTGTCGCTTTGCTGCAGCGCCCGAATAATGGCGGTCACCAGGAATACGAAAGGCACCACGACCGTTGTCGTGACCAGCAACGTGGAAACGACTGCCGCCCTGGACGGGCGCGTGATGTATTTCTGCAAGCGCAGGTGTAGCGGGTGGAACAGGGCGGCCAAGCCTGCACCCGCGAGCAGCGGCTCCAGATACGGTCCCGTGATCTGCAGGGCCAGATAGGCGGTGAGAGCCGCCAGCAGGCCGAGGGTGACCCACACGGCGGTTCGTTTTTGGGGAAGAGACCTAGTTGGCTGCACGCGACTTCAGCATAGCTCCGTTTGGTGCGTCTAGTAGCGCAAAATCGCGCAGACGGAATCGGTGACGGCCATTTCGCTGGCAGGCAAGAGGTAGATTTCGCCGTGATGCCGCAGAGTTTCCACCACAGCGGCGTTGATTAGGTCCTCGTGTGGCAAACCAGCCAGATCCAATGCCGGTTCCAGTGGGCTGAACATTTCTGTGCCGCCGCGAACGCAGAGCTGATGGACGCGACCCTCGGCCGCGGCTTGCAGGACCTCTCGCGGCCCGAGTGCGGTGCGTGCGCGATCGCGCATCTCGCGAAATTCGGCGAGTACCGCATTTCCCAAACGCTCATATTCGGTGAGCGCGGCAGTGTGTGCCAGGCCTGCGATATGCGCGGGCGTGAAGGAGTCGATATTCCCATCCACTTCGGCGTGCATCAGCGATTCGTAGTGAGACACGCGGCGGTAGGCGGCGATTTCCTCTTTGACGCCCATCAGCAGCAGTGGCTGACCCTGCAACAACGGCCGCAGTCCCTGGTCGATCAGGGCGCAGAAATGATCCATGGCATCGCGAGCTGTTTCGCGGTCGCCCGAAGTTCCGAAGCGCATCGCGCCCATTTTCCCCACGCCAGGACCGGCGGACGAAGCGGTTTCCGAAGGTGATTCACCGCGGTGGGAATGTCGAGAGGATGCCAGATTTGCGGGAATCCCGGTCGGGAGATCCACGATCTTGCAAACACCATCCACGTACTCGAGGAGGCGCAGGTGCTGGGTGCTCAGACCCAATACAAACAGGTGGTGCGCCGCGTAGGCCGGAACCAGGAGCGGCATCAGATAAGGATGGCTGGCCAGAACCGATTTAGGGGTGTCTCCCGTCAGCGAAACCGACGTGACGGAGCCGGCAGTGCAGTAGACCGCGACGCCCGGCCCGGTTTCGGGGAACGTTTGCGCCAGTTCGCCCAGCGGAACGTCAAAAGCCGTTGGCCATGGGGTAACGCTCTCGCGGACCTCTTTGAGCAGCGTCCGGAACTGGGCCCGCTGCGAATTCCCCGTCGTCCCCGCATGGTGACCTGGAACGAGTACGGTCAAACACGGGCCGGTCTGCGACGCAATCCCTGCAAGAGCAGTTGCGCTGATTTTCGATGTCATGAAGTTCTCCCTACCGGTTTGTAGAGCAATACGAAGGCCGAAGTGCCGGGTGCTAGGTAGGGCAGGCGCTTTCGCCTGCCGTCTGCCTCACCGTCGAGCACCCGTTAAAGTGTGCCCAGGTATTTCGCCCACTCCTCGACGCGGCCGAGGTAAGCCGAACTCTCCAACAGACGCCAGCGACCATCCGTCTTGACGGCAAATGTCGGGAAGCCCTGCCCGCCGACTTCCTGCAGCAGCGCTCGACTGGCAGTTACGTGTTCCATGGTCTTCGCGCCAAACCAGCGGTCATAGCCTTCGTCGAAAGACGCGATGCCGAGTTCCTCCGCCAGCCCACTCAGAACCTCGCGCCTCGCGATGTGTTTCCCTTCGACAAAACGCGCGCGTTGAATTCGCTCCAGCATCCGCAAACCATCGCCCGATTCTTCGGCCGCCAGAATCGCCGTGATCGGTGGCTCGGAATCGAACATCGCTGTGGGGTCATTCAAAAATACGTCGCGATACGGCGCGCCGATCGGTTGCCCTGTCATTTCCGACATGCGCCGGTCGTGCGCGATGACAAACTGGCGAATGGCCGCCGCAGGCTGACGCTGCGCGCCCATCATCATACCGCCTGCATGCAGCGTGATCTCGATGCCGCCCCGCTGGCTCGCCGCACGCAGCAAAGGAGCGGCTCCGTAACACCACCCGCATAACGGATCGTAGATGTAATGCAGTTGCACGTTACGGACTGACGCAGCGGAAACCGATGTTGTAGTCGTAATCGCCGGTCTCAAACCGACGACGGTACGACACTCGGATCAGAGCCGGATTGTCCCACCACCCGCCCCCGCGCAGAGATTTGTATTCTGCCGTCGCCGGTCCTGTGGGGTCGATGTTTTCCTGATTGTGCTGGACGGTATACCAAGTGTGCGTCCACTCGACCACGTTACCGAGCATGTCATAGAGGCCGAACGCATTGGGCTTCTTCTGCTTTACCGGATGCGACTTGAAGTCGCTATTGTCCCAGTACCACGCGATGTCGTTGATGTTGCCATAGCGAGCGCTTTTGGTTCCCCCGCGAGCGGCCCATTCCCACTCGGCTTCGGTCGGAAGGCGTCCGCCGATGCTGGTGCAGAAAAAGTCGGCATCGTCCCAAGTGGTCATCTCCACAGGGCGGTCGGGGGTTTGGAACAGACTGGGGTTATACGTGATCAGCCGATCCCAGGCTTCCTGCGTGGCCTCGGTTTCGCCGAGCCAGAAACCCTTTGTTAACGTGATTTTACGAGTTGGAAATTCATCCTCAATACACTCGTTGTCGCCCTTGGAACATCCGCTTTCGAACGTGCCGGGGGGAATCCACACGTAGCGCTGCTTATCGACGGGGTTCACCTTCACATCTCCGGCTTTAGGACCCGTCGCTTGTTTCGCGGGTTGTTTCGCCGCCGTATTCTGAAACGCGGCAGAGGGAAATGCGGCTAGAAATGTTAGAGCGGTAAACGATAAGGCGCAATTTGATGCCTGACGCAGGTCCACGAGGTGCCTCCCAAGTCCTGACTTTATCACAGCATCCCCCTATGCCGACATAGCCTGCCAGCTGTATGCAAGATGCAGTATACTAACGAAGGCTTCCAAGCTATCTGGACTTCCTGAGAGGAAATTTATGAGTCGAATTCAACCCCGTGTACGCACGGCGCTGCTCTGCGCCGGTGTAGTTGGAGTGATTGGGACACTGCTCGTCCTGCCAACGCAAGGGCAGCAGAACACGAAAGGTGCCAAAGCGGCACCGAAAGCAGCGACCAAAGCAGCACCGAAACAGGCCGCTAAATCCAAGTATGTAAGTCCCGCTGGCTACATCGGCGGAACCGTGACCAGCGACAAGGGTCCGGAAGCCGGCGTGTGGGTGATCGCCGAGACGAAGGATACGCAGACGCCTCTGATTAAGATCGTCGTGACCGACGAACAGGGTCGCTACATGCTGCCGGAACTTCCGGGGGCGAATTATAAAGTTTGGGTTCGTGGTTATGGACTTCTCGATTCGACTCCCGTCGATTCCAAGCCCGTCACCACCCCGTTGGCTTTGAAGGCTATCACGGCGAAAACGCCGCAGGAAGTCGCCGCGCACTATCCCGGCAACTACTGGCTCTCGATGATGGAACCGCCTCCCACCTCTAACTTCCCGGGAACGGGTACGGGTGCGGGTGGCAATGGCGTACCGGTCGCGATGACGGATCAAGCCCACTGGATGAATACGTTGAAGTCCGGTTGCAACTTCTGCCATCAGCTGGGTTCGCCTATCACGCAGAAAGTGGACCACGTGTTCAAGGCCAAGCCGGACTTGAAGACGCATGAACAGGCTTGGGAATGGCGTCTGGGCACAGGTGTCCGCGGTACCAATATGTATGGCTTGCTCGGTCAGATGGGTACCGATCAGACCTTGAAGTCCTTCGCCGATTGGACCCGCGCGATCGAATCGGGCCAGGTTCCAACCACGGCCCCGAAGCGTCCTTCCGGTTACGAAGCGAACATCGTTACCACCCTCTGGGACGTGGGTGACGATCATTCCTTCATGCATGACCAAGTCACGACCGACAAAAACAACCCCACCATCAACGGCGGCGGACCGAGCTACGCGGTGAACGCGGGCCACGGCCAGTTGGTTGTCTTGAACGTTGACGACAACTCGACTTATGCTTTGGACATCCCGACGCGTGAATCCAAGGACAAGGTTCCTTCGCGCTTTCCGGCTCCGAACCGTCCTTCGATGTTCTTCGGTGACGAACACCTGTGGTCGAACCCACCCTACAATCCGGCCGATCCGCACAACCCGATGCTCGACAGCAAGGGTCGCGTGTGGATGACCTCCAAGATCCGCGGCAATGCCGATCCGGCATGGTGCAACGATCCCAACAACAAGTTCGCCAACTGGTTCCCGCTGCGCACCAGCGGTCGTCAGGCTTCTTACTATGAGCCGGACACCAAGAAGTTCACGCTCATCGATACCTGCTACTCCACCCATCACGTTCTGATCGACAACGACGCGAACGAGACCGTCGTCTTCAACGAATTGAGCGGACCGATCTTCGGCTGGATCGATTCCAAGATCTACGATCAGACCAAGGACGAACAGCAGGCAGTCGGCTGGTGCGGACAGGTTCTCGACACCAACGGCGACGGCAAGATCACCAAGCCGTGGCAGACCGCGACGGTCAGCCGCGCGGGTGACGCGTCCATTCTGTACACCACCGATACCCCGGGTTCCACCGGTGCAAACGCGGGCGCTGCTGCCGCGAACAACGCCAAGGGCAAGGGCAAGGGTGCTGCACCGGTCGGTTCCCCCACGGCCAACGCCGCTCTGGATACCGAGGTGCGTTACAGCCTCTACACCGTGATCCCTGACCCGACCAACGATGCTATCTGGGGCGTTTCGGAAAGCCCGTTCCCCGGCATGCTGGTTCGCCTGCAGCGCGGTAACAATGCTCCGACCTCTTGCAAGGCGCAAATCTTCAAGATCCCGGCCGGCGGTTACGATCCCCGCGGTGTCGACATCGACAGCAACGGCGTCATCTGGACCGCTCTGGCTGCAACCAGCCACCTGGCCAGCTTCGACATCCGTAAGTGCAAGGACCTAGTCCCTGGCGCGGCTCGTGACCTGAAGGGACCTGCGAAGGTCGACGGTAGCCAGTGCGCTGAAGGCTGGACGTTGCACCAGACGGAGGGTCCTCGCTTCAAGAACACCAATATTCCAACTGACTTCCACTATTACAACTGGGTGGATCAGCACAACATTATTGGTCTGGGCGAGAACATCCCGTTCGCTACGGGTTCCAACTCCGACTCGTTGATCGCGCTGGATCCGAAGACCAACAAGTGGACCTACTTCCGCGTTCCCTATCCGCTGGGCTTCTACTCACGCGGCATGGACGGACGCATCGATGACATCAATGCGGGATGGAAGGGCCGTGCGTTGTACTCCAACTACGCCACCCATTTCGTGTGGCACATCGAAGGCGGCAAGGGCACCAAGGGTAAGGTCGTGAAGTTCCAAGTGCGACCGAATCCTCTCGCTCGTTAGGAAAAGTAGCTGGATTGAATTGGGTGGCGGGAAACCGCCACCCTTTTTCTATTTACGCGGCAGCTATCGCGGGGATGTGCAAGGTAAAGGTGCTACCTTGGCCAAGCACGCTGGATACCGTCAACCGACCCTTCATCGCTTCGGCGATGCTTTGCGAGAGCGGCAGCCCAAGGCCGGTGCCGTGGATCGGCGTCGCGATCACCGAGGGGCTGCGGTAGAACGGCTCGAAGATATGGGCGAGATCTTCGGGACTGATGCCGATGCCGCGGTCGGAGACACTGATCTGAATCTCTCCATCCTTGGCGTCCGCCCGGATGCCGAGCCAGGGCTGCTCCTTCCCATATTTCAGAGCGTTCGTGATGAGGTTCTGAAGGCACTGAGACAGCGCTGCGCTGTCGGCCAGGATCGGAGGCAGCTGCGGAGCGATGGTTCGCTCCACTGTGAAGTGGCCCGCTTCGATCAATCCGCTGGTACTCACGAGAGCTGCTTCGATGACCTCCGCGACCTGAACCGGTCGGAGGCTGTACTGTTGTTGGCCTTGACGCGTGGCGGCAAAAAGCAGGATGCGCTCGACCAGTCCAAACAGCTGGCGCGCTTGTTTGCCGATCAAGGACCCGTACTGCTGCGTTTGCGGGGAGCTCTCCACGACGCCGTTACAGATGTTATCGGCTCCGGAGATGATGACGGTGAGCGGTGTGCGGAGTTCGTGCGAAACCGCAGTCACGAAGTTCATCTGCAACTGGGCGAGCCGTTGGGCTCGATGGCTGATGACGACGAGCATACCCATATTCAAGATGAGCACGAGGATCATGCCGAAGCCGATCGCAAGGTCGCGCCGGCCGATTTCTGCAACGAAGGCTCCCAGCGCGCCTCCACGGCGGTGCCGGACAACCAACCGCCAGTCGAGGTCGGGATCGGAACCCTCTAAGAAAGGAAACCACGAAATGCGCATCGACGAAGAGGGGCCCTTGTCGTCGGACGGTGCATGGAACACTTTGACTGGGGACGCCGCAGTGGTGGATTGTGGTCTGGCGAACATGTTGATGGTTCCATCCGCGTCCTGCGGTTCCGGCGACCCGAAGCCAGGATCGGACTCATACAGAGGACCCTTGCGAGTAGTCACGGCTACTAAATAGTCCAATCCGTTGGTGCCCTGGAAATAGGTGTGAGAGAGATCCGGAAAAACATGATTTCGAACCTCGTCAAGGTTCAGTTCGATGGCCATCACCAGTCTCTTGCCACCAGTGCTCGGTTGAACTCGCTGGAACAAGGCCGGAATGGAAGGATCGAACCACCAGCCGGCTTCGACCATCAACCGCAGACTGGGGCGAATGGCTTGCAACTCGCGAGGCCAGGTGGAAGGCTCAAAAGTCCCATCCTGATTCAGCCGCATCGTCTTCGGCTCATCGAGGTCATCGGGAGCCAGAAGGTAGATGTTCGACACCAGCTTGGGGTAGCGCGCCACTTCCTGCCAGCGTGCGAATCTGCGTCCGTAGTTCACGGGGACCGTCGATTCTGCTTCTAGAGAGTCTACGCGCATGGCTACGGTGAGGTCGGCGAAGTAGCGATAGAAATCTATCTGCCAATTGACCAGCGACATCTGCAGGCTGTCGGCGAGGCGCACGGCGGTTGCCTCGCTGACACCGGTGCTCCAGCGATACTGCATGACGCCGAGAATGATCACGATGATCGCGCTGGGGACGACCACAAGTGTTGAGATGGAGCTTTCTTTAAAGGGTAGTTTCATGGTCGTCGGATCGGAACTTGTAACCGAGGCCCTGCACGGTCAGAATATAGCGCGGTTGTTTGGGGTCGTCTTCGAGGTGCTGGCGGAGTGTAGCGATACGCATGTCGACAGTGCGCGTGTAGAGACTCGGATCGTAGCCCCAGACTTCTTTGAGCAGCATCTCACGGCTGACGGTTTCGCCGCGATGTTCGATGAGGAAACGCAACAGCTGAAATTCGCGGGCGGAAAGGTTGACCAGCTTGCCGTCACGGGTGACTTCGGTGCCGCGGAAATCGACGCGAAATGGACCGAAGGAGTAGGCACCAGTGGGTGGGAAGCGCCGCAGCAGTGCTTCGACACGGGCCATGAGTTCGGACATCTCGAACGGCTTGGTGACATAATCGTCAGCGCCGATCTTCAAGCCCTCGACGGTGTCCTTAGTTTGACTGCGGGCGGTCAGCATAAGGATCGGCGTCTTGCTGCCCTCGGAGCGCAGTGTGCGGCAGACATCAAACCCGTCGCGCTGGGGCAGCATCACATCCAGGATGATCAAGTCGATTGGCAGGCTTCGCGCTTTTGCCAAAGCGCTGTTGCCGTCGAAAGCTTGTTCCACCGAATAGCCAGCTTTTTTCAGACTATCGCGCAAAAAGAGGCTCAGGGCCTCCTCGTCTTCTACCAGCAACACATGACTCGTCATAGTCCGTCCATCACTAAGACTACATTGGGGAGGGCCGCTTTTGTTGGGTTGCAGCATCTTTTACAGCATCGTTACACCGATCTCGACGTGGGCGGGGTAGCTTGGAAGAATAGCCATGAAGGTGCTTTTCAAGTGTTCCCTACTTACGATCCTTAGCGCTTCACTCTGGGCGCAGAATACAGTTGCGGAATTGGCAGGCACGGTGACGGCGCAGGATCAGATCCCGCTGGCCGGGGTATTGGTTACGGTTCGTAATGTCGCGACGGGTGCGGAGCGCCAAGTCAAGACCAATGAGCAAGGCAAGTTCGTTGCTCCGTCACTCGCCGTAGGGCAATACAACGTTCAGGTAGCGCTGGATGGGTTTCGCTCTGAGACGCGCACAGGGATTACGCTACAGGTGGCGGGTCAGCAACGGCAGGATTTCATGCTGATGGTGGGCGAGGTCCGTGAAGAAATCGTGGTTGTCGAATCCTATACGTTGCTGCGTCCGACAAGCGCGGAGGTCGGCGAGGTGATCGAGAATCGTCGGCTGATCAATCTGCCGCTTAACGGCCGCCGCTTCACCGACCTGATGCTGCTGAGTGACAACGTGGTCAGCGAACCCAAGGGAACCCGCGGCGCAGCGTTGAGCAACACCGGAGCGACAGTCGCGATCGCGGGACAGCGCGGCGGGCACAATATGTACTTCCTCGACGGGGTGTCGATCACCGACCAATACTTCAATAACCTCGGCGTCTCCTTATCGGTAGACGCGATTCAGGAGTTCAATATTCAGAAGTCGATCTACCCCGCGGAATACGGGGCCAAGGCCTCGGCCGCGATCAGCGCGGCGACCAAGTCGGGCGGGAATGTGCTGCACGGATCGGCATATGAGTTCTTCCGCAACTCGGCGCTGGATGCGCGGAACTACTTCAACGGGTCGACCAAACCGCCGCTGCGCCAGAATCAGTTCGGTGGAACGCTGGGCGGTCCCATTCGTAAGGACAAGACATTCTTCTTCGTCAGCACAGAAGCGCTGCGCGAACGGCGCTCGCTGACGGGCACGTTTTCCATGCCGCCCCCGGCGGTGAGGGCGGGGAACTTCGCGGGACTCGCGCCCGTTTACGATCCGCTGTCGACGGACCCATCGACGGGCAAGCGGTTGGCATTCACAGGCAATCAAATTCCGGTAACCCGACTCGATCCCATTGCGGTTGCGTTCCTCCAGAAAGTTCCGCTGCCAAACGCTGCGGGCAATGTGCAGAATTTCAGCGCGACACCGGTGTCTCCAAACAACAACACGCAGTTTACGGGTCGGCTGGATCACCACTTTGGCGCAAACGACCTGCTGATGGCCCGCTACACGCATTCCGATTCGGAGACGTTCCGGCCGTTCGGCAGCTCTGATCTCAACGAGACGTTGGTTCCGGGCTTTGGCACCACCATCGCGACCTACACGCGCAACCTGGCGTTGTCGCACACCCATATCTTCTCGCCCAACGTGATTCACGATTTGCGCTTCGGCGTACTGCGGGTTTCCGGTGGGCAGCAACTCGAAAATCAAGGCGTGAACTTCGCCGGACGCAACGGACTGTTGGGTGTGTCGAGCGATCCACTGAAAATCGGTTATCCGGCAGTGAACTTTTCCGGAGCGTATTCGAGCGTCGGCGATCCAGCTCGCGTGGTCAGCCGCAACAACACCAGCTTCGACCTGTTCAGCACGACGACCGTGGTGCGCGGCTCGCACACGGTGAAGTTCGGTGGCTACTACTTCCGTCTGCAATTTAATCCCAAGGATTCGCCGAACGCACGCGGCGCATTTACGTTCACGCCTCGATTCTCATCATCCGCCGCAGGCCTCGCGGATGGGAATGCGTTCGCGGATTTCCTGCTGGGTGCTCCGTCGGCAGCGCAGGCTGGCATTGGACGCGGCGAGGAATCCGGTCGCTCCAGTTGGATCCATTCGTTCATCCAGGACGATTGGCGCGCTCGGCGGAACCTGACGTTCAATGTGGGCTTGCGGTATGAATTCAACGGCCCGATCACCGATACGCAGAATCGCCTGTCGAACGTGCAACTCGATCGTATCGTGATCGCCAGCGACGATCAGGGAAGCATCCATCCGGACGCGCAAGCATTGCTCCCGTTGATTCCCGTTCCGTACGTCACGTCGAAGGACGCAGGCTATAACCGATCCCTACTGCGCACGGGCAAGGTTCGTTTAGCGCCCAGATTCGGCGTCGCGTGGACACCGACCAGCAAGACGGTGGTGCGTGCCGGGTTCGGACTGTTCTTCAATCAGTGGGCCTACAGCGTGCAGACCGCGATGATGCAGAACTTGCCGTTCTACTTCAACAAAAACGTGTCGGTGGCTTCCGATGCGCAGCGACCGGCGTTTGGCTTGAACAATATCCTGCAGGCCCCCGCGAATGGAACCATCGGCGGTGGTGGCATGGATCAGAACTACCGCAGCGAGTATGCGGAGAGCTGGAACTTCAGCATTCAGCGCGAAATCCGCAAAGATTGGATTGTCGAGACGAACTACTTTGGCTCGAAGATCGTCGGCGCCGACGACACGACCTTCTACAACATTCCGGTTCCCGGACCCGGAGCAATTGCCGCACGCCGTCCGAATCCAAATCTGAGCGCGCTGCAGATTGTTCACTGGGGTGGGTACTCCAATTACCACGCCCTGAGTATCAAGCTGGAAAAGCGCCTGTCGAGCCGTTTCGCTGTGAACGCGAATTACACTTGGTCCAAGTCGACGGACGCCGCGTCGAGTCCCGGGCCTACGTTCTCCGAAACGAATTTCCCGCAGGACGTGCGCTTTCGCAAGGCCGAAGAAGCGCTATCGAGCTTCGATCACCGGCATCGCCTGGCTCTGAGTTTCAACTACGACTTGCCAGGAGGAATCTCAATTCTAGGCTTCGGAACATTCCAAACCGGCGCGCCATTCACCGTAAATATTCCGACCGACAACGCCAATATCGGTGCCGGTCCGGCGCAGCGTCCCGACGTGATTCGCAACCCGAACATAGCGAATCAGACGCCAGAGCGATGGTTCGATACGTCGGCGTTCGTCATGCCGCAGCCGTTCACCTTCGGAAACGCAGGCCGCAATATCGTGATCGGCGATGGCCTCACGAGCCTCGATCTGTCCGCGGTGAAGCAGTTCAAGCTTCGCGAGCGCCTGAACCTGCAAGTGCGCGGCGAGTTCTTCAATTCACTCAACAACACCAACTTCGCCGACGCTCCCGGACGCACCGCCTTCACCCCGAGCTTCGGCCGCTACTTCGCCGCGGAAAATCCCCGGCAGGTGCAGATTGCCCTGAAATTGTTATTCTGAGCGCATGAGACTGCTCATCCTGATTCTCACCACGGCCACGCTGTTCGCAGCGGAACCCGACCCGGCGATCATAAAGTTAACCTTGCCCGACAAGATCGAGTGGCGCAAAGGTACCTCTTCCGATACCGCGCTTCTCCAGGGCGATCCTTCCAAGCCTGGTCTCTATATCGAACTCACTCGTTGGCACGCCGGCAACACCAGCCGCCCGCACATGCACCCGAATGCCCGCTACATTACCGTGATCTCGGGTACGTGGTGGCTAGGCTGGGGACCGAACTACGACCCCGCCAGCATGTACCCGGCGAAGGCCGGCACCTACGTGGTCCACGAGCCGAATCAGCTGCACTACGACGGCGCGAAGGATGAGGACTGCGTGATCATGATCGTCGGCATGGGACCAGCGAATGGGCCACGCCCGGACAAAGGCAAGTAGCGACTCAGGAAGTTGCTGCACTGAGCCGCGACCGTCAGGGAGCGGATAGGCGCTCCGCTTCAAACCATGCCATGCGTTCGCCTTGTCCATCGAGGACATACCGAATCGCGTGATCGAGCTGTTCCCTTGACCACAGGTATCTTGTGCTCCCGTGCCTCGCCCAGCGGAGTCGGTCTCTCTGTGTTGGATGCTTGGTGTTCAATTCTCGGCTGGCGTAGCTCTTGAATGCGTTCATCATGAACTCCGGGGTTGCTTCGCCATCTACTACAACGCGCAGCCAAGTTCGAAAGGGGTTTGGCGGAGGTTCGTTCTATGGATTGTCGAAGGCTAGGTTCAGGTTCGGGACGTCGAGTGCCAAAGGGGTTGTGAATGCTCCGCGACGGTGAAAGCGGACATCGCGTCGCCTTGGCCTTCTATTACGTATGCGACAGCTTCGGCCAGGGCCTCCCTGGACCATAGGTAGCGAGTACTTCCGTGCCGCGCCCAACGACGTTGCCTCTCACTTCCAAACGTGGCATTCAGGCCACGGCTTGCGTAACTCTTGAAGGTGTTCATCATCCGCTCGGGTTTCGCTTCGCCTTCGACGACGATGTGGACGTGATTTGATCGAACGTGTGCCGCGACGAGAGTCCAGCCATTGTAGTCGCAAACTTCAATGATCGATGCGAGGACAATCTCTCGATCAGCGTGGTCCAGAAAATACCTCGGTTGCTCGATCTGGTGCTCGACGTAATGGAGCAAGTTCGCCTGCGGAGGAGGTAGAGGGCTCCCAAAGAGGTTGTGCCCGCGATCGATGAACCCCGGTTGGCCAGGAAAATAGTGGCCAAAAGTGCTAAACGTGATGAAGTAAGAACCCACGAAGGGTAGTGGCGTGGGCGGGGAACTTTTCTCACACCCGCTCCCTGACCGTCGCGGTTCAGTAGCCTAACCGAACCGCGACCGTCAGGAAGCGGATTACATTCTACTTCTTCACGTACTTCAACACGCCCTTAGTGACATCCGCCACATAAAGATCGCCCTTCGGACTCACCGTAACGTAGTGCGCCTCACCAAACTCACCAGGCTCCGTCCCCGGCTTTCCCATCGCAGCCAGAACCTTGCCATCCATATCGAGCTTCAGGATCTGCCCCGTAAACCCGTTCACCATCCAGATCACACCGTCGCCAATTTCCAGCGCACACGGCAGCCCCGCGTACTTCAACTCACGAAGATACGTGCCTTCCTGATCGAAGACCTGGATGCGCTGATTTTCACGATCGGTCACCCACAACTCGCCCTTCGCGTTGATCACAATTCCATGCGCCACTTCGAACTTACCAGGACCCGTGCCCTTGCCGCCCCAGGTCTTGATGAACTTGCCAGTCTTGTCGAACTTCAGTACACGCGGATCGCCCATCGCACCCGGCGTGTGGCCCTGCACTAAAAAGAAATCGCCGTTGCGACCAAAGGCCACCTCATTCGGCTGATTCAGCAACCGCGTGCCAGCCGCCTCATCCCACTCGCCTGCTTTGCCCTTGGTCCCGAGCGTTAACAGCACCTTGCCCGTCTGATCCATCTTCACGACGATGTGCGTGCTGCCGTCCATCACCCAGATATTGCCGTCGGGATCGATGCGCAACGCGTGCGGTCGGTTGCCGAACATGCCTTCGCCCAGCGCCTTGATCATCTTGCCGTTCTCATCAAATTCGGTCACCGGCACGGGGCCGCGATTCAGAACCCACAGATGACCCTGCTTATCGAACGTGACGTTTCCAGGAAAACCGAAGGTGAAACCGGCAGGAATCTGAAGACCGTTATTCGGCTCAAAACGATAGTCGAGCAGCGGTGCTTCCTGTTGAATAAAATACTTCGGGTCCGAGGGCTTCTGCGCGTAAGAAAGAGCGGCGAACAAAGCCGCCGCAATCAAAGTCTTTTTCATAACACTCCTGCGGCCTTCATCACCTTCTCGCATTTCTCTTTAATCTCCGCGCCCGCGGCCTGCGCATCGCCACCCGTGAGGCGAGCGAGGAACAGTTCCACGGAAAGCGCGCCGGAGTACTTCTTTTCCTTGAGCTTCTGCAGAATCTTAACCACCGGAGCGTTGCCATCGCCAGGGATCACGCGACCATTGTTGTCGACGATCTCGCGCGGCGTGTCCAGGATGTCCTGGAAGTGTACGTGCGCCAGTTCGCCCGGTTGCAGTAGGTCAAGATCTTCCATCTTGCTTCGGCCGGCCCACGTGTGAAAGAAATCGAGCATCGGCTTGACGTTTGGATGATTCGCCTCACGGATCATCTTGAGCGTGGTCGGCAGCGTGGCCAGGTGGGTCGACGTATGCGCGTATTCGATCATCGCTGTAAGCCCGAAGCTCTTGGCGACCTCGCCGCCTTCTGAGATCGCAGCGGGCGTGGCTTTGTAGTCGTCCGCAGTAACTTTCTGGTTCGCGGTCGACGGGCAATAGATTTTTTGCAGCCCGATCTGCGAAAACTGTTCGCAGCGTTTCTTCCATGTCTCCACGGCGGCCGCATGTTGTGGACCGGGGAGCCACAGGTTGGCGATCACGGCCGCCGAAGACACAGGGGTCAGTCCCAAATCGCTGAGCAGCTTCTTCGCGGTCGCGGTGGACTCACCATCTTTCAGCCACCCATCGAGCGCGGTGTCCGCCAGTTCGACATACTTGATGCCGGCTTTGGCCCAACCTTCCAGGGAGCCGCGGAAGCCCGCGTTGCGCGATGTGTTTTGGTGGATGGAGAGAACCATTTTGCCTGCGGGAACCTGCGCACTTACGATCTGCGCTAACGGGGCGGTGAGAGGTGCCATGAGCACTGTTCGACGAGAGAGCATGTGCTTTACTATAGCGCCATTTTTCGCGACGATGAAGCTGCCTATGTCAAAGCTAAAAGAGCAGTTCGGCCCCATCGACATTTATCTGTTTGACCAGATTCTGCGCGGCAATATCAGCTATGGCATGACGATCTTCGATGCCGGCTGCGGGTCGGGTCGGAATCTGTTCTACCTATTGCGAGAAGGGTATGAGGTGTTTGGCGTCGACGCTGACCCCAGCGCCATCGCCGTGGTTCGCCGCATCGCGCCGAACCTGCCCCTGCAGAGTTTTCGCGTGGAGCCGGTGGAGGACAACTCGTTCCCGGACGGCATCGCCGATGTCGTCATCAGTAGCGCGGTCCTGCACTTTGCCCAGGACGACGCGCACTTTCGAGCAATGCTGCTGGGGTCGTGGTCGAAGCTGAAGCAAGGTGGCCTATTCTTCTGCCGCCTCGCGTCGACGATCGGGATCGAGGCGTTGGTCAAGCCCATTGCGGGCCGCTGGCACGCCTTGCCCGATGGGTCGGAGCGCTATTTGGTCGATGAAGCGATGCTGATGGAACTCACGCGGGAGTTGAACGGTCGCCTGATTGATCCCATCAAGACTACGGTGGTGCAGAATCAACGGTCGATGACTACCTGGGTGGTGCGAAAGTTGTAGCCCAAAGTTCTGCGACCGAAGCTGTTCGCAGCTCGGGCAGGGGATTGTGGCCCAGGAACGCGAGCGCGTCCCACAACAGTTCGCCAGCACGCGAGCGCTCCAGCGCATTCGCACCAGTTTGTTTGCTCAACTTCTGCCCATCCGCCGCGAGCACCACCGGAACGTGCCTGTAATTCGGCGTCGCGTACCCGAGCAGTCGTTGCAGATTCACCTGCCGGGGAGTCGAGTCCAGCAAATCCGCCCCGCGCACAACATCGGTAATCCCTTGCGCCGCGTCATCAACCACCACCGCAAGTTGATATGCGAAAAAGCCATCGGCCCGCAGGACGACGAAGTCGCCCTCCCCTCTGACTCGCCAAGCGCGGGCGACCTTACCCGGCGGTAGCCCGTTAGCGCACGTCCCCGGGTAACGCTCGCCGTCGATTTCCTTGCGCGAGCAGCCGCACGGGTAAACTGCGTCCATCCCTTTCAGCCGTTCCAGCGCTTCCCGATAAGCCTCGGTGCGCTGGCTCTGAAACATCACAGGCCCATCCCAATGAAACCCGAAATATTCGAGATCAGCGAGAATAGAGTCCGCAGCACCCGCCATCTCGCGAGGCTTGTCGACATCTTCCATGCGGACCAGCCACTCTCCGTCATGCCTGCGCGCATCGAGATAGCTCGCGGTAGCGGCCACGAGCGATCCAAAGTGCAGCGGCCCAGTCGGTGACGGCGCAAATCGACCTCGATACATGCGTTAGAGCTTAGCCGCCATTTCAGCGAGCTTGGCGACCGTGTTCATATTGCGCCCCGTTCCATCCGCCCCCGCCGGGATCTTGAGTTTCGATTGTCCTTGCCCGTCGGGATAATGGACGAAGATCTCGCGCTTGCCAGGACGCAGTTCCTCATTCTTCTGGCCAGTGATGCCCTCCAGAGAGCCCGGTGCGCCGTCGAGGAAGAAGACGATGACGCGATTCGGCGCAGCTTTCAGAAACGGATTCGCCTGGAGAATAGCAGCCATCCCCGCTGCGGTTCGCACGAACACACGGACGCCCAAAGATGTTTCGAGAGCAGTCTTCACTTTGGCCTCAGCGTGTTTACTTGCAAAAACCACATTGCCGCTCGCGATGTAAGTTTGAACGTTCGTGTACCCTTCGGCCGCGCACGCGGCTTTGAGTTGGCTCATGGGGAGCTTTCCGGTACCGCCAACATTCACTGCGCGCAGAAGAGCAACGTACGCAGGCATCTTAGGTGATAACGTCCGGAGCATCCCGGCCCACGCGCGTCTTGAGTTCAAGCAGCGCGCCGATTGCGTCGGAGAGGGGGCGGATGCGCTCAGCGGAGTCTTGCGCGATATCGTCCTTCGCGTAAGCTTCGAAATAGAGGCGCAGCGTCGCGCCCTCCGTGCCGGTGCCCGACAGCCGAATGATGGCTCGCGATCCATCTTCGAACAGCAGCCGGGTTCCCTGGTTCTTCGTGACCGACCCATTTACCGGATCGGTGTAACTGAAGTCGTCCGCCACCTTGATTGTTGAACCAGCCATCGGCGTCCCGACGAGGCTTCCGAGTTGTCCGCGAAGCTTCGCCATCATCGCGTCGGCAGCTTCGGACGGGATGCTCTCATAATCGTGGCGCTGATAATAACTGCGGCCAAACCGCTCCCAGTGCCCTTTCATGACGTCGCTGACCGACTGCTTGGTGTGCGCCAATATCGAGATCCAGGCGAGCACCGCCCATAGGCCGTCCTTCTCGCGCACGTGATTGGAGCCGGTCCCAAAACTCTCTTCGCCGCAAACTGTGATCTTGCCAGCGTCGAGCAAGCTGCCGAAAAACTTCCATCCCGTCGGCGTTTCATAGCAACCGATTCCCAACTTTGCCGCAACGCGATCCGCAGCCATGCTGGTCGGCATCGAACGTGCGATTCCCGCGAGCCCTGCCTTATACGCCGGAATACAACTCGGAGCCATCTCCGCGATGATCGCCAGCGAATCGCCAGGGCTTACGAAGCACCCTCGGCCCAGAATCAAATTCCGATCCCCATCCCCGTCGCACGCCGCACCGAAATCCGGAGCGTTCACACCCGCCAGCTCTTTCACTAAGTCCGCCGCATACGTGAGATTCGGATCCGGATGTTCACCGCCGAAGTCCTCCAGCGGAGTAGCTCGAATCACCGAACCAGCGGGCGCGCCCAGCAAATCCTCAAAAATGCGTTTCGCAAACGGCCCCGTAACCCCGTTCATCGCGTCGAAGCGCATCTGGAATCCGCTCTTCAAAAAGTCCTTGAGTTTCGGAAAGTCGAAGATCGACTGCATCAGTGCCGTGTAGTCTTCCAAGGGATCGATTACGACCACTTCCGTATCGCCCAACCGGTAAGTTCCCACTGTGTCGATCGGAATGCTGCCTTCGACCATCCGATATTCACTGATCTCAAGGGTCTTTTTGTAAATGCGCTCCGTGATGTCCTCAGGCGCAGGCCCCCCATTCGACGCGTTGTACTTCACTCCGAAATCCGCATCCGGTCCCCCGGGATTGTGGCTCGCCGAAAGCACAAGGCCGCCGGCCGCTCCGTGCGCGCGAATCACGCAGGACACCGCCGGTGTCGACAGAATGCCATCCTGCGCGACCAACACCTTCCCGACGCCGTTGCCAGCAGCCAACTGCAGGATCTTCTGGATCGCTTCCCGATTGAAGTAGCGCCCATCCCCTCCCACCACCAGCGTCTTCCCGGCAAGGTCCGTCGCGTCGAACGTCGACTGAATGAAGTTCTCCAGGTACCGAGGCTGCATGAACTCGCGAGTCTTCTTGCGCAGCCCCGACGTTCCAGGCTTCTGTCCAGCAAAGGGAGTGGTAGCGATCGTTTTCATGTGCTTCTTTCGAGTGTAAGAAATCTAGACCCGCCGGGTGTGGCCCACGCGGCCGACGTCGAGCAGCAGGTGTCCTTCCTGGGCCACTTCAAACGCGGGAACAAACTGCGCCGACCATTCCACTTCGTCCCAACGGTAGGAATAGCGTGAGTGAACCACCTGGCCGAAAGAGTCGTCGAAACTCCGCATCAGGATCATCACCTCAGCCTGTAGGCGCTCCAGATCGGCGGCAGTTTTGCCGAACAGCGGACTGCTTTCGTCTATGGGATGCACAACAGTCCAAGTCAGAGCCAGGAAGAAAACTCCCTTGCGCTCCAGGCGAAGCTCCACGAAATTGCGCTTGAGCTTGCCTTCGCTGTCCAGTTCGACAGTCATCAGCATGACGTCGACCTGCAAGTCCATTAGGACGTTGGTTCGATGGTTGGCGACCCGGAACTGTAGGCTGTGGCCGTCCCCATATGGTGCGACGATCGCGCGCTCGCCAAACGCCAGACGCGGGGAAGGCCGCGAGAAGCGCGCGAAGAGCAGGCCTGTGGCCAGCGCGAACCCCATCAGTCCAGCCGCGGCCTCGGCTGAGGAGACGAGATTCGCCGCCATGCCCATCGGATACAGGTCGCCGTAGCCCACTGTGGTGAGCGTATGCACGCTGAAAAAGAACGCGAGCGCAAACGGCTCCAGACCTAACTCCGACACGCTCGCCCGGATCGCGCCCGGTCCCAGCGCGACGTACAGCCCAGCGAAGATCGTGTTCACGACCAGGTATGCGAACATCACCAGTCCGAGAAACTTCGGCCAAGACATGGTGACCAGCAGCATATAGATACTGCCGACAAAACTGCGCAGTCCACGCGGCCTTCGTACATTGAAACTCCCGTCTTTATTGATCGCGCGAAGCAGTGCGCCGGTGTATTGCTGGGTCAAGCCTGGATCGAATGCGGGAGTGCGTCCGGTAGTCATCGTCTTTTGAGACTACCGCGCGAGCGGCCTTACGGCACAATGTGGATTTTCGTGATGCGGCGGTCAAGCTGCCGACCAGCGTAGTATCCCCCGACGCCGATCGCCGAGGAGAGGCCCAAGAATACGGGAATACCCACACCTGCGGAATCGGCATGCGCGGCTGCGTAGCCGCCGACGGTGAGTCCAGTGAGGACTCCGATTACCGTACCCAATGTTCTGCCCCAACCTCCGCGCCGCCGCTCCAGGTTGATCTGCGCAAGTGCCGCGCGAGGCACACTGCCATTGCCCTTGGTGAACTCTTTCGTCGCAGAGGATACGTCCAGCAGGATCGTATCCTCTCGCACGGCGACAACCTCGCCCTTCACTTTGGCTCCATCGTTCATCACCATCTCGACGCGCTGGCCGCTAATCAGCGGAGCAAGTTCGTTCCAGCGCATCTCCAGCGGCTTGGATTCCGCGAGCATCGACTGCTGGCCCAAACACACTAAAGTCAGCAGTCCGATGAGGCGAACGTAGCTTGTCATGAATGGGGGCTCCCCTCGCCCACGGGCAACTATATCAGAAGGGATCAAGCAGAATAGGGTGCGTTCAGGCGAAACTAGGAAGAACCCCTTTTATGGCTGAATCCCCGATTACTCCTCGCGAGAAAGATTTCGCTACCTGGTACCAAGACGTCGTGCTGCAAGGCGACATGGCCGAGCCGGCTGAAATCGTCAAAGGCTGCATGGTCATCAAGCCCAACGGTTACGCCGTGTGGGAACGCCTACAGCGCGAACTCGACGATCGCTTCAAAGCGACCGACCACCAGAACATTTACCTGCCACTGCTCATTCCCGAGAGCTTCCTGAAAAAAGAAGCGGAGCACGTAGAAGGCTTCTCGCCGGAACTCGCAGTGGTCACCCACGCGGGTGGCAAGCAACTCGAAGAGCCGTATGTAATCCGTCCCACGTCCGAAACCATCGTCGGGCACTTCTTCGCCAAGTGGATCCAGAGCTACCGAGATCTGCCGATCCTCATCAATCAATGGGCCAACGTCATTCGCTGGGAGCTGCGCACCCGCATGTTCCTACGCACCACCGAGTTCCTCTGGCAGGAAGGCCACACCGCGCACGCTTCCCATGAAGAAGCTTTGGAAGAAGTGCTGCGCATGCTCGATGTATACGCCGACGTCTCCGAAAACGTCATGGCGATGCCCGTGATCAAGGGCCGCAAGTCGCGTGCGGAGAAGTTCGCCGGCGCGGTCAGTTCGTATTCGATTGAAGCGATGATGCAGAACGGTCTCGCGCTGCAAGCGGGCACGAGCCATGACCTCGGCCAGAACTTCGGCAAGGCGTTCGATGTTACCTTCCAATCCAAGGAAGGCAAGCTCGACTACGTATGGCAGACCAGCTGGGGCGTCAGCACGCGTTTGATCGGCGGCCTGATCATGACGCACTCCGATGACAAGGGTCTGGTCCTGCCTCCGAAGATGGCTCCGCGCAAAGCGGTCATCGTGCCGATTTTCCGTAAGGAAGAAGAGCGCGGTCCGGTGATGGAAGTCGCCACCAAGCTGGCGAAAGATCTAGGAGCGCACATCGATACGCGCGAGGGGCAGTCCCCCGGCGCGAAGTTCTTCCACTGGGAACGGCGCGGCGTGCCCGTGGTGTTCGAACTCGGCCCGCGCGACGTCGCAAGCGGCAACATCGTCATGAAGCGTCGCGATACGGGCGAGAAGCAGATCATCCCGCAGACTGAGGCAGTGACCAAGCTCGCCGAAACCCTGGATGCGATGCAGCGCGATCTGCTCGCCAAGGCAAAGGCTCGCCTCAAGGACAATACCGTCACCGCGAACTCCATCGGCGAAGTCGAGGACATCCTACGCGCAGTCACCGCCGAAAAAGGCGGCGGCAAGTTCGTAATGGCTCACTTAAAGGACGATCCCGCAAACGACGCTCGCATCAAGGAGTTCAAAGCCAGCGTGCGCAACATCCCCTCGGTCGATGAATTCGACGGACCCGGCAAGTGCATCCTTACCGGCGAAACCGTCGACCGCCGCGTAGTGATCGCGAAATCCTACTAAGAGATCGGTGTTAGACACCACAACTCCCGATCTAAGGGTCCTCGGAAAACACCTACCAGAGGTTGTAATAGCCGTTGCGCTCCATAAGATCGAGCTTTAGCCCGAACAGCGACGACAGACCCTCCGACGTCAGCGTCTCCCCCGTGGGACCATCCGCAACGATCTTCCCACCGCGCATCAAGATCACGCGCGTCATCTCCGGAATCAAATCAGAGAGATGGTGCGTGACCATCACGATCCCAATTCCCGTCGCCGCCAACTTCCGCAGAATCTCGCGGAGCTCATGCTGCGCGAACAGATCCAGCGCCGTCGACGGCTCATCCAGGATCAGCGCCTTAGGCTGATGCACCAACGCCCTCGCGAGCAGAATCCGCCGAGCCTCACCCGAAGACATCTCATCCGTCCACCGGTCGCCCAGGTGCGAAACTTCCATCAACGCCAGCGCCTGCTCCGTCTTCTCCTGCATCTCCCGAGTAACCTCGTGGTGCGGCCAAATGCCGATGCTCGAAAAGAATCCCGACAGCACAATATCCCGCCCCGTCGCATCATTCGAGCAGGCCGTCATCAGGTCGCTCGACACGATCCCGAGCATACTTCGCAGCTCCACCACGTTCCATCGGTCCCGCCCCAGAATCTTCAGCGAGTGCTCAATCGACACCCCGTCACGCTGCATCACCGGGTAGCATTCGCGCGTGATGGCCTTGATCAGCGTCGATTTGCCACACCCGTTCGGCCCCAGGATGGCTAAATGTTCTCCGGCCTCGATGCGGAGGCTGACGTCATTGAGGGCGAGCGTTTCGCCCCGCATGATGGAAATATGGTCGAATTCGATAAGGGCAGGCAGCATGAAAGTAAACCTCCATCTTAGCGACTGAAGGGTGGAGCGTACCATACGCTAAGGCTTCTACCTCATGGACGGATCTGATTGCAGGGGCTAGACTTTAGCTACGTCCATTGTGGCGACACACCATATGATGCAACGTTGCCGAACCTGCGAAGCCACAATGATCCCCAGCGAGAAACAATGCCTCAATTGCGGCACCGACGTATCGGACGGTAAGCCCAAGTTCGACGCCAAGGCGAAGTTCCGGGGGCTCATCAAGTACTTCATGTATGGGTGCGGCGCGCTGGCCGTGCTCTCGCTGTTCATGAACGTCGGCCCGTCGTTTATGACGTGCGTGATCATGACGCTCATCCTCGGTCTGGTGCTCAGTTCCGCCAGCGAGATGATGATCGACAAAGAAGGCAAGTAGTTTCCCTCGTTCTTCCGTAACCCAACCTACTCCCTCTCCAGACTATTTCCGCGCCCCGCTCGTCTTTAGTCTTAGGGGATGCGAAAATGAATGAAACGTCATCTCGCTGCCCGCGTCCCACTCACAGGAATTCATGAAACGTCTTGGACTATTTCTACTCGCGATCGCTCCCCTTTTTGCCCAACAACCTGAGCTCGACTCTACTGGAAACGGCATGCTGTCCGGCACTTACAACTTCCGCGAGGCCCTGTGGATCACGGACCTGCAGGCGACCAATGACCTGAATGAGGCGGCCAGCCAGTACGGCACCATCACCTTCGACGGCCGCGGCAACTATCAGATGTCGGCCAGCGAGTACAGTTCACGCACCAACGCTGTTCGGAACTACGTTCGCGCCGGGACCTACACGATCACCGCCAGCGGCTTCGGCCTGATCCGCCGCGTGTCCGACGACGGAGACATCATCTACGGCTCGGTCGCCAACGGCGTTTTCATTGGCAGCACCACAGAAAGCGGCTTCAACGACCTCTTCATCGCCGCCAAGCAGGCTGCGACGCCCATCACCACCGCGACCTTCAATCAGCGCTACACGCTCGCCTACATGAATCTCCCCGCCACCAGCCTGACGCAAATTCGCGACGCAACCTATCAGATCTTGCCCAATGGCGCAGGCAGCCTCGGTTCGGTCGCCGTCAGTGGCTTCGTTGCCGGGAACTACTCGCCCGGAACGCAGACCATCTCCAATGCCAGCTACTCCTTCGCCAACGGCATCGGCACGCTCAATTTCGGCACGAAAAATTCGACCGATCTTGTTTCCGGTTCACAGCAACTGTTTGTTTCCGAAAACGGCCAGTTCATCTTCGGCGGCTCGACCAATGGCTGGGATATGTTCGTCGGTATTCGCACGCCCACCGCCGCATCCACCTCCTACAATGGCCTCTACTATCAGGCCGGCATGGACGTGAAGCGCTCGACCTTGCCCTCGGGCACGGCGGTCCTGGGTTCCTACTACGGTGCGTTCAATGTCGTCAATTCCGTGAAGAGCCTGATCGGCCACCAGCGGATTCAGACCGCGCCGGATGCGCCTTACGAATACACCTACTCCGATATCTACAACCTCTCCGCGTCGGGAGCGCACGACGATTTCCTTGGGCTTCAAAACTTCGTCGCTACCGATGGCACCTTCCGTATCGGCTTCGGTCGCCTCGACTATCTGGGCCTCAACGTCGCGATCAAGGCCCCGACTTTTTCGGGGACGGGAATCTACTTGAATCCCACAGGCGTAGTGAACGCAGGTAGCTTCACGCCGTTCACTACGGGCCTCGCGCCCGGAGAATTGATCACGCTCTTCGGCACCGGCTTCGCGACCAGTGACAATGTCGATGCCACGTTCCCGTTCACGCTCGGCGGTGTCAGTGTTCGCATCAACGGACGCAACGCTCCGATCTATGTGGTAACGCCCGGTCAGATTTCGGCGATCGTACCCTATGAAACGCAGCCGGGTGTGGCCGAGATCCAGGTCATCCGAGGCGCCGTCACCAGCAACCGCGTGACCGTCTACGTGAATAAAACAGCCCCAGGCGTGTTCGCCGTGCCGCCTACCGGTCTCGGGTATGCCGCCGCTCTGCATCCCGACTATTCGTTAGTCACCCCGCTCAATCCAGCGAGGCCCGGCGAAACAATCGCCGTCTACCTCACCGGCCTGGGACTCACCAATCCACAAGTCGCCAACGGTGCCGCGGGTCCTTTGAATCCGCTAGCCGAGGCCGTGGAATTCATTGATGTCAGCGTCGCGAATCGCAGTGCAAAAGTCGTTTACGCGGGCCTGGCACCAACTTTGCGAGGCCTCTACCAGTTGAACTTCGAGATCCCCGCTGGCGTTCCCGCCGGCGACCAATATATCGACATCGGCGGACCGGATAGCTTCAACAGCCAGATTCTGATGTCGATCGGTGGCTCACGATCCGCAGTCGAAGCAGATGCCCCGCGGCACACGCGGCCGCAACCTGCCTATAGATCACCGTTCAACACTCGGAAGGGATTCGATCCGGCAGCCACCGGTTCTTCCTCGTCCCCGTCCAGGGATAGGTAGCGCGTATCCAGCATGCGCGAGGTCTCAATATTGCCCATCGCGCTGAGCAGCGATTCCTTCAGCCGCGGATAATCCTGCTCCAGATCGCTCAGCACGTCGCGCAAAGATCGCCGCACCGTTCCCGTCTTCTGTGAGCAGCCGCACGGAATCACCGGCGCTCCCAGCGACTGCGCGTACTTCAGCGTGATGTCCTCGGTCACGAATACCAGCGGACGAATCAATCGGAAATCCTTCTGGCTCGACCACGTGATCGCCGGCAGCCCGCTAACCCGTCCCGTGAACATTGCGTTGCGTAAGAACGACTCGCAGAAATCATCCGCCGTGTGTCCAAACGCGATAACATTGCATCCCAACTCGCGAGCGATTTGATACACCGCGCGACGTCGAAATCGGCTGCACATGTCGCAACCATGATCCGGCTGCTCTTCGATCAAACGGAACGAGGGAGAATCGCGGTAGTAAGTCCACTCAATCCCGCGCGACTTCACGTATTCGCCCACCGGCTCAATCGGCGCAAGAAACTTCCCCTGCTCGATGGTGAACGCGACAACACTGAAGTTGATCGGCGCCCGATCCCGCAGGAGGATCAACGCTTCCAGCATCGTCATCGAATCCTTGCCGCCGGAGACAGCCACCGCCACGCGGTCCCCTTCGCGAATCATCTTGAAGCGCGTGACCGCCTCGCCCACCTTGCGCAGTAATGTTTTTTCGAGGTCCAAGCCTCTATTCTAGTCCCCTAACGTAGCGCACGCGCCTACGCGTGCCGTGTCGAGACTTTCTCGACACCCTGGCGCCCACAATTCAGAAACCACAAGCCCCCCACCAAATTCCACCGAAGCCGCGAGTTTAAATCCCGCACCCCCCACAACCCCCCGATGATCCACCAGCCCCCGTGTCCTCAGTCCCGTCGCCACTCCAAAAAATCCATACATCACCCCAATCAGCCCCCGGCCCGGGCCAGTGAGCCACCGATTCCGCGGCACCCGAAATTCCGAAATTAACCATCGAGCGCGCGGCGCGACACCCGCAACTCTATCGACCATCGCCGCCTGCTGCTCCCGCCCAAAACAATCCAAGAAGAAATGCATGGCAACGAGATCATAGTCAGCCGAGGGAAGCTCCTCGGTGAGCGCATCGAGGCAATGGTAAGCCACCTGTTCCGAACCCGCGGCCAGTCTAGCCTTCGCCAGCATCGCCGCACTGCAATCGACATAGTCCACCCGCACCCCCGGACACGCCGCCAGCAGCCGCTTCAGAAACCGTCCATCGCCATCCCCCATGACTAACGCCCGCCGAACACCCGTAAGCTCAGGCAGAAAATGAAACCGGCAATTCTCCAACATCCGCCCAAAAACCGCGAACTCCAGGGCGGCATAGTAAGGAGCCACACCATCACAGTTCACGCGACGCTCCCCGCGACGTGCAGAAACAGAATCGGACTTAACAGCGCCACATCCGCCAGAACCCGCACCGCATCGCGCGAAATGCGACCGGCGTAGCGATCCAGCACAACCAGTCCCAATGCGCTCGCCGTTTCCGCGCAAGCGATCACAGGCCGTTGTTCACGCAACAGCACGACCGCGATCATCGCCACCAAACCTGCCCCGCCGATCACCGCCGCACGAGCTCGCCCACCGTGTTCCCAATCCTCAATGGCCACACAATTCATCCAGCACAGCAAACAAAACAGCACGATCGCGAGCCCGTCGATCCACGTCCGCACCATCGGCCAAGCCGCCAGCGACACGCCCAGCGCGAATACGATGCCGACAGCTGCCTCCTTCGGCCCCGACCGTCGCCACCACTGCGGAGCCCCATGAACTGCGCCTAAATACACCCCCGCACCCGCAGAGACCAACAGCCCGCGAGTCCACAGGGCCTCCGGCAAATAGCTCCAAGCGATCCACGCTCCCGCCACCAGTAGCACGATCCATACAGGAACTACCGCCCGCCAATGCCTCCGATAAAACTCGTGCCGAGGCGCGGTCCCGGCCCCCCGCAGCGCATCCAACGTCCGATCCGCTGCATAGATCAGCCACACCGCCAGCGCCAGCAAGATAGTAGTTTCCACCCCCGCACTGGCATGAAAGCATCGAATAAACAGCACCTGCCACAACAGCGCCACCAGCGGAGCATCCAAGCTCAGCAGATTCGGCCACAACCAAACTCGTGTGCGCGGTGTCATAGAGTACCCGGGGGGACCTACTCGAATTGTAAGCAATGCGATACACTACCGAGCATGTCCAGAGTATTTTTGATGGCCGCACTGGCGGTGGGTACCTCGTTCGCTCAGCAAGCGGTGCAGAACTACAAGCCGGTGACCAAGGAAGAGCTCGCCAACCCGAGCCCGAATGACTGGCTCAGCTTCAGCCGCACCTATGACGACCAGCGTTTCAGCCCGTTGAACCAGATCAACACCAAGAATGTCGGCCAGTTGCGCATGGCCTGGACCCGAGGCATGCCCGTCGGCACCGTCGAAAGCACCCCCATCGTACGCGGCGGCGTGATGTACATCATGACCTCCACGGGCGGCGTGCAAGCCCTCAACGCGACCAACGGCGACCTCATCTGGGAATACGTCCGCAAGTTCGAACGCGGCGGCACCAATCAACGCACCAAGGCGTTTTCGATCTACGAAGATTTGATCATGTACACCGCCGGCGACAACAAACTGGTCGCCATCGACGCCCGCACTGGCGAACTGCGCTGGGAAGCCGCAACGCCCGGTCGAGGCAACAGCTCCGGCAGCATCATGGCCGGCGACAAAATCATTTCCAGCGGTACCTGCAACGGCACCAGCGACAGCTGCTACATCGCCGCGCACGATGCCAAGACGGGCAAGGAACTGTGGAAGTTCTTCACCGCAGCTCGCTCGTTTGAACCCGGCGGCGACACCTGGGGCACCGTGCCCGACGCCAAGCGCACCGCCTCCACTTGGGGCTCGCCGGGATCCTACGATCCGGTGAAGAACATCGTGTACTACGGCGTCGCGAACCCCACCCCGAACAGCCGCCTCGCACGCCACAACGGCAATCCGGATGACATCGGCCTGTCCGCCCCCGCCGACCTCTACAGCAACTCCACGCTCGCGCTCGACGCCAACACCGGCAAGCTCCTCTGGTATTACCAGCACCTCCCCGGCGACGATTGGGACGAAGATTGGACCAATGAGCGCACGTTGATCAAGACGAAGATGAATCCCAATCCGAAGTTCCTGAAGTGGATCAATCCCAAGATCAAGCCAGGTGAACAGCGCGACGTGGTCTTCGCAGCCGGCGAACCCGGCGGCATTTTCGCCCTCGACCGCATGACCGGCGAGTTCCTGTGGGCCACGCCCTTCCCCTACGACACCCCCAACTTCTGGTTGAAGGATATCGACGTCAACACCGGCCGCACCACGCTCAACAAGGATTTGATCTTCCGCACCAAAGGTGAAGAGAAGACGATTTGCTTCTTCAACACCCGCAGCTACTGGCCCACCGCATATTCCCCGCTGACCAATTCGATGTACGTTCCCTACATCGACGTTTGCCTGGACAACGTGGAAGGCGGCAAGCGCGAGAGCGTGCCTCGTCCGGGTGCCGATCCGCAGAAGCTCAACGGCATCGCCAAGATCAACATGGAAACCGGCGAAATTCTGCACTTCGCCGAGCAACGCGCCCCCTCCAACGGAGCCGTCCTCGCCACCGCCGGCAACCTAATCTTCTGGGGCGACGCCGATCGCCGCTTCCACGCCTACGACGCCGTAACCGGCAAGCAGCTGTGGGAACAGTTGGTAGGCGGCAGCGTTTCGGTGAGCACGATCTCCTACGCGGTGAACGGCAAGCAGTACATTGCGATCCTCACCGGTGAAGGTGTAATGACCAACGGCCTGGTCAGCCTACGGGCCCCCGAACTCAAGCGCGCGTTAAACCACACCGCCGTCTACGTCTTCGCGCTCCCGTAAATGCGGGTCGAAGCCTACGATGCGGTAACTAGGTCTACGACGTACACGGTCGTGTTCACTGGCCACTTCCCCGATCAAGAGACCTGCTTGGATTTTGCTGAGGCTAGAATGTTGAGTTCGGCCCAGGGCAGGTTTACCAGCCCAGATCGGGCCTTCGCGGACCAACATGCGGGGGACCCGCAAAGCTGGAACTTGTACGGGTACGTTCGCAATAATCCGCTTGCGAACATCGATCTAGATGGCACCGCCTGTTTCGCAGTCAACCAGTCGAGCGCATTCTGCAGCCGGGCAGCGGAGTACGCGCAGATTGACGCTTCCGTGAAAGGGCAGACGCGGTGTTTCGCGGCGGCATCCGCTGTATCTCAGGCTCTTGCAAGCTCAGACATCGGCTACTGCGGCTTCATCAGTCGCTTGATGCCGCAAATTTCGGGAACTACTCAACAGTCCGTGCAAGCGATTGGTCAGGATCTTCTGCAAATGAATCACGGCATAGTGGCCGACATCAGAGCGGGGACTTTGACTGGTTCTGATCTCGATGCGAGGCTGGTCAATAAGGAACAATCGCGGGTACAAGGGAACCTCGACAAGTTAAAGAAGTCGGATCCTGCCGCCTATCTGCTGTTGATCGCGGAGAGTAACGCTGGTCTCAATCCGACAGATGCGTTGCGCAGTTTAGCGGTGGGAACTGACAAGGCCTACTTAGGGGTTTTAGATGGCGTTAGGACGAAGCTTGGCCGGAACATCGATTTTTCAAAGCAGCGTGATCGTGAAGCTATTGGTAATGCTCTGATCCAGCATATCCGAGAAACCGGGGGATGCGACGTTCTCGGAGATATCGGCGATGGCAGGACCTTACAGGGATGTCGCGAACATTAAAGCAAGCTGGTATCTGGTCGCTTGAGACGTTGTGCGAGGCGCTTCTACTCACGGTGTTCCTTACGATCCTCTGGCGGGACGAGGGACAGAGCCGCTTTGCAGACGACTTAGGCCTCGTATTCGTAGCAACTCTCTTTGTGTTCATGTTTGGATCTGGATACCTGCTAACAACGGGAATCTTTAGAGTGTCGTGGCGGAGCAACAACCTGCGGGCCTACCCCGTGATCGCAGCTTTGCTGTTCGTCTTGCATGTCCAGTTTTTTGCGGATGGGTGGACTTCAGCTACAAAAGTGCCCGTGCAGATGGGAGGGGCATGTATCGTAGCGGCGTGTACGTTCATCGGGAACCGGCTCCTCCGCAGGTGGACAAGAAATCCCGCCGCTACAACTCCTGCATAACCTTACTCACCCTGGAGCGTTTGACTAAAGAATCCAGCACAATCACCAGGGCCCGTTGATCCTCGTCGGCGAGGTGGTCGACCTTCTTGTACAAGCGGCTGAGCTCAGGGTTTTTGATGGCCGTTTCGCTGCGCACGTCCTTCCTTCCAGCCAGTTCATCGAGACTGACACTCAGGGTGTCTGCGAGCTTGACGATCGTGTCGAAGTGCGGGGTGACGTCGCCGGTCTCCCAGCGGCTGTAGACGCGGGGGCTGATGCCAAGCAATTCGGACGGCGTCCGCGATCCAACGGCTCTTGGAGACGCCAGCCTTGCGCACCGACGCTTGCAGCTTCTGGGCGGTTCCTTCGTCGAGGTAAAAGGCGATCTGGGGCATGCGCCGATACGTCCACGTATATGTTAACCCTACGCAGCCTTACGCAGGATCACCGTCGTCTGTCCCACCAGGAATGGAAGCATGCGGCAAATCGGGAAATACAGTGAGGGAAGGTAGCGGGACAGGAATCGGCCCAGGGGGGGTAGCAGCGCGCCGTGGGTCCAGCAGACGACCGACGTCCGCGTTCCCACATGGAAAAGGCGGGCGATCCGCCGCGGGGAGAGAGCCACATACCCCTTGCGTCCGAAGCCATAACGCCAATCGGTGAGTATGATGTAGCCGTTGGGCTTCACCACGCGCGTCATTTCTTCAGCAATTCCCTGGGCCATGGATTCGTCGGTCATCTGAATAAACATGGTAGACTCCATCGCCAGTTCGAACCAGTCGGCCGGATACTTCATAGCCGTTGCATCGCCCGCGATCAGATGCAAAGCCGGCAGGCGTTGGCGG
>JBDSXJ010000030.1:0-227409 GCA_039926185.1 Bryobacteraceae bacterium | reverse complement strand
ACAGGCTTCAGCCTGTCGGCCCTTTTTCCGCAACCTCTTTCGACCTGCGGCAAGATCGAGGCCATTGTTTCTGCGACCACCGAGGACGCCTTTCTCAAAGATGAGGTTTTGGCGATAACGGACATTCCCAGTTTACGTGGGCAGGTTTTGAGTATTCTCGCGACCGAGTTTGGTGGCGAGGCATGACGTCGCACCCGCGCGCTGACGCACGCGGCTGGGCAGGCGGCCTGGGAGGCCGCCGCAGGCCGAGGGCCTGCCCTACCACGCCGGAAATGGGTTCGGTTTCCGACGCGGAACTAGGTGCATCTTCTTGGGGTTGGGGTGTGGAAATGGGTTCGTTTGGGGAATCGTCAATGAGTAGCGTTGGGCGGAGCTTTTGGAGGCGTTCGAAATCTTCTACGGCTCGGCGGTAGTGGCGTTCGGCTTGGGCTTGGTAGCGGAGGAAGAGGGTCCAGGTGGTGGGGGTTTCGCGGGTCATGGTGCGGAAGCCGTGGGCGAGGCGGTAGGCTCGGTTCTGCTCGCGCACATCTTGGGGGTCGACCTGGAGATCCTCGTGGAGGGGTTCGAAGGGCGTTCTGGTAAACGTCTCAAAGGTCTCATTGAGGGCGGTTGTGCCCAAGCCGGCTTCTAAGCGGGCGATGCGGAGCAGGGTGTGCTGGGCGATGGCGATGCGTTCGAGGGCGAAGAGTTCCTGGGAGTTGGCGGGTTGGAAGACGGTGATGAGATCGGCGCGGAGGTGGTCTACAGCTTCGCGGTCTTCGAGCTTCACTATGGCGAAGTAGGCGCCGGCGAAGGCATGTTTGCGGGCGTTGCGGGCGGCTCGGGATTTGCCTTCGGGGGTGCGGGGGCCGGTGGAGTTTTGCGCGTTGGCTCGGTTGGCGGCGAGTTGTTTGTCGGAGGTGGGCATGGGGCTTCCTTACAGTCAGGTGTAGCGTGTGGGATGGGTGCGAGGCGATGGGTGCGGACGGAAGGAGTGGAAAGGGCGGGAGATGCTAGTGCGTCAGGGCGTACACCACGTAATTCGCGCCGAGCCTCAGGCCGAGGGCGGAATAGTGTTCGGGATAGCTGGGGTCGTCGGCGAATTCCCAGGAGTCGCCTACGTCGTTGTTGAAGGTGATGGCGACGACGACTCTTCCTTTGTCGTCGTAGACTCCGCCCCAATACGGAACCACGCCGCCGTTGCGGTTCATTGCGCCTCGGCGGGTGGCCCACTGGCCGGGAATTTGATAGCGGTCGCCGGTGTCGAAGACGGCGTGGAAGATATTGTGGTCGCCATCGAGATCAACCATCTCGCGATCGGGGAAGATGCGGTGCATGCCTTCCTCGAAGATCTCCCACTCGTCGGGTCCCCAGAAGTTGTCGGCATAGAGGAAGCCGCCGCGTAGCAGGAAGTCGCGGATCTTCGTGGCTTGCGCATCAGTCAGATCCCAACTGCCGGGGAGGTCGACGTAGAGCCAGGGCCAGTTGTAGATGTCATCTCCGTCGTCGGGATTGACGGGCTGTTCGAGAGGGCGGATGTCGACGCGGGTGAGGCGCTGGAGGGCGGCGGTAAAGTGGCGGTCGCCGCGCGGGTAGTCGACAGTCCAACTGGTGCCGCCTTGCGTCCAGATGCCGTAGCCGCCGAAACGGGCTCGGGGCGAGGACGGATACATGAGGCGTCCGAAGACGAGTTCGCTGGGCCGGTCGCCGCCTTCGGGGATGGGGACGTTGTCGTAGGGTTCGAGGCTCGGGTAGATGCGGAAGGGGCGTTGGAAGGCGTAGGCGGTGAGGGCGAGGAGGAGGGTGGAGGCGAAGGCAAATGCTAACGTGCGCGATAGCGTTTGTCGCGGGCGTGTTCGAAGCATTGTTTGTTCCAGCCGCACACCGATCCGAATTTCAAGGGTAGCTGATTCCGAGCGAGGCGCTCGGGTGGACGCGGTTCAAATCCACCAGGCTGGTGTTAAGGGGCCACGGTCCAGGCGCGTGTTTGCGCATAAGTGATTGAATCTCATGCCGTTGGGGATTGGCGCTCTACTTGCAGTTCTTAGGGGCAAGGAAGGTGAATGAAAATGAGACGCTTACAACAACTGGCATTGGTAGGAGCGCTGGCTTTCGTGGGGATGGCGCAGGCACAGAATCGGAACGGAAATTTTGGCAATGGCGGGTTCCGCGGGAATGATCGCTATCCGCAAGGCCAGAATCAGCGGTTCGATGTGATCGACCGGGCGCAGGCGGATGTGAATCGGTTGGCGGGTCTTCGTCTGGACAAGCGCGACTTTGGGCGTGTGAATGACCTGACGCGGAACTTGCGGGAGTTCGAGCAGCGGATGTCGCAGGGGCGCTTCGACAAGGGCAAGCTGGACCACATCATCGAGACGATGGACCACTTGGCGGATTCAAACCGCATTCCTCCAGCTGCGCGGACCACGCTGTATCGCGACGTGCAGGACTTGCGACAGTATCGGGCGAACCGGGGCTATGACGGCGGGAACGGCTACCGCTATTAATTGAGACGACGGGCTCGCTCGAACGCAGAACGCAGGATGGGGTAGGGGTCAATGGGGACCCCGCCCCAATATTGTTTGTTGGCCCGGACGATCGTAATTTCGAAATGAAGATGCGGATTGTTGGGTCCCGCATTGCCAGTGGTCCCGACATACCCGATCACGTCTCCCTTTTTCACTTTGGTGCCGTTTTGCATACCGGCAGCATAGTGGTCGAGATGAGCGTAGTAGTAGCAGTAGCGTTCCGAGGGATCGAACTGGTAGATGGTGATGCCGCCGGCTTTGCTCAGGAAGAGCTGTTTGATGGTTCCATCTTCCACGGCTACGACGGGCGTTCCCCGGGCGGCGAGGATGTCGGTGGCTTCGTGCTGGCGAGTCCCATCCCTGCGGCTTGAGAATGTGTCCGTGAGGTCAGCTAGACGCATCCCTTTCACGGGCATTTCCAGAGCGCGTTGTTCCAGAGGAAGTGATTGCGATGAACCGGCGCAGCTAATAACAACGGCTAGACATAGTGTCCGCACGATTAATCCACCAGGCTCACGGGCGTCCCTGCTTTCACCATTCCTGCCAATTCCAGGGCGTCCCAATTCGTTAATCGGATGCAGCCGTGTGACTCCCCATAGCCGATTGTTGACGGAGATGGGGTGCCATGGATTCCGTAGTGTTCCTTGGAAAGATCTATCCATACCAGGCCGACGGGATTCCTGGGGCCGGGCGCGATGGTTTCTTTGGTCTGATCCGGTTTCGCATCCCAGAATAAATCCGGGTTGTAGTGGAATGTCGGGTTCTTGAAAACGCCCGTTACTTTCCATTCGCCGATGGGGAGAGGGTCGTGCTCGGACCCGGTGCTGCTGGGATACTGGGCGAGGACCATACCGCTTTCGTCGAACGCGGTCACGGTGCCTCCTGATTTCGAAACAACCACTTTCGCTACCGGTGTCGTAGCGACCGCCTGCACATTCGGCACCATGAGTTTCGTGCCAACCCTCCGAAAGGATTTCTTCGGATTCAGCTGGCCAAGCAAAGCTGGTGAGATATGAAACTTCTCCGCCACGCCTTCCAGTGGCGATGCGTAGCCCAAGTGTTTTAGCTTGGCCTTGGCGACCATGTTCGCGGGGATCTTGACGAATGGACCCTTGAGGTCGGCGGCGGTCAGTTGGTATTCCTGCAGCACGGGTTCCTTATCCTGACTGAGTGCGTTCCACACGGCTTGATCGACAGCGATCTCCTTCGCGCGTGGTAGTTGGTGCTTCATTCTGAAACCTCTGAGGGCGACCTCAGTATTCTTGCCAATCTTCCCGTCGATCTCGCCGACGGAAAAGTGTGAACGATCGAGGAGAATTTGCGCGCGTAGGACCGCTGATCCGTCTGCGCCTGGTGCGAGGTCGGGCTGGGTGGCGGCGTCCTGGATCACGGACACTTCGTAGGTCGGCTGGGTCTTGCGGGCTTGCTTCGCTTGCGCACCTGCCGCCAACATGGTCGTCCCCAGAATCGCGGTGCAGACGACTATTCTTTGAATCCTCATAACTTGGTGACTATTCCGGCGCGAGAGTTGTTTCGCCCGGGAAACAGTAACGAGGGTTGAGGATCTAACTGGTGAGAGGACCGAGTATGCCAAAACAAAAGACGTGCGAACATCCAGCCTGCAATTGCAGCGTGACCGAGGACGATTCCTATTGCAGCCCATACTGCCACGATGCCAAGGATACGGTCGAGCTCTCTTGCGGTTGCGGGCACCCGGGGTGTGCAGACGAACTGAGCCACCGGGCTTAGTCGTTCCCGGCTCGTAGGGCTGAAAACGAGGGTGAATTCTGCGAAAATGGGTCGCTCAGGAGAGTCCCCATGCCGCGCCCATTCACCCTCATTATTCCCACGCTAGCCGTTTTTCTATCACCTATTTACGCCGACACGGTGCTAGACTCGCTGGCTCGCGATGTGGATCGGGCGGAGAGCGTTCGTGCGGTGAAGACGCTGCAGAGCAGCTACGCGCAGTATGCACAGTACGGATTGTGGACCGACGCGGGGGCGTTGTTTGGTCCAAGCGGGAGCTTCGTGTTCGACGGGATGGTGCAGGCGGCGCAGACTGCGAAGGGTCCTGCGGCGATCGCTAGTTTCCTGCGTGCGCGGTATGGCGGTGACAAAGAGGGCCTGACGGCGGGTGGGCTTTCGACGATGTTCATCGATGCTCCGGTGGTAAATCTTTCCGTGGATGGGGAGAGCGCGAAGGGTCGGTGGCAGGCGATTATTTTCCACGGGCACGGTGGGAAGGCGCAGATCGAGGGCGGGGTTTTCGAGAACGACTACGTGCGCGAGCGCGGGGTGTGGAAGATCGCGACGGCGCGTTATTTTCCGCAATACGACGGTCCATATGAAGTGGGCTGGACCAACTGGGGTGGCGGCGATTTGCCGGTGGTCCCGAAGCACTTCGATACGGAGACGGCGGGGATTCCGATTCCTCCCGCAGTGGGTGTAGCGCCGGTGAGCAAAGCTACGCTTGCTTCGTTGCAGAAGCGCATCGAGATTCTGAATGACGAAGATCGTGTTCGCAATCTGCAAGGAGCGTACGGCTTCTATCAGGATCGGAAGATGTGGGACGACGTGGTCGATCTGTTCGCGCAGGACGGCGTAGTGGAAGTCGCGGGTCAGGGAGTGTGGCGTGGTCCGGCGGGCGTGCGGCGTTGGTTGCAGACGATGGGTCCGGCTGGGTTGACGCACGGGCAACTGAATGATCGCGTGCAGAATGACGTGACGGTAACGATTGCCGCGGGTGGGAACGAGGCGTTCGCGCGCGGGATTGAGCTCGGGATGTTGGGGGAGGCGGATCAGGAGAAGGGCTGGTGGGAGGTCGCGACTTTCTACAATCGCTTCGTCAAAGAGGACGGGGTGTGGAAGATTCGCGAGATGCGGCGGTTTCCGTTGGTGAAGACGGATATTTTTGTGGGTTGGGGACACAGCCGGATCGTGGATGCTGTGCCGACGGGGGCGAATGCTCCGGATGCAAAAGCGACCGAGGTTGGCGTCGTGATGCCGGCGTTCGCTGCTGTGCATCCGGTTACGGGGAAGGTCGTGAAGGCGGCGGGAAGCGCGAAGTTGGTCGCGGCTAGCGTGCTCACAAGTGCGATTGGGGCGGGAAAGACGGCGGCGATCACGGTGGAGGAAGCGCGGCGCAAGTTGGCTCGCTCGACTGCGTATGATGGCGTCTTCAATATTTCCGCGACCTACGGCTACTACGTCGATGATTCGGACAATGCGGGTTGGGCGAACACGATGGCGTCGAAGGGATTCAAGGAGACGCCGTTCAGCGGCTATCACATTGGTCGGGATCGGCTGATCGCGGCTCGGGTGCGGGGCAAGGGGCCGGACAAGCAGGCGGGCATTTCGTATCACTGGTTGATGCAGCCGGTGGTGTTTGTTTCGGACGACGGACGGTCGGCGAGCGGGCGGTTTCGCTTGTTCCAGCCGCGCACGGGCAAGGCGGTGGGCAAGGCGGGCGATTTTTTCGGCGCGAGTTTCTGGGGCGGCATGTATCACGATCGGTATGTGTTGGAGAATGGCTCGTGGAAGATTTGGGAGTTGACGCTGGATGAGCCATTCGTCACGCCGGTCGCGTGGAAGGACGGGGTGTGGGCGAAGGCGAAGGATCCGGTGCGACGGGCGCCGGTGGATGCGGGAAAGGCGAAGGCCAAGGCGGCTCCCGCGAACGTGGATGTGACGCTGGTGTCGATCGGCAAGCGCGAGGAGCATTTTTCCGGAGGGCCGGGCGAGACGTGGGCGTGGCCGACGATTCTGCCGATGTGGTTCAGTTACACGAATCCGGTGAGCGGTCGAGTGCCGGAGTTGTATCAGCCGGATTGTGTGCCGTGTGCGCTGCGGCCGGAGTTAGCGTTGGAGAAGAATGGGTATCAGGAGCCGCCGGGGGCGGTGGAGGCGAATCGGTCGCGGTGAGGGGACGCCATGCGGATTGTGACGTGGAATTGCCATCGCGGACCATTCGAAAAGAAGTCGATCCTTCTTGACTCGCTGCGGCCCGATATCGCCGTGCTGCAGGAGTGTGCCCAACCGAAACTACCGCTACCGAAGACGCTGTGGTTTGGTGATAATTCTCGGCAGGGATTGAGCGTCCAGGCTTTTGGCTCGTATGAAATTCGTGCATTGCCGCCACGTGAGAACGTACCGAGCTTCTTTTTCCCTGTCGAGGTACGAGGACCTCAGAGCTTCAATATGCTTGTTGCGTGGGCGAAGGCCGACCGCGGATATCGCGATGTGAGGGGAGCCATTCGCAGCGTTGAGATTTACCGCGATATGTTTGAGGAAGGTCCAACCCTCCTCATTGGCGATCTCAACTCGAATACGATCTGGGACTACAAGCGTCCTCCGGGCCTCAACCACAGCGGCTTAGTGAACCTGCTCTCATCTCTAGGAGTTACGAGCGCGTATCACATGTTCCATAACGAAGAGCATGGCGCAGAGACTCGCCCAACCTTTTTCATGCATCGAAATTCTGCGAAACCCTACCATATTGATTACTGCTTCATGCCGAAAAGCTGGGTCGGGCAATTGGCATCTGTAAAGCTGGGTTCGAACGAAGAGTGGAAAGATTACAGCGATCATCGGCCCTTGATTGTCGATTATGCAGACGTGTCCGAAGATGGAGCGCGTGCCCAGTAGCCAGCCCCGTTTCGTCTACCCGATCAAGCGCAGATACTCGTAAGTTTGATTGTGATGGTAAGAGATGACCCGTGCACGCGGTCGCGTGGAAGGAGGGGGTTTGGGGAAGTCGAAAGATCCTGTGCGGCGGGTGCCGAGTTATATCAGCCGGAGTACGTGCCGTGCGCGCAGAGGGGCCCACGTCGACAACTCACTGCCATCGGCCTTAGGAAGTCTACGGCTGTGCGATCTTCGATGATGGGATAATAAGGCGATGCCGGATTTCAGCATTCTGACCGAACAGTTCGCCCTCGATGCGGCTGATGCTGGACTGCGCGCGCGACGGGACGCTTTGGTTGCGGGCCAGACTGTAGTATTTCGGGATACAGAAGGTCGCTACGTAGAAGAGCGGCCTGACGGGCGGCGGTTTGAGGTGCGGTTGGATGCGGGACAACCTCGCGAATCCCATCGCGTGGTGCTGACGGAACTTGTGACCGCGTCCGCATAACGTGCCCACATTCATTTTGGTTGCGGGTCCGAACGGTTCCGGCAAGAGTACACTTACGGCGTCTATTCGTTTCCCTGGCATCACGGAGATTGTTGACCCGGACGCAATTGCACGGACGATTCGACCGGAGCAACCCGCGCTCGCTGCTGTTGCGGCTGCCAGGCAGGCCATACGGCGATGCAGCTACAACATCACTACCCACGCAAGCTTCGTCGTCGAGAGTACGTTAGCGGGGCATGGCGCGATTGCGGTAATGCGGCGTGCAAAGGACGCTGGATACCGGACGCTTCTCGTGTATGTGGCACTTGGAGATCCCGAACTGCATGTGGAACGCGTGCGGCTGCGAGTGACGCAGGGAGGTCATGATATTCCCGATGCAGATATCCGACGCCGCTATGGACGCAGTCTGATCCGCGCCCCCGAGGCGATTCGTTTGGCAGACGAAGCTCTTGTTCTGGACAACTCTGGCATTCGGCCCGACTGTATGTTGGCGTTTGAAGTGGGACGCATGGTCTGGAAAGCGAGCAACTGTCGGGCATGGGCAGAGGATATATTGCGCCGAACTGAAGTCGACTAGTTCAAGCGCATCTAGTCGAAGGCTGTAGCGTAGCCACCGGAAGCGAATAAGTCTCACCGATAGCGCTTCGGGAATGGCGCAACGCTATTTGTGGCTGAAAGGATCTACGATCCGTATTCCGGCCTTAGCAAAATCCGCGCGGTTGCGTGTGACGACGGTCAGTCCATGAACGAGAGCGGTGGCGGCGATCAGGCTATCCTTGACGGGCATCGCGTTTCCTGTCGCGCGGAGGCGGGCGAGGAGTTCGGCCCATTTCAGGCCGGTGGCCGCGTCGCTGGGTAGGCAGTGGAGACGGCCGACGCCCGCTTCAAACCAGCGCTCCAATGCTGTTCGCTTCTTGCCTTTGGGAAGGATGAGAATTCCGAAGCGCAGTTCGCCGAGGATGATGGGATCGACGGCGATGTCGGCTTCATGTGCGCGGAGCCAGTCGATTACGCGAGGGTCCGGGTGGGGCTTGGTGGGCTCGCTCAGAACATTCGCGTCGACGAGGTACTTCACAAGGTATCGGTCGACTCAGAGTCGATGGGGGTGAAGTAATCTTTTTGCGGACAGGCCAGCAGCCAGTCGAGGACGCCTTCGTTGGGGGGCGCGGTGCGGCGGACGAAGCGATAGTCGCCGCGATCCAGGCGTTCGACGTCGAATTCCTGACCGGGCTCAATGCGGTCCTGGGTTCGGAATTCGGCGGGGAGGACGATTTGACCCTTGGAGGATATCGTGGTTCGCACGCCTGTAAGATAGCGTCTTACTTCGGTCCTGTCAAGATGGCGCGATACTGAGATCCGAACCTGATACCCTCTCACAGAGGAGATAGCCCATGTATAGGATCTTTATTACTGTAGCCGCGACGCTGTTGGTTGGTGCTGGCTTAAGCATCGCGCAGCCGCCGGGGATCACTCCTGAGATGATTGGGCGGACGTTGCCACTCGAAGGGGCTCCGCTGGCTGTGGCTGGGCCTTACAAGGTTACTTCCGAAGGCGCGTTTGGGTCGGCGGGGCTGGTAGTGTATCGTCCGGCGGGGCTGGAAAGCTTCCCGAAGAAAGACTCGTTGCCGGTGATGGTGTGGGGCAACGGGGGATGCGCGATTGACAGTGCGCGGTATGGGGGATTTTTGACGACGATTGCGTCGCACGGGTTTCTGGTGATGAGCACTGTGCCGGTGCAGGGCGAGGCGCGGCGGTCGGAGTCGGCGGATGACGTGCGGGCGGCGATCGATTGGGCGGGGAAGGAAAACGCTCGGGCGGAGTCGGCGTTGAAGGGGAAGATCGCGTTGGACAAGGTCGCGGTAATGGGGCAGTCGTGCGGAGGATTTTTGTCGATCGTGCTGGGGGCTGATCCGCGGGTGAATACGATTGGCGTGTTCAACTCCGGTGTACAGGAAGGCGCGGGAGTGGCGAACTCTACGCAGCCCACGGCCGACGCGCTGGCGAAATTGCATGGACCGGTGCTGCTGATCAACGGGCACGAGCCGGACTTTATGATGGCGGCTTCGGCGGCGACGTTCGATAGGGTCGACAAGCTGCCGACGTTTTATGGAGCTCGGCACAATGCGGGCCATACGGCGACGGTCTATCATCCGGGCGGTGGGGAGTTCGCGAATGTCGCTTCGAACTGGCTGCGGTGGACGTTCAAGGGCGACAAGAAAGCCGGCAAGATGTTCGTGGGCAAGAATTGCGATCTGTGCACAAATTCGAACTGGGACACGAAATCGAAGGGGCTGAAATGACGCGCTATCAATTCCTGATGGGCGGGGCAGTGCTCGCGGCTCCGGCGATGGCTGCGGAGCCCAGTGCGGCTGAAGCGGCGAATTTAACTTTGGTGGCGGATTTCTGCGCGGCGTTTGCTACGCGCGATATGGCAAAGATCGCGTCGTATATGGCTCCCAATTGCTCGTACAGGATTACGGAGACGGCGATGCCGCTAGTGGGTGCGGCTGCGGTGGAGCGGATCAAGACTTATGTGGAGCAGTCTTCCAAGATTGAATTCAAGATCCTGGATAGCTGGGCGCGTGGGCCGATGGTGATCAATGAGAGGATCGACAGCTTCACGCGCGCGGCTGCGAGTCCCTCGTATCGCCTGGTGGGCGTGTTCTTCATCAAGGACGGCAAGATTGCGGAGTGGAACGACTACGGGATTCGGGCTTAGCGCCGGCCCAGGGTACCCAAAGGCCGGTTGGGGTCGCCGCCGGCAGTTGTAGGGCCTTGCAGGTGCGAGACGTCCTGGTTGTTTTCCTGGCAGATGTATTCCATCAACTCATCGCCAGCGGGTGCGTGTTCGGCTGTGAAGGTCACCTGGAAGGGCTTCTCATACGCGCCGGGATCGTCGATGGTGATCTGGTTCACCAGTTTCTTGGTGCCGTCGAGGGTGTAGCGCTCGATGATGTGCAGGCGCTCTGTGTGGGGATGCCCTTTGAAGTCGAACCAGAAGCGATCATTGAAGCCGATGGTATCCACTACCAATGTCTTGCCTTCGAAGTGCCCGATGGAGTGGCCGTACCAGGTGGGATCGAGATCGGCGGGATGTTTGCGGCCATCCATGAAGATCTGGCGGTAGCTGTGGATGTTGCCTTCGAAAAGGAAGAAGATGTGCGTGCGCGTTTGCACGATGCGCCAGGGATAGGGCGCGATGCGTGGAACGCCGCTCGGTAGGCAGCTAGCTTGCGGATCGTCCTGTGAGCGGCGCGCTTCAAAGATCTCTTGTGCGTCGGGGCGGAGCTTGATAGAGTCGCCGGGCTTCAAGCCTTCTGCGATGTCGTTGATCGAACCGCCGCCTTGATAAATCCCCGAAAAGTCGGGCACGCGTTGCGCAAAGGTGGCCGCGCACAGCGCTAGCCCAAGAAAAACTGTCCGCATTTGAAATCCCCCGAGCCAGTATAGCTACTGGGCGGGCTAGTGGCGTTCGCGGTTGGACATGAGTTCGTCGATGTTGACTAGCTCTGTCGGATAGTTGCCGGTGTAGCAGGCGTAGCAATACTTGTGGTCGTTGTCGGCGACGGATTCGCGTAGGGAGGGGAGCGAGAGGTAGCCCAGGGAATCGGCTTCGATGAACTTGCGGATTTCCTCGATCGAATTATTGGCGGCGATGAGTTCGCCGACGCTCGGAGTATCCACGCCGTAGAAGCAGGGAGACACGGTGGGCGGACAGGAAATGCGCACGTGGACCTCACGGGCTCCGGCGTTGCGCACCATACGCACAATTTTGCGGGACGTGGTTCCGCGGACGATGGAATCGTCGACGAGGATAACGCGCTTGCCTTCGAGTAAGTGGCGCACCGGGTTCAGCTTCAGCTTCACGCCGAAATCGCGGATGGCTTGCGAAGGCTCAATAAAGGTGCGGCCGACGTAGTGGTTACGAATGAGGGCTTGCTTGAACGGCAAGCCGGATTCTGCCGCATAACCCAATGCCGCGGGGACGCCGGAATCGGGCAGAGGAACCACGATATCCGCGTCAGCTGGGCATTCCATGGCTAGTCTGCGGCCTTGCAGTTCGCGGGATTCCTGGACGGAGCGACCGAACACGATGGAATCGGGACGCGAGAAATAAACGTGTTCGAAGACGCAGTGGGCGGTGTCGCGCTTGGGGGCGTATTGCTCGCGGGTGAGGCCCTCGGGTCCGACGATGACCATCTCGCCGGGTTCGACGTCGCCCAGGTAGACGGCACCGATTAAGTCGAACGCGCAGGTTTCGGAGGCGAAGACGCTGGATACGCGACCGCCGGATAATTCCAGTTGTCCGAAGGCGAGCGGGCGGAAGCCGTGCGGGTCGCGCGCGATGAGGATGCGGTCGCCTGCGAGGAAGACTAACGAGAACGCGCCTTCGAGTTGGAGAAGGGCTTCGCGCAGGGCACCGGCCAGCGTGCGTTCGCGGGAACGCGCGACCAGGTGCAGGATGACTTCGGTATCGCTGGTGGTTTGGAAAATCGAACCGTCGTGCTCGAGGTCGCGGCGAAGTTCGGTGGCGTTGGTGATGTTCCCGTTGTGCGCAACGGCGATTTTGCCTTTGTTGCAGATTACCGAGAGTGGCTGTGCGTTGAGGACCTGGCTATCGCCGGCGGTCGAATAACGCGTGTGGCCGATGGCGTGATCGCCGGGGAGCCGACCTAACTGTTCGGGAGTAAAGAGGTCCGCAACGTGGCCCATGCCGCGATGCAGATAGGTGTTCTTGCCGTCGCTCGATGCGATGCCGGCGCTTTCCTGGCCGCGATGTTGCAGGGCGTAGAGGCCGAGGTAGGCGAGGTTCGCGGCTTCGGGATGTCCGTAGACGGCGAAGACTCCGCATTCTTCGTGGAGCTTATCCAGTTGGAGTTCGTCAAACATGAACGGGCTTTAACATCCCTTCCAATGCGTTTTCCCAAACTTCACTCAGTTGCTGGATCGAACATTCCACCAACGTTTTGGAGGAGTCATCGATCTGTAACCGCTCTTTCATTGTAACGCCCAGGCGGACGCACTCGATGTTGTTTGCGGCGGCGATTTTTTCGACTGCTTCGGGGGAATCTGTCGAGACAAGTACACGCGACGGGCCTTCGTGGAACAAGGCGAATTCGGGGCGCATGGAGGTTTTGACTTCGACTGTGGCTCCGATGCCGAGGGAGCAGCATTCGGCGAGCGCGATGGCCAGACCGCCGGCTCCGACGTCGTGCGAGGATTCGGCGAGACCAGTTTGAACGATTTGGCGGATGGCCGTGTGGACGCGCTTTTCGTACTCCATGTCGAGCGCGGGAGGCAGACCCCACACGGTCTTGAGCACGGCCTTGGCGTACTGCGTGCCGCCGAAGCGCGTGTCGTCCACTGTGCCATAGCCGCCCAGCAGGATGACGGTGCGGCCTTCGTTCTTGAAGGGAATCGTGATGGGGACTTCGGTTTTCATCAAGCCGACGATGCCGATGACGGGCGTGGGCCAGATCGCGTCGCCGAGGGTTTCGTTGTAGAGGCTGACGTTGCCGCCGGTGATCGGGGTCTCAAAGAACGTGCAGGCCTCGGCCATGCCTTCGATGGATTCGACCAATTGCGCCATGATTTCGGGACGTTCGGGGTTGCCGAAGTTGAGGTTGTTGGTGGCTGCGACGGGTTCGGCGCCGACGGTGGAGAGATTGCGGCAGCACTCGGCGATCAGCAGCTTGGTGCCTTCGCGCGGATCGAGCATACAGTAGCGACCGTTGCCATCGAGCGACATCGCGATGCTGGTGTTGGTTTCTTTGATGCGGACGATGGCCGCGTCGCCACCGGGACCGGCGAGAGTGTTGGTGCGGACGGTGTAGTCGTACTGTTCCCAGATCCACCGCTTGGAACAGAGGTCGCCGGAGCCGAGCAGGGTGAGCAGGTCGGCTTTGAGATCTTTGCTCGCGAAAGTCGGGGCTTCCATCGGAGCGGTGCGGTACGGCGCTACGTTGTGCGGACGATCATAGAGAGGCGCTTCGTCGGCGAGTTCGCTATTCGGAATGTCGACGACGACTTCGCCGTGATTGCGGACGATCAACTTTCCGGTGTCCGTGACAGTGCCGACAGTAACGGCGTCGAGTCCCCACTTGCGGAAGACGGTGAAGACTTCTTCCTCGCGGCCCTTTTCAGCGACCAGCAGCATGCGCTCCTGCGATTCGCTGAGCATGATCTCGTAGGGAGTCATGCCGGTTTCGCGTTGCGGGACAAATTTCAGATCGACGTCGAGGCCGGTGCCTGCGCGGCTGCCCATTTCGCAGGTGGAGCAGGTCAGGCCTGCTGCGCCCATGTCCTGGATGCCGACGATGGCGCCGGTTTTCATGGCTTCCAGGCAGGCTTCGAGCAGCAGCTTTTCCATGAAGGGGTCGCCGACTTGCACGTTGGGACGTTTGCTCTTCGATTCTTCGGTGAACTCGGCAGACGCCATGGACGCGCCTTGAATGCCGTCGCGGCCGGTTTTTGCGCCGACGTAGATCACGGGGTTGCCGATGCCTGTGGCCTTGCCGAAGAAGATGTCGTCGTGGGTGAAGACGCCGAGGGCGAAGACGTTTACGAGCGGGTTGCCGTTGTAACAGGCTTCGAATTGCGTTTCGCCACCGACCGTCGGTACGCCGAAGCAGTTGCCGTAATGGGCGATACCTTCGACTACTCCGGTGACGATGCGCTTGTTGCGTTCCCCGTGCTCGGGATCATCCATGGGGCCGAAGCGGATGGCATCCATGACGGCGATCGGGCGCGCGCCCATCGTGAAGATGTCGCGCAGAATGCCGCCGACGCCAGTGGCTGCGCCTTGGAAGGGTTCAATGAAGCTCGGGTGATTATGCGATTCGATCTTGAACGCGAGGGCGAAGTTGTTCCCGATGTCGATGATGCCGGCGTTTTCGCCGGGACCTACGAGGACGCGCTCGTTTTTGGTGGGGAGTTTCTTGAGGTGCAGGCGGCTGCTCTTGTAAGAGCAATGCTCGCTCCACATCACGTTGAAAATGCCCAGTTCGGTTTCGGTGGGCGCGCGCTTCAGGATGGAGTGGACTTTTTCCAACTCGTCGGGAGGCAGTTGACTACTCATTTATGGGTTGCCATGCTGGCGATCATTGATTCCAAAATTACCCGGCCTTCGGTGGAGCCGAGGAGGACGTCGGAGGCGCGCTCGGGATGCGGCATCATGCCCATCACGTTGCGCTTTTCACTGCAGATGCCGGCGATGTCGCGCATCGAGCCGTTGGGATTATCGAGGTAGCGGACGATGACGCGGTCTTCCGCTTCGAGCATGTCGAGCGTTTTGTCGTCGGCGAAGTAGCAGCCCTCGCCATGGGCGACAGGCACGCGCATCGTTTGACCTTTTTTCGCGGAGCAGGTGAAGGGAGAATTTGTTGTTTCGATGCGTAGATTCACGTCGCGGCAAACGAAGCGGAGATCGCGGTTGCGCAGGAGCGCTCCCGGCAGGAAGCCGCTCTCTACGAGGATCTGAAATCCGTTGCAAATGCCGAGCACGGGTCCGCCATCGTCGGCGAATTTGCGCACTGCGGCCATTACAGGAGAGAACTTGGCGATGGCGCCACAACGCAGGTAGTCGCCGTAGGAGAACCCGCCCGGCAGGATTACCGCATCGACATTGCCTAAAGAAGCAGAGTCATGCCAGATAAATTCCGCCTGATGCCCGAGGTTCTGCGATACCGCATACCAAGCGTCATGGTCACAATTGCTGCCCGGAAACACGACGACACCGAATCGCATGGGAAGGCTTACATTGTAACACCCGCGTGAAATCCGGATGCGGAAATTTTAGGAAGCTTTGGGCAGGTATTCGAGCAAGGTGGAGTACATGGACTTGACGAATTCGTTGGCGGTGCGGTCGGCGGCGACTTCGTCTTTGTCGCGGATGGGTACGATGACGCGGACCAGGGCGGTGTCGGTGCGGTTATAACGAAGGGCGTCGGCCATGACCCAGAACTTGGCTTTGAATTCGCCAGCGACGGCGCGATCGCGGGATTGATACCAATAGAGGACGAGACTGCGGGAGTCACCGTGCGCAATGATGTAGCGGTTGACCTGGATGGGTTGCTCGCGACCGATGTCGACCGAGATTTCGCGGTCGTCGAGCGGGGTCCAGCCGGAACCCGGGAGGCAGTTTTTAGGCGAGTGGGGAGCTTTTCCGGTGCGTTGGGAGCGGAAACTGGCGACAAACAGTTCGACGCCGGCGTTGTTGCTGGTGTAGCTGCGGATGAGCGTGTCGTCGGCTTGCAGGATGGCGTTGGTTTCGGCATCGACGACGCCTTCGGCAGCAAATTGCCACGGACCCAGTTGCCGAGGCATGGAGGACAACGGGCGGCTCACGGGGACCACTTCCTCGCGGATGGAACTGTAGAGGAGTCCGCCCTGGACCAGCAGGACCAGGGTGGCCACGCGGACCGGTAGGGAATTTAGAAATTTAAACATGCAACCTCATTCGCCGTGATCTAATGCCGCCATCGGGGGCTGATGCCGGAATCCAACGATCCAATTAATCGCCCAGTGGGTAAGAGCCAGGAATGCAAAGGCGATTCCAAAGATCACGAACCCTTCGGTTTCGTGGAACACCCCGGTTGCTAAGCTGGTGTCGATTTCGCTCAGAATGCCGGTGATGGTCACGCGCCCGGCGTTGGCAATGATGGCAATCGGAATGGTGCAGAAGAATAACGCCCATCGCATCCAGACCTTGTTGTCAAAGAAATAGGCGTAGACCAGGGACAGGAACGTCAGCATCAGCAGGCTGCGAATTCCGCTGCACGCCTCTGCCACGGAAAGCTTTTGGCTGGCCAACTCCAGAATGTTTCCATCGCGAAGGACCGGGATGTTGAGGAGTAGCAAGCAGTATTCCGCAACCTGGCTGGCGAACAGTTGCAGAGGAAACGTGATTTGGTTGTAGATCACCGTTGGAATCGGGATCATGAACGGCAAAAGAAGCAGGGGAAAGAGCAGCGCGCGAACGGCTGCGGTTCCGCCCATGACCAGGATCAGTCCCACCAGTGCTTCCAGAAAGGCTGTGCGTTGCAGGAATAGCTCTGCGCCCAACATTCCGAGGAATGCCTGGATACCGCTCCAGATGAGAAGTCCTAAACCCCACCAGGCAGGCTTCCACTCCATATTAAGAAGGACATCGCGGCGTTGCCATGCGATGTAGCCGGCGACTAGGGGCACGAAGAAGCCATGGCTGACGTCATCGTCGGTCATCCATTGGTCCACTAACTTGCGGAGAATCGGGAAGTAGGTGGCGATCAAAAGGACCGTGAACCAGCCGATCGCCACCCAGGGTAGGGGACGGGAGTCCGTCACCGGGGCGGCGTGTTCGCGAAGAGGCTGTTGCTCAGTCAGCGTGTCCATCTGTTAAGACTTCTGATAACCAGACTCCAGCATAGCGCGTGGGCATTTCCTGTGTCGGCACTCCAGCAGGTGCCTAGCGGGCAACCCGTGTTTCATCCTCAATGCGATGGATGGCTTGCTCCATCAGGCGGCGCGGGTCCAGCAGATGTTGCGGTTTGTAGTTGTTCTGCGACCAGCGGACGCCAGCTTCGAATTCAATCCCTAAGAAATAGCCAATGTCGCGGAACACACTGTACTTCACGATCCCCTTCAGCTCGCCGCTAGGATAGCTGATGTGGACCACGCTGCCGAGCGGAACCGGGCGGTCCACCTGCAGGCACGCGCCTGAAAGGGAAATATCCTCCAGGTTGGCAACGCCTCGCTTTTTACGGCCGTTGGAATCCTTCCAGTGGAAATCCACAAGGTCGGCACACAGCATCCGGGTTTCAATTCTTCGGTCTAACATATGCGTTCTGTAGTTGTTATCGGCGCTGGGTGAAGCTTTAAATAGTCCACATCCCTTAGAGGAATTTGCCCTATATCCGGATAGGTGCTTGTGCGGCGAGACGTTTCCGGCCACTCCGCCATGATTGGTACCATGTTCTCACGGCCTTAGCAACCATGCCCCCTCTTTCCACAATCCTGCCACAAGTTGTTTTGTTCGTGGCATTTGCATTGTGGTTGCCGTGGCAGAAGGGGGTTTCCTTTTTGGATTCTACGGTGCTGGGAGCCTACGCCTGCCTGGGAGTTGTTTTTGCGGCTCCGCGGGTGGCCTCAGGAATTTCTGTATTCAAGGCCGTGCGCGATGGATTCCTCATGAGTTGGGCGATGCTCGTGACGGCGGTCGCGCTGATCTACTTTACAAGGACCGTGGTCGTTGGGCCGGATTTCCAAACTCTCGGCGAGATTGGCGTGTTTGGGCTGGCGCTTTCCGCGGCCGGCAGTTCTATCGTTGCGTTCACGGCCGCGCGGGCTTCGGTGGGAACCGCAAAACTAATGGCCCGACTGCTTTTGCTGGGGCTGTTGGGGCTTTTCTACTTTCGTTCCGGCTGGCTGCCAGAAGTGGCTCTGATTGCTGCGGGGATTTGCTCCGGAATCGCCGCGATATTCCTATTCTTGCTCCGTCGGGCGCGACCGTGAACTTAGACGAGCCGAAGCCGGACCGTTTCGACATCCTTCTTAGGGTGGGCGGTTTTGTAGTCGTGGCCTACTTGGTGTTGGTTCTGGCGTCCTCGATGCTAGCCCCATTTGGCACGGAGGTCCGCTCGGCGTTCGCGGTCCTGGCGGCGGGGTTGGTCGCAAATTTTTTAGTGGCGTACAAGTTCGAGCGCGGACGGGCGGAGGATTTTGGCCTAGGAGTGTCTCCTGGGGCCGCGCGCCACTTCGTCAGCGGTTTCGCGATGGGGGGCGCGGCGGTTGCGATCCTGGTCGGCGTCGCGGTTTCGGCGGGACTGGCTCATTTTGAAGTGGCACAAGCAGACTCGTCGGCCTTCTGGCTGGCTGCGGTGTTGGTGGTCGGGGTTTTCGGCGAAGAGATGGTCTTCCGTGGGTATGCCTTCCAGTATCTTGCCCGAAGCTGGGGGGCACCGCTCACGATTCTCTGCTCGGCCGTTCTATTTGGGCTTGCGCATCTGTCCAACCAGAATGTTCAGGTGCTGGGCGCAATCAACACGATGCTGTGGGGTGGACTCCTGGGTTTCGCGTATACCCGTGCGGGGACGCTGTGGCTATCCTCGGGTCTGCACTACGGCTGGAATTTGGCCTTAGTCCTACTGACGTCGAACTTGAGCGGGCTTACAATAAGGGCAACGGCCTGGGATCTTCGATGGTCGGCGGGCGATTTGTGGAGTGGCGGCGGGTACGGCCTGGAGGGCGGTCTGCTGACGGCGATTGTGGCGTTGCCCGTGTTCCTGCTTTTGCGGCGAGTGAGGTGACAGTATGTTGCGGTTCTCTTCTTCGATAGCGGCCATCCTTTTACTGGCGGCGAGTCTGCACGCCGACACCAAAAAACTGAGCCAGGACCAACGTCGCGAAATTGTGCGTGGACTGACGGCGGAATGGGCCAAGGCGATCATCGTGGTGCCGATGGCGAAGAAGCCTTTACCGTTCGACTCGCTGGGTGGCTGGGATGAAGAAGCGTGGCGGAATGAGAACTATAAGAACGGCCCGGCGGCGCGCCCAGGCGACATGGTGCAGATCACCAAGGTTGATGTCGATGAGGACAAGATCAAGATTGAGCTGAACGACGGGTCCAAAAAAGGTTCGTTCTGGGACCGGGTCCAGATCGGCACGGGCAATCAGCAGGTTCCCATGCAGCGTCCGAAAACGAATGCGATGGCGGGCGCGAGCATTGAGATTCGTTTTCCGGAATCGATTGGCGACATCGATTCGGCCGGGGTGAAAAAGATTCTGGCGAAGGTGCTGGATTTCGACAAACACACGGCTATCGAGAGCTACATGGATTCGCTGCCGGAGCCGATTCGCGAGGCGATTAAGGCGCAAAAGGTGATCGAGGGCATGGATCGCGAGCAGGTGATGCTGGCGATCGGGTCGCCGCTGCGGAAGTCCAGGGAAGTCATTGAAGACGTCGACTACGAAGACTATATCTATGGGCGGGCTCCGGGGATTATTCGTTTTGTGAGGTTTGCGGGTGCCAAGGTCTCGCGTATCCAGGAGTTTTACGTGGGCGTTAACGGCAGCACGGCGGACACGGGGCCGATTCATTAGGCAGGCGAAAGCGCCTGCCCTACCATTACGGATGTCGATTCGGTAGTGCGCGCTCTGTTAAACTCGGGGTTATGACTGTTCCCGCGGCGGCCGGCTCGATCAACATCGAAAAAGACCTATTGGGCGACTTTGTTCACGTCGTGGAACGGGCTGCGATTGCCTCGGCACGGACCATGGGTCAGGGCGATGCCGACTCCTCCGATCAAGCGGCTGTGCAGGCGATGCGCAAGGCATTTGAAGGCGTGCGCATGGCGGGGACGATCGTTATCGGCGAAGGCGAGCGCGACGAAGCTCCCATGCTGTATATCGGCGAGCCAGTGGGTGCGCCTGCTCCGACGGGTGTCGAATTTCCGCGTGTGGATATCGCGGTGGATCCTCTGGAGGGCACCAATCTTTGCGCGACGGGCGCTCCGAACTCGATTTGCGTGATGGCGGCCTCAGAGCCTGGCGGCCTGTTGCATGCGCCGGACTGCTACATGGACAAGATCGTGGCCGGTCCTGCGTGCCGCGATGCGCTGGATATTGAAGCTCCGGTGAAATACAACCTGAAGGCGATTGCTCGTTGTCTGGATCGTCGCGTCACCGACCTGGTGATCATGGTGCTGGATCGTCCGCGGCATCAGGACTTGATTGGGGAAATTCGTGCAACGGGTGCGCGCATCCGTCTGATTAGCGACGGTGATCTTTCGGCGGGAATTGCGGCTGCGGTTCGTGGAGCGGCTGTGCATGCGGTGTTCGGAACGGGCGGCGCTCCCGAGGGTGTGCTGACGGCGGCCGCTTTGCGCTGCTTGTCGGGCGAGATGGTGGCTCGGCTGGTGGTGAATACCAAGCAGTTGGAAGAACGTGTGGAGCGCATGGGGATTACAGATCCTAAGCGCATTTATTCGGCGAAGGACTTGGCTCCGGGCAAACAGATCGTGTTCGTGGCGACGGGCGTGACGACGGGCGCGTTGCTCACAGGCGTGCGCTTCTTTGGTCAGGGTTCGCGTACGCACACGATGGCGATGACGTACGGCACCAAGCAGGTTCGGTTCGTGGATACGGTGCATATGACGGACGAGCCGGGTCCGCGCGGCGTTCGCTTGTACTGAGAATTTTTTCGGTATTCTGAGACTAGTTGGGCATGACCGATACGCAGATACTTACGATTGCCTTGGCGACGGTGCCTAATATCCTGGCTGTCCTGGCGGGGATTCTTATTAACAACTCGCGGCTGACCGATCTCAAATCGGACATGAATACTCGCCTCGCGGAATTGCGGACGCACATGGACTCCCGATTTAACAGCGTCGATCGCCGTTTCGACGACATGCGCGATATGTGGCGTTCTGAGCTGCATCGTGTGGAAGAAGTGCTCGACGCGCGGCTGAAGCATCTCGAAGAACGCTAGAGCGCTGGCAGCAGCAGGCGGGCCTCGCAGCCTTTGCCGCCGACTCTATTTCGTAGCTCCAGCGAGCCGCCGTGGGCTTCTACGATTTGGCGGCTGAGGACTAGGCCGATGCCGGAGCCTCCGGGTTTGGTCGTAAAGAACGGCACAAAGAGGTTCGCGGTGTTCGCCAAGCCTGGGCCTTCATCGGCGACGTAGATTTCCCAGTGGGTGCCTGCGGTGCGCCAACCGAGGGTTACCTTGCCGCCGGTTTCGAGCGAGGCATCTACGGCGTTGCGCAGAAGGTTGATCAAGACTTGTTCGAGTTGCACGCGGTCTCCTGAGATTGTGGCATCGGGGCCGACTTCGACCGCGGGTGCGAGACGTGTTTCTAAGATCGCGGTGTGACGGACCCAATCTGCCACGCTCATCGGCGCGAGTTGCGGAGGCGGGAGTTTCGCGAGCAAGGTGTAGGCGCCGAGGAACCTGCTGAGTCCATCGCTGCGGGAAGCGATGACCGATAGGCCTCGGCGCGTGTCGTCGAGCCAATCGTCGGGCAGGGGATTGCGTGCGACCAGCGTTTCGAGGCTCCCGGCGATGGACTTGATGGGGGCAAGAGAGTTGTTGAATTCGTGTCCCAGGACGCGCACCAAACGCTGCCAGGCTTTGAGCTCCTCTTCGCGCAGCGCACGCGTGAGGTCGCTGACAACCAGCAGTTGGTGCGGCAGGCCGCCTTCGCGGAACTGGGAACGCGTGATGGACCAGCGCCCGGCACCGGCGGCGAACGTTCGTTGGATGGTGCGGGTTTCCGTGCCTTCCAGGAACTCCGCGAGATCGAGCGTGGCGGCGTCGGCTGCGAGTACACGTTCTGCCGGCTTACCGAGCAAACGTTCGCCTGCGCGATTCACCAGGCGTAGACGTTGCGCTCCGTCGAAGGCGAAGATCGCGACGTCAATCTCTTCCATGACTTTGCGGAGGAGTGTGGTGGCTTCGAGCGCGCCGAGGCGCTGTTCGCGCAACGTCGCTCCCATGGCATTCACCTGGAGCATGACCTCGCCCAGCGCGTCCTCATGATCTTCGTGCGCGCCGCGAATCGAATAGTCGCCTTCGCGCATGGCTTCCAGCAAGTTTGCCAAGGTTCGCAAGGGAGTGGCGACGCGTCGCCGGATCGCCGCGGCGCAATACCACCACGCGCCGACGATGATGAGAGAAAGCGTCCATTGCAGAGTGGTGCTGAGCGGGGAGGTCCAGAGGAAATAGAGGGCGACCGCGACGCCCGGGAGTCCGGCAGCCAAGGCCCACAGCAGCATGCGCTGCTCATGCGCCGGGCGGATCACAGTCCGTAGCGCTGCAAGCGCCGGTAGAGCGCACTGCGGCTCAAGCCGAGTGCACTGGCTGCATGGCTGACGTTGCCGTTGTGTTTGGACAACGCCTTCTTGATGAGGAACGCCTCGACGTCTTCGAGGCTCATGTCGTCGAGCTTGGTGGAACTCGCGGTGGACGCGCGCAGGGCCAGGTCCACGGGGCGGATCGTATTGCCCTGTGCCATTAAGACAGCGCGTTCGATGACGTGATTCAGCTCGCGCACGTTGCCTTGCCAGGGATTGTCGAGCAGGGATTGCATGGCGGCCTGGTCGAAGCCTTGCAAATGCTTCCGATAGCGCTGGGCGTGCGTCTTCAGGAAGTGTGCGGCCAGGGCGCCGATGTCGGCTCGGCGTTCGCGCAGAGGGGGTAGATGAATCTCGATGGTGTTCAAGCGGAAGAGCAGGTCTTCGCGGAATCGTCCGGCGCTGACTTCGTCGCGAAGGTTTGCGTTGGTGGCCGAGATCACGCGGGCGTCGACCTTCTTGGTTTTCGACGAGCCGACGCGTTCCATCTCGCCGATTTCGAGGACGCGCAGCAGTTTTGATTGCAGGTTCATCGGGACGTTGGCGATTTCGTCCAGGAAAAGTGTGCCGCCGTCGGCGAGTTCGAAGCGGCCTACGCGATCGGTCTTGGCATCAGTGAAGGCTCCGCGCACGTGGCCGAAGAGTTCGCTTTCGAAGACACCTTCCGCAAGTCCGCCGGCGTTTACGGTGACCATCGGACGGCCGGAGCGGATCGAGACCGCGTGCAGTGTGCGCGCTACTACTTCTTTGCCGGTGCCGGGTTCGCCGGTGACTAAGATGTTGGCGTCCGAGGGGCCCACGCGAGAGATAAGCTCGAGCACGGGCTGCATGGCGGGCGATACGGCGATCAATGCGGGACCGCCGTCGGAGCGCAGCACGGCTTCGAGTTGCTGGCCTCGCTTCAAGGCCGTGCTTAATTCGATCTGCGTGCGCAGGATGCTTAAGAGGCGGGCGTTTTCCCACGGCTTCTGCACGAAGTCGCGCGCGCCTCGGCGCATGGCCTCGACGGCTAAGTCTACGGTGCTCCACGCGGTCATGACCACGACGGCAAGGGTCGGATCGATGGCTTGAATGCGCGACAGCAGGTCGAGGCCTTCCTGTCCGCTGGTGGTGTCGCGGGTGTAATTGAGGTCCATCAGGACCATGTCGAAATCGCCGGCTTCGAGCGCCGCGATCGCGCTAGCGGGAGAGTTCGCGGGCTCGATTCGGAAGCCTTCGCCTTTGAGCAGCAGCCGTAGGGCTTCGAGAACGTGCGCCTGATCGTCGACGATGAGGATGCGTCCGGGTGTGGGCATGCGGGCTAGCGTCCCCGGCCCGCCGCGCCCGGTCCTGGGGGTGTTCCCAAGCCTCCACCGATACCGCCACCGCCACCGGTGCTAAAACTGCCGCTGGTTCCGATGGGGCCGGTTTGTCCACCACCTTGCCGTCCACCGGTGCCGCCACCTTGCGCGCCACCCCGACCGCCTTGTGCGCCGCCCTGCGCTCCGCCCGCAGGTCCAATCGCGCCTGCAGCGCCGCCCTGCGTGGGAACAAATACGAATTCCCACTCCTCATATTTGGAGCGTTCCTTGTAGACCTTGATGCTGGGTCCGGTGTGCGTGCTGGCGACTCCGGCGATGCCACCGCCACCCACGGCGTTATTCTGCGGGACTCCGACGCCAGCGGGGGGAGTGCGCGGCGTGGTCAGCAGCCGATTGATGACGTCGATGCCTGCGTTCGTTGTGCCGCCGGGAAGGCCGGCTCCGCCTGCCGTTCCTGCTCCGGGGAGACTGCCGGGTGCGGGCGCGCCGATCGGGATCGGGGTCAGCTGCCCGTTGGGTCCAAGCTGAAAGCCAGGGGGGGCGGGGGCCTGCACGCCGGTGCCGGGCAACTGCCCTGCGAACTGTTGTCCTGGAAACTGCGGCTGGAATCCGTTGGGCGCGGTCGGTGGTGTCCCACCTGGGCCCTGCTGGCCGGGGAACTGCTGTCCAGGGAACTGCGGCTGTCCGGGCTGCCCGGTAGTTTGGATGTTCCCGGGGAGTTGGACGCCTGCGGGAAGAGCGCCCGGAATTCCGAAGCCTTGTTGCCCTTGTGGGGACGTGACGGGGTTGGGCGCTTGCGGGAACTGCGGATTGAAAGACGGGTTCACCACTGCGGGGCCGGTGAAGCTCTGCGAGCCGGGGAGAGTCACGTCGCTGGGTCGAGCCAATACCGCTGCGTTGACGGCCTGATCGCCTTGCGGTTGCGCACTGGCAGAGGAGGCACTTGCACCGGAATTCGAACCTTCGACGGGCGGCTTCGTAATGAGGGAATCGGTCAACTGCGCGCCATTGGTGTGAATCAGCCGCCACTCCGCTTTGCCCGTGTAGGGGTCGGTGTAGCGGCGACGGAGGTAGCGTTTGTTGCCTTTTTTCTCCAGGTCGTCCAGACTCTGCGGCCACTGGCCAGCGTTGTCCAATTGGTAGAGCTGGATGGCGCGAATGAACTGCTCGCCGCGATCAATGAGGATTTGTTCTTTTTCCCGCTCACTCTCAAATGCCACGCGAGGCAGCTGGACATAAAGCATCAGCGCGACGGCGCCCGCCATCATAAAGATGACCAGCAGGATGAATCCGCCTTGCTGTTGCTTGCGGCGTGCTGTGGCCGGGCGGGGTTTCATTTTATGGGTCCTGGCGATCGATGATACGCAGCGTTTGTTTGTTCTTGGAAACGGTGTCTTCCACTTCCGCGGACGTGGTGCCGATACGCACAATTCTATATCGGTTCTTGACCATGTCGTTTTCGCCCACGACGAAGTACTCATCGCCTTCGACGAATAGGGCGCGCAACTTGGAACCGCCACGCGGGGTGCCTTCGTAGCCGAAGTACTTCAGCGGGATGGGCGGCGGAGGAGGCGGCGTCGCCTTTACTGGAGGCGTCGGTTTCGCAGCCTCTGCGAACGCGTCCACCTTGGTCGCAGTAGGAATGATGGGCTTGACCGGAGGAGGCGGTGGCGGTGGAGGAGTGAAGAAATCGAACAGGCTGCGCGAACTGCCGCCTTCGACTTGGCGCACGCGAGCGAGCAGCTCGGTACGCAGCGTGGGGTCTACTTTGCTGAGATCGAAATCGTCGGGCAGCTTCAGGGATGGATGGAAATCGTCGGAGCCTGCTCGTACATTGCGTGCCGCAGGTCGAGGAGCGGGGCGGGTGATGGCCGTCGGCTCGATTACGGGCACGGCGGCTCGCGTTGTTTTGGTAGAGGAGGGCGGAGTGACCGGGGTGTCCGTGCTGGTGCCGTAATAGTAGGCGGCTGGGGATAACACCACCAGTCCGATCAGGAACATGACTTTCTTCGGCTCGGCACCGAGGCCGGATGGCATCCATTTGCTCATCGCTGGGCCTCCAGTTGGCCGGGAAGGGGTCCGCTGCCGTCTTCCTTGATGAAGGCTTCCATCTTGATCGAGACGGAAAGGATGTTCGAACCCTGCTGCGGGGCGGCGTTGAGCGATTCGATGATGAGCAAGCTGGACGACCGGTCGATTTCGCGCACGAAGCTCAGCAGGTTCGCGTAGGTGCCATCGAAGTTGGCGGCGATGGTCAGCATGCCGAGTGTCTCGGAGCCGTCAATCAGGTCGGCTGAGAACTGATTGCCGCGATCCTTGATGCCGGCGCGTTGGGCGATTTGGTTCAGTTCGGTGAGCAGCGCGGTGGGTGCTTCGCGGCGAGGGACGAAATACTTGTTCAGGAATTCGTCGGCTGCTCCGCGTCCTTTTTCGACGGCGAGCGCATGCTGCCTGGTCTCATCGAGGCGCGTCTTGCTCTTTTTGATATCCGCTTGCAGTCTGACCAGGTCTTGTTCGAGGGCCTCGGCTGAGCCACCGGGAGGATAGAGGACCAGTGCGGCCGCGGCCAGATTCAATAAGACGAGCACACCGAGGACGATGCGGGCGATCTGCGCCTTGTTGGCTCGCTTGGCCGCTACGGGAGCTTTTGCTTTAGAATTTTTGGCCATAGCTCACAGTCCATCGATAGCGATACAGAGGTTCGGTCTGCGAAGGGGGATCGGCACGCAGCAGCGCCACGGATCCGAACAGCGGGGAGTTCTGCAGGCGCGTCGTAAATTCGATCGCGTTCGCGGGTTGCTGCGCGCCCACTTCCATGTCGAGCGTGACTTCGTTGCGCGAGTTCACTTGCGGCAAGCGAACTTGAATCAGGCGCACGTTGTTCGGTTGCACGGCAGCGATGTCCGCGAACAGGCGAACCCAACTGATCGACTTGCGTTCGATGAGCGCGTTGAGCAGAACGCTTTGTTGCAGAACTTCGGCGTTCATGGGCTGGCGCAGGGTGGCGTCGATTTTGCCTTGCTCGATCGCGGCTGCGTTGAGCTGTGCTTGCAGGGCGCGGACGGCATCGCGACTTTCGGCAGCGCGCGAGCGTTCGCCCAGGATGAGGTAGACCTGCACTGCAAGCAACCCGAGCAGCACGACGGAGCACACGGTCGATACGACCACGGCTGCGCGATCGAGGCGGAACGGCTCGGTTGCGAGGTTGATGGGGGCGCGCATTATTGGACGGCCTCCAGGTAGCCCAAGAGTCCGGCGTTGAAGCCGTTTACGGGGCCGAGGCGGCTGCGCAGGGTTTCGGTCGGCACGGAGATGCCTTCCGGGGCGCGTCCGAAGCCGCATAGCAGCAGCTTGCTGACAGGCTGCGATAATTCGTCTTCGACGTAGGCGAAGGTCGGGTGCAACACGCCGAGGAGTTCCTCGTCGTTCACTTCTTCGAGGGGCAGGCAGCGGAACAGTTTCAAACGTCCGTCGGCGATCGCCATGATGGTGACGACGTTACCCGCGAGCTTCGCGATCACCACGACGCCGGATTCCTGATACAGTTCCAGCGCCGCGAGTGACGACGATGTGACCTGGCCGGGATGAAAGCCCATGCTGCGGAAGAGGGCCTCGTAGCGCGCCAGAACTTCAAATGCGACGGTCACGGCGACCACGTCGGCCTTCTTCTTGCCGCCTGTGCCGGGTTGCACGTAGTAGCTGACGGCTGCGGCTTCGATGTCGAAGGGGACGGTCTTCTTCACACGGAAGCGCACTAATGCAAGTTGCTCTTCAGGATTGCTTGGGAAGGAATCAAAATCGAGGAGACTTACGCGAACCGCGTTGTCGGGCAGGATAAGCGTGGCGGGACGGCGCTTCTTGCCTCCGTTGCCGGAGGCGATGCGCTGAATGGTCTGCGAGACTACGTCGGCGGAGAGGAGATTATCTTCGACGGGCGAGACGACCAGCGTGCCATCCGGAAATTCCGCGAAGCCTTGTCGGCCATTGGCAGAGTAGGCGACGCCCGCTTCTGACATTTCGAAGACGTGCGCGGGTGCGGGGTCTTGCGCGAACCTCGTGAGTGATTTCCAGAGCGACATGGGTGCGTTAGGTCTCGATGAAGGTGACCTTGTTGATTTCCTTCAATGTCGTGTGGCCTTCTTTGGCTTTATCCAGAGCCGATTCACGTAAGGAGGTCATGCCTTCCTCGCGAGCCTTGCGGCGGATCTCGGAGGACGGGCGCTTGTCGAGAATCAGTTCGCGAATCGGTTCGCTTAAGTCGAGCAGTTCGGTGATCGCGCTGCGGCCTCGGAAGCCTGTGCCGCCGCATTCGAAGCAGCCGGGGCCTTCATAGAAGGTGACGTCGCGCCAAATCTTCGGGTCGAGTCCGCTGTCGATCAGTTCCTGATCGGGAATCTGGACCTTGGCTTTACAGTGCGGGCAAATTTGACGAACGAGGCGCTGCGCCAGGATGCAGTTCAGCGCGCTGACAAAGTTGTAAGGCTCGACGCCCATGTTGAGGAAGCGGCCGAGGACGTCGAACACGTTGTTCGCGTGGACCGTGGTGAAGACCAAGTGGCCCGTGAGCGCGGCGTTGATGGCGATCTGCGCAGTCTCCTGGTCACGAATTTCGCCGACCATGATCTTGTCGGGATCGTGGCGCAGAATCGAGCGCAAGCCGCGCGCGAAGGTCAGGCCTTTTTTCTCGTTGACCGGAATCTGCGTGATGCCCTTGAGCTGGTATTCGACGGGATCTTCGATGGTGATGATCTTGTCTTCGTCGGTCTTGATTTCGTTGAGCGCCGCGTAGAGCGTGGTGGTTTTGCCGGAACCCGTCGGGCCGGTGACCAGCACCATCCCGTACGGCTCTTTGATGTAGCGGCGGAACTTGGTGACGTCTGAACCGGAGAATCCCACAACGTCGAGCGACAGGCTGGTGAACTTCTCGCTCATCGACTCTTTGTCGAGCACGCGGAGCACGGCGTCCTCACCAAAGACCGTGGGCATAATGGAGACGCGAAAATCGATCAGGCGATTTTTGTAGCGAACGCGGAAACGGCCGTCCTGCGGGGTGCGACGCTCGGCGATGTCGAGCTCGCTCATGACCTTGATGCGGGAGATGATCGTCGAATGCCAGTCCTTGGCGATGGGCGGCATGGCGTAATGCAGCACGCCGTCAATGCGATATTTGATGGCGACTTCCTGATCGCGCGTTTCGATGTGAATGTCGCTGGCTCGGCGTTCGAGGGCGTTGAAGATCGTCGTGTCGACCAGCTTGATGACCGGCGCGATGTCGGAATCGCTCGCGGCCAGGCGGTCGATGGAGAGTGTCTCGTCCGGGTTCTCTTCGTCGCCGACGACATCGAGCGTGAAGCCCTCGGTGACTTCTTCAAGGACGCGCTGCGACTGCTCGGTTTTCTTGAGCAGGTCGGAAATCTGGGAAAGCGTGGCGACCTTGATGCGCAGCTTCTTGTGGAGCAGGCCGCTGAGTTCGTCGATCAGGGCCAGGTTGCGGGGATCGGCGAGGGCGATCTCGAGGGTCCCGTTCTGCCCCTGGATGGGCACGAAGTTGTAGCGGAACATCAGGTCGACCGGGATGGAGGTGAACAGGTCGTGGTCGATCCGGGTTTCCTTGAGGTCGACGAATTCGTGATAGTAACGCTTGGCCAAAGCGCGGGCCTGCTCAGTTTGCTGAGCGGCGTCGGTCGGGAGGGTGCGATCGCTGGCGGCCATTAGAATCAGTTATTTACGGAGTTTCGCTGTTCGCAGACAGCTTGCTCTGTAAGTACTAGACGCGGCAGGTCGAGGAAACGTGCATCCCTACTTGACGCGGTAAACGTAGGCGTCTTCGATCCACTTGCCGCCGATGGTGTGGCCGCCCAGCCGCATACCTTCGACGGAGGACGTTTTGCCGAATTTCTTGCGGAGATCCCTCACAAATGGATCATTGTCGCTCTCTAGTCGAATCGGGTAGTCGATGAGAGCGATAGGGCCTTCGGTTGAAAGGGCTCCAATCAAGCGAACGTAGGCTTCGGTTCCGCCAACCTCGTCATAGAGCGGTGTGCTAAGCACCAAGACCCAACGGTCCTCGTCTTCCTTGAGCCAAAGCGCGACCGTCAATGGAAAATGGGCGGAATCGAGGGCGCTGAGAAATGCCTCGCCAAACATGATGTCGGGAATTACCAGTGGAGCTCTAACCATTGAATTACTCCGTGCCGGGGATGTTTTAACGCATCCAAAAGCTTCTCCGCCGCTGCTTGCGTGCTGTTTTGATAGCGGCTTTTCTCGTTCCATTCTTGCACGACTTGCCAACGCGCATTGAATTCCGGATGCTGGATCATCGTCTCCCTGAGAGTATCTTTCAACCCTGCGACTTGGATCAACAAGCTCAGATCGTGGACCCAGCTATCATTCGCCTTTTTCTTGTCGGGGAAGTCATGTTTCTCCGTTTGTTTGGCGATACAGGCCTTGATCGCACATTCTGCCGCGTAGCCGGCCAGATAGTAGGCACCCGATGGGCAGCCTCCAGCAAGCAGCAGGCCCGCTTCTTTCAGTCGCAGTGCCGCCAATTCTTGTAGATCTTTGCGCGTCATGTTACGTCCGGATCGAATCCGCCAGCGAGAAAATGGGCAGGTAGAGCGAGATCAGGACGAAGCCGACGAAGATCGCCATGATCAGCATGATGATCGGCTCGATCAGGCTGAGCAGGGCGGTGACCTGGGTGGAAACGTCGTCCTCGTAGAACTCGGCGACGCTGGTGAGCATGGCGGGCAGGGCTCCGGTTGATTCGCCGACCTCGATCATGTCGAGCGATAGAGACGGGAAAACATTCGTCGTGCGCAAGGATGCGGACAGTGACTGGCCTTCGCGGACCAGTTTGGTGGCATCGCGCAGGACGTTCTTGAGGACTGGGGTTCCCAGCGATTCGCCTGCCGTGTTTAGGGCCTGCATCAGCGGGATACCGCCTACCAGCAGAGTTCCCAGCATGCGGGAAAACTGGGCTACCTGATACTTCAGCCACACTTCGCCCGCCATGGGGACTTTGAGCAGGACGCGATCAATCGCCTCGCTGCCGGAAGCGGTGCGGGCCCAGTAACGGAAGGCGATCGCTCCCACGATGAGACCGATAAACCCGCCTAAAACGTAACTCCTGGCGGTGGTGCCCAGGGCGATGAGGAACAGAGTCATTGCGGGCAGGTCGGCGTTGAGATTCTTATACAGCTCCGCGAAGTTCGGGACCACGTAGGTCACCAGGAATACGATCAGGCCGATCACCAGGCAGATCAGAAGCGCGGGATAGATCAGCGAGACAATCAGTTTCTTGCGCACCGACAGCGACAGCTTCTGATAGGTGATGTAGCGTTCCAGGACGTCGGGTAGGGAGCCGCTGCGCTCGCCGGCCAGGACGCTGGTGACGTAGATCGCGGGGAAGACATTTTGCCGATTAAAGGCGTCAGAAAGCAGCGCGCCGTTCTTGACCTCTTCGCGGACGCCCACGATGTATTTCGAGAGTTTGGGGTCCGTGAGGCGGTCGGCGAGCAGGTCGAGGCTCTTCAGGATCGGCAGGCCGGCGCGGATCAGCGTCACGAACTGCTGATTGAAGACGAGGAATTTTTCGAGGTCGACTTTATTGCGTTTGGGTCCGAAGCCGGCGGCCATGGCTTCGGAGCGCGGCTTGATCGAATAAACGAGGAATCCCTGATCGGTCAGGCGATCGCGCAATTCGCGTTCGGATTCCGCTTCCGCCACCTGTTGGTGAACTTCCCCGCGGGCGTCGGCATACTTCAGTGTCCATTCGGCCATACTTGTCCTTAAAGTCTGACGCCGGAGGCCGCCCTTGCGTGCAGAGGTGCTTCCGCGGGCTTCCTGGCGCGGACCCAGGCCAAGGCTGCCATCGTGATCATTGCTCCCAGGGTCGCCAGGAACATATCTTTCTGGGCGTCCCAGATATCGCCCTGCATGCCGACAAATTCCTCGCCGCGCTGGGGGGACAGGACGGCCGCCATAAAGGCTTCCATCATTTCGTAAACGGCGCTGCACGCCAAGGTGAACTGGATTGGCAGGAAATAGCGAAATCCATCGCGAACCCCGGCAGATCGCACGAACCATTCCTGCATGGGATAGGCGAGCATCAGGCCATAGGCGAAATGCATGATGCGGTCATAGTGGTTGCGCGTTGTGCCGAGCAACGGTTTCATCCACTCGCCTAAGGGGACATCGCTGTATTTGTACTGCGCTCCCCATTCGTGCAGAATCAGGAACACGACGATCAGGGCATAGGACAGGTCGGAGAGCGCCAGCCGCCGGTAGGTGGCTGCCAGGATGGCGGCAAAGCTCAGCGTCAGGACGTTTTCCAGCCAGAAGTCGAAGACAACCTCGGGGCGCGCGGCGGTGTAGAGGAGCCAGATCGCGAAGGCCAGGCAAAGGAGGTGGAGTGTCCGATTGGCGCGAAAGGGAACGGCGGTGGCGGTGGATAGCGTGGTCATTCCGTCCTGAAGCCTCCCATCTTATTACAATCCTGTACCCAGGCCGCGATTTTTCGCGTCACTGTGTAACAGGGACTCCGGGGCCGCTATTATGAAGCTGGCACATTTTTTCTTATGACACGATTTCTGCGAGTAGTGGCAGTTTTGATGAGCGCCGTGGCGATACCGGCCTCGGCCCAGGTATGGGATTTTACGGGCAACAACCTGCTGAATGGGGCCTACGTCTTTCGCGAGGCGATTTACATCGCGAACTCGTCGGGGAGCATTACTCGGGCTATCGTCGACTACGGCACCATTACTTTTAATGGGCGCGGCGGCTACACTCTGTCTGCCAACGAAATCGACAGTTCGTCAGGTTCCACCACCTATTCCCAGAACGGCACGTATTCGATTTCCGCCAGTGGATACGGATTCATGACGCACCCGTACGGTACGAACCTCGGCTCCCTCCACGGAACTGTTTCCGCCAACGGGGTGTTTGTCGGAAGCGCCACCGAAGCCGGCATCAACGACATTATGATCGCGGTGCCCGCGAGTTCGGCGACGAATGCCTCCTTCTCCGGGAACTACACGATGGACTATTTCAATATCTCGACGAGCGGCCAGACGGCCGGACTACAGGTGGGTTCCTATGGCTCGATCGCTCAGTTGAGTCCCAACGGAAGCGGGAATACATTCAATGTGCCCGTCAAAACCTACCTGGGCACCGCCAACAGCCAGCCTGTGAATCAGACGGAAAACGGCGTGTCGTACAGTTTCACCAGTGGCATCGGGACCCTGAGATTCCCAACCAGCACCACCACAAACCTGGCCATCCAAGGGAACAAGATCATGTACATCTCTCCGGATGGCAACCTGATCTTTGGTGGCTCGGCCACAGGGTTTGACTTCTTCGTTGGCGTGAAGCGGGGGAACGCGCCGCGCCTGGATGGCTTGTACTACTCCGCGGGCATCAATGACATTCCGGGGTCGCTGGACACGTTCTACGGGGCGTTTACGGCCGGAGGGACAGTGCTGTTGGAACATCAGCGTTATCTCTCTACCGCGAGCGGTCGACCGTTGAACTACACCGGTGTGAGCGTGCTGCCCAATTCGGCGGTCACCGACTACGTCGATACGCTCTCCGCGGTGGACTACACCGTCAGCCAGGATGCAGGGATTCGCATTGGCGTTGGACAGACTCCGTACCTGGGATTGCGCATCGCAGTGCGCGGGCCGAAGTTCACCGCTCCGAGTTCCGCGCCTTATGTGGATCCGACGGGCGTGATCAATGCGGCTAGCTTTGCTCCGTTCACCACGGGCCTTGCGCCTGGCGAACTGATCAGTATCTACGGCGCGAATTTGGCGGGTTCCACCACGGTCACTAAGGGGGGCGTGACGTTTCCGACGACCTTGGCGAACGTCCGGGTATTGATGAATAATCGGCCGGCGGCGATCTACTTTGTGAGTCCCGGGCAAATTGCGGCGATCGTCCCCTACGGGACGACCGAGGGGGTGGTGCAAGTTCAAGTGGAGCGCGACGGAGTCCTGTCGAATACCGTCACTTTATTCCGCTATTTGACCAGCCCGGGGATCTTCTCGCAGTCGCAATCGGGCGAAGGAGTTGGGGCAGTCTTGCATAGTGACTTTAGGCTAATCACTGAGGCTAGCCCGGCTCGTCCCGGGGAAGTGGTTCAAGTTTTCCTCACGGGAATCGGATCGGTCTTTCCTGCCATCCCGGATGGCGCACCGGGAGGCGGAACGGCAAGCACTTTGAATCAAACTAGTCCGGGCACGGTCAGCGCCTACGTGGACAACCTGCCGGCGGATGTGTCGTATGCCGGTTTAGCGCCGCTGCTCTCTGGGCTGTATCAGGTGAATTTGAAAGTTCCGGACGACGCCAGCACGGGTAACGTCGCACTCGATATCGCTACGGCGGATTCGTACACGACGCAGGTGGCGTTACCGGTGGGCCCTGCGGTAGCGGCTGCGGCGGTTTCGCGCAAAGCTGAGGAAAAGCCCTTCGTTCGCAGGCGCTAGGACCCGATTCCAGGCCGAGTGGCAAGAGCAACTCGCTTTTGTTACAATGAATTACGCTATGGCCATTAAACCTGCATTCGCGACCGGCGCCCAAGTCGAGCACGCCAAGTTCGGTCTGGGCAGCGTGATGACGTGCAACGAAGAGCACATCTCTGTAAAGTGGGACGATCATGGCGAGAAGAAATTTGTCCTCTCCATCATCCTGCCGAATCTGAAAAAGAGCGATCGCCAGCCGCCCGCCGAAAAGCGCCGCGCTGCTCGCACTCCGCGCAAGAAGGCGGAACCGGGCGCAGAGCCAGTGGCGAAGGTAGCCAAGGTCCCTAAGGCCAAGAAGACCGCTGTCAAAGCGTAACGCTTTCTGACCTAGCCGTCGTTCCTCGCGTGGTATCATCATCACCGGGAGGGCTTTTGCATGTTTACACTTGGCGTGCCAGAAATGGCTGTCATTTTCATCTTGGCCCTCGTTCTGTTTGGGCCGAAAAAGCTTCCAGAACTAGGGCGGACCATCGGTAAAGCGATGACCGAATTCCGTCGCGCCTCGAACGACCTCAAAGCCACGTTCGAACGCGAGATGCACACCCTGGAGCGGGAAAATCAATCGATACAAGCAACCACGCGGCAAGCCGTGCGGGAAATCGCAGATCAAACCTACGATTCTCTGCCCTCCGATGCCATGTGGAACCCGTTGGCGCAAATTCATGACGAAGTTCACAACGAGGTCAAGCAGATCGATGCTGCCTTCGAAGCGAGCTTGAATGAAACGCCGGCAATCGAAACCGCAACAACGCAGGAGTCTTTTGACTTTCCTGCACCCGTAAGCGCTTCCGAAGTATCAGGCGCTGAATCAACTCCGGTCGCGGAATCCCCGCAGGCGATCGAAACGGCTGCCGTCGAAACGCATGTTGGGATCGAAGGCACCATACCGCGCAGAGCTACACCGGAACCGCCGACGAACAGCTAAAAAGATCGCATGGACCAGCATAACGGCGGGGATCAGCCGCCGGATCAACCCATCCGCTATCCGGACGACCCGGACCACGGATTGGATCCTGAAATTCAACCGAAGACGCCCCCGGCGCTCGCCCAGCGATTCGCCGCGCCCCCTCCTGCAGTGGAAGAGGACGACGAGGACGAAGGCATGCTACGCATGTCTTTCATGGACCATCTGGAAGAACTACGCTCCCGCCTGATCAAAATTTTGATTGGCGCGGGCGTTGCCTTTGCCGCTGCCATGGTCTTTTCGCTGCAACTGTGGGAACTGGTCCAGCGGCCGCTCCGCATCGCCGTGGATCAAGTACATGGTGAAATCATCGCGATCACACCCATGGAGCAGTTCACCATCATCTGGATGTGGGCTCCGTTGCTGGTCGCCATCTTTGCGTGCGCCCCGTGGCTGATTTACCAGATCTGGGCCTTCATCGCCCCCGGCCTCTATCCTCGGGAGCGCCGCTGGGCCGCTCCGTTCATTCTCGTCACTGTTGGTCTGTTCTATTCCGGCGGATTGTTCGCTTACAAAGTGGCCTTCCCCTTTGGACTGACGTTCCTGCTGGGGTTGGGCGAATCGACGGGCGTCAAAGCGACCATCAGTATCGACAGCTATTTCTCGCTGTTCGTGAACGTGATCCTCGGCGTGTCGATCCTGTTTGAACTGCCGGTGGTGGTTTTCTTCCTGACTCTGTTGCGAATTACCACGCCCGGATTCCTGATCGCGAACTCCCGCTACGCGATCCTCGCGATCGTGATTTTGGCCGCTGTGGTTACCCCCACACCGGACCCTCTAAATCTCGCCCTCTTCGCCGTCCCCATGATTATCTTGTTCTTCCTGGGAGTCTTCGCCAGCTACCTGCTGGTGCTGCACCGGGAAGGCCAGAAGTTCCCATGGAAGGCGTTCCTCATTTGGGTCGGCTCCATCGTATTTTTGGTGGGAGCGGTGGTGGCTGTCGCGGTATTCCAGTATGGGTATAAGCTGGTCCCGTATTCGCCGTTCCTGACGAAGTAACGTTGCGCTCGGCAGTCGAAAACGCCTGCCCTACCCTTGGGTAACCGCAACTTTTTGGCCTCCTGTGCGTTCATAGTAGTGAGGGCACGGAATGAAGAAGTGGAGCACCACATTTGCCGCGATCGCCTTGGTGGGGTTGCTCACCGCGGCGGAGCCTAAGTCCTTTGAAAAGAAGCTTTCTGAGGGCCAGAAAGTCCAGCATGCGCTGAGTCGGCTCACGTTTGGCGCTCGGCCGGGAGATTTTGAGGCGGTCCAGAAAATGGGGCTCGACAAGTGGATCGACGCGCAGTTGCATCCGGAGCGTATCCCTGAAAATCCGGAACTGACCCAGCGCCTAGCGCAGCTCACGACCTTGAATCTGAGCGCGCGTGAAGCCGCGGATAAGTATCAGGTCCCACTCAAGGATCTTGCCCAGGCGCTGCAGGGGGACGACGAGGCAAAGGCAAAAGCCCAGGCTCAGCTCAAGGGCAAGCAGAACGGCCCGCAGGTTCCGGTTCGCGAACTCACGGAAGCTAAGCTATACCGGGCGATCTACAGCGAACATCAACTGGAAGAGCAGTTGGTCGATTTCTGGTTCAATCACTTCAACGTGAGCGTGACCAAGGGCGCGGATCGGCTGCTGACCGCGTCCTATGAGCGCGATGCGATCCGGCCGAACGTGCTGGGCAAGTTCCGCGATCTGCTTGGGGCTACGGCCGCGCACCCGGCGATGCTGTTCTATCTCGACAACTGGCAGAACAGCACTCCCGATGGTCCGGGATTGTTCGCGAAGGCCAAAGCCAAGCAGGCGCGGGGCATCAACGAAAATTACGCGCGGGAGTTGATGGAACTGCACACACTCGGTGTCGACAACGGGTATACGCAGGACGACATTATTGCGGTCGCGCGCTGCTTCACTGGTTGGACGATTCTGCAGCCTCGGCTGGGTGGGGATTTCTTCTTTAATCCTCGAATGCACGACCAGAATGAGAAGACCGTTCTGGGCGTGAAGATCCCGGCGAATGGCGGACTGAGCGATGGCAACAAGGTCCTCGATATTTTGGCGCGCAGGCCTGAGACTGCCCACTTCATTTCTTTGAAGCTGGCGCAGCGTTTCGTCGCCGATGAACCGCCGTCGGCGCTGGTCGATCGGATGGCTAAGAAATTCCGCGATACAGATGGCGACATCCGGGCGGTCGTGCAGGCGATGATCGCGTCGCCTGAGTTTTTCTCCGAAGCCGCTCTGAACGTGAAAGTAAAGTCGCCCTTCGAATTCGTCGTGAGCGCCGTTCGCGCGACTGGCGAGGAGCCTCGTAACATCGCACGCCTGAATCAAAAGCTGGTCGACCTTGGCCAGCCTCTCTATCGCAAAGTGGAGCCGACTGGCTACTCGACGATGGCCGCGGATTGGGTCAATTCGAGCGGCCTTTTGGCGCGCATGAATTTCGCGTCAGAATTCAAGAACAAGCAGGTCGGCTCGCCTGAATTCCAGAGGAGATAATATGACCACCCGACGCGCACTGCTCAAAAGCTCCGGTCTCGCGCTCTTCGGCATGGGGACTGCGCCACTGTGGCTGCAACGAACGGCGCTGGCCGCTGAATCTCCGCGCAAAAAAGTCCTGGTCGCGATTTTCCAACGCGGCGCGGTCGACGGATTGAACGTGGTTGTCCCCTACGGCGATCGCAGTTATGCGGGCTTGCGTCCGAACATCGCGGTGAAAGACTCGCTCGATCTGGATGGATTCTTCGGATTGCATCCGGCGCTGGCTCCGCTCAAGCCGATCTACGACGCCAAGCAACTGGCGGTGATTCATGCGGTCGGGTCGCCCGATCCCACGCGGTCCCACTTCGACGCGCAGGACTACATGGAATCCGGAACGCCGGGGCGCAAGACTACGTCTGATGGCTGGCTGAATCGGGCGTTGCCCTCGCAGTCAAAGGCCTCGCCGGTGCGCGCGATCAGCCTGGGAACTTCATTAGCGCGTTCGTTGCGCGGAGCCAATGCCGCGGTTGCGTTGCAGAACGTCGACGGGTTTGAAGTCCGCGATCCCGCATTCGAAGCGATGTACGCGAGTACGGTCGACACCGTGATGGCCGGAGCAGGGCGCGAAACGTTCGAGGCGCTCAAGCTGATGGAAGCGATCCGCAAGGAGCCGTACACGCCCGCGAATGGAGCGGAGTATCCGAAAACGCCGCTCGGTCAGAGCCTATTGCAGATCGCTCGATTGATCAAGGCTCGGGTGGGCCTCGAAGTTGCGTTCGCCGACATGGGCGGCTGGGACACGCACGCGAATGAGCCAGCGCAGTTGCAGAACCTACTGACGCAATTCGGTGGAGCGCTGGCCGCGTTCCATCGCGACATGCAGGACTCGATGGACGACATCTCAGTGGTCACGATGAGCGAGTTCGGCCGCACCGCGAAGGAGAACGGAGCGCGTGGCACCGATCACGGGCATGCCAACGCGATGTTCGCGTTCGGTGGCGGCGTGAAGGGCGGTAAGGTCTATGGCGACTGGCCGGGGTTGGCCCCCGACCAGCTCTACCAGCAGCGCGATCTCGCGATGACGACGGATTTCCGTGACGTCCTCGGCGAACTGGTGACCCGGCACCTGGGCGGCTCGCCGGTCGCAAAGGTTTTTCCGGGGTACTCCGACCCCAAATTTCGAGGGATTCTCACGGTCTAGGTGACCCTACGAAGGTCCTTAGACAAGGCCCTAATAAGCGTCCCGACTTCTGCCGATAAGAGGCAGGTAAGTCTATATGCTCTGGCTCTTCCTACTCGCCGCGCTGACTCTTGTGGTGATCAATCGACGCCGCATTATCCGGCAAATTACGCCTCTCAACGACGAACTGTATTCCAGCAGAGTCGCGGTAGAGCACGTACATAGCGGGGTAGGTTGGGTGCGGGCCTCGGATGGCAAGCTCGGCTCGGTCAATCAATCCCTTTCGGACACAATCGGGGCGAAGCCCGGCGAACTGCTGGAACGGGATTGGTACCAAATGTTTCCCCGACCGGAACGTCCTCGCGTAAATGAAGCGTATACGCAGATGCTGTTGGCCGGGATTGCTTCGATCGACACCCTAATCGAGCGCGGTGACGGCGTGTTACGACCTATCAACCTTCGGTTAGTCGCTGTCCATGACCACAAACTGCGTTTGGTGGGACACCACTGCATGGTGCACGACGAATCGAAGGCTCGCTTGCTCGAACAGCAGGTGCACGATCTCGCCGAGGCGCTATCCCAGGTCGGGTATGAATTGGTGCCTCCCGAAGAGACCGCGCAACAGACCACTAACGCTTGACGTTCTGCAATTCCCACCAGAATAAAGCGCCCACCACCGCGAGCACCAGCAAGACAGCTGAAATCAACAACATAGCGATCTGCCAGGGGCGCAGGTGCGCGATGATGCGGGCTCGTAACGGCAGTTCCGGCTCGGTCAGGGTGAAGTGCGGCATCAGAACGACTTCCGGATTTTTGGGTACCACGTCGCCGTTGGCCTGGAACATTTCGGCGAGTAAAACCCGGTCCGCACATTCCGGGCAATCGACCAAGTGGGCTTGGAAAGCGTCGCGATCCGGCTCGGGTAGCTCTTTCCGTAGGTATTGCCCGGCGATGTCGTGTTTGTCGATATACTCGTGGTTCATCCGGCCTGTGTCCGATTATGCCACCCTTCTGCGGCGTTGGCGAAGTCTATGGTAGACTGAATCTTACAAATCGTACTAGGAGTGTCTCTTTAGTCATGGCGAAGGTATGTGAAGTCTGTCAGCGCGGCCCCATGTTTGGCAACAGGGTGAGCCATGCGCACAACGTAACCAAGCGGCGTTGGAACATCAACCTGCAAAGCGTGAAGGCCGTCGTGAAGGGCGCTGCCAAGCGTGTCCGCGTGTGCACGTCCTGCATCCGCAACGGTAAGGTTCAGAAAGCCGCTTAGTTAGTTCCTTCGATGCCCCCTTTGGAGCCTTGGCAATGGGCTTTGGGGGCGTTCTCAGCGTTCGTGATTGGCGTCGCGAAGACAGGTGCGCCTGGACTCGGGACCCTGATCGCTCCTCTGATGGTCATCGTGGTGGGAGACGCTCGTCTGGCCACTGCCTGGGCACTTCCCGTACTGATCACGGCAGACGTGTTCGCCGTCTGGTATTGGCGAAGGCAAGCTGAGGCTCGGCAACTCTTTTCCCTTGCTCCTTGGGTGGTCGCCGGAATCATCGCCGGCGCGTTCGCGCTTGGGATGCCGGAACTTGCGATTCGTAGGATGCTCGGCGTCATCGTGCTCACGATGATGTTCATTTACCTTCGCCGACGTTTTCGCCCCACTCCAAATGTTCATGGCAACCCGGCGTTCTATGGACTGGCGACTGGATTTTCTTCCACGGTCGCGAATGCCGCGGGTCCTGTGATGAATCTCTACCTGCTCAGCCGCAATCTGCCCAAGGAAGAATTCGTCGCGACGGGCGCATGGTTTTTTCTCGCGCTGAATTTGGCGAAGGCTCCCGTGTACGGGTATCACGGGCTCTACAGCCGGAACTCTCTGACCTTCGATGCGCTCATGATCCCGATCGTGCTTGCTGGCGCTTTGACAGGACGTTGGGTGGTCCGCGTTATGCCGCAGAAGTTGTTCGAGTTTTGCGTAATCGCTCTGACGGCCGTGTCGTGTCTGTTGCTGTTTCGCTGAAGCTGAAGCGAGCTTTGAGGCGCAGGAAGGGTGTTTCCAGATAGCGATAGGAAAGCGCCGCGATTGCGATCGTCAGGGGCAGGGCAGCGATTGGTCCTGTGATCTCGATCACAGCGACGTGAAAGACGTACAGCCCGAAACTGATCTTGCCCAAGTAGCCGAGCGCGCGGTTACCCTTCATGCCCAGCGTTCCATACAGCATCGCGACTGCGGACGCCGCTGCGGCCGGATAGGTGAGTAACGAACCCCAGCCGTCGTGCGGGCCAAAGCCTCCGATCACGAGCAGTCCGGCTGCACCTATTCCGATAAACACCGGTCGACCCTCCGCGGGAACCTTGCCTTGCAAATAGGATGCGAGCAGGACCCCGGCGGCGATGGGGTCCAAGCGGGCCAGAGTGTTGCACCAGACACCCGGATGAAGGGTCCCGTTGGCTGCGAGCGCGACTCGCGTGATCGAGGCAATCGCCAGCATGATCCACGCGTACGTGCCAATGTGTTGAACACTGCTGCGAATGAGCCAAGGCCAAGCGAGGTAGAACTGCTCTTCGATCGAAACCGACCATAGCAGCGCGAACGAACTGGCCGGGTAGCCCGCGAAAGCGCACATCCAGTTCCCGCTGAGCAAGGCGAATCCGGCAAGGTAGCTCGCGGGTAGGGTGTCGTTCGGATCTAGGAACCGCTTCAATGGCGCAAGAAGGAGCAGCGCGAAATAGTAGAGCGGCCAGATGCGCAGAATGCGGCGGGTGTAGAACGCTGCGATGTTGAGCCCACCGGTGGCACGGTGCTCACGCAGGAGCAATTCGGTGATCAGGTATGAGCTGAGCGCGAAGAAGAGATCGACGCCCAAGGCCCCACTCCGGGCGACGGCTGCAAAAATCGCACCCCCGGTCGTATACTCCGCCGAGGCGTGCGGCAAGGCGTGGTGAAGAAAAACCATGAAGAAGGCCCCAAATCGCAAAACATCGAGTTCCGGCCGGTGAAAACGATTCGACACATTTGTGAGTGTGCCCAGCGCAGCCTTCTTCTCATCACCTTTTGGCAGAGGGATTGCACTACGGAGGTGGACTTCGGAGACCCAAGGATGACCGCATATTCCGAAAGGAAACCTCGAAGCTTGTTTTACGACGTTGATCAAGGAGGCAGGATGACTCCCCAGAGCTTTGAAGTGGAAGTAAACAATGAGCAGTCCACAGGTATCAGTGGGCTCGACAACATTCTTGGGGGGGGATTCCCGGCCAATCGGCTGTATGTCGTTGAGGGAGATCCGGGCAGCGGTAAGACCACCCTGGCGTTACAATTTCTCCTGGAAGGCGTACGACTCGGTCAAAGAGTCCTTTATGTGACCTTGTCCGAAACTCTGGAGGAGTTGTTCGACGTCGCCAAGTCTCATGGATGGTCCTTGGATGGGATCGACTTCGTGGAACTGAATTCGCTCTCCGACTATCTTCTGGACGAGGCGGCTTATACCGTTTACCATCCGGTGGATGTCGAACTGGGCGAGACAGTCAAGCGAATCAGGTCTGAGGTCGAGCGCCTCAATCCCCAGCGAGTTGCCTTGGATTCTGTCTCCGAGTTGAAAATTCTGTCGCAGACCAGCGTACGGTATCGTCGCGAAGTTCTGGGCCTGAAGCAGTTTTTCGCGGGCCGAAACTGCACGGTGCTGATCCTGGACGATCGAACGGCTCCGAACGGGGAACAGCAACTGCAAAGTATCGCGCATGGGGTCATCCGTTTAGAGCGCGAAGAGCGGGAATACGGGTCTACGAAACGGCAAGCACGCGTGATCAAGATGCGCGGAGTCAAGTTCCGCGACGGCCGACATGACTTCTGTATCGAAAAAGGCGGCGTTCGTCTGTATCCTCGCTTGACGCTGGAAGAGGGCTTGTCGAAGTCCCCTGCGGAATTGGTTAGCAGCGGTAGTGAGCAGATGGACATGTTGCTGGGTGGTGGCCTCGAACGGGGCTCCAGTGCTTTGCTGCTTGGCCCGGCGGGTTCGGGCAAGACCACGATGTGTTCCCACTACCTGATGACCGCGCTCCAAAACGGTGAGCAGGTGGCTTGTTTCCAATTCGAGGAGAGCCTGGAAACGTTTCTCAGCCGCTCGGAAGGCTTCGGCATGGATTTTCAGCCGTATCTTGATTCCGGGAAATTCGAGTACGTGCAGGTTGCGATCAGCGATTTGTCCCCGGGAGAATTCGCGGCACGTGTTCGACACTCCGTGGAAGACCAAAAGGCGAGTTTTATCGTCATCGACAGTTTGAACGGATATCTCAATGGAATGCCCAGCGAGCGGTTCCTCTTGATTCACATGCATGAACTGCTGGCCTACCTGGGAAAACGGCGCATCGTGACGCTAATGACGATCGCTCAACACGGAATGATGGGCACCTCCATGCACAGTCCTGTGGACGTCAGTTTTCTGGCAGACACGGTCTTTCTGCTGCGCTTTTTCGAAGCGGGCGGAGTGGTGCGCCAGGCGATTTCCGTGGTGAAGAAGCGCCGGGGTGCGCATGAGCGTACGCTGCGCGAGATGAAGCTGGGGCCGCGAGGCATGCAGATAGGAGAAATATTAGAGCAATTCGAGGGAGTGCTGACCGGTGTTCCTCGCTTCGTGGGGAACTCGAAGAACCTCATCGGCAACCACAAGGGGAACTAGATGTTCCGACGTAGCGCTACAGAAATGCGCGTTCTTATTTTGGCCCCTGTTGGCAGGGATGCCTCCCTGCTGGCGAGTACGTTGACGGTCGCCGATACGCAGGCCACCATCGCCGGAGGCATGAGCGAGCTATTGGCGATGCTTGTGGAGGGCGTTGGGACCGTGATCGTGGCGGAAGAGGCGCTCAGCAGCGAGTCCATTGGTCAGATCGAAACCTGGTTGGGGGTTCAACCCCCATGGTCGGATATCCCGTTCATCGTATTGACCTCCGGCGGAAGGCCGACGCGAGATAGCAATCGGAGGGCTTTGGAACTTCAGAGACTGGGGAACCTTACACTCATCGAGCGTCCTGTCCGGCCCGAAACGGTGCAGAGTTCCGTACGCGCCTCGCTGCGTGCCCGAATGAAGCAGTATGAGATTCGTAGTCGGCAAGGGGCGTTGCTGCAGGCAAACGCCGATCTGGAACAATTCGCGCATTCCGCCAGCCACGATTTACGGGAGCCGTTACGGAGCATCGGTATCTATGGCGACTTGATCAACAAAGAATACGGACACCTTCTTGACGAAAAAGGGGTGAAATTTCTTAGCCTGATTCGCTCCAGCGCGAGGCGTATGGATATGCTTCTCACGGACTTGCTTTCTTACGCGCACGCCTCCAGTTTTCCCGACGAGACGGTGGATCGAGTAGATGTGACTGGCCCTCTCGCCGAGGCGCTGGAGAACTTGTCGGGCGCGATTGAGGAAAGCGCAGCGGAGATCACCATAGGTGAGATGCCAACCGTCCGCATGCGCGAAAGCCACTTGGCCCAGGTGTTCCAGAACCTGATCAGCAACGCGATTAAGTATAGGAGCGATAGCACTCAGCTTTTGATCACGGTGTCCTCCAGCCATGTTGCCGGCGAATGGATCTTGAGCGTTGCCGACAATGGTATCGGAGTGCCCGCCGCATACAAAGAGACTATTTTTGGCATCTTCAAGCGCCTGCATCCTGCAAGCAAGTATTCCGGCACGGGTATGGGGCTTGCGATTTGCCAACGGATCGTGGAACGGTACCGGGGGCGAATCTGGGTCGAGTCGCAACCCGGAGAGGGGTCAACCTTCCTGTTCTCGGTGCCTAGTTAGGAAAAAATGACTACTGCAAATCACATGTCGATCGTCGTGGTTGAGGACAATCCCGACGACGTGTTCCTAATCAAGGAAGCGTTGTCTGCCGAGTGCCTCGATGTGGATCTACGGGTTCTTGAAAACGGTGAAGAAGCGATTCGGATGATCAGCGACTTGAATCAGGACGTGCATCAACCCTGCCCATCGCTGATGCTGCTGGACGTAAATCTTCCACGAGCAGACGGCTTTGAAGTGCTACGCCGACTTCGGGAAAGCAAGCGCTGCGCATGTATACCGGTCATCGTGATGACCTCGTCGGCCGCCCTCGCGGATCGGGAGAAGAGCGGAAGGCTTGGCGCCTGTGCCTATTTTGAGAAGCCATCCCAGTATGAAGAGTTCCTGGAGATCGGCAAGATTGTGAAGCGCCACCTTTCCGGATCGTGATCGTCGTCAGAAATGACCGAGTCAGGTGCTATACTGTGTAAGAACGGCCCCGCAGTTCGGGGCCATTTCTTTCGTCGGGGCGTGGCTCAGCCTGGTAGAGCGCCTGGTTCGGGACCAGGAGGCCGGAGGTTCGAATCCTCTCGCCCCGACCATTTCCTTCCTTCACGTTAGCCCCACCTGCACAGTCAAAGCAGCCACAGCCACGGGAAAGCCACTTAGGCTTCTGACTTCTCCTCTTGACGCACCTTGTCCTAAAGTAACTAACATGGGCTGTGGCACGTTGTGCGAGATAGCTCTCAAAGGGATATTGGCCAGCTGGCTCTGCGATGTGCGGCGGTTGCCGTTATCGTTGGAGTGATCACGTTCGTCTTCACTCAGTTCGTCCCAGTAAACGCAACGACGGTCGGGTTTACCTATCTGGTGGCGATCCTTTTCATCGCCGCGCGATGGGGCCTTATGGAATCGACGCTCGGCTCCGTAATTGCGGTCTTTTGCTTCAACTTCTTCTTCCTTCCCCCGGTCGGTACGCTCACTGTCGCCGATCCCCAGAACTGGGTGGCGCTCTTGGCTTTCATGGTTACTGCGATCACGGCAAGCCGCCTCTCTGCCCAAGCCCAGAAGCGCACAGCAGATGCCCTCGAACGGCAAGCAGAGATGGAGCGGCTCTATGCTCTTAGTCGGGCCATTCTGCTGATCGATCCAACCCAACCAGTTCATAGCCGACTCACAACGCAGATCGCACAAATTCTGGGAGTTGACTCTGTCACGCTGTTTGATCGAGAGTCGGGACAATTCCATCGGTCTGGTACGGAGGAGTTTCCCGGCGTTGACGACCAGCTTCGCCAAGCTGCGCTGCAGGGAACTCAATTTCGGAACGACGACCACAAGATTGTGATTACGGCCATTCGCCTGGGATCGCAGCCAATCGCCAGCCTGGGAATCAGCGGTGCGGCGCTCTCGGATTCGGCGCTGCAAAGTGTAACGAACCTGGTCGCGATTGGATTGGAGCGAGCTCGAGCGCAGGAGTCCGCCAGCCGCGCGGAAGCGTCTCGACAGAGCGAGCAACTAAAATCAATGTTGCTGGACGCGATCGCACACGAATTCCAAACACCCTTGACCAGCATCAAGGCTTCCACAACGGCACTCCTATCGGATCGCCAGCCCCAGCCTCAACAACAGCGCGAATTCATCAAAATTGTAGACGAGGAAACCGTACGTCTCAGCGGTTTAGTGGACGATGCCATTCAAATGGCGCGTGTAGATGCGGGTCGCGTGCAGTTGCATCGGGAGCGCTGGCCAGTGGGCCAACTGATCCAAAGCGTGCTTGAGAAAATGAAACCGAGACTAGGAGGGCGGGATCTGAGCCTGAACATTGCCGAGGGCCTCCCGAACCTCCCGGCAGATCGCGAGCTTGTTGGACTCGCGCTGCGTCAACTGCTGAATAACGCCACCAAATACTCGCCGCCCGATGCGCCGATTGGTGTTTCGGCCACAGCGCAGGATGGGAAACTGCTCATTCAGATCAGTGACCACGGCCCGGGAATCCTTGCGGAGGAGCGTGCTCGGGTCTTTGAGCGGTTCTACCGATCTCCAAAAACCAAGGCCCAGATTCCTGGCGCAGGGTTGGGATTGGCGATCGCGCGGGACGTGGTTCGCGCACACGGCGGCGAGATTTGGGTGGACAGCACTGCGGGGGGCGGCTCGACATTTTGTATTTCTCTCCCTCTACTGTCCGGGGAGGAGTCCATATGAGTGCGGGCCGCATTCTGGTCGTCGATGACGATCCGCAAATCCGCCGAGTGATGCGGATGACGTTGACGGGTGAAGGTTACGAGGTGGAGGATGCTCGCAGCGGCGAAGAATCGGAGGATAAGATCCGTGCCGAACGCTTCGACTTGATTCTTCTCGACGTGAATATGCCCGGCATGGGAGGCATCGAAGCTTGCAAGAATATCCGCGCTAATTCCGAGATCCCCATTATCATGCTCACCGTGCGAAACACGGAAGAGGACAAGGTCGCGGCGCTCGACGCAGGTGCGGATGACTTTGTGACGAAACCATTCGGGACACCTGAACTCCTCGCTCGTATCCGAGCAGCTTTGCGGCGTGCTCCGCTTGCGCCCGAGTCCGATCCTCAAAAACTTGCGTGGGGAGACGTAGAGGTGGACTTCGGGGCACGAACCGTGCGTGTTCGTGGAACACCAACCCGTCTGACGCCCAAAGAGTTTGATGTTTTACGCTATTTGGTTTTGCGTCCGAATCGCGCCATTCCGCATCGCGAGCTGCTTCAAGCGATCTGGGGACCGGACTACGGCGATGAAGTCGAGTATCTACGCGTGTTTATCAAGCAGTTGCGGCGCAAGCTTGAGCCGGCGCCGGAGAAACCTGTCTATATCCTGACGGAGCCGTGGGTCGGCTACCGGTTTCAGCCACCGCCCTCTTTATAAAATCCTTACGGCTTTTCTATTACTTCCTTACGCATGTCCGCGTACCTTGGGGTTGGGTACAAGGAAATGCAAGACGAACGTCAATCCCGAATGGCCTACAGCCGGGTTCTCCAAGGCAATGTTGGCGACTTTGGGCACACTCATGAAGATCTTGATGACCGCCGGATTGAACTCCATGTCATCTTCACTCAAGTTCCCGGCACGCTGCGGGCGCTAGAAGAAGCAACAACGCTAGCGAAGGACCTGAACGCCCGCGTGCGGTTGTTGGTGCCGCAGGTGGTGCCCTACCCGCTAGACCTCAAGAGTCCGCCTGTGCTTGTGGAGTTCAATGAGAGCCGCTTCCTGGCAATGGCGCGAGCCCAGTCCGTGGAGACGGACGTACAGATCTACCTATGCCGGGACGCGGAGGCCTTGTTGATCGAGAAGCTCTCCTCCCCCAGCATCGTGATCATTGGTGGCCTTAGGCGTTGGTGGCCCACACGCGAGACACGACTGGCCCGCAAGTTGCGGCAGAAGGGTCACCACGTGGTCTTTGCCGAACTGAGAGAGGCTGCACATGCTTGACGTAATCTTCGTTGCTGTCGCGATTCTGTTCTTCGTCGTGAGCTGGGCTTTTGTAAGGGCCTGCGACAAGTTGTGAGGGAGCGTTTATGGACTACATTCTTGCGGGACTCGCAGCGGTGCTCTTGTTCGCGTACTTGCTCTATGCGCTATTGCGCCCAGAACGGTTCTGAATCTACGGAAAGGTGAATGCTATGACTGCGATGGGGTTTCTGCAGATTCTGGTTTACTTCGTCATCCTGGTGGCGCTGACCAAGCCGCTGGGCGCGTTTATGGCGAGGGTGTTTCAAGGGGAGCGCACGTTCCTGCATCCGGCACTCCGCTGGCTGGAAAAGCTGATCTACAAGGCGGTTGGGGTCCGTGAAGATTCGGAGCAGCGCTGGACGCAGTATGCCGGCTCGCTATTGGCATTCAGCGTTGTGAGTCTTGTCGTGATGTATATCCTTGAACGCGCCCAGGGCTGGCTGCCCTTCAACCCACAAGAGTTCAACGCGTCTCAAGTCTCGCCCGATCTGGCCTTCAACACGGCGGTCAGTTTCACGACCAATACAAACTGGCAGGCGTATTCTGGCGAATCGACGTTCAGCTACTTTGTCCAGATGGCTGCTTTTACCGTTCACAACTTCGCGTCGGCGGCGGCAGGGATCGCCATCGCGATTGCGCTGGTGCGAGGGTTTGCACGTCAGCAGGCCAACAGTATTGGCAATTTCTGGGTAGACTTTACTCGCGCAAATGTCTATGTGCTACTTCCGCTGAGCATCATCGTTGCTCTCGGACTCACCTCGCAGGGAGTGATCCAAAACCTAAATCCCTACACCGCAGTGACGACCGTGGAGGGAGCAACGCAAACCATCGCCCAAGGTCCGGTCGCGTCCCAAGAGGCGATTAAGGAACTGGGTACGAATGGCGGCGGCTTTTTCAATGCGAACTCGGCGCATCCCTTTGAGAATCCGACGCCGCTGACAAACTTTTTCGAGATGCTGCTGATTTTTCTGATTCCCGCCGGACTGACGTACACATTCGGCAAGATGGTCGGAGATACACGGCAGGGCTGGGCGATCTTTGCAGCCATGAGCGTCCTGTTTCTTGCCGGCGTCTTCGCCGCAAATTACTTCGAGCAGAGCGGAAACCCTGCGATAACGGCGCTCGGGGTGGATAGCGCAGCTACGGACTTACAGGCGGGCGGCAACATGGAAGGCAAGGAAACGCGCTTTGGAATAGCGGCGTCCACCTTGTTCGCAGTAATCACGACCGGCGCGAGTTGCGGAGCAGTCAACTCCATGCACGATAGCTTCACTCCCCTCGGAGGTTTGGTGCCCCTCTTCAATATCATGACCGGCGAGGTGATCTTCGGAGGTGTCGGAGCGGGCCTTTACGGAATGCTGCTATTCGCGATCCTGGCGGTCTTCATCGCAGGACTGATGGTGGGCCGCACGCCCGAGTATCTGGGCAAAAAGATCGAGCAGAAGGAAGTGAAGATGGCGATGCTTGCCGTGATCGCTACAGCGGCCAGCATTCTGATCTTTACGGGAATCAGCGTGGTGATCCAGTTCGCGGCGAATGGCTACTGGAATGCCGGCGGTCCCGCAGTAGCGAATGTGAACAATGCCGGTCCGCATGGCTTCAGCGAGATTCTTTATGCGTATACCAGCGCCACAGGGAACAACGGCAGTGCGTTCGCCGGAATCAGCGTGAACACTCCCTGGTACAACCTGACTCTTGGCTTGGCGATGCTGGTCGGGCGGTTCTTGTTCCTGCTCCCCTTGTTGGCGGCTGCTGGCAGCCTCGCGGCCAAGAAGAAAGTCGCGGTCACCAGTGGAACGTTCCCCACCGATGGGCCACTCTTCATCGGCCTGTTGATCGGTACCGTGGTCATTGTTGGGGCTCTTACGTTCTTCCCGGCTTTGTCACTTGCGCCCATTGTTGAGCACTATGTGATGCACAGCGGAGGTCTATTCTAATGGCACTCGATCCGTCCTCGCTACTTCCCAAGAAGCTGGCCCACTCCCGTCCGTTGTTCGATCCTCAGATCATCAACAGGGCAATCGTGGCATCGTTCGGCAAACTGAATCCTGTCACCCTGGCGAAGAATCCGGTGATCCTTGTGGTGGAAGCCGGCGCGGCCATGACCACGGTAATCCTGCTGCGGGATATGTTGGCCGGTGCGGCTGGCCTTGGTTTCACCACACAAATCGCTATATGGCTCTGGTTCACTGTGTTGTTCGCAAACTTTGCAGAAGCGATGGCGGAAGCCCGCGGCAAAGCCCAGGCTGACGCGCTGCGCAAGACCAAGACCGACAACATCGCCAAGCGGTTGACGGCGACTGGCGGCATGGAGAGTGTTCCCGCATCGAAGTTACGAGCAGGCGATGTCGTGTTCTGCGAAGCCAGCGACACGATTCCCGGGGACGGGGATGTGATCGAGGGCATCGCGACCGTCGACGAATCTGTGATCACGGGTGAGAGCGCCCCGGTGATTCGCGAGTCCGGGGGGGATCGCAGTGCTGTCACAGGAGGCACACGCGTACTCTCCGATTCGATCAAGATCAAGATCACTTCCAATCCAGGAGAAACGTTTCTAGACCGCATGATCGCTCTGGTTGAAGGAGCGGAGCGTCAAAAGACGCCGAACGAAATTGCGTTAAACATTCTGATCGCGGGACTGACACTCATTTTCTTGTTAGCTGTGGTGACTCTCCAGCCGTTCTCCGCCTACAGCGTGGCAGCGGCAGGTTCGGGACAAGTGCCATCGGTGATCGTGCTTGTGTCACTGCTGGTCTGCCTAATCCCCACGACAATTGGGGGCTTGCTCTCCGCGATCGGCATTGCAGGAATGGATCGCGTAATGCAGCATAACGTTCTCGCTATGAGCGGTCGAGCGGTCGAGGCATCGGGAGACGTCAACACTCTGCTGCTGGATAAGACCGGTACGATTACGCTCGGGAACCGGCAGGCAGTCGAGTTTCTGCCGGTCAGCGGGGTCACGGACACCGAACTTGCCGACGCCGCACAACTCTCCAGCCTTGCAGACGAAACTCCTGAGGGTCGGTCCGTCGTGGTGTTGGCGAAGGAGAAGTACGGTCTCAGGGGCCGCGAGGTTGCGGCGCACGAAGCGCACTTTATTCCTTTCTCTGCCTATACGCGAATGAGCGGCGTGGACATGGAAGGCCGCCAGCTTCGTAAGGGTGCCACCGAAGCGGTGATCAACTTCGTAAAGGAATTGGGCGGCGCTATCCCTTCGGATCTTTCACAGATCGCCGATAAGGTAGCCCGGAGCGGCGGCACTCCGTTAGCGGTCTCGGAAGGAACTCGCCTTCTAGGGGTGATCCACCTCAAGGACATTGTGAAGGGCGGCATGAAGGAGCGGATCGGCCAGTTGCGAGCGATGGGCATTCGATCGGTGATGATCACGGGAGACAACCCGTTGACCGCCGCCGCTATCGCAGCTGAGGCGGGTGTAGACGATTTTCTAGCCCAGGCGACGCCCAAGGACAAGCTGGAGTACATCCGTAAGGAACAAGCCGAAGGCCGGTTGGTCGCCATGACGGGAGACGGCACCAATGACGCTCCCGCGCTCGCGCAAGCCGATGTTGGGCTGGCGATGAATACCGGCACGATGGCCGCGAAGGAAGCGGGCAATATGGTGGACCTGGACAGCAATCCTACGAAACTGATCGAAGTGGTTGCCATCGGAAAACAGCTCCTCATTACGCGCGGCGCTCTGACTACGTTTTCTATCGCCAACGACGTAGCAAAGTACTTCGCCATCATCCCGGCAATGTTTATGGCTCTGTATCCAGCTCTCGGCCAACTGAACATCATGCATTTGCACACGCCGCAGAGCGCGGTGCTGGCGGCTGTAATCTTCAATGCGCTGATCATCGTGGCGCTGGTCCCGCTAGCCCTGCGTGGCGTGAAATATCGTCCGCAAGGAGCCGAAGCGCTCCTGCGCCGTAATCTTCTGATCTATGGAGTTGGAGGACTGATTGCGCCTTTCCCTGGGATTTGGCTGATCGATCAGATCCTGGTGTTGACCAAGCTTGCTTGAGGAGGTTCTATGTGGCGACAAATTATTCCCGCGTTGCGAATGACGCTCGTGATCACGGTTCTAACGGGATTGCTGTATCCCCTCGCAGTGACGGGTCTCGCGCAGGCACTCTTTCCGAGGCAGGCCAACGGTAGCCTCATCCAGCAAGACGGCAAGACGGTCGGCTCAATGTTGATCGGGCAGAACTTTGCGGGCGCAGGCTACTTTCATCCCCGGCCCTCCGCGGCGGGGACAAGTGGCTATGACGCGGCAGCGTCCGGCGGCTCGAATCTGGGCCCGACCAACAAGAAGTTGATCGATCGCGTGAAACAAGCGATCCAGGATTTTCGTGCCTCGAACCCGGGCTATACGGGACCGATTCCGGCGGATCTTGTGACCACGTCGGCGAGCGGCATCGATCCCCACATCAGTCCGGCGTCCGCCGAAGCCCAAGTTGCTCGGGTTGCAGCAGAACGGGGAATGAGTCCAGAAAGCGTCAAGGCGTTGGTTGCCGCGCGTACCGAAGGCCGCGATCTCGGTTTCCTCGGCGAACCTCGAGTCAATGTCTTGCTGTTGAATCTGGCCCTTGACGACAAGCTGCTTCGTCAAAAATGACCAATTCCGCACGCCGACCGACGCCGGATGAACTGCTGCGGCAGGTCCAGGCCGATGAATGGTCGGAACACCGTGGCCGCCTCAAAGTGTTTCTTGGCTATGCGTCCGGCGTCGGAAAATCCTTCCGGATGTTGGATGAGGGCCGACGCAGGAAGGAACGAGGCGAGGATGTTGTCGTGGGCGCACTCCAACCGCGCACCGATTCTGAACTGGAACCGTTACTGCAAAAGATGGAAGTGGTTCCGCTCCGGTACTCCGAGGAGGTGGCCGCTATGGACGTTGCCGCGGTCCTGCGACGCCGTCCGCATGTTTGCCTCGTCGATGCGCTGGCCCACAATAATCCGCCCGGTTCGGCGAATAGGAGTCGATGGCAGGACGTTCGCCAGGTTCTGGACGCGGGCATCGACGTGATTACCTCTGTCAACGTCCAGTACATCGAAGAACTGCGCGAACGCGTGGAGGGCATCACGGGCAAGCATGTTGAGCAGACCGTGCCCAAGAGCTTCTTATTTGGCGCTGATGAAATCTCTTTGGTCGATGCTCCTGCAGGAACGACGCTCAGCCGAACTCAAGAGGCCGCGCGACCAGATGGCGATGACTTTGCGCGCGGGCTCTCAGAATTGCGGGAAATCGCATTGCTGTTGGCTGCCGATGTCGTCGATCACCAACTGGAGACGTATCTTCAGCGAAACGGAGTCAGCGCATCCCTTGGGGCGCAGGAACGTATCCTGGTGTGTGTCACACCGCGAGCCAATGCGCGCACAATGATTGAAAGTGGGCGTAGGAACGCGGATCGATTTCATGGAGAATTAGTCGTTGCGTACGTTCGGCAGCCTGAACTCTCGGCGGATGATCAGGTTTTGTTGGACAGGAATCTAGCCATCGCCCGAGAAGTCGGCGCGGAGATCCAAATTCTCGAAGGAGAAGAACCAATCGGAACGATTCTCCAGTTTGCTCGTAACCGCGGTGTCACGCAAATCTTCGTGGGGCATAGTCTTGAGCAAAAATGGTGGCAGCGTTGGACTGGCAGTCATGTCGATCGTCTGGTCCGCGGTGCGAAGGGAATGGACGTGAGAATATTCCCACACTGACTTATGGGCGAATCTTCTGAACGAGGCAAATTAAAGGTCTTTCTAGGCTACGCGGCTGGCGTGGGCAAGACCTATCAGATGCTTCAGGAGGCGCAGAAACTAAAGCTGCAAGGGCGGGATATCGTCATTGGCTACTTTGAGCCGCATGCCCGCAAAGACACGATCGCGCAGACGGAAGGCCTCGAAGCGATTCCACGTCGTCAGGTTGAATATCGTGGAACGCGGTTTGAGGAGATGGACACTGTCGCAATTCTTGTTCGACGGCCAGAGGTTTGCGTGGTGGACGAGTTTCCCCACACCAACGTTCCGGGAAGTGAACGAGACAAGCGGTGGCAGGACGTCCAGGTGCTGCTGGATGCAGGGATCAATGTACTGACGACAATGAATATTCAGCATCTGGAGAGCCTGAACGATCAGGTCTCGCAAATCAGCGGGATTCGGGTTCGGGAAACGGTTCCCGATTGGGTGATGCAGCAGGCGGATGAAGTCGTCATGGTGGACGTGCCTCCCCCTGCATTGGTGAACCGGCTGCTTCGTGGCGTGGTCTATCCACCAGACAAGGCGAAGAAGGCATTAGAACACTTCTTCAAGGAACCCACGCTCGTGGCGCTGCGAGAGTTGGCGCTAAGGCAGACCGCACATGAAGTCGAAAGTCGGCAGTTGGATGGCGAGTACAACGGCCAACCGCAACGTGAAACCAACGGACAAAAGAGCAGCGAACGGATTCTCGTGTATGTTTCGAGCGAACCATCCAGTGTGATGGCGATTCGCCGCGCCAAGCGAGTCGCGGATTACTTGCATGCGGACTGCCTCGCCGTCGCAATTCACAGGGAGCCGGAGATGAATGGCTTGCAGGTCGCGGAGATGGAGGCTATCGAGCGACACCTCAACTTTGCCCGCAATTTACATGTGGAGGCCCGCCTGCTGCAAGGGAGCGATGCCGCGAAGACACTTGTGGAGTTCGCCCACGTGAATGGAGTCACGCAATTGTTTGTCGCGCGGCCCGCAGAAGAGCGACTCCGATCGGTCTTCAGCAGGAACATAGTTCAACAAGTCGTAAGGTTTGCACCGGACTTGCAAGTGACGATCGTCGCTGACCGCGCAAGGACTTGATAGCAACGGTGTGCGCAGACGCAGCTTCGTCGCGTTGCCATTCCTCCCTTACACTTAACTGTGCGCCGATTACTAAATGACGGCCATTGGAGAGACTTTTGACGCAGTCGGAGAAACCACTTCGAATCGGGATATTGGGGGCGGCGGCGATTGCTCGCGAGTTCGTTCGGGGAGTTCGTGGATCGAGCAAATTGACTGTCGAGACGGTTGCCAGTCGGGACCCGCTTCGTGCGCAGAGTTTTGCGAATGAGCTGGGTTTGCGCAGGCATACCTTGTCCTACGAAGACCTGCTCGCCGATCCCGATATCGATGCGATCTACAATCCATTGCCGAATAGCTTGCATGCGCACTGGTCCGTTCTGGCGATGAGAGCGGGGAAGCACGTTCTTTGCGAGAAGCCGCTGGCGGCGAACGCGGACGAAGCAAGACTCATGGTTCAGGCCGCGAAGGAGAATGGCGTCCACTTGGTGGAAGCCTACCCCTATCGATCGCAACCCCTGACCATCAAGATGCTTGGCATGCTCGCTGCTGGGGAGATCGGTTCCGTTGAAATGATTCATGCGGATTTCGGATTTCCTATGAGCAACGAATCGAATATTCGCTTGGATCCGGCCCTCAAAGGTGGATCGCTTTGGGATGCGGGATGTTATCCAGTGAGCTTGGCCAGAATGGTGGCAGGAATGCGGCCGATCCGCGCTCAGGCCGTGGCCACTTGGACGTCCACCGGCGTGGATAAGACGGTCGCCGCGACGCTCGAATTCCCGAACGGACTGATGGCGCAAGTGTCGTGCAGTTTCAACACAGCGGTGCACAGACACGCCACGATCGTCGGAACTGCGGGAGTCATCAGGACGGATTACCCAAACAATCCGTCGATGGAATCTCCGGCTACTCTGCAAATCAAACGAGGGGCAAGAGGGACGCGCTACGAAACGGTGGAAGCGCCCGCGATGAATGGCTTCCTTGCGGAAGCGGAGTCTTTTTGCGATCTGGTTCGGCACGGTCCGGCCTTTTGGAACGGCGTGACCAATGAGGAGTCGATCGACATCCTGTTAACTCTGGACGCCATTCACGAGAGCGCGCAGAGAAGAGCTCCCGTCGATATCGCCAGCGAAGAGTAGGCACGAACGCGTTATAATCGTGCGCGTGTCCGCTATAAAGGCCTGCATCGCCGTATTGGTCATGAGTTTGGCGGGCTTGCGGTTCTGGGGATCGGGAATCGGGCAGGATTTCCGCTTAAGCGTCACCCCGGCTCAGATTCGCGCCGATGGACGTGAGCGCGCGGAGGTTTCGATCAGCGGAACGGCGGCACCGCAGATCTCTATTCTTCCAAAACATTCCGGAACGACCGTCGGACCGCTGATGCAGAAGGCGGACGGCAGTTGGGTGGCGAGCATTCGCGCGGGCGTGGCTCCCGGAACGCTTACGATCCACGCGACTGCGGATGGTGCGGGAGCGGCGGAGACCACTCTTCAGGTAACACCCTACCTCGAGGATCGGGAAATGGACGGGATGCCGGACGCGCTTCGATTGGACCAGGACGGCGACCGCGCGGCTTTTCGTCGTTGGTTCACTTTCCTCGCCGAAGCGCAGTACTACCAAAGGGAAAAATCGCTGCCCGCTGAGATCAATGATTGCGCGGCGCTGATTCGTTACGCGTATCGGGAGGCGCTTCGTGAGCACGATTCGGCGTGGGCGGCAGCCGCTAAGCTACCCCTGCTGCTCGCCATGGATTCTGTGGGCAAGTATCAGTATCCTTACACGCTCCTACGGGCTTCGCTGTTCCGCGTGAAGCCCGGTGCATTTCAAGCGGCGGACTTGGACAACGGAGCGTTCGCGCAATTCGCGGATGCGAAGACGCTGCAGTCCTTGAACACCCATTTTGTGTCGCGCGATCTTGGGCGCGCTGAGCCGGGCGATCTATTGTTCTTCCGGCATGAGTCGGCGGACATGCCGTTCCATACGATGATCTACCTGGGCAAGAGCCAGGTCCAGGACGACGGGCAACGCTACCTGCTGTATCACACCGGTCCCGATGGATCGGACCCAGGTGAAATACGTCGGCCGACGCTTCAAGAATTGAGCTCGCATCCCAACCCCAGCTGGCGGCCTGTGACTGGGAATCCCACATTTTTAGGTGTCTACCGATGGAACATTCTGCGATAACGCGATTATTGGGATTGGGAGCGCTGCTGCTGGTTGCGGCGCCAGGGGTCGGGCAGCAAGAAGACGCGCCGTACTTCTCGCTCAGCGCGAGCAAGACGTTCGCGTCGAACACCAGTGCGTCGATCTCCGTTTCAGCGTGGCACGTGAACGCCCTCGAATTCCGCGTCTATCGCGTGAACGATCCGGTCCAGTTTTTTGAGCAGCTCGAAAATCCGCGCCGCTTCGGTGGCTCGACGCCGCCACCGCCGCAAGAGAAAACGCTCATCGAAAAGGTTCGGAGTTGGAAGCGTCGGCTTCACGCGGGGATTCGCCGTGAGATGCGGGCGCAGTTTACGGAACCGCCCAGCGCTCATCTGCCGGTGGCGTTCGCGAACAACACGGCAGGGCGCCCGCAAACCAAAGAGATTCGCTACGCGGAAGCTCCCGTGCTGAATTCGCAACAACTGGTGCTGACGTTCCAACAGCCTGTGCAGGGCTCGGATCGATGGGCGACGCAAACGGTCGATATCGGAGTTCGAGAAAAAGGCGTCTACATGGTGGAAGCAGTGCAGGGAGGCCTGCACGCCTACACGATCCTGATGGTCTCGGATCTGGTGATGACTACAAAGACTGCGCGTGGACGCGTGCTGAACTTCGTGGCCGACCGCGCGACGGGCCAGCCGATCGCGGGGGCTGAAGTGTGGATGCTGTCGCCGGGGCAGAAGCGTGTCTCGGTAAAGACTTCGGCCGACGGCATCGCCGAGCTCCCGCTCACCACGCAGAAAACCGAAGACGTGAGAATCGTGGCGAAGATGGGGAACGACGTGGGCTCGACGGCGCTCGCGAGTTACGCGTTTGGGGCGAACGAAGATCGCTGGGTCGGGTATCTCTATACCGATCGCCCTGTATATCGTCCGGGCCATACCGTGCAGTTCAAAGGGATTTTTCGCACGCGAACGCCCGATGGATATAAGACTCCGAACGCGAAGACTGTGATGGTGACGATTCAGGATTCGTCGGGCAAGAATATCTTCCAGAAACAGTTGCCACTGAATGCGAACGGCACAGTGCGCGACAAGTTGGTGCTGCCGAATGAGGCGTCGCTCGGCTACTACTCCATCGAAGTGCGAGCCGGCGACGCGTATCTCAATGGCAATTTTGAAGTCGAAGAATACAAGAAGCCCGAGTATGAAGTGCGGGTCAGTGCGAACCAACCTCGGCTCATCCAAGGTTCGGCGAACCGCATGGTGATCGACGCGCAATATTACTTCGGCGAGCCTGTGAGCGGCGCGGCGGTGAAGTATTCCCTCTATCGCGATCGATACTGGTTTCCGCTCTGGTACGATCCCGACGAAGAGATCGAGCAGGGCGAGAGTGATGGCGACTACGGCGGCGAAGAGATTTCCCAGGGAGAGGGAACGCTCGACGAGGCGGGCAAACTCACGGTGAATGTGCCGACGGAGGTTGCCGATTCCAGTGTCGACTTCCGCTATCGTCTGGAAGCTCGCGTGACCGATCCTGCACGGCGCGAGATCACAGGGTCTGGAACGTTTCTCGCGACGTATGGAAGCTTTGTGGTCAACGTGGAGCCGGATCGCTATTTTTACGCGCCGCGTTCGAAGGCGACGTTTGCAGTGGAGGCTCGCAACTACGAAAGCCAGCCGGTGGCTACACCCGTTCGTGTCGAATTGATCCGCTGGAATTGGCGAGCAACAGAAAAGAATGTTGTTGTCGCAACGGCGGCTTCCTCCACGGGAGCCAATGGCACGGGGCGCGCGGAATTGACGATTCCGGCGGAAGGTGGTTCCTACCGGGTTCGCATTTCAGCCCGCACGCCCGAAGGCCGGACAGTCGAGCAGTATTCGTCCGTGTGGGTGTCGGGGAGAGCTGGGGAGGACGACGTGTTCTCCAGTTCTGAGGAGTCTCTGCAGATCGTTCCTGACAAGAAGACCTATCGCCCGGGCGACACGGCGCGTTTCCTGGTGGCGTCAGGGGTGCCGAATACGCCGGTGCTGGTGTCGGTGGAAGGTCGCGATCTGCGCATGCATCAGGTGCTGCGCTCGGACGGTCCCACGGTGACGTTTGAACTGCCGGTTACGCTTCGTGATGAGCCGGGGCTTTACGTGACGGCGCAGTTCGTGCGCGACGGGACCATTCATCGCGGCACGAAATACGTGCGCGTTCCCGCGGAGGAACACGCTCTGCACATCGCTTTAGCGACCGACAAGCCGCAGTATCGTCCTGGCGATACGGCCGTGTACAGCTTGGAAGTGACGGACAATCTGGGCAAGCCCGTGCCGCACGCGGAGTTGAGTCTCGGCGTTGTGGATGAAGCCATCTACGCGATCCGCCGCGATACGACGCAGGACCCACTGCAGTATTTCTTCGGCCGCGAATACAACAGCGTGTTCACGGAAGACTCGCTCAACTATTACTTTTCGGGCGAAGCGGGAAAGCGTCGGATGCAGTTGGCGCAGATGCGTTCACCCACGAAGCTCGCGCAATTGAAGCCGGAACGGCTGGTGTTGCCCAAGGTTCGCAAAGTATTCCCGGATACTGCGTTTTGGGCTCCGGATTTGGTGACGGATGAACGAGGTCGCGCGCAGGCACGTGTGGAGTTGCCGGATTCGTTGACGACGTGGAGAGCGACGACGCGTGGTGTGACGCAAGATACAAAGGTCGGCGCGGCGGTGGTGAAGAACATCACGCGCAAGAATGTGATTTTGCGGCTCGGTGTTCCGCGCTTCATGGTGCGCGGCGATGAGGTGACCATTTCTACGCTGGTCCACAACTATCTGGAGACGGCTAAGGATGCGAAGGTGTCGCTCCAGGTCAGCGGCCTGGAAGTGATCGACGGGGCGACGCGGACAGTTTCTGTCGCGGCGAAAGGTGAAGTGCGTGTCGACTGGCGCGTGCGGGCCACGACGATTGGGACGGCGAAGATTACTGGTCAGGCTCTCACAAATGAAGAGTCGGACGCGGTCGAGATTGAGATTCCGGTGAATGCGCCGGGTGTGCCGCTCTCGCAATCGAAGGGCGGCTCGATCACGGCGGGCGCTTCTGCGGTGGTGGATCTCGCGTTCCCTGCGCAGGCGGAGGCGGGCTCGCGGAAGCTTTCGATTCGCGTGTCTCCATCGATCGCGGGTGCTTTGTTTAGCGCCGTCGAGTATCTGACGACGTTCCCGTACGGCTGCGTCGAGCAAACGATGTCGAGCTTTCTGCCGAACATCATCGTACAAAAAACGGTCCGCGACTTGGGGCTGAACGCCGATCTCGATCAGGCGCAGGTGCGCCAGAAGATCGCGGATGGGCTCGATCGGTTGTACGCGTTCCAGCATGAAGACGGGGGCTGGGGCTGGTGGGAGACGGACGAAAGCCACGCGTTCATGACCGCCTACGTAGCCGCTGGGCTGCAACAGGCAAGAGATGCAGGCGTGCCTGTCCGGGACGACGTCATTGAGCGCGGTCAGAAGTGGGTGGAGCAGACGTTGCGCAATTCTCCAAAGCTCGCAGCGGACTTGCGGGCCTACATGCTCTTCTCTATCGGGACGCGAGCGGATGCTGCTGCCGTCGCGGGTGTTTACGGCTCGCGCGCGCAGATGTCGCCTTACGGTCTTGCGCTGCTGGGCTTGGCATTCGAGCAGCTCAAGGACGGGCGAGTTGCTGAGATCGCATCGACGTTAGAGAAAAGCGTCGAGCAGGATGCCGAGCAGGCGTGGTGGAAAGCCAGCCGCGACGAAATGCTCGATTTCAGTACCGATGCTACACCTGAGGCGACGGCGCACGTGGTGCGCTTCCTCTCGCATCAACGGCCGCAGAGTCCGCTCTTGCCGAAAGCCGCGCTGTGGCTGATGAACCACCGCAATGAGGGTTACTGGTGGGAATCGACCAAGCAGACTGCGATGGTCATTTACGGATTAACGGATTATTTGAAACTCACGAACGAACTGAATCCGGACCTGACGGTGAACGTCCTGGTGAACGGCAAGCAGGTTCTGTCGAAGCATTTCACGCAAGCGGGCGTGGGCGATCCGGACCTGGTGCTGAAGGAGTCGGAACTGCAAGCCGGGGCGAATCATATTCAGGTGACGACCTCAGGCAAAGGTCGGCTCTACTATTCCGGGCAGGCCGGGTATTCCTCCAGCGAGGAAAAGATGGAGCGCACGGGAACAGTTTCGCTGAACATGTTGCGCGAATATTTCCGCTTGGTGCCGACGCAGGCCAATGGAAGGATCGTGTATGACACGGTGCCGCTCACGGGTCCAGTGGCGTCGGGAGACACGCTGGCCGTGAGGTTAACGGTCACGGGAAGCGAGTGGCGCTACCTGCTTATTGAAGATCCGATTCCTGCGGGGACCGAATTCATAGAGCGCGACCAGTCGTTCGAGCTTCGCAACAGGCCGCCCTGGTGGGGATACTTCTTTACACGACGCGAGATGCATGATGACCGCATGGCGATCTTTGAAACATATTTTCCAAAGGGCCAGCAGGATTACTTCTACCTGTTGAAGGTTGTGAATCCCGGCAAGTTCCACACGAGTCCGGCGCGGGTGATGCCGATGTATCAGTCGGGCGTCATGGCGACGACGGGCGCACGCGATCTGGAGGCTCGATGAGGCGGCCTCTGGTGTGGTTGTTCCTGCTGCATTTGGTCGGCAACGCGGTGTTGCTGGGGCTTGGTTACAGCTGGCTGGGCATTGGGGAATCGACGAACGCGAATTTGGCATTGAGTGTTGGGCTGCTGCTGGTGTTGTTGAGTGGCACGGTCTGGCTGCACGGAAGTTCGCTGGCGTACTTTCGCGACCCGCAACCCGGCACGCGCGTCGCTTTGATGGCTAGTCTGCGACGCTTGTTGCCGTTGTTTGCCGTGGGCCTTCTTGCGGTCGCCGTCTATTTCGCGTTGGAAGTGTGGCAACCGCTGAACGAATCTCGGGCGACGGATGTCGCGTCGTACTTCACCCTCAAGTTGCAGAAGCCCATTCGGCCTGCGACGGTTCAGGGCGTCTTCGATGTGCTGTGGTGGGTGATTCGTTGGATGCTGCTTCCGGCCCTATTGCTGCCGCTCGCATCGGGCGTTGCGGCTGCTGGATGGTCGGGCTTCCGCGAGTGGCGGTGGAAGGGTTGGAGCTTCTGGTTGCTCACGCCTGCGCTGCTGGTCTGCGCCGTGTGGGTTCCGCTGCAACTCATCGTGTGGAAACCGTGGATGGGCAGCTTCGGGCAGGAAGCGGCGAGCGTGGTTGCGCGTTTCGGAGCGGCCTATTTGCTCTTCGTCGTCGCCTGCTTGTTGCTGGCGTTCGTAACTTCGCGAGGCAGGTCAAGCCTCAGCCAGCCGAGCACTGTTGTTTCGCCGTAGCGTCCGACGAGTGCCGCGACGCGATTCCGCGCGGCTTGATAGGCGGCCCTAGCGCGAGCCTGTTCTGTAATCTGCCGCAGGTCTTCATCAAAGACAGCAGCAGAGTCAGTCGCGCTGCCGGGTCCAGAGAAAAATGCCGCGAGTCCTTCGCGAAACCAAACGGGAAGTCCTGCACGCGCGTGGTTTTCCAGGATGGCGTGAAAGAACTCATGCTGTAGCGTGCTGTCGAGCGCGCCGCGACTGCGTAGTAGCGCTACTGGTTGCAGGTCGATCAGGCGGCCTCGGGTTCGGGCTGCCACCCATCCAGGTTCGCCAGTGGCGTCGCGAAACGCTGCGATGTCGGGATAGATTCGGATCTCAAGGGGGTCGGGCGCGGGAAGCTTTAGGCGGCTTTCGGCGGAGCGCAACAATCGTTCCGCGTTCGTCAACAACCCGCTATCGCGATCCGGCTGCGTGGTGAACAGTGCTAGCCGCTCGCCTGAAATCCGTTGCCAAAGAAGGTGCGCTTTCGCCGCGACCGATGTTCCGGGGTAATAGAAGGCCAGGATTTCGCGATAGTTGTGCCCCTGTGCACCCATCTGTTCCGCGCCGTTCTGGCAGAGTCCTACGCCGTGACCGGAGCCGACGCCATCGAACACCACGCGGTCTCCCGAGACACCGACGTTGTAGCTGTCGCTGGGAATCGAGTTGAATCCGAGCAAGCGGCCGACGGCGAAGCGCAGTGAACTGGCGTCGATGCGCACGCTGCCGCCTGCACCCAAGAGAGCCAACTGTTGCGCGCGCCCGGAGGCGGTTCGTTGCGTGATGGACACGCGCTGCAAAGGAGTCGGCGCTTTTAATCCAGATTGCCTAAGCGTGCTTGCGAGGTCGGTTACGCTCACGTCCCAATGCCACGGCCTTCGCTGGCAGTATGGGTCCGCATGACTGAGCAGGTACGGTGCGGTCTCTTCCGGCCAAACGGCGCGGACATTTTCCGTCTTGCCGCCGCAGTCGCGATGAAAGTACGTCGCCGCGGGCTGGTTCCGGTAGAGCACCAATTGACCGGCAGTGGCCTTGGCCGCTTCGATCAGCCGAGCCGTGATCGCTTTTGTATCGAGCCGCTGGCAATGCGTCTTGTCGCAGACATCGAACCCTTCGTCGGCATGGCGTCCGTGGAAATGAACGGCGTAGGTCCGCGCCGCGATGGCCATGGCTTTGAGCGCCTCGATGGATTGGAAGACGCTGCTTTCCCCCCCCAGTACCCCGGCGACGTACTGCTCCAATTCCATCTCGACCACGCGTCCGTTGGCTTGGACTCGGAGGGTCTCTGCGCTCGCGATGGTAGTGAGGGCGAGCAACGCCGCGAGGAGTTTCACAGCTTGCCCTCCAAATGCGCCGCGAGAATTTTGCCGCCGATCGGGGCGGCGTCTGCTCCACCGGCCCGGCCTTGCACCATCACGGCCACCGCGATGCGAGGCGCGCGGCTAGGGGCGAACCCTGCGAACCATGCGAATTTACCGACGGCAGACCCGGTCTTCCCTGCAACGGTCACTCCGTGGATTGCCGCTCGCTGCGCCGTTCCGAACTCGACGGCACCTTCCAGGCCTTCGATAATCGGCAGCCACTCAGGCTTGCCTGCATCCATCGCGAGCCTTCGATATCCAGCGGCGAGTTGCAGGACAGAAACGGCAACGTGATCCTCGCCCAAGGCTTGTAGTTGATTCGCCTCCGTGCTCGATGCGCGGTCGATTCGACCCGTGAGTCCCAGGCGACCCAAGGCCGACGCGAGTTCCCCGGGGTCTAAACGGGCGGCCATGCGCGCGACGTATTCGTTGCAGGAGTAAGCGATGGCCGTGGGCAAATCGATGGGCGTCGCGGTTCGTGGATGGGAGCAGGCGAAGGCGCGTCCTGCGATCTTGAGTTGCCCTGAACAGGGATAAGCTTCTGACGGCCGCAGTTTTCCGGACTGCAGCAACGCCAGCAGAGCGAACGGCTTCATCGTAGAGCCGGGTGGCGCGAGCAAGGTCCTCGCGATGTCGACTCTATGCGCCGACAACAAGGCCCCGGTTCGCACGTCCACGGCGGTGGCGACCCCTTGTGCGGTGCCGAAGAACTGGCTCGATGACGACTCCGCTCGGAGGGCCATGCCCGAAGCCAAGGCCGCCAGCAGTCGTCGGCGCGTGAGGCTGGCATCCATAGTCGCGATCTTATTGTGTCACGAGCCGATCGGGGTTCGAGGGAAGTAAAATTGAACCATGAAGGCCAAGACCCCGGCCGGGCATTCGCGCGAAGTCCGTCAACGGATTTTGAAAGCTGGCAGCCGCCCCAATGAGCTTCGGGACGATGCCTTTCGGCGCGTGATCCGTTCCATCCCCAAGGGCCGAGTCGCCACCTATGGGCAGGTCGCCGCAGCCGCTGGGTATCCGCTCTATCACCGGGCGGTCGCACGGCTGCTACGCATGACTCCGGCACCGACGCTCCCTTGGCAGCGTGTTCTCGGGGCCGGAGGCGAGATCAAGCTTCCGCGCGATTCCGGTGCCGAGCAGCGGCTACGACTCCAAAGGGAAGGTGTCACGTTCAAAGGCCCTCGCGTCGATATGGCCGTTCACCAATACGAGTTCCGTGTTTGGGAGCTCGACTAGATCCAAGCTCTGCGGAAGAGCCACGTTTTCACCAGTTGTGTGACGACTACATAACAAACCAAGGTCAGTCCGAGCAGCGGCCAGTATAGGGACGGTAGTGCGGTGAAGCCCAAATAGCTCCCCACCCCAGTGAAGGGCAGAGCGATGCCAATCGCCATAATACACGCCGACATGGCGATCAGCGGCCAGGACGCGCGGCTCTGAAGGAACGGAATTTTGTTGGTCCGAATGATGTGGATGATGAGCGTCTGCGTGAGCAAGCTTTCCACGAACCAACCCGTCTGAAAAAGACTGGCGCTGTGCGCGGCCGCCGTAGGCGTGGAGGTGTCCCAGCAATTGAAAACATACAGCATGATGAAATACGTCGTGTAATCGAACAGGGAAGAGCAGGGTCCGATGAAAACGATAAAGCGGGTCAATTTCTGGAAATCCCAGGGGCGAGGTTTCTCTACTTGCTCGGGATCGACCTCGTCGGTCGGGATGGCCGTCTGGCTGATGTCATAAAGGAGATTGTTGGCCAGGATCTGAATCGGAGCCATGGGCAGAAACGGGACGAAGACGCTTGCGCCCAGTAAGCTGAACATGTTCCCGAAGTTGCTGCTGGCGCCCATGCGAACGTACTTCAAGATATTCGCGAACACTTTTCGCCCTTCGACTACGCCCGCTTCCAGGACCATGAGGGATTTTTCCAGCAGAATCATGTCCGCGGACTCCTTGGCGACGTCTACCGCTGTATCCACGCTGATGCCCACGTCCGCTGCGTGCAGCGCGGGAGCGTCGTTGATTCCGTCCCCCATGAAGCCGACGGTATGCTCACGCGATTGCAGAGCCTTGATGATCCTCTGTTTGTGCGCGGGGGAGACGCGCGCGAAGAGAGTGGTTCTTTCCGCCGCCTCTGCGAGTTCAAGATCGCTCATCTTTTCGACTTCGCTGCCGACGAGCACGAACTCGGTGGGCAGTCCCACTTCCTTGCAGATCTTGCGCGAGACAAGATCGTTGTCGCCGGTAATAACTTTGACCGCGACCCCGTGCCCCTGCAGGGCTTTAATCGCCGCCGCAGCGGATTCTTTCGGTGGGTCCAGAAATGCGACATAGCCGTTGAGGACTAGCTCACACTCGTCGTCGCAGCCATACGGGGTGGCGTCACCCGCCACAACACCGCGCGGAGCAACGTCTTTGCTGGCGATGGCTAAAACGCGGAAGCCATCGGCGGACAGCTTCTCGTATTCCTTCTTCAAACTGTCGATGTGCTGGTGGTCCATGGGATACTTCTCGGCGTCCAGTTCGAAATTGACGCAACGGGGGAAGATCGCCTCCGGGGCACCCTTGCTGATGATGCGGTCCTCGCCCGCCGGAGTTCGAACGACGACCGACATGATCCTCCTCTGGAAATCGAAGGGGATCTCATCCACTTTTGTGAAGTCGGGAATGTTGGCGTGCGTATGCGTTTCCGTGTGTGCCAGAACCGCGCGGTCCAGCACATTCTTCAGGCCGGTTTGAAAGTGACTATTCAGGTACGCAAGGGCGAGGACGCTTTCGTCCTCCTTCAGGGCCACATCGCAATGTCTCTCCAGGATTACGCGATCCATGGTCAGCGTCCCTGTCTTGTCCGTGCAAAGCACGTCCATCGCGCCCAGATTCTGGATCGCATTGATCCGCTTAACAATGACCTTCTTCCGGCTCATCGCCAGAGCGCCCTGCGAGAGACAGACGGTCACGATCATGGGTAGCAACTCCGGGGTGAGCCCCACGGCGACAGCCACGGCGAAGAAGAATGCCCCCACCCAGTTGCCTTTGGTGAGTCCGTTAATGATGAAGACCAGCGGGACCATCACCAGAATGAAGCGCAGCATCAGCCAGGTGAAGCGCGCGATGCCTTTGTCAAAGGTCGTTTGGGTCGGCTCCTCAAAGAGCGAATGGGCGATCCCGCCTAAAAACGTCTCTTTCCCGGTGGCGATCACAAGCCCCGCCGCCGAGCCGCTCTCGACGCTAGTGCCCAGGAAGCCGATACTCGTCAGTTCGACTGGATCGGCCTGGGCGGCGTTCTGCTCTACCGCGAACTTTTCGACGGGGAAACTTTCCCCGGTGAGGGACCCTTGCGTCACAAACAGATCCTTGGCCGAAAGGATCCGCACGTCGGCGGGGATCATGTCTCCTGCGGCTAACTGCACAATATCGCCGGGAACCAGCTGCGAAACGTTAATCTCCTGGGGTGCGCCATCTCGCAGAGCCGTGGCTTTGACCGAGATCATGGCCTTGAGTTTGGCCGCCGCGGTTTCTGCCTTGGCTTCCTGGAACAACTTGAGGCCCACACCGAGGATGATCATGACGAACATCATGATCCCCGCCCGAGGATCACCTGTAGCAAAAGAGATGCCGGACAGTACTGCCAGTAGAACGACGAGAGGATTCAGAAACGCATTCCAAGTAAGGACCAGCAGGCTCTTCCGTTTGTCTTTCGCGAGAACATTGGGGCCGTAGCGTTTTTGCCGCGCGAGCGCTTCCGAGTTCGTCAGTCCCGCAGCGGAGGCTCCGAATTTCTGGAACAGTGCGGCTTGGTCTAAGCCTGCCGCATCGACAAGGACGTTGGGAACCTGGCTCTTCGGTCGATCCCCCTGAGGGGTAAAGCGGAGCTTCTGCGGAAATAAGCCAAAGTCGATTCTCGGCATTGCCTCTGAAGCGTAGCTGACTTTGTGTTTTAACGACGCGGTGCTGAACTACGGGTTCCGCTAGAATTCAACCAGTAGGCCGAACGTCCCTGAGCACACCCCCAAGACAAGATCAGAAGCGTTCAGACTTTTTCACAGGAGCCAGCGTCTCTATGTACGGAGCCCAGATTTAGTGATCTTCCGAGAAGTAGAAGATCGAGACCTGATCGCGAAGGCGAAGCGGGGGGATGTGGAGGCGTATAACCTCCTCGTGTCCCGGTGGGAGAAGCGTGTTTTCAACTACTTACTGCGCTTGGTCCGGAATCGGGAAGACGCCATGGATGTTAGCCAGGACGTGTTTTTGAAGGCGTATCAAAACCTGGCGAAGCTGGACGACGCGGGCAAATTCGCCGGGTGGCTGTTTCGGATTGCGCACAATGAAGCGTTTTCGCTGCTGCGCAAAAAGAAGCCGGAGGGCGAGTTGCCTCTGGAAACCGGCGGGGTGGGGACAGGGTTGCTCCCGATCGAATTGTCGGTCGCGGTGGAGAGCGCTTTAGCGCGACTCAATGCGGACCAGCGGGAAGCGGTCCTATTGAAGGTGTATCAAGGCTTCAAGTTTGAGGAAATGGCCGAGATCTTAGAATGTCCGGTCTCGACGGTGAAATCGCGGTTGTACACGGCGCTGGAGTTGCTGAAAACGTCGTTGTCGCCGCAGGCATTACGAAGTAGCGCGAGGTGACTTATGAGTTGTCCACAAAATGTTGACTGGAACGCGTACGTGCTCGGCGAGATGGGCGAAGCCGACAAACGGTCGGCTGCCGCGCACCTGCCGACCTGCGGGGATTGCCGCGAGGAACTGGTCGGCGTGCAGGGAACGCTGAGTTCGCTCGCCGCGCTGCGGGATGAAGAAATGCCGCGCCGGATCAGCTTTGTGTCGGAAACCGCGCCGCAGCCGGCTTGGTGGCAGCGTTGGAACCCGATGTTGGCCTCAGCGAGTTTGGTTGCCGCGGCGATTGTTGCCCACGCGTTTATCGGACAGGCACCGACGGAGATTTCGCCCGCCCTGCAATCTCAGATAGAACAGCAGATGGAACAGAATAAAGAACTGCAGGATCAACTGCTGGTTCTCGATCAACAAAACAAGTCTTATCAACAGGCTTACAAAGCCACAATGAACCTGGTGACCTACTAATGAAAAAACTCCTCTCCCTTTTCCTTGCCGCTGCCTTCGCCATTTCTGCAGCGGATGCGCCGCGCGTTTCCCGAGTCATGATGCTCAAGGTGGAAAAAAATCTCGACGACCGCTTAATGCGGATGTGGAGCGAAAACCCCACCGGTCTGGTTGGGGCCTCGCGCGGCGTATATCTTCCTGGTTATGGCGTGGTGATTACAGCGGAAGTGAATTTGGCGACTGCGAATATTTCCATGATGAACCCCACGATCACGGAAGCCGACAAGATCGCCCTGAAGAAGCAAAAGCTGGAACGAATCCCGCAGTTGAAGAAGACGTTGAGGGAATTGGCCGCCGCCACCGCGATTGCGCTGGATACGGTTCCCCCTGCCGACAAAGTCACCATCGCGTTGATTCTGCCGCGCTATTCGTGGGAAGATCCGGCGGCGATGCCCCTGCAAGTTGTGGTGGAAGGTACTCGCCAGCAATTGATGGATGCGCACAAGGGCGGCATCGCGGCTCTCGATCAAGTTGCGAAAATCTCGGAGAGCAACTAACACCGCATGCGGCTAGGTGAGATTCTCCTAGAACGCCGACTCATCACTCAGGAAGATTTGCAGCGCGCGCTGGAATTGCAGCGCGAGCGGCCGGGCGAGAAGATCGGCAAGATTCTGGTGGACCTGGGGTTCGTCGCCGCGCGCGACGTGCTCGCTGCGTTGTCGCACCAGTTGCAGGTGGCGGTCGTCACCATCGACGGCGCTCCACCGACCTCGCCCGAACTCGAAGTTCTATCGGTCAAGTTCCTACGGCAGTCGCGCTGCATTCCTGTCGCTGTCCAGGAGAATACGGTCACCTTGGCGATGGCGGACCCGCTGGACTTCGAAACGCGCGCCACGGTCGCGGCTTCGACCGGCCTCACGGTATCGCCCGCCATCGCGAACGAACAGGAAATCCTGGATGCGATCGATCGCTACTACGGCGCGTCGGCCAAGAACGAAACCGAATTCACAGCGCAGCAAGGCGACTCCGAAGACCTGGAGCAACTGCGCGACATGGCCAGCGAGGCTCCGGTCATTCGCCTGGTCAACGCGATGGTCGCGCAGGCCGTGGAGCAGCGAGCCAGCGATATCCACATTGAGCCGTTTGAAAAAGAATTCCGTGTGCGGTTCCGCATCGATGGTGTGCTGGTGAATCAGGATTCCCCACCGCGCGAACTCAAGGCGGCGATCATCTCGCGCGTAAAATTGATGGCCAAGCTCAACATCGCCGAGCGCCGCTTGCCGCAGGATGGCCGTATCAAAATCAAGACGCTAGGCCGCGAAGTCGATTTGCGCGTTTCGACCCTGCCGACGCTGTATGGCGAAAGCGTCGTCATGCGTTTGCTGGACCGTTCGGCTGGCGATTTCTACGATCTCGAACGTTTGGGGTTCGATACTTACATGCTGGAGCGGATGACGTATTACACGTCGTTGCCGCACGGCATTTTTCTGGTTACGGGGCCGACGGGTAGCGGTAAATCGACCACTCTGTATTCGGCGCTGAAGCGCATCAACCAGTCGGACAAGAAAATCATCACCATCGAAGATCCGGTTGAGTATCAGATGGACGGGATTAACCAGATTCACGTGAACACGCAGATCGGGCTCACGTTCTCTGAGGGGCTGAAGCACATCGTCCGTCAGGATCCCGACGTCATCATGGTCGGCGAAATTCGTGATCGTGATACGGCTGATGTTGCCATTCGCTCCGCGCTCACCGGCCACTTCGTGTATTCGACGTTGCACACCAACGACGCGCCGAGCGCCATCACGCGCCTTACTGACATGGGCATAGAAAACTACCTGCTGACATCGTCGTTAGTCGCGGTGCTGGCGCAACGGCTGGTCCGCTTGATTTGCCCGAATTGCAAAGCGTCGGTGAAGCCGGTGCTGAGTCCTGACGGCTCGCTGTGTCCCGCATTCCGCGGAATGGGATGCGACAAGTGCTTCAATACAGGGTACAAGGGACGCGTCGGTATCTTCGAGCTGATGGAATTGAACGAAGAAATGCGCGCGGCGATCATCCGTAATGAAGACGCGAGCAAGCTGAATACGTTGGCTCGTCGCAACGGCATGCGCAATCTGCGTGAAGATGGTTGGTTGAAAGTGGCGACGGGCGTGACCACTCCGGATGAAGTTATCCGCGTGACGCAAGAATTCTAGAATGGCGACAACCTTTTTCTTCCGGGCAGTGGCATCCGATGGGAAACCTCGGACGGGAACACTGACGGCGGACACCGACAAAATCGTCGCATCGGAATTGCGGCGGCAGGGGCTGATTCCGGTTTATATCGGGCTTGAAAAAGGCGCATCGGGGTTCGCGTTCAAGTTCCCTTCCATCGGACGCAGCAAGCGGGGCGATGTTCTTTTCTTTACGCAGGAACTTTCCACGCTGCTCAACGCTGGCATTCCTCTGGACCGCGCATTGACCATCACGGGAGAGCTGACGACGAAGGCCGAGTTCCGGTCCATCATCCTGGACGTGACGCGCCTGCTCAAGGGCGGCAAATCGCTTGCCGACAGCCTCGCGGTGCATCCGTCGCACTTTTCTGAGTTGTATACGAACATGGTGCGCGCCGGCGAAGCCTCAGGCTCGCTGGCGAAGATCTTCGAGCGGCTCGCGGAATTTGAGAAAACGCGCGACGAGTTGCGTGGCTACATTATTGGATCGTTGATCTATCCGGCGCTGCTCAGCATCGTCGGCCTTGGCTCGATCCTGGTGCTGCTGAATTTCGTAGTGCCGCAATTCGCGCAGATCTTCTCCGATCCGCGCATGAAGATTCCTACCGCGACCCTGTTGATGCTGAAGGCCAGCGACCTACTGAACAAGTACGGCCTGTGGGTGGCGGGCGGCCTCATCGGCGGGACTATTGGCTTGCGTCTCTACATCAACACCAGCGACGGGCGAAATTGGTGGGACGGGTTCCGGTTGAAACTGCCGCTGATCGGCGACGCTTTACGCAAGGCGGAAACCGCTCGCTTCGCCCGAGCCATGGGAACGCTGGTCAGTTCGAGCGTGCCGCTGGTCCAGGCTCTGATGATTTCGAAGGGAATTCTGAATAATCGCAAGATCGCGGCGACGCTGGATCGCGTGGCGCAGGGCGTGAAACGCGGTGAAGGCATCGCCGGTCCGTTGTCGCGCGCTGGTGAATTCCCGCCGCTTGCGGGACACTTGTTAACGGTAGGTGAGGAAACCGGGCACATCGATGCGATGTTCCATCGCATGGCCGACATCTACGAAGGCGAAACGCGCACCGCGATCCGCCGCTTCACAACGATTTTTGAGCCGGTCATCATCCTGGTGATGGGATTGATGGTAGGCACGCTGATTTTGAGCCTGATGCTGGCGATCACGAGCATCAATGACGTCGCAATTTAGAGGAACCATGAAGACCAATCGCAGACGCAGTTCACAATCCGGTATCACGCTGATCGAAATGCTGGTGGTGGTCACGATCATCGCCTTATTCGTTGGATTGGTGGGCGTGAACATCCTGAAGCAGGGCGACAAAGCGCGGGTAGAGGCGACCAGAGCCCAAATCGAAAACTTTGAGAATGCGCTCACGCTGTATAAACTGGATACAGGCGTCTTTCCGCAAACTTCGATGGGGCTGAATGCTCTGCGCGAGAAACCGGATGGCGTATCGAATTGGGCGGGGCCGTATCTGGCGAAGGAAGTTCCTAACGACTCCTGGAATCGGCCCTACCTTTACAAATATCCCGGAGAGCACGGAGAGGCTCCCGACCTGATCTCTTTGGGCGCTGACGGACAGCCTGGCGGAGAATCATACGATGCTGACATCGTCAGCTGGGGCAAGAAATAGGCGGGAGCGCGGCATCACGCTCCTGGAGCTGTTGATTGTCGTCGCTCTCATCGCGCTGCTGACCGGCATGAGCTATGCTCCTGTCGCCGCTGGCCTTGAAACGTTACGCCTGCGCGCCGCATCCGACCTTGTACTGAGCTTCCTCTCCTCGTCGTTGGATCGGGCGGAGCGCAAACAGGCGGTTGTCGAAGTGCAAATTCTGCCGGTCGACAACGTGCTTCTGGCGCGCACCTCTGACCGCGCGTTCCAAAAGCGGGTGGACCTGCCTGAAGGCATGAAAATCGCGCGCATCACTCCCGAGATTCCCAGTGCCGACCCCCGAGCCGTGCGCCGCTTCCTGATCTATCCCGGTGGAGCGGTGCCACAGGTCTCTATTGAACTGGTAAATTCCCGAGGCCGACGTAGAATCGTCAGTCTTGACCCGCTGACCGGAATCGCCCAGGCCGTTGAGGTGATGCAGTGAAGAGTGAGCGCGGCTTCACGCTGCTCGAAATCCTGGTGGCCACAGCCATCATGGGGATCGCCGTGGCGGGCGTCATGGGCGGCCTCGCGGCGTCTGTGAACAATGCCGCGCGCATCACGCAATATGACCGTGCGGCGATGCTGGCTCGCATGAAGATGGATGAGTTGCTCGCCGACCAGGCTGTGCCGGTCAATAAGCAGTTGGGGGACAACTTCCGCCCCATCGAAACCGGCGGAGTGCAGGCTGGTTGGCAAGCGCGCGTGGTGCCGTTTGAAACCGCGGCTGCGGAAATCACCCCGGGAGCGCTGGCGGTGGAACGCATCGAACTGGAGATTTGGTGGATGGACGGCGCGACGCGGCGGTCATTCTCGCTCGAAGGAATCCGACGCGGCCAGATTCCCGTGGAGGTCCAGCAATGAAGCGGCAAGCGGGCTTCACGCTGATTGAGATGCTGATTGCGATCTCGCTGGTGGCGGTGATTTCCGCGGGTCTGCTCACCACCATGCGCAACGGGCTGCTCACGATGCAGAAGACGCAGCAGCGCCTAGGCGAGAATCGCCGCGCGTTGGGTATTCAGGATTTCATCAGCCGTCAAATCGGTGGCGCGATGCCGGTCAAAGGGCGATGCGGTGCGGGCGATGTGTTCTCCACCCGCGAACTCTTCCGTGGCACGGACACCGCGATGCTGCTGGTCAGCAATGAATCGATGGAGGAGGGCTCGCGCGGTCGTCCCCGTATTGCGTTGTACCAAGTGCGTGAGAATCGCGATGGGACCGTTCGGCTGGAAGTGACCGAGCAGCCGTTCGTCAGCCCCATCAGTGCGGCGCCCTTCTGCGGACTGGATCTCGCCGATATTCATTCGCCAGCCAACGCGAACCCGCCCTTCGTCTTGCTGGACCATCTGGCGTACTGCCGTTTTGTGTACCGCAACCTCAACCTGGAAACGCTGTTCGGTCGGGAGATGATGGACGCTTGGGTGCGGCCCTATTTGCCGCATTCGATTCGCATTGAGTTGGCTCCGGCCGCGAACAGCGACGTGCGCATGCCGGTGGGAGGCATCACGATCCCGCTGCGCATTGGACGTGATCCGGGGATGGACTACTTCGATGAGTAACCCGGAGAGCAACCGGGAGCGCGGCGGCGCGTTGCTCACCGTGTTGTGGCTTTCGGCCGCCCTGGCGGCGATAGCGTTATCGGTATCGACCACGGTTCGTGCGGAGATCGAACACACTTCAACCGTTGCCGACGGATTGCGCGCGCACTATCTTGCGACCGGTTCGCTCGAACGCGGCTTGCAGTGGATGATGTGGGGCGCGGGTCCGCGCACCCCTGACGGCCAGGCCCGATTCTGGGAACGCATCAAGCCGCGCATGAAAATGTCCTATGCCACCGGCGACGTGGTGGTGGAGATGATCCCGGAGAATGCCAAGCTGAACGTCAATACGACGCCGGAAGCGGAACTGCTGAAAGTTCTCAATTCGCTCACCGGCGACCCAGCACAGGCGCGCGCGGTGGTGGACGGAATTCTCGACTGGCGGACCACGTCGCAGGCCACAGCGTCCTTTGAAAACTACTACTTAGCGCTAGGGCCGACTTTCCGGCCCCCACATGCGTCTTTACAAGAGATAGAGGAATTATTGTTCGTCCGCGGGGTCACTCCAGAATTGTTCTACGGAAACTACATTGCCGATGCCCAGGGGCAGCTGTTTGCGCGCGGCGGTCTGCGCGATTGCTTCTCGGTTTGGGGCACGCGTGGCGCGGTGGATATCAACGGTGCGAGTCCCGCCGTGCTGGAAGCGATCGGGCTGACGGCTGCGCAGGCCACAGCAGTGGTGGGGCGGCGAACCGAGAAGCCGTTTGAGAATCTGCTGGAATTGCAGGAGATGGGGATTCCCGCCACGCGATTGCGGATCGGCGGCGGTTCCATGTGGACCATGCGCGCGGTGGCTCGGCTGCGGCGTCCCGATAAGCAGCTCTCGGAAACCGTGCGTTCGGCTTCGGCCGTTGTGAAATATTGGGACGATCCGCGCGGGCATTCTTCCGTTGTGCAAGTGCTGCGGTATTACGGGGACGCGTGGTCGGAATTTGAGGTCGCTCCTCCCCTGGTTCCAACGGGAGCATTGGCACGATGATCGCACCGGGGTTGAAAAAACTCTTTGCCTTCGGCAGCGGCGTTGGCATTTCCATCGAAGGCGCGCGGGGTGCTGAATCGCTGCACATAACGGCGGTGCGGGTTCGCCCGACCGGAGTCACGGTTCGCGGCGGATTCGTCATCGAAGACTACCGCAATGCGCCAGCGGCGGAGTGGGGAGCCGCGTACACCGAGATGACCGGTAAGCTCGGGTTGCAGCATGTGGCCGCGACTGTATTGCTGCCCCGCCACGAAGTGATCCTGCGGCTCATCTCCTTGCCCGGTGTCGCGGACAAAGATCTGGATGCAGCGGTCGCGTTTCAAGTGGACGGCCTGCATCCTTACGACGAAGCCGACGTGGTCACCGCCTGGGGACGCCTGGAAGGGTCGGATTCTGTTGCCGTGGCGATCGCCCGGCGGGAATTGATCGACGGCTACACGACGCTCTTCGCGGAAGCAGGCGTAAAGCTTGCGGGCTTCACTTGCACCGGAGCCGCTGTGCACTCCGGGTTGAGGTTGCTCGGAAACAAGCCTGCGGGCGACGTGTTCGCCATCGGACCCCTGGATAGCGGGATCGAAATTTACGGGGAAAGCGCGTCGAAGCCTCTCTTCTCCGCCGCTTTTGAGCTCGCCGCCGATGGAAGTTCCGATCGGGCCGTCGCTTTAGCCGCCGCGGAACTGCGCTTTGAAACTGTTCCCGTGCCGGTGGAACTTTCCGGACTACTGGGCGCTGAATCTGCGCGGTCGTACGCTGCCGCGCTGACCTCGGCCTGCCCGATGATCTCAAATTCCGTGAACCTGCTTCCTCTCGACCAGCGGCAGGGGCGGTCCGCATGGCAATGGGTTCCGACGGTCGCATTAGGCGCCGCAGTGCTGCTGGCCGCGATCGGTCTGGCACTGTTTCCCGGTTACCGCAACGGCAGTTATCTGGAGACGCTAAACAAAGAAATCTCCAAGGTCCAGCCGCTCGCGGCGCGTGCCGCGGCCATGGACAAGGAAATCGAATCGGCCCGCGCACGCACGCTGTTGCTCGACAAAGTTCGGCTGAACTCCAAAAGCGACATGGATGTTCTTGCCGCCATGACCGCATTGCTAGCGCCACCCACTTGGCTCCAATCCATGGACGTCAGCGCAAAACAGGTCGGGGTGACCGGCGAAACCGATCAAGCTGAGCCGTTGCTCAAGATTATCGACCAGTCTCCCTTGTTTGAATCGTCTGAGTTCGCCTCGCCGCCTTCGCGCGCGCTGGGCTCGGAACGCTTCAACCTGCGCACCAAGCGCACGGAGACCCGCCCATGACGATTTCGGCTCGCGATCAAAAGTTGCTGGGTGTCTGGGTGGTGCTCGTAGCGCTGGGCTATTGGTTTTACCTGCGCCCGGATAGTGGCGGCCCCTCCGTGATCCCGGCTGCGGCCACCGCGGATTCCGTCAGCATGGCGGAAACGCGTTTGGCGAAACTTCGCGATATTGCTGCCACTGCTCCCGCCAAGCAGGAGATCCTCAAGAAGGTCTCCGAAGAAGTGGCCGGTCGCGAGCAAAGCCTGATTCGCGCGGAGACCGTTCCGCAGGCAGAGGCGCAGATGATCGCCGCGCTGCGCGAACTGATGGGACTGGAGTCGCCCAGCATCGAAATCCGTTCGCAGGAAATGTTGACCGTGGAACCTTTCGGCGGCGATGGTTCAGGACCCAGCTACGGCCTGGCTCCAGTACGCGTCACGTTTGAATGCCGCATGGCGCAACTGGTCAACGTCCTGGCGGGCTTAGCCGCGCGACCGCAATTGATGGGCACGCGGGATTTCCAGATCACGGCCAGCAATCCGAAAGAGAAGACCGTTCGCGTCTCGCTGACCATCGTCGGTGTGGTGCCCAAGGAATTGGTGCCGGACAAGAGTAAGAAGGGAGCGGCAGGGCTATGAATCGCAAGATTGTTGTGTTGAACGTCCTGCTGCTGGCGCTGCTCGTCTGGCTGGGAATGCAGTTGCGTGCCAGTTGGCTGGAAGCAAAAGCTCGCGAAGCGGCAGTCCTGGCCCGAGGCGCGAAGCCGGGTCAACAAGTTGCCCCGCCCGCCGTGCCTGGAGTGGATCCTGCGGTGCCTGCCGAATACATCGACGTCGCGCAGCGCATGCTATTTTCCAAAGACCGCGACCCGAACATCCTGATCGATCCGCCCGCTCCGCCGCCGCCCCCGCCGCCCGAAAAACCGGTACCGCCCCTGCCCAGCTACTACGGGCAGATGTCCATTGGCGAGCCAGTGATCATCCTGAGCACCGACCGGAATCCGCAGAAGAGCTATCACGTGGGCGACAAGGTGGGCGAGTTCACAGTCGCCGCGTTTGATCGCGATTCCGTCACCCTGGAATGGAACGACAAGACGTTGGTCCACACGGTGAAGGAACTGACGCCCAAAGAAGCCGAACGCCCCGTGCAAGTGGCCGCGGCACCCGCAGCCGCCCCGGCGGCCAATGTCGCGAGATCGATTTCCAAGATGGGCGATAACACTCCGAAGTCCGACCCCGCCATGGGGCCGCTCAACGGACGCTTTGCCACTTGCCTGCCGGAGGACACCAGTCCCGATGGAACGATTCGCAACGGATATCGCAAGAAGCTGGTGCCCGGAATGATGGGCGTGACGTGCATGTGGGAGCCAATATAACCCGATGAAATCAAAACTACTACTGATCGCGACCTTGCTGCTGATGTCGGCCGGGCAAATTGTCCCGCAAGACGCGCCGGTGGCTCCGGCCACGCCCGCTCCTATGGTCGGGACGCTGAATCTGCAGAACACGTCTCTGCGCGAAGTCATCGACCAACTGGCCCGCCTGTTGAAGATCAATGTATTGATCGACGACAAAGTTGTCGGCTCCGTCACTCTGAACACCTATGGCACGGCGCCCGGACTGGATGCGCGTAATTTGCTGGAACTGCTGCTGCGCATCAACGGAGCCGGCATGGTGCAGGAAGGCGACATCTATCGCATCGTCCCTATCAACCAGCTGGTGCGGCAACCCATTTCGCAGGTTCAGAACGCCGCCGATATTCCGGATGACGATCGGACGATGCTCAACCTGGTCTTCCTCAAGTTCGTCACCGTCGACGAAGTGACCAAGATCCTGTCCGAGTTTACCGATGAGCGCACCATCCTGCGGTCCTACGGTCCGGCCAACCTCCTGTTCATCATGGATAGCCGCCGCAACATGCGCCACCTGATGGACCTGATCGCGATGTTCGATAGCGATACGTTTAACGGGGAACGAATTCGTCTGTTCGATATCCAGAACACGTTGCCCTCTGAGCTGCTGAAGGACCTGGACAAGGTCCTGAGATCGATCTCGCTGGACAACAACACCTCGACCGTCCGCTTCCTGCCGGTGGATCGCATTGGAAAGTTGATCGCAGTGGCACCGAATCCTGGCGTGTTTGAACGCGTCGAGACCTGGATCAGGAAACTCGACATCCCAATCACCTCCACCAGCACGGTGATCGACACCTATATTTACCGGGTGAACTATGGCCGCGCGGACTGCTTGTCTCAGGCGCTGAACCAACTCTTTAATCCCAACATGCAGGCCGCCGCGCTCTACGGCGGGGGTGGCTTTTCGGGCGGCCAAAACTTCGGCAATGTCGGCGGCGGATCGTTCAACAATCAGAACAATGGCAACGGAGGCAATTTCAACTCCGGCGGCTTGGGTGGGAACAACTCCAACTACGGCAACCAGAACGCCTTTAACAGCGGATTCGGCGGAGCCGGCTCCTGCGGCCCTTACAGCCAGGGCGGAGGCATGGGCGGCTACAATAACACCCAGAATTACGGCAACCCCTCCTTCGGCGGCTACGCGGCACAAACGCAGGCGATCCAGCCAGGCGGACTCATTGGCGCGGCTGCGGGTCCTGCTCCTTCTTCCACTGCGCCGATCGCGCAGGTCGCCACGGCCGAGGCGAACGGCCCTCCGCGCATCGTCGCGATGCCCTTGGACAACAGCCTCATGATCCACGCCAACGCCCAGCAGTATCAAAGTATTTTGAAATTGCTGCGCGAATTGGACAAGCCGCCTCGCCAAATTCTGTTGGAGGCCAAGACCTACCAAGTGGTGATGTCGGGCAGCTTCGCGGCGGGTGTCACCGCGAGTTTTGAGCAACGCAGCGGCGCGAATCGCCGCCTGACGGGAAGTCTTCAGGGTGCAGCCACCGCGCTGCAAGCGGGGTTCCTAGTCGGCCAGGCGCGCCAACTCTTGGCCTTCCTGCAATTGCAGGAAAATTCCAGCAACGCGCGAGTGATTTCCCAGCCCAGCTTGATCGCCACCGATAGCATCCCGGCCAGCATCAACGTGGGCGCGCAGGTCCCGGTGTTGACCGGAACCATTGCCAATCTCAGCGGAGCCAATACCGTTACCCAGCAAGGAATCTCCGCTCGCAACACCGGCGTGACGTTGCAGGTGAACGCCCGCGTAAATCCCAGCGGTGTGGTTACCCTGATCATCAATCACGAGGTGAGCAAGCAGTCGGGGAACGGCTCGAGTGCCATCCCGACGCCCAGCTTCGATCAGCAAACGGTGCAAACCCAGGTGACCATGCAGGATGGCGATACCATCGCATTCGCCGGCATCATCAGCGACGACAATACAAATTCCTCGCAGGGGATTCCGGGCCTGAACAAGATTCCAAAAGTCGGTTTCCTGTTCGGCAATCAAACCCGCTCACACTCGCGCACGGAATTGGTTCTGTTCATCACCCCGCACGTGATCTACGACACCACGGATCTGCTGGAAGCCAGCGAGCAGGTGAAAAACCAAATGCGCAAACTGCGTAAATACATCGTCGAGTAGCGCACGCACTCGTGCGTGCCGCGTCGAGACTTTCTCGACGCCTTACCGGAATATCGCCAAATCAATCGAATCCGCCATAGCCGCATAACCCGTGTCATTCGGATGCAGATTGTCGGTGATATTGAAGTCGGAGCGAATGTGCTTGGGATTGGACGGATCGCGCGTCACTAGATCGAAATCGAAGTAGGCGTCAAAGGCCCCGCTGGTGCGAATCCAGCTGTTCACGGCAGTTCGGATCCCCTCGCCCGCAGCGCTGTAATACGCCGCGCCTTCGTAGGGCGTAAGCGTCGCGCCAATTACCTGGATGCCGTGTTCATGCGCCCGCGTGGCCATCTGCCGGTAAGCGGCGATCAACTCCTCCGCCGTGATCGAGGCATCGGCAGGAGCGCCGTCGCGGGTCCCCTGGCCGATGTCGTTGATGCCTTCCATGATCACGACGTATTTCACGCCCGGCTGAGCGAGAACATCGCGGTCGAAGCGCGCCAGTGCGTTCATGCCGGTGCCGTCGCGCACCACTCGATTGCCGCCGATCCCGTGATTGATCACCGCTACCTTCTTCATGCCCGCCGCCTGCAGTCTGCGCCCCAGTACGCTGGGCCAAGCGGCGTTCGCATCCACGGTCGAGGTGGAACCGTCGGTGATGGAGTCGCCAAACGTCACAATCGCCCGCGTGTCAGCCGATGCCAGGACATGCACGCCGGAGATGAAGTACCAGGAGACCGAAGTGCTCGCCGCTGTGAAGGTTGTCTGCCCGGCGAAATTCCCAGGGCCAGAGATGTAGGTGGTGTGCAGGCCTCGGGCGTGTTGCGTCGGTAGGCCTGTGTCTTCCGGCAGGAATAGAGTGATCACCAGATCGCCGACGGCGGGCACCGCCAAATCCACAGGATCGCTAAGGATGACAGCGCCAGCCGGAATCACCGCGGACGGACTGCCGCTAAACGTCAGTGCGCGGTCTGAGGCCGGGACAATCGCAGAACCCCGATCGTGCAGCGCGAGATGCGCCGCGCCAATCTTGAGCCGCCCTTTGCCGAAGGTGTTCGACAGTTCCACGCGCACCGTGCGTCCGGGGATGCTGGTGTTCACCACCATGCGCACCGTCTGATTTTTGAAACTGGGGATCGTAGCGCCAGCCGCCGCGGTTTCCTGAGCGGAAGCCGCCCAAGTGGCCACCCAGTGCTGGTCCTGCGCGAACCCAGTGCCCGTAATCATCGCGGTCGCCAGGACCAGCAAAAGTCTTCTCATGGATTCCTCTGAGGAAGTATATCCGAATAATCTGGTGCACAGTCGCCCCAGGAAGCCTGCCGATAGAGGCTTGTGCGAATTTGGATCTTACTCTTGTTAGCGCTGAGCCAGGCTTATGGAGAGGACTTCCTCGCGGCCCAGCGGGCGTCCATCGCTCGACAGCGGGCAGCCATCCGACAGCAGAAGCCGCTTCAGTATCAGGCGGTTGTGATGTCTGCCCCGGTCGTCCGACCACGTTGCGCGGCCATCGAGGCCCCGGAATTGGGTCGCATGATTGAGCTTGCGGCGGAGACGCACCAGGTCCCATTCGAAGTCGTGCGCGAAGTCGCCCGTCAGGAATCGGCGTTCCACCCGTGTGCAGTCTCTCCAAAGGGCGCCGAGGGTCTGATGCAACTGATGCCCGCGACGCAGGCGTCCCTGGGAGTACAGAATCCCTTCGATCCGGAGGAGAGCCTCATGGCGGGTGCTCAGCTCCTACGAGAACTACTGTCCCGCTACAACGGGAGTATTCCCCTCGCCCTGAGTGCCTATAACGCCGGACCCAAGAAAGTCGATCGCGCGGACGGCATTCCCGCCATCGCCGAAACAAGGCAGTACGTCGCCCAGATCCTGAGCCGACTCACAGACTAAGCCGCTTCAGCGGCCACACCGCCTCGACCTTATCGCCACGACACGCATACATACGGTCGTAGAGATTCACGGTCGGGTCGCAATGCGGAGGCAGGAAGCGAACCCGGTCGCCCAGCACGACCTTGGCTCCGTCGACGTACCCGAATTCGTCACCGCCCCAGCGGTAACTCGCTCCCTGGTGCCCCAAAACCTCAGGGCAATACCCGCGATCCGTCGAAAACGCCTTGAAGCCCGCGTCCGTCGTAACGAACCCCTCGTGATTCGCGCTCACCACCGTCCCCAGCACGTTCAGCGAATTCGCAAAATCCAGGCCCTCTTTGCGATACGCCATGTCCATCACGACGTAAGACCCGGCTTGCAGCTCCGTCAGATCCGCAACCAGCGTGTCGATTTCCCACGTTCCTGTGCTGCCCCCCGTGACGATGTCGCAACATAACCCGCGCCGCAGCATTGTCCCGAGCAGCTGATACACCTGCGCGAACACATCCTTAGAAACCTGCTTGCGCTCCTCCAGCCCGCCCGCGTGCGAACCGACCACCGAGTACGCCTGGATGCCCTTCAATTCCAGATTCTCCGCCATGTCGACCTGCTCCGCGATGGCCAGCGCCTGATCCTTCGATCGTGCCCCAGTGCGGTGATCGCCGACATCGAGGTCCACCAACACGTCGAGCTTGCGACCCGCCGCCTTCGCCGCTTCGTCATACCAAGTCGCCTGCTGCACATTGTCGACCACCACCATCGCCCCTGCCGCGACGACCCGAGCCATTTTCAGCGGATCGGCCAGCGGTGAAGTCAGTAAGATCCCAGGTATGCCCGCCGCAGTCATCAATTCCACTTCCGGCACCGTCGCGCAGCAAACTCCAATCGCCCCTGCCGCGATCTGGCACTTGGCGATCTCCGGACACTTATGCGCCTTGGCGTGCGGACGCAGCGATTTCCCGGAGGCTTTCACCTTCTCCGCCATGCGCGTCAAATTCGTTTCAAACAGGTCGAGATCGAGCACCAGAGCGGGCGTTGGAATTTGTTGGATCACAGACATAACTGTACTTTGTTATTCTCCTCGATAGTGTCCATGTCTATCATTCCCGCCAAGCGAATCGCCAATTTGCGGCCCACGGCCGTCAACCACATTTCGCAACAGATGCGCGCCTTGCAAGCCCAGGGCCGCGACATCGTTTCGCTGATGCGTGGCGAGCCGGATTTGCCGACCCCCGTCCACATCGTTGAAGCCTGCGAAAAGGCCATGCGGTCCGGACGCACAGGCTATCCCGATAATTTTGGTGAGAAGGGATTTCGCGAAGCCATCGCCGTAAAGCTCAAGCGCGACAACGGCCTCGACTACGATCCCGCGACGGAAATCCTCGCCACCTCCGGCGCAACGCTCGGCATCGAAGCGGCACTCGCCGCACTGATTAACGAAGGCGACGAAGTCCTGCTGCCCGATCCCGTGTACGACGCCTACCACTCGCCGATCCGCCTCTACGGCGGCAAGATCAAGATGGTCCCGTCGCCCATCGTGAACGGTCGCTTTGTGCTGACGGCGGAAGCTCTGGAAGAGGCGTGGACGCCGGCGACCAAAGTTCTGATCCTCAACACACCATGGAATCCCGTCGGCACCGTGATGACACGCGCCGAACTCTCTGCCATCTCCGACTTCTGCGTCGCCCGCAACGTCGTGCTGCTGAGTGACGAAATTTACGAAACCATCGTTTACGATGGCGCGAAGCATGTCTCTCCGTTGGCCGTGAATCCCGAACTGCGCGATCGCTCCGTGCTCATCAACAGTCTTTCAAAAACCTACGCCATGCCCGGCTGGCGCGTCGGTTACTGCGCTGGTCCCGTAGAGATCCTGCGAGCGATGTTCCTCGTTCTAGCGCAATCCAGCCGCGGTCCCGCGACCTTTATTCAGGATGCAGCTGCAGTGGCGCTGAGTGGTCCCCAGGACTGCACCGCAACCATGCAGGTCGAATACGCGAAGCGCCGCGCGCAAGTGTCCGCTGCGATGGCCGGAGTACCGAAAGTGAAGATTCTCGAACCCGAAGGCGGCTTCTTCTCCATGGCCGACGTTCGCGAGATAGGCCTACCCTCAGACGAAATCCGCCTGCGTCTACTCAACGATCACGGCGTCTGCGTCGCGCACGGCGCGGCCTACGGGCCCACTGGCGAAGGTACCCTGCGAGTCTCATTCGCCAGCGGCGGAGCAGCGCTCGCCAAGGGCCTCGAGCGACTGCGCGCCGGCCTGATCGCCATTGGTAACTCATGAGTTTGATCCAGCTCCTGAAGCCCGCCCTGGATGCGGCCGTATTTGAAGCCGCGTTCAAAAACATCGACGCGGAGGCGCGTTTCGATATTGTCACCAAGGCGCTCTACTCCACCGACGCCAGCGTCTATAAACTACAGCCGATCGGCGTCGTCATCCCCCGCACCCGAGCTGCGTTGGTCGACGTCGTGAACCTGTGCCTGAAGCATCGCTGCTCCATCACCATGCGTGGCGGCGGGACGTCGCAAGCCGGACAGGCAATCGGCGAAGGCCTGATCGTCGATTGCTCGAAGTATCTGCACAAAGTGATCGAAGTAAACGCTGAAGAGCGCTGGGCGCGCGTCGAACCCGGCGTCGTCCTCGACGAACTGAACGCACAACTCGCACCGCTCGGCCTTCGCTTCGCCCCCGACATCTCCACCGCCAGCCGAGCCACACTCGGTGGCATGATGGCTAACAACTCCGCCGGAGCGCGCAGCGTGCTCTACGGAACCACCATCCACCACGTTCTCGAACAAACGGTGATGCTTTCCGACGGCAGCATCATCGAAATGCACGACACGCCGCGCGAGCAAGTGCCGACGGGCGAGTCGCTCGAAGCCGCCTGCTACCGCACAGTCCTGCAACTCGCGCACGACCACGAAGCCGAGATCGACCGCCGCTATCCGAAAATCCTGCGCCGCGTCGGCGGTTACAACCTCAACGAATTCGTCGGCGACGGACCGGTGAACCTAGTGAAGATGATGGTGGGTTCCGAGGGCACGCTCGGCGTGATCCTTGAAGCCAAGGTCAAGTTGGTTCCGCTGCCGAAAGCGAAGGCGGTGATGGTGATCGGTTTCGCCGATCTCCTGGAAGCCCTTTCTGCCGCGCCGGTGATCCTGACGCACAACCCATCCGCAATCGAGGTGATGGACAAAGCCATCCTTAGCGGCGCTGGCCAAAATGCCGCTCTGGAGAAAACCCGTCGCGAGTTCATCGCTGGCGACCCCGGCGCAACGCTCTGCGTCGAGATGTACGCCGACCGCAAGGAAGATCTCCTGCCGCGCCTCGTCGCACTCGAAGCGGATCTGCGAGCGAAGAAACTCGGCGAGTCCTATCGCCCGGAAACTGACCTCGCGCAGCAGCAGCGCATCTGGGGTCTGCGCGAAGCTGCGCTCGGTCTCTCCATGGCCGTCAAGGAAGAGGCCAAGTCGATTTCGTTCGTCGAAGACACCGCCGTTGCCCCCGAGAAACTAAGCGAGTTCATCGGCAAATTCCTGCAAATCATCCGCGACCACGAAACCACCGCCGGCATCTACGCGCACGCATCGGTTGGCTGCCTCCACGTGCGTCCAGTAGTAAACCTGAAAACCGCCGACGGCGTTGCCAAATTCGAATCCATCGCCAACGCCGTTGCGATCTTGGTCCTCGAATACGGCGGAGCACTCTCCGGCGAGCACGGCGACGGCCTCGTCCGCAGCCCCTTCATGCGCCAGATGTTCGGTGACACGCTGTACGAAGCCTTCCGCGAAATCAAGCGCACTTTCGATCCGCACAATCTCTTTAACCCCGGCAAGATCGTCGACGCGCCGCCCCTGACATCGAACCTACGCTTCGGCGCAGGCTATCAAACGCCCAACCCGCAAACCTTCTTCGACTACTCCGACTACGGCGGCATGGGTGGAGCCGTCGAAATGTGCAGCGGTGTCGGCGCCTGCCGCAAGAAACTTTCTGGGACCATGTGCCCTTCCTACATGGCCACGCGAGATGAACGCGATTCCACTCGCGGCCGAGCCAACACCTTGCGCCTCGCGATGACCGGCAAACTGGGTGAAGTCGGCCTTGGCGACGAAGGCGTCTTCAAAGTCCTCGACCTGTGCCTCGAATGCCGAGCCTGCAAAGCCGAATGTCCCGTCGGCGTCGACGTCGCGCGCTTCAAGAGCGAATTCCTCGCGGACTACTATACGCGCCACGGCACACCGCTCTCCGCGAAAGCCCTCGGCGGCATCGCGCAATCTTCCGTCTGGGGCAGCCGCTTCGCCCCGATTTCGAACTGGGTAGCCTCCGCGACCGCCAGCTTTGTCGGCATCGACTCCCGCCGCAAACTTCCCCAGTGGCGTCGGGACACCTTCATGAAGTGGGCCGCTCCTCGCAAGGCCACAGGCAAAGTCACGCTTTTCGCCGACACCTTCACAAACCACTACGACCGGGAAATCGGCATCGCCGCCGTCGAGATCCTGGAACGCGGAGGCGTCACCCCGACCGTCTTCCGCCCCGGCTGCTGCGGCCGACCGCTGATCTCCAAAGGTCTGCTGGCCGAAGCCCGCTCCACGCTAGAGCAAACCATCGAGGCTCTCTACCCCATCGCGAAACGCGGCGAAAAGATTCTATTCCTCGAACCCAGCTGCCTCTCCTCCATCAAAGAAGACGCAGCCTCACTCCTCCGCGGCGAAGCACAAAAGAAAGCCCGCACCGTCGCGGAAGTCTCTCTGTTGTTCGACGAATACGCCGCGACACTCGACCTCCCGTTGAAGGCCGGTCCGAAGCGCATCCTGCTCCACGGCCACTGCCATCAAAAGTCGATGGGCCTTTTAGATGCCACCAAGAAGCTACTCGCGAAAGTTCCCGGAGCCACCATCGTCGATCTCGACGCGGGCTGCTGCGGCATGGCTGGATCCTTCGGCTACTCCGCCGAACACTACGACGTCTCTGTCGCCATCGCGAGCCGCAAACTGTTGCCCGCAGTGAACTCCATGCAGCCCGGCGACGTTCTAGTAGCGCCGGGAACCTCGTGCCGTCACCAAGTCTCCGACCTATCCAACGCAACGGCACAACATCCGGCGATGTTCCTGCGCGGCCAACTCGACTAGTGCCCCGTCTATGTGGCGCACGCTCTCAGCGTGCCGCATCGACACTCATGTCGCTGCCTGCCGACCCACGTGCAACTCCAGAGGTGTCGAGACGTGTCTCGACACGGCACGCACGAGTGCGTGCGCCCCAACACGCCCCACTAGTTGTCGCTGGGCCGAGATACCGCGTCAATCACCAACACTTCAACTGGCTCTTTCGCCGCGTCCAGCCGCAACCCCATCTGCTCGCGAATCGCCGTAAAAATCGTCGCCCCCGCAGTGTCGCCCTCCGCAGGCACCGCGAGATCCGGAACCCACGATAATTCAAAATCGAAAAAACCATCGAGACCCGTGCGATCGAGGACCGGTCGGGCCAGCATTCGGGCCAGATTCCTCGCGAACTCGTCCATGCGAACTCCTTGGCTCTTCATGCGGATGTTCGTTGCGTTGGCGGTCGTGTTGGTGCCGCCTTGTTTTTGCTCGGCGGAGCGCGTCCCCTTCATACCACCGCGATCCACCGTGAGTCGGTACACCTGTTGCGGCCTCGGCTCGCGATGGACCTTTAGCCCCATCCGCTCCGCCAGCAAGGCCTTCATCATCGGGATCACTTGCTCCGGCGTTGGCTTCTCCGGCAAATCGAGCGACTTCGCTTGAATATCCCACCGATCCTGATTTAGCCACGCCGGCCAGTCCGCCGTCTGGGCCTCGGTAACCTCGTAAGCCAGAGTGATCAAACGTAGCAGCGTCACATTGGTTGCGCGTACCCCGTGATCCTCCGAACTGACCCGTGAAGCAGGGTCTCCCGCAGGATGCGGTTTTATGCTGGCGGCATCGAATGTGGCAGGCGTTTGTGCAAACGCCGTGAGTGCCCATAGCATCAGTCCAGGTAAGAATCGCTGCATGGAATCCTATACGGAAGCCGTTCCTTGAATGTTCCGAAAGATAACCCTTGCGCCCCCGGCCACATACGCCGTAAGGCCACCTCGAATTGCTGTGCAAAACTGTGATACGCTGATAGAGCTTTCGGGAGAAGCCTTTCCGACTGCAATCCCGCCATGGAGTAAATGACAATCGCTGAATGAGTTTTACTGTCTTTTTGGGCAACTTGCCCACCTGGGTCACCGCGGACGACATCATGGGCTGGCTGAATGCCGAAGCCTTGGTTGCGGACGCAATTAAAGTCATCCGTAATCCCGAAACGCAGGAGTCGAAGGGCTTTGCGTTCATCGAGGCGCCGAACACGGAAGAGATGAATTCGATCATCCGCCGTTTCGATCGCGCGCCGCTGGAAGACCGTCTGCTTCGCGCTAATCCCGCGCAGCCGCCGCGTCCCAAGGGTGCGGGTCCCGTCGGAGCGCCGCAAGGTGCCCCCGAACGTCGCCCGTATGGTCCGCCACGCACTGCTCCGCCGAGTGGTGGTCAGACCTATACGCCGGCCGCAACCGCCAGCGCTACTGCAGCACCGGCTGCCGAACAGCGTCCGCCTCGCCGTGGCAAGAAGAGCATCGGTGGTGGTGCTCGCCGCAGCGACGGTCCTGTCAGCCCGTTTGCCGAAGAATTGACGAACGCTCTGAATTAGAGAACGTTCGTCTCCGTATACGCACCGAACACCTCTCCGAGGACGGTGCACATCTCGCCCACTGTTGCGTACGCCCGAACTGCGTCCAACAGGTAGGGCATTGTGTTTTCAGAACTTCCCGCCGCGCGCTTCAGCTCCTGAAGCGCTTTTTCGACGGCGGACCCGCTCCGTTTCCCCTTAACCGCCGCCAGCCGATCCCTCTGCCGCTGCTCCACCGATGGGTCGATCCGCAGAATGTCGATCGGCTTCTCCTCGGCCTGCTGGAACCGGTTCACCCCCACAATCACACTCTCGCCCGACTCCACCGATTTCTGAAAGTTGTAGCTCGCCTGCGCGATTTCCGACTGCGGGAATCCGCGCTCGATCGCCGCGACCATGCCGCCCATCTCGTCGATCCGTCGAATGTAGTCCATCGCCGCAGCCTCGATCTCCGTCGTCAGCCGCTCTACATACTCGCTCCCCCCGAACGGGTCCGGTTCGGCGACGATCCCGGTCTCATGCGCGATCACCTGCTGCGTCCGCAGCGCAATCGTCACCGCGTGCTCCGAGGGCAGCGCATACGCCTCATCCAGCGAGTTCGTGTGCAGCGACTGGCAGCCACCCAGCACCGCCGCCATCGCCTGGATCGACGTTCGTACGATATTATTCTCCGGCTGCTGCCATGTCAGCGAGCACCCGGCCGTCTGCGCGTGAAACCGCAGTTTCAAGCTCCGCTCATCGGACGCTCCAAACCGGTCCCGCATCACCTCCGCCCAAATCTTCCGCGCCGCTCGATACTTGGCGATCTCCTCAAAGAAATCATTGTGGGCGTTGAAGAAGAAACTCAGCCGAGGCGCGAACGAATCCACCGGCAACCCCCGAGCAATGGCGTCCTCCACATACTCGATGCCATCGCGCAACGTGAACGCAACCTCCTGCACCGCCGTCGAACCCGCCTCCCGGATGTGATACCCGGAGATCGAGATCGGGTTGAACCGCGGCGTGTGCTGCGTGGCGAACTCGATCGAATCCGTCACCAGCCGCATCGACGGCCGGGGCGGATATAGAAACTCCTTCTGCGCGATGTATTCCTTCAGAATGTCGTTCTGCAGCGTTCCCGAAAGCTTCGCCCATTCGACGCCCTGCTTCTCCGCGACCACCAGGTACATCGCCCACAGGATCGACGCAGGAGAGTTGATGGTCATTGACACAGTGACCTCGCCTAGAGGAATACCCTCGAATAGCGTCTCCATGTCCGCCAACGTGGAGATCGCCACGCCGCACTTGCCCACCTCACCCAGCGCCGTCGGATCGTCGGCATCCACGCCCATCAGCGTCGGAAGATCGAAAGCCACCGAAAGCCCTGTCTGCCCCTGCTCCAGCAAGTAACGATACCGGGCGTTCGTCTCCTCCGCCGTCGCGAACCCGGAGAACTGGCGCATGGTCCACAGCCGGTCGCGATACATCGATTTGTGGATGCCGCGTGTGTAAGGAAACTGGCCGGAGTGGAGCACTCCGCCCATTTTAGTCCCTTACCGTGCTGTAACTTTCAATGCCTGATCGAGGCGGAACGTCAAGATGGTTTCGACAGGTACGCGAATCGAGTTGCCAGAGGTGATCACCTGCGCGACGGCCCCGGCTCCTGCACCGGACGCGGCTCCAATGGCAGCACCTTTACCGCCACCGCCCAGCGCGCCGATTACTGCTCCGATCGCCGCGCCCGCGCCCGTGAAAACGGCTGTGCGCTTGTTCACACCGACGCTTTCGCGGCCCTTGCGTTCAATGTCCACCGCGCTGACCTGATAGCGCTTACCGCCCACCGAAACCGACTGCATGTCTAGGAGCAAGTCCGATGCTCCGTGGAAACGGCCGCCCTTGGAGGCGGATTTGACCACGATCTGCGCATTCGAGCCGTCCGGAATGACGACGTTGCCCTCAGCGTCCAGGACATCGTGGGTCAGTTCGGCCGCGAATGTCTGTCCTTCAGCGGCCGTATCAGAGTTGATCGTCTCTTCCATACGAAGGGAGAGTTCCGCGCCCACGGGTACGAGATAGGTCTTCGTTGAGATGACCTCCGGCGTAGGATGGTAGTGCTCCTCATGCACACGGACAGGTTTGGGGGCCGGGGGGCGAATAGCGGCCGGTGCGGTAGGCTTCGCGGTCGTAGCAACAGCAGGAGCAGCAGCGACCGGCGGAGTATCGGCGTATTCGATAGTACGGACCTGTGCCATGGGCACCGTGTGCGCGCTTCCGTCGATCCCCGTGACCTTGACCTCGTTAGCCGAACTCTCCGTGAGTGCCCCGGAAAACTGGGTGCCATCCCTCATCGTCACTGTAGCGTCTCTTGCTGTGGTTGCGGTCTGGGTCGAGCAGGAACTCACGCCCATCGTTATGAGCACCAAAACTGGTGCGAATGCGATCATCTTCATTTTGAATTCTCCGAAAAACGGGTACAGCTTCCTCGTCTGAAACTTAACTGCCTAAAGTAGGTCCGGCCTTACGAAGGGTCCTTCTGCTTAGTAGCCTTCACTCCCGAAACGATTCCAAGGCCCGTGAGGACGACCACTCCGACAACAATCCACGGCGTTGGTGTGTGCATCAGGCTGGCAGCGTACCCAAGCCCGCAGATCACGATCAAATAGCCCACCAGGTAGATTCCAAAAGACACGCGGCCTCCTCACGCCGTAATTTCGGCGCTGCAACTCATCAAGCACGAAGGGGACCACTCGCATAGCCGCGCAACTAGTTGATTCCACTTGCTTAAGCCTTTTATGCGGTTTCCAGTCCCGGGAAAAGATGAGAAAAAATGACCGTGCGAGGTCGGGGTCCGGCCTTTGACACGACTTCCGGACCCCTGTACCATCTAAAACGATCCTATGCGAATCGGAGTTTTCACCCCTCTTCTTTCCCAACTTCCTTTAGTCGAAGTTCTCAAGAAATTAAAGACGCACGGCATTTCAACGGTGGAACTCGCCACGGGAAATTATCCCGGCGATGCACACTGCAAGTTGTCGATGCTGGATGACGATCGCGAATGCGACACGTTCCGCAAGACGATTGCGGACCACGGCTTCAGCATCAGCGCGCTCAGTTGTCATGGCAACCCGCTGCATCCCGATCCGAAGATCGGCCATGAGCATCGCGAGGTGAGCCGGAAAACAGTGCTACTGGCCAAGAAACTCGGCGTGCCGGTGGTCGTCGATTTCTCCGGCTGCCCGGGAGATTCGCCTACCGCCAAGAATCCGAATTGGGTAACCTGCCCGTGGCCGCCCGAGTATCTCGAAACTCTCAAGTGGCAATGGGACGAAGTCGTCACACCGTATTGGAAACAGCATGCAAAGTTTGCCGGTGATCACGGAGTGAAAATCGCCGTCGAAATGCATCCGGGCTTTGTGGTCTACAACCCGGAAACGATGCTGCGCCTGCGCGACATCGCCGGACCCACCGTCGGCTGCAACTATGACCCCAGCCACATGTTCTGGCAGAGCATCGATCCCATCGCCGCCATCCGCATCCTGGGTGATTCGATTTTCCACGTCCACGCCAAAGACACCCAGATCTACGATCGCAACCTGCCCATGACCGGCGTGCTCGATACCAAGCCCTACACAGAGGAACAAAAGCGCACCTGGATCTTCCGCACCTGCGGCTACGGCCACGGCGAAGGATGGTGGCGCGAGTTCGCCTCGACGCTGCGCATGTTCGGCTACGACTACGTCCTCTCCATCGAACACGAAGACACCTTGCTATCCGCCGAAGAAGGCCTCACACGAGCTGCGTCGTTCCTGAACGGCCTGGTTCCGGGCGAAAAGCCGGGGGCAGCATGGTGGGTTTAAAGGCCGCAGTCCTCGGAACAGGGTTCATGGGCCGCGTGCATCTGGAAGGCCTCCGCCGACTTGGTAACGTGGACGCGTTCTCCGTCGCCAGTCGCGATGAAGCCGCTGTTCGCGCAGTTCTAGCGGACCCGTCGATCGCCGCGGTTCACGTTTGCACGCCGAACTCGTCGCACGTCTCCCTGGCGAAGGCCGCGCTCGAAGCTGGCAAGCATGTCCTGTGCGAAAAGCCGCTGGCGATTTCCTCGGCTGAGGCGACTTCGTTGGTGGCTCTGGCAAAAGCCCGCGGCCTCCGCAACGCGACCTGCCACAACCTTCGCTTTTACCCGATGGTGCAACACATGCGCCGCATGCGGGAAGCGGGTGAACTTGGCGAGGTCCTCATCGCACAAGGTACCTATTCGCAAGACTGGCTGCTCTACGACACCGACTACAACTGGCGCATCGGTGGTGCCGACGGCCCCTCCAGCGCGATGGCGGACATCGGCTCCCACTGGTGCGACATGCTGGAGCATGTTTCCGGGTTGCGCATCACGGAATTGTGCGCCGACCTGCAAACGTTCCATAAAACCCGGAAGCGCCCCAAAGGCCAGATGGAAACATTCGCTGGTAAATTGTTGCAGCCGGAAGACTACGACGAAGTGCCCATCACGGTGGAAGACTTCGGAGCCGTCATGTTCCGCATGGGCGATCGTGCCCGTGGAGCGTTCACCGCGAGCCAAGTGTCGGCCGGCAACAAGAACCGCCTGAGCATCGAAATTTACGGCAGCAAAGCATCGGTCTCCTGGAATCAGGAGCGGCCCGACGAGCTGTGGATCGGTCACCGCAATTCACCGAACCAGACCATCATCAAGGACCCGTCGCTATTGCTCGACGGCGCACGCCCCTATGCCGACCTCCCGGGCGGCCACAGCGAAGGTTACGACGACACGTTCAAGCAAGTCTTCCGCCGCTTCTACGCGTCGATCACCGACCCTTCCGCTGCGCCCGAATATCCGCAATTTGCTGACGGTCTTCGACAATTGAAGATATTGGAAGCCGAACTCGCCAGCACAAAGAACCGGTCCTGGACCGAGGTCGCCTCTTGACCTACAACAAGAGCCGGCTTTTCTGGACCAGCAGTCTAGCGCTGTGCATGTCCGGCATCGCCAATGCTCTGCGCGCCAACGCCGCAGCGGACCTCCAGCGCGTGTATCTCGATCCGATCGATAAGCTGCATTCCGCGGAAATGATCGGCAACGTTCTCGGCGTCCCGTTCCTCGCGTTCGCCATCACCATCGCCATCGGCAGCCCTCTGCTCGACATCATCGGGATGGGATTGCTGCTTCCCCTCGCCGCAGTGTGCGTCTCCATCGGCATGCTGCTGATGGGCTTCGCAGGGGAGATTGCCATAGGCCCGGGAATCTACGACGTGCTGTGGATCGGAGCCGCGATCTCCGGCATCGGCTGGGGTCTCACCGAAACTGTCATCAATCCGCTGGTTGCGTCGCTTTATCCAGACGACAAAACCGCAAAGCTCAACTCCGCGCACGCGTGGTGGCCGGGTGGCCTCGTCATCGGCGGCTTGCTCGGCGTCGCGATGTCGAACATGCAGATGAATTTCCAGATGAAGCTCGGCGTGGTGGTATTGCCCGCGATCGTCGTCTTGATTATGTCCTTGGGCATCAAGTACCCACCGACCGAACGCGCCGCGGCTGGCTACTCGACTGGCTCAATGTTCAAAGAACTGCTGAACCCCATGTTCGTGGTGCTCTTCGCCTCGATGTTCCTCACCGCCGCATCCGAACTTGCGCCCGGCCAATGGGTCGACTTAGCGCTCAGCCGCACGGTCGGGATGCCGGGTATCCTGCTGCTGGTCTACGTCAGCGGACTCATGTTCCTGATGCGCCACTTCGCCGGACCGCTGGTGCACAAGCTCTCCCCCATCGGCGTGCTGTGGTTCTCTTCTCTGGGCGCCGCGCTTGGCCTGCTCGCACTGAGCTACGCGAATTCTCCTGTGATGGGCTTGCTCGCCGCGACGGTGTGGGGCACCGGCGTTTGCTACATGTGGCCAACGATGCTCGCGACATCCTCCGAGCGCTTCCCACGCGGTGGAGCCTTGCTTATGGGCCTGATGGGCACCGCAGGTACACTGTCGATCCAATTCGTATTGCCGAAAATGGGCAGCATCTACGACACCGCGAAGATCGACCTCGCGGGCGGGGAAACCGCCTTCAACGCGCTCCAGGGCGACGCGCTGAACAGCGTGCTCGGCAGCGCCGCGCAGCAATCCTTCCGCGCGGTCGCGATTTTGCCCGCGATCCTACTGGTCATCTTCGGCGCGATATGGCTGTATGATCGTTCCAAAGGCGGTTTTAAGCCGACGAAACTATGAAGAAGCTCACAGCGACTCTGATCCTCCTCGCGGGCGCGGCACTTGCCGCGGACCCGAATAATCCAACGGGCACGCAGGGCCTGATCATGATCGACAAGCGCGGCGGGTTTGTTCGCTTTTTCGACCCGGCCACGCTCAAAGAAATCAGCAGCCTCAAAACCGAAAACCTGCCGCACGAACTCGCCATTTCTCCGGATCACAAAACTGCCTACGTTCCCTTCTATGGAGACGGTGTCTACGGAAACAATCCCAAGCCCGACCATCGCATCGTCATGATCGATCTGGAAACGCGCGCGATCACCGGCACGATTGACGTTTCGCCGCACATCGCGCCGCATGGATTGCAGGTGGACAGCAATGGCATGCTCTATGCGTCGTGCGATTCCAGTCGCATGCTGCTGGTGATTGATCCGAAAGCCAAGAAGATTCGCGCGGCCATTGGCACGGGCGGCACAGGCCACTGGGCTGCGGTCGCCCCGGACGGCAGCAAAGCCTACGTCGCGAATAAAGACGACAAGAACTTCGTTACGGTGATTGACCTGAAGGCGAAGAAGATCTCCGGCTACGTCCCGATGCCGAAGGGCACGCAAGGGATCACCATGTCTCCCGACGGCAAGCGCGTGATCGCCATCGATTTTATCGACCCAAAATTCTACGTGATCGATACGGCCACCGATAAAATCGTCGACACAGTTGTGGTCGAGAAGAACACCATCGGACCGTTCCGCGCTCGCTTTTCGCAGGACGGAAATACCCTGGTCACCGTGAACTCGACGAACGCTCTCGCCAATATTTTCGATTTAAAGGCGCACACGCAAAAGACAGTAGCGGTGGGCCAGCAGGCCTTCGGGATTGCGTTCTCGGCGGACGGAAAAACGGTGCTCGTCTCGAACCACGGCGACGGAACCATTTCCGTGATCGACCTTGCAGAAGCGAAGGTCGTGCGCACGTTCACAGCCGGAACCGGGATCGAGACTCTCTCGTTCTACTAAGCCGAAGGCGCGCGAGGGATGACGATGCCTTCTGCGCGGAAACGTTCCACAATGCGCTTGCGCAGTTCATGCTGCACCGGGAATTGAGCCTCAAACTCCTCGATCTGGCACGTAAGTTGAAAGTCCAGCGCCCGTTCGCCGAAGCCCAGCAGCAGCACGGTTGGGGCAGGCTCCTTGAGCAGGCCTGGAATCTCCGCCTGCGCGATCTCCAGCAGCACGCGCTCCACCTTCGCCAGATCGGCATCGAACGACACGCCAACCGCGATCGATAGCGCGATGGTCCGCTGCGGAAGATGAAAGTTTGAAACCGTGCTTTGGGCCAGCTTGTTGTTCGGGATGATGATTAAGTTGTTGGCCCGCTCCCGCAGCGTCGTGCTGCGCCAGCCGATATCGGTGACGTAGCCACGTTGGCCCGTCTCCAGCTGAATAAAGTCGCCGACGCGTATGTGTCCCGCGACGCTCACGTAGAACCCTGCAAAGAGGTTCGACAACGTATCTTGCAAGGCGAGCGCTACAGCCAAGCCGCCCACGCCTAACGCTGTGAGGATCGGAGTGATGTCGATGCCGAAGGTTCGCAGCAGCATCAATGCGCCCAGCGATCCAGCCAGCAGGCTGGCGAGAAATTCCGCGAGCGTTCCGATGGGCAGGTAAATTCGCACAAGTCGGCTGGCCAAACGCGTGGCGACCAACGTGAGCGACAAAATCCACAGCACCAGCAGCGCGCGCTGCGACCAAAACGTCACGTTCCGCGGCAACTGCGAAATATCCGTGGCGACGTCGATCGCCAGGATCGTGATCCACAGCAGAAATGGGCTGTGAAGCGCGTCCAGCAGCGTCTCATCGACGTGCGTGGTCGTGGCTTGTGCCCACTTCCGTAACCGCGCGAAAAGCAGGCGGCGCAAGACCAGCCCAGCCGCAAGCATCGCGAAGAAGGCCACCAGCGGCACGATCAACCCGCGCCAGGGTTCCGGAAAATAGTTCAACACGCCCACAGGGTTAGGAGCCTTGCAGAGCCGTCATCACAGGCTGATCCTGCACGCGCTGCGTGAACCAGTGCGGGTAGGGCAGCGGAGCTGACGTCAATTCCTCAAGTTTCTTCACTTGGTCTTCGGATAACTTAACGTTGACCGCCGCGAGGTTGTCTTCCAGTTGTCCGATCTTATTCGCGCCTACCAATACCGAGGCGATGGTCCGCTTTGTGAGCAGCCACGCGAGCGCGATCTGCGCTGGCGAAGCGTTATGCTCCTTCGCGATCACGCGCAGTTCATCCACAAGGTCATGCGCCTTCGCGCGGTCGTACGGCAGCATATCGAAGCCCGTGAGCCGGCCTCCGTCCCCCTGCGGATTGTCACGCGTATATTTCCCCGTGAGGAAGCCGCCCGCGAGCGGACTCCAAACAAACACGCCGATGCCCGCGTCGTGTACGAACGGTTCCAGGTCATGCTCAAACTCGCGGCCAATTAGCGAATAGTAAAGCTCCGCCGCGCGGAATTGGGAGGCTCCCATGGATTTCTGAATGCCGACCGCCTTCGCGGCCATCCAAGCGGGCCAGTTCGAGAAGCCCACGTAGCGAACCTTCCCCTGTTGCACCAACGATTCCAGCGCGGCCACAGTTTCTTCCAGCGGCGTGTTCACGTCGACCCGATGCACCAGGTAGACATCGATGTAGTCGGTGTTGAGGCGGCGCAGACTTCCTTCACACGACGCCAGAATGTGTTGCCGCGAGAGTCCCTGATGCAGCAGCGCTGGCGCGCTCCGAAAGCCCACCTTGGTGGAGATCACCACGTCCTGGCGTCGCTTGCCCAACGCGTGGCCCAGCATCTCTTCGGACTGCCCTCCTGTGTAGCCGTCCGCGGAATTGAAGTGGTTGATGCCGGCGTCGAGTGTCTTCCCGATCATCTTGTCCGCCAGCGACGCGTCCACCTTCGAAACCGCCGCGAAGGGACCCTGCCCGCTGCCGAACGTCATCGCACCAAACGCGAGCTTCGATACCACTAGTCCAGAGTTGCCGAGCCGTGAATATTGCATCGCCTCTAGTTTCTCAGAAAGCGTGATCGAGTGATCGTAACTATCTTGCCGTTGCCGAGAGCTTCATGTTCAGGGTCGTGGTCTCCCCCGCGCGGATGGTGACTCTCTCTCCGGTCTTCACCTTTTCGCTGGCTCCAGTAAACGCCCCCAGCAAGTCCTCCGGGCGTTCCGTCGAAGCTCGATACTCCCCAGGAGCCAGATTCCTGGATTGAATGACTCCATTCACGACATCGATGATCATCGGTTCCACCATGTTTTCTGCCCACAGCAACACGACGGATCGCGCGACGGGATTGCCACTGCTGGTCACCGTTCCAGTCAACGCACCGAACTTGTCGTCGAGCACCATCTCCAGTCGATGCGCGGATGAGCCCGGGTTTGGCGTGAGTGTCAGGTCGACAATCGGAGAGCCGTTGTAGCGGATCTGTTTGATGTACACGTCGGCATTTCGCCACATGAGAGTCTGCGAACGGTTAGAAACGGCTATGCGGAACCTGCCGTCAGCCAGCGATTCGATGAATTGCTCAGGCGGGGGTCGGACGCCATCCACCGCGACAGGCTGCACGCCGAAAGAGAACAATGACGGCATATTCTTGAACCCGTCCGCGGCGATCAGTTGGCCCTCCAGCACGACGCCCGGTTGCGGTATCAGCGCGACTTCGACACCCTTGTCCACAACTGTAAACTGCGCGGTGGCCCACGCCGCGTTCTCCACGTTCTCTCGCTCCCCCTGCCAATCCGAGACACCGTACAGGGAATAGGTCCCGGGCCGCAGATCGCGCAGCAACAATTCGCTGCCGCAGGGAAAGGCTAGCGGGTTTGCATTCGTCCTTGGACTGGGGAACACGCTCACACGGAGCGATTCGCCGGGTGGGCAGCTGCCTTGCTCCAGCGAAACATGTGCGCGATAGTGCGGCACCTTTTTGAGCAGGATGTCGCCGAAAGATACAACAGCCCCCGAGCCAACGGGTATTGGATGGGCCACATCTTTGGGTGCGCCGCCGGGCCACAGCAGCGTATCCGGTTGCTGATCGACCACCTTGAGATCGTCGGGCGAGTAGTCTGCGCTCCATGGGGAAGTCGCCGGATCCATTCGAGTCGCCATCGCCGAGTATTCGCCCGGCATCAAACCCTTAATCGAAAAGCTACCGTCCTTCTTCGATGTGAGGTCCGCGGGTCCAGCGAATCGGGAGATCAAGTAGGCCCCGGTCCATTCGGAACTGCTGCCGACGCGCTTTTGAACGATGGAAATGGTCATGCCTTCGACGGGCTCAAGAGTCTCGGCATCGAGCACGCGACCCACGATTTCAGCGGGGCGAAGCATGCTGAGTCGCACGGATGTTGTCGGGTGCTCCGCGTCCACGATGACGAATGCTGGACCCTCCCGCATCGATGGTCCGTATCCCTCCCGACTCCCGACGATCGTGTAGGAACCGGGTTTGGACGTGGGGATGACGAAATCGCCGCGACCATTTGTGAATGTACTCAGGTATTCTGTCGGGCTGGGGTTGTTCTGGGCTGTTGCTCGAACCTCGGCTCCCGCAATCCCGCCCAATCCGGGTTCGCTCACGTTGCCTCGGATTTCGTAGGTGGTCTGCGCGCTCGCAACCAAAGCGCTGAACAGGAGCAGTGCGCCGAGCTTCATCGCAGGTATTCTATCGCTTATTCTGAACATGAATGGCTCCGACCACCTTGCCGCAACATTTCTATACGGACCCAGACGTATTCCGTAAAGAAATGGACCGCTTTTTCTTTTCGCGGTGGATCTGCGTGGGCCGGGACGAACAAGTAGCGAAGCCGGGGGACTTCTTTCTAGCCGAGGTCTCCGGGGAAAGCGTCATCGTCACGCGGGACGCCGCGGGCGCGCTGCGGGCCCACTACAACGTCTGCCGCCATCGTGGAACGCGCATGTGTACCCAGCAGTCGGGTGCCTTCGAGCACGGGCGCATTCGCTGCCCGTATCACGCCTGGACATACGGACTCGACGGCGGCTTAGTGGTCGCGCCCCACATGGATGCGGACTTCGACCGCTCAAACTATCCGTTGCACTCGGTCGCGATTCAGACCTGGCACGGACACATCTTTCTGAATCTTTCGAAGGCTCCAGCGCCGCTCGATCTTGCGCCGCTCACCGCATCCTTCGCCGCGTGGAACATGGGCGAGCTGAAAATGCGCAAGCGCATCACCTACAACGTCCGCGCCAACTGGAAGCTGATCGTCGCGAACTACAATGAGTGCCTGCACTGCCCCGTATTGCATCCCGCACTCAACCGCCTGACCGATTACATGGGAGCCGACAACGTCGCCCCATCCCCCGCCTACGTCGGCGGCAGCATGGGCTTCAAAGTCGGCGTCGAAACCATGAGCATCGATGGCCAGCGCCGCCGCGCCTATCTCCCCGGCCTCCGCGCCGAGCAGCGCCAGCAGGTAACTTACTACGCCATCTTCCCGAACCTGCTGCTCAGCCTCCATCCGGACTACATGATGACCCACACGCTGTGGCCCCGCGCCGTGGATCGCACGGAGATCGTCTGCGAGTTCCACTTCCATCCCGGCGAGGCTGGACCCATCGATGACGCCGTCGAATTCTGGGACCTGACCAACCGCGAAGACTGGCATATCTCAGAGCTATCGCAGCTCGGCATCAGCTCGCGCGCTTACACGCCAGGCCCCTACTCCAAGCGCGAAGAACTGCTGCACGCCTTTGACCGGGTAGTAGAATCGGAGTCATGAAGGCCTGCGCACTAACCCTGTTGTTCCTGCTTCTAGTTGCTTGCGGAGGAGGCTCCGCACCGCAGACCGCCGCGACTCCGGCCCCTGAACCCGCCGAGCAATCTCTGCCGGCCGCTGCAACGGACCGCAATTCGCTCAACGGTGTCTGGCAGTTGGTGAGTTTCGACCAGACGGAATCCGACGGCAACGTGAGCCATCCCTACGGCGAGATGCCTCTAGGCCGCCTCACGCTCGACGCCGCAGGCCGCATGTCGGTCTTCGTGATGAAGCCAGGACGCTTCGCCTCAGTGAACAGCACCGCCGCGATCACGACTGCAACGGTCGACGACCTCCGCCAGATCGCCGACGGTTTCATCGCCTACTACGGTGCGTTCCAGGTCGACGATTCCACGAAAACGATCATCACGAGAGTGGAGGCCGCGACCATCCCCGCATGGACGGACTCAGAACAGAAGCGCGCCTACGAATTGGACGGCGATACCCTCGCGCTGATCACCCCGGCAACCAAGCTCACATGGAAGCGCTTGCCGAATTGAAGGAAGCACGCCACGTTTCCGCCCGAAGGGACACTATTCGTTCCAGTGGCGGCAGGGATTTGAAATATTTGTGGTTGCTTGGCAAAGAGGTGTACCCGGTAGATGCACCACTCACTGGGTCTTTCTTTGGCGACATCGAGTTCGTTACGACTGACGAAAAATGGTGTTCGCGCTGAACCATTCGTGGTCTTGACCTCAATCAACTTTTCCTTACCGTTTGCTTCGAAGGAAAGGATGTCGTAACCCGCTCCGTCCCCATCCTCATTCGAAACCCACCGGATCTTTTTCGACAAAGCCGGACCCAATCGCGCGAGTCTCTTCTGCTCGATTCCCAAGACAAAGGCTTCTCCAGCTTTGCCAAGCACCCGGTTACGATGGTCGCGTTCGACCGGATCAAACTTACGGATAAGACGTTGGAGTTCTCGTGGCCTCACGTCGCCGTCGGCCAATGCGGGAGGCTCCACGAATACGTCGGGGTTTTCGACCAGCGGGGTGTCCTTTGTCGGGACGAATTCGAGGATCTCTGCGTGAGCGCTCAGGTACCGATCGATTGCCGGGAAGATTGCCTTTTGGTAATTTCGCTTCGGAATGTAGCCTGGATCCAGGGCAGCCCCAACTCGTCAAGAACGGCGGAGATATTCTGGTGTTTGAATTCTATGGCCTTGTGCGTTCGTCCGATCTTGGCCATCAGGTCCGCCTCGTGTTTCGCTTTGACGTACGGACGATGGTGGAGATCCGAACTCAGCATCGCAAAGTAGTCGCTGACAATCGCGTCGAGTTCATTCTCTTGCCAAATAGTGCCGATCTTCGCCTGGTCAGCCACGTCTCAACTTTGGCACATTCAGTGCTTCCATGCGGCTTTGCTAGAATAGTTCTTACCCCTCTTGGCGTCAGCACAATCCAGCCTCGTCGCGATTTATCCGGGTTCGTTTGATCCAATCACAAACGGACACCTGGACCTGATCGCCCGTGGTAGCAAGCTGGCGGACCGTTTGATCGTCGCCGTGCTGGGCAACCGGTCGAAGCAGCCGTTGTTCAGCGTCGAAGAGCGGATGGAATTGATCTCGAGCGTCGCGAAGTTCCCCAACGTCGAAGTCGCCGCGTTCGATGGCCTGTTGGCCGATTTTGCGGCGCAGCGTGGGGCGTCGATGATTTTGCGGGGCATCCGCGCTGTCTCGGATTACGAACTGGAATGGCAGATGGCGCTAATGAATCGCCGCCTCCGTCCGGAAATTGAAACTGTATTTTTAACCGCCGGTGAGGAGTACTCGTTCATCAGCTCCAAACTGGTTAAGGAAGTAGCGTCGCTTGGCGGCAACATCTCCGGCATTGTGCCTGCGGTCGTCGAAGCGCGCTTAAAAGCCCGGTTTGCAAAACCGCAATGAAAGAAAGATATGAAACAACTCGCCGAACGTAACTCCTGGATCAGTGAATCCTCCACCATGAAAGTGGCCGCCGAGGCCAGCCGCCTGAAAGCTAGCGGCGTCGACGTGGTCGACTTCAGCGCCGGGGAACCCGACTTTCCGACTCCCAAGAACATCTCGTACGCCGCCGTCGAGGCCCTGACCAAGAATTTCACCAAATACACCGCGGTGGGCGGCACCTTGGAATTGAAGCAGGCCATCTGCGACTTCCACAAGGATTCCTACCAGACCACCTACAAGCCCAACGAGTGCATCGTCACCGTCGGCGGCAAGCACGCGATCTTCAATTTGACGCAGGCGCTGCTCAATCCCGGCGACGAGTGCATCATTCCCGTCCCTTACTGGGTCACCTACAAGGACGTGGTGAACTACTGCCAGGCGAAATGCGTGTTCCTCGAAACCAACGAAGCCGACGGCTTCGCGCTGACCGCCAAACAAGTGGAAGCCGTGCTGACGCCGAAGACCAAGATGATCATCTTGAACTCGCCGTCGAACCCCAGCGGCGCCACGTTCGATCGCAAGGAGATGGAAAAGATCGTTGCTCTCGCCAAGAAGCATGACTTCTGGGTACTGACCGACGAGTGCTACGACCGCTTCCTGTACGACTCGGAACGCTATTCCATCGCGTCGTTCCCGGATGCGAAGGACACCGTTGTCGTCGCAGGGTCACTCTCGAAGACTTACGCGATGACCGGCTGGCGCATCGGTTTCGTGCTGGCCCCGGCGTATGTTGTCGCGGGTATTAACAAGCTCCAGAGCCATGCCACGTCGAACCCGACGTCCATCGCCCAGAAGGCCGCTTTCGAAGCTTTGCGCGGACCGCAGGAGTCCGTCGCCGGCATGCTTGCCGAATACACCAAGCGCCGCAAATACGTCCTGGAGCGCCTGCGCGCGATTCCCGGCGTAAAGGTGCAGGACCCGAAGGGAGCCTTCTACGCGTACCCCAACGTCTCCGCAGCGTTCAAGAACGGCATCACCGATTCGATGTCCTTCGCCGAAAAGCTGCTCGCGGAAGAGTACGTCGCTGTCGTTCCGGGCGAAGCGTTCGGCACCAACGATCACATCCGCATTTCTTACGCGACTTCGATTGAGGAACTGACCAAGGGCCTCGATCGCATTGAGAAGTTCATCCGCGCGCGAGTGTAAATGATCGAACGGCTGCCACCGTTGCCGGTTGAAAAACCTGAGTGGGGTTCCACCAAGCTGGAGCCGTGGTTCCCCAACTCTCCGGTGAAAATCGGCGAAGTATGGTTTGAAGGACCTCCGGGTTCGCCGCTTCTGATCAAGTTTTTATTCACCACTGCCGCCTTGTCCGTGCAGGTTCACCCTCAAGACGACTACGCGGCGCAGTATCATCAATCGCGCGGCAAAACCGAAATGTGGCACATCCTCGCCGCAGATCCCGGAGCGAAGATCGCTGCCGGGTTCTGGGAGCCCGTCACGCCAGAGCATATGCGCGCTGCGGCTGAGTCCGGCGAGATTGAGCAACTTCTCACATGGTATGAGGCACGCCCAGGCGACACGTTTTTCATCCCCGCCGGCACCGTGCACGCGATCGGCGGCGGCCTCACTCTCTGCGAGATTCAGCAAATGTCGGACATCACGTATCGTCTCTACGACTACGGGCGTCCCCGGGAACTCCATCTCGACCACGGCGTTTGCGTCAGCGACCTGGGACCGCGCGACGTCCGCATCGCGGCTCGCGAAGGTCGGCTGGTGGAGTGCCCCTACTTCACGACTGAGAAATATTTCATTGCCGGCCGCAAAGTAATTCCGGCGCTCGATCGCGATCAGAACCTCATCGTCCTGCAAGGCGCAGCAGAGATCCTTGGCCGCCCGATTCGCGCCGGAGAAGTCTTCCGCATCCCCGCCGGCGATCCTCCCACCGACATCGCGGGCCACGCCGCAATCCTACGCACGTGGGCACCGTAGTCCCCGCGCTATAATTCGACTTCGTGCAACTTACCTTCGCCGACTGGACCGTCGTTGCTCTCTACTTCGCCTTCATGCTGGCGATCGGTCTCTATTACAAATCCCGAGCCGCGTCCAGCTTCGAAGAATACTTCCTTTCTGGTCGAAATGTCCCCTGGTGGCTCGCCGGAACGTCCATGGTCGCAACGACCTTCGCTGCCGATACTCCGCTTGCCGTAACCGGAATGGTCGCCGCCAACGGCATCGCGGGGAACTGGCTGTGGTGGTGCTTCGTTTCAAGCGGCATGCTCACGGTATTCTTCTACGCCCGCCTGTGGCGACGCTCCGGTGTTTCGACCGACATCGAGTTCGCCGAGATCCGCTATTCCGGCAAGCCCGCCGCCTTCCTGCGAGGCTTCCGCGCCCTCTACCTGGGCATCCCGATCAACTGCATCATCCTCGGCTGGGTGAACAAGGCGATGGTCGATATCCTGTCGCTCATCCTCGGCGTCAGCGACCTTACCGCGCTGTTCATCGTGATTGGCATGATCGCTGTAACGAGTTTCATCTCCACGCTCTCTGGATTGTGGGGTGTCCTCGTAACCGATCTCGTGCAGTTCGTTCTCAAGATGGGCATGGTCATAGTGCTCGCGGTCTATGCGGTCCGAGCCGTCGGCGGCATCGAGTCCATGAAGACGCAGCTAGCAGCGATCGACGTGCAACGCGGCGGAACTGGCTCTGTTCTGAACTTCGTGCCCGACCTCGACTCAACATGGATGCCGCTCATCACCTTCCTCGTTTACATCTCCCTGAACTGGTGGGCGACCTGGTACCCCGGTGCCGAACCCGGCGGCGGAGGCTACATTGCGCAACGCATGCTGAGCGCCCGCGATGAGAAACATTCTCTGCTCGCGACCCTCTGGTTCAACGTCGCTCACTACGCCGTTCGCCCCTGGCCGTGGATTCTCGTCGGCCTCGTCTCCCTCATCATGTTCCCCGGACTCGAACGCCCCGAAACCGGCTACATCCGCGTCATGATCGCGACGCTGCCTCCCTCGCTACGCGGCCTAATGGTCGCCGGATTCGCCGCAGCCTACATGTCGACCATCGCGACGCAACTCAACTGGGGAGCCAGCTACTTGGTCAACGACTTCTATCGCCGCTTCCTCCGCCCCGACGCGAACGCGCAACATTACGTCACTGCCTCTAAGGTTGCCACCGTGCTTCTGACGATCATCTCCGCAGTGGTGACCTTCTATCTCGACTCCATCGCCGCGGCCTGGAAATACCTGCTCGTGACCGGAGCAGGCACCGGAGGCGTGCTCCTCCTGCGATGGTATTGGTGGCGCATCAACGCGTGGAGCGAAGTATCGTCCATGGCCGTGGCGCTGGTCGTTTCCCTCACGCTACAGTTGGTCTTCGGCTACAACAGCGACAACCCCATCGACTTCGCCTGGCTCATGATCATCACCGTCGCCATCACAACCGTCGCGTGGCTCGTCGTCACCTTTGCCACACAGCCTGAAAAACAAGACGTCCTGATCGCCTTCTATCGCCGCACCCGCCCGTCGCGCGCAGGCTGGGCTCCCATCGCCGACCTTGCTCCCGACGTCACCCCCTCTGGCGGTGGCCTCTCAAATCTGTTGTGCTGGGTAGGTGGATTGATGCTGATCTACGGAACGCTGTTTGGAGTGGGGAAGTTGATCCTGAATGAAGTTAAAGAAGGCGTTGTTTTACTTGCCGTCGCGATTGCGGGACTCATCATTATTTACCGCGATCTATCCCGCCGAGGCTGGAGTGCAGTCGTTGATTAAGCTTGCGATCCTCTCGTTCGCGCTCTGTGCGAGCCTGTACGCGGGACCGTCAGAATTCGGCCAGCAGGAATTAAGAGCCGCACTCGCTGAACGCGGCATCACGCTTAGCGTCACCACCGAGCTAAATCTAGACCAGCCAGAAACCTTCCACATCGCCTCCATTACCAGCACCTCAGCCCGCATCAGCGGTGGCGACCTGCGTGGACTCATGTACGGCTTGATCGAAGCCGCCGAACAGATTCGCACCATGGGCAAGCTGGAAGCCGTGAACGGCGAGCCAGGCCTGCGCCTCCGTGCCGTCCGCATAGTGCCTTTAGATACCGACCTGGCCACCGTTGGCTTCTATTCTCTTGATCGTTGGACGAAATTCTTCCAAATGCTGGCGCGCAACCGCATCAATCGCGCGACGCTGGTCCTGCCTCCGGAAAAATGGGAGGGCGACCGCATCCGCGTCCTCTCGACACTTGCGCATGACTACGGTGTGGATTTTGCGATCGGCGTGCGAGCCACGTTAGGCGCCCGCACACTCGGTGCCCAGATCCGCAAGATGCTGAGCGAGTGTGTGCTGGTCCGCGGGCTTCAAATCGAAGTCGGTCGCGAGCCTGTCGACTTTTACCGCACCACCGTTTTCCCCGCAGTGCAAGAGTCTGGCCGCCGCGTAACGCTCGACCTGCGCGGCGTCGATGCCCGTCCCGACGTCCTGCGGGCCGCGCAAGCCGCCGGCATCGTGATGGACATTGCCAGCCGCACGACGGCGGCAGCGCAAGGCAACCCGTTCCACGCCATCGCTGCACCGGAGTCGGAAATCGATCCCGTGAGGGCCCGACTCAACGTCCTAGCCAGCAACGGAGCCACCGGATTCGAAGTGGACCTCGCCGGCGTCAACATCGACAACTACGAACGTGTGTATTGGACGTGGGGCCGACAAGGCTACTTGTACCGCACGCCCGGGATGACCGCAGGCAAATCGCAAACCAAGTCCAAAAAATAGGAGGCCGCATGAAAGCAGTCGGAGTCTTCGCCGAGGAACGCCGCTACGAGGTTGTCGATCACCCCGAGCCAAGCCTCGCCGATGCAAACTCCGTCAAGCTCCGTATGCTCGAAGTGGGCATCTGCGGCACCGACAAAGAAATCGTAGCGTTCGAATACGGCAATCCGCCCGAAGGTTCACGCTACCTGATCCTGGGGCACGAAGGCCTCGCGGAAGTCGCAGAGGTCGGCTCCGCAGTAACGAAGCTTCGTGCCGGCGACCTCGTGGTTCCCACCGTCCGTCGGCCTTGTTCGCAAGTCACCTGCGCCCCATGCCGAGGCGGACGTCAGGATTTCTGTTTCACCGGCGGCTTCACCGAACGCGGCATCAACCAGCGCCATGGCTTCATGGCGGAATATGTCATCGAGGAGCCTCTCAACCTCAGCCTGGTGCCGCGCCGCCTGCGCGATGTCGCGGTGCTCGTCGAACCCCTGACCATCGCGGAAAAAGGCATGACGCAACTATGGCAGGTGCAGCAGCGCCTTCCCTGGACGCAGAACGAACCCGATCAGCCGCGCGGCCATGGTCTGCGAGCCGTAGTGCTCGGCGGCGGCCCCGTCGGCTTGCTCGGCGCGATGAAGCTGGTCCTCGAAGGCTTTGATACCTACGTCTACTCGCTCTCGCCTCCCGGCAGCGATCTCGCCGGCATGGCGGCGGCCTTCGGAGCCAAGTTCGTCCCCGCCGAAACCGTCACCGTCGCCCAGATGGCAGAGACCGTCGGCAACATCGATGTTGTCTACGAAGCTACCGGTGTTTCTTCGCTCTCTTACGAAGTCCTGAAGTACCTCGGCACCAACGGAGCTTTCATCTTCACCGGCGTCGCCGCGTTGCGAGGCCCCAAGTCCGTGGATATCGACCTGATCATGCGCAATCAAGTCCTGAAAAATCAGGTTGTTATCGGCACCGTGAACGCCAGCAAACAAAGCTTCGCGGACGCCATTACCGACCTCGGCGAATTCCACCAGCGCTGGCCCACGGCCGTCGGCTCGCTGATCACCCACCGCTTTCCCATCGACGACGTGAAGGAGCCGCTGTCCGGTAAGGTCGGCGGCATCAAAAGTATTTTGACGATTGCCTAACTCCGGCTCAACGCAATCGGCCCCTCCCGCGTATAACAGGTGTACGAGATGAACGCCGGAGAAATTACGCTGCCGATGCCCGAAGCTGCTGGCCACAATTTCGAAGAAATTCTGGCCCAGCACCAGCAGCGCGTTTTGCGCACCGCCTACCGGCTGCTTGGCCGTATGGAGGACGCGCAGGATGCCTCGCAAGAGGTGTTTCTGCGGCTGCTGAAGAACATCGACGCCGTGGATCGCGACCCCTCGGCGTGGCTCTATCGCGTGACGGTAAATGTCTGCAATGACCATTTTCGTCGGCGCTTGATGGTGGTCGAAGCCCCCGAACGAGCCGATCCCGCGCCGCGAGCAGATCGGGTCCTCGAAATGGACCAGCGCAAGACGTTGCTGATGGCCGGCCTGAAAACGCTCGCGGAACGGGAGCGGACCGCAGTGGTTCTAAGAGATATCGAAGGCTTGTCGACGCGCGCGGTCGCGGAAATATTGGGAGTAGAAGAAGTCACCGTGCGCAGCCAGATCTGCGGCGCGCGAATGAAGCTCGCGAAGTACGTAAGGAATGCAAAATGACGTGTAGCGAATGCCAGGTTCAAATTTTCGAGTGCGAGTTGGGCAGCGATGCGGTTGCTCATCTGACCACGTGCGAAGAGTGCCGCGCACTGGACCGCGAAGTGCTCCTGAACGCCGAAGCCCTATCCGCGATGCGCGACGACGTGATCCCGGTCCGCCGCGCCCGCAGATGGCCCTGGGTCGCCGCAGTGGCAGCCGCCGCCGTCGCCGCGATCGGCCTGTCGTTTTGGATGACGCCATACGTAGGTCCCATCCATCATCCAGATATCGTCGCGGACCTGACGCCCCCGCCGGTGATCGAGGCTCCCGTTGTGCCGGAGATCCCGAGGATGATCTTGCCGAAGCCCGCAGTCGTTCGACGTGTGCGCGCTGCAAAGCGCGCAGTGACTGAAGAGCAACCCCTGCTGGTTAAATTTTTCACCGACGACCCCGAGGTCGTCATTTACTGGCTCATCGATCCCATTCAAGGAGAACAAGCTTTATGAAGAAAATCATTTTAATCCTCACAGCCGCAGTCGTTGGACTCGCTCAGCAGGTTCCTGCGTCCCCGCCACCACCCGCCCCAGCTGCGTTGGCTCCCGGCGAAATTGTTCGGGTAGTGGAGGTGAAACAGGCCAATAGTGTCTACCAGTCGCTAAAGGCGATTTTCCCTGGGATCAGTCTGGTGAATGAAAGTCGCGTCCTCGTGCGCGGCCCTGTCGCGGTCGTGGACATGATTGAGGAGGCGATCAAGAAACTCGAAGCGCCGTTGGCGGATGCGGGGCTCAATGTCGAACTCACGATCCAGCTTCTGCAAGGCTACGCGCAAGAGGGAGCGGGAGGCCCGATTCCGAATGATCTGGAACCGACGGTACGCCAACTCCGCGCTTTGTTCCCGTACAAAAGCTACAAGGTCATAGACACGCAGATTTTCCGCGCGAAGAGCGGCAAGTATGGGGACATCTCGGGGACTCTCCCGGGCAGTGTCGATATATTTAATTTCGTCGCGGCCCCGACCGTCAATGTTGGCCCCGCTCCACGTACGGTCCACCTGGGGAATCTCAGACTGTCGTTCCGCAAGGCGAGGGTCGTCGACGGGAAGACCCAGTACGACAGCTTCGGAATCAACACTGACATCGATGCCCGCGAAGGCCAGAAGACCGTCGTCGGTAAGTCCAACATCGCAGGTTCCGAAGACGCCATCATCCTAGTCGTCACCCCGAAAGTGGAGTAACGCACGGACTCATCCGTGCCGCGGCGAGACTCGTCTCGCCGCCTGCGGACGACCAAGGATACTCCCGGGCGTCCGCAACCAAACCCGCCCTCACCGGATTGTCGTCAATATACGTGTGGATCTTCCGTAACTCTTCATCGTTCCGCACCCAGTGATCGTAAGACTCCTTCTGCCAGAATGGCTCCCCCGTCAGCCCCAAAACCTTGTTCGCCGCCCGAGCAGTCGACCCCTTCAAGGAGTTCATCAAACGGCTGGGCGAGATCTTCGGCCAGATGAGCATGTGGACATGATTCGGCATAACGACGAATGCTTCCAAGTCGTAGTGCCTCAGCTCCGCGCCTTTCCTTATGGAAGTCGCGACAAGCCGAGCAAGGTCGGAGCGGAGCATGTGCCTTGGCCCGGTCTTTGCGGCGTCCAGATGCTTGTCGATCCAGACGAAAGCCCGTCCCGACGGCAACGGACCAGGAGGCGGCAATCCAGACGCAGGAACGCTGCCGTGGAGATTGAAAGTAATAAAGAGGGCTTTATCGGCGGGGTAAATATGAGGCAGGCGGCGGTGGGACTCCATGGATGTGTAGTGTTCGCCACATCCATGGACTCTCATTGAAAAACAGGCGGCGAGACGAGTCTCGCCGCGGCACGGACGAGTCCGTGCGTTACTTCACCGGCAACAAGGTGCTACGGCTGGAAATGACATGGTCGATCATGCCGTACTCCATGGCCTGCTGCGGGCTCATGATGTAGTCACGATCCACGTCGCGCGCGACCTTATCCACTTCCTGTCCGCAAGCCTTGGCCAGAATCTGGTTCAAGCTCTCGCGCATGCGCAGAATTTCGCGAGCATAAATATCGATATCCGCCGCCTGTCCGCCCAAACCGCTCATGGACGGCTGGTGAATCAGGATGCGCGAGTTCGGCAGGCTGTGGCGCTTGCCCTTGGTGCCGCAGGCGAGCAGTACAGCCGCCATCGAAGCCGCCTGGCCGACGCAATAGGTCACGATGTCCGGTTCCACTAGGTTCATCGTGTCCAGGATCGCCAAACCGGCCGTGATCGAACCGCCGGGGCTGTTGATGTAGAGCGAGATGTCTTTTTCCGGATCTTCGGCCGACAGGAATAGAATCTGGGCAATGATCAGATTCGCCACCTGATCGTCAATGGGCGTGCCCAGGAAGATGATATTTTCTTTCAGCAGGCGCGAATAGATGTCGAAGGCGCGTTCCCCTCGCGAGGTTTGCTCCACCACCATCGGCACCAGTACGGAATTTTGCATGAGTCTCCTCTTAAGACATTGACCGGGAGCCAAGCGACGTCTCCCACTAGCTCTATCGCCCAGGACCGGGCGTTTCCTTTAGTTTACGTCACCAAAGCACCCGGAGAGGAACAAAAATGCCTCGGTTCAAGAAATGGACCTTCGAAGCGATATGTACTATCGGATGCCTACCGCCGATAAACATTTAGAAGGATCTCTCGGATTCGTTCCCGCTATGCGCATTCTGATCGCCGACGACAGCCTCGTGTCCCGCCACTTGCTCGAAGCCACCCTTCGCAAGTGGAACTACGAGGTCACCGTTGCCTGCGATGGCACGGAAGCCTGGAATATCCTGCGCGGCGAGGACCCCCCGAGACTTGCCATCCTGGACTGGGTGATGCCCGGGATGTCCGGCCCGGAAGTGTGTAAAAAGGTCCGCGAAAACGAGAAAAGCGGCGAAACCAACTACGTCTACATCGTCCTGCTGACCTCAAAAAGCCAGCGCGAGGACTTGATCGAAGGCATGGAATCCGGTGCCGACGACTATCTCACCAAGCCGTTTGACCAGCACGAACTCAAGGCGCGCCTGAAAGCCGGTTCGCGCGTGATTGACCTGCAGCGGGAACTGGTCGCCGCCCGGGAAGAAGCTCGCGAGCAGGCCACCAAGGACTTCCTGACCCACATCTGGAATCGTTCCTCGATCCTCGATGGCTTGCAGCGTGAATTAATCCGCGGAGCGCGCGAGAAGCACCCCGTCGGCATCGTCCTGGCGGATCTGGATCACTTTAAGGCCGTGAATGACACCTTTGGTCACTTCGCCGGCGATGCCGTCCTGCGCGAGTTCACCCGCCGTGTGACCGCCGCGATGCGCCCCTACGATTCCATTGGACGCTACGGCGGCGAAGAATTCCTGGTCGTCCTCCCCGGCTGCGATGAATTCTGCACCGCCGCTCAATCGGAGCGCATGCGCTTGGCCATCACCCAGGAACCCATGCGGATTGACGAACATAGCCACGCACTCACCGCCAGCTTCGGAGCCTGTTGTTTCCTGCCAGGGATGAACGTCACCGCAGAGACTCTCATCCGCACCGCCGATGACGCGCTCTACGCGGCCAAACACCAGGGCCGCAATCGCACCGTGGTATCGCCCTGCAAAATTATCGAGATGTCATCGCTGGCGAGCTAGCCTTCTTCGCTTTTCGCAGTTTCGTCACCACCCGGAAGCCCAACAGCACAGCAAGAATTCCCCCGTACAGCAGCGGCTCCCGAATATCCGATTTCACCAGCCACAGAAAGTGCAGCACGCCCAATATCCCCGCCGGGTAGATCAACATGTGCAGCTTCTGCCAGCGCTGAAACCCCATCCTCCGCACCCACCCCTGCGTTGAGGTGATCGCCAGCGGCGTCATCGCCAAAAACGCCGCCATGCCTACCGTGATGTACAGCCGCATCGCGATGTCTTCCCACATGCCGGAGACTTCAAAATTGCGATCAAACCAAACCCACGTCAGCAAATGCAGGGATGCATAGAAGTACGTGAACAATCCGACCATCCGCCGAAACCGCGTAATCGCCGGACGATTGAACAGAACCCGCAGCGGCGTCACCGTCAGCGTGACCATCAGCATACGCAGCGTCCAGTCCCCGGTGTAATGTGTGATGTACTGCAGCGGGTTCGCCGTCAGGTAGTCCGTAACCGACGCACCCAGCCATGCCACCGACACGATCGCCCACGCCAGCACCGCCGCCGGTGCGAAGGCGAGAAGAAACACAACTACCTTGGCCCATTTACTGGACAGTATCTTGTTCATGCCTGAGAGTGAGGACTAGTAGTCCTTGTTGATCAAATCCATGCCGCTATACAGGCTGGCGACTTCCTTGCCATAGCCGTTAAACGGCATCGTATCCATGCGCGTGCCCTGGCTCAGGAACCCGCCGCCCAAGCGCTGCTCCTGCTTTTGGCTCCAGCGCGGATGCGCACGGTCCGGATTTACGTTCGAATAGAACCCATATTCGCGCGAGCTGTACAGCCCCCACGTTGTCGGCGGTTGCTTCTCCACAAAACGAATTCGTGTGATCGATTTGATGCCCTTGTAGCCGTACTTCCACGGCGTCACCAGTCGAATCGGCGCGCCGTTTTGATTCGGGAGCGTCTCTCCGTAAATGCCCACCGCGAGAATCGCCAGCGGGTTCATGGCTTCGTCCAAACGCAGCCCTTCCACATACGGCAGTGCGATGCCCGCTTCGCGCTCCGACAGCATTTCCTTGGAGTTGTAGTAGGTTTCAAAGGCGACGTACTTCGCGTTGCCCGTCGGCTCGACCTGTTTGAGCACCGAAGCCAGCGAAACGCCGATCCACGGCACCACCACGCTCCAACGCTCCACGCAACGCATGCGATAGATACGCTCTTCCATGCCGAGCTTCATTACATCGGTCAGGCTGATCGTCTTGGGCGCTTTGACCTCGCCTTCAATCTTGATCTGCCAGTTCGGATTCGGCTTCCACTTCGGCGCATTCACCGACGGATCTTCTTTGCCCGTGCCGAACTCGTAATAGTTGTTGTAGTGCGTGACCGTCTCTTTCGGAGACGCTTTTTCCGTCTGGTACGCCGCCGGCTTGCCATAGCCGCTCAGCGCCGCGGCACTTGCCTGATCCGGCAACGCCAACGCCCCCAGCGCGGCCGCCCCGGCGCCGAGGAATTTTCTGCGGTTCAAATACAGTTCCCTGGGCGTTACATCGGAGTAGCGCATCCCAAAGTTGAAATCGTTCTTGGAGGTACGGATCAGCATACTGGAAAATCTCCCACTTAGATGGTAACTCCATCTCTGTCAATGTGTACGTATCCCACCTTTCCTCCGGATTCTTGACTTTGTGCGCCCCGTCAGCGGACCATGGCCAACATGACGGGTGGCGGGCTTCAAGTCGAGTGGGCGGAGCGGATCAAAATCACCGTCGCTGCGGAATTCGACCGCTTCACGCGCACCTTTGCGCAACTGGCCGATACGCCCGAGACTGCGACGATTATCGCCGTTGCGAAGGAACTCCGGGAGTCGGTCCTGGCCAATGACGACGCCGGATTCTACATCCGCAACTGGCAGGATCTGGGCGATCAAGTCCGAATCATGGTCCTGAAAGACCCCCGCGTCCAAGCCATCCGATCGAGGAAACGTAGCGCGCGCACTCCTGCGTGCCGTATCGAGACTCGTCTCGATACCTAGTGCGCCCCTACGCCCGCCCCGCCATCATCAAAAAATTCCCCACCGCCGCCGGCGCCTCCGGCAACTTACAAGCCCAAACCCGCGTGCCTTTGCCTGCTAGCCTCCGATAAACCACCCCCGCCCACCCAAACTTCTCCACACACGCCGGAGCAATCGTAACCCCCATCCCCGCCTCCACCAAACTGATCACCGTCTGCCACTGCGTAGCCTCCTGCACGATGTTCGGAACAAACCCCGCGTCCCCGCATTCCCCCAGCAGCACATCATGAAACGCTGGCCCGATCCGCCGAGGAAAAAACACAAACGGTTCCCCCCGCAACGCTTGCAGCCGCAGCGTTTTCTGCTTCGCCAATGCATGCGCCGCAGGCAGCACCGCCACCAGCGGCTCCGTCAAAAACAGATCCGCCTTCAGCAGTTGGTGCCCCTTGCTCTCCCGCAGAAACCCCAGATCAATGCTCCGATCCAGCAACGCCCGCTCAATCGCCGCCGTCCCCATCTCGCGCAAGGTGAACGCCACGTGCGGATACCGCCGCCGATACTTCCGAATCGCATCCGGCAGCTTCGTCAGCATCACCGACGGTGGCACGCCCACCCGCAACTCCCCCGACTCCCCCCGCGCGATCCTTCGCGTAGCTTCAAACGCATGCTCCGCCTGCTCCAGCACCAGCCGAGCCTCTTCCGCCAGCTTCCCCCCTGCTTCCGTCAACTGCGTCTGCCGCCCGCGAACGAAAAGTTCGCACCCCAGTTCCCGCTCCAGCTTCTGAATCGTCAGCGTCAGCGGTGGCTGCGCGATCCCCAGCCGTTCCGCCGCCCGCCCGAAATGCAGCTCTTCCGCGACCGTCAGGAAGTAACGTAGCTGTCGTAAGTCCATACCGAAAAGATATCAGACTAGCATGTTTCATATATTTTACATATCAGCGCGCGCCGCCTAGCGTGGAACTATGAGCACTCATTTCCTAGCCAACCCTCGCAGGCAACCCCTGACGATTACCGGCGGCGACGGCTGCTACGTCACTGACGACTCCGGCCACCGCTACCTCGACCTGGTCTCCGGACTCGGCGTCAACGCCCTCGGACACAACCATCCCCGCATCACCAGGATCCTGACCGAGCAGCAATCCATCCACACCTGCGCCCTCTACGCGCATCCCTACACCGAGCCCCTCGCCGCCGAGCTATGCCGCATCAGCGGCCTTGACCGAGCCTTATTCACCAACAGCGGCACCGAAGCCACCGAAGCCGCCCTAAAGCTAGTCCGCTGCTACGCCCGCCCCCGGACCCGAGTCATCGCCCTCCAAGGAGGCTTCCACGGCCGCTCCAGAGGCGCACTCTCGGTGACCGGCCAAGCCTCCCTTCAGGACCCCTTCGCGCCCTACTCGCTGCCCGTCACCTTCGTTCCTCCCAACGACGAAGCCGCGCTCCGTGCAGCCTTCGGCCCTGACACCTCCGCATTCATCTTCGAGCCCATCCTAGGCGAAGGCGGCGTCGTTCCGTTGACCGACCACTACCTGCAACTCGCCCAAGATCTCTGCCGGAGCCACGACGCCCTGCTCGTCGCCGACGAATGCCAAACCGGCCTCGGCCGCACCGGCAAGCCCTTCGCGTTCCAATGGTCCGGCATCCAACCCGACATCGTGACCGCCGCCAAGCCCCTAGCCGGAGGCCTCCCCCTCGGAGCCGTCACGTTCAGCAACGCCGTCGCCGACCGATTTCCCCCCAGTGGCCACGGCTCCACGTTCGCCGCCGGCCCCCTGGCCTGTAGAGTGGCCCTCGAATTCCTCCAGGAGATGGCTTCGCTACTGCCCCACATCGCGGAGGTTGGCGAAGCCCTCCATGCGACACTCTCCCAGTTCGGCCCGGTCCGTGGCCGAGGCCTGATGCTCGCCCTCCCGCTCGACCGCCCCGCCGACCCCATCGTCACCGCCGCGCGCGAAGCAGGGCTGCTGATCAATTGCACGCAAACCACGGTCCTGCGCTTCCTCCCCCCGTATGTCCTGCAAGCCGAACAGGTCGCGGAAGCCGGAGCTATACTGGAGCGAGCAATCTCTAAATAGAGTTGAGAGGAGGTCGAATGGCTGCGATAACATTCAACCTGAACGGCACGAACAAAACAGTCGACGTGCCCGCCGAGATGCCCTTGTTGTGGGTGCTCCGCGATACGCTGGCGATGACGGGAACCAAGTTTGGCTGCGGCATGGCGCTGTGCGGAGCATGCACCGTGCACATCGAGGGAACGCCCACGCGCTCCTGCGTGACGCAGGCCTCCAGCGTGTCCGGCAAAAAGGTCACGACGATCGAAGGCTTGGGCGGCAACCATCCTGTGCAGCGCGCCTGGATCGAGTCCGACGTCCCACAGTGCGGCTACTGCCAGTCCGGCCAGATTATGACCGCCGCGGCGCTCGTCGCCAAGACCAAATCTCCCACCGACGCCGACATCGACGAAGCCATGCGCGGCAACATCTGCCGCTGCGGAACTTATCAATCGATCCGCAAAGCGATCCATCTCGCAGCTACCCTGCAAGGAGGCCGGGCATGAACCGTCGTCACTTCTTACAAACCACAGCAACGACAGCAGGCGGACTTGTCCTCGGATTCCATCTGGGCAAGGGCGAAGCAGAAGCCCAGACCGCTGGTGCCGAACTGAACGCCTTCATCAGCGTCACGCCCGACAACATGGTGACGCTACAGATCCACAAGTCCGAAATGGGCCAAGGCGTCGTCACGTCGATCTCGCAGATCCTCGCTGACGAAGCCGATGTGGACTGGTCCAGATTCCGCACCGAATTTCCCGGCGTGAAGCCCGTGTACGGCGCGCCCATGATGGGCACCTACGGCAGCCTGAGCATTCGCGGCAGCCACGCGTCTCTCCGCAAGACCGCCGCACAGGCTCGCGAGATGCTGATGCAAGCCGCCGCCACGCGCTGGAACGTTCCGGTCACGCAGGTCCGCACCGAAAATAGCAACGTGATCAACACCGCGACCAACGCCAAGCTGACCTACGGCGCGCTCGCGGCCGACGCAGCCAAGGTCCCTGTTCCCGCCAACCCGACGCTGAAGACCGCGGCGCAGTTCAAGCTCATCGGCACTTCTCCCAAGCGCCTCGACACACCCGCGAAGGTCAACGGCACTGCTCCGTTCGGCATGGATTACAAAATGCCCGGCATGCTCTACGCCGCGATCGAACGCTGCCCTGTGTTCGAAGGCAAGGTCAAAACATTCGACGGCACCAAGGCCAAGGCGATGCCTGGGGTCAAGGAAGTCTTCAGCATCGGCCACGGTGTCGCTGTAGTCGCCACCAATACCTGGGCCGCGCTGCAAGCCAAGAAAGCTGTCACCATCACTTGGGACGAGGGTCCGCGCGCAGGCAACTCAACCCCCGGCCTCCGCAAGATGTTCGCCGACCTCGCCGCAACCCCCGGCCAATCCGCACAAAATAGCGGCAACGTGGATCAGGCTCTCGCCGGAGCCGCGAAGACTCTCGAAGCTGTCTACGAAGCTCCCTACCTATCGCACGCTCCCATGGAGCCTTTGAACGCCACGGTTCTGGTCACCGACACCAAGTGCGACGTTTGGGTCGGCACGCAGATTCAAACGGTCGCGATGCAAGCCGCAGCCGCAGCCACGGGCCTCAAGGAAGACCAGGTCGCGATCCACACCCTGTACCTCGGTGGCGGCTTCGGTCGACGCGGCGGTGAAGATTACATTCACGAAGCCGTCGAAGTCGCGAAACACATGAAGGGCACGCCCGTAAAAACGGTGTGGTCCCGCGAAGACGACTTGCAGCACGATACCTATCGCCCGATGTCGTACACGAAATTCCGTGCCGGCCTCGACGCCGAAGGCTGGCCGGTGGCACTGCATGCGCGCATCGTCAGCCCGCCGTTCGGACAACCGGGCGTCCAGACCGAAGGCATCCGCGACATGAAGTACGCGATCCCCAACTTCCGTTGCGAACAGCATTCTCCCGACGTCGGCATTCCTGTCAGCTACTGGCGCTCCGTCGGATACTCGCAGAACACGCCGTTCATGGAATCCTTCATTGACGAGATGGCCGCGGCGACCAACAAAGATCCGCTCGAGTTCCGTCGCAAGCTTCTCGCGAATCAACCCCGCATGCTCGCCGTACTGAACCTCGCGGCAGAAAAAGCCGGTTGGGGTAAACCGCTTCCCGCAGGCCGTTTCCGAGGCATCGCCGTCGTCAGCAACATCGGCAGTTACAACGCCCAGGTCGCCGAAGTCTCGGTCACCGCCGGCAAAGTGAAAGTCCACAAAATCGTCTGCGCCGTCGATTGCGGAGTGGTAGTTAACCCGGCCATCGTCGTCCAGCAGATCGAAAGCGGCATCGTCTACGGTCTGGGCCCGGCACTGAAACACGGCATCACGCTCGACAAGGGCCGCGTCACCAACACCAACTTCAACAGCTACGATCCCACGCGCATCGACGAGACGCCGCAGATCGAAGTCCACATCGTCCCCAGCACCGCGAATCCCGGCGGCACCGGCGAAGCCAGCACCCCGGCCACCCCGCCCGCGGTGTTCAACGCCATTTACGCGGCAACCAAGAAGCGCATCCGTATGCTTCCCGCGAAAGCGGCAGACTTGGCGTAACATGCACCGAGCTGCAGCCCTGTGCTTCTTGCTTTCTGTCAGCGTTCAGGCTGCGGAGCCTGCGTTTTCGAAGCAGGAGCAGGACGCTGCGCTCGCGGCGATAGGCGATTACGCACGCAACTGGGTCGCAAGCCTACCCAACTACACGGCTACGCAATTGACCCGCCGTAAAATGACGCCCGTGGCCGTGCGCGGGATGTTGACGGTGCGCGCCCAAACGGAGCTGATGGAGGATCAGATCAGCTACGTCGACCGGCGCGAAGTTCACAAGACTGTCTCCATCGATGGGAAGAAGCTGGCAGAGGCAGATCAAAAGGACGCATCGTATTCACGCGGCGAGTTCGCGGGCCTCTTAACTACGCTCTTCACGCCCTCCTCCGGTGGGAAATTTGAGTGGGACAAGTTCGCCTCGCTCAATGGGCGGAAGATGTACGTTTTCAAATTTCAGGTGCCGCAGTTGCCCACGGGCTACGGACTGATGGAGGGGAACCACACCATCATGGTTCCATTCCGAGGCTCAGTTTACGCGGATGTGCAGACCAAGGCGGTCATGCGAATCCAGGTGAAGTGCTTCGATATTCCGGCGATCTCGTCTTACCGGACGGTCGAACTGGTTCTCGACTACAAGGCGGCGAAGGTTGGCGGCCAGGAGTTCGTGCTGCCTTCGCACTATACCCTGACTGCGGGTAAAGCAGACGTGAATATTGAGATGGACGCGACCTACAAAAACTACCAGCGCTTCTCTGCCGACGCCACCATCATCTTCGACGAAGCCGGCGAACCTTAAGCTACAAATGCAAAACGCGGATCGAGGCTACGAACCTCGATCCGCGTTTTTGCTTTAGATTGCCCTAATTGTGCAGTTCTTCCTTCGGTGCGGCAGGCTTCGGAGCCAGCGGCTTCGGCGCCGCCACCGGAACCGGAGGCAGTGCCGCCGTTCCACCAACCTCGAACGCGAACAGCATCGGCGGATTGTCAATCTTCGCATCGTTCGGACCCACCACCTGCGGCTGTCGGCCCGCGCCGCCCAGGAACGCGACATACTGCTTGCCGTCGATCGTGTACGTGATCGGCGCGCCCGTGCCGTTCTTATTCGTCGCGATGTCGAGCAGCTTCTCGCCCTTGTCCGCACTGTACGCGTACAGGTGACCATCGATCGTCACCTGGAACACCAGGTTGCCCGCGGTCGTAACCGTGCCGCCGCCGATCCCGCCGCCCACCGGCGCGCGCCAAGCGATCTTGCTCGTCACCGGATCCCACGCCGTGAGTCCGCCACGAGTACCCTCGATCGGTTCAGGACCAATCGACGGCGGCACAATCGGCGTCCCTTGCACGCGGCCCAGGCCAGTATGCCCCGTCTGCGCGGCGACCACTTCATCGCCAGCAACAAACGTCCAGCTTCCAAACGAAGTCGGAATGTAGACCAGTCCTGTCATCGGGTTCATCGACATGGGCGACCAGTTGTGCGCCCCACCCGCCGTCGGGAAAATCGTGACCGGAGTTTTGTTGTCGTAGAACGCTTCTTTGTTCATGATGGGCCGACCGGTTTTCTCGTCGAGTCCCTTGGCCCAGTTCACTTTCACGAACGGCTGCCCGGAAATAAATTCGCCCGTCACGCGGTCGAGAACGTAGAAGAACCCACTCTTCGGAGCCTGCATAATCACCTTGCGCGTCTTGCCCTTGATCGTCAGATCCGCAAGCATCAGCTGCGCGACCGCGTCGTAATCCCAGTTGTCATTCGGCACCACTTGGAAGTGCCACTTGAGCTTGCCGGTAGTCGCATCCACAGCAACGATCGAGCAGGTATAAAGATTGTCCACGCCCGTCTTGCCGCGGAACTTTTCCACCCACGGCTCCGCGTTGCCTGTGCCGAAGTACAGCAGGTTGGCATCGGGATCGAAAGCCATGCCATCCCAAACCGCTCCACCGCCGCCCATCTTCCACCACTCACCGCCCCAGGTCTTGGCCGCAGCCCGCTGCGCTTCGTCTTCGAAACCCTTCGCCGGATCGCCCGGCACCGTGTAGAAGCGCCACGCCCGACGCCCCGTCGCGATATCATAGGCGTCCACAAATCCTCGCGTCGGATGATCGCCACCCGCGACGCCGATCATCACCTTGTTCCCGGCAACCCGGGGAGCCATGGTCAGCGACTGCCAATCCTGGTTGTAACCCACGCGAGCTTCCCACTCCGGCCGGCCCGTCATCGCATTCAGCGCAACCAGCCGACCGTCGTTGATCGGCGCAATGATCTTGCCCTCAGCGATCGCAATGCCGCGATTCACGATGCCGCAGCAGATCTTTAAGCGCGCCGCGTTGTTGATCTCCGGATCCCAGCGCCACAGTTCCTTGCCCGTCTTCGCGTCCACCGCGAACACCACGCTCCAACTCGTGATCCCGTACAGCGTGTTATTCCAAACCAGCGGCGTTGCTTCCTGATTCCCGCCTCCCGCGCCAAGCACGTAAGACCACGACAGCCCCAACTTGCCCACGTTGGTGGTGTTGATCTGGTTCAGCGGACTATAGCGAGTCTCGCCCTGATTGCGACCGTAGCTGAGCCAGGTCCCAGCCATGGGATCGTTGGCGGTGCCCACGGCCTTCAGTACAGCGGCGTCCACCGCCTTGGGCTGCTGGGCCCCAATCGTAGAGACCAATCCAAGAGCGGCAACAGCTCCGATAGCCAACGCGGCCCGGGTATTCAACGTAAACAAAAGCGAGTTCTCCTTCGGTAAAGGCAGTATGACCGATTTCGAGAGCTCTGCCAAATGCTGAAAATAACTTTCGGACCCAAAGCCGTACCATTACCAGAAGCCGAGGTGCTTCACCGCACCTTTTTTTCGTAGAGCGCCATTAAGTTATTTATATCCAGTGGGTTACTCCATGCTCTCGAGGCAGGGTAAACACTCGGCGCATAGAGCTAGGGTTGCGATCTATTTCACGGTTCCGGTACTTTTCCATTTTTAGTTCCTTCTCGCCTCTGAAAATATTCAGTAGGCTTAACCCATATTTTCCATGCGATCGCCTACAAAAATGTACGTATCCGGCTTTCCGATGCTCGGTCTGCTTGCCCTCATGGCGCTGAGCGCGGGCCCCTCAATGGCGACGATCACGGTCACAGCCGGTGTGGATAACTCCAATACCGATAACGTTCTCTTCAACACCAATAGCCTGATCAATAACGCGATGACGGTAACAGGAGTAGTCAATAACGGTCCGTTGTCGGTAGTCGAGTTCACGGGTAATGAGATCCTGGTTACCAATGGGGGGCAGGCGCTCATCGGCGCGGCGGACGGCAGCTATAACTTCCTCTCGATCCAGATTCCGAATAACACCTTCCTGAAGGTGATGTTTAACTTGAATACGCCCAATGGCGGTCAGGTCTCTGGACTTGTGCAGATCAACGTCGACGGTACACTTTACGACATCGGCTCCAACGGTCCAGACGCGATTGGCCAGGGCTCGAACTTCTTCACAATCGAAGCAACGGGGGGCAGCGTCCTGCATGTAGTGTCGTTCATCACCACGGGCACCGACATTATTGATACACGTCAGATTCGCATCGGCGGTGTGGGAATTGCGACGCCGGAACCCGGCACCTTCCTGACCGTGGGTGCAGGCCTCGCAGGCCTCGGCCTCCTCGGTTGGAAGCGTCGTCGCGCACAGGCTTAAGGCTTGGTTCGTAGGTAAGCGATCAATCCGGCGGGGTCGTCGGTGATGATCGCATCTACCTTCGCAGCAATCAGTCGATCCCAATCCGCAGTCTCATTGGCGGTCCACGGAACCACTTGTAAGTGGGCATCGTGGGCCGCCTTCACCATTTCGGGCGTCACTAACCGATATTCCGGCGACACGATAGTCGCGCCTGCTTCCCTCGCAATCGCAACGAAGTCCCGCGGCTGTCCGCTATACAGTGCGGAGAGTTCCAATTCCGGAGCGATCTTCTTCATCTCGTGCAACGTGCGGAAGTCGAAGGACTGGATGATCACCCGCTTCTCCATCTTGTGCTTGCGGATCACCGCCAGCACCCGTTTCGCGAACTCGGCGGGCGGGACTGTGAGCTTCGGTTTGGAGGGATCGATCTTCGTCTCCATATTGAACTTGAACGTACCCTTGCCAGCCAGCGCAAATACTTCCTCCAATGTCGGAATGCGCGTGCCCGGGAAAGTCTGCTGACGAGGGAACTGTGGATTCTGCACTGCGCCGCAATCCCACTGGCGCAGTTCAGCGAGCGTGTGCTCCACAATGACAGCTTCCGCCTTCGGACCGGTGCAGATCGGAGCCTTCAAGAAAGAATCGTGCGACACGACGACCACGCCGTCTTTCGTCACACCCAGGTCGAGTTCTAACACGTCGACGCCTTGCTCGATCGCGTATTCAAATGCCGGAATCGTATTCTCCGGCCGCAGCGCCCGAGCGCCGCGATGGCCGTGGACTTGAATTCGCTCTGCCGCAAACATGCTGGTTGCCGTCAATACAACACACAATAACTTTCGCATGCCGGAAGAATAGCGGCTCAGTTTTGCAGTCGCGTTACGAAGCGATGTCGAGTTTGGTGTTCATCAAGTTGTCGCGTAATCTACATTCTGTTTCAGTCTGCGCTCGCTATTTTGGTGCATCATGAAACACCTTAGTTCACTATTCATAGGGGTCGTGCTTTGTACTTCTTATTCGTTCGCCCAATTCGGAACCGCGGAGGTTCTCGGGACCATTCGCGATAAAAGTGACCAGGTCTTGCCCTCGGCAACGGTCAAACTGTTGAATCAGGATACAGGCAGTGAAGCAGAAACCAAGACGGACGGCATGGGGAACTACGCGTTCTCCAACGTGAAGATCGGGATGTACACCCTCACCGCCGACGCTACAGGCTTCGCCAAGGCACAAGCGAAAGACGTGATGCTGAACGTCAACGCCCGCCAGCGTGTGGATCTGAGGCTGGAAATCGGCACAGTCTCGCAGACCATTGAAGTGACCGATGTTGCTTCGCCGCTGCAAACCGATTCGAGCGACCGAGGCCAAGTAATCGCCCAACGAGCCATCGTCGAATTGCCGCTGAACGGTCGCGCGTATTCCGACCTCGCCCTATTAACCACCGGCGTTCTGAAATCGCCGTCCTCCGGCTCGCGCGAAGGTTCCTTCATCGTGAACGGACTGCGCAGCACCTTTAACAACTACCTTCTGGATGGCGTGGACAACAACGCCTACGGCACCAGCAACCAAGGCTTCGCGAATCAAGTCGCGCAACCAGCTCCGGACGCGATTGCTGAGTTTAAAGTCATCACCAACAACTACAGCGCGGAATATGGCCGCAGCGGTGGAGGCACCATCGACGTGGCTCTGAAAAGCGGCACCAACGCGTTCCACGGCACTGCGTATGATTTCCTGCGCAACACCAACCTGAATGCAATCGGCTACGTCTTCGGCGCTCGCCCGGCGACGTTCAAGAAGCCGACGCTGCAGCAGAACCAATTCGGCGCGACCATCGGCGGTCGCATCATCCGCAACAAAGCGTTCTTCTTCGGCGACTACGAAGGCTTTCGCTCCATCGCCAAGACCCTGACCTTCGCCAGCATCCCGACTCTCAACGAACGCCAGGGCATCCTGCCCGTCGCCGTTGTGAATCCGCAGACCGGCCAAACCTACGCGGCAGGCACAGCGATCCCGATGACGGCGTTCGCGAGGAAAGTTCTCGGCGATCTGCCGACGCCCACCGGTTCCGGCCGTTCCAACAACTATCAGCAGCTATCGCTCGACCGTAACTACAACGACAAGTACGACGCGAAGCTGGACGGACAGATCAGCAACACGATGAACGGCTTCCTCCGCATCGGACAGCGTAAAGTGAACATCTTCAACGAGCCGAACATCCCCGGAGCCTCCGGCGGCAACAGCAACGGTTACACGCGCGTGCTGAACCAACAAGCCAGCGCCGGCTACACCTGGACCATGTCTCCAACTTCGGTGCTCGAAGGTCGCTTCGCAGTCTCCCGCACGCGCGCTGGAAAGGAACCGCCACTTGTGGGCGGTCCCAGCATGTTGGCGCAATACGGTATCCCCGGTTTACCGGAAGATCCCGCCCTCGTCGGCGGACTGACGGCGCAGACCATTACTGGCTTCAGCCAGTTGGGACGCCAGTCGACCAACCCCCAATTTCAGAACCCGCTCAGCTTTGACTATAAGCTGAACTACTCGCGCGTCACCGGCCGCAACACGATGAAAATCGGCTATGAATTCATGGCCATCCGCACCCGCGTGAACGATGTGAATCCTTTGTACGGCCGCGATTCCTATGCTGGCCTGTTCTCCCGTCCTACAGGCGGGCCTGCCGATAACAGCAGCTACTCGCTCGCCGATTTCTACTTCGGTCTGCGCAGCCAGTACGCCCTGGCGAACTACGTCGTCGGCGACTATCGCCAGCACATGAACTTCATGTACGTGCAGGACGACTTCCGCGTTAATCGCAAGCTCACCGTCAACCTGGGCCTCCGCTACGAATACGCCACGCCGCGTTGGGAAAAGCACAACGTGCTCTCGAACTTCGATCCGGATACGAAAACCATCCTGAAGGCGAAGGACGGCAGCATCTACGACAAGTCCTTGGTCAATCCGGATCGCAACAACTTCGCACCGCGCCTCGGCTTCGCTTACAGCTTGGATATGAAGACGGTGTTCCGCGGTGGCTATGGCGTCAGCTACATCCACCAGAACCGCGTCGGCAGCGCCGACCTGCTCGGCATCAACTACCCGCAGGTGGTCATCGCGACCATCAATCAGTCCAATCCGACTGACGCCGCGTTCCGCACCACGCAGCAAGGCTACCCGTCGGGCCTCACCAACGCGAATACCTTCAGCGTCGCGAACGCCAACATCGCCTACATCCCGAAGAACTACCGCACGCCTTGGGTGCAGAGCTACTTCTTCTCGCTACAACGCGAGTTGGCTCGCGACCTGGTGCTCGACATCGGCTACGTCGGCAACGATTCCAATCAGCTCCCATTGATCGCCGACTACAACCAGGCCACGCCGCAACCGACCGCTACGTCAAATCTCTCACTCGCAGTTCGCCGTCCGATTCAAGGTTACGGAGCCATCACCTGGTTCAACCCGGCCGGCTTTTCAAACTACAACTCGCTCCAGGTGAAGCTCGAAAAGCGCTTCTCGTATGGCCTGCAGTTCCTGAACTCGTTCGTCTACGGCAAGGCGATCGACAATAGCGGTCAGTCGCTCGACACCAACGGCGGCAACGACGCGAGCCCGCAGGACGTGCGCAATCTCGCCGCGGAAAAGGGACTTTCCAACTACGACCAGAAGTTCACCAACGTCACCAGCGTCGTGTATCAACTGCCGGTCGGCCGTGGCAAAAAGATTGGCAGTAGTTGGCATCCAGCTGTAGACGCGGCGATCGGCGGCTGGGAACTCAGCATCATCAACAATGCGCTCTCCGCTCCTCCGCTCAACCTGCGCGCATGGTCCGGATCGATCCCCGCGGCCTTCCAGACGGTCGGGAACCTCTCCGGCTTTCGAGGCGGCGAAACCTTCCGCCCCAACGTGCTCGGCCCGGTGCTCGCGGTGAACCCGCAGGACATGACCAACACGTTCTTCAACACCGCGAACGTGGTACTCCCCACCGATCCCAGCCAGCCCTTCGGCAACGCTGGCCGCAACTCGGTTCGAGGAATCGGCACGCAGCAGATGGATCTCGGCATCCACAAGAACTTCGCGTTACCGCGCGAAGACATGAAGCTGCAGTTCCGCGCTGAGTTCTTCAACGTGATGAACCACACGAACTTCTCGGCCCCGAACACGGACCGTGCGAGCGCAGCATTCGGCACCATCCGTGGCACACAGCCGCCGCGGCAAGTGCAGTTCGCGCTGAAGTTGTACTGGTAGTTCGCTGCTGGACCAAAGGCCCTCGCCACTGCGGCGGGGGCTTTTGCGCGTTAGTCGAGGTCGAGCGCTGTAGCGTAAAGTTCGGAAAGCGCGATCCGGATACCGAGCCGATCAATGGCGATCGATCCCCCGGTGCCGGAATGTTCCCGCAAGATCCAGCTTCCATCGTCTTGCTTGGAGTGATGCTCCACGAACCGGCGATCCTGATGGATGACCAAGTATTCCCGGAGGCTCTGGATCGTGCGATAGAGTTCGAATTTCTTGCCGCGGTCGTAGTCTTGCGTGGAGGGCGATAGAACCTCGACGATGAGCAGCGGGTTGAGGATGTTGTCCTTCTTGGCACTATCGAACTGCGGCTCGCCACAAATCACAGTGCAGTCCGCGTATGTGTAAGTTGCCGAGGCTGTAATCTTGATGCGCAGATCCGAACTGAACACACGGCATCCAGCAGGGACGTTTCCGCGCAGCAACCATCCAATATTGGCTGATAGCAGCGCGTGATTCGGAGTGCCCCCCGCCATCGCGAACATCTGGCCGCCATGAAACTCACTCTTCTCACACGCTAGGCGTTCGATGGCGAGGTATTCCTCTTCGGTGAGCGGCGGAAGTGGCTGGGTCGCCATGCCTTCAGTTTAATTGATCTCGGCTTCCGACTTCTCTTCGACGATGCGCCCGTCAAACAAGTGTATGGAGCGGTCGGCGTAACGCGCGTAGCGCGGATCGTGCGTCACCATGCAAATGGTCGCGCCGCCTCGATGGAGTTCCCGAAGCAAGTCCATCACCGCCTCGCCGTTCGTCGAATCCAGATTCCCCGTGGGCTCGTCTGCGAGCAGGATCGCAGGATCGCCCGCCAGCGCACGAGCTACTGCCACGCGCTGCTGTTGACCGCCGGAAAGCTGCGACGGATAGTGCTTCACGCGGTGCCCCATGCCGACGCGTTCCAGGGATTCGTGTACGCGCTTCTTGCGCTCGGCGCTCGGCATGCCGCGATAGGTCAGGGGGAGTTCGACGTTTTCGTAAACCGTCAGGTCGCCGATCAGGTTGAACGCCTGGAAGATGAAGCCGATTTCACGATTGCGGATGCGGGCGCGCTCGCTGAGCTTCAAGCCTTGCACCGGTCGGCCGTTGAGTACGTATTGGCCATCGGAACTCGAATCGAGCAGACCGAGGATCGCGAGCAGAGTCGACTTGCCGCAGCCCGACGGGCCGGCGATGGCCAGATACTCACCCTTCTTCACGTCGAGATGGATGCCCGCGAGTGCGTGCGTTTCCACTTCGTCGGTCGTGAAAATCTTGGTGACGCCTTCCAGGTGAATCAACGTTTCCATGCGAGCCCCTAATTGAGTTCGATCTTCTGATACTGATCTTGCGCGGACATGTCGGAGAGGATCACCCGATCCCCTACATTCAGGCCTTCGAGGACTTCCATGGAAGTCACGGAACTGCGGCCCAGCTTCACAGTTACGCGCGTTGCGGTCTTCCCGTCTGCGCTGATCTTAAATAGACTCACTTGCGAATTCGGCTGTCCGAATACCGGCCGCCCGATCTGGATCACGTCATCCAACCGCTCAAACTCCACAGTCCCGTCGACACTCAGATCCGGCACCGCGCCGCTCGGCAGTGGCCCGTCGAGCTTGCAGTCCACCGTGCGCGTTCCGTTCACCACGTTGGGATCAATACGAACTACGTGCGCCGGGATGATGCCGTTCCGTGTGTCGATGGAGGCTCGTTGCCCCAGCAGGATGTCCTTGGCCTGCGTTTCGGAGATCTTCAACTCCGCCTTCAGATTCTCCGGGCGGGCGACCTTCGCTAGCACCGCTCCCGGCATGATGCGCTGGCCGACCTGCAGTGTGATCTCCTGCAGCACGCCCGATGTACCGGCTTTGATGACCAGCTCGCGGACTTGTTGTTTCTTGCGCTCCCAGCCAGCACGCAGTTTGTCGACCTGCACTTTGGCCGAATCGATTTGCGCCTTCTGCGAATCTTCCAGAATGTCGAGCTTCTGCCGCTCCGCGTCGAAGGTGTTGCGAGCCTGTTTCCAATTGGAGACAGCTTCTTTCACGTTCACTTCCGGCTCCAGTTGCAGATTAAAGAGTTGCTGCTTCTTGTCCATCGTGAGCGCTGCCTGTTCCAAGGTGGTTTCGGTGCGGCGCACGGCGGCTTCGGAATCGTAGCGCTGGCTCTTGAGGCGCACGCGGAGGTCAGCCAGCGTCGCGTCCGCCTGCTTAATTTGCCACTCGAGGTCGCTGGCCTGCAATTCCATGTCGGGGTTGCTTAGGACCACCAGTACTGTGTCGACTCCCACTTGCTCGCCGGACTTGCGCAGGACCTTTTCCACTTGGCCTTCGGACTTAGCGGGAATCCAGACGATCTCTTCAGGAACCAGTGTTCCGATGCCCTTCACGTCGCGAACCATGGGACCGCGCTTCACTGTATCGGGCCACAGAGTTGCGAATTCCACAGAGGGAGATGCGGGTTCAAGCTGCGCCACGCGATACCCGGCGAAGGTCGTAAATACAGCGAGGATGAAGAAGTAGATCGCGTATTTGATCTTCTTCTTTCTTGCTACACCTTCGCGTTTTACGTCCATTTGGGTTGCCTCACTCGTCTACATCTCTATCGCACGTTCTCTACCGTTTCAGGAGGGCATATGCCGCCTTTAGAAACATATACTTACAGCATAGCGCGCGGACGGAGACGGTGGGGAAGTGTCCGATAATGGGACGAGGTGTTCGGGGAGGGAATGGAGCGGGAGACCGGGTTCGAACCGGCGACATCAACCTTGGCAAGGTTGCACTCTACCAACTGAGTTACTCCCGCGCTCACCCCAATTGTCGCGAACCTATGGCGCATTGTCAATTGGCGTGCGAAACTCATGGTTTGATTCCCTACCTAGATCTCAAAGCCCAATATAAGTCCATCAAGCAGGAAGTGGACGCGGCGGTTCTCAAAGTTCTTGAATCGACGGAGTATGTGCTTGGAAGCGAAGTCGCACAGTTCGAAGCAGAGTTCGCCGCTTACTCTGGCGCGAAGTTCGGAATTGGTGTGAACTCCGGCACTAGCGCGCTACACCTGGCTGTGCTGGCTGCTGGCTGCGGATCTGGGGACGAAGTGATTACGGTTCCCTACACGTTTGTCGCGACGACGGCCGCGATTCGCTACGCGGGGGCGACGCCGGTATTTGTCGACATCGATCCGGTGACGTACATGATGGACGTCGCGCAGATTAAAGCGAAGATCACGCCGAAGACGAAAGCGATCGTGCCGGTGCATCTTTACGGGCAGTGCTGCGACATGGATCCGATCCTGGAGATCGCGCGTAAGCACAAGCTCGCGGTGATTGAGGACGCGGCGCAGGCGCACGGGGCGGAGTACAAGGGTCGGCGAGCCGGGTCGATGGGCGACATGGCGATCTTCAGCTTTTATCCGGGCAAGAATCTCGGCGCGTATGGTGAGGGCGGGTTGGTGACGACGAACAATCCGGAGCATGATCGTCAGATTCGGATGCTGCGGAACTGGGGCACGGAGCAGCGCTACTATCACGTGCTGAAGGGCTTCAACTATCGCATGGAGGGCATCCAGGGCGCCGTGTTGCGGGTGAAGCTGCGGCATCTGGAGAAGTGGACGGAAGCTCGGCGGGCGAATGCGGCGATTTACACGGAGTTGCTCGCGGGCAGTCATGTGGTCACTCCGACAGCGCTACCGGATCGTCGGCACGTTTTCCATGTGTACGCGATCCTGACGAAGCAGCGGCAGGCATTGACGGAAAGGCTGGCGGCGAAGCAGATTCAGTTCGGGATTCACTACCCGCAGCCGATCCACTTGATGCAGGCGCATGCGGACCTCGGGTATAAGGCGGGGGATTTCCCGGTGTCGGAAGAAATCTGCGAGCGGGTATTATCGCTGCCACTTTTCCCGGAGATGACGCGGGAGCAGATTGAAACCGTTTGCTCGGTTGTTTAGGGAGGCGTCGAGACGAGTCTCGACGCGGCACGCAGGAGTGCGTGCGCTACGTGACTTGAAGAATTAGTTTGCCGGTGGTTTTGCGGCCTTCGAGATCCCGCTGGGCCTGGGCGGCGTCGGACAGAGCGTAGGTTTTGTCGATGCGGATTTTGAGCTTGCCGGAGGCGATCCAGCTGAACAGGTCGCTGGAGCGGCGTTCGAGATCCGGGCGTTCCGCGATGTAAGTGGCGAGGGTGGGGCGGGTTAGGTAGAGAGACCCTTTGGCCGCCAGCATCAAGGGGTCGAGCGTGCCGATCGGCCCGCTGGATTGCCCGAATGAGACCATCATGCCGCGCGGCTTGAGGCAATCGAAGCCTTTCGAGAAAGTCGACTGGCCGACGCCATCGTAGATCACGTCGACGCCCTTGCCATCGGTCAGCCGCTTCACCTCAGCCACCCAGTCTTGCGAGTTGTAAAGGATGGCGGCGCTGGCGCCGTCGCTGAGGGCGATCTTGGCTTTCTCTTCGGAGCCGACGGTGGCAATGACGCGCGCGCCGGCGATTTTCGCCAACTGGACAATCAGCCGCCCGGTGCCGCCCGCGGCGGCGTGCAGCAGCAGCGTGTGGCCGGAGTTCAGGGGAAAGGTGGACTGCGTGAGATAGTGCGCCGTCATGCCCTGCAGCATCGCGGCGGCGGCGATATCGAAGGGGACGGCATCAGGGACAGAAACCAGGTTCTTCGCGGCGATGGCGTGATACTCGGCGTAGGAGCCGCGCATCATAGCGTAGGCCACGCGGTCGCCCGGCTTGAATTGCGTGACGCCTTCGCCGACCGACTCGACCGTGCCCGCGGCTTCCGAGCCGATGATCGCAGGCAACGGCAGCTTGTAGAGTCCGCTGCGATGATACGTGTCGATGAAGTTGACGCCGGAGTAGGCGTTTTTCACCAGCACTTCGCCAGCGGCCGGCGTGGGTTGCGGACGGTCGCCGTAGACGAGCGCTTCGGGTCCCCCGGGTTGATCGATGTAAACAGCTTTCATGAGAGTCGGAGCCTCCTCCGCAAGTGTACAGCGCCCGCGTAGGCGAGCAGAAATGACACGCTGAAGGGCAGGAAAATGAGTCGCGCGAGAGCCGGGACGGCGGCTGCTCCCGTGAGTCCGGCGCGTTCGAGGGCGAAATTCCAGACCACGTTGAAGTGGCTCCAATCGCACCAGAAGAAGTCGGCGTTTTCGTTGATGATGAAAACTTTCGTCGGCAACTTCCATGCGAGCCACCATTTCCACTTGGTCATGATGGGCTCGCCGGAGCAGAGGACGCCGGCGAGTTGGTAGTCGCGCGCGGTGAGGTCGGCGAGTAGTCGGTCGCGGCCCGAGGGTCCGCCGTATTCGTTGACGTTGAAGACGCGTCCGGTAAAGCCCGTGGGCTGATCAACGTAGCAGGTGACGAGGTCGATTTCGACTTCGCCGAAGGCTCCGGGGAGGAGCGGCAGCAGCTTTTCAATCACGCCTCGGGACCCGCTCTCAATGAGGAGGACGCGGTGGGGGTGAGGCACGCGGCGGCTGAAGAAGTAGCGCAAAGGACATTGTATCGAGCCTGACAAATCGGTGAAACACTTTCGGGGGCGCGAACTCTTTGTAAGTGAAGAGGGCAGTTCAGGCAAGTTCGAAAGAGGTCCCCAGGGACTCCATTTCACGACGAGCTTCGAACTACCCTCTTTTTCGTTTGCAAAGAAGGAGGAAGGACCCATGCACTCAATGAGCGAGGCGATGAAAGCGGCGCTGGAGCATCCGATGGAGGAGGCTCCTCATAAACCGCGAGTTGCCTGGACGCCGAAAGCAGTTCCACGGACGGACGACGACGCGGGTTCCGTATGGTGGGGCCTGGCGGTGATCGTCGGCTCGATTTCGGTCGCGGCAGCGACACTGATCCTCCGCGGCAAAAGAAACGCCGCATCGGAATTGCGTCGCGCCGAGGCTCTCGGCGCCATGGATTTCGGCGGCGACTGAGCAAAAAAGCGGCCCAACTGCCTCCCCCGAGCCAGTTGGGCCACATTCACTGAGGAAGAGGTTGCCCTCTCTGCAATGAGGATTCTTCCGGCCCAGAAGTGTTTCTGCCAAAGGTTTGCCCTTTCTGAGAGCTCCCAAATGGGTCCGTTTTTTCGGGTGTAAATCCCTTTGTGCTCATGAGATAGGGGCTGGAAATGGGTTCGTTTGGATTTTCTGTTTGGCGCGGTTGGCGTATTGGCATAGCGGCGCTCTGAGGTAGAAATAGCACGGGCCGGCGGGGGCTCGCCGGAGTGCGGCGGTAGTTGCTAGTAGGGGAGGAGTTTACGCAATCCAGAAAACCTGGACCGCTGAACCGGCACCGAAAATGCCGGTGTAAGATGAGGCGTGGTACCTACGAACAAAGAATCGAAGCTCAAGTTCAAGAAGCCAGTTATAGGTTGCGCGAAGGGTGAGTTTGAAGTGCCTCCGTCATTCTTCGAGCCGATGCCCGACGACTTCCTCGCCTATTTCGAAGGAGAGGGAGAAGGCTGTAAGGATTTGGCACCTAAGCAATCGTAGGGCGAGTGCGCTGCACTATTCGCTCGGCTCTGCGGGCGTATACTGTCTGGTTGCATTTCCAAAGGTGGTTGCAGCCAATCGAAGGCACCACCACCCCGTGCACTCCTCGAAACTCAGAAGTCCGTGCGCGATTTCATTCCGTAAGTTGGACCGACCGGATCCCAAATTGTCTCGGCTACATGCGGACCCGTTTGACCGGCTCTTGGTCGCGCAAGCTTTTTGAACGGGATGATGATCTTCACGCCCGATGAGGCGATCGAGCAATACGATCGCCGTTAATCGTACCGGGCGATTTCGCGACCTGTTGTGTCGATATAGATACGATTGGAAGTCTTCCCAATGATGGCCAACCCGTCAGAAAAGACGGTGAATTGCCGGACTGCCGGCAAAACTCGTGCCCCGGTCTTGTCAATGAGGTGCCACCCGGATCGATCAAACACGGCGGCCCTGCCGTCGTGGAAATCCCAGGCTTCGTTAAAGGGCCCTGATATTACTGTCTTGCCCGCCTTATCGATGTAGCGCATGTTTGCCCCATCGACGCCCACCGTCATTACTCTCGCTAGCCCTTCGGAAAAATCTCCTGCGTAGTCGTACTCTGCCGCGATCACAAATCGTCCTGTTCGATCAATGTACCCTCGCTGGTTGCCTTCAACTCGATTGCCAACAATCCGACCGCCTACGTTTGCTGGAGCGAGTCCTTCGTGGAAGTCGCTGGCGCTGAAAAAGATCGCGGGAATTACTATCGCGCCTGCCGTATCGATGAATCCGATCTTGGTGTCCGGGTATTCGCCAACTTCGAACATTGCGAGGCTTTCCGAAAAATCCCAAACACGCGTTCCGAGTCCCGAGAACTTTCTCTTGCCAGACTCATCGACGAACTCATATCTGGTATCGACTCCCAAGCACGGACGCCCGGTGTCACTGAACCCCCAGTCGAGTTTGAACGCCTTCGCGGGAGCCTCTTCCAATCCGTAGATTCTGTCGGTACACGCTGTGCGCGTCCAATCGCCGACTCGCGCCAAGCCGTCGTGAAACTCGTAAGCCTCCTGGTGATCGAAAGGAACCACTACCTTGCCGGTCTTATCGATGTATCCCCAGCGTTTCCCAAGAAGGACCGGGGCCAGAGCCCCAAGAAAGTCCTGAATCTCATCGTATTGGGGCTTGATTTTGACGTTGCCGCGTTCGTCGATGTAACCCCATTTGTCCTTGATAAACACCCCGGCAAGACCGCCAAAATAATCTCGCGCGTAGTCAAACTGAGGGGAGATCACGGTCTTGCCTCGCCGATCCATGAAGCCCCACTTGCCGCCGCGTTCGATCCTGAAGAGGGGCCCGGCACCGTGCCGCTTCGCGGGGATCTCGATGGTTTCCGCAAAGCCAGCGGCCACCAAAATGAAAAGAGCCCAAGCTAGGCGTTTGGCCTGCATGGGCTCCATCATACAATGCTGTAGCTTGCTTACGCCAAGTCGAATTTCTCGTTGTGGAGCAGCGGGTCGCTCTTTACGAGCACCGGGCGGCGGAGGACTTCTTCTAGCTCTTCCAGGTACTTATTCTGGTGGCTCTTGATGACCTTCGCCACATCGGGGTGGACTCGGAGCATGACGTCTTTGCCTTCGACTGTGCGGGACAGCTTGCGGGCTTCGGCCAGGATCTCGGTGATCACGGTCTGGACGCTCTTGATGTAGCCTGCGCCTTCGCAATTGGGGCAGGGGGAGCACAGGGTACGTTCGAGCGACTGCTTGACGCGCTTGCGGGTTATCGCCACCAATCCGAAATCATTGAACTGGAGGATCTTGTAGGGGGCGCGGTCGGCTCGCATGGCTTCTTCGAGCGCGGTCATCACCTTTTGGCGATTCTTGCGTTCGTCCATGTCGATGAAGTCGATGATGATGATGCCGCCGAGGTCGCGGAGGCGGACTTGGCGAACGATTTCCTTGATCGCTTCGGTGTTGGTCTTGACGATGGTATCTTCCAGGCGGTTCGACTTGCCGACGTACTTGCCGGTGTTGATGTCGATGGCGACCAAGGCCTCGGTCTGGTTGATCACGAGGTAGCCGCCGGACTTCAGCCACACCTTGGGACGGAGAGCTTTCTCCATCTCCTGGGTGATGCCGAAGCTATCGAAGATCGGCGCGTCGCGGGTGTACATCTTGACCTTGTTCACCAGCGCGGGCTGGAAGCGTTCCACGAAGCGCAGGATGCTTTCGAAGGTCTCTTCGTTATCGATCCAGATGGCCTTGAAGTCGTCGGCGAGCTGGTCGCGGAGGATGCGCTGGACGATGTCGAGATCGTGGTGCAGAAGCGCGGGGGCGGGTTTCTTGTCGGCCTTGGCTTTGATGTCGGTCCACAGGTTGTAGAGGAAATCCATGTCGCCGGCGATTTCGTCTTCGGTGCGGCCTTCGGCGGCGGTGCGGGTGATGAAACCACCGACGGTGCCGGGGCGGCGATCCTTGAGGATGCGCTTCAGGCGGAGGCGTTCTTCATCGCTGCCGATGCGGCGGGAGACGCCCATGTGTTCGAGGGTCGGCATGTAGACGACGAAGCGTCCGGGCAGGGCGACGTGTGAGGTGATGCGGGCGCCCTTGGTGCCCAGCGGCTCCTTGGCGATCTGAACGATGATTTCCTGACCTTGCTTCAGCAGGTCCGAGATGGACGGGGTGGAGCGGGTCTGCGCGGAGACTTGGCGGGGGCGTTCCTGACGCTCCGGGCGTTCGGGGCGGTCCTGACGTTCCTGGGCGGGGGCTTCTACGAGAGCGACCGCTTCGCCTTCGACAGCTTCGACGCCTTCTTCGCCAGTGGGTTCGGCGGCGACTGCGGGAGCGGCGTTCCGATCACCGCTTCGATCTCCACCACTACCGCCACGACGGCGGCGTCCACGGCGGGAGACGCGATGCGGGGAGCGTCCACTTTGTTCGCGAACTTCAGCGCTACCCGTGGTCGGTTCGCCCGCTTCGCCAGCGGCTTCTGCGGCTGCAATCGCCTCCGGCGATTCCGGCATGCCTTCTTCGGTGGCTTCTTCTTCAGACGCGAGATCCTGGGGCTCCAGATCTTCGCGCTCCGCGAGCGCCTGCATGGCGTCGGCTTCGGAATCGGCGTCGGCGTCGCTGGATTCGTTGTCGCCGATGCTATCGAGGATCATCTCCTGAATGTCGAGGTCTTCATCCTCGTCCAGGTGCGCCATGCCGACGAGGCCGGATTCGGCAGCTTCCTGCGCTTCTTCCAGTTCCTGTTCGGTGGGTGCAGAGAAGTTCGTGACGGCGGGTTTGGCTAGTTCGAGAGCGTCTTCGGTTTCGAGTTTGCCTTCGGCGGGCAGCGGCTCGGCGTGGATGTGTACGGGGGCGTCGGGGATGGCGTTGTCGAACGGGGCATGCACGGGCTCGTCGTACGGGTTGGCTTCGGGGGCGGCGGTGTCTTCGACCACGGGAGTGGGAGCAGTCTCGGCGCGGCGATACTTAGCGATGAATTCTCCCGGCAGCAAAACGCGGGGCTGCACCGGAGCGTCATCCGGTTCTTCGTTCAGCTCGGCTTCTTCGACGGCGGTATCCTGCGCGTCGGCGGCGACAGCGGTTTCGGAGTTCGCGTCGGTGGGGGAAGAGTATTTGGAGTCCGGGAATCCAGCACGGCCACGCCCACGGCGGCGTCCACGGCGTCCACCGCGATCGTCGCGTCGCGCTTCGCCGGAGGGAGCAGGCGCGCCTTGCGGGGCGGTTCCGTCGACAGGTGCGCCTTCCACGACGGGTGCGGCGACTGCGACTTGCGGGGGACGTTCGCGATCCCGGTCGCGGTTGCCACGATTACGGTCGCGGTTACGATCCCGGCCGCCATCGCGTCCCCCTTCACGGTTGCCTTCCCGACCGCCTTCGCGGGTGCCTTCTCTATTCCCTTCTCGGGGGGCACCTTCGGCTCGGGGTTCGCGGGGGGGGCGCTCGTCGCCGGTTACGCGATCGATGTCCTCGCTGTGTTCGTCGAGGAAGTCGGAGACGTAGAGGAACGTGTCGCGTTCGAGTCCCACGTCGACGAAAGCCGACTGCATGCCGGGGAGCACGCGTGTGACGCGTCCCTTGTGGATGCTGCCTGCCAGCGAATATTCATTGGAGCGCTGGAAGTACACTTCGACCAATTGGTCGTCTTCCAAAAGCGCTACGCGGGTTTCGTGCCGATTGGACGAAATCACCATTTCCTTGCTCATACTGCCTCCTGCTGCACTCCTCCTAAAGGAATGCGCTACCGCTCGCGCTTCGCGCAGCGGCTGTTACAGGACCCGGGCTACAGGCGGGACACGGGCAAGGCGAATTGGTTTTGTGTACTACCCGGCCAACGACTTACGGAGCGGAGCAACTTCTCTGACGCTCTTTCGATCGCCGGACCGAAATCTTGTTCAACCAAATTCTCGCCTATAAGTACCCGCACCTAAAACGCGCAGGTCCGCCTACTAAAAACTACACTCGCGCCAGCGGCAAATCCCACTGACTCGTTAACTTGCGAAACGCCGGAGCCTGACGTTGTTCACTAGGCCCAGCATCATGAATACCGAAAACATATTGGAACCGCCCGCACTCATGAGCGGCAACGGAATACCCGTGACAGGCATGCTGCCAACGACCATCCCCACATTCACGAACAAGTGGAACAGCAACAAGGCCGCCACTCCCATACAGATAAACATGCCGGACCTGTCCGGCGCGGTTTGGGCGTTTTGCACGATCTGCATGAACAACAGAAAGTACAAACCCAGGACCACGACTACTCCTACGAAACCGTGTTCCTCCGCGAAGGAGGAAAAAATGAAATCGGTGTGTGTCACCGGCAGGAAGTGCAACTGCGTTTGGGTTCCCTGTGTAACTCCGGTTCCCCACATGCCGCCGTGACCCACTGCGATGCGCGACTGGATGACCTGATAGCCGCGACCCTTCGGATCGGCGTCCGGATTGACGAAGGTCTCCAGCCGCCCGCGTTGATAGTCGTTCAAGAACGGCCAAGCGAGCGGAAGTGATAACCCCGCCACCAACCCGATTGCGGCCAAGTGATGCCATCGAAGTCCCGCTAACAGGATTCCCGCACCCAGGATCGCCAAGTAGGTGAGGGACGTTCCCAGGTCGGGCTGCTTCATGACCAGGAACGTCGGAATCCCGACTAACACTCCTAATTTCAATAAGTCCGCGATACCGACTTCATTGCGCTTCAACTCCGACAAGTACCGCGCCACCATCAATATTATCACCAATTTGGCGAACTCTGAGATCTGCAAGTTCACCCCAGCGATGGAGATCCATCGGCGGGAACCAAAGATTCGAACACCCACCAAAACTGTGAACGCGAGCGCGGCGACGGTGGTGACATAGAAGAAGCCGACCTGGCCGAGGAGCGTGTGATAGTCGATCGAGGCAACCAGCCACATAAGGCCGAGGCCGATCCAGACGATTTGTTTCCACCAGGCGTCTTCGAATTTCGTGCCGTGGGTGGCGGAGTAGATTTGCAGGACGCCGAGGCCGCAGATCACCAGGGTGACCACGAGCAGGGACCAGTCGAGGTCCTTGATAGAGCGGTAGCGCGGCATCTGATGCTTCAGTGTAGCGCCTGCGCGAATGAGTGCGAGGTAAAGACAGGCAAATTTTTTCCGACCGCCTACATCCGCTGGGCTGGCGCTTGCGTACCCCAAATACGGGCGCAAGTGAGCCCTTATTCCAGAGGACCAGTTTCAGAGGGACATGATCATGAATCAAACAATGAAAACGATGGGGCGCACGGCCGCTCTGCTGACCGCTGCCACGGTTATGCAAGGATTGGCCTATGCAGGAGACCGGGACGACGACCGCCGCGGGGGATCGCGCGGGTCCGATTGCAGCCTGACGATTGTTGGTCTGACTGCCGACCAAAGGATCATAAAGTTGAAGGAATGCGACCCGACCTATCCGCGCAGCGTACGCGGCATTTCGGGTCTGACGGGCACGGACAACAAGATTGTCGGGATCGACTATCGCGTGCAGGACGGCAAACTGTACGGGGTCGGGAATGCTGGGGGAATCTATGCGATCGACCCAAATACGGGAGTGGCGACCAAGTTCCGGCAGTTGACGGTTGGCCTGCTGGGCGATTTCTTCGCAGTCGACTTCAACCCGGCGGCGGATGCGCTGCGTATTCTGAGCAGTTCCGGCCAGAACCTGCGTCACCCGTTCGCGGCCGCGGATGCGGCGACTCTCATTGATACTCCGACCAACTACACTGCCGGGACGACAGCGATGGGGATCACGGCGGCGGCGTATACCAATAACGACACGACGCTGGACACGGGCACCATGCTGTTCAATATCGATTCGGCGCTCAACCAACTGAACTTGCAGGTTCCGCCGAATGCGGGTTCGCTGGTGCGAGTGGGCACGTTGGGTATCGATCCGGGATCGCAAGTGGGTTTCGATATCTACACGACGGTCAAGAACGAAGCGGCTTACGACAACACGGGCTACGCGACGCTGGTGGTGGATGGCGTGACCCGGCTGTATGAGATCAACCTGCTGACGGGGAGAGCGGAGAAGATCGATTTGATCCGCGACACGGTGGTGGACATCGCGCTGCCGGTGGAGCAGTCACGTCGCTAGGGCAAAAGGGGGCAGCGGTAACTGCTGCCCCTTCTCTCTCAATGGAGCCGAGTTGGTGTGAGCAGGCGGAGTTCCGGCATGGGGAAGTCTTTCACGTTGTCCGTGGCGAGATAGATATCGTTTTCGATGGCGACAGCCGCGATCAGAGTGTCAACCAGGAATAGCGTGTGGCCCTTCCTTGCCCAATTGTATTTAAGTTCGCCGCCCAGTTTTGCTGTCGATTGCCGAGTTTCAATGTATTCCGTTTCAGCCAACCAGGCTTCGGTTTTTCTCGCTTCATTCGGTCGCATTCCTGCGTAGACCTCCGCTACTGTGATTGCACAGGAAGCCAGTTCGTGGCCTTGGGCGGCCAGATCGTTCAGGAACTCCCGACGACCGTGACGCCCATTTAGCGCATCGATGAGGATGTTTGTGTCAATGAGGACGGTCATTTTGAGTTGCTGGCCGCGCGTCTCTTGACGCGCCGCTGCTCGTCTTCGCGTCGCATCTTGCGAACCCAAGCGGCAGCTCCATGTTTCAGTTCCGGATGGTCTTCGGACTTCCAGACTGGTTCGGGGTCACTGAGGAGCGCGAGGAGCCGACGCCTTTTCACTTCCTTCGCTGCAATCTCAGCGAGGAACGCACTTCGGCCTCGTTTCCCGACGAGCTCGTCGATGTTCTTTAAGAGTTCATCCGGTAGGACGACGTGGGTGCGCGTAGTGGCCATATTAAATCCCACTTCGATTGTGACACAGGAAAAGCTAGGCGGGGACGCGATCGCCGTGGCTGCGGGGAGTGGAGACGACTAGAAAATCCACTGGTGTGTCGCTAAGGTTGCAGACTTGGTGCGGGCGACCTGCGGGAACGTGCAGCCCTTGGTGGGCGGAGAGGGTTGATGTTTGGCCATCGACCTCGATCGTGAGACTGCCTGCTAAGACGTAGAAGAATTGCTCGGCTCTGTTATGCAGGTGGCGGACCTCAGAGGTTCCGGGAGGCATGCATTCTTCGATCACGCTCAGGGTCGGGTTCGCGAGCAAGTGCCAGCCATCGCAGGCATCGCCCCAAGTGTAGTGTTGCGCGGTATTGCGATCGATCACTTTTGGAGCCGGAGCAGGACGGCCAGGTCTGTGGAGTTTGGCTTGGCGTTATGCGTCTGCTTGTCGAAGTAGGCTTTGAGAATGTCGCGCGTGATGGGAGCCGCGTTGAGACCGCCGTGGATGCCTTCTTCTACGACGGCTGCGACTACGATTTCGGGGTTGTCGCGGGGGGCGAAACCTACGAACCAGCCGTTGTCCTTCATCGTATTCGCGAGGGCGCGATTGCTCTTTACAAGGTCGTTGGAGACGCGCTGGGCGCTGCCGGTTTTGCCGGAGACGGTGACGCCGGGGATCGCGGCGACGGTTCCGGTGCCGCCTTCGTTGACCACGCCGTACATGCCGGAGACTACAGAGGTGACGTTGGCCGGGTTCCAGTTGCCCTTGCGGCTGGGTTCGGATTGCGCGGCTAGTTTTACTAAGTGCGGTTGAAACCACGTACCGCCCACGGAGAGTCCTCCGATGGCCTTGGCGAGTTGCAAGGGAGTCACCTCGATGGCGCCTTGGCCGATGGAGACGGAGATGGTTTCGCCGGGATACCAGCGCTCGCGCTGGGTGCGCAGTTTCCACTTTGTCGACGGCATCAGGCCTTCGGCCTCGCCGGGGAGGTCGATACCGGTTTTCTCGCCGAAGCCGGAGACTTGCGCGTATTGCGCGATGTTGTCGATGCCGATTTTGTCGCCCGCGTGATAGAAGTAGACGTCGCAGGACTGCACGATGCCGCGATGCAGGTCGGTCGCGCCGTGCGTGCTGTGGCAATGGAAGGGGCGTCCGTACCAGTTGGCGACGCCGGAGCAGTTCACCGTTTCGCCATCGGTGAGCGCGCCGGTTTCCAGGCCCGCGATGGCGACGATGGGCTTGAACGTGGAGCCGGGGGCGTAGGTGCCTTGGATCGCTCGGTTGAGCATGGGCTTATCGGGGTTGTTGATGACGGCGTTCCAATCGGCTTGGCGGAGGCGCGCGAAGATGTTCGGGTCGAAGGCGGGGCGGCTGACCATGGCGAGGATTTCGCCGGTGCGCGGATCGAGGGCGACGACCGCTCCTCGGCGGCCATCCATGGCTAGTTCGGCAATGGCTTGCAGGTCGAGGTCGATGGTGAGTTGCAGGTTGGTGCCGGGCTTGGCTTCCTGGCTTTCGAGGACTTCGCGTTCGCGGCCGGTGACGTCGACGACGACGCGGCGTTGGCCGTCGATGCCGGTCAAGGTTTCGTTGTATTGGCGTTCCAGGCCGAACTTGCCAACGACGTCGCCTTGCGAGTACTTGGCGAACTCGGCGGAGTTGAGTTCGGTTTCGCTGACCTGTCCCACATAGCCGAGGACGTGGGCTGCGACGTTATCGCGCGGATATAGGCGCTTTTGCGCTTCGAGCAATTCGAGTTCAGGAAACGTGTCGGGGTCGCGATGCGATTCGACGAACGCGAGGTCGGCCGGGGTCAGTTCGGTTTTGATGGGGATGGGAACGTACTTGGCTCCCTTGCTGAATTTTGCGACCGCGGCTTGCAGTTCCGGAAGGTCGAGATTCAGGCCCATCGCGATGGCGGGCAGGTGCTCCAGTTTCAGAGTTTCCTGCGAGAGCATCACGGTGTAGGAAGAATGATTGTCGACGATGACGCGGCCGTCTCGATCTAGAATTTTTCCGCGCGGGGCGGGGACGGGAACGGTCTTGACGCGGTTGCGCTCTGCGAGTTCGCTGTTGGCTTCGTGGTTGTAGACCTGGAGCGACCAGAAACCGATCAGCAGGAACAGGAATACGGCAACGATGGCGTACTGGAAGGCAGTGATGCGGCTGAGCGCGAAGCGCGTGTCGTCGCGGAAGAGCCGGCCGGAATGTAAACCCGTATTGGAATTGGACGATCCCTCTTCCTTCGGATGCTCGGGTTCGATGGCCATGCTTTACCTCTAGTCGTGAACCTTCAGTTTATCCAAGATGTGAAACAGCGGTACGGCGACCAAGGCGTTGAGTACAGCCATGACCAGTGTTTGCGGGAGTTCGAGGCCGATGGGTTGGCCCAGAAGTGCGCGGCCGAGGACCCAATAGAAGAATTGGTGAAAGACGAAGAAGAAAAACGCCAGGACTAATCGGGAGCCTGCGGTCTCGACGTCGAAGCGTTGGCTGGCAGTGGCTGCGAAGTACCCGACGAGGGTTTTCACGATACCGAACATGCCGAGAGGGTTTGAGGATAGCGAGTCCTGTGCGAGGCCGATACCTGCTCCGAGCAGCACGCCCAAGGTGGGCGAACGGCGCATCAGGGAAAAATAGACGACCACCAGCAGCGGCATTTCGAGATACGAGAGATAGCTGATGAATCGCGGTACATAGACCTGGAAAAGAATGGCGGCGAGCGTGATGCCAGCGATGACCACCCACTTGTAACGGGCGATGCGATTCTTCTTGCGCGGCGAATCGGAGTAACTAACCGAAAAATCGCTCATGGCTTTGGCGCGGGAGCAGGAGGAAGGGCGCTGGGGACTTTGCCGCGATTGCGATCCACGATGCGGTCCGCGTCGGTGGTGACAGGTCCATTTTGCGCGGCCTGTGCGGTTTGCGACTCGATTGCTTCGGATGGCGGCGGGGCCTGTAGAGAGATGGGCGCGGTATCGAGGGGAGCGTCGGGAATCTGGGCGTGCACGCCCTCGACCACGACCAGTACTTGCTCCAAGCCGCCCTCGAATCCAGCGGGCTTCACTTGAACATCTTTACGACGCAGGCCGTTTTTCACGGAGGTCACGGGGCCCACGCGCAGGCCGCGGGGGAACACGAAGTCACTGCCGGAGGTGTAGAACCACTCACCCTGGTCGAGTGTTTGCTCGTTCTGCACGAAGTCGACCATCGCAGTGCCGCCTAGGCCGCGGAGTGTACCCTGCACGCGGTTTTTTTGCGAAATCACGCCCGCTGCGAACAGTGGGTCGGTGACCAGCAGCACCATGGAGGTGGACGGATAGACTGCGGTGACTTTCCCCGCGATTCCATTGGGGGTGATCACGGCCATGCCTTTACGAATGCCTTGGGAACTGCCTACGTCCACATAAACAGTAGAAGCTGAGCCGGTGCTGTTCATGAGCAGTCGCGCGGGCACCGTCTTCATGGGCGTTTCTTTTTGGAAGAGCGCGAGGGCCTCGGCACGCTGGGCGGTTTCGAGCTCCGCACGCATGCGCTGATTGTCGAGCAGCGCGGCCCCGAGGCGGGTTTCCAGCTGCCTCTTTTCCTCGCGGACGTTTAACAGCAGGAAGTAGTCGTCGATGAAGTTGGAGGTGCCGCTGCGGCTGGTTTCCAGAACGCGAGCGAGCGGCGAAACGGCGCCCACGGCCCACACGCGGATCAGGCGCACGTCCTGATTGTTTCGCACCTGAAACGCGAGCAGCCCCAGTTGCGCAACGATCACCACCAAGAGCACGGTTAGGTGGCGATAGCGATAGAGCAGCAGATCCATACGCGACTATTCGATAGCGATGCGGCGGAGCAGTTTGAATTCGGTGAGCATTTTGCCGGTGCCGAGCACCACGGATGCCAGAGGATCTTCGGCGATGGAGACTGGCAATCCAGTTTCCTGACGAATGCGCTTGTCCAGATTTTTGAGCAGAGCGCCGCCGCCGGTGAGGACGATGCCTCGGTCGCTGATGTCCGCGGAGAGTTCGGGCGGGGTGCGTTCGAGCGCGACGCGGATGGCGTTCATGATGGTCGCGACGCATTCGGCTAGGGCTTCGCGAATTTCGGTGTCGTCGACGGTGATGGTTTTGGGGATGCCTTCGACGAGGTTGCGGCCTTTGATTTCGATGCTGAGAGGCTTGTCGAGAGGGAACGCGGAGCCTACCGCCATCTTCACGCGTTCTGCTGTGGTTTCGCCGATCAGCAGGTTGTACTTACGCTTCATGTACTGGACGATGGCGTCGTCCATCACGTTGCCCGCTACGCGCACGGAGCGCGAGTACACAATTCCGGAGAGAGAAATTACCGCGACGTCCGTGGTGCCGCCGCCGATGTCGACGACCATGTTGCCGGCCGGTTCGGTGATGGGCAGGCCCGCGCCGATCGCGGCGACCATGGCTTGTTCGACGAGGTACACTTCGCTGGCTTTAGCGTGATACGCGGAATCGATGACGGCGCGCTTTTCCACCTGCGTAATTTCGCTGGGAACGCCGATGATGATGCGCGGATGCACCAGCATTTTGCGGCCGTGCGCTTTTTGGATGAAGTAGTTCAGCATCCGCTCGGTGACCTTGAAGTCGGCGATGACGCCGTCCTTCATGGGACGAATGGCGACGATGGAGCCGGGTGTGCGGCCAAGCATTTCCTTGGCTTCACGGCCCACGGCCTCTACCTCGTTGGTGTTCTTGTTGATGGCAACGATGGAGGGCTCATTGACGACGATGCCCTTGCCCTTAGCGAACACAAGTGTATTCGCTGTGCCGAGATCGATGGCTAGATCCGACGAAAAAAGACTGAAAACCGACCGCAGGTTCATAGATGAAAACTCGCTAAAGCGCGGACGCGGCGACCTTTAGGTTTCGCGCTTGCGCACTGGTTTCCCCACGGCTTGCTCCCGCCATTGAAAGGTAGCATATGGGGGATAGAGGGTCAACGTTTTGTATTATTTACAGGGGTTTGCGAGGAAAGTACCAGATATGAAAGGTGAGGAACGAATCGCCCGCGTCAGGGGCGATTCGTCGGTGGGCGGAAATTACTTACTCAGCTTTTGAGCGCTTTCCAGTTCTTTACGAAGGTCCGGGACGGCGTCCGCTAACAGCTTGGCTAACGTCTCGTTTTCCGTCGTTTCCTTGGATGCCTCGAACCTATCAATCGCAGTCTGATGGCTGTCGATGACTTGTTCCAGGAAGAACCTGTCCAATTCGGAACCCTCCAATTTGGACAGCCGCTCGTCAAATCGTTTGCTGGCGAGCAGAACTGCGTCATTGTCGTCGAAGGGCTGGGAGGCGTTGCCGTCGCGATTTGCTCGCGACGACTGGCTGATGTCGGCGGCGAGACCCGTCAAGGGCCCTTGGGTGGTCTCCATCGTCAGTCCGTTACCTCGGCCAAACTCTTCCATCTTTTTGATGGTCGCGGTTCGCTCGTCTACAATTTTTTGTGCGAATTCTTTGATGTCTTTGTCGGTGCCCTTGTGGAGGGTAAGGTTGGCTACCTGAATTTCACGGCGGCTGTCTTCGGCTGCTCGCTGGACGAATTGCGCGTCTGTGGAGTTGAGTTCGCCCGTCGAGGCCACCGTCCCCGATGTATTCGCGGGTTCAACCGGGGTCGCTGCGTTCACCAGAGTGGCACCAGCGACAGTCAGGATAATAGGAATAAAACGGACATAGTTCATGATGCTCTCCTTACACTTTGGAGATTCGCTGAGGGCGAATTGCGTTTCTACCTTTGGGAGGCTAGGGACTGTGCCGTGTAGGTCCTGCCGGAGGCGGTTGGGGCGGGTTTCGACTAATGCATCCATGCATTTGAACTCCTGTTTGGGTATGGTTGTTTTGTGAAAGCGCTCTACGTCATTCCGAATCCTTGCTCTCGCCGCTGGGAAGATATGCAGGGCGACGATGTGAAAAGGCTGTGCGCCACCTGCAATACGATGGTTCACGCGATCCACGAATATTCGACAGCGGACTGGGAGCAACTGTGGCGCGAATCGGGCGGAAAGGTGTGCGGAATGCTGCCGCAGGTTTCCGCTCCCATGCCTCGCAGCCGGAGATCAATCTTAGTGGGAGCGCTGCTGTCACTTGCTGCGCCGCTGCTGGCGCAAAACGGGCGTGTTCGGATGGTTGTTGTCGACCCGGGCGGCGGTCTCATCGCCGACGCGAAGACGGCTCTGCTGGATGAGGATGATAAGCCATCGCGATCGATCCAGACGAACGCAATGGGCGAGGCGCTCTGGACGGACCTTCCGATGGGGACGCACCGCTTTTCAGTGAGCCAGAACGGTTTCAAGACGAGACCGCTTACAGTGACCGTGCAGGGGAGTGCGGAGTTACGGATCGACGTGCTTCTGGATGTCGGCATCGCTGTGGATGGCGGAATGATAATCGCGGATGGGGAAGTCACGGTCTCACGCGGTGGGGTTGTGGTTCCGGAACGGAAGAAACGTAAATGGTGGAAGCTTTTCTAGCTTTCGAACAGGCGCGATAGGCGAGCCAATTCCGCGACGGGCAACTGTTCCGCGCGCAAGCGGCCTTCCGGGAGTGCATCGACGATTTCTTTTGGGTAGGCTGCCGCGAGATTGTTACGCAGGGTCTTGCGCTTTTGCCTGAAGCAGACGCCGGCAAAGCGGAGGAATTTGGGGACGTCTGTCACGCCGAAGTCGGCTGCGGGATCGCGCGGGGTGAAACGAACGACGGCGCTTTCCACTTTCGGAGGCGGACGGAAGGCGGCTGCGGGGACTTCGAACAATCGTTCCGGGTGAGACTGCACTTGCGCGACGGCGCTGAGGTAGCCGTAGTCGCGGCTGCTGGGGCCGGCGCAGACTCGGGTGGCGACTTCGGCTTGCATCAGGAATACGGCTTGCGTCGCGGTTTTCGTCGCGAAGGTTCGTTCGAGGATCGGCGAGGTGATGTAGTACGGCAGGTTGCCGACGATAGGTGCGGGGCCCCACGCTCCCAGGTCGGTCTTGAGGATGTCGCCTTCCACGATGGTGAGGCGTCCGGCAGCGATGGCGTCGGCGAATTTCTGGTTCAGGTAGGGGATCAGGATGGGATCGACTTCGATGGCGATCACCTTCTGCGCGCGTTCGAGCAGGCATTCGGTGAGTGCTCCGCGACCAGCACCAATTTCTATGACAAGGGGCGCGTCCTGTTCACAGGCAGCTTCAGCAATGTTGTCCAGAACAGATTTGCGGGCCAGGAAATGCTGGCCAAGTCGGCGACCCAGGGTTATCCCCTCACGTTTACGTCGAAGCGACGGGAATTCAGCCACAGCCGAATTTTGCTGGCCGTGGGCTGCCCGAAAGAGGTCGCTGGAACGAAAGTGGTCTCGAAGACTAACATGTTTTCCAGCTTGCGACGCGCCATGACATCCAGAACGTCGCTCAGGACCTTGTATTCCACCACGCGACCGCGGTCGTCCAACGTCACGTCCATGACGATATCCTCGCCCGATGTGGCGATGGAGGAGAAGCCTTTCACGCGGGCTTCGGTGCTTAATTGCGTGGGCACATCCAGGCCTGTGCGTGCGAATTCGGGATAGGCGGGCACGACCCAGACGCTAAACAGAGTCACGGCGGAGAAAACGCCACCGGCGACGGGTAAGGCTAGCGGCCGCATTACGTTCTCGACGGACAGGTGAACGCGTCCCACCCAGTTGTTGAATTGGGATTTCCAGGTGACCTTATGGATCGCGCGCTCGCGTTCGCGGGAAGCCAATACGCGCAGCGACGTGGTCATCCCCATGGGTGATGCCGCACGGGGCAGATGCCGCAAGGCGTTGGTCAGGGCCAGGTCGTGCTGCAAAACCTGTTTGAGTTCGTGGCTCATAACGAATGTCCTTTATGCGCCGCGAAACGCGGAAGAATCCCGCTGTGCCGTTCTGCAACCGGGGTTGCCAGTTCGACCAGTTCCTTGCGCAAGGCTTCGCGGCCGCGCAGGATTCGAGACTTCACTGTGCCTAAAGAGATTTCCAAGATTACGGCAATCTCTTCGTAGCTCAACTCTTCGACTTCCCGGAGCACGAGGGCGGTCCGGTAGGTAGCGCTGATTCGTTTCAAGCCTTCCTCCACCAGAGCTTGAACTTCATGGTCCAGAGCCGTTTCAAAGGGACCCGGGGAGGGGTCCGGTAACCAATCGCCTGCGCCGACGGATTCGGACGCGATGGGTTCAAAGCCAACTTCTTTACCTCTATGGCGACCGAACCAGCGCTGTTGGTTACGCGCCTCGTTCACCGCGATGCGATAAATCCAGGTTTTGAGGGAACTGTCGCCGCGGAAGTGGGAGATATTGCGGAAAACCTTCACGAAAACGTCCTGCACCACGTCGGGAGCGTCGACCGGGTCTTCCAGGAGTCGGCTGACGACGCCGAATACGGGCTGTTCAAAGCGCAGGATCAGGGCTTCATAGGCGGCTTCGTCACCGGCGCGCAAAGAGCTGGCGAGGACGCGATCTTCGGCCCAAGCCCCGTCCGCCGGTATGCCGGAGCTTACGAGTTCGGTATGAAACCCAACTGTTGTGTCTGCCATGGGCCTAACCCACTTTCACTGTACAGCAATAGAGACACCACGGGGGGCGGGGGAGTTCCCTACTATTTCAGATAGTCAGTGGGGGTGAGGATGCGGACGTCGTGGAAGGGGTTGAGGGCCAAGAGGTCTTCGTCGCCGGTGATGATGAGGTCGGCGGCGCCATTCACGGCGGCCTCGAGCACGTGGTTATCGCGCGGGTCGCGACAAGCGGTGATCCGGGTGGCAGTTGCTACGATTTCTGCCTTGGCCAATAAAAGGCCGAGAAAATTCTTTCGTGCCTCCGGAGTGGAATATCGCTCAAATTTAGGCCGGTGGAATACGTCCAGCATCTCTTCAATCATGGTCTGGTTGACCAGGAGAATCCTGGAGGCAAGGACTTTTCGCAGCGCTTTTCCTGGCGTCGAATCGCGCCAGACACCCGCGCTTACGATGACGTTTGTATCGACAACGACTCGCGAACTCATTTCTCCGGGGAGTCGTCTGCGAGAATCTCCTCGAGAATTTCTTCGGTGAGGCCATTGGCCTGCGCTTGCCGACTGAGTTCGTCCCAAGCTTTGTCCAACTCAACGGTGTTGAATTTGCGGATGCGTTCGTAGTCTTCCGGTGACAATACGATGGCCACGTCGCGGTTCTGCCGCCGTATGACTACAGGTTCACGCTGCGCCGCGTCTATGACGGCCCCGAAACGTTGCTTCGCTTCAGTGGCTGCAAAGGTCTTCATGCGTCCATTATAGACGAAGTGCATTATTTGTCCATTTTGTGTCTGTACGCCCACGAGACAGTTCCTGATATGATCGTTCGTTCCTATGCCACGACCCACACGAGCTCGCCACGTTGTCCTGTGGATGACGGTCGCGGTCTACATGCTGACCTACATGGATCGGGTGGTGCTATCCGCAGCCACCACGGACATGCGCAAGGAATTGGGGTTCGACCTGGTGACGATGGGCTACATCGCGGCTGCGTTCCAGCTGAGCTACGCGCTGTTTCAAGTGCCCGGGGGCATGCTGGGCGATAAGCTCGGAGCGCGAAAAGCGCTGGCGATGATCGTGATCTGGTGGAGCGCGTTTACCTCGCTGACGGCGATGGCGTGGAGCGCCTCGGTGATGATCGCGGTGCGCTTCCTGTTTGGGATCGGGGAAGCGGGTGCGTTTCCGATTGCCACGCGGTCGCTTTCGCGCTGGATGCTAGCCACCGAACGCGGGTTCGCGCAGGGTGTCACGCATGCGGGGTCGCGGCTGGGTTCAGCACTTACGCCGCCGATTGTGGCTTGGCTGATTCTGCACTACGGCTGGCGCGTTCCGTTCTATGTTTTCGGAGCGCTGGGCGTGGTGTGGGCGGTAGCCTGGTTCCTTTACTATCGGGATAGCCCGGAAGAGCATGCGGGTGTGAATGCGGCTGAGTTGGACCTGATCCACAGCGGCGGCGCGGTGCGGAAATCGGGGATTGCGAGCGTCCCTTGGAAACAAATTCTATCGTCTCCTACGATGTGGTTTCTGTGTCCGATGTACTTCTGCTATAACTACTCGCTGCAGGTTTACATTGTTTGGTACCCGACCTATTTACGCGAGTCTCGCGGCATGACGCTGACGGAGATGGGCTTCTACGCGAGCCTGCCGCTGCTGGCGGGAACGGCAGGGGATCTGTTGGGTGGGTGGTGTTCGGACATCGTTCTGAAGCGCACGAAGAACCTGAACGTGGCTCGGCGATGGGTGGCCATTGCGGGATTCCTGGTGTGCGCCGCGGCGACGATTCCGGCGGCGTTGACCTCGGATGTTCGCACCTCGGTGCTGTTCTCGTCGATGGCGTTCTTCGCTTTGGAATGGACGGTGGGCGTGTCGTGGGCTGTGCCGCTGGATATTGGCGGAGACTTCGCGGGCAGCATCTCGGCCTTTATGAACATGTGCGGGAACCTGGGCGGGACGCTATCGTCGCTGGCGCTGGGCTACATGGTGTCGTGGTGGGGGTGGAACGTGCCGTTTCTGGTCACGGCGGGGCTGACGGCGTTTGCCGCGTTGCTCTACTTGAAGATCGATTCGAGCCGTCGGATCGCCTAGGGAATCCTGTTCATGTAGGCGACCAGGTTGGAGACGTCCTCCGCTGACAGGAAGGGCCAGCGGCCCTTCTTCTTCTCTGCGTCGGACTGCATCAAGGGTCCATGTGCCCACCACAGGGAGATCATGGAGTACGCGGTGTAGATTCGCTCGCCGCGCGACATCGTGGCATGGCAGGTGGCGCACTTTTTATCCTGGAAGGTCTTCGCTCCACGCACCGCGTTGCCGGATTCCTGGAATTGCAGGTTCCAGACGTAGCCCACGATGGAGCGCATGTCGTTGGCTGCGAGCAACGGTACGGTCTGCATAGAGGTCGCGTGATTCCACAATCCGGCGGCGACTTCGGCGGGCGTGCGGTCTTGGAGACGCTTCTGCAGGTTCACGATCCCGGGATGGCACGCGCCGCAGTTTGTGTTGAACAGCGCCTCGCCTTGTGCTGTTTCGGGCAATGTGGATGGGGTGGCCTTCGCGGTTCCTTTGCTGGCGTAGGCTGTTAGATCCGAGAGGTCGCGGGAACTGAGTTTTTCAAAGATCACACCGCGTTTCTCGCGAGAATCGCGCATCAGGCCGGCGTGGTTCCACATCTGCTGGACGAGCGCGAACGGGTCGCGGATGCCGCGCCAATTCTCCACCGGATTCCCAGGGCCCGCGCTGTGGCACGCCGCGCAGCCGCGTTGCTCGAAGGCTCGTTCGCCACGAGCCTGGGTGCCGGCCGGATTCAGGAAGTGGGCGGAGTAGAGGAAGCCGAACATGTCCTCGGCATCGCGCGGGGTGGGCTTCGGGCGGCCGACGAGGTTCTTGCTCATGGCGGTCCACATCTCCGGCAGGTGGTTCCACAGGAGGCTCGCTAGCGACGCGGGAGTGTAGCGGTCGATCAAGCGGGCGGAGAGATCGGGAGCCTTGAGGCCACCTTCGCCGCGAACATTGTGGCAGCTGAGGCAGTTTTGGTCGCGCAGGACTTGCTCGCCGCGCTGTGGGTCCATGGCGAACGCAGTCGAGGCCAGCAGAAGAGGGACGAGAAGTCGGCGCATGGAGATGGAGCGTGCAATTTGCTGGCCACGCTAAAAAACATGGATCCCGTGGTTCGCTGCGCGATATCGCGCAAGATCGAGGCTGCGTGTTCTCGCGCTCATGCGGTTTGCCGCAGGTGAGGTCGTATGCGATAACAAACCCGCGCGCTGACGAGGGTGCGGAAAAACAGGGCCTTGGTGCGCTTACAGCCGACAGGCTGAAGCCTGTCCCACCTGCCCTGAATAACCTGTGGCTGGGTGGGACAGGCTTCAGCCTGTCGGCCCTTGTTCCTCCACTCCTTGCGCACGCGAGTCTCGGACTATGGTGAACGCTACTTCCCGTCCACCGAGAACGCCATCATCACGTTGCCTGCGGCGCCGCCGGCGAAGCCCATGCCGCTGGTCATAACGACCATGCCGTTGGCGATCGCGGGACCGGCTCCGTCCATCGCGCCGCCTTTGGCGGTCACGCCGTTCACGGTTTCAAACGTGCGCGCGGTGTCGAACTCCCACACGACTTCCCCTGTGGACGCCTGATGCGCGCGGAGGCGACCGCCGAAGGTCGCGGAGAATACGATACCGGGCATCAACGACGGAGCAGTGGGTTGCGAGGTGGAACTTCCCGGACCTGCAGGCGGAGCCGACTTCCATTTGCGTGAGCCATCCGCCAAGTTCACTGCGTAGACTCCGGGAGTGCCATCCGCGCGCGTTCCATCAGCGACACCGGCGTATGCGGTTTGATTGTCCATCGCGGGTCCCCACATGATGCCGCCCATCAGGCCGCCGCCTGCGCCTAGCTTTTGCTGCCAGACCACGTCGCCGTTCTTATCGGGGTCGAGGCCCCACAGCGTTCCCGACTTCTGGCCGACCACAATCAAGTCGCGACCGCCCGTGGTCACTAGTGCCGGGGAACTCGCCAAGTCGTAATCGTCGCCTTTGTTTTCGGGACACAGCGGACCGTTCGGGCATCCGGGCAACCAGTTGTCGCCTGCGGTCATTTGCTTGGACCATACGATGCGCCCGGTCTCAAGATCGAATGCGAGGACAGCGTCACTGGTCGGCACCTCGACACCGGTGTACGAATTTCCGGTTGAGGCGTAGATGCGGTTGCGCTTGGTGTCGATCGTGGGTGCGGACCAGATCGATGCGCCCGCGGGTCCCCACAGGTCGCGCTTGGTGACGGACTTGTCCTTGCCCTGCATGTCGATCGTCTTGTAAACCTTGGCTTCTTGCGCGATGGTGTAGGTTTTCCAAATCACCTTGCCGGTCGCGGCGTCGACTGCGGACAAGCTGCCTCGGAACTTACAGCACACGTAACCAGGCTGTTGCGAGCCGAGCTCTTCGCCTGAGGACATCGGGAAATAGATGCGGCCGTTGTGGAACACGCTGGTGCCGGTGATGCGAGCCACCGGATAATCGTCAAGCTTCACTTTCCAGATTTGTTGGCCGGTCTGCGCGTCCACCGCATAACCGAAGGCCGCTGCGTCGCCGAAGAAAGCGGTCCAGCGGGTGCCGACGCGGGCGAGGGTGATGCCGTCGCGCACGATGGCTCCGGCGTTGAAGGACCAATAGGTGCAGCCGGTCGCCAGATCCAGCGAATAGACCTTGCCGCCGTGGCTGCCAACGAAAATGCGGCCGCCGACGATCGAAGGCTGCGCGACGGCACGCGTGTCATCGGGGAAGCCGAAGGCCCATTTCAATTTCAACTTGGGGATGTCCGCCGCGGTCAGTCCGGGGTTCGGCTGATAGCGCGTGTTCTGCGTGTTGAGCCCCCATCCATTCCAGTCATTCGGGCCGGGATTGAACGGCTTGGTCGCGCTGGCGGAGCATTGGTTGGTCGCGCCGGTTGTTGAGATTACAGCGGGAGCCGTGCCGACGAAGGCTGCGACGGCTTGAATCTGCGCAACGGTCATACCCTGCGCCTGAGCCGTCATGGCACCCTTTTGCAGCGCGTCCATCACTTGCTGCGGCTGGAGCTTCGCGAGGTCCGCGCGCGACGGGATGCGCGCGTTCACGGGCTGGGCGTGGCAGGTGGCGCAGCGCGTGGTGTAAAGCTCCTGGCCACTGAGGACATCGATGGCCGGGGCTTGCGCCCACAGCGAGGCGGCGAATGTAGCGAAAAGAAAGTAGCGCATTCCTGGACTACTCTATCTCAAATAGAGCGGTCCGTTTCGCGTCCTTGCCCGCCGAATCGATCACTTGAAATTCCAGAACGTAGGCGCCGGGGCTAAGATCCTTCAGCGGCAGATTCAGGCCGACGGGAATCAATGTCATACCTTGCTTGCCGCTAAGGTCGAGCCGGAGCATACCGGTGTCGGCCTTTACCGCGTTGCTGGCGCGATCCAGCACGCGAAGCTGGAAGGCGACCATCAATTGCGGATCGGACTTGAGCAGCGGCTCATAAATTTCGACGAAGATCACAGCGGGCTTTCCGGCGGACAACTTGCTGGAACCCGCGGTGATGATTTCGACACCATCGGCGATCAGCTTCTTGCGATCATCGATCAGGAATTCGTCCAGGCCGGACGAGCTTTGGTTGGCGGCTCGAAACTCATGGCTCAGCGCGATACCGCTTAGGCCGAATTCGTTGCCCGCGTAGGACTGGATCGCCAGCGGCGTCTCAAGGCGACCGAAACTTTCGCCGCCCGCCCCCAGCGCGATGGCGAGCTTGTAATCGCCGGCAGCGATATCGAACTGGTTTTCGTAGCGATAGGGCGTGCGCTTGAATTGATCCACTTCGGCCTGGGTGTCGAACTCAAACTTCACCACGTCGCTAAACCGTGCGCCGGCCGAGCCGTCCTCTTTGTTCGCGATACCCAGAACATCCAGGTGGCCGGTGAATTTATTCTTTTCCTTCTTGAAAATCACGTTCGCTGGAAGGATCTCCAGCACCGCAGTCACGCGGGCCACGTTGGCAGCCTTGTAGAAATACGGAGCTTGCATCGTTGCAGGAATATTGCCGCTCTGTGCCGCAAGCGCGCGCTGTTCCAGAGAGCGTTCCGCCGCGTTGCCGCTGAGCAGGTCGCCCGGGGTGCGCTTGCAGTAACTCTCGCGCGAACGGATGTTGACGCCGTCGCGCTTCACCTTCACGCGCAGTTTGTGGCAGCTGCCATCGGGAGATTCGGGCGGGGAATAACTCAAAACGTAAAATTCGTTTTGCTCCTGTGTGATCTTTGCCATGGTGGCCCGATCGTCGGGTTGCCGGACCACGAAGCCGCCGGTGCCGCTGGCCAGGTCCAACAGGATGCTGAGGAGCGCCGGACCACTGGGGATGTTCGCGGTGGTGGGGTCCGCGGCGCTGGCGCCGATGGAGTTGATCGCCGTAGGAGTCGGACCGCCGCGTCCACGTCCGGTGGCTGCCACCGGGGCCGCGCTGGCGTCGACCATCGTGGCGTTGAACGAAGAGGTACGTACGTTCACCGGATAGAAAGACACGTTAGACCGGTTCGCGGCGCCGATAATCTGCGTGAGCTGCGAAGTAAGGTCGCCGCCCATGACGTAGCCGGGAGAGAAGAAGATCAGCGACTTGCGGCCCTGTGCCTGTTGGAGATTTTTCACCAGGCCATCGAGCGAGCGCAAAAGATCTCGGGTGGTGAAATCGCTGGTAGGGCTGCCCGCGGCGAGTGGGCCGCTCTTGGGCCGCGCGATCGCTTGCTTGGCGCGTGTCACGTCCGTGGTAAATGTTTGCGAGACGCGCAGCGAGCCGCCGAAATCCAGCACGGCGATATTCGGGTCCCCGGCGGCAGCCGCCTGATCTAGGAACTGAATCGCGAGTTGGCGCGCCACGGATTGTTCGCCGGCCGTCATCGCGGCATCGTCGAACAACAGCAGCAACGAAGGGCGAGTCGCCGATTCCTTCTCCGTGAACAGACCGTCGATGGTTTGCTCTTTACCGTCCTCGAATACTTGAAAATCCTTGGCCGTCAGGCCGGGAACGTAGGCCCCTTTTTTGTCCGTGATCAGGACGTCCACCAGCACCGATTGGGCTTCGGTGCGCGTGACCTGAGCGCTGAGGGTGCTCGCAGCAAGCAACAATAATACCGCTGGCCGCACTAGAACGGAATCTCCACGCTGCCGTTGCGCATGGCCATGGCTTTGCCTTCTGAGTCGCGGACTACCAATCGGACCAGATAGCTGCCGGGCGGCAAGTCGAGGTTACTGCGGACGCTGATGCCGCCCTGATCGAGGAGCTTTTCGAGCGTCTCATCGCGCAGCCGCATGTCCAGCACGCGTTGGATGCCTTTCACGAAATTCCCATTGCGATCAAAGGCTACTGACACGACGGTCAGGGTGTCGGTGTGGCGATCTTCCTTCTTCAGGAAGCGCACTCCGTCCAAATTGATCTTCGCCACCACCGTCAAGTGGGCCTCCAGCGGAGCGGACTTGAAATATTGCAGGCTCAACTCCACGGGCAGGCCGACCACTTCTTCGCGAGCAAAGACCGCATCGCGCAGTTCTTCACGCACTGCCTCCTCTTCGCTGGCGGCCGCGTTCGGGGCGGTGTAGCCGGAGCGCGCGAAGATCTCGTAGTCATCCGGGTTCAAGCCGGGCCGTTTGCGCAGCTTGATTTTGAGCTCGTGGAAGCTCCCGTCATTCTTCAATCCCGTGGGCGAGAATCCCAGCACGTGCGTAAATTCTGGGAATCCAGCGACGCGGCGGAAACCTTCTTCATAGGCGTTGGTGTTCCACACAAAGGTGCCGCCGGTGGCGTTCGCGAATTCGCCCAGGACGTTTGTCGCGACCGAGGCCATGTCCTTCTGCATGCGCTGGTTAAAGCGGACCAGCAATGGGGAAGCGCCGCTCAGGCCCATCGGCGGCATGCTGGTATAGAGCCCGCGAGCATCCAGCGTATTCACCACCACTTTGCCTTTGATCGCGGCATCGAAGACGCGTTGTTGGTCAAAGCGCAATTGCGGGTCGAGGATGAAGCCGGAGGAGACGTACACGATACTGCGGGTCCCTGGCATAGCCTCCATTCGGCGCGCGACATCCGCCACGATGCCTAAGCCCATGCGGCTGGACCGCTGGCCTTCCGCCAGCTTTGCGATCGACAAGCTGCGCGTCATCACGGTGGCGACATCGGGCATGACTGCCATGCATACGATGATGTTTTCCACCAGGGCGGCGAAGGCTTCCTGATCGTTGGCGTTCAGAACCAGGTTGGCCCAATAGTAAGTGAGCGGCGGACAATCGTTTTCGGCGAGATCCGCACTCATTCTTCGAAGTCCGCGAATCTTTGCAATGACTGCTTCACGATCATCGGTGAAGTCCAAGGGGGATTGCCCCGATGCTACGTAAATAGCCACGCGCGTCGACGGGTCCATCACTTCCACGATTTGTTTGGCGGCGGCTTCGCGGGCTCGGATGAGATCCCCGATCTCGGTGTGTATGTCGTCGAAGATGTAGGCGATGAAGCGCTCCGGAATCGCCACGGGACGATTGGCGCGCGGCTGAAACACCGGCTTGCCTTCCGCATCCACGCGTTCCGCAGTTGTTTCCACGGCGATCGGCTCGGTGCGCTCCAGCGAATAGCGGGAGATGGTTTGCTCTTTGCCCTTATCGGTGAGGATGAAGTCGGATTGCTTCAGGTCGCCCACGGCTTTGCCTTGCTTGTCGCGCACCACGACCTTGACGGGGACCAGGTTCACGCCGGAGGTGAAGGTGACGGCTTTTTCAGACGTCCCGATTTCCGGAGCGGCCTGCTGCGCGAAGGCAAGCGAGGTGGCGAAGAGAGCCGAGGCAGCGAATGTACACAATAATTTCATCTTACGAACAAGCCCCGGAACTGTTTAGGATTCTTGCAGATACGTGTGAGAAAATCAACGCATGTTCCCACCCGAAGCGCTCACCTTCCTGCGCGGACTGGCCCGCAACAACGATCGTGAATGGTTCCAACCGCGTAAGGAAATATTCGAAACGAAGCTGAAAGCTCCCATGATCGAGCTGATTGAGGCGATCAACGCGGAACTGATGGACTTCGCGCCAGAGCATGTCACGGACCCGAAGTCGGCGCTGTATCGCATCTATCGCGATACGCGGTTCAGCAAAGACAAGACGCCGTACAAGACGCATCTGGCGGCAATTTTCCCTCGCAGCGGGATGGACAAGCACGCGTGCGCGGGGTTTTATTTTCACCTCGCTCCGAAGGTTGTCGGCATCGCCGCGGGCATGTATATCCCTGGCCCGGATGAACTGCGGGCCGTGCGGACGATGATCGCGGATCAGCCGGAAGAGTTCGGAAAAGCGATCAAGATGCCTGAGAAGGCGATGGGAAAGCTGACCGGCGAGAGCGTCTCCAGAATGCCCAAAGGCTTCGATCCCGAATCGCCCGTCGCGGACCTGCTGAAGATGAAGCAGTGGATGTATTGGCAGGAACTGGACGTGAAAATCGCCACGTCGCCGAAGTTCAAAAGTGAATTGGTGAAGCGCTTCCGTGCCGCGGCCCCCGTGGTCTACCTGCTGAATTCGAAGCTGAAGAAAGGTGCTCCCAAACACCCAATGTTAGACTGAGCGGAATGGGTGCAATTCAGGCAAAAGACAGATTGATCATCGCGCTGGATGTGAAGGACATCGCAGCGGCGCGACAGGTAGTCGATGAGTTGGATGGGGTCGCCGACTTTTTCAAGGTCGGGCTGACGCTGCAGTTGGCGGCGGGCGTCGAAGACTTTATTCGCTCGCTGATCAAAGAGGGTAAGCGCGTTTTCCTCGACTACAAGTATTACGACATCTCTGAAACGCTCAAGAAAACGGTGGCTCGCGCGTCGGAGCTGGGCGTTTCGTTCCTCACCATCCACGGACCCAGCGTGTTGATCCGCGCGGCGGTCGAAGGGCGGGGGACGTCGGACCTCAAGTTGTTCACCGTGACCGTGCTGACCAGCCTGGACGCGGGCGACATCGCGGAGATGGGCTACACGAATCACACTCCCGAGGAACTGGTGATCTTCCGCGCGAAGAAGGCGCTGGATGCCGGCTGCGACGGCGTGATCGCGTCGGGCCGGGAAGCCAAGCAGATTAAGGAACTGTCGAAGGGCAAGCTGCTGTTGATCACTCCGGGTATTCGTCCCGACGGTTATCCCGAGGATGATCAAAAGCGCAAGACGACACCGCACGATGCTGTTTCGGCGGGGGCCGATTATCTAGTGGTCGGCCGCCCGATCACCGGCGCGAAAGACATGCGCGCGGCTGCGCAGGAGATTCTGGATCAAATGCAGATTGCCTTCGACGGGTTAGCTTAGTCAAGTAGGGCAGCCACCCTGGCTGCTGCGGACTCCCAGTCCGCATGTTGCGCAGTCCTCTACCCCAAGCGGCCTTGTGAGGCCGCCGCAGCCAGAGTGGCTGCCCCACTTAAACGTTCTAGCGAGCTGTCTGCGCTCGCGCGGCGGCTCGGGCGCTTCTTCGATCCGCACGCGCTGCTCGCTTGTTCTGGCGATCCAGCTGCAGCAGTTCCTTGCGGCGCCGCGTTTTCACTTCCGAGTCCACCGTGTGCCAGAAATTGCGGAAGTAGTCGGCTGCGGAAATCAACGTGAAGGCGACCACGGCCCACATCGCTATAGATCCAATCTGCGCGAACACCGGCCAGTGAATCCCGCCGATCACCAGAGCGATGGCGACCACTTGAGCCGTCATCTTTGTCTTGCCGAGATCGCTGGCGGCGATCGTATAGCCCGATGCAGCGGCAATTTGGCGCAGTCCGCTGACCGCAAACTCACGGCTGATAATCAGGATGACGATCCATGCGCTGACGCGGTCAATCTTCACCAGCGACACCAATGCCGCGGAAACCAGTAGTTTGTCCGCGATCGGATCGAGCAGCGTGCCGACCGTCGTAATCTGTCCCCAGCGGCGCGCCAGGTACCCGTCGAGCATGTCGGTGACTGCGGCGACGAGGAATACCGCCAGCGCAAACAGTTCCCGTGGGACCGCGATGTACGCGGACCAATTGATCCCCATGTCTTCCGCGAGCAACGCGGAGACCACCAGCGGCACAAAGAAAATGCGCAGCAGCGTGAGTAGATTGGGGAGATTCATGCAGCTTTAAAAATGATAACTCGTGAGATCAGTCGCTGCTGGACACCAGGAAATCCACCAGTCGGCGGCGAATCGAGGCGGGTGTAATGGCCTCGACTTCGCAGGTGTCGTCTTCATATTTCTTAGAGGTGACGCGAGCGTATTCATGCAGCAGATGCAACGGTCCGCCTTCGCCGGTGGGGAAGCGAAATACGCACGTCGAAACCGGATCGAGCGCCAGCGTCTCGTCGATTTTCGCCAGCAACTGGTCGAAGCCCTTGCCTGTGCTCGCGGAAATTGCCACGGCTCCGGCTGGCTGATGTTCCGGATCGCCTAAGATGCGTCGTGCCAAGGCCTGCGAATCGGGTTCGTCCTGGATCAGGTCCGCTTTGTTGAGTACCAGAATTTGCAACGTCTGCGCCGCGCCGATCTCGGTCAGTGTCGCAAGCACGTGAGCCGTATGCTCAGCCGCAGCGGGCGAACTCGCGTCCACCACATGCAGCAACAACTCTGCTTCCACGACCTCTTCGAGCGTCGCCCGGAAAGCTCGCACCAGCGTCGTCGGCAAACTGCGGATGAAGCCCACGGTGTCGCTCACCAGCACCTGACGTCGCGAAGGCAGCCGGATTTGCCGGACCGTCGGATCGAGCGTTGCGAACATCTTGGAGTCCGCCAGCACGCCCGCACCGGTCAGCCGATTAAACAGTGTCGACTTCCCCGCGTTCGTATATCCGACCAACGCCAGTGTCGCGAGCGGGACAGCCTGCCGCTGCCGTCGCTGCGTGGTGCGACCGCCGCGTACACGGTCGAGATCTTTTTCAATCGTGTGGATGCGCTGATGGATGCGCCGCCGGTCGGTTTCGAGTTTCGTTTCGCCGGGACCTCGGGTACCGATGCCGCCGCCCAGTCGCGACATCGCTGCGCCTTTGCCTGTAAGCCTGGGCAGCATATAGTTCAGCTGCGCCAACTCGACTTGCAGTTGACCTTCCCGGGTCCGCGCGCGTCGCGCGAAGATGTCGAGGATCAATTGCGTGCGATCCAGCACCTTCACTTCCAGCGCCTTTTCCAGATTGCGCTGCTGTGTCGGGGTCAGCTCCTGATCGAAAATCGCGGTGGAGGCTTCGTGAAACTCAAGCTGTGTCTTCAGCTCATCCACTTTGCCAGAGCCGATAAACGTCGCTGCATCCGAGCCGGGGCGGGTTTGAATCCAACGCTCCGCCACGCGCGCACCTGCCGATTCGGCCAGCGCCGCGAGTTCTTCCAGCGATTCTTCAGCCGTGATAATGGACTCCGGAACTCCCGCCGACGCGCGCTTCCTGCTGCGTCCAGTGAGTTTCAGTCCGACGAGGATCGCGATTTCTTCCGAGGCCATGCCTGCGGCTTATTCGCCTTCGGTCTGCGGCGGTCCAGGTGCCGCGTGCGTACCCGGAGCTCCGGCCGCGTGTCCACCCGAATGCCCTGCATGATACGGCCGCGAAACAACCACCGTTGAAATCGCGTGTTTGAAGATCAGTTGCTCTTGATTGTTGGTTTCCAGCACGACCGAGTACTTATCGAAACTCTTAATCTTCCCTGAAAGCTTGACCCCGCTCATCAGGTAAATCGTCAGGAAGGTTTTATCTTTTCTAGCGTTGTTTAGAAAGGCTTCTTGTATGTTCTGAGCCTGTTTTTCCATGAGGCGTCCTTCCGGGCGTGTTACTAACTCACTTCATCATACTGTAACTGCTTGCTATTGGGCTATTTTCGGTCGATCTGGACCAGTTCCTCGCGCGCCGGAGCCAGCAGAGCCTTGGGGAGTCTGCGGCCATAGACGAGTCGTTCGACGATCGGCATCGCGCGGCGCACCCACTTGCCATGCAGCAGGAGACTACCGGCCACCAGCGCCGGATGCGGGATCACGGTGCAGCAGCGTGCGCACATGTCGATCTCCGCTGAGCGGCCCGCAGCGTGCAGTTTGCGCAGGTCCTGCATCGATGGCGAGTTGAAAATCGTTTCCAGTGATTCGGTTCGCAGATCGCCCACCGGTTCCCCGTCGAGCATGTAGCTTTGGCAGCACGGGAACACACGCCCGTCGTGTTTCACGTACATCGCGCCGCGCCACAGGTAATGGCAACGGCGGCCTCCACCCGCTTCCGCGTGCGCTTCGGGCGTGACTAAATTGGTCTCGTCTTCTTTCACGCGAACTTGATCGACGCCGGGAATCGCGCTCCAGAACGCCCGGAATGCGTCGACTTCATGCGCGTTTCCCGACATGCGGACCATTTGCAAAACGATCTGCAGCTTCGACCCGCGCTCATGCTTCATCTTGCAGAAGCGCACAAAGTTGTCCCGGACCTTTTCGAACCGAGCGCCCTTGCGATAGTGCTCAAAGGTTTCTTTCGTCGCGCCGTCGAAGCTCAGTGTGATGTGCTGCAGCGGGGAATCGAGCAGTTTAGCTGCGGCCACTTCGTCCAGCAGCGTCCCATTGGTCGAAAGCAGCGTCGCGATCCCGTGTTTCTCGCAGTATTCGATGCGATCAAAGATCGCCCGGTCGAGCAGCGGCTCGCCGAGTCCGATCAGCATCATGTGCTCGCCCGTCTGTGCAGCCCCTTCGATGAGGCGCTCGAAAACCTCGTCGGTCATGTCCTCTTTGGGCTGTTTATGCGTCTCGCGCGGGCACATCGGGCAATAGATGTTGCACTTGGCAGTGGTTTCGACAATGTACTCCACCGGCAAACCCGGAACGCGCTCCGCCCCGCGAAGGTAGCTCCACAGGATTTTGGCGCGATTAATGAGACGCATAGGCGTGCTCTTTCATCTTCTCATTTGCGATGCTGAAACAGATGGTGGCACCCGAGCGCGTCCAGTTGCTGAACGATTCCCCCGCCCGCGCGGGGGCCGCCTACGTGCTGTATTGGGCACAGGCGAATCGCCGCGTGGATTTCAATCACGGCTTGGCATTCGCGGTGGAAACGGCGAATCGGCTCCGTTTGCCGGTGTTGTTCGCGGAGGGGTTGAATCGCGAGCGGCCCTTTGCCAGCCAGCGCTTCGACAACTTTATCCTCGATGGAGTGCCGGACAACGCGTCGCGAGCCGCGCACCTCGGGATCGGCTATGAGTTTTCTGACGCCAAGGGAGCCTTGTATCGATGGGCCGAGCGCGCGGCGGCGATTGTCACAGACGATTTCCCCGCGTACATCGTCCATGGGCATAACTCTCGAGTTCCCCGGAAGATTGGGATTCCTTACTATGCGGTGGATTCGAGCTGCATTGTCCCGATGTCCTGCTTCACCAAGCAGGAATACGCGGCGTACACGATTCGTCCGAAAATTCTTCGCCTCTTGGATGAGCACCTGCATCCAGTGGAACTGGAACCAGTGCAGCAGAAGTGGAAAGCTCCGCTCGAGCCGATTCCCGCCGTTTCTTCTACTGGCGGTGGCCGAGCCGCTGCCCTCAAGCGCCTTCACGATTTTCTCGATCACGATCTGGTGCGCTACGCGAAATACAATCGCGAACCCTCCGCGCATGCGACGTCTCGCTTAAGTTCGTTTCTCCACTTCGGTCACATTTCGGCCCTGGAGATCGCGCTTGCCGTGCGCCAGCGGGCGGCTGAGGAAAAACTGATTGTGCCGGAATTTTTGGAACAGCTCATCGTCCGCCGCGAGCTCACCTTCAACTTCGCGCGCTACGGTCCAGATCCGCGAACTTTGGCCGCGCTGCCGGATTGGGCGCAAAAATCTCTGGCAAAGCATGCCAGTGATCCGCGGGAGTGGTCTTACACGTGCTCCCAATTTGAGCATGCCCAAACTCACGACGCGCTGTGGAATGCGACGCAGAAAGAACTTCTGCGCGACGGCGTCATCCACGGTTACTACCGCATGTACTGGGGCAAGAAGATCATCGAGTGGTCCGCCACGCACCAGGACGCGCTGGACACCATGATCTACTTGCACGATCAATATGCCCTGGATGGTCGCGATCCCAACACGTACACGAATATCCTGTGGTGCTTCGGTCTGCATGACCGTCCGTGGACGGAGCGCCCGATCTTTGGCATGATTCGTTACATGAACCTCGCGGGCATGCGTCGCAAGACGAACGTCGATGCCTACATAAGGGAGATGCGATGACCATCGGAATTTCAGGTGCCTCCGGTTTCATCGGTCGCGCCCTTGCGGAACGTCTTCGCAAATCCGGACATCAGGTCCGCTCTATCTCCGTTCGCGGGCCGCTGCCCCCGGACGCCTTAGCCGGATGTGATGCCATCGTGCATCTGGCGGGCGAACCGGTGGCCCAGCGCTGGACGGAAGAGTCCCGAAAGCGCATCCGAGACAGCCGAGTCGAAGGCACACGGAACCTTGTCGCCGCCATGCGAAACCACCGCCCACAGGTGCTGGTGAGCGGGTCCGCAGTAGGCTACTACGGTTCGCGCGGCGATGATGTTCTCACCGAATCCGAGCCTGCCGCGAACGATTTCCTGGGCCAAGTCGCGGTCGCTTGGGAGCGCGAGGCCCTCGAAGCGGAAGCCCTCGGAGTTAGAGTCACCCGCATTCGTACCGGCATGGTCCTGGGTCCGAACGGCGGAGCGCTGGAAAAGATGCTGCTGCCCTTCAAACTCGGCTTGGGCGGCCCCATTGGTGGCGGTCGCCAGTGGACGGCCTGGATACACATCGCCGACCTTCTCTCGATGATCGAATTTCTACTGAAGGAATCCACGGTGCGGGGCGTCTTCAACGGTGTCTCGCCGTTCCCGGTCACCAACTCGGAGTTCACCAAAGCGCTCGCGCAAGCGGTGCATCGCCCCGCAATTTTCCCAGTGCCCGCGTTCGCGCTGAAGTTGCTGTTCGGCGACATGGCGGAAATTATTTTAGGCAGCCAACGCGCGATCCCCGACGCGGCTGTGCGGGCTGGGTTTGTGTTCGAGCATCCCGATGTTTACGGCGCGCTGGAACAGGTTGTTCGCTAGTGTTGTGCGTCACTCGCTTTGCACGATCTGTCCGCTTCCTCACGGTCGCGGCTCCGTGTCCAACGCCATGAGAACACAGAGCCGCCATGCGTGAGCATGCGGTCCATCGGAGTTGAGGATGTGTGACGCACTAGTCGCGCTTGCCCGACGCGGCCTGGTTCGGTTCCCACAAGACTTCGGGAGCGCCGAGCACGTGATTCACCCAGCGGCTCCAAACGAACAGCGCGTCGCTCAGTCGGTTTAGATATCGAATCGCCTCGGTCGGAATCTCTTCGTCGCGAGCCACTCCAACTAGCAAACGCTCCGCACGACGGCAGACCGTGCGAGCGACATGCAACTCCGCATTGATCCGAGTTCCGCCCGGCAGCACGAAACTTCGCAGCGGCTTCATCTCCGAATTTGCCGCGTCAATCTCGCGCTCCAATTGCTCCACCTCCGCCGCCGTGATCCGAGCCTGCTTGGGATGCACGTCCGCTGGCAGCGTCGCCAGAATCGAGCCGAGATTAAATAGCTCGTGTTGCACGCGCCGCAAAATCTTGGCCAATTCGGCCAACTTCGGCGATTCCTCGCTGCTCACCCAAGCCAGCCCGACGAACGAACTCAGCTCATCCACCGTCCCATACGCTTCGATGCGAGGAGCATCCTTGGGCATCCGCTGACCGCCGGCCAAACTCGTCTCTCCAGAATCGCCACGCTTGGTGTAAATCCGATTCAACGCAACACGCGGATCGCTAAATGTAGGTTCGCTCACGTCTCTATCGTATCGCCCTGTTACGATAAGTTCTTTGCCCGACATTTCCATTTCGTCATTCCTGCTGCTGCTTTCCACTGCCCTCGTCGGCGGGATCGCGAACGCCCTCGCTGGCGGTGGAACGTTCCTCGTCTTCCCCGCGCTCGTGCTCACCGGACTCGACCCCATCGTCGCGAACGCCACCTCTGCCGCAACCATGCTGCCTGGAGGAGCCGCCTCCGCCTGGGTCTATCGAAAGGGCTCAACCTACGACCGCACGCTGCTGCGCGCTCTTATGGTGGCGAGCATCCTGGGAGGCATCACCGGCAGCATCCTCGTCCTGCTCACCCCGAGCGCCCGCTTCGCCAAACTGGTGCCCTACTTGATGCTGAGCGCCGCGCTGGTCTTCACGTTCTCCAAACAAATCGCACAAATAGCCTCATCCCACATCTCCGACCGCACCCAGTGGGTCCCTCTAGTCGCCGGTCACTATTTGATTTCCGTCTACGGCGGCTATTTCGGAGCCGGTATGGGCGTGCTGATGATCGTGCTCTTTGCACTCACCGCGAACCTCGATGTCCAACAATCCGCCGCTCTGCGTTTCTACTGCACGCTCGGAATCAACGGCCTAGCAGTGGCGATTTTCGCCGCTCGGGGCGTCGTCGAATGGCGTCTCTCGATCCCCATGGCCATCGCCGCGGTCGCGGGCGGCTATTTCGGCGCGAAGCTTGTGAGGAAGATGAGTCCTGAGACGGCGCGCATAGCCGTCTTGGTCTTCGCTTGGGTTGTCAGTATCTGGCTACTGGTGCGCTAACGAAGATCACAGCACGTGGAAGCCGGGGGCGCCGCGCAAGTCCTTGTCGAAGGTGTAGACCCGTTCGTAACCCGCTTTCTGTGCGATGGCTCCGATCAGAAAATCCGCAAACCCCGCCTTCCCGGTTCGAAACTCTCCAACGCAGCGACTGGCCAAATCCTCACGCTCTATCTGGAAAGCATCCGTATCCAGCAAACGTTCCAGAACGCCGCAGATCGCCGAGCGCGACTGAGCATAACTACGATCCAGCACCCAAACAACCTCACACAACACCAGGAGCGAGAGAAACAGCGGCTCCTCGCGCCTCGCGGCATCTTCGATCACTTTGGCGGCCTGTCGCGTCTGCGCCGGATCATCCTCGACCAGGTAGCGCAAGAGAACATTCGAATCCAGCGCCTTCACGCCCTACCTTTGCCAAGACTCGCATAGCCGTCCGCGATGCTTTCATTCATCTGCTGGATGCTGACATGTTTTCCCGGTTTCGGTTTAATCACGCCCTTGAGTGCGGTAACGTTCCGATTGCGTGCGCGCATCAGTACCTGTCCATCGCTCACCACTCGAAACTCAATCTTCTGGCCCGCTTTGAGCTGGAGTTGATCCCTGACTTCTTTCGGGATGGTAAGCTGACCCTTGCTGGTAAGGGTGCTGGTAGTCATTCCTTACTCCTTCTGTATTCCTTACTTCAAGGTACCACCCCTTCTCCCGAACCGCTTATCATAGTAGTTTCCCCTCATGGCCAAGAAATCCATCAGCTACAAAGAAGCCGGCGTTAACATCGACGAGGCTGACCGCGCCGTCGCCTCCATTCGCACCATGGCTCGGCGAACATTCACGCCCGCCGTGCTCACCGACATCGGCAGCTTCGGCGGCGGCTATCGCCTGCAAGGCTACAAGGACCCCGTGCTGGTCTCCTCCGCGGACGGCGTCGGGACCAAGCTCAAGGTCGCCTTCATGACCGGCCGTCACGACACTATCGGCGAATGCCTGGTGAATCACTGCGTGAACGACATCGCTGTGCAGGGAGCCGTCCCCCTCTTCTTCCTCGATTACTTCTCTGTCGGCGCGCTCGATGCGAAGGTCGCCGCGCAAGTGGTCAGCGGCATCGCGCGAGGCTGCAAAGCCAACGGCGCGGCGCTCATCGGTGGCGAAACGGCGGAGATGCCAGGGCTTTACGCTCCCGGCGATTATGACCTCGCCGGTTTCATCGTCGGCGCGGTCGAACGCAAACGCATGCTCACCGGAGCACACGTGAAAAAGGGCGACATTCTCATCGGCTTGCCTTCCAGTGGCCTCCACACCAACGGTTATTCGCTGGCCCGCAAGCTCCTGTTCGACGTCGCGAAGTACAAACCCGAAACCGTGATCCCGGAAATTGGCGGTACCGTGGCCGACGCGTTGCTCAAGGTTCACCGCAGCTACCTCAAGCCTCTGCGTGCGCTCGATGACGCGAAGATTCTCAAGGCCGCCGCGCACATTACCGGTGGAGGCATTACCGACAACACTCCGCGCGTGCTGCCCAAGGGGCTCGCCGCACATGTGGAACTTGGCTCCTGGCCTGTGCTGAAGATCTTCGAATTGATGAAGATCATCGGCAACGTTCCCGACGACGACTATCGCCGCACCTTCAACCTCGGCATCGGCATGATCTTCGTGATCGCCGAGCGCGACCTCAAGGACGCAGCCAAAATCCTGAAGAAGCTGAAAGAGCCTTGGTATCAAATCGGAACCATTCAAAAGGGCTCCGGCGTCGTGTATGAGTAAGCGCCTCGGCATCCTGCTTTCCGGCCGAGGCTCCAACTTCATCGCCATCGCCGACGCGATCGCCGCCGGAAAACTGAAAGCCGAAATCGCAGTCGTCCTGTCCAATCGCGCGGATGCCCCCGGCCTCGCCCTCGCTGAAAAGCGCGGCATCCCGACGTTCACCGTGAGCGGCCCCGCGCGCGATCAAGCGCTGATCGAGCAACTCGAGAAACACAAGGTCGATCTGGTCTGCCTCGCCGGCTACATGCGACTGCTGAGCGCTCCGGTCATCGCCCACTTCCGCAACCGCATCCTGAACATCCACCCGTCGCTGCTGCCCGCATTCCCCGGCCTCGACTCGCAACACCAGGCCCTGGCCCACGGCGTCAAATTCACAGGCTGCACCGTCCACTTCGTCGACGAAGGCCTCGACAGCGGGCCGATTGTCCGCCAAGCCGTCGTCCCGATTCTTGACGACGATACCGACGACACGCTCTCCGCGCGCATTCTGAAAGAAGAGCATCGCATCTACAGCGAAGCCATCGCGCTGATTGTATCGGGCCGCTACAGAATTGCCGGGCGAACAGTCGTCGAAGTCTGATCGTCTGAGAATTCTCGCCCGCTCGGCGCACTCTATTCGTGCAGCCATGCGAACCATCCTGTACCGTCGTTGGGCCCCCAACAAGAGTTCCGTCAAGGTCGAATTCCCACCGGACATCATTCATGACATTCGCGCGCAAAGTCCGGGCGAACATGATCGCGGCTACCTGTTCGGACGCCGCGAAAGCAATGAAGTCCGCATTTCCACTGCGATCCGCACGCCCGAAGCCGGTGATCCGCGCATCGCGGGAACCGAGCCCGTCGGAATCTACATCACGCGCGCTCGCGGAGAAGTATTCCTCACCGACGCAGATCTCGAACAAGTCGACCGCTTGAGCGGAGGCATCGCACTGGTCATCGCCGGAGGCCGCGCCGGATTCTTCGCGCGCGAGGCTGACGGGTCGATGCAAGCGGTCCGCAGCCACGAAGAGTTTTTAGTCGCGGAGGCCGCCACGCAGGCCGATCCCCAACTAACCCGCCGCAAATCGCAAACCTCTCGGCCGAACCTCTGGAAATGGGCCTTCGGCTTCACCGGTCTGCTGGCCGGACCAGTGGCAGCCCTCGCCTATTTGCAACCGATGCTCCCGCCTCCGCCCATCGAGCTATCTCTCCACGAAACCCAAGGCCAACTGGTGATTCAATGGGACCCGAAAGCCGCCACTTCCCCCGACGCGTTTCTCGAGATCACGGAAGCCGAAGGCCGAACCGTTCTTCCCGTCGCGCCTGGCAGCAGTAGCGCCACCTATGCAGCTCGCAGCGGAGACGTTGAAATCCTTCTCTCCACATCCACCCGCTCCGGGCGAATCCATTGGACCTCGGCTCGCTTCGTTCCGCCGGTCGTCGTGGCGCCGGTCACAGAATTCCGTTCGCCCGAGGAGATCGAGGAAGACATGGTCCAGTTGCAAAGCCAGGCCGCATACCTGCGCCAAGCCATCGCGCGCCGCCAGGCCAAAGTCCAACAACTCTCCGCCGAGGCAGATCGCTTGCTCGGTCCCGTACAATAGCCCTTGTGGCATTGGATGCTGGCATTACCAACGCACTGGTAGGCCTCGGCCACCCACGTGTTACCGAGGCGATCGCACGTCAACTGGCCTCCCCCGAAGACGACATTCGGGAGCGCTACATCGCGCGCCTCCTAACTAGGTTCCCCGAACCGCTATCCGTCTGCTACCTGGTCCACTCCGTCAGCGAAGCCACGGAAGTCGCGCTGCGCCTGGCCCGAGTCCATCGTCCAGGCAAGGACGTCATTGTGCATGACGACACCGATCACGGCATGACAACCTCGCTTGCCAGCATGAGTCCCAGCCGCCGCAAATTCTGGGTCCACGCCGCAGCCCGCGGGGATGCGTCACAAGTCGCTGAATGTGCCCAAGCCATCGAATCCGGCGGTCGAGGCCTGTGCGCCTTCTTCGCCGAGGGTACCTTCGACCCCGGTTATCTTGAGCAGACCTACGCCACCGTCCGCGCTGCTGGCGGACTGAATGTCGCGCTCGAAATGCAGACTGGCATGGGACGAGTCGGTGAGCCCTTCTGGGAATTCGCGCGCCACGGTGTGACGCCCGACATCGTTGTGATCGGCGATTCGATGGGCAACGGTTTTCCCATGTCCGCTGTCGTCACGCGACCTGATCTCGGGGCTCCTTTTGACACCGGCACTGGCGGCGGACCAGTCGCCTGCGCTGCGGGCCTCGCGGTATTGGATGTCCTGCGGCCGCCCCAATGGTCGCCCGACTTCAGCGCGTTCACTGCGCGCGGTGCCGGTCTCTGTTGGGAGATCGATGTTCCCGACGCTCCATTGGCCATCCAGCATCTCCACGAACGCGGCATCCTGATCGCTGCGCGCGGCAACACTCTCATCTTCCGACCACCACTCACGTTTTCTATGCAGGACGCCGCTGATTTCCACGAAGGCTTACGAATGCTCCCATTTGCCCGCTAAAAAAAACTAAAGTACTAGCGCTTTTGTCTACCCGCAAAATACCCTAGATCCAGCCCAATTTTTTATGTAGTACTTCGCTCTTGAGCGGATCAACCCTGTGTGGAGAACTGCACCCAAGCAGCCACAGAGGAGAATTAGAATGCTTAGATTTAGCCATGCGGCTTTCGCCGTAATCGGGCTCGCCATGTTTTCCAGCATCGGCAGTGCTGCAATCATTATCAACACGGACCAATCCGCAAGCGGTGCACTCGGAACAGTTCAACTCCCGGGCGGAGCGACCGGCTTGATGATTCAAGGTACGGCCAACGATGGTGCGTTACTGAATATCCTCGGCACCGAAACCTTGACTGCACCGTCAAACGGTCAAGCCCGGGTCGAAGCGGTGGACGGCAGCTTTACCAGCCTGGACATCCGTTTCTCGGCTGGGCAACTGTTTCAGCGAATGGTGTTCAACCTGGACGCGCTAGCGACCGGAACCGCAACCTTCACCGCGTACAATCAAGCGAACGTAGCGACGACAGTGACAGGGCTGTCGCTCAGTTCGGTCGGCCAGAATTTCATCAACGTGGTCGCTTCGGGTCCGGACTTAATCTCCCGTGTCACGATCTCCTCGACCGTGGGACTCGCAGACATCGCCCAAATCCGGGTGAATGCACTGCCTGCGGATACCGGCATCAACGCCAACGCAGTGCCGGAACCGTCCACCTCTGGGATGATCGGTGGTGGCATGATTTTGCTCGGACTGCTGCGTCGCAAACGTAGCTAAACCGATCCCGCCTCGTGGGAGCCTGGCTCCCTGAGGCGGGTTTTATCGCAGTTCTTAGGCCTTCTTCACGCCGAGCTGACCGTTTTCCACCATCCAAGTGGAGTGTGTGCGGATCGGTGCACCGGGGCGAGTGACGTATTCGACCGTGCGATAGTCGGCGCGGCACTGCTTCTGGTCCAGGGTTAGCAGCATGTAGCCCCGGCGATTGTTGTACATCTTCAGGTGGGGATTTTCTCGATACCAGGACTGCGTCTGCGCGTTCTCCTCGGAACCATCTCCACCCGACGAAATCGACGTGCCGATGAACTCCGTACCCACCACGGGAGACTTCTCGTCCTTCCACTGCACCTTCAGATCGCTAACCCAACTGGAGTGAATGTCGCCCGTGATGACGATCGGATTGCTTGGCTTGCGCTCGGCCAGGAACCGCATCATGCGGTCACGGCAGGCTTCGTAGCCGCTCCACTGGTCGGTGGAGACGGCTTCCTCTGGTCCCGGAGCCCTGTCGATTCGCGCCATTAAAACCTGGTTCGCGACGATATTCCAGCGCGCTGGCGACTGATCCAGACTCTGCTTCAGCCACGCCTCCTGTTCGCCACCCAGGATGGTCGCTTGCGGATCGAACACGCCTTCGCAGGGAGCTATAGTTTTATCCCCGCAAGGCTGATCGGTGCGATACTGCCGCGTGTCCAACACGCTGAACTGCGCCAGCGATCCAAACGGCAGCGTCCGATAGAGCTGCAATTGCGTCCCCTTCGGCAGCGAAGTGAGACGCAGCGGCATATGTTCGTAGTAGGCCTGATACGCGTTGGCGCGGCGCTCCAAAAATGCTTCGCGCGTCTGCGCGTCTTCCGGCACGGCTCCCGCGTAATTGTTGTCGACCTCGTGATCGTCCCAGGTGACCAGCCAAGGGCAGTGCGCATGCATCCTCTGGATCGAAGGGTCTGATTTATACAGCGCGTAGCGGTTGCGATAGTCGGCCAGGGAGACGATTTCCGCGCTGTTGTGTTTGCGAACACCATTGCCGACGCGGCCTTCATAAATGTAGTCACCCAGATGCACCACCAGATCGGGATGCTCTTGCAGCATGTGATCGTAGGCGGTCCACAGCCCCGCTTCCCAGTGCTGGCAGGAGGCCACGGCGACTTTCAGCTGCGCCTGAGGATCGCCGAGCTTGGGTGCGGTGATGGCGCGACCGATCGGGCTGCTCTCGGTCTCCGCCTTGAAGCGATACCAATACGGCCGCTGCGAACGCAGGCCGCTCACTTCCACATGAACCGAGTGCGCCAAGGCAGGCGACGCCACGGCCTTGCCGCGTTTGACGATTTTTCGCATCATCTCGTCTTCGGCGATGGCCCACTCCACTTCCACCGGTTGCGGCGGCATCCCGCCTTCGTTCAACGGATCAGGCGCGAGCCGGGTCCAGATCACGAACCCAGTGGGCGACGGATCCCCCGACATCACGCCCAGCGTGAACGGGTACATCGTAAATCGAGGAGCGGCGTAGACCGTAGTGGCAAGAGCGGCGCTACGCAGAAGGAAAAGGCGGCGCGTGATCATGCCACATTCTAGTCCCTTTACATTTCCAAAGGATGAACTCGTGTTGTGCGTCCGAAAGATCCGAGCGGGCAAACGTGGCACACGTACTCGTACGTGCCGTGTCGAAACTCTTTTCGACACCTCGGTCGGCTGAAAACAAACGCCAGTCGTCCGCACGCAACGAGAGGGTGCGGAAAAAGGCCCTTGGTGCGCTTACAGACGACAGGCTGAAGCCTGTCCCACCTGTTCTCAACAACCTGGCTGCTTGGTGGGACAGGCTTCAGCCTGTCGTCCCCTTTTTCCGCAACGTCTGAGAGCGTGCGGACGGCTAGTTCAGCAGCGTCCCCAGCGTGGAGAGCGGCACCGCGCTTTCCCGAAGCGCCGCCTCATTGAATTTCTTCAACGAGTAATTCGCTCCCTGCTTCAGCTTGTACGCCTCCCGCACACTGAGCCAGCCATTCCAGCCCGCGAAGTATGTCGGTAGCTGGCATGAGGACAGCTGCGCACGCTGCCACTTTGCCGTGGCTTCTTCCTTTTCCTGAAATCCCTCATTCACCATGAACGCGACGGCGTCAGCTTCGGACATATTCTGCGTCTGAATCTTGATGTCCAAAATCGCGTTGGCGATCACCCGCAGCAGTTGCTTGTTGAACGTCAGTTCCAGGTTGCGATTCGAATTGCGATACCCGGCTTCATTCATCACCTGCTGCGCGTACACCGCGTAGCCTTCGACGTACGCCCCATTGGCGAACAGATTTCGCAGCAGCCGGCGCTCCAGCGGCTGCACGTCATTCGCATACTCCAATTGCACGTAGTGCCCCGGCATCGCTTCGTGGATCGTGAGTTGCTGCAAGCCCGAATCGTTATATTCCCGAAGCTTCGATTCGATGCGTTCCTTCGGCCAGTTCGTCGGAATCGGCGTGACCCAGTAATACGCGCCCAGCTGCGGTTCGATCGGCGGAGCGGGATTGAAGCCGCCCACCGCGTAGATCCCGCGCATGAACTCGGGCGTCTCGATCACTTGCAGATTCGCGCGCGCGGGCAACGTCACCAGATCCTTCTCTTTCACGAAAGCCGTCGCCTCGGCCAGCGTCTCTCGCGCTCGATCCATATAAGTCGCAGGCGTCGCGTGCTCCTTCGCGATTTCTCCCAAAGCCTCCTTCACCGTCATCGGTGCCGCCAGCTTTTCCATCGTCGCTCGAACAGCCTTGAAACTTGCTTCTGCCTCGGCGAGCAATTGCTCCGGCGTTTTCCCCGTGGCGATCACGTAACGGAACTTCTGATCGTACTTCTCCTTGCCCAGCCGCCAATCCGAAGTCTTCTTGGAAAGATCATTTTTGAGGAACGCATTAAAGTCGCGCAGCGCCGCGATGGCGGAGATCGCCGCCTGCTCGTAGGCGGCGATCTGCGACGGTGGCACCGCCTTTCGCAACGTGTCATCGATCATCGCGATGTTGCCGTCATTCTCTTCCTGCGCTACGCGATTCCAAACCTCGGGAGCATCGACCAGATTCGCCTTCGCCTGCGCGAACAATGCGGGCAGCTTGGTCAAACGGCTCGTTATGTGCGCAAATCGCTTTTCGATCGGCGCGTAGTTCAGCATGTACGGGGTGAACAACGCGTTCCCGGCCAGTTCCACGTAAATCGTCGGGTTATGTTTGTAGCTCTGGATCGAGTCGATCTCCAGCCGAGCTAGCGCGAGCTGGTTGTTGACCAGTTCCAGGTCCGCCCGCTCTTCCTTGTCCACTGACGCTGAGGCCTGCTTCAGCCGCCCCTCCCACAGCTCCACGAACTTGCGCCCTGCCTCGATTCCCTGGGCGCTGTAGTCGTCGAGCTGCTCGTCCAGGCTGACCCCGTTATGCGAGTGATATCCGCTGCCCGTGGCCGAAACGGGCGACAGCGCCAAGCTGCCGTAAATATAATCCGACAGCGAATAGGTGGACTTGGACGCAGGTTGGGTGTCGGCACCGCAACCGGTAAGCACGATGGCGGCGAACGTCGCGGACAGTAGGCGATGCATGAACATAGGATACTGATAGGCGGGATGAAATACACAACGCTAGGCAAGACCGGGATCACTGTTTCGAGGCTGTGTTTGGGCTGCATGAGTTACGGGGGAGGAGAAATCCCCGCCTGGTCCACCGGCACCACCGGCTGGCACGTCAACAAGGAAGACGCGCGCGAACATTTCAAAATCGCGTTGGACGCGGGGATCAACTTCTTCGACACCGCGGACGTGTATTCGGTCGGCCTCAGCGAAGAGATTACCGGGGCAAACCTCAAAGAGATGGCTTCGCGCGATGACATTGTTGTCGCCACCAAAGTGCAGGGAGTCATGGGCCCCAGCCAGAACAAGCGTGGCCTCAGCCGCAAACACATCATTGAAGGTTGCGAGAATTCGCTGCGCCGCCTCGGTATGGACTATGTCGATCTCTACCAAATTCACCGCTGGGACCCGAACACGCCCATCGAAGAAACGTTGGAAGCCCTAGATTCACTGGTCCGCGCAGGTAAAGTTCGCTACCTCGGAGCCAGTTCCATGGCCGCCTGGCAGCTCTCGAAGGCACTCTACACGGCGAAGGAGCACGGCTGGCACCGCTTCATCTCCATGCAGGACCACTACAACCTCGTCTACCGCGAAGAGGAGCGCGAGATGATTCCGCTGTGCATAGATCAAGGCCTCGCGCTGATCCCCTGGAGCCCGCTCGCGCGCGGCTTCCTCACGGGCAGTCGCGATGCCACGGGCGGCTCGACCGCCCGCGCCAAAAGCGACGGCTTCGCCAAGCAGATGTATTTCAAGGACGCCGATTTCGCCGTCGCCGCCGCCGTGGCCACCATAGCCAAGGCTCGCGGAGTCTCAGCCGCGCAAGTGGCGCTCGCGTGGGTTCTACAGGCTCCCGGCATCACCGCTCCCATAGTAGGGACCACCAAGGCCACGCAGTTAAAGGATCTAATTGGTGCTGTGGATCTGCAATTGACTGCGGAAGAAGTAACGGCCCTTGAGGCAAACTATCGCCCGCATCCGATCCTGGGTCACGCAAATCCTTCGGCGAAGGACATGCGTCGGTAGAGTAAAACTAAGCTGCGTTTAACTCGCGGCCGCCCATCCGGTCAGCCCAGGCATCCAGCTCCGCTTCATAGAGGCAGTCGATCAGCTTCTGCCGGGTGAACGGCTTCTCTATGTAACGCGCCGGGTCATCCTGATCGCTGATTTTATTCCCAAGAACGAAATACGCCGTGTGTTCCTGTTCCTGGATACCGAACCCATCCAGGATGAGGTCCAGTTCGTGTCCGCGTTTTTCCAGGCTCGAAGTCGCCGCGTCCGCGTCTGCCACCACTTCGATGGAATACGGCAAACGCGACGACTTGAACACCATTTCCAGCCAAAACAGATCGGAGGCGTTGGTCTCTGCCACCAACACCCGAAGCCTGTCTCCGGTTTGACTGCCCTCTGATTTTAAAACCCGTCCAATCATCTGTGGCATCTATGTGCCCTCCGTGCTTTGTGTTGAAGCACGCTTGTGGCCATCGCAAAACTTGCACAGACGCATAATGGATTCAATCGGATACGGTGCCTAGTCCTGGAGAGGCTAGTCCAAAACTGCACTTTTCCACAAGCAAAATGACACACCCGACACACTTTCAGCGACAGTTCCTGGCAATTCTTGCGGGGTTCAGAACGTCACCTGCTGCCGTGAACTGACTGCACGTTCCAGTTCACGGCGGTTGCGGAAGTAAGTCGATTTCGGTTTCACCAGCCGGGCTTGGTCCGCAAAGTAACGCGACTCAGGGTCGTCAGATACGCCGGGCAACAGGATCGAGGTCGCTGAGGGGTTGTTGGAAAGCTCCACGACGCGTGTCGCTGCCTGTCCGGCGTAGGCTCGCTGATCCCGAAAGAAGAGCTTCCTTGGCGTTTCGATCCCAGCCTCCGGAAGAATGCCACCGAACGCCGGAACCGATACGCGCGCCCCGTCGCGGGTGATGCGAAACACGGAACCCCAGTTCGCGTTGAAGTCGTTCTCCGTCTCAAGCTTATCCAGCGCCCGCGTGATCGCCGACAGAATGCGAGCCTTGCTCAGCGAGTCGGGAGGCTCGACGGCAGCGGCGTCGCGGCCTAACTCCATTTTGAAAATGTAAAATGCCAGCGCGCCCCGCGAGTCCGCATCCGCGCGGCCATTCCAGCGCCTAAGCTGCTGCACCAGACGCGCATTCGGATCCAGACTCGCAAGGCGCCGCACCCAGACCTCGGCGCCATAGACCTCCGTCGAAAGCGCCAGCGCCTCGATCGCAGAGAAAGACCATGTGTTCTGCACCCGCAGCTTCTCGCGAACAACCAGGTTTGCTGGCACCTCCGTGGAGCACAACTCCCCCGCAACGGTCCCGCACGATGCTCGCCCCGGAATCTGCTGCATCGCCAGAGCAGCCCGCAGATCCCCAAGATCGCGAGCCGTGATCAGTGACCACGCCTCTTCCAGCGCACGCGGCCCCGCCAGCGCTGCATCCCCCGACCACCCGATCGCGACACGTTGGCTGTGCCCCACAACCGGGAATGGCATCCCCGGCGGAGCCACACCAGCCAGCGACAGATCCCCTTGGCTCGCATACAGGGACATCTCGTAAGGACGATCCGACGCGTTCCAATCCGCAATCGGATCCAGCACTGCGATCAAAGATTTTGAAATCGTGCGCGACGGTGGCAGGAACAAGTCGTTCGAGCCGTGAATCCAGGTGTAGGCCCGGCGCGAAAATGCGATCACTTGCGCCGCGTTCACCCGCGACTCGCCCAGCCCCTGATTGACGCCCGCGACGTACGCAGTCACTACGGCCTGCAACTCCGCGGGGAGCGCCACGGACTCTCCAGGGGCACTCAGATTCTTGAGCAGCGCCTCACGCCGGTCCTGCGCCTGTGCGTAGCCCGCTCCGAAAGCCGCGCCTGCGGCCGTGGTCGCGAAAATGTGTGGAGTGCCGTACGAATCGCGGAGGATCTCAACTGTTTCCGCAGCCGCAGGGATCGCAAGAATCAGCAGCAGCGCGAGCACGAGTGCGCTCCGGTCAGCGATTCTCTTCGTCGATGGAAATCTTCAGTGCGCGCAGAAATTTCTGATCCTGCGAAGTCAGGCTGATCTTGCCGCCCAACTTACGACGGGTCTTCGGAGGAGTCGATTCCAGTTCGACGTTCTCTTCCGTGTCGTCCTCGGAATCCTCGCTGCGCTTGTTGAAGCCAATGGTGGCTTCGAGCACCAGAAACACATCGTAGCCCGACCGCTTGATTTCCCCGATCGCAGCGGCGATACGGTCGGAATCAGAAAGCGATTCATTGATCGCGTTGCCCAACTCCTGCATCAGATCTTTTAGTTGATCGTCCAACGTTTCGCCTCTTTTCCCGGTGGCTGCCTAGCGCTCGGGGACCGTACCGATAGTCCACTCTCAGCATACCGCTTCATGGCGGATCATGGCGATGGGAAAAGTACTACCTTTCGTTCTGGCAAATATATTCGAACACCTCGCCGCCTTCCACCCATTGCGATGAGGACGAACCTGGGCCGATCGTCCAACTTCCCGACCACGGTGCCGTGAATGCGCCCGGATCGTCGAAGGTTACTTCGTAGTTCAGCGAGGCCACGTTCGGACGCGTGATGCGCTCCGTCAAATGCAGTTGCGTGGTCGTCGGATAGTTTCCGGAAATCCACTGCTTCTCATTGAAGCCCACCGTATCGATCACCAGCGTGTCGCCTTCCCATTTGCCCGTCGAGTGGCCAAGATAAGTAGGCCGCAGATTGGCCGGATGTTCCCGACCATCCATATAGATCACGCGCCACGAATGCGCGCCGGCGATGTTCAGGATGAATATCTGCTTTAGCTCCGGCACATCGACAATCTCAAATCCCGGCGAATTGAAAAATCCCGGCCCGCCCGCAGGCTTGCAGTGGACCAGCGGTGGATAGAGTGTCACCGCACCCGCGCGATATGTAGACAACGCCCGAGCCCACGGTTGCATCGGAATATCCGCCGCGCGCGGGAACCGGTTGCCGCCGCCTGGACGAATCTCCCAGTAGCCTTTTTGCTCCTTGGTCGCGCCCAGGTTCACGCGCCCATCCGGCCAGCGCGGGGTGGCCCCTGGAACGGACGACGGAGTCTGCGCGAGCAACGGCAGCGCGATCAGGAAAATCAGTCCCCTCAACGCATCACCATCTTCTCGCCCGTCGCGAGGAACAGGAACGTGTCACGCGTGGCTCCCGCGTAGTTCGATCCGTCCTTCGCCATGGCCGCGTTCTCCACCTTGATCGAGTCGCCGATCTTCACCGTGTCCTTCTTCCACCCGCCGCGCGTCAGCGCATACGGAGGCCCCAGTTCCACCTTGAACGTCTGTACCTCGCCCTTCGCGTCCTTCATGGTGAAGAAAATGTACGCGTGCGGATTTACCCAATCGACCTTCGTGACCACGCCCTGCAGCGTCTGCGTCTTGTTCGCATCGAACTCCGCATCGAAGGAATGGTGTGCCGTCAGCGGCAGCATCGCGATCAATCCTATGGCCAGTTTTCGCATGTGTGCTCCTTACCGTTCGAACGTCGATTCGGCGTTCTCTTCACAGAAATATTCTTCGATCTCTTTGCCCGCGACCCAAGGAATGGTCCAGCCGCCGGTCCACGGCCGCGAATAGGCGCGCGGATCGTTCACCGTCACGTCATATCGCAGTGCATTCAGATTCGTTCGAGTAAAGCGCTCAGTTAACCGCAACGCCTCGGTGTGCGGCAGCCCGCCGTTGCTGAACCAGAAATTCTCGTTGTAGCCGGTCGACTCCACTATTAAGGTATCGCCGTCCCATTTGCCCACCGACGTCCCGTAATACCCCGCGACCACTTCGTCCGCCGGCATCAGTGGCCGACCATCGGTGTAGATGATGCGCCAATTGCGATTCCCGCCGCCATGCAGCACCAGGATGCGCCCTAGCTCCGGCTGTTCGACGAACTGAAATCCGACCTCCGCTTGAAACTGTCGTGGCCCACCCGGAGGCATGCAGCGCAGCGCTGGATCGTCGCGGAACAAGCTACGCTGCCGATACTCATACAGTCCCTTGGCCCACGGTAGCAACGGCGCAACGCGCTCCGCATCGGAAAGGTTGCTCAGCAGTCCCGTTGCGTCCATCGCAACCGGATTCGTTTGCGTCTCGAACAAGCGGGCATCGGCAGCCCGGCCCCAATAGCCCTTCTCACCCGGAGCGGGTCCCAGCCGAACATGCCCGTTCGGCCACCGCGGAGCCGCCGGAGCAGCGCGCGCCACAGGAGGCCGCTGCGCGTCGATCACAAATACCTTTTGCCCGGTGACCGTCAGGCTCACCGCACGCCCGAAGACAATTTTCGACTGCCCGTGCGCCGGATTTCCCTCCACCGTGACGGCATCCCCAGGCTTCACCCGATCGCGATTCCACCCGCTGGCTTCGAGCTGTAGCGGATTCCCGATCTCCACCGCCCAGTTCGAATCCTTGGTCTCGACAAAAATGTAAGCTCGCGGATTCACCCATTCGACGCGCGACACCGACCCCTGCAACCGAATCGTGCGCGAAGCGTCATAGGTCGCGGAGAAGGGAAGTTGCGCGAGCGCAGTCGCGGCAGTGAGCAGTGCCAGAGCGAAGCGCATGGTTAGTCCCGCGTCAGACGGAAATCGCCGCGCAAAGCACCCTGCGTCCAGGTGCCTTTGATCGTGCGATGGATCGAACCCAAATTCTCAATCTTGCCCTCGCCCGCAAACAACGCAGGCTTCCCGTCATCGCCCTTGAGGTCCGCTTCCAGCCGCACCGTCCACGTTGCCGGATCGAGCGTGACGCTTTTCAGCGGCGCCGAATCCGGCCCCGGATTCACGATGCCCGTGATTCGCTTGCCATCCCAATTCATGACGATCGTCAGGTGATGCCGGATGGTCGCATTGGCCCCGCCATCGCCCGTCCAGGTCCCGCTCAGCGGATGACCTTCCTGCGGTATCGCTGGTAACGCCGCGAGCAACAGCAAACAAGTGCCAAGAATCGTTTTCATGAATTTCGCCGAACCCCCTCGTCCGCCTTCATAAGTGTTCCGCACCCACAAGCCGCGTGCAACCCCCATTCGTGGGTGTAGCAATCCTCGCCAGACCCTGAAACAATAGTCCGAGAAAATGATTCGTCTGGCTATCCTCAAACCGTCTGGCCCTCACGGCCACGCGGTCCCGCTCATTGCCGAAGACACGGGAGTATTCGAGGTCGTCCTGGTGGACGATGCCGCGTCTCCCTCTAAGACCCTTTCCCGCGACATTGCACTCGCCGCGCCCGAAGCCCTTCTGGTCGACGTCAGCAGCTGGCCAGGCACAACGAACCTTCTTTCGCAATTGAAGGGAGCCTCCAAAAGCGCCGCGATTATCGGTTTCAGCCCCGACCGCACTGCCGAAGACGCCGAGCCTATGGAAAAAGCCGGCCTCACGGCTTGGCTGCGATCCCCCTTTTCCGCCCAGGAACTCGACGCCGTTGCCCGCAAGGCGATGCACACGGTTCGGCCCCTGGCGCATCCCGACATCTTGGCCTTCCTGCCCTCGAAAGCCGGCAGCGGATGTACCACGGTCACGCTGAACACCGCCGCCGTCCTGGCGAACAGTCTCGATAAGCGGACCCTCCTGATCGAAGGCGACCGCCGCTCCGGCGTCCTGTCGGTCATGCTCGACGTAGGCGAAAAAGGCGGCCTCCCTGCGATCCTAGCCGCCCCCGGCAAGCTGACCCCGGGTGGCTGGCGCCAACACGTAACCAGCCTAGGCAAGCTCGACCTGCTGATTGCCAATCCCTTTAAGCCCGGTCCGCAGCCCACCTGGGCGACCTATTTCCAGATCCTCGACTTCGTCAAAACGCAATACGACTACATCCTGGTCGACCTGCCGGAACTCCTGAATCCCGCCTCCGTCGAACTCGCGCAAGCCGCTCGCTTAATGTTCATCGTCTGCGAACCCGAACTCGCGTCCCTGAAACTAGTCGAAGTCCGCCGCGGAGAACTCGAAGCCGCCGGCGTCGTCCCCGACAAAATTGCCGTCCTGGGCAACCGCTGGGAAGGCAAGCGCCTGACCAAGGAAGGCTTGGAAAAAACCCACGTCCCGATGTACGCGGCTTTGCCCAACGACTACCAACAGGTGAAAAACGCCGCCATTGAGTCCCGCCTGGTAGCCAAAGACAGCGCCTTCGGCCGCTCCTGCGAAGAATTAGCCCGCCGAGTCTGCGGCATGCAAGCCCCGCCCGAAGGCCGCGTAGGCTCCCTCTTCCGCCGCTTCGGCGGCGGGTAGGGCAGGCACCCTGCCTGCGGCGACCTCCCAGGTCGCCCTCCGTATCACCGCACCCACTGCGCCGTATGCGCAACCCGATCAATCGCGTCTTCCAGCGCCGTCACCGCCGCCGGAGTCTCTCGCACCAGCGGATAATCGACAACCTCGATCTTCACCGACCCATCGATAGAAAGAGAGAATTTGTAACTGGGAGCATCGAACATAATGTGTCCGTACTCTGGACGCAGCTTCCCAAGATCGGCGCGCACGAAGTCGGCGACCAATTCCTCTAACTCCGCTTGTGTCGTCTGACCGAACTGCTCTCCTAGAACTCTTACCGCGTACTTGCCGTTGTATCGAACGGTCCCGTTGCCTTGGATCTCCACATCGTATGCAGCGCAGACGCAAAAACCCGATTCGCGAGAAAGCTTGATCCGCACCGAGTTCCAGTCCTTAATGGGAGACACTGGCTGGCCAGCCAGTAAAAACGCGCTCAGAACCAAAATGAAGGACCGAAAAACCACGGCTCCATAGTGCCACAGAACACTCCACCACAATAGGAGAGTCCCGGTCCGCGTAGGCTCCCTCGTCCGCCGCTTCGGAAAAAGCTGATCTAGGCAAAATATATCACTATACATATAGTGGTATAGTGGTGAGCGAGGTCAAACCTATCCTTTGGATTGGATCGTCCCGAAAGGATGTCCAGGCTTTTCCAATAGGAGTTCGTCGCGAAATCGGCCACGCTCTGTACGCCGCTCAATGCGGCGTGATCGATCCCTCTGCAAAGCCCCTTAAGGGATTTGGAGGCGCAAGCGTTCTTGAGATCGTCACGAATCATCGAGGTGACACTTGGCGTTCGGTGTATACGGTGCGCTTTGGGGACACGGTTTACGTGCTGCATGTTTTTCAGAAGAAATCGAAGAGCGGTATTGCGACTCCAAAGCGGGAACTGGACTTGATTTGTCAGCGCCTGGCCGGAGCCGAGCGCGACTACAGAGGAAAGCACAATTAGCATGAAATCTGCCGCCACCAAGAACGTCTTCGCCGACCTCGGTTTGCCCCATCCCGAACAGGAGCTGGTCAAAGCGGATCTGACGCTGAAGATTCATCGCATCATCCAGGAGCGCGGCCTCACCCAGGTAGCGGCGGCGAAACTGCTCGGCGTAAAGCAACCCCAAGTATCTTTGTTGATGCGAAATCGAGCCGGCAGCTTCTCTGTCGCCCGCCTGCTGGAGTTCCTCACCTCGCTCGGCCAGGACGTCCAAATCACCGTCCGTCCCACGCGAAAAACACATGGCCAGATGTCAGTCCACCCGGCCCGACAAGATTGGCAGCGCAACTCGCTACAATAGAGAAGTCTCGCCCCGCGCGACACCCGTAGGAAAAACACCCTTGAAAATCGGATTCGTCAGTCTCGGCTGCCCCAAAAACCTCGTCGACAGCGAGGTCATGATGGGCCAGCTCACCTCTTCCGGCCATGAGCTTACCCCTCATCCCTCCGACGCCGACGTCATCGTCGTCAACACCTGCAGCTTCATCGATCCTGCCAAACAGGAATCTATCGACACCATCCTGGAGATGGCCGAATACAAGAAGACCGGCCGAGCGCAGCGCCTCATCGTCGCCGGATGCCTCGTCGAACGTTTCCGCGACGACATCAAGAAAAACATGCCGGAAGTGGACTCCGTCATCGGCACCAACGAACTCGAAAACATCACCGCGCTCTGCGAAGGCGTGACCCCCAAGGCGAACCTGCTCGACGCCTATCTCTATCACGACGCCACACCGCGCGTGCTTTCGACGCCCAAGCACCACGCCTATATCAAAATCGCGGAAGGCTGCGACCATCCCTGCACCTTCTGCGTGATCCCGCAATACCGAGGCAACTTCCGCAGCCGTCGCTTTGAAAGCGTTATTTCTGAAGCCACGCGCCTCTTCTCGCAGGGCGTGCGCGAAATCAACCTCATCGGCCAGGACACTACTTGCTACGGTGAAGATCTCGGCATCAAGGACGGCCTCGCGACCCTGCTGGCCGCGCTCGCCAACATCCCCACCGATCACGAAAAGTGGGTCCGCTTCCTCTACTGCTACCCGAATCGCGTCACGCAAAAGCTGCTCGACACCATCGCCGAGCACGAATCGCTGGTCAAATATATCGACATTCCGCTGCAGCATTCCAGCGGCAACGTCCTCAAGCGCATGAAGCGTGGCTCTAATGGCGACTTCTTCCTCAAGATGTTAGAGAAGATGCGCAAAACCATCCCCGGCGTCTCGATCCGCACCAGCATGATCGCGGGCTTCCCTGGCGAAACCGAAGCCGACTACGAAAATCTCTGCCAGTTCGTGCAGGAAGCGAAATTCAACCGCCTCGGCGTCTTCGCCTACTCCGACGAAGATTCCAGCAAGAGCTTTGAACTCGACGGCAAGGTCGACCAGAAAACCATCAAGCGCCGCCAGAGTCACATTATGGCGCTGCAAAAGAAAATCTCGAAAGCCGCCAACAAAGCCCTCGTCGGCCGCGAATTCCAGGTCCTCGTCGAAGGCCCCTCCGCCGATTCCGACCTCGTCTGGCAAGCCCGCCTCCCCAGCCAAGCCCCCGAAATCGACGGCATCTGCTACATCACCGATCCCGGCGAATTCCCGCTGACCGCAGGCGAATTCCGCCGCATGAAGATCACCAAAGCGCACGACTACGACCTCTCCGGCGAGCTGGTCGACGTCCCGCAATCCGCTCTGCCCCGTCTGGTCAGCATCCAGCCGACCCTGAGCGCCCGCTAATTCTCACCCTACACGGCCAGCCGATAAGTTGTACCGCATGTGGTACATTGAGGCGTGCCCGATAAACCGGCGAAACGCACCCCGGCGATCTTCTTTCGGACCGAAGCTGGTGGCGAGCCGGTTCGCGAATGGCTCAGAAGCTTATCGTCGAGAGAAGAACGAAGGTTGATTGGGTACGACATTGAGACGGTGGAGTTCGGCTGGCCCCTCGGCATGCCTGTGTGTCGCGCGATGGGCGACGGAGTCTTCGAGGTCCGCACAGATCTCCCTGGGAATCGCATGGCCCGCGTCCTGTTCTACGTCGACAAACGAGGGCGGATGGTCTTACTGCACGGGTTCATCAAGAAGTCGCAGCGCACACCAACGTCCGACTTAGAATTGGCACGAGTCAACAAGAAGAAGCACGAGAGAGGCCTGGTATGAAGAAATCACCGAAAGCGCATGACCACAGTGGTTCGAGCTTCGAGAGTTTCCTGGTAGAAGAGGGCATCCGCGAAGAGGTGGAGGCGGTGGCCATCAAGCGCGTCCTTGCCTGGCAGTTGCTCCAAGCAATGCAACAACGAAAGATAACCAAGAAATCGATGGCGCAAGAGCTTCACACCAGCCGTTCTCAGTTGGACCGACTGCTGGATCCCAACAATGTTTCTGTTTCGCTAGACACGATGGCGAGGGCGGCGCAAGTCTTGGGAAAGAGCTTAGTAATTCGTCTTGATAGTCGTCGGGCTGCTTCGCCGCGCAGAAAAACTGCTTGAACGGCGATCTTCGTAAGGACGGCCAGTCTCTTGAACCGGAATGTCCGGGCAAGCTATTATCGAAGTCGCCCCTTATGCTGTGCCCCATCTGCCAAAAAAAGGTCCAAGCCACCGACCCCTTCATGCCCTTCTGCAGCGACCGTTGCAAGACCGTCGACCTCGGCAACTGGGCCATGGAGAAGTACGTCATCTCCGAGCCCGTCCTACTCGAAGACTTCAACCCTGAGGAAGAAGAGTGAGTCAGCTCGCCAGGATCATCGCGACCTGGTTCTACTGCGGCTACTTCCCCAAAGGCCCCGGCACAGCTGGCTCCATCGGAGCTCTCCTCGTCGCCTGGCCCGTCGCCATCTACACGAACTGGAACCCCATGGTCATCGCGATCATGGCCGCCGTCGGCCTGCTCCCGGCCATCTGGGCCTCCGACCGCATGGCCCGCGATACCGGCTCCAAAGACCCGCAAACCGTCGTCGTCGACGAAGTCATCGGCCAGTGGATCGCCCTCTGCGCCGTGCCCGATTTACGAGATTGGGCCTGCTGGCTAGCCGCCTTCATCCTGTTCCGCCTCTTCGATATCTGGAAGCCCTGGCCCGTCCGCAGCCTCGAAAAACTCCCCGGCGGAACCGGCATTGTGATGGACGACGTCGGCGCCGGATTCTATGCCGCGCTTGTATTGCTGATCGCCGGATGGTTCAATCGATAGTAGTGACCCTTCGTAAACGACCCACCGGCCCGCAGATTTCCCAGGTAACGCCCGTTGCGGCGATCCCGGGCGGCGAATTTCAAATTCGCGGAACGGGTCTGACTGGTGACCAGCGTCCCCAAGCGACCTTCGGCGGCGTCTTCGCCCCGGTCGTCATCGGGTCCGAATCGCTGTTCATTGTGAAGGTCCCCGAGGGCGCGCGCAAGGGCGAACTTTCCCTCGGAGCCAGCGAAGACGTCGCCTGGACCTGCGACATCGGCATCCAGATCGCCGACGACCTGCATCCCGTCGCGAACCCCGTCGTCGACGTCTACGGCAACATCTACGCCACTAAGAGCGGCACCGCCGGCCAGAAAACTCCCGTCTCGGTTTACAAAATCGAATCGAACCTGCACCCGAAAGCCCTCGTCACCGACGTGATGAACGCCACTGGCCTCGCGCTCGATTCTTCCGGCCTGCTCTACGTATCGAGCCGCCACAACGGCACCGTCTATCAAGTTTCCCCCAGCGGCAACGCCGTCACCTACGTCGAAGGCATGGGCGTAGCGACCGGCATCGTCTTCGACCGCGAAGACAACCTCTACGTCGGCGACCGCAGCGGCACCATTTTCAAAATCAGCAAAGACCGCCAGATTTACGTCTTCGCCACCATCGAACGTTCCATCTCCGCCTACCACCTCGCCATGGGACCCGACGGCTTCCTCTACGTCACCGGCCCCACCACCTCGAGCTATGACGTGGTCAACCGCGTCTCTCCCGACGGCGAAGTAACCGTCTTCTATCGCGGCCTGGGCCGCCCGCAAGGCATGGCGTTCGACGTCGACAACAACCTCTATGTGGCCGCCTCGCTAGCCGGACGTCGCGGCGTAGTGCGCATCACCCCCGAGGGGGCAGCCGAGCTCTTCATCTCCGGACCCTCCATCGTAGGCGTGGCCTTCATGAGTCCCAAGCAGATGATCCTCGCCACGAACAACGCCCTCTTCCGCGTCAACGTCGGAGTCGAAGGCCGGCCGCTTCCCTAAATGGTGGATGCCACCATCATCGCTATCGGTTCGGAGCTACTCACTCCCTCCAAAACCGATACGAATTCGCTCCATCTCACCGACCAGCTCAACGCCCTCGGCATCGAAGTCCGCCAAAAAGTAATCGTAGGCGACGACCGCGCAGCGCTAACCGAAGCCATCCGCCAAGCCCTGCGTCAAACGAGCATGGTGATCCTCACCGGAGGCCTCGGCCCCACCGAAGACGACGTCACCCGCGACGCCGTAGCCGCCGCCCTCGGCCGCCCCATGGAGTTCCACCAGGACGTCAGCGACGCCATAGAAGAACGCTTCCGCTCCCGTGGCCGCAAAATGGCCGAGATCAACAAGCGCCAGGCCTTTGTGATCGTCGGAGCCGAGATCCTGAACAACACTACCGGCACCGCTCCCGGCCTGTGGATTGAAGATGGAGAAAAGTTGATCCTGCTTCTCCCCGGCCCTCCCAGCGAAATGAAGCCCATGTTCGAGCTAGAATGCCTGCCGCGCCTCCGAGCCCGCCTGCCCGGCGTCGTAATCCGCTCGCGCTTCTATCGCGTCACCGGCATGACCGAGTCCGACCTCGACGCCCTCATCGCCCCTGTCTACACCAAGTTCACAAACCCTGTCACGACAGTCCTCGCATCCGCCGGAGATATCCAAGTCCACCTCCGAGCCCGCTGCGAAACTCCCGAGGAATCCGAGAAACTTCTCGCTGACGCAGGCGACCCCATCGAAGCCCTTCTCGGCGCGCGCCTCTATTCCAAGAACGGCGATTCCCTCGAAGCCGTAATCGGCACCCTGCTCCGCGAACGCCACGCCACACTGGCCACCGCAGAAAGCATCACCGGAGGCTTCCTAGGCCAGCGCATCACCTCAATCCCCGGCAGCTCCGACTATTACCTCGGCGGCTTCCTTACGTATAGCGACACCATGAAGACCACCTTGCTCGGCGTCGACCCCGACTTGATCGTGCAGCACACCGCCGTCAGCGAGCAGGTAGCCTCCGCCATGGCAGCCGGAGCCCGAGCCCGCACCGGAGCCGACTTCGCCATCTCCACCACCGGCGAAGCCGGACCCAAGTCCAACACCGGAGCAACTCCCGGTACCGTCTATGTAGGATTCGCTTCCAAAGACGGCTGCGAAGCCGTGCGGTACGTCATGCCCGGCGACCGCAACCGCGTGCGCGGCTTTACCAGCAACGCCGCCTTCGATCTTTTACGTCGTCGTCTCCTCAAGCTCACGTAAAAGCGTCCGATACGTGGTTGTGACCACCTCCTCGCCCGTGGACGCACGCAAGCGCGCCCTCGATTCTCTAAGCAAGCTCCCGCCCTTCTCCCCGATCCTGAGTAAGTTGATGGCCTCACTCGCGGGCGAAGACGTATCGTTCGCTGTCCTCGGCGACCTGATCGAAAAGGATACGGTAGTCGCCGCGAATGTCCTGCGAATCGTAAATTCCGCCGCCTACGCCCGGCGTGGGACCGTGAATTCCGTCCGCCGCGCGCTATCCGTTCTGGGCGTTGCGAAGATTCGCAACATCGTCCTCGGCATGTCGATCTCTCGCATGATGAACCAGACGCAGCCCCCAGTTGGCTGGTCCATGGAGCGCTTCAACCAACACTCGGCCGCCGTCGCCATGCTCAGCGACCTCCTTGCCCAGCGAGTCCAAAGCGACTATCCCGAAGGAGCTTTCGTCGCTGGCCTGCTGCACGACATCGGTCGCCTCCTGATTGCGATGGGCGTCCCTCACGAGTACGCCGAAATCTCGACTCTCTACAAACAGTCCAACAAATCCTGGCTCGACTGCGAAAGAATCGTTCTGGGCTTTGACCACGCCAGCCTTTCCGCCGATGCCATGGACGCATGGAAGCTCCCCCAGCCAATCCACGACGCCGTCCTCTGGCACCACGAGCCCCCAGTTGGCCAACCCCTGGCGCGCATTCTCCACGCCGCGAACATCTATGTCGATTCGCTCGGCCATTCCATCGAGCTTGAAGTCCACTCTGACAACGATCCCTTGACCGCCATCCAATCTCTAGGCTTGTCCTCCCAAGCCCAGCAGCAAATCCTCGCCCAGTTCCAACAGGAACACACCGCCATCGCCCAGTTCTATCGCTGATCTGTGGCGCACGCTCTCAGCGTGCCGCGTCGAGACTCATCTCGACGCCTCCACACGGCGCGCAAGAGCGCGTGCGTTACACTGAAGTCGATGCCAGCAGTAGCCACCCTAGAAGAACAAATCGCCGACCTAAAACGCGAGCGCAAAGCCATTATCCTCGCCCACCACTACCAGGTCGACGAGATCCAGGAACTCGCCGATTCCGTCGGCGACAGCCTAGAACTCGCCCGCCGAGCCCGCGACTTCGAAGGCGACGTCATCGCCTTCTGCGGTGTCAAATTCATGGCCGAAACCGCCAAGGTACTGAATCCTTCGCGAGTCGTCGTGCTCCCCGATATGGAAGCTGGCTGCAGCTTGGTCGATAGCTGCCCCGCCAACCAAATCCAGGCCTACAAGCTTCGCCACCCCGACCACGTCATCGTCAGCTACATCAACACCTCGGTCGAAGTGAAAGCCGAGAGCGACATCATCTGCACCTCGCGCAACGCTGTCAAAATCGTCAACTCCATCCCTGCCGACAAACACATTCTCTTCCTGCCCGACATGAACCTCGGCAACTACGTGAAGAAGGAGAGCGGCCGCGAGAACATGACCATCTGGCAAGGTGCCTGCATCGTTCACCACACCTTCGCCGCCCGCAAACTCGTCGCCGCGAAATCCGAGCATCCCAACGCCCTCGTCGCCGCGCATCCCGAATGCCCCACTGAGGTCCTGAAGCACGCCGACTTCATCGGCTCCACCAGCGCCATCATCGATTGGTGCGTCGCGCAGACCGCGCAGGACTACATCGTCATGACCGAGAGCGGAGTCTCCCACTCGCTCAAAAAACTCGCTCCGGAAAAGAACTTTTACTTCGTCGCCAACGAAAACTGCAATTGCAGCGAGTGTCCCTACATGAAGCGCAACAATCTCGAAAACCTGCGCGACGCGCTCCTCAACCTGCAACCCCGCATCGAACTCAGCGAAGACATGATCCGGCGAGCCGCATTGCCCATCGAACGGATGTTAGCCGTCAAGTAAGATGGCCTTCGACGTTTCGCATCCCCAAATCCAGGACGTTGTCCGCCGAGCATTAGAAGAAGACATTGGCACCGGCGACATCACCACCTTTTTCACCGTCCCCGCCGACGCCAAAGCCGTAGGTCGCATGGTCGCGAAACAGGACCTGACGCTCGCAGGCATCGAACTGATCCCGATCATCTTTGACGCCATCGCTCCACGCAAATGCGAAATCGAGTTGCTGCACCAGTCCGGCGCTCGCTTGAAAAAAGGCGATCCCATCGCAGTCGTGAGCGGCCCCGCCCGAGTGCTTCTCACCGGCGAACGCACCGCCCTAAACTTCGTCCAGCGCCTCAGCGGAGTAGCCACTGCCGCTAGCGCCTACGCGCAGTTGATGGAAGGAACGCACTGCAAAATCCTCGACACCCGCAAGACCACCCCCGGTCTCCGTAGGTTAGAGAAACAAGCCGCAGCCGCAGGCGGAGCGACGAATCATCGCCAGGGCTTATACGACGCGGTGCTAATCAAGAACAACCACATCACCGCCGCAGGCAGCGTCCGCGCCGCATTAGAGAAAACCCGCGATGCCGGTGTGCCGGTGGAAATCGAAGTCCGCACCCTAGCCGAATTGGACGAAGCCCTGGCCAACGGCGCGGCGCATCTGTTGCTCGATAACCTGACTCCCGCAGAGGCCCGCGAGTGGATCACGCACATCCGCTCCACCAAAGACTCCGTGACGATAGAACTCTCCGGCGGCATCACGCTGGAAAACGCCAGAGCCTACGCAGAAACCGGAGCCGACTTCCTCTCCAGCGGCTCCATCACCCACTCCGCCCCCGCCGTCGACATCAACTTCGGCTTGACGATGTCCTAGGGCCCTTGCGCGTCTACCCGCATGCTAACGCATGGCGGCTCGGTACGGAGCCGCGACCGTGAGGAAGCGGACAAGCGCTCCCCCTACTTCGGTATCGCCATCAAATACGAAGTAATCTGATCCAACTCTTCCGCATTGAACTTATACGCCGGCATCTTGGAGTCTGTGGTGAACTTCTTCGGCTCCGCGAAGTGCCCCTCTACCCACTCCCTCGTCTTGCGCCCTGCCAGCCCATTCAGTACCGGAGCATTCTTCGCCCCCGAGCCATTCACCGTGTGGCACAACCCACACCCACGCGCCTGATACAGCATGGCCCCCGCCATTTCCTTCTTCGGCGGATCTGACCAGGTAGTCACCGCGCGCTCATCGCGCTTGGTCGTTAACTTCACCAGGCTCTGCATCTGTCCCGGTGTCAACGTCGAAGCAGTACCGTTCTCCACCGGCATCGCAAAATGCGCCAGCAGCCAATTCGCTTCTTTGCTGGAAACATCCTTCGCCAAATCTGGACCTGTCATCGACCGCCCCAGTACGTGGCACGTTCCGCAATTGTCCTTCTGGAAATACCCAATTGCGGCAAGTTGGTCGACCGGTACTTCGCGCCACGGCTGTGGGGGCCGCAACCCCGCCTCCAGATCCTCCATGTTTTCAGGCGTAGTGGCGATGGCCCGCTGCGTCAGTCCCACCCATCCCAGCGCACACAAAATGACAACGGTGATGGCGATCGTCCGCTTGCCCACCGCAAGCGCGCGTCCCCGATCGAAAAACGGCACCAGGAACAACGCCACAATCGCCAAGTTCGGCAGCACCACCGCTCCAAAAACTTCCAGCGGGCCTTCGAAGATTTTCAGAACCTGGAACAAGAACAGGAAATACCACTCCGGCCGAGGAATGTAGCGAGTATCCGTCGGGTCCGCCATACTGCCCAATCCCAGCATCGCGAAATTCGCAAACAGCGCCACAACGATCACATATACGAACGCCGCCACGGTGTCCTTGAACACCTGCTCCGGATAGAAGCGCTTCTTCGGACGATCCGCATCCGCAGGCACCGGCGTCACACCGTGCCGCCGCACCAAGTAGAGATGCGCCCCGATCAGCAACATCGTGATCGCTGGCAGCAACATCACGTGCGCCGCATAAAATCGCGCGAACGTCGTATTGCCGATAATGTCGCCCTCAACGCCAAGCAATCGCTTTACGTAAGGACCGGCCCCCGGAGCCAGCCCCGCGATCTGTGTGGTAACCGTTGTTCCCCAATACGCCTTGTTATCCCACGGCAGCAGGTATCCGGTAAGGCCAAACGCCAGCACCATCAGCAGCAGTGTGCAGCCCACCAGCCAAGTAGCTTCGCGGGGGCGTTTGTAAGCGCCCCACACGAACGTCTGCACCAAGTGCAGCACGACGACGATAATCATCGCGCTGGCCCCCCAATGATGCAGACCGCGGATCATAGGTCCGCCGGTCAATTCGGTCATGATGTAGCGAATGCTGGAGTGCGCTTCGCTGGGTGTCGCGCCGTAGTTCAGCGCCAGTAGAAATCCCGTCGCCGCTTGAATCAGGAACGCGAACAGCGCCACGCTGCCGAACACCTGATGCCAGCCGGCCGAGGCAGGGATCTCTTCCGATAAGAAATGTTCGATGCCGGATGGCAGTCCGGTTCGGTCTTCTAGCCAGTCGCGAATAGTGGCGAACATGCTACCCCTTTTCGATTTCTGAACCTACCAGTAGCTTGCCGCCTTCAATGCGGGTGATGTACCGATCCAGTGGCCTAGGCGCGGGGCCTCCCAGCACCTCGCCCTTGGCGGAAAACGTGGATGCGTGGCACGGGCATACAAAGGACTGCGCCGCTTGCCCCTGCGCGTCGGTCCGTTCCGCCTCCCAGTGATACACGCACCCCAGGTGTGGACACGTGGGGCTAAACGCAACGGCTTTATCGTCGGCGGTCTTCACCACCCACGCCGTGGCCTTCTCGCGCGACCGCTTCCAGCCATCCACGCGCGTGCGATAGTAGACCACTTCCTGCGGCATTCCCGCCGGAAGGTCTGCCAGATCGGCCACCTCTACCAGGTCGCCCACGCCAGAAGATTTGGGTTTGAGAAATAGATAGGCAGCAGCCGGGGCTGCCACCACCGCAGCCATGAGGCCGCCGAGGATCTGGATGAACGTGCCATAAAACGCACGTCGGCTTGGATTTTGAGCAGACGATTCCCGAATCATAAATAAAGAACGTTTACTGATTGGCCCCAACAGCCGAACTGCTAGAATACGATTACTCCAAGTATATTCGGAAAGGTCTGTGAATTTCTCCCCTGCCATTTGGGTAACGTTTGTCGCCGTCTTGTGCGCGTTTGCAGGCGTTTGGCTCACCTCGGTTTCGAGCCTCTCGCGCCCGCTGGTGCCATTTGGCGGCGGAACGCTGTTGGGCGTGGGCCTTTTCTGGGTGCTCCCCGAAATGGCCGAGACCTTGTCCTGGCCCGGAGCCTTCCTGTGGCTCGGCGGTGGCTGTCTGCTGCTCTTTTTGATCGATCGCTTTGTCTACCCCGTCTGCCCTGCCTGCTCCCCCGCGCATGATCACGACCACTGTGCCACTAGCCTGCATGGCTTTGCCCTGCCGCTCTTGATCGCTTCCTCGGTTCACGCCGCGCTCGATGGATGGAACGTCGCCGCCTCGCAGAGCGTGCCGGAATTGGGCTTTGGGTTCCTGGCCGGTATCGCCGTTCACAAGATTCCCGAAGGGCTGGCCCTCGGAGTCATTGCCCGCGCAGCCCTCCGCTCACGCAGTTCCGCAATGGTGTGGTGCGCGGTCGCGCAAGGCGCCACGCTGGTGGGCGCGGCCCTCGAAGGCGTGCTCGCCCCGTATCTTGGCCAGCAATCTCTTCACGCCTTGCTGGCGCTCGCAGGCGGAAGTTTCCTCTACCTCGGCTGGCACGCCGTCCACGGTGAATTCCGCCGTCGTGGAGCTTCCCCTGCGTTGGTCCCCGCTCTCACCGGAGTCGCCGGATCCACTGTCCTCCATCTGTTCCTACGCTAACTCCAAATGCACCGGAGCCTGTAGCCGTGGCTTGCGCTTCCGTAAAGACCGCAGCAATTGCCGGAACCCCCGGTCGAAATCCGGAAACAGGTCTACGTACTGCACCTGCCTGGCGATCTGCATCGGGACCGCACATGCATCGAAACGCGTCGGCAACAGAAACGTTTCTTCCAGAGGCATCCGATTCGCGCAATCCAGGGCATACCGCAACTCGCTTTGGAACTGCCCGCGCTTGGACAACGACCGCGAGGACATACACGCAATGAACGCATCGGAAAGATCGATCGCCCGCTCAATCGCGCGCGTCCAGTTCTGTCCCGCCAGCAATTGATCCTTGTCGAGCCACGGCGCATAACCCGCGTCGGTCAGCGCATCCCGCAATCGCCGGGCATGCACCAGATCCTCTTCCACATACGCGATAAACACGTTGAGGCGCGACTCAGGCATAAATTCGTAGCCGTTCTCCGCATCGCGCCGGAAGGTCCCCAGCCCGTCGATCTCGATCTCCTGCCCCTTGTCCAAGGCCCGCCGCAGCAGCTTCAGTACCGCGTCATCCATCATTTGCTGCTGGCCGGACGCGCCGACATTCTCTTCACCGCCGGACCCTTTAATCCGAGTCCTTCGAGATCCACAGGCTCACCCGCCCGTAGTCTCCGCAGGATTTCATGCACCACCTCATCCACCCTGTCCTGCGCGGCCGCCGGCGGTGTGTGCGTCGTCTTGGTCAATTCTCGTGCGAGTTCTTTGCGTTTCATTGCCCCTCATCCTAGGCGCAGTCCGAACCCACACGCAGGCGCTTGAACCTGGAAACTACAGAAATAGAAGATGTTAGGTGTGTCTTTTACTTGGAACTCTTCAACCGCCGCGCTGAGTAATCGGTTGCATTTTAGAGCTGAGGTGAATACAACATGCGCAGGCCCGTCATCATCACGGGATCGTACACATAGTCGAATACCTTCCACGCCACCAGCAGCCCGATCATCGTCATCGCGCCCAGCGAGTCTCGAAAATTCATCAGCTTGTGGATCGCCGAGTCTGGCAGGAATAACCCGAGCACCCCGAATCCATCGAGCGGCGGAAACGGCATCAGGTTAAACGTTCCCAGCAACAAATTCAAAGAGAACAGCACGCTGAGCAGCGCTGCGACTCCCTCCATTGCCCCGCCCGTAGTCGCCTTCACGATTCCATCCAGCAACACGCGCTCCGGCAACTGCAACAACCCGGCGCGAATGCCCACCTGGATCAGCACCGAAACCACGATCACAATCGCGAAGTTCGCCGCTGGCCCCGCCAGTGCCATCCACGCCGCCCGCCGCGGATACGCCCGCGCCCAATACGGATTGTAAGGCGCGCTCGCCCAGCCCATCATCCATCCGCCGGTCAGGAACGTCAGCCAAGGCATGATCACCATTCCGAACGTCTCTCGCCGGATGTGCGGCATCGGATCGAGCGTTACTTGCCCGCCCGCGTACGCCGTATCGTCACCCCCTCGATGCGCGGCCCACGCGTGTGCCGCCTCATGACACGTCGTCGAGAATAGAAACGCAACGTACCACAGCAGGCCGGTAATGAGAAGATTTGTGTCCATGCGTTCGCCTTTTCATTCTGGACTACGCCACTTCGACTTACAAATCTGAGAATATTTGCGAGCTGAACCTACTCCACTACTATGCCAACCGCTGGAACCAAAACAGTCCGTGTCGAACACGTCGCCGCGCGTATTCACGTCCTTCGGGGAGAAAACGTCATGCTGGATGCCGATCTGGCCGAGTTGTATGGCGTACTCACCAAAAACCTCAATCTCGCCGTACGCCGCAATCTGCGGCGTTTCCCGTCCGACTTCATGTTCCAACTCTCCCCCGACGAATCCACCTCTTTGAGGTTGCAATTTGCAACCTCAAACACACGTCGCGGCGGGCGTCGATATGCCCCCTACGCATTCACCGAACAGGGCGTCGCGATGCTCTCCAGTGTCTTGCGCAGCGCCCGCGCGGCCGACGTCAACGTCGCGATCATGCGGACCTTCGTCAAAGTTCGCCGCATCCTCGCGACCAACGGAGACCTCGCACGCCAAGTCGCGCAGCACGACCTGGAAATCGCCACGCTCTTCACTCACGTCCAGAAACTACTCACCTCCGAGGTCAAGAAGAAAGCCCCGATCGCGATAGCTCCTGGTCGTCGCAAGAAACGCAACCCGAAAGTCGGTTCGGGAACCGTACATGGGACAGTCACATGGTGACGGAACGGATTTTGTCTTCGATTCAGATTTGGGGAGCTACAATAAACCCATGCGCGGACGATCATGGCTTCTGGTCCTGGCGGTGTTGTTCGCCGCTTTCGTCTCATCCGCCCAACAATCCAAGCAGCAAAAAATCCAGCGCATCCTGGACATAACCAATCCGGATGCGGTGGTCGCGGAAGTGGTCAGCCAAGTCGACGGTATGATGAAGCAGATCCGACCCAGCCCGACGCCGCAACAGAAGAACCGCATGACCGCCGCACTCGACAAGATCGCCAAGCTCTCCAGGGAAAGAGTGCAAAAGCTCCGCCCCGACCTGGTCAAGGCTTACACGGAAACGTTTAGCGATGAAGAAATCGACGGGATGCTCGCCTTCTACGAAACCCCAGCGGGTAAGGCGACCGTGACTAAGATCCCTGCGATCAACGCCCGCATGTCCGGCCTGATCCAGGCAGAGATCAACGCCTTGGGCCCCGAAATCAACAAGATCGCCGAAGACGCTCTCAAACCCTAGCCTTGCTAGTGTGAAAGCGTGCTCTCCCACATACTGGACATCCCCATTCCCATTTACGAGAAGATCGTACGCTCCGTGCTGGTGTACTTCTTCCTCATTTTGATCCTGCGGCTGTTTGGAAAACGCGAACTGGCCCAGTTGAATCCTTTCGACCTCATCGTCCTGCTGATGCTTTCTAACACGGTCCAGAACGCCATCATCGGTGACGATAACTCCGTGACGGGAGGCATCATTGGTGCGACGTCGCTCTTGTTCGCGAACTTCGCGGTGGTGCGCATCCTGTTTCGCTATCCGAGCCTGGATCGTTTACTGGGCGGTTCGCCGACCATTTTGATTCAAAACGGAAAGCCTGACGAAGAAGCGCTGCGACAGGAACATCTAACCCTGCCCGAACTGCGCATGGCTGCGAATCGACAGGGTATCGATGACCTCCGAGAGGTCAGTTGTGGCGAACTCCAGCCCAACGGTGCCTTTTCGTTCGAAAAGCACCACACGACCCGAGCGGAACAACAGCGCGCCGATGTGGGTGCCAAAATCGACGCACTCACCTTGCGCATCGATCAGCTTTTGCAGCGCAAACAGTAGCGGGTCGTTACAATAGTAAAATCCATGCGCATTGCCCTGGCGCAACTCAATCCTACCGTCGGTGATTTCCGCGCAAACGTGGATGCCATGGTGCGCGCAGCGCGCCAGGCCGCGGATCAAGGAGCGCAAGTCGTCGCGTTCCCCGAGCTCTCACTCCCCGGTTACCCCCCTCGCGATTTGGTCGAACGCAGCAGCTTTCTGGATCGCAATGCCGAAGAGCTACAACGCTTTGCCTCCGAGACGGCGAATCTGGACCTCAGTATCATCTGCGGCTACGCCCGCCGCGCCGAAAACTCCATCGGCAAGCGAGCCTACAACAGCGCCGCCGTTCTCGAAGCGGGCAGGATCGTTTTCAATCAGAACAAAACCCTGCTGCCCACCTACGACGTTTTCGATGAAGCCCGCTACTTCCGCCCCGCCGAAAAAATCGAGTTGTGCTCCTTGCGCGGCCAGCCCGTCGCGCTCGCGATTTGCGAGGACGCCTGGAATGATCACACGTATTGGGAGCAGCGCCTCTACCAGCGCGATCCCGTCGAAGAACTGTTTACGCAAGGTGCGCAGATGCTCATTTGCATCAACGCCTCTCCCTACAGCATGGGCAAGCGCGATATTCGCCGCAAGATCTATAGCTCCGTCGCCAAGCGCTACGGCAAGCCCGTGCTCTACGTGAATCAGGTCGGCGGCAACGATCAGTTAGTGTTCGATGGTTCCAGCTTTGCGATGAACGCATCGGGAGAAGTCATCGCCTCTGCCCACAGTTTTGCGGAAGACTTGATCATCGCCGACCTCGATACCAACGCCGGCGACCATCGCCAAGACTTCCCTGATGAACAGGAAGCCGTCTACCAGGCTCTCGTCCTCGGCACGCGCGACTATATTCAGAAGTGCGGATTCAAGAAGGTTCTGATCGGTCTTTCGGGCGGTATCGATTCTTCAATTACTGCGGCCGTGGCCGTCGAGGCTGTCGGCAAAGAGAACGTCATGGGCGTCGCCATGCCCGGCCCGTTCTCCTCAGATCACAGCGTTCGCGACGCGAAAGACATGGCTGAGCGCCTGGGCATTCGCTGCGAGCTGATCTCCATCACCGGACCCTACGAACGTGTCCTGCACGAACTCGCTCCTGTGTTCGCGGGCCGTAACCCCGACGTTGCGGAAGAAAACGTGCAAGCCCGTTTGCGTGGAGTTACCTTGATGGCGCTGTCGAACAAGTTCGGCGCGATGGTGCTCACCACTGGCAATAAAAGCGAACTCGCCGTCGGCTATTGCACGCTCTACGGCGACATGTGCGGCGGACTCGCCGTGATCTCCGACGTGCCGAAAACATTGGTCTATGCGCTTTCACGCATCGCCAACAAGCGCCTCAACAATGCAATCCCGGAGAGTGTCTTCACCAAACCTCCGTCCGCTGAACTGCGTCCTGATCAGAAAGACAGTGACTCGCTTCCGGAATACGACGTGCTCGATCAGATCCTCGAAGCGTACGTCGAGCAGAACCACTCGCCGAAAATAATCGCGTCGAGTTTGAAGCTCCCTATCGAACTCGTGCAAGACATCGTCACCAAAGTCGACCGCAACGAATACAAGCGCCAGCAGGCTGCTCCTGGCTTGAAAGTGACATCCAAAGCATTCGGCATCGGCCGAAGATTCCCCATCGCACAGAGGTACGCAGAATGAAACGCCTCTTCTTACTAGCAATCGCCGCCGGACTTCTCTGCTCGCAAGCCCCACCCGCGCTGCAACCCGGACCGCTCACCGATGGCAGCGAACTGCTTCCCATCGGCTGGCGAATGAAGGCGGCTGGCACGCAGGTAAAGGTCGGAACCTTCCCCACTTCGTCCGCGCTTTCCGTGGATGGTCGCTTCCTCGTCGTATTGAATGCGGGTTCCCCCGCGTCCATCAACGTGATTCGCACGGACACGCTTGCTGTCCTCTCGACCACGCCCGTTGCCGATGCGTGGCAAGGGGTTACGTTCTCTCCCGACGGCCGCAACCTCTATACCAGCGGCGGGCCACGCAATTCCGTTTTCGAATTCACCTTCTCCCCGGAAGGCGCACTCGCATTGGCAAAAGAAATGCCGGGAGCCGCGGCGGGCGGCTTCATCGGCGACCTCGCGATCCCGTCGGGTGGTCGCCTCGTCTATGCAGCGGACCTCTTTCACGATGAAATTCTGGTCTTCAATCCGCAATCCGGACGCGTCATCGAACGCCACAAAAGCGCCCGTCGTCCGTATCAAATCCTATTTCATCCGGATGGCCGTTCCTATTTCGTGTCGAGCTGGGCGGAGGGAAGTGTTATCCAATACCGCACCAGCACCGGCGAAGAAATCGGCCGCATCCGTGTAGCTCCGCATCCCACGGGCATGGTGCTCAGCGATCGCAAAATCCCGGACGACGAAACCGCTCCGCCCATGCGCTTGTTCGTTGCGGCGGCCAACACCAACAACGTGTTCGCCATCGGAATCGATCGTAGTGACGTGATGAAGCAGGTCGACATTCTGAACATTGGCTTCTCTCCCGGCCAACCCGCTGGCATGACGCCGACCGCGCTCACGCTTTCTAAAGATCAGACGCGACTGTTTGTTGCCTGCTCCAACGTCAACGCGATCGCGGTCGCGGACATCTCCGAAAGTCGCAGCCGCCTCGCCGGATTCATTCCCGTCGGTGCGTATCCAGCCGCCCTGCGCCTGCTTCCCGATAGTCGCTTGGCTTCGCTGAACATGCACAACGCTACCATCAGCGTGGTCCCGCCACTCACAGCCGCATCGCTCGCCGCGCTGACCGCGCAAGCCGTGGAACTCGTCGCCTACGATCCTGCTGAGGCGGTTCCAGCAGCACCGCCCGTGGAAAACGTCATCTACGTGACCACCGCCACTCGCGGCGCGAATTTCGAAAAGTTGTCCAAGGAATTCACCAGCGTGACGCACTTTATCCCCAACGCCGCCGGGGCCGAGGGCTTGCAATGGTCGCTCGCCGGCGTGCCCTCCGACTTCGCGCAACGACTCCGTGGGAAAGGTTTCTCGCCCACCGACATCACCAATCAGCCGCCGGCCGGAACGCTACTCACCAACGCCCGCCAAGCCGGACTCACCACCGGCGAGTTCGGTCCCGCGCTGCCTGAAACGCTTCCTGCCACACTGCCCCGCTTAACCGTGATCCGCCTTGCGGGAGCCGATGCGGATAAGTACCTCGGCCAGATTGCCGACACACTTGCGAAGAGTCCCGCGTGGAACAAAACTGCCATCTTCGTTGTTGGCGAAAGCGCACCGCTGCTGATCGTGTCTCCCTACACACGCCGCGCGGCACCAGTTTCCGGCATGTTCTATAACCATTCATCCGTGCTGCGGACAATGGAGCTAATCTTAAAACTTCGACCCATGACGATCTTTGACGCCTCGTCGCGCCCCCTGACCGACCTATTTTCCCGAACGATTGAGGCGCAATGACGACACTATGTTTTCTCTGGCACATGCATCAGCCCTTCTACAAAGATCTGTGGACCGGCCACTATAAACTTCCCTGGACTCGCTTGCACGCGCTGAAAGATTACGCCGGCATGGTGCGCGTGCTCGATCCCTTCCCCACGGTTCACCAGACTTTCAATCTCGTACCCTCGATGCTCACCCAGATCGAGGACTACGCCACGGGCAAAGCTTCCGATCCATTTTTCGATTGCGCCATCATCCCCGCTGAGGACCTGACCGATGCGCAGCGCCTTTTCGCAATGCGCTACTTCTTTCAGGCCAACATCGACCACATGGTCCGCCGGCATCCCCGCTATGGCGAACTCTATGACCGCCGTTTCGAAAAGTTCGGAGTTCAGGAACTACGCGATTTGCAGATTTTCAGCCAGCTCGTATGGTTCGACGAAGACCAAGCGACAGCGGACGAAGAGCTGCAAGGCCTGATGCGCAAGGGCCGCGACTTCTCCCTGGCCGATCAGGAAATGCTCACACGCAAGCAGCGCGAATCGTTGGTCGACGTGCTGCCGGTCTATCGCGATTACGCGGCGCGCAAGCAAATCGAAATCTCGACGACGCCGTTCTATCATCCGATCCTGCCCTTGCTCTGCGATTCCGATTTGGGCGGCGTGTCGAGTCCAGGCATGACGTTGCCGGAGCGGTTCAGCTATCCCAAGGACGCCCGTATCCAACTCGAACGGGCCCGCGCTTACATGCGTCGCACGCTGGGAGTCGATCCGGTTGGGCTGTGGCCGTCGGAAGGCTCGGTCTCCGACGAAGTGCTGGCTCTCGCCGCTGACTGCGGCTTCAAATGGGCCGCCAGCGACAACGGAGTCTTGTCTCGTACGCTGCAAACGGACGCGGGTTGCGAGCTTACCTATCAGGCTTACGAGTGGAAGCGCGACGACCGTGCGATGAAGCTGTTGTTCCGCGATCACTATCTCAGCGATCTGATCGGTTTTGAATATTCCCGCATGGATGCCTCCACCGCCGCGGATCACTTCCTGGATCGCATTCGCCATAACGCCGGTGGACGCGAAGCCCTTGTGCCCATCGTGCTGGATGGCGAAAACGCCTGGGAATGGTATCACCGCCAAGGTCGGCCGTTCCTTCGTGAGCTGTACAAGCGCATCGCCGATGCTCCGGATCTCGAAGCTGTCACGGTGTCCGAAGCCTTGGCCAAATACGAGGCGCACACGCTGGGGCATGTGTTCCCCGGTTCGTGGATCAACGCGAACTTCAATATCTGGATCGGCGCGGAGGAAGACAACAAAGCGTGGACTTACCTACTCGCCGCACGCCGGGCTTACGATGCCCATTCCGCCGAGGTTTCGGAAGCCGCGCGCCTGATGGCGTTCGAGGAAATCCTGATCGCCGAAGGCAGCGACTGGTGCTGGTGGTATGGTCCCGAACACGGATCGGACAACCGCGAAGAGTTCGATCAGATCTATCGCGACCACTTATCCAACGTGTATCGGGCGCTGAATCTGGATGTTCCTGAGGTGCTACAGCATCCGATTCTGCACCATCAGCCGCAAGAGGGCGATTTGCATGAGCGGCCCACCAATGAAATCGACGTGATCGTGGACGGCGAAGTGACATCGGCGTTTGAGTGGATGGGAGCAGGACGTTTCCGTCCCGATTCCCGCTCCGGAGCCATGCACGGGGGAACTCCACCGGCTCGCGAAATGTTTTATGGTTTCCGTGGCGGCTGCGTGTTTGCGCGCCTGGATGGCGCGGCGGAAGACGCAAAGTTCTCGATTGTTTTCGACACGGGAACCAGTGAGACACAGGCCGCCGTTGGTCGCACCGTAGAACTGCGAGCCAATGTCACGGGTTCACGTTTTCGAGTATCTGTCCAACGCCAAGGCTTGGCTCCTGTTACGTTGCCCGCCGATGGATGGATCGATATCGGCTAGAGCGGACGCGCTCGCAGCACTTCCAATACCTTCTGCGCTTCCCCGTCTTGATCGCCGAGAGCGAGAGCGCGTTGCGCCTCCTGATTGGCGGTTGCCGAGTCATTTTTCGTCAACGCGAGATAGGCGAGGTTGATGTGTGCGGTCGCAAAGGCCGGATCCAGTTCGATGGCGCGACGCAGCGCGGTTTCGGATTCGACCAGGTGTCTCTGCAGGAAGTGCTGCACGCCGAGATTATTATACGCGTCGGCGAACGCGGGATCGATGGCGACGGCCTGCTCCAATGCGAGCACGGCCTCGGCATGCTGCTGCTTGTTGCCGAAGGTGGTGGCGCGGGCAAAGGCTTCCTGCGCTTTCTTCGGGACCTTATGGGTTAGGCGTGCGAGTGAAATGGGCCGCGGGTCGACCGGGGTTTTCGGAGGGTCGGGTAGGCGCAGGAATCGAGAGACCGATTCAAAAGTCTCCAGCGGGTTCCTGACGTCTCTCGGGAACATGTCCGATGGATTCGGGCTTTGGGCAAGCGTAATAGCGCATAAGAGCAGAGCAAGAGTATTCATAGGCACCTCCGGATACACCTCCGGCTGGCATGTATTGGGTTAATGAGCTTCCGGCAACCGGGCGCAGAAGAAAAGTTATGACTGAATTACTGTGTTCGCCGAGGTTGGTTACTACAGTAATTACTTACATTGGTTCGACGACGTTCCATTTAATTTGTTACGCCAGCAATGCAAAGTTCCAAAAAAAATCTAGGTACACTAACAGGTATGCAAAAAACGACCTGTGATCGACGCTCGTTCCTGACGGCTGCTCTGGGTGTCACGGCGGCGCTGCCGGGCCTGGCGCAACAGATTGCGCCGAACGCCGCGCCTCGGGATTGGAGCGGCAATTCCCCGATGATGTACCCGGATCCAGACATCATCACCGTGAGCCCGCGGTTTGCGAAATATGTGTTGTTCAATACGCCGATCCAGCGATTGCATACGGGGACGATGTGGGCGGAGGGTCCGGCTTGGAATGGGGTGGGGCGCTACATGGTGTGGAGCGACATTCCGAACAATGTTCAGTTGCGGTGGATCGCGGATGACAACCGGGTGACGGTGTTCCGTAATCCCTCTGGATACAGCAACGGAAACACGTTCGATCGCGAGGGACGGCAGTTGGCGTGCGAGCACGCGGGGCGTCGCGTCGCCCGATACGAGGGCAACGGACAGATCACGACAATTGCAGAGAAGTTCGAGGGCAAGCGACTGAATTCGCCGAACGACGTTGTGGTGCATCCGGGCGACGGAAGTATTTGGTTCACCGACCCCACTTACGGGATCGGCGGCAACTATGAGGGATTCGCCGCGACGCCAGAGCTGAAGCAGGCGGTGTATCGCGTGGATGGGCAAAGTGGGGCGATCACGAAGCTGACGGACGAGGTGAACCAGCCGAACGGGTTGGCGTTTTCGCCGGATCAGAAGAAGTTGTACGTGGGCGATACCGGAGCGGGCGAGACGCTGGTGTTCGATGTCGACGGGCGATCGTTGAAGAATCGGAAACAGTTCACGAAGGTGACGGCGGATGGACTTCGCTGCGATGTGGACGGCAACGTTTGGTGCGGAGCGAGTCCGGGCGTGCAGGTAGTGGCTCCGGATGGCGTGACGATCGGGCAAATCCGGTTGCCGGAGCAGTGCGCGAACGTGTGTTTTGGCGGCGTGAAGCGCAACCGGTTGTTCATGGTTGCGAGCCAGTCGCTTTACTCCGTGTTTGTGGGGACAAGCGGGGCGGGACTCGCGTAGACACACTACGGCTGCAGGAAAGTTAGAGCGTTGCGGTGGCCGGGGCTCTCGGACTTATCGCCGGGCGTATTCGGCCACCGATGAATCAAACGGGATCTAGCGGAATTCTTTTGGCTGGATGGCCCGACATACCACGCTTTCGATCCTCGTCTTCTGAAGATTGCAACCAACATTCGCGAACGAACGCGGCCAATGTTATCGAGATCCGATCTCAACTGTCTCCCGTCGACACCATGCTACGAGCTGGTGTCGCGATGCTTTCAACGGCTTCCGGGAGTTCAGTATCACTAAAGATTGCAGTCCAGGCAACGGAGCCGCCAACGGCGGCCCTGCCCGAACCACAAGTGCAACGCTTCCCTGCGCAGGAAGATACTTCTGATGGGAAGTGTAAGCAGGAGAGGTTCGCCCGAGGGATCGAGCGAACCGGTAGGTTGCTGAGTGATCGCGAGATCTTCTTTCGAGATCTCGCGTTACTCGTTAACCCTTGACGCAGACAACTTGGCGAAGCGTGTGGACGATTTCCACCAGGTCCGTCTGCGCTGCCATCACTTGGTCGATGGGCTTGTAGGCCGCCGGAGTTTCATCGATTACGTCTTTGTCTTTCCGGCACTCCACTCCCTCGGTCATGCGGGCGTGATCTTCCACGGTGAAACGACGCTTGGCCTCGTTGCGGGACATTGCTCGGCCCGCTCCATGGCTGCAACTGTGAAAGCTTTCCGGATTGCCCTTGCCGCGCACGATAAAGGAACGCGCCCCCATGCTGCCGGGGATGATTCCCATATCACCTTCGCGCGCCCGCACCGCGCCCTTGCGGGTCACCAGCACGTTCTCGCCGAAGTGCGATTCGCGAGCGACATAGTTGTGATGGCAATTGATCGCCTGCACCTCCGCGGTGAACGGCGGGACTTTGCCCGATGCCGCGACCGCGCCGATGATCTGCTTCATCATCAGGTCGCGGTTGCGTCGGGCGTAGTCCTGCGCCCATCCGACGGCCTCCACGTAGTCATCGAAATACTCGGTGTGCTCCGGGAAGTACGCCAGATCCGCGTCGGGCAGATTGATATAGAACTTCTTCATGTCCTTCTTGGCGAGTTCAATGAAGTAGTTCCCCATACGATTTCCCACGCCGCGCGAGCCGCTGTGCAGCATGAACCACACGGCCTCCGCTTCGTCCAGGCACACTTCGATGAAGTGGTTCCCGGTGCCGAGCGTGCCCAGGTGATTCACCTGATTTCCGTGATGGAGCTTGGGATGCTTCGCCAGGATTGCATCGTACCGGGGCTTCAGTTCTTCGGCCCACGCTACGGCGTTGAACTGCGGAATGTCGTGCCATGCGCCACGATCGCCGGGCCCGCCGTGATTGGTACGGCCGTGCGGCACCGCCTTCTCGATGGCCGAGCGGATGTCCTTCAGGTCGTCGGGCAGGTCGCGCGCATTCATCGAGGTCTGCACCGCCATCATGCCGCAGCCGATATCGACGCCGACTGCTGCGGGGATGATCGCGCCTTTCGTGGGGATCACGCTTCCGATGGTCGCGCCGATGCCCCAGTGGACGTCGGGCATTGCCGCGATCCATTTGAAGATGAACGGTAGTTGGGCGACGTTGGTCAGCTGCGTGCGCGCTTCGTCTTCGAGCGCGACGCCCTTGGTCCAGGCCTTGACGGGCACGCCGGTCGCTCCGGTAAATACGTTGTAGTTCATCTCGTTCTGCATTTCATTCTCCCGGAAATTTTACTCGAAGACTGGCGACAAGGGAGGCGAGAGGTGCCGTTTACATCGGGATTCGAACCCAGGGCTGCCATGTACTCTCACCGGCATTCGCCAGTTTCCGCTTTAACGAGCGGCGACAAAGTTTTTGAAGAAACGTTCGATGCTCTACCACTGAGCTACCGCACCTTGCGAGCGCGACCCGGATTCGAACCGGGGACCCTCGGATTATCAGTCATGTAGTTCCTTCGGCATTCGCCGCAAGTGATGTTTTAGGCCGACAAAGTTGGGGGAGACGTAGAGACATTTTGGAATGTAGTCTCCCCCAGCATTCGGCCCATTGTTTAGGCTGCCGTCTGTGCGATCCGGCCCACCCAGTGATCCGCTTCCAGCTTCCCGGAAGCGAATGCTGAGATCACGTCGAACACCTGATCGGAGAAACCTCCCACGTTCAAGATGTCCGCGCGCTCTGCTGCTTGCGTCGTTCCGTACGGCTGAACGTCCAAGCACACCAAACGTGCCTGCGGATTCCGCTGACGGAACACCGCCCATTCGGCTAGCAATCCTGTGCCGCGTCCGCCGTAGTGAGCGTCCACCCAGGACTGATTATCCGAAACAAAGATCACCAGATCCGCCTTCACCTTTTGTTGATTGAGCAAGGCTACCGGCGCACTGCAATTCGTTCCGCCGCCGCCCACGGCAGCAAGCTTGTGGGCGTTCGTCATCACGCTATCGCGCGAATTCAGATCCACCTTCACAACCTCCTGCTCGAACGGCAGCACCAGTGCGGACGGATTCTTCCGCATCACGGTCGCGGCCACCAAGGCAGCCACGTCCACGCAGCGGACGGCGCTGGCGGAACCCACGCGGAAGCCGGTCACCGGGCTCGACATGGAACCCGATACGTCCGGGCACACCACCACGCGACCGTCGAGGGACGGCACGTTGGAGGTCGCCAGCTCCATCGCGTCCTGCAAGGCGTCACGCACTAGCTGCGGCACCGCGTCCGCATTGCGATACGCAGTGAACAACTGATACGGGAACACACGAGCGCGCTTCACCTGGTCGGCGTCACGCAACCTATCGGCCACCAGACGCACCAGGGCTTCATCCTCAAACACACCGTGGCGTGCGAACGTATTCAAATTCATACGAGTCGTCTGCCACGAGGCATTCTTGGCCACTTCCTTCCAGTGCTCAGGCTTCAAAAGCAAGGCCGAGAGCATCGGGAACGGAAGGTCAGGCACGTTGGCGCCCAGATCTGCCTTGAAACGCTCGAACTGCGAGACCAATTCCGGCAGCGCGTCCACGGCATGCGGACGGCCCAACATATATCCGTAGAAAGCTTCCCGGCGGGCCGTTGCCGGCTTCGGGTGAACCATCTTCAGAACGTCCGTCAGGGACGGGGACTGTCCGGCGCTGGAGCGGAATAGCGCGGTCTCATCGTGCGAGGCCAACCACTCACGCACCAAACGCTTCGGTGCAGTTCCGAGAGACTTGCGGCCCACGGCTCCGGATCGCAGGATCTGGACGTAGTTCCGCAACATCTTCGCGTTGTCGATCACGCGATGGAACACCGCCTCATGCAAGCGGGCATCGCGCGTCGAGAGATACGCGCACAACAGCGCCGGCATGTCCTTCATGTAGGCTTGCGTGCGGGAGTAGATCGCCACTTGGGCCACGAACTCCGGCTCCACTTGGGCGCAGAGTTCGAGCACGCGCTCCAACTGCGCCTCGGCGGTTGCGTAGAACGTTCGGCCGAAGCATCCGGTCGCTGCGTATTGCGCCAGAGCTTGCCGCGGCTCCAGTTCGTAGGCCGGTGCGTTCTCTTCGTTGACTGCGTTGGTCTTCGGAAGCAAAGCTCCGCGAAGGGTTGCAAAGATAGTCTTGTTGGCCATGGTCGTTCTCGCTTTCTATGTCTCTAACATGTGGGGTGACCGGAGGGAATTGAACCCTCGTGAACAGATTCACGATCTGCCGCCTAAGCCTCTCGGCCACGGTCACAGTTGGTGCCAGGAGCACGAGTCGAACGTGCGTGTTCGGGGTTTCAAGCCGACGCCTTGACCGCAACGGCCATCCTGGCGAATTCGTAATGGAGCGGACGCGGAGAATCGAACTCCGTTGACCGGGCTGGCGACCCGGGGCCTAACCAATCGGCCACATCCGCTCAAGAAAAATGGTTACGGGACATCAGCAGACACACGTAGAGCGTGGTGCTTCTACGAAGAAGCGAGTTCGCCGAGCCACAAAATTAGGTGCAGGAAACGTAAAAAGGGCGGCCCCTTTTCGGTGGCCGCCCTTTTTGAAATCGCAAAAATTCCAATGAGGTTAGGTCACCCAATACACGCCGTTTTCGAGGCGTGGCTGCAGGTTCGTGACGCTGCGACCGGAATGGAATAAGTTAAGCACGAGTTCGATAGTAAGCGAGTTCTCAGAATTCGTCAAGGACTAATTCTTGATATTTGTTCGGAAACGATGGCGTTCTACGGATTGCCCTTTGTAGCGTCGATGGAGATGGGACCCATCAGGGAGAACGCTCCGCCGTTGTTGCGACCCGGAGGCAAGTTGTCTTGCGTGGTCGTCGCGCGCATTTCGTTGGCGCCGATGTGGGCGGTGACGTGTTTGTCGAAGGGGATGGAGTAGTCGCCCCAGTCGTCGTGGCGGATGTTGAACTTCAGGGTGTCGCCTTGGATCTCGATGTCGTCGAGGGCGGCCATGGTGTAGGGATTGTCGCAGCGGCCGCAGACCATGCCTCGGAGTTGGGTGCCCACTTTTTTGAAGATAAAGTATTGTTTGTTGATGCCCGCACCGAAGCCTAGCCAAATCCCCACAACGTCGTCGGCGGTGAGTTGTTTCCAGGGCGCGGGTTGCAAATAGCCGGGGCCTGCTGCGGGCGCGCCACCGCCTGCAGGCGGGCCTTTGGGTGCGCCGCCGCCGCGACCCCCGAGGACGGGAACTTCGCGTGCGGGGAGCATGATGATGGGGATGGGGAGAGGGTCGGGGCCGCGGGGGTCTTTGATCATGGTCCAGGTGAAATTGCCGCCGCCTTTGGCTCCGCTGGTGCCGGTGACGATGAGGTTGCCGCGATCGACTTTCGCGGTGGCGCGATCCTGGAATTCTGTTTTGCCGTCGGGGCGCACGTGCGTGACGGTAAAGGTTAGGCCCGCTGGCGTGAGTTTGCCGTCGATGAATGCGAGTGTGGTCGCGTCGCTGCAGCGAGTGCAGTAGATGCCTCGGACGACGTCGCCTCGGATGGAGAATTCATAGGTGTGTTGAGCGGCGGGTTTTTCGTCGGTGCGCCAGCCGCCTCGGTAGTCGTCGGCGGATTGGGCGTTGGCGAACGTGATCAGTGATAGGGAGAGGAGAAGTGGTTTCATCGTGGTCCTCGGGGCGTGGGTCATTATCGCATGGGGAGGTGTCGAGATGAGTCTCGACACGGCACGCACGAGTGCGCGCGTTACTTCACGAACAGGATGCTGACGGGTTCGAAGACTTCTAGCGATGTGGGGGTGGTCAAGGCACCGGTGTCGGGGTCGATCTTGAACGTTACGAGTGTCTGGGAATCTTGGTTCGCGACGATCAGGTGGGAGCCTGTGGGGTCGATGGCGAAGGCTCGCGGGGTTTTACCTTGGCTGGATGCGAAGCCTGCGGGGGTCAGGCGGCCTTGTTCCGCGTCGATGGTGAAGATGGCGATGGAGTCGTGGCCTCGGGTGGAGGCGTAGAGGAAGCGGCCCGTGGGGTCGATTTCGATTTCGGCTCCGCTTTTTTCGCCTTTGTAGCCTTTGGGTAGCGTCGTGATGGTTTGGAGTTCTTCGAGGTTAGCGTTGAACATCGTGACGGTGGCGGTGAGTTCGTTCAAGGAATAGAAGAAGCGGCCGTCGCGGGAGAAGGCGATGTGGCGGGGGCCGGAGCCGGGCTTCAACATCACTTCTTTATGGGGACTCAGCGTGCCGGTTGTGACGTTGAAGTTGTAGATCACGATTTTGTCGGCACCCAAGTCGCAGACGTAGAGGAGTTTGTTGTCGGGCGAGATGTAGACGGAGTGGACGTGAGCGGCTTCCTGGCGGATGGGGTCGGCGGCGGTGAAGGCGGTGTGTTGGATTAGCTGCGAGGACTCAGCTAACGAACCGTCCTCTTGAATCGGGAAGACGGCGACGCTGCCTCCACTGTAGTTGGCGACGAAGAGCCAGCGGCCTGTGTGGTCGGGCGTGAGGTGGCAGGGATCGGCTCCCAGGCTCGGGACGATATTGAGGAGCGTGAGTGCGCCGGTGGTGTGGTTGATGGTGAAGGCGCTGACGCTGCCGGAGTTTCCGTTGCCAGCGTAGCGGCGCGATTCGTTGACTGCGTAGAGCGTCTTGCCATTCGGATGGACCGCCAGGAATGAAGGACTGATGGAGTGGGCGGCGAGGCCGATGGGCGTGAGCTTGCCCGTTTCCACAGCGTAGCTCGCCACATAGATGCCTTTGCTGGCGGCTTTCGTGTACGTTCCGATATATGCGAGCCAATTTTGTGCGGTTGCCATAGGTGCCAGTGTGAACAGAAGGGCGATCCAGGACTTCATTTCGGGACGTTGTAGAACTGGTAGGCGATGATCCAGTGCATCTGTTTCCCGGGTTCGACATTGACGTCGATGTAGGCTTCCGGGCAGACGGTGTTGCGGATGGACCAAAGTGCGAGCTTGGACATGCCGTGGTCGCTGGCTTGGCGAACGCCGGCTCCGGTGGCTTTGTTCTCGATGTAAATTTCGTAGTCGGCGAAATCGTTGAGGGCGAAACCGGTGATGTCGGTGAGGAGGGTGTCGCGCGGGCCGAACTCTTTGAGGAAGGTGATCTTCTTGTCGTTGAACTCGGCGAGGCCCTTCAGGTCGGCGGTGGCTTTGGGTGCGAAGGGCAAGCGGATCGAGACGTCGGGGCCGGTGGGCTTGCCGTCGAGCATGAAGAAGTTGTGATCGTAGACGTCGGTCTTGATGGGCTTGGTGCCGTTGTTGCGCAGTGTGTGTTCCAGTGCGAAGCCATTGTTAATCAGGTAGACGTTCTTGCGGTATTCGTAGGCGTAGCCGTTGGTGTTGGTGAGGATGTGGCGGAACTCAACGTGGTCGGGCGCGGTGATGACGATCCAGCGGCCGGCGTCTGCGATGTCGTAGGTGTGGAACTTGTCGTAGGGGGCATCGGAGGGTTTCTGTAACGCTCCGACGCCGATCTTCACGAACGATTCGCCGACGGCGGCTTCTTTGTAGCCAAGCTCGCCGAATTCTTCTACGGGCCCGGTAATGGAATCGTGGATGGAAGGATCGTATTTATCGAACCACTTGCCGAAGTAGTTATGGCCGCCCCATTCGACGCTAGCCATGGCGCCGGCCCAATCGAAACGCGTGGCGCGGTAGTAGCCGGTGGCGGCGTCGGGGACGTAGAGCTTGATCTTCGTCGCGGCGTTGGAGATTTCGATTTGCGGCGGATCGGCCGCGAAAGCGGGCACCACGAGCGCAAGCGCCAATAAGAAGCGATTCATTGTCGTTTTTACTAGTGTAGTCCTGACATCAGAGATAGCGTTGGCGAAGGATGTCGAGGTGGTGTTCGGCGTGACCAAGGAGGATGTAGATCATCGCGCGCGTGCTCATAGGGCCGTTGCTGGCGGTGCCGATGCGGGTCCAGGCTGCGTCGGGGAAGTTGCGGCACATGAGGATGGTGGAGCGGCGGACGAGTTCGAATTCGTCGAGGAGCAGCGCGGGGTCGCAACGGTTGGATTCGGCGGCTGCGACGTAGGGGTCCTGCTCGAAGCCGGGCAGGGGAGTCAGGTCGGCGCGGGCGATGCGAAGGGCTCGGTAGGCGAAGATGCGCTCAGTGTCGGTCATGTGTCCGAGTAGTTCCTGCAGGGTCCACTTACCGGGCGCGTAGCGATGTTGCCACTGCGTCTGATTCACCGATCGAAGCAGGGTCAGGATTTCGTCACGTTGGAGGTGCAGGTCCGTGATGGGGTCGGTGACGGTCTGGGCTTTGGCGATGTAGCCAGCGAAGGACGCGCCATATTCGCTGGGTGGAGGGGCGTGCATATTCAATGGTAGCGATCTCTGGTGATGAGGCGCGCGCCCCGGTTGAAGGTGACGTATTGGAAGGCCCACTGGATGGCGACGCTGACGCGGCTGCGGAAGGTGACCAGATAAAGCAGGTGCAGGAACAGCCACGTGAGCCACGCGAGGACACCGCCGAAGCGGACGAAGCCCAGGTCGACAACAGCGGATTTGCGGCCGATGGTGGCCATGGTTCCCTTGTCGGTGTAGTGAAACGGGGGAACGGTTTCTCCGCGGAGTTGTGCGGCGATTCGCTTGGAGAGATACCAACCTTGCTGCATGGCGACCGGGGAGAGGCCGGGCAACGGCGCGCCGTCCTGCAGGAATAACGCTGCATCGCCGATCACGAAGATTTCGGGATGGCCGGGGATGGAGAGGTCCGGCGAAACGGGAATTCGCCCGGCTTTGTCGGCGGTCATGCCGAGTTGGGCGGCCAAGTTTCGAACGAGCGAGGCGGCGTGGACGCCCGCCGCCCAGAGAATGGTCCGGGCAGCGATCCGTTGTGGACCGTTCGGAGTGTCGGCGGAGAGACCTTCCGCGTCAATACTGGTGACCCGAATCCCGGCGCGGGGTCGGACGCCCAGGGCGATGAGCGAGCGCTCGGCTTTCTCGGAAAGGTCGGGCTTCATGGCGCCGAGGACGCGCGAGCCTCCGTCGAGCAGGAGGATTTCGGACTCCTCCGGGTGAATGTGGCGGAAGTCATCGCGCAGGGTGTCGCGGGCGATTTCGGCGATGGCGCCGGAGAGTTCGACTCCGGTGGGTCCGGCACCGACGACTACAAATCGCAACCATTCGCGGCGGCGAACGGGGTCTGGTTCGCGCTCGGCGATCTCGAAGGCTTCCAGGATGCGACGGCGAATCTCGGTGGCGTCCTCGATGGTTTTGAGAGTGGGCGCGAACGCCGCCCACTCATCGTGGCCGAAGTAGTGGCTTTCGGAGCCGGCGGCGAGCACCAGAATGTCATAGGGAATGGCGCCGGTTGAAACGTGGACTTCGCGCCGTTCTGTGTCGATGTTGGTGACTTCGTCCAGAAGGACGGTAACGTTCTTGCGACGTTGCAGGATACTGCGAAGAGGGAAGGCGATGTCGCCGGGAGAGAGGCCGCCGGTGGCGACCTGATACAGCAGTGGTTGGAAGAGGTGGAAGTTGCGCTTGTCGATCAGGGTAACTTCGACGGGCGCGCTACCGAGATACTGAGCGACATTCAGACCGCCGAAGCCGCCACCGATGATCACTACGCGGGTCACGCCTTTATTTTCGCAGGTGCCAAAAGGAAACGGCCCGCTACCCGAGGGCAGGGGCCGTTTCGTACTGCTGGTGGTTGGTTAGAACGTCAAGCGTCCGACCAGGGTGCCTTGGCGTTGTCCCCCGATGTTGCCGAGGGTGTTGATGGTGCCGAAGCCCGAGGTGAAGGTGCCTGTTGCCGCGTCGCGGACCAGGCCCGCGCCACGGTTGAGGGACGGTTCGACGAAGCCGGCTGTGTTGGTGGTGGCCACCAAGTTCCGGTTCATCACGTTGCTGAACTCCGCGCGGACCATGAAGTTGATGCCTTCTTTGATCCGGAAATTACGTGCGATGCTGGCGGTTTCAGACGGCCGACGCTGGTAGCGGAAGTCGTTGTAGAAGGCGGCCGACGGGCTGAAGGTGCCGCTCGGGGCGTCCGTCCACGCTGCCGGGTTCAGGATTTGGGTGTGACCGTAGTCAAAGCAGCCACAGTTGATGTCCTTCACCAGGAAGAGCGGTTGTCCCGCGACGCGCTGCGAGTAGGTGCCGCGCAGCAGCGTGTTGGCGTTGTTGTTGCCGGTGGTGGCCGGGGTCTGGATGGGCAGACCGCTGCCGTACTGGAGCACGAAACCGAACTGCCAGTCGGCGAGGGCGAGATTGATCGCCTTGTTGCCGAAGTATTTCTGGACGGTATAGTTGGACGCGATGACCAACCAGTTCGGACGGCTGTTGCTCGAAAGCTGCTTGTTGTTGTTGCGGTTCAGGATGTCGTTGATGATGCCACCACCGGTATCGCTTTCCGCGCCCAACTGGAGTTCCTTCGAGTAGGTGTAGTTCATGGTGAAGTCCAGGCCATGCGAGAAGCGCTTGGTGGCCTTCATCTGGAACGAGTCATACCAGGTCTTGCCGAGGGGCGAGCCGGTGACTGTGAGGTTGGTGAACTGCGGGAACGGGCGCAACGACTGGGCCACCGTGGAATTGGTGGGGAAGCCGCCGTAGGGGATCCGGTTCTGGAACCGGGCCGCGGCCGCGCTGTTGACCTGCGAAGAGAGGATAGTGCGGTCCGTCGCGCTGCCGTACCAATCCAGACCATACTGGCTCTGGAGGATGGCCGGGTTGAGCAGGTTCGGATTGGTCAAGCTGCTGGTCATCCACCAGTTGCCGCGGTTGCCCACGTAACCGGCTTCGACCACGAAATCGCGCACGATTTCACGCTGCACGTTGACCGAATATTGGATCATGCGTGCGGGGCGTCCGAGGTTCTGATCGACCACGCCAGGATCCTGGTCAATCTTGCCAGGAGCAGACGGGAACAGGTTGGCGCGCAGGTCCGGCCATACCGGCTTCAGCGGGATGCCATTCGCCAGCAGCATCGACTCATCGCCGAAGCTGGTGTTGGTGGCCTGCTGTGTACGGCCGTTGCCGGTGCCAGTCTGACCCAAAGAGCCGGGGCTCATGGAGTAGCTGACGCCGATACCGGCGCGGAGGACAGTTTTGGAATCCAACTGATAGGCGAGACCTGTGCGAGGGCCGTAGGCCATCTTGTAGGTCTTGCCAAAGGTGCAGTTGCAGGTGGCTTCGAATACGGTGGCGCCGGGGTGGCCGCCCGCGTTGGCATTGGGCAAGCTCGGATCGAGGCTAGGTGCGCGACCGTATTGTTCGTGGGGCGCGGTGAAGGCATCCCAACGCAAGCCGTAGTCGAGGGTCAGTTTGCGTGTGATCTTCCAGGTGTCCTGAACGAACCAGCTATAGAACGCACGACCGGAGCGGCCGCTGGCGTTCGGTCCGATGGTGACGGTGTCCACGCGGCCCAGCAGGAAGCTGGCGTACGGGAAACCGACGAAGGTGCCGCCAAGAGCCTTACCGTTCAAGAACGAGTTCGTCGATTGATTTTGCAGGAACGCGAACTGGCCGTTGGAACTGGTGATGGGGCTGGTGGGATAACCTTCAATGCGGACTTCGCTACCAAACTTGTAGCTGTGGTTGTCCTTGATCCAGCTCATAGAGGCGTTGAAAGTCGGCTTCAGGAAACGGCTGCGCGTCTGGCCGCCGGGACCCAGCTGGTTCATGCCGCCGTACGCAGCGGATGCGCCGGTGCCCGCCAGACCCGTGAAGGTCGGGAAGCGTCCGATGGCGCCGCCCATGCCGCCGGCGATTCCGAGTCCGGCGAGCGGATCGTAACCGATGGTGGTGCCGTTGTCTTTAAAGTCGTTGCTGAGCACGCCCGCTCCGAAGTGGAGCAGCATGGTGGGACGCAACGTGTAATCGACGTTGTAACGGAGCGTGTAGGATTCGATGAAGGTTCCGCGAGTCGGTTCGATCACCGAGATCTTCTTCGGATCGTTGACGTCGGCATAGCCGATGGAGGCGCATTGCTGCGCGCACATAGCCACGCTGGTTTCGTTGGTCGACCAGTAGAAGGACATCTTCAGCTTGTCGCTCAGGGAGTGATCCAGCTTAAGGCTGGGGATCGGGGTGAGGCGGGTGCTCTGGTACGGATTCAGGTAGTTGGTGACCAAGCCACTGCCCAGGTTGGGTTTCGGGATCAGGGCTTGCACGCGTACAGCGGAGGTATCAAAGCGAGCTACCGGGATAATGTTGCCCACGAACTGGGTGCGGACGCGAGAGCCGTTGACCAGCGATTCGGTGCGCGGATCGTAGACGCCGCCTTCCGGAATCGCATTGCCCAGCGGATCGATCAGTGCGTTGTTCGTGGCCGAGGTGGCGGGCGTGCCGCCGGTGGCAGGTACGTAACGGCCGCTGAGCAAGCGCGAGAAGTTGCCATCGCGGTAGGCCTGGATGGGCACCGTGGAGGTTACGTTGTTGACGAACACGGATTCGCGGAACTTCTCGTAATTGAAGTTGAAGAAGGTCTTGTCCTTCCCGTTGTAGACGCCAGGAATCCAAACCGGTCCGCCGATGCTGCCGCCGAAAGTGTGGCGACGCTGCAGGGGACGGATTTTATTGAAAGGCTGGGCCGCCCACAAGGCTTCGTTGACCGCGTAGTCGAACAAGCCGCCGTGATACTGGTTGGAACCCGACTTGGTGGAGTAGTTGAACAAACCACCGCCAGCCTGGCCGAATTCGGCGGCGTAGTTAGAGGTTTGGATTGCGACTTCTTCCACCGCGTCTACCGAGGGTTGCACCTGGGCTTGGAACGCCGCGCCCGCTGTGTTGTTGGTGATGTCCTGCCCGTCGAGCTTGACGGCCATGGTGTTGTTCGGCGCGCCATTGACGCGGACGACGGAGTTGGCGACGAAACGCACGCCGGTCTGCAACTGCGCTGCTGCCAGCGGGTTGCGCACGCCGTGTGAACTGGCGGTCTGCGCGCCGACACCCAGAATGGGCAGCGAGTTCAGACGCGCGCTGGTCACGTTGGTGGCGACTTCCGCCGTTTCCGTCTTGAGCATGGACGCTTCCGCGGTAATCGTCACAGATTCCGCAGCCGAGCCTACTTCGAGGACGATATCCTCGCGAATCGTGCTGGCTGCCTGGACGTTCAGGTTGGAACGGATGAATGTTTTGAATCCAGGAACGGTGACGGTGAGTGTATAGTTACCAATGGGCAACTGGCCGAATGAATAATTTCCGGTTTCGGTAGTTGCTGCTTGATATTGCGCGCCCGTGCCGGTATTGGCAAGGACGAGCGGAGCGCTGGAGACGACAGCCCCAGCTGGATCAGATACAGTGCCTGTTATCGTTCCGCGGTCGGTTTGGGCGAAGAGCGCCACTGCCGACACGAGGGACAGGCTGAGAATACGTAACTTCATTTTCGACCCCTTGTAAGGAAAAGCTTCCTTAACGAAAAATAAGACCCCGAACCACCCCAAGCTCTGCTTCCGTGTGTTCCCCAATGTGCAGAGCCCTCAACTTTGCACTAACCACGGTTCGAGTCCACCACAGAGTATATACGAAAAGTCTCTCGGTGAAACGGGGGGAGGTTGGGATTTAGGGGCCGGCCAAGTAGAATGGTAGGTGAGGGCGCGTAGCTCAGTTGGTTAGAGCACCTCGTTTACACCGAGGGGGTCCGGGGTTCGAATCCCTGCGCGCCCACCATCCTTCCTCTAGCGGGTCACGCTGACATCGTCGATTAAGATTGCGGTGCTCTCCGACGAGGTGTTCTTCTTGTTGTTGTAGCCTCCCAGGGTCACGGTATGGGACCCCGCCGCGAGTGCAATGGAGGCCTGGAAGGTCTGCCAGCCGGTGGTCTGTGCCGCGCCGCCGTTCCCATTCCCGATGACCTGCACCACGTAGTCGTTGGGCGATTGGCCCAGGACTGTGCTGTCGATGCTCGCCATCACCTGGCTGAATTCGTCGGCATCGTAGTCGGTGCCCGCGTTGAGGTTGTAGCGAAAGGTCAGCTTGACGGTCGCGGGGGCCGCGAGGGTGAAGGTCCGACGCCACCCGCCCGACATGCCGTTGATCGTGGTGTTGTTGATACCGCCCAGTGAGACCTGCAAAGCTCCACCGGAGAACCCTCCGGACGACACGCGAACGCCGCTGGCGTAGGAGGATTGGGTCGTTCCCCGGAACGTATTGTCGAGGTAGCTGAAGCTCTCTGAGCCTGCGTTGAAGTTCGTGGTAAACACGCTGATGGGTCCGGAGACGGTCACGGTGACGGTGGCCGTGTTGCTGTTCAGCGCGCCGTCATTCGCCCGGAAGGTAAAACTATCGGGGCCGGTGAAGGTTGCGGAAGGCGTGTAGGTCAGATTCGGGGCCGAACCAGAGAGCGTGCCGTTTGTGGGTCCGGTGACCACGGAATAACTCAGAGGCGAGTTTTCCGGATCGCTGGCTGTGAGGGTGATCGGGAGCGCGGTGGCTTGTGGAGTCGTCACAGACTGGGCATTCGCCGTCGGAGCCTGGTTCTGCGCGCCGCCCACGGTGGCGAAGGTCCAGGTGGGGCCGGTCGTGGCTTTGCCGTTGGCGTTGGTCGCCGAAACGCGCCATTCATAGGATTGGCCCGCGGTGAGCGCCGGGGTGAGAGAAGCGGTGGATCCGCTGGGAACCGTCACGCTGCCGATGCTGAACCAGGCCCCTCCCATAGGGAAATCGAGTGCAAATTCGCTGTCGGCATCCGATTCGTAGCGGTTGAGCCAGGGCGAATAGGTCTGAACGTAGACCTTGTTCTCGGCAGGCACGAAGCGCAGGATACGCAGCCAGCCTTCGCCGCCGTTGGCCCGATCCTGATAGTCGGCGAGCATCTGGTAAACCGGGTGGCCGTAAAGAGTGTCCGTGCGCCGGGCCTCTCCGCTGACGTGGCCGCTCAGCATGAAGTGCAGGTTCGGATTCGGAACGGCCAGGCCGTCCCACAGGTATTGGGTTGCGCCGCACACGTGAACATCACGGACCGCCCCCAGCCCAAGATACCCATGTGTGGTCATCATGCCAATGCGGTTGGGATACAGCTTCAGAATGGAATCGGCCCACGCGATCACGGCAGCGGATGGGCAGAAGTCCAAATGCACGATGACAAAATCCAGGCCGCCAGCGGAAAACAACTGGTAGTTATCGTCGTTCAAATTCTGGTAGTGGCCGCCATACCAGGGCAGCCCCTGATAGCGGGTGTAGGGGAAGTATTGGTTGTAGAGCGAGGTGGGCTCGTCATGATTGCCGGGACCCATGCCATAAGGGACGACGCCATCGAGCAAACTCATGCTGGTGTTGGCTCGGTTCCACTCGGTGACATTGGACACGTTTTGAACGATGTCCCCTTCGTGGGTGACGAACACAATGTTCCGCGCCGCTTTCTGCTGTACGATCCATTGGGTTTGTGCAGTATAGATGTCGGGGTAGGCTTCTGAATAGTGCTGGGTATCGGGCAGCGCAATGATCGTGAATTCCGGGGCGGGCGGCTGCCGGAGTTGGAAATTCGCCGTAACCGAGCCACCGGTCGGATTCGAAACGCCCACCGCAAGCGTGGGATTGGCGCTGATGCCGGTCGAGCCGGTGGCTGGTGAAATGAGAACGGGGGCATCCGGGGAAGCGGCGTCGAGGGTTAGCTGAAAATCGGACGGTGCTGTGCTCTGCTGGCCCAGAGCATCCGTGACGCGGATATTCCACCAGTAGGTCTGGCCGACGGTCAGCGAAGTATTGAACGTCACACTCGCGCTGGTGCCTGAGAGCGGCTTGGTTTCGATCGCCTGAGGTGCGGATCGGTACGTCACGGTGAGCGTCGGAGAAGTGGCGGATTCACTGGACGAGAAATCGATGCCATCGGTGCCCGAGTCGGTGAGGACTAGGCCGAAGTTCGGGGAGCCGTCGCTCCACTGCTGCACGAATCCGGTGATGTCGATGGATCGCAGGCCGGTGGCGGTGCAGTCGGCGGATGTCGCCACTCCGGCGTTCGAGGACGCGCCGTCCGCGCCAGGGTTTGACCAGGCCAGGCCAATTTGACGCTCATTCCAGCTGGCTTGATCTTCGCTCCAGCTTTCCGTGAGGCGATAGGCCTGCATCAGGTTGCCTGAGTTCGTGCAGTTGATGCGAAGGGTCGCCGAGTTGATGAGGGAACCTGCGGGAACCTGCCCTATCAGTGAGGGGAACTTCAGCAAGGCGTGCGCGTGAGGTGTCTGCCCATCGACGTTGAGGGACGCCGCACTGCCATTGGGAGTCGTGGGTGTGTCGGCGGTGATCTGGGCGTCCTCTATTTGTGCCGGACCGCTGAAGGTAACCGTTTGCGGAGCTTGCCCAATGAGCAACGTGGCGCTGGTCAGGCCCGATGGGCCAGTGGCGTTTGCGGTAAAGGTCGAGTTGCTGGAATTGATGGTTGTCGAATTCGCCGGCGAGATTAACGTGACGGAAGGGGCCGTGGAGAGCGTGGTCGCGCGGAGTTCGAGGTCGAAGCTCACGTCCGAGCTGGATGCGGCTTGCTGGTGAACCTCCACAGAGATCACGTTGGTTCCGGTGATGAGCAGCGATTTGGAAAGCGAAGTCTGTTGCCAGGTGGTCTCATCCGTCCCGCCGATCGCTGTGGTCGCCAGGGTTGAGTAGCTGATGGTGCCGCTCGGCAGATTGGAACGGACCGCTTCGACGCCGTTCACATAGATTACGCAACCGTCATCGCGCAGGTAGCGCAGCGTCAGCGCGGAGATGCTGTTGAGATCGGCAACGGTGAAGCTACGGCGAAAGTAGTAGGTTATGTAACGGTTCGTGCTGCTACCGAAGCCCAGTGAGGTGGCTTCGTCCCCGTCCCCATAGCCGAGCTGGGCATTGCCCTGGGTCCAGCTCGAATCGTCGTAGGCAGGGGCTCGCCACGCGGTGCCGAGATTCGTCCCTTTATCATGGAATTTCCACGAGGCTCCAGGTGAGATCAGGCTCTGATCCGCAGAGCGCGAGGGGACCACCAGGAGTGCCAGGACGGCGGCGGGAAGTGCAATACGAAGGACTCGTGTGAGCATTGCTTGGGATTGTACACGGAGAAGCGGTAGTTTACTTAGTACCGATTCGCGTCCTGCCCCGCGTGGGGATCTCCGCGAGCCGCTTGATTCCTCCTAAGCTGTTCGGCCACCTTGACATCGGTCTAAATGCGGTGATAATCTGAACCGGGCTGGGATCAGGTCTTCGCCTAGCCATTTCGAGTTATCCAATTTTCTTTGAGGAGTTGACGCCATGCCCTATACCCTAACGGTCAACGGTCAGTCCAAAACCGTCGACGTTCCCGCAGATACCCCACTGCTGTGGGTGTTGCGCGACGTCCTAGATATGAAAGGCACCAAGTTCGGCTGCGGCATCGCCCAGTGCGGAGCTTGCACGGTGCACGTGAACGGTACAGCGACGCGCTCCTGCGTTACGCCGATTTCGACCGCCTCGGGGAAGGCGATTACGACTGTGGAAGGGCTTTCGACGGATGGTTCGCATCCGGTACAGCGTGCCTGGTTGCAGGTGGACGTTCCGCAGTGCGGCTACTGCCAGGCTGGGCAGATGATGACCGCGGCGGCGTTCCTTGCGAAGACTCCGAAACCGAACGCAGCGCAGATCGATGCTGCGATGACCGGCAACTTGTGCCGTTGCGGCACCTATCTTCGTATTCGTCAGGCCGTGCAGTTGGCGGCGACTCTGGGCAGCAATGGCGCCGGCAGCGGCGCGGGCAACGCGGCTCTCTAAAGGAAAAGGAGATTATCATGGAAAATCAAATTCAACTCGATCGCCGCTCCTTTCTACGCGTAAGTTCTTTGGCCGGTGGCGGCATCATGCTGGGTCTGGCGACTTTGCCGGAATCCGCTGAAGCGCAGGGTCCCGGCGGGCCGGGCGGAGCCAAGGGTCCGCAGGCCAATACCACCAATCCGAACAACTTTATTAAGATCGCCTCTGACGGCACGATCACGATCATCGCCAAGAACCCGGACGTCGGGCAGGGCATGCGCACCGCGCTGCCGATGCTGATCGCCGAAGAGCTTGACGCGGATTGGGCCACGCTGAAGATCGAGATGACCGATCTCGATGCCACCAAGTACGCAGGGCAGATCGCCGGTGGCAGCACCGCGACTCCGCAAAACTGGATTCCGATGCGTCAAGTGGGCGCGTTGGGCCGTGCGCTGATCGTCACCTCCGCCGCGCAGACCTGGGGCGTTCCGGAAGCGCAGATCACCACCGAAAACAGCAAGGTCTATCATCGCGCGTCGAACCGCAGTGGAAGCTACGGTGAGTTCGCGGCGAAGGCTGCGACGCTCCCGTTGCCTGCCGTCGCCGATGTGAAGATGAAGGACCCGGCCAACTACAAGATCATCGGCCAGCGGCACACGCCGAAGGAACTGCCGGCGATTCTGCAGGGCAAGCCGATCTTCGGTATCGACATGAAACTGCCCGGCATGCTGCACGCCGTGTATGAAAAGGGTCCTTCGTTCTGGGCCAAGGCCGGCGCGAACAATCTCGACGACATCAAGAAGATGCCGGGCGTGAAGCACGCGTTTGTGGTGGATCGTCCTGACCACGTCGCCAATATCATCAATGGCGATACGGCGGGCCTGCAACCGGGCATCGCGATCGTAGCCGACTATTGGTTCCAAGCCAACAACGCCCGCAAGGCGCTGAAGGTTACCTGGAACGAAGTCCCGAAATTCAGCGGCGCGAACCACACCAGCACCGCCTACGCGACAACCGCCGCTGCGATGGTGAAGGAAGAACCGCACGACGTAACGCGTAACGATGGCGACGTGGTGAAGGCCTTCGCGGATCTGAAAGCGAACGGCGGCAAGGTGATCTCGGCGGACTATTCGTATCCGATGATTTCGCACGCGCCGTTAGAGCCGCAGAACTGCACCGCGCATTTCCATGACGGCAAGCTCGAATTGTGGTCGAATAGCCAGATTCCGGCCAGCGGTTTGAACCTGGCGGCGAATGCTGCTGAGTTGCAGCCGGCGCAAGTTACGTTGCACATGGTTCGCGGCGGAGGCGGCTTCGGTCGTCGGCTGACCAACGACTATTGCGCGGAAGCGGGCTACATCGCCAAGCAGGTCCCCGGCGTACCGGTGAAACTGCTGTGGAGCCGCGAAGACGACATGCAGAACGACTACTTCCGTCCGGGCGGCTTCCAGTTCCTGACGGGCGGCGTGGACAAGTCGGGGAAGTTGGTCGCGTGGCAGAACAAGTTCGCCTCCTACGGCCAGAAGAACGATCCGAACGCTGTGCCCGCGAACGGCAAAGGCAAGGGTCCGGCCGCAAAAATCACGTTAGTGGGTTCGGCGGCGTTGGGCGGCACGGAATGGCCGCAGCCTTTCGTCGAAAACTTCGCGCTGCACACTTACGTGCAGCCCCTCGCGGTTCGCACGGGCGCTTTGCGCGCTCCGGGTAGCAACGCGTTCGCCTTCGTCATCCAGAGCTTCATCGATGAGTTGGCCATGGCGGCCGGTAAGGATCCGGTGCAGTTCCGTCTGGACATCCTGGCGAATCCGAAAGCAATCGCTCCGTTGCCCGCTGGTGGTTTCGGCGGCGGTGGCGGCGGGTTCAACGCGGAACGCGCCGCGGGCGTCGTCAAGAAGGTGGCCGAGATCTCGAAGTGGGCGACCACCAAGATGCCTAAGGGCCGCGCACTGGGTATGGCCTTCCATTGGAGCCATGCCGGTTACATCGCCGAAGTGGCGGACGTGACCGTGAACGGCAAGAAAATCAAGGTCAACAAGGTGTGGGTTGCCGGCGACGTCGGCAGCACCATCATCAATCCCTCCGCCGCCGAGAACATGGTGCAAGGTGCCATCGTCGACGGAATGGGCGCGATGATGGGTGAAGAAATCACCTTGGTCAACGGCCGTGTACAGCAGAAGAACTTTGATACACATCCGCTGATGCGCATGGCTGGTGCTCCGGCTGCCATCGAAATCGCTTGGGTGAAGAGCAACAATAACCCGACCGGTCTCGGTGAGCCGTCCTTGCCGCCCGTCATTCCGGCAATCGCGAACGCTATCGCCCGCGCTTCGGGTGATCGTGTCCGTCACTTGCCGATGAAGAATGCCGGCTATAGCTGGGCGTAGTTTTTCCGAAGTAGATTCGCGCTAGTGAATCCATAAGGGGTGTGCCGTTCGCGGCGCACCCCATTTTCATTTGTGGATCGTTATAGTCGTTTCCGGAGGATTCGTCTGACATCGCGGCCAACGACTCAAAGGTCGCATACAGTTCGAATTGGATGCGGGTCGCCGTGTTTTCGCTGTCCTCAGCGATGTAGGGCCAAATTTCAAGGAAACCTGGTAACGCCTCATCTATGAGCGCGCCACTCATCCTTCTGGGTTTCGAGCCATGCCAAAGACTCCTCAGGAGTCATTCCTTCGCCTCGATCAAGCTGCGCGATTCCCAAATCAATGTGCGCGCTGATGGTCTCTTGGTTTGCCTGAAACCAGTGTTCCTCGGCGGCTAAGGATTGCAGGGCATGGTGAACGACGTCCTCTGCGCTGGAGAACTTGCCCACTTCCAAGCTGCGCTGCACCAAGAGTTCATCTTCCGGTTTTAGTTCAACTTTCATAGGCTGCTTGCCCTCATGATGGCATAAACGACTTAAGCTACGGGTGCCGCTTCGCCACGCACGCCAATTTGGCGCAGGCTGCGGTCGATCCACTGCTTCGTGAGCTTCTCCTGCACGCCGTTCTGTTGCAGGCGGGTGCGGAGGTTGGCCCAATCGACTTTGTCGAGCGATTGATCCTGATTGAAGCAGCTGAACACCACGGTCTCTTCGCCGGTGATGGGGTCCTTGTGCTGCTGTAGGCACTGGGCGCAGATTTCTTTCATCATGCATTGCATGGGCGAGTTGATGCTGCCGATGGCGTGATGGTCGGGCTTGAGGAACGGTTGCAGCACGTTGTGGCGCGCGCGGGCGACGGCGGCCATCATGCCGTCGGAGCCGATGGCGATAATGCGGTCGACTCCGGCGAGTAGATCGCTGTTTGTCACCATCGCTTCCACGATGTTGCCGACGAATTTGCGGTCCTGAGGACGGGTGGGCTCGAAGCCGGGGGCCTCATCGGAGCACCAGATCACAACGTCGGCGGCCTTTTCGATTTCTTCGACCTTGTAGCGGTCTACCAGCTTCTTATAGCCCGCGAAGTAGACAGTCTTTGAACCGGCGGCGCGCAGTTCCTGGCCGATGCTGAAGAGCACGGCGTTGCCTAAGCCGCCACCGACGAGCAACGCCGTTTCATGCGCGGGGGTTTCGGTGGGCGTGCCGGTTGGTCCCATCAGGATGACGGGTTCGCCGGGCTTGAGGATGGCGCAGAGGTCGGAGGAGCCGCCCATTTCCAGAACGATGGTGGATAGCAAGCCTTCCTTGCGGTCGACCGAAGCTCCGGTGAGCGCGAGGCCCTCCATTCCGAGCACGGTGCCGTTGGCTCTCGGCGCGAGGGTTTCAAAGTTTTGCAGGCGATAGAACTGGCCGGGCAGGAACGCGCGCGCGGCGAGCGGAGCTTTCACGATCACCTCGACGATGTTGTGCGTCAGGCGGACGACTTCTTTTACGGTGGCGCGCAGGTCGATGTTGAGTTGCGAGATCAGAGCGTCGGGTTTGATACCAGCGGCGGGTCGCCGGGCGAGCGAGCGGGAGACGACGGGATAACCCTGCTTGGCGCTGGCCATCGCTTTCACGACGTTGCCGGCGAAGGACGGATGCAGGTCGCCGAAGAAGCTGATGGAACGGCCGTCCTCGCGAACGGACATCAGAACGGAGACTTCCGTAGGTTTGGCGATCTTCTCAGGCTTAACGGGCTGGCCTTCTTCGTTGACTGCCCGGAACCACTTGCCATCGAGGAATACGTTCGTCGTATCTTCGCGACCGAGGACGGTGTTGGGCTGCGTTCCGGCGGCCACCAGGATGGAGCGCGCGGGCATGCGTTGCTTCTCGCCTGCTGCGTTGCTGACGATCAGCGCCGCGGCATGGCCGTATTGGTCGAGTTCGACTTCCTTGGGGGTCAGGCTCTCAGCAAAGCGGATGCCTTCCTGCAATGCGAGGTTCACTTCTTCGTGATTGAGTGTGTAGCTGGGCGCATCGATCAAGCGACGGCGGTAGGCCAGCGTGACGCCGCCCCAGCTGTTGATCAGCGGGACGAAGTTGGGCATGCGGCCTTCGCGAGCTGCGGCTAGGCGCTCGGCTCGGATTTCGCCGGCGTGCTGGATGAAGTCCCCTGCGGCCTCGGTCTCCTCGGCATTCCAACTGGTACGAACTGCGGCTTCGCTGCTCTCTTTGACAAGTGTTTCGTAGCGCTCGAGGAATTTCTCCACTTGGACTACGTAG